>NZ_JAKOIW010000022.1 GCF_022206305.1 Gordonia sp. 'Campus' | reverse complement strand
TGCCCGGCCAGCCCGCACCCCCGCCGCAGAAGAAGCAGGCGCCCACGACCAAGCAGCCGCCCGCGGGCAATGCGGGGATCAACCGGCCCGGACAGGCCGGCGCACCCGTACCGGTGCGCTGACTCCTCACCCGGGTACCTCCACCGGAGTCCACAAGGGACGCCGGTAGTCTGGATCAGATGACAACTGGAGTCGCGCCCACGGAATCGGCAGTTCGAGCCGCCCTGGGCAAGGTCAAGGATCCGGAGATCGGCAAGCCCATCACCGACATCGGGATGGTCAAGTCGGTCACGATCAACGACGATGCGAGCGTCGACGTCGGGGTGTACCTCACGACGTCGGGCTGTCCCATGCGCACCGAGATCTCGCAGCGTGTGGAAACCGCTGTCGCCGACGTTCCGGGCGTGGGTGCGGTCCGGGTCGAGCTCGACGTCATGGACGACGAACAACGTACCGAGCTGCGCAAGAAGCTGCGTGGCGACAAGGCCGAGCCGGTCATCCCGTTCGCCCAGCCCGGGTCGCTGACGCGGGTGTATGCGGTCGCCTCGGGCAAGGGTGGTGTCGGCAAGTCGAGCGTCACCGTCAACCTCGCCACGGCGCTCGCCGAACGAGGACTCAGCGTGGGGGTCCTCGACGCCGACATCTACGGCCACTCGGTGCCTCGCATGCTCGGCAGCGACGCCAAACCCACCCAGGTCGAGCGGATGATCATGCCGCCCATCAGCCATGGGGTCCGGTTCATCTCGATCGGGCAGTTCACCGACGGCAACACCCCGGTGACCTGGCGTGGTCCGATGCTGCACCGGGCGCTGCAGCAGTTCCTCGCCGACGTCTACTGGGGCGACCTCGACGTGCTGCTCCTCGATCTGCCGCCCGGTACCGGCGACGTCGCGATCTCGATCGCACAGCTGATCCCGGGCGCGGAGATCCTCGTGGTCACCACACCGCAGCAGGCCGCGGCCGAAGTCGCCGAACGGGCCGGGGCCATCGCGCTGCAGACCCGCCAGAAGATCCTCGGCGTCGTCGAGAACATGTCGTGGCTGGAGCTGCCCGACGGCACCCGGATGGAGCCTTTCGGATCCGGCGGTGGCGAGATGGTCGCCGAGCGACTCACCCGCGCCGTCGGTGCGCCGGTCGAGTTGCTCGGACAGGTTCCCCTGGAGACGGCGCTACGCGAGGGCGGCGATGCCGGTGTGCCGGTGGTTCTGTCGGCGCCCGACTCCCCGTCGGGTTCGGCACTGCGAGCGGTAGCGGCCAAGTTGGCGGTCCGCAAACGGGGCCTCGCGGGTATGAGCCTCGGGCTCGACACCGTCCGGCACTCCTGACCTGCTCAGGTGGCGTCCCAGTCGGTGACGGCCGGTGGGCCGGACGGACGTGACGCGCGATCGGCCGACTTGTCCATCGAGACCGGGCTTCCCGCCGAGGTGGCGTCGGCAACCTGAGAATCCGGCTTGTCGAGAGGCAGCGGCGCGGACACGGGCTTGATCTTCGGCGCCGCCGGGGTCGAGTTCCGGTCCACCGTCGTGGCGCTCTCGTTCAGCCGGAACAGCGAGTCGTCGCCGTCGAGGAGATGTTTGGTCACGATCGAGCGCGGGGTCATCCCACGGAGTTCGTTGAGATCGGCGAGCGGCTTGCGCAGGTCGTCGAATTCGGGTCCCAGCTCGTCTTTCAGCTGATTGGTCGCGCCGGTCGCGTAGTCGCGCACCTTGCGCACCGATTGCATGGTCCACGACACCGCGCCCGGAAGACGCTCCGGGCCGAGGATGACGAGGGCCGCCACCACCAGGATCGCGATCTCGCCCCATCCGACGCTGCTGAACATGTCCCTCGTCCTGATCTGTGCGGTGTGTGTCAGTCGCTCGCCGGCGTGATGGTGCCGGAGAACGTGCGGCCGGCCCGCCAGTACTGGAACGGGACCGCCTCACCGATCTTCGCGGTCCGGATGGCGACATTCAACTCGTCGGCGCTCTCGATGGGTCGGTTGTTGAACGAGGTGATCACGTCGTTCTCCCGCACCCCGGCGCGTTCGGCCGGGCCACCGGCGACCACGTTGCGGATCTGCGCGCCGAGGACCCGCTCGTTGCGGACCGAACTCGCGTTCACGCCGATCTGCGGGTGGTTCACCTTGCCGTCGCGGATCAGCGCCTCGGCGATCGGCTTCGCCTCGTCGATGGGAATCGCGAAGCCCAGGCCGATCGACCCACCGCCTGCGCCCAGGCGACCCGCCGTGTTGATGCCGACGACCTTGGCCTCGGCGTTCACCAGGGGGCCGCCGGAGTTGCCGGGGTTGATCGCCGCATCGGTCTGGATCGCGTCGATCACCGCATCGGTGTCGGATTCGGCGTCGGGGGTGAGTGCGACGGCGCGGTCGGTGGCACTGACGATGCCGCTCGTCACGGTGCGGTTGAGGCCCAGGGGCGATCCGAACGCGACGACTTCCTCGCCGATCTGCAGGTCACTTGAAGTACCGAGGACCGACACGGTGGGGTTCTCGACGTTGTCGACCTTGAGGACCGCGAGGTCCGTCTTCGGGTCGCGCCCGACGATCCGCGCCGAGACGCGCTGACGATCGAAGAAGACGACCTCGAGTTTGGCACTCTTGTCGTTGGCCGCCATGGAGATGACGTGGTTGTTGGTGAGGATGTAGCCCTCTTTGTCGATGACGAATCCCGACCCGGTCGCATAGGCACCCGACGCACGGACGTCGATGGCGACGACGGACTTCTCCACCGAACGCGCGACCTCGGCGACCGGCGACCGCGGTCCGGTGTCGCCACCCGGATCATCGGTGGACAGTTCGACCGTGTCGCTCGTCAGGGGCGCGGCGACCTCGGCGGTGTAGCGACCGAGGAGTCCGCCCACGAGGCCGATGAGCAAGGCGATCACGGTGAGCGTGGCCAGTGCCACCCAGCTGATGCGGTTGCCCAGCAACAGATCTCGGACGCCGAGCTTGCCCGCGGGCGTCGTGGGTGCATCGGAGGCGGCGGGGCCCAGCGCCGGTGCCACGAGCCGGGCCGGGCTCTCGGGGTCACGCCACGGATCTTCCGGCCGCTGCGGCTCCTCGGTCTGCCCGTAGGTGGCCAGCGGGTCCCGCTGCAGGGTGTCGGTGGAGCCGGGCGGTCGGCCGAATGCCTCGGCGAGGACCGGATCGGGTGCCGCGATGCGCGGCTCCGGTGATCGACGGTCGTCGGACCCGCTCGCGAACGACCCGCGCACGCCGGACGGCCTGCCGAACACCTGCGCGGTGGACGGCGACACGGGCGAATGCCGCGTACGGCTCGGGGTGAGTCGCTGCGACTCCGGCGGATCGGCGCGACGGGCGAACTGCGCGTCGTCCGGCATGCCGGGGTCGGGCGGGGTGCCGGGGTTCGGCGAAGGGTCGGGTGCGCCGGAATCGTCGGTCACGATCACCGACCCCGGCGACGGAAGGTCCGTCCGCGGCCCGCGTCACGCGCGCCGGGGATGCCGTCGGTCGGCGTCTCGGAGGACGCCGTGCCGGGGCCGAACTTCCGGTCGGGGCCGAATGTCTCGGAGGTCAGGTCGATCTCGCGGGTGGGGATCTGCGACAGCTGGCCCAGCAGAGATGCCGGGATCGACACCCGGCCGGACTCCCGCAGGCGGGTACGGGCCAGGGACTGGGCCTCGACGGCGCCGACGCATTCCGGGCACAGGGCGAGGTGGTGGGCGGCACGTGCATGCGCCGACATCCCCAGCTCGCCGTCGACGAACGCGGCCACCGCCTCGGGCGCGAGGTGCTCGGTGGGTGCGAACCGCCGGCCGCCGGCGGTGCCGGGCTCACGGTAACCACGATTGGGAAGGAAGGACGACGGTGCCGGACTCCAGGTGTTGGGGTTCCACGACGTCCGCCGACGACGGAGATTGGGGGTGGGGGGTTCGACACCGCCACGTCCGGTCGGACGCCCGCGATCACCGTCCATCATCGTCGTTCACCCCTCTCCACGACGAAACCGCCGCACGATGTGATTCGTGTGTAGCCCAGCTTTGTGTGTCCCAGCCTAGCGCTGTCCCACACTATCCGAGACGCCCAACGAACCCGGGCCGCGCGGGGTTCCCGAGGGCCGGCGGTCAGGCCGGTCGAGGTCAGGCAGACGAGCCGATGGCCACCGAGCGACTGCTCGTGTGCCCCTGGGCGGCGAGTGCGTCGCGGATGCTCTGACGTCCACGGTGGATGCGGCTGCGGACGGTGCCCAGCTTCACCCCGAGGGTCGCCGAGATCTCCTCGTAGGACAGTCCTTCGATGTCACACAGGACGACGGCGGCACGGAAGTCGGGTGCGAGGGAGTCCAGCGCGCGCTGCAGGTCCGGGTCGAGATTGGTGGCGTCGAAGATCTGCTGCGGGTCCGGGGTGTCGGCCGGGACGCGGTCGTACTCCTCGGGCAGCGCCTCCATACGGATCTTGCTGCGACGACGGACCATGTCGAGGAAGAGGTTGGTGGTGATGCGGTGGAGCCACCCCTCGAAGGTGCCCGGGCGGTAGTTCGACAGCGACCGGAACACCCGGATGAAGGTCTCCTGGGTGAGGTCCTCGGCGTCGTGCTGGTTCCCCGACAGCCGGTAGGCCAGGCGGTAGACGCGGTCGGCGTGCTCACGCACGAGGTCGTCCCAGGACGGCATCAACAGTTCGTCGCCGGTGGCGTCGAAACCTGCGGTACCCGCCGGAACAGCGTCGGCGGAATCGGGGGAAACGGTCATGGTCGGTGGTCGGTCCCTCTCTCGTGAACACGCACCCGGTGACCCAGAGCACTCACCGAATTCGAACAGCTGACCCCGGTTGGGTATTCCCGATGTGTCAGGAGTCGACACCGATCCACCGCGAACTGTCCCAACCGGAACAGCTCTCACCCTCTCCTATCGGAGTGTGGCCGTCGTATGAGGCGCCTGAGTGTTCCCTGAGGATGCGCCGGCGGGGGCCGGCGGTCCGGATTCGCCCAGGTCTGGCGTGCCGTGTACGGATCGGCCCGGGCTCGGACTAACCTCGACGCGTGACCGAGTCAACCCCGCCCGGCAGCCACGACCTGATCGCCTACGCCGAGTCGGCCATCGTCGAGGACGAGGCCGTGATCGCCGCCCGCGCCCGCGCCGAGGAACTCGGCGCCTCGCCGGTCGCTCCCGCGGTCGGTGCACTGCTGGCACTGCTCGCCCGGGCCGCCGATGCACGAGCCGTCGTCGAGATCGGAACCGGCACGGGGGTCAGCGGGCTGTGGCTCCTGAACGGCATGGCCGCCGACGGGGTCCTGACCACCATCGACCCCGAGCCCGAACACCATCGGGCGGCACGCGCGTCGTTCGCCGGTGCCGACATCGCGCCCGGCCGGACGCGTCTGATCAACGGCACCCCCGTCGACGTCCTCCCCCGCCTGTCCGATGCGTCCTACGACCTCGTGTTCATCGACGGGCCGCTGCTGGACCTCCCCCGGTTCGTCACCGAGGCCGTGCGCATGCTGCGGCCGGGAGGCGTCGTCGTCGTGCACAACGCGACCGCGGACGGCACCGTCGGCGATCCGGCGCGGACCGAGCCGCCGACCGCGGCCGCGCGCGAGGCCGCCCTGCTGATCGCCGACGACGAGCAGTTGCTCCCCGTCGTCATCCCGCTGGGCCCGGGCGTCCTCGCGGCGGCCAAGATCCGCTGATCTAGACGTCGGTCGAGAACCGGACCCCGTTGTCGGGGATCTCGATCCCCGGCCAGACACGTGCGCCGCGCAGCAGCTCGCACCGGGCACCGATGTTCGCGCCGTCACCGATCACGGTGTCGCGCACCAGAGCTCGCGGACCGATACGCGCCCCGAACCCGATGATGGACCGTTCCACCACGGCCCCCGCCTCGATCACGGCGCCGTCGAAGACCACCGCGCCGTCGAGGCGTGCACGCGGGCCGATCTCGGCGCCACGACCGACCACGGTCCCGCCGATCAGGAGTGCTCCCGGTCCGACACCCGCACCGTCGTGGACGAGCGACTCACCGCGCCGGTCTCCGAGCGCGGGGGACGGCGCGATGCCGCGGACGAGGTCCGACGAGCCGCGGACGAAGTCCTCGGGGGTTCCCATGTCACGCCAGTAGGCGTGGTCGACGTGGGCGTGGACATGCTTGCCCTCGACCAGCAACCGCGGGAACACCTCGCGTTCGACCGAGACGGGCAACCCGGCCGGGATCGACTCGATGATCTCGCGCTTGAACACGTAGGTGCCGGCGTTGATCTGGTCGGTCGGCGGGTCCTGCGTCTTCTCGAGGAACGCGGTGACACGACCGTCGGCGTCGGTCGGCACACACCCGAACGCACGCGGGTCGCTCACGCGCACCAGATGGATGGTGACGTCGGCGTCGGCCGTGCGATGGGCGTCGATGACATCGCGAACATCGGTGCCGCCGAGCACATCTCCGTTGAACACCACGATGGTGCTCGCGGTCAGCTGGTCGAGCACGTTGCGGATACCCCCGCCGGTGCCGAGTGGCTCGTCCTCGGTCACGTAGCGCATCCGGAGGCCGAGTTTCGATCCGTCGCCGTAGTACTCGCTGAACGTCTCGGCCTTGAAGGAGGTGCTCAGCACGATGTCCCGGATGCCCGCGGCCCGGATTCGGGAGAGCAGATGCGTCAGGAAAGGCAGCCCCGCGGTGGGCAACATGGGTTTGGGCGCCGACAGCGTCAACGGCCGCAGCCGAGTTCCCTTGCCGCCCACGAGGATGACGGCTTCGACATCCTCGGTGACGTTGTCCGATCCCCCGACGATGTCGCTCCCCACCGACTCCCGCACGGTGTAGTCATCCACTAGATCGGTCCCTTTCTCCACGTGGTCACCAACTCACTTCAGCACTCATCGGGCGTTTTCGCTCGCCGACGCGCGGCGCGCCGCGCGTACGGCCAGTCGGGATCGCGCCGCCAGACCGACACGCAACGCCAGGCGCAGGGGCGCACGCCAGGGCCCGGGGTTGCGATCGGCCTGGAAGCGGTAGGCGCTGCGATGGTGGGCCGGGAGCATCTTCTCCGGGTGCCGACCGGCGCTGTGCCCCTTTGTGTGCACCACCTCCGCGGTGGGCACGTAGACGTTCTGCCAGCCGGCCTTGCCGAGTCGGTCACCGAGATCCACGTCCTCCATGTACATGAAGTACCGGGCGTCGAATCCGCCGATGGCTTCGAAGGCCTCGCGCCGGACCAACAGGCAGGACCCCGACAGCCACCCGACCGGGCGCTCTGACGGGGTCTCGTCGTCCGCCCGGTAGGCGGCGGTCCACGGATTGGACTTCCACACCGTGCCGAGGATGGCGTGGCCGGTCCCGGACACGAGGTCGGGTACCCGGCGCGCCGATGGATAGACCGACCCATCGGGCTCGCGGATCAGCGGTCCGAGCGAGCCCGCACGCGGCCAGCGCTGCGCGGCCGCCATCAGCTCGTCGATGGCACCCGGCTTCCATTCGACGTCCGGGTTGGAGATGAGGATGTAGTCGACCTCCGGGTCGACCTCGGCGACCCCGCGGTTCATCGCCCCGCCGTAGCCGATGTTGCCGCCCGTGCGCACGAGCGTGACGGTCTCGTATTCCTTCTCGGCCAGCTCCGGCGCACCGTCCTCCGAACCGTTGTCGGCGATGATCACCTGCGGCATCTCGTCGGTGACCTCGGCGAGGCTCCGCAGGAAGGTCGCGAGGTGGTCACCGGAGAAGTAGGTCACCGTCACGACGGCTGGCTGAACAGACACGGGCTCAGGGTAACGAACCGTCGCGGGCGTCCGGCGCGGCGATCGCCGCGTGCAGCGCCTCCCGCCATCCGCGCAGCGGGGTGAGTCCCGCGTCCGCCCAGGAACGTCCGGACAACACCGAGTAGGCGGGTCGGGGCGCCGGCCGCGGGAAGTGCGCGGTCGTGGTCGGCAGGACGCGACCGGGATCGGCACCCACCTCCTCGAAGACGCCCCGGGCGACGTCGAACCAGGTGGCGCTGCCCGCGTTGGTCGCGTGCAGCACCGAGCCTGCCGCGTCCGGCCGCGAACCGGGTGTGCGCACCCCGTTCGCGACCAGTTCCCACAGACCGTCGGCGAGGTCGGGACAGTAGGTCGGCGAGCCGAGCTGGTCGTCGACGACCGACACCGTGTCCCGCGACTGTTCGAGACGTCGCATCGTCCCGACGAAGTCGAGACTGTCGGGTCCGCCGGTGTAGACCCACGCGGTCCGCACCACGGTCGTGCCGGGGTCCGCGGCCAGGGCGGCGCGCTCGCCGTCGAGCTTCGTCGCGCCGTAGACGGTGGCCGGACGGTCACGCACATCGTCGGGCTCATACCCGGCCGACCCGGCATCTGCCGATGACGCGCCGGGGGTCCCGGGGAAGACGTAGTCGGTCGAGACGTGGATGAGCCAGGCACCCGCGGCCGCCGTCTGCCCGGCCAGCACCGTGGGCCCGGTGACGTTGACCCGATGGGCTCCGTCGACGTCGGATTCCGCCCCGTCGACGTCGGTGTAGGCGGCGCAGTTGAGGACGACGTCGCCCTCGGCGAGGTCACCGAGTGCGGCGGCCACCGACGTCGCGTCGGCGATGTCGATGTCGGCCGAGGTGAGCGGCCGGACGACGACGGAGTCGGGAACGCGGGCCGACCCGGCCTGCAGGGCGGTGCCGAGTTGTCCTCCGGCTCCGACGATGTACACGGTCGGGGTGCTGGGCGTGACGCGCATGAGCACCATCGTGCCGCACCTGGCGGGGCTCGGCGTGACGACGGCTACTCGACTCCCCGGCGTTGCGTTCTCGAATTCCCGGATCACTTCAGTAGCCTGACGACTGCACACCAACTGACCCGTCTTTCACATCAGTACCGACATCCCCGGGCGTCACCGCAGGTCGCGCCGACCGCCGGTCCGATGTCCGAACCGCGAAAGGGACCGTTCACCAGTGGATTCACCATCCGACGGCCGTCGCGGGCGTCCGCAACCGCGGCGCGCGACACCGTCGGGACCCGACGGTCGCCAGCCCGCGCCCGATGCGCGACGCGGTTCCGATCCGCACACTCGACGCGAACCCGGCGCACGCCAGGATCCCCGTGCACGCCAGGACCCCAGGGCACGCCACGACCCCAGGGCACGCCAGGATCCCAGGACACGCCGCGAACCCGCCGGGGGCGAGCTCGGCTCGCCGCCCCCGCGGCGCCGCGCCCCGCGTCCCCCGGAGAACCACGAGAGCCAACAGCACCGCGGTCGGCGCCAGCCGCCACCGGAGCGTTCACACGCGCAGGACGGATCGCCGCGTGCGCGTAAGAGGCCCGCTGAGCCGATGCACGGCGACCAGCCCCGGACACCCGGTCGACGCGCCCCGGGCACCCGCCGGGCGGCCCCCGAGGCGGTCGAGCCCGCGCCCTCCCGGCGATCACGGCCGAGCGAGCCGCGTCCCACCCGACGTTCCTCCGGTGAGATCCACACGCGCCGGGTTCCCGCCGGGGAAGCAGCGGCCGACGATGCGAAGACGCGCCCCCGCGCATCGGGCCCGACGGCCGACAAGTCGGACCGGCGCCCGCGCAAGTCCGCCGAGAGCCCGCGCAAGTCCGCCCAGAGCCGGCCCAAGGCCGACCGTCCGAAGCGCACCGGTGCGGCAGCGACCCCGTCCGCTGCGGTCGCCCCCGACGCGAGCGATGTCCCGGCCCCTCCCACGACGCCACCCGGCGGCGGACGCAGTCGTCTGGCGGGCTGGTCCGCGGGGGCGGGCTGGGGCCGGGCGATCGTCGCGGTGGCATCGGTGGCCGTGCTGCTGTGCACCGGCTACGCGTGGAACACGATGTCGGATCTGCAGACCCGCATCACGCAGCTCGGCGGACTCGACCTCGGCGGCGGCGCCCAGGACGGCGCCGTCGACATCCTGTTGGTCGGCACCGATTCGCGGACCGACGCGAAGGGCAACCCGTTGTCGCCCGAGGAACTCAAACTGCTCCGTTCCGGCGACGAGGTCGCCACCAACACCGACACGATCCTGCTCATCCGCATCCCGGACGACGGCTCGTCGGCGACCGCGATCTCCATCCCCCGCGACTCCTACGTCGACGTCCCGGGCATCGGGATGAGCAAGATCAATGCCGCCTACGGAACCACCCGCGAGGGGGTACGGGCGCGGGCCGTCGGCGACGGGAAGTCCGAGGAGCAGGCCGAGTCCGAGGGCACCCTCGCCGGCCGGAAAGCCCTCGTGGACACCGTCGCCAACCTCACCGGTGTGCAGGTCGACCACTACGCGGAGGTCGGGCTGCTCGGCTTCGTGCTGCTGACGAACGCGGCCGGCGGCATCGACGTGTGTCTCAACGACGCCGTTCGGGACCCCTACAGCGGTGCGCGGTTCAAGGCCGGGCGCCAGACGCTCAACGGCCCGAAGGCACTGAGCTTCGTACGCCAGCGTCACGGTCTCCCCCGAGGCGACCTGGACCGGATCACCCGCCAGCAGGCGTTCATGGCATCCCTGACCCAGAAGATCCTCTCCGCGGGCACGCTCACCGACCCCGGCAAGCTGGGTGAGCTGCAGGATGCCGTCTCCCGGTCGGTGGTCATCGACGACGACTGGGACATCATCCATTTCGCCGAGCAGCTCAAGGATCTCAGTGGTGGCCGGGTGAAGTTCGCGACCATCCCGATCGTCACCGAGCAGGGCTGGAGCGAAGACGGTCAGCAGAGCGTTGTGCAGGTGGATCCCCGTGAGGTGCAGAACTTCACGAGCGATCTGCTGGCCCCCAAGCAGGCCCAGGGTGTGCAGCGTGGTGATTACAAGGTCGACGTCGTGAATGCCGGAACCATCGACGGTCTGGCGTCGAACGTGGCGAACATACTGACCAACAAGGGTTTTCAGGTGGGCGCCACGTCGAGCGGCAAGGCCGACACCAAGGACTCCATCGTGTACGCGAAGGAGACCGGAGACGCCGCGCGGCTTCTCGCGAAGGACCTCGGCGGCGCCGAGGTCGTGGCCGATCCCGCACTCGGCGACGACCAGTTGAAGGTGGTCCTCACCAACACCTATGCGGGGCCGGGCTCGATCAGCGACACCGGCGATCAGACCGACAACACCCCGGCGAGCGAACGCGTCGGCAACAAACGCCCGCCGATCAACGCGGGCACCAAGGGGCCGATGTGCGTCAACTGAACACCATCACCGACGCGATCTTCGACGCGGTCGCCGACCACACTCGTCCGCTGCTGACCTACTACGACGACGCGACCGGCGAGCGCACCGAACTCTCCGGCGCCACGCTCGGCAACTGGGCGGCCAAGACCGCGAACTACCTGGTCGACGAGATCGGCGTCGTCGAGGGCGACATCGTCGCGGTCGATCTGCCCGAACACTGGCAGACCGCAGGCATCCTGCTCGGTGCGTTCTGGGCCGGCGCCGACGTGCACCTCGACACCGACGACGACACCCCGCTGGTCGTGTTCACCAGTCGTGACCGCCTCGACGACCACCCGGACGCCGACGAGGTCGTGGTGGCCTCGCTGGATGCTTTCGCGCTGCCGCTGCGCGACCTGCCACCCGGGGTCGGGGACTACGGCAGTGTCGTCCGGGTGCACGGCGACCAGTTCAGTTCCCGCCGGCCGACGCCGGCGGCGCTCGAGGGAGACCCCACCGCCGCCGTACTCGACGCCGCCCGGGCGGCCGCGCAACGCGACGGAATCGGACCCGGCGCCCGTGTGGTGTCGACCCGGCCGTGGCACACCGCCGGTCGGGTGGTCGATCACCTCCTCGCTCCGTTCGTCGTGGGCGGCAGCCTCGTTCAGATCACCGCTGCGACACCGGAGCGGGTGTCCGCGCTCGCCGCGGTGGAGAAGGCCACGCTGATCCTGTCCTGAAGTCCGGCGAGGTCGGCGCCGATCGGGCACAGTGGGGACATGCGAATCCCCCGCGCGGTCGCCCGATTCAACAAGGTCGTCACCAACCCGATCCAACGTCTGTGGGCACCCCGTCTGGCGCCGTACGCGCTGGTCGAGCACGTCGGGCGCAAGTCGGGCACGTTGTACCGGATCCCGGTGCTCGCGTGGGTCGACGGCGACCGACTGACGATCATCCTCACCTACGGCCGGGACACCGACTGGGTCCGAAACGTGCAGGCGGCCGGCGACTTCGGCCTGATCCGCAAGAACCGGCACTACCGCGTCACCGGCCCCCGGGTGGTGCCGTCGGACTCCCCCGATCTCGCGTCCGGTGCACGAATCCCAGGGCGGTTCTTCGACTCCGCGCTCCTCGGCACGCTCAGCAGGGCCTGAACCGATGGCCGACGACCCGCTCGACGATTTCGACGCCGAAGACGTCACCCTGTGCGGCGACACCCGCCGGGTCCACCGCAAGGGCACGGGCCCGGCAGTCATCGTCATCGCCGAGATGCCCGGCATCAGCCCCAAGGTCGCCGATGTCGCCCGCCGGATCGCGGCCACCGGCGCGACCGCGGTGATGCCGTCGCTGTTCGGTGTCGACGGTCGCGACCCACGACCGGACAACCTCGGTGCGGTGGCCTCGGCGACCCACATGTTGAGCACCATCACCAAGGCCTGCATCAGCCGCGAGTTCACCATCCTCGCGACGGGCAAGACGTCTCCGGTCGCATCGTGGTTACGTGCGCTGGCGGCCCGCGAACACGACCGGTGCGGCGGGCCGGGGGTGGGCGCGGTCGGGATGTGTTTCACCGGCGGATTCGCGCTGGCGATGGCGACCGACGAGCGGATGCTCGCCCCGGTGCTGTCCCAGCCGTCGCTACCGTTCGCGGTGCTGCCCGGACGAGCCCGCGCCATCGACGTGAGCGGTCCCGATCTCGCGCTGGTACAGGCGCGCTGCGCCCGCGGGCTCGAGGTGATGGGGTTGCGTTTCGCCGGCGACCGACTCGTCCCCGGCTCCCGGTTCGACTATCTGCGCGAGGTTCTCGGCGACGCATTCATCGGTGTCGAACTCCCCGACGAGTCAGGCAACCCGGATTCGATGCTCCCCCAACCCCATTCGGTCCTGACCGAGGATCTGATCGATGAACCGGGACAACCCACCCGCGACGCCTACGACCGCGTGTTGCGGTTCCTCGCCGACAAGCTCGACCTCCGACGGCCGGATTGACCCGCCAGAGACCTACTCGCCCAACAGCTCCTGCTGGAGCGCGGTGTCCTTGTCGAGCACCATCTGCTCGAGACCCTTCTGGAACTCGACCATGCGGTCCCGCAGGGTGGCATCCGACGACGCGAGGATCCGCACCGCGAGCAGACCCGCGTTGCGGGCCCCGCCGACGGAGACGGTCGCGACCGGAACGCCTGCGGGCATCTGCACGATCGAGAGCAGTGAGTCGAGACCGTCGAGGTGGCGCAACGGAACCGGCACGCCGATGACGGGCAGTGGCGTGGCCGAGGCGACCATCCCCGGAAGATGCGCGGCCCCACCGGCTCCCGCGATGATCACCTCGATGCCGTGACCGGCGGCGCCGGCGGCATAGTCGAGCATGCGTTGCGGTGTGCGGTGCGCCGACACCACTCCGACCTGGAACGGCACGTCGAACTCGGCGAGCGCCTCCGCGGCGGCCTTCATCGTCGGCCAGTCCGAATCACTGCCCATGATCAAACCCACACGCGGGCCGTGCATCTCACTCATGAATGTTCATCCCATCCGTCGGTCCACGTCGCCTGCGACATCCACTGGGCCGCGCGCTCGGCACGTTCGCGCACCGACTCGGGCGAATCCCCTTCACGGCTGACGATGTTCACGTGTCCGATCTTGCGATCGGGCCGTTCACCCTTGCCGTACAGGTGCACCTTCGCCTCCGGCATCCGCGCCATGAGGTGGTGCAGCCGCTCGTCCATCGACATCTCCGGCGCCTGCTCGGCGCCGAGGATGTTGGCCATCACCGTGAGCGGTGCGCTGGCGGCGGTGCTGCCCAGCGGGTAGTCGAGGACCGCGCGCAGGTGTTGCTCGAACTGCGAGGTCACCGCTCCGTCCATGGTCCAGTGCCCACTGTTGTGCGGGCGCATCGCGAGTTCGTTGACGACGAGTTCGCCGTCGACGGTCTCGAACAACTCCATGGCCATCACCCCGACCACCCCGAGCTCGTCGGCCAGCCGCAACGCCATCTGCTGGGCCTGCTGCGCGACCTCGGTGTCCAGCCCGGGCGCAGGCGCCAGGACGACGGCGCACTGCCCGTTGCGCTGGATGGTCTCGACCACCGGCCACGCCCCGCCCTGACCGAACGGCGACCGCGCGATCATCGCCGAGAGCTCGCGGCGCATCGGCACCTTCTGCTCGGCGAGCAGGGCGGGCGCGTCATCGGGATAGGCGTCGAAGACCGCGAGTGCGTCGTCGGCGCCGTCGACCAGCCACACCCCACGGCCGTCGTATCCGCCGCGGACGGCCTTGATGACGACGTCCCAGCCGTTGGCCTCACCGAACTCGACCAGACGCGAGCGCGCCGCGACGCGATCCCCCGACAGGTCGGCGAAATCGGGCACCGGGAGACCCAGCTCGGCCAGGCGCTGCCGCATCGCGAGCTTGTCCTGGGCGAAGTGCAGGGCCTTCGAGGGCGGGAGGACAGAGACACCCTCGGCCTCGAGCGCCTGCAGGTGATGCAGCGGCACACCCTCGTGATCGAAGGTCACGGCGACGGAGCCGGCCGCGGCGCGACGCAGGTCGTCGAGGTCGTCGTGCGAACCGAGCACCGCGTCGGCGCTGACCTGTGCGGCGGGATCGGACTCCGAGGAGGCCAGGACCCGCAGGCACTGGCCGAGGGCGATCGATGCCTGATGGGTCATCCGCGCAAGCTGGCCGCCACCGATCATGGTGACCGTCGGCATGCCCGACGACCGGCTGCCCGCGCGTCCCGTCTCGGGTACCGGCGGCACCTGTGACGTCGGCGACACGGCGCCGCCGACCTGCTCGCGTGGATTCACGCGCACCATCGTGGCACGTGCCCCGAGTCATTCGCACGTCCCGCCCGGGAAGTGCGTTCGCCGGAGGGTTTCGTACACTCGGATCTTGTGCCATTGATCGACGAGATGATCGCCCGCCTCCCCGCGCCGGTCCGTCGGCTCGTCATGCGGCACCACGAACTCATCAAATTCGCGATGGTCGGCGGCACCACGTTCGTCTTCGACCTCGCGATCTTCTACAGCCTGAGCCTCACGGTCCTGGAGCCGAAGCCGGTGATCGCCAAGATCATCTCCGGTGTGCTGGCCACGATCCTGAGCTACATCCTCAACCGCGAGTGGGCCTTCAAGAACCGCGGCGGACGCGAACGCCATCACGAGGCGATGCTGTTCTTCGGGATCAGTGGGATCGGGGTCATCCTCCAGGCCGCCCCGCTGTTCGTCGCCAACAACGTCTTCGACATGCGCTCGAACCTGACCGTCTCCGAGGTCGTGATCATCGACTTCGTGCTCGGTTTCATCATCGGCAACCTGCTGCAGATGGCCTTCCGGTTCTGGGCCCTGCGCAAGTTCGCGTTCCCCGAAGAGCAGTTGCGCGGCGGCGACGCCGGTTCGACCGACCTCCATCCCTCGCTCCTCGAACTCAACGATGAGGAACTCGGCCACGCCTGACGTCGGCACTGCCCGATTCGCCCCTGTCATCCCCGGCCCTGCCGTCCCCGATCCTGCCGTCCCCGATCCTGCCGTCCCCGATGTCGTCGACGAGTTCCGTGTCACCGCCGTCGCTGCCCAGGAGGGCACGACCGTTGACGAGGCGGGCGGGCACGACGATCGCGAAGACCGGCGGGCGACGGTCGGTGAGTTCGAGCCGGCCGCCGTCGGATTCGATCAGCGCCCGCGCCAGGGACAGACCGACGCCGCTGCGACCGGCACCGGGCCGACGCCCGGCCGAGAATCCGCGACGGAAGATGTGCGCGGCGATCTCGTCGGCGACACCTTCACCCTCGTCGGCGACGGTGATCCGCACGAGGTCGCCCGCGGGCAGTGTGCCCACGTGGATGCGGCAGGTCCCGCGTCCGTGCTGCAGGGCGTTGTCGACCAGCACGCTGACCGCTTCGCGCAACCGCCCCGGTTTGGACGTCAGCGCGTGCGGTGCACCGTCGAAGGTGACGACCAGCTCGCGACCCCGGGCCTCGAACGCATGCCGGAAGTCGCCGACCAGCGTGGTGAGCATCTCCGTCACGTCGATGAACTCCGGTGCCGGCTCGTCGGCGCGTGAGGCGGCGACGAGTTCGTCGAGTTCGGTCGACAGGCGCTCGACCTGATCGAGTGCGGCCTCGGCCTCGGTGACGACGGCGGGATCGTCGTGCAGGGCCAGCTCCTCGAGCCGTAGATGAATGGCGGTGAGGCGGCTCCGGAGCTGGTGCGACGCGTCGCCGGCGACCTCGCGCTCACGCTCGAGGCGCAGCGCGAGTTCGGTGTTCGCGTCCGCGAGAGCCCGCGAAACCCGGTCGAGCTCGGCGATGCCGTACATCTTCCACTTCGTGCGGAAGTCGCCGCGGCCCATGGTCGCGGCCCGGTCGGCGAGGTCGGTCAGCGGATCGACGATACGGCCGGCGGTCACCGCGGCCACCAGTGTCCCGCCGAGGATCGAGGCGACGACGATCGTGGCGACGATCGACGCGGCGGTGAACTGGTCGTTGCGCACCTCGTCGCTCGGGATGGACAGTGTCAGCGAACCGGCGGCGCCCAGCGCGATCGACTCGGAGAACTGCGGTCCGCCGATCTCGGCCCCGACGACGGTGCGCTGTTGGGTGCCGCTGAGGTCGGGAAAGGAGACGGTGAGGCGACCGTTGGGTGGCAGCAACAACTCGAATGCCTCGCGATCGAGGGCATCCGGCGGCATCCGGCCGTCGTCGCCTTCCTGGCGGATGAGCTGGTCGGCGATCACCTTGAGCCGGGTGTCGAGGTCCTGGTGGGCGTTGTCGGCTACCCACCACCAGGCGACGACGCTGAGCGGGATACCGAGGAGACCGCCGACGGCCAGCAGGACGGCGGTCATCGTGGTCAGCAGGCGACGGCGCATCGCCGCTAGGGATCGAACCGGAAGCCGACACCCCGCACGGTGACGATGTGCCGGGGCCGGTCGTGGCGGTCGTCGCCGATCTTGCGACGCAGCCACGAGATGTGCATGTCGAGGGTCTTCGACGACCGCAGGTCGGCCGATCCCCAGACCTCGGTCAGGATCTCCTCGCGGGAGACGACCTCGCCGGCCCGCTCCATGAGGAAGCGCAGGAGGTCGAACTCCCGGTTCGCGAGGGTGATGTCGGTGCCGTCGACGAGCACCCGGCGCGCCCGCGCGTCCAGACGCAGCGAGCCGCCTTCGAGCACGACGTCGCCGGGTTGGCGGCGGCGGAGCAGCGCCCGCACGCGGGCCAGCAACTCGGCCAGGCGGAACGGCTTGCCGACGTAGTCGTCGGCTCCGGCATCGAGCCCGACGACGAAGTCCACCTCGTCGGTACGCGCCGTGAGCATCAGGACCGCGAGTGCCGGACGCTGGGCACGGACCCGGCGGCACACCTCCAACCCGTCGAGAACCGGGAGGCCCAGGTCGAGGATGAGCAGCTCATATCTGCTGTCCAACGCCTTCTCGAGGGCGTCGGCGCCGGTGGTGACGACCTCGCAGCCATACCCCTCGCGTGACAGGGCCCGCGCCAGCGGCTCGGCGATCGCGGCGTCGTCCTCGGCGAGCAGGACCGTGGTCATCGGCCCTCGCGGTGATCGAAGGGAACCTCCCGGTGACGGTCCTGGTCAACGTCCTCGTCCCCGTGGATGTCGAGGACCTCGTGGTAGAGCATTGCGTGCACCTTCTCCACTTGTGGGATGTCGTCGAAGGACAGCGGCTCGTCGGAGGCGGACTCGATCACCAGGGTTCCGGTCCGCAGCATCCGGTCGATGGGGCCGTGCCGGAACTCGACGGTGTTGATCCGGCGGATCGGGATGTCGATACCCGAGCGCGTGAGAATGCCGTTGCGGAACATGACCCTGCGGTCGGTGAGCACGAAATGGGTTGTCTTCCACGCCATCAACGGCCGGAGAAAGTACCAGCAGAAGCCGATGGCCCACACCACGCCGACCGCGACGAGGAGAACGGTCCGCGGCGTGGAGTCGAGCGAGGACGACGAGATGACCCCGGCCAGCACACCCGCGGCGGCGGTGACGATGCCGAACAGCAGGAACGGCCCGAGCAGACACTTCCAGTGGGGATGGCGATGGAGCACCACACGTTCGCCCTGTGCCAGATTCTCCCGCGGGTAGGCCATGCGGCCCAGCATAATCTGCGGCGGCCGGAGCCGGGCCGACCCGCGTGAACGCGCCGCACCGAGACCCTCGGATCGCGTCGCGCCCCTGAGTAGACTGCCAACCACAGGACCGACCGCCGTCCTTGCGAGTGAGCACGCCAGGGCCCCACATCAGATCCGACCAGCAGATCCGCTGACCGGTCGGCGAGGAGAACGCCATGAGCTACCAGGATCCCCGCGACCCGCGGACCGCACGCTACGAGTCCGGTTACACCCCCGAGTCACGCGCCTACAGCAGCCAGAACGACCCCTATGCCAGGGATCCCTACGCGGCAGACCCGTACGCGGGGCAGGGCGTCCACGGGCAGGGCGGCTACGACCAGGGCGGTTACGACCAGGGCCGGCAGGCGTCGAAGCCCCGGCGCGGTCCCGACGTCAACCCCGTCACCTTCGCGGGCGGCGTCGTGATGACCGGTGTCGTCGCCGGGCTCGCCGCCTGGCTGGTCGCCTGGATCATCGCGGCGTTCGTCGAGAAGGTGAACGAATCGGGCAAGTTCGGCGTGTGGAACCCGGTCGCGGCCAGCGAGATCTGGTTCGGCGTCGTCGGGTTCCTGTGCGCGCTGGCGGCCGGCGCGCTCTGGTACGTGCTGCAGCTGATCACGCCGGCACCCAACCAGTTCTACCGGTGGATCGTGGGGTTGTTGCTGGTGGCGGCGGTGCTGATCCCGATCCTCACCTATCAGCAGATCTCCGTCGGCATCGAGACCGCGATCCTGCACCTCGTCATCGGCCTGCCTCCGTTGACGATCATCCCCGCGATGGGGTCGAAGAGCCTGCAGCATTAGTCACTCCGGCCGCAGATGCGTCACGTCACCCGCGGCGGCGACCACCTGACGCCCGTCCGCGTCGACGATGATGCGGCCGGACCGGTCGACCCCGGTGGCCGTGCCCACGAGCTCCTTGTCGCCCGGCAGCACGAGGCGCACACGCCGTCCGATGGTGTCGCTGTCCTCCCGATAACGCGCGGCGAGACCGTCCAGGTCGTGGGGCCAGAGGTCGAGCAGTTCCGAGAGTGCCCGTAGGTAGGACGCCGCGAGGTCGGTGAGCGGCACCTCCCGCCCGGCGACGATCCGCAGAGACGTCGCCGTGGGCACCGGCAGCTGTTCCTGGGTCATCGTCGTGTTGAGGCCGGTGCCGATGACGGCGATCCCGCCGGGTCCGGCGGAGGTGTGGTCGCTGCGTGTGTACTCCGACAGGATCCCGGCGACCTTCTTGCCGTCGACGAGGACGTCGTTGGGCCATTTGAGGGTCGGATGCAGCCCGATCGCCTCGTCGACGCCCCGGACCGCGGCGAGGCCGGCCAGCAAGGACAACCACCCGAGATCCTCGGTGTGCTCGCCGACGTCGATCGCCGCCGACATGGCGAGCTGGGTGCCCGCGGGCGCCGTCCATGTCCGCGCGTGGCGTCCGCGTCCCGCCGTCTGGTCGGTGGTGATGCGGACGGTTCCCGCGACGGCTGCGTCGGCGGCACGGGACACCAGGTCGGCATTGGTGGAGCCGGTGGCGTCGACCACCTCGATCCGGTGCCACCGGGTGTCGGCGAGTCGGGTGCGGAGCAGATCGGCGTCGAGGCTCATGGACAACGAACCTACTGTCCGGCTCGGTGGAACGGTCGGGTACCGCGTGTTTCGACGAGCCGCGGTCGGCGCACCGACCGATCGCTCGGAAACCTGAGGGATATCTCACGTTGATCCGGTTGACGTGGCTCACACCCGGGTAGTTAGCATCGTCAGTCATGACCACTGCTTCACGCGACGACGCCGCCGCCCCCGACATCCACACCACGGCGGGAAAGCTCGCCGATCTGCGTAATCGTCTCGAGGAGACGAAGCACCCGGTGGGTGAGGCCGCCGTCGAGAAGACGCATGCGAAGGGCAAGCTGACCGCCCGCGAGCGGATCACCCATCTTCTGGACGAGGGCTCGTTCGTCGAACTCGACGCTCTCGCCCGGCACCGCAGCACCAACTTCGGTCTCGCCGAGCGCCGCCCGCTCGGCGACGGCGTCGTCTCGGGTTACGGCACGATCGACGGCCGTGAGGTCTGCGTCTTCTCGCAGGATTCCACCGTCTTCGGCGGCAGCCTCGGCGAGGTCTACGGCGAGAAGATCGTCAAGGTCATGGATCTCGCGATCAAGACCGGCCGCCCGCTGATCGGCATCAACGACGGCGCAGGCGCCCGAATCCAGGAGGGCGTGGTCTCCCTGGGTCTGTACGGCGAGATCTTCCACCGCAACGTGCGCGCCTCCGGCGTCATCCCGCAGATCTCGCTGATCATGGGCGCCGCGGCCGGCGGTCACGTGTACTCCCCCGCGCTCACCGACTTCGTGGTCATGGTCGACCAGACCAGCCAGATGTTCATCACCGGTCCCGACGTCATCAAGACGGTCACCGGTGAAGAGGTGACGATGGAGGAGCTCGGCGGTGCGCACACGCACATGTCGAAGTCGGGGACCGCGCACTACGTCGCCTCCGACGAGGAGGATGCCCTCGAGTACGTCAAGGAGCTGCTCAGCTACCTGCCGAGCAACAACCGCGCCGACGCGCCGCGTCTGCCGGTCGCGCAGCCGGCCGCCGGTTCCATCGAGGACACCCTCACCGAAGAAGACCTCGAGCTCGACACGCTGATCCCGGATTCGCCGAACCAGCCGTACGACATGCACGAGGTGATCCGCCGCATCCTCGACGACGACGAGTTCCTCGAGGTCCAGGCCGAGTACGCGACCAACATCATCATCGGCTACGGACGCGTGGACGGCCGTAGCGTCGGCATCGTCGCCAACCAGCCCACCCAGTTCGCGGGCTGCCTCGACATCGACGCCTCGGAGAAGGCCGCGCGGTTCGTCCGCACCTGCGACGCCTTCAACATCCCGATCGTCACCCTGGTCGACGTCCCCGGCTTCCTGCCCGGCACCGACCAGGAGTACCGCGGCATCATCCGCCGCGGCGCCAAGCTGCTCTACGCCTACGGCGAGGCGACGGTCGGCAAGATCACCGTCATCACCCGCAAGGCCTACGGCGGCGCCTACGACGTCATGGGTTCCAAGCACATGGGTGCCGACGTGAACCTGGCGTGGCCGACCGCCCAGATCGCGGTCATGGGCGCCTCGGGCGCGGTCGGGTTCGTCTACCGCAGCCAGCTCAAGGACGCCGCCGCCAAGGGTGAGGACGTCGACGCCCTGCGCCTGCAGCTGCAGGAGGAGTACGAGGACACCCTCGTCAACCCGTACGTGGCCGCCGCACGCGGATACGTCGACGCGGTCATCCCGCCGAGCCACACCCGCGGACAGATCGCCACCGCGCTGAAGCTGCTGGAGCGCAAGATGGTCAATCTGCCGCCGAAGAAGCACGGGAACATCCCCCTGTGACAGTCGGCAGCGTGAACAGCGACACCGAGAACCCCGGAGGCGAGAACGCCGTGAGCGAAGAATCCACCACCTCGGAGCGTCCGTTCCTCAAGGTCGTCAACGGCAATCCCACCGACGAGGACATCGCCGTGCTGGTGAGTGTCCTCGCCGGCGCGGGGTCGGGCGGCGGCGACGCCGAGCCGACGACGCGCAACGACTGGGGTCGGCCGATCGACCGGTTGCGTCCGCAATGGGGCGGGCCGGGTAGCTTCACCAACCTGCGCTACTGACGGTGGCGACCACTCCCGGGATCGGGCCGGAACCCACCGGCCCGATCTTCGTGCTCGGCTCCGCCTCCCCCGCGCGTCTGCGAATCCTGCGCTCCGCCGGGGTGGAACCCGTCGTTCGGGTCTCCGAGGTCGACGAGGACGCGCTTCTGGATCGGCTACCCGCCTCGACCCCGCCGGAGGTCGTCGTGGCCGAGCTGGCCCGGGCCAAGGCCGAAGCGGTCGCAGCACTACCCGAGATCGCCGACGCGGCCACGGGCGGTCGAGCCGTGGTCATCATCGGTTGTGACTCGATGCTCCACCTCGACGACCGCCTTCTCGGCAAACCGCACACCCCCGAACGGGCGGCTGACCAATGGACACAGATGCGGGGCCGCAGCGCCCGGTTGCTGACCGGCCACCACCTGATCCGGCTCGACCGTCCCGCCACCGCAGGCGGGACCGGTTCGACGACCATCCATTTCGCCGACGCCGACGACGACGTGGTCGCACGCTACGTCGCGAGCGGTGAGCCGTTGCAGGTCGCGGGCGCCTTCACCCTCGACGGCCTCGGCGGCTGGCTGGTCGAGCGCATCGAAGGCGATCCGTCCTCGGTGATCGGCATCGGCCTGCCGCTGGTCCGCACCCTGCTGCAGGAGGTCGGGCTCTCGGTGGCCGAGTTCTGGACCCACTGAGCCCAACCCCGTTCAACCGCTCCCTGAGCCCAGCCCTGCTCAACCGTTCCCTGAGCCCGGCCCTGCTCAACCACTCCCTGAGCCCGGCCTGCTCAACCGCTCCCTGAGGTGCGAGCGGAGCGAGCCTCGAAGGGTCACTCCACCTCGAAGAACTCCGGCCAGTACCGGTCGATGCAGTCCACGGGTTGTCCCTGCCGGTTGAACTGCGGTCCGGTGAGACCGACGGTCAGCGCGGTGGCCCGTTCGCGGATCGATCCGTGCCCCATGGCGCCGCCGGTGTCCCCGATGATCGGCAGCAGACTGGCGACCTGCAGGATCTCCTTGGCCCCGAGTGCGTCTCGCTGGTAAGCCGTGGCTCCCCAGTTGGCGGCGAGGCAATCCGCGATCAGTTCGCTGTTCTTGCCCTTCGGGAGTCGGCTGTCGGGGATGTCGAACTGTTCGGCCATCCGGAACACGACGTTGTGGCCGTACTCGTGGGCGACGACGATCGCGGCGGTGAAGTCACCGACGATGGGCGACGGCACGCCGAAGACGTTGCCGTCCCAGATGGCGGCAAAGGTGTCCACCGGCAGCACAACGCTGCCCTCGGTCGGGGTCCCGTCTCCGTTCGGCTCGGTGTCCACCCCGCAGAAGAACGCATTGGCTTCGTCGGACGGGATCGGAACCGGGTCGGAATCCTCGTCACCCACAACGCATTCGGTGGAGAAGGACTTTCCGGATTCGATCAGCACGCGACCCGGGGCGGGGTCGGACCAGCCGAGTTCGTCGAACCACCCACCCCAGGTCTGGTCGAGGTCGTCGAGCAGCGTGGTCAGGTAGGCGGGAACCGCGGTGTCGACGTTGCTCGGGGTCACTCCGCTCGTCGTCAGGTCCGTTGTGGGCGTCGGAAGCGCGGGGCAGTCGTCGGGCCGGCACCGTGACGGGTCGGCGTCGTCCGGCGTCGCGGTGGTGCTCGCACTCGGGCTGGAACTCGCACTCGGGGTGGTCGACGGCGACGGTCGCTGTCCGGGACCCTGCTCATCGCCGGGGATCAAGGAACATCCGCTCGCGAACGCCAGGGTGACCACGGCGGCCACGGCGACCGCCCAGCGCACCGGGCGGGGACCACGTCGATCGATCATTCCGGGAATCTAGCAGCCAAACACCCCTGTCACCTGCGGTTTGTCGTCCGACTGAAGCACACCGGCAGCCCGGCGGGACGTCGTCGGCGCTCGGCACCGACGAGGACTCGGCGGTGATGCCCTACCCTTTATCAGCGAGGCCGGTGACGGTCCGAGTGAGACAGACGAGACGTCCGAACAGCGAGCTGGAGAGCACCGTGAGCGTTGAGACCGACCCGAATCCGGCTTTCGCCGAATACGCGCACCCCGAACGGCTGGTGACCACGCAGTGGCTGTCGGCGCATCTGGGCGCCAAGGGACTCAAGATCATCGAATCCGACGAGGACGTGCTGCTCTACGACATCGGCCACATCCCGACCGCCCAGAAGATCGACTGGCACCTGCATCTCAACGATCCGGTCACGCGCGACTACATCAACGGTGAGCAGTTCGCAGAGCTCATGCGCAGCAAGGGAATCGAGCGCGACGACACCGTCGTGATCTACGGCGACAAGAGCAACTGGTGGGCCGCCTACGCCCTGTGGGTGTTCACGCTGTTCGGTCATGAGGACGTCCGCCTGCTCGACGGCGGTCGGGACGCGTGGATGGCCGAGGATCGGGACACCTCATTCGACGTCCCGGATTACCCGCGGTCGGACTACCCGGTCGTCGAGCGCGACGACAGCAAGATCCGCGCATTCGCACCCCAGGTTCTCGAGGCCCTCGGCACCCAACCCCTCGTCGACGTCCGCTCGCCGCAGGAGTACACCGGCGAGCGCACGCACATGCCCGATTATCCGGAGGAAGGTGCATTGCGGGGCGGACACATCCCCACCGCGATCTCCATCCCGTGGGCCAAATCCGCTGCGCCGGACGGTCGTTTCCGCAGCCGGGCGGAGCTCGACGAGATCTATGCCGGTCTCGACCCGCAGACCCCCACCATCGCGTACTGCCGTATCGGCGAACGGTCGAGCCACACCTGGTTCGTCCTGACCCACCTGCTGGGCCACGGCAGCGTGCGCAATTACGACGGTTCGTGGACCGAGTGGGGCAACGCGGTGCGCGTGCCGATCGCGGTCGGCGACGAGCCGGGCGACGCGCCCGGCGCCAAGTGAGCCTGCACGCACGATGAGCCTGCCTCCAGCCCTGGCCGAGATCGTCGACGACTTCGGCGCACTCGGCGACTCCGACAAGATCACCCTCCTGCTCGAGTTCGCCGGCGAATTGCCCGACCTGCCCGCGCATCTCGAGCAGGACGCGATGGAACCGGTACCCGAGTGCCAGTCGCCGGTCTTCCTGTCGGTCGACGCGACCGACCGGTCGTCGGTGCGCCTGTACTTCAGCGCGCCGCGCGAGGCTCCGACGACCCGGGGGTTCGCCGCGATCCTGCACCAGGGTCTCGACACCGCGTCCGCGCAGGAGATCCTCGACGTCCCGTCGGACTTCTACTACGACCTCGGTCTCGGCAGTGCCGTCAGCCCGCTCCGGCTGCGCGGCATGGCGGGCATGCTCGGCCGGATCAAGGCGCAGGTCCGCGCCCAGGCGCCCGACACCCAGGCATCCGACACCTCGGGAGCATGAAGTTCATCCAGATCCGCGACGAACCCATCGCCCCGGGCGGTCTCGTCGAGTGGACTCCGTATGTCGCCGGGGGGCTGGGCAACTGGGATCTCGACCCTCGGTTGACCTCCCACAACCACGAGCAGCACCTCCGGTCGGCGTTCGACTACCGGCTCCGCACCCGGCGTGAAGGTGGACGGGAGTCGTGGCTCGGCCTGAGCATCGAGTTCGACGAGCCCCTGTCGATCCCGGCGATCCGTTCGGTGCTGACCCAGTGGATCGATCGTCATGAGGTGCTCCGCAGTCACGTCGTCATCAAGGGCACGGGTCTGCAGCGGCTGACGACCGCGCCGGGCACCGTGAAACTGAAGATGGGTCGGATCGGGTGGTTCGCCCAGTCCGGTCCGCTCGTCGAGCAGCTGGCCGGCTCCTTCGACCGCGCGACCGCACCACTGCACTGGCCCGCTTACCGCTTCGCGACGGTCGGGCGGGAGCGGTCCTTCACGCTGCTCTTCGCCGCCGATCATTCACTCGTGGACGGGTACTCGCTGATCATGGCGCAGCAGGAACTCGTCTCGATGTACCGCGCGGCGCGAGAGCATCGCAGCGCGAACCTGCCGGAGGTGGGCAGCTACGTCGACTTCAGCGCGGAGGAGAGACGCCAGGCCGATCAGACCGGCGGAGACCACCCGGCCGTTGGCGTGTGGTCGGACTTCCTCCGCACCGGTCGGGGTGGCATGCCCGGTCTGCTCGCACGGGACCCCGCCGACGACGATTCGTCCGTCCCGGTCCCTCAGGAATCCCCTGCTCCTCCGGAGCCCCCCGCTCCTCAGGAATCCCCCGCTCCTCAGGAATCACTGTGGGGCGTCATCGCCGACGACGAGACGGCGAACCGGTTCACCGCGGTGTGTTCGGAGGCGGGGGGAACGCTCACCGCAGGAGTGCTGGCCGCGTTCGCCGTCGTGCATCACCGGATGACCGGCGACCCGGAGTTCCGCTGTGTGCTGCCCCGTCACACGCGCAACGACGCACGGTGGCTGACCTCGCTCGGCTGGTTCGTCGGCGTCGCACCGTTCTGTCTCGACATGTCCGACTCCCCCACCTTCGACCAGGCGGTGGCACGGTCGACGGCCGTACTCAAGCGTGGCCGTCAGGGATCGTCGCTCCCGTTCCTGCGGGTGGCCGATCTCATCGGACACGAGGGCGGACCCAGGTTCGTGATCTCGTTCATCGACACCCGCTATGCCCCGGGTGCCGGCGCCGCCGACGCGGGCCGGGCGAAGGTCATCCGCAGCCACAGCTACTCCCCGCACGAGGTCTACATCTGGATCAACCGCACGCCGTCGGGTCTGCGGTATTCGGCGCGCTTCCCGCGCGAGTCCCCCGCGCACGATCTGGGGGTCGCCACCTCGGCGACCGACGTCCCTCCGACGGAGGTCGACACGGCACAACATGAGGGAAACGTCACATTTGGCGGCGCTCCGATCCATGCCGAGGACGGGTGGGACATCGACCCGCAGGTCGGTCCCGTGCACGCCTACCTGCACGATTTCGCCGAACTCGTCCGCAGCCTCGGTGACGCGAGCACATTCTCCGCGGCGATGTGACCCACGGCGCCACCGAACGATTGCTCGGTGGGCTAGGGTATTGCCCGGAAGGTTGCGACGCACGCCCCCGGGCGGTGTCGCACAGCGCCCGAACCGTCCGCATCCCGGCCGACGAAGGCGTCCCCCTGACTTGACCGTTGTCCGACAATCGTGTGCGCGCGCCACCCGCGTCGTGAGCACCTGAGTACGAGTAAGGCCCAGGAGAACAAGTGCCCAGTACCTCTGCGAACACACCGTCCGCAATCAGCAAGGTCCTCATCGCCAACCGCGGTGAAATCGCCGTCCGCGTGATCCGTGCCGCCCGGGATGCGGGCCTCACGAGCGTCGCCGTCTACGCCGAGCCCGACGCGAACGCACAGTTCGTCAAGCTCGCCGACGAGGCCTTCGCCCTGGGCGGCCAGACCTCGGCGGAGTCGTACCTGGTGTTCGACAAGATCCTCGACGCGGCCAAGAAGTCCGGCGCCGACGCGATCCACCCGGGCTACGGCTTCCTCTCCGAGAACGGCGACTTCGCGCAGGCGGTCATCGACGCCGGCCTGATCTGGATCGGACCGTCACCGCAGTCGATCCGCGACCTGGGCGA
Organism: Gordonia sp. 'Campus'; assembly: GCF_022206305.1. Classification (GTDB taxonomy): domain Bacteria; phylum Actinomycetota; class Actinomycetes; order Mycobacteriales; family Mycobacteriaceae; genus Gordonia. The sequence goes on along the minus strand of NZ_JAKOIW010000022.1, from coordinate 54,243 downwards.
CAAGGTCACCGCGCGCCACATCGCGCTCAAGGCCGACGCACCGATGGCCCCCGGCACCAAGGACCCGGTCAAGGACGCCGACGAGGTCGTCGCCTTCGCGAAGGAGCACGGCGTTCCGGTCGCCATCAAGGCGGCATTCGGCGGCGGCGGTCGCGGCATGAAGGTCGCGTACACCATCGAGGAGATCCCGCACCTGTTCGAGTCGGCCACCCGCGAGGCCGTCGCGGCCTTCGGCCGCGGCGAGTGCTTCGTGGAGCGCTACCTCGACAAGGCCCGGCACGTCGAGGCCCAGGTCATCGCCGACCAGCACGGCAACGTGATCGTCGCCGGCACGCGCGACTGCTCGCTGCAGCGTCGATTCCAGAAGCTCGTCGAGGAGGCCCCGGCGCCGTTCCTCACCACCGAGCAGCGCACCAAGATCCACGAGTCCGCCAAGGCGATCTGCCGCGAAGCCGGGTACTACGGCGCCGGCACGGTCGAGTTCCTGGTCGGCAGCGACGGCCTGGTCTCCTTCCTCGAGGTCAACACCCGCCTGCAGGTCGAGCACCCGGTCACCGAGGAGACCGCCGGCATCGACCTCGTGCGCCAGCAGTTCCGCATCGCCAACGGCGAGAAGCTGGAGATCTCCGAGGATCCCACCCCGCGCGGTCACTCCTTCGAGTTCCGCATCAACGGTGAGGACGCCGGCCGCAACTTCCTGCCCGCCCCCGGGCCCATCTCGGTGTACAAGGAGCCGACCGGCCCGGGCGTCCGCGTCGACTCCGGCGTCGTCGAGGGCGACGTCATCGGCGGCCAGTTCGACTCGATGCTGGCCAAGCTGATCGTCACCGGCGAGACCCGGGAGCAGGCTCTCGAGCGGTCGCGCCGCGCGCTCGCGGAGTTCCAGGTCGAGGGCCTGGCGACGGTCCTGCCGTTCCACCGGCACATCGTCTCGAACCCGGCCTTCATCGGCGACGGCGAGAAGTTCGACATCTACACCAAGTGGATCGAGACCGATTGGGACAACCCGATCGAGCCGTACACCGCCGGTGAGGCCATCGAAGAGGACGACGCGGCACCGCGTCAGAACGTCGTCGTCGAGGTCGGCGGCCGTCGTGTCGAGGTGTCGCTGCCCGGTGACCTCGCCCTCGGTGGCGGCGGCTCGGCCAACGGTGTCGTCCGCAAGAAGCCGAAGGCACGTTCGCGCAAGAAGGGTGGCGGCGCAGCAGCTTCCGGTGACGCCGTGGCCGCACCGATGCAGGGCACCGTCGTCAAGGTCGCCGTCGAGGAGGGCCAGGAGGTCGCTGCCGGCGATCTGGTCGTCGTCCTCGAGGCGATGAAGATGGAGAACCCGGTCACCGCGCACAAGGACGGCGTGGTCACGGGACTCACCATCGAGGCCGGCGCGGCCGTCACCCAGGGCACCGTGCTGCTCGAGCTGAAGTAACCCGTTCTGCCCCCGAGGTGCGAGGAGCGCAAGCGACGAGCCTCGACGGGCGGGCAGACAACACAACGATGCAACCAGTCGAGATCAACGCCGGGACGTGGTATCTGCGTGCGCTTCGTGCGGACGAGCGGATCACCGACGTCCCGGCGTTGTCTCATCTCGGGGTCACCGACCCGGCGGGGTACGTCAGCGCTGCCGAGGCCGGCTGGGAGACAGAGACGCGCTTCGTCTGGGCGATCTGTGTTCCGACGACGGGCGAGCTCATCGCGCTGATCGGGGTGACGCCGGCGGAGTCGACAGCCGACGCCCGACTCTGGGGACGGGCACGCGACGGCTACGACGAGGCCCTCGAGGCGGCCGTGGGTCCGGTGACCCGGTTCGCCGAAGGCGCGCTCGGAGTGGTTGTCGGCCATCCGATCTCGCCGGGCTTCGATGAACTCTAGATGAACAGATCGCGCCTCCCCGGCAAAGCACCAAGATGAAACGGGCATTCCCGACACTCGATGCTTAGGTGAATCGGCTGGTCAGGCCGCATGATTATCTCCATGACCGGAGAGATGCTGATTCTCGTGCTGCTGGTGATCACGGCACTCGGATTCGACTTCACCAACGGGTTTCACGACACCGGTAACGCGATGGCCACCTCGATCGCCACCGGGGCCCTCAAACCGAAGGTGGCCGTCGGCATCTCGGCCGTGCTCAACCTGGTCGGCGCATTCCTCTCGGTGGAGGTTGCCGCCACCATCACCAAGGACGTCCTGAACATCCAGCAGACATCCGGGGACGACAAGGGCGACATCGTCGCCGGTCTCACCCCGACGACCGCGCTGCTGATCATCTTCGCCGGCCTCATCGGCGGCATCCTGTGGAACCTCTTCACCTGGCTGTTCGGGCTGCCGTCGTCCTCGTCGCACGCCCTGTTCGGCGGGCTCATCGGTTCCGGCATCGCCGCGATCGGACTCTCCGGCATCAACTGGCACGGCGTGTTCTCGAAGATCATCGTGCCGGCGCTGTTCGCTCCGGTCATCGCGTGCATCGTGGCCGCGTGCGGAACCTGGATGATCTTCGCGATCACCCGGCGGATCGAGGAGAGCCGCAAGGAGGCCGGTTTCCGGTACGGCCAGATCGCCAGTGCGTCGCTGGTCTCGCTGGCACACGGCACCGGTGACGCGCAGAAGACCATGGGCGTCATCGCGATGGCACTGATCGTGACCGGCCACCTCGACGCATCGACGGTGAGCCACGGCCTGCCGTTCTGGGTGGTCTTCTCCTGCGCCGCGGCCATCGCGATCGGCACGTACCTCGGCGGCTGGCGCATCATCCGGACGCTGGGCAAGGGTCTGGTGGAGATCAGCTCACCCCAGGGCATGGCCGCCGAGGCGTCGTCCGCGGCAATCATTCTCACGTCGAGCGCTGCCGGCATGGCGCTGTCGACCACCCAGGTCGCCACCGGATCGATCCTCGGCTCGGGTGTCGGCAAGAAGGGCGCCCAGGTGCGCTGGTCGGTGGCCGCCCGGATGGCCGTCGCCTGGCTCACCACCCTGCCGGCGGCCGGCCTGGTCGGCGCCCTCTGCTATTACCTGGCGCATCTGCTGGGCGATGTCGCCGGCGCGATCGCCATCTTCGTCGTGCTGATCGCCGCGTCGGGCTACATGTACTGGCGTGCACAGCAGAACAAGATCGACTCGACCAACGTCAACGCCGAGTGGGACGAGTCGACGGGTTCGATCATCCCGGCGGATGGGGTCGAGCCCACCTCGTCGCCCAGCGCCCCCGTCGCCTGACGACCCCCGACGCATCCCGAAAGGACTTCGCACACCGATGGACATCGTCGAATCGATCACCAAGGTCTTGCTCGTGGGCCTACTCCTCGGCGCCGGGCTGCCCGCACTGTTCGCCGTCGGACTGCGGTGCCACGCGAAGGGATCGAGCGGAGTCGGCGCCGACGGCACCATCTCGACCGGGAACCCGGCGATGCGCGCGCTCGGTTACGCGATCTTTGCCGTCGTCGCGCTCGTGATCGTCACCGCCCTGCTGTGGATCACGCGTCAGACGATCTACTACTACCTCGACATCAAGATCTTCCCCTTCGGCTACAAGTAGGCGCTGAGTGGTCGAGCGCCTTCAGTTCTTGAAACGGGTGGTGGACTGGCTACGCGCCGGTTACCCCAACGGTGTGCCGCAGGAGGATTTCGTGCCGTTGTTCGCACTGTTGCGGCGGCAGTTGAGCGAGGAGGAGGCGCGCAGCGTTTCCGCCGACCTCATCAGCGAGCAGGGCAGCCGACCACCGCCCGTGGAGCCGATCTCGAAGATCGATGCCGCGGTGAAGATCACCGCGATCACCCAGGACCTCCCGCACGAGGACGACATCGACCGCGTCCGCCGGCATCTCGAGGCCTCGGGCTGGCCGTTCGACGACGAGCCGCTCCGTCCGGGCCCGCCGGACTGAGATCTGAGCCGCGGCTCAGAGCACAGACCGACCGGCCGGGACAGGAACGGCCTCTCAGCCGACGTCCGAGCCGAGATGGCGGGCGAAGAATCGGCCGGCATCCTCTCCCGCGAACTGTGGAACACCTGTGTGGCCACCCATGTTCGCGTGGAGCGTCTTCTCGGTGGATGCGAACGCGTCGAAAAGATCGAGTGCCATTGCCCGATCGTTCCCCTCGTCATCCCACTGGAGAAGAACATGCACCGGGATGGTGATCCGGCGCGCCTCTTCCATCGTCAAGCGCGGCACGTAACTGCCCGCGAAGAGCCCGGCTGCGGCGATCCGTGAGTCGATCGCGGCGAGGCGTGTGCCGACCGCGATCACGCCACCCGAGAATCCGACCTTCTCGCCGATCTCGGGGCGGTCGAGGACCTCGTCGAGAGCCAGCTGCCACTCGGGAACCGCCTGATCGACGAGGGGCAGTATCAGCCGGTCGATGACGTCCCCGCTCGGCCGACGGCCCGCGGTGATCGCACTGCGGAGGTCCGCCCGGGCCTGATCCGCACCGGGCAACGGTGTGCGGCCGCCCGCGCCGGGCGACTCGATCGAGACCGCGGCGAATCCGTGCGCCGCGGCGCCGAGCGCCCGCGCCAGCAGCCGGGGATACATCCGTCGAATGCCGAACCCGCCGGGCTGGCCGATGAGGATGAGTGGCACCGGCGTGGATGACGAGGCCTCCGGCGGCGTCCACAGGATGCCGGAGAAGTCGTCGAGGGTGAACTCGTGCTCGAGCACGCCGCCGTCGAGCATCTGTTCTGAAATGACGTGCATGGTCATGCCTTTCGGGAGTGCTGCACACGTGCGGCGCCCCCGGGCGATCTATCGCCCGACCGTGACTCCCGGGAGGGGCACCATCGTCAGTTCGTTCACGGGTACCACCTCCTCGTTCTCCTGCACGGACACTCGAGCTTACCTGCGTCGGCTGATCCACAGGGCAGAACCGGCCCACCCCTTGACTCGAACATACGTTCGAGTACACTGATGTCATGGCGCAGGGGGCGGGGGCCGATTTCCGGGGTTCGGTGGACTCGACACCGCACTCCGTCGAGCCACTCCTTCGTCCTGATGACGAGTTGTCGGCGTCGGAACTCATCGAGGTCCTCAATCACACCGCGGGCCTGGCAGCATCGACAGCGCACCGAATGATGACTGTTGCCAGCCTGATTCACGACGAACGGGAGATGGACTACGCGCAGCATCGTGCGGAGACCCACAGTGGCGAGCTGGATTCGATCGAGGCATTCGACGCACTGGCAGCACGAGTGGCCGCCGGCGAGAACCCTTATGAGCAGTTCGGACCGAACGGGCTGGAGCAGGCCATCGCCGAAGTCGGTGCCACGCTCACGGTGACGCCGGCCGAAGCTCGCGAGCTCATCATGGCGGGCGACGCGTTGCGCTACCGACTCGCCTTCACCGGGCACGCCCTCGCCTGCGGACGGATCGACAAGCGCCGGTTCACGATCGCCCTCAAGCGCACGGATCTGATCGTCGATCCAAATGAGATGCAGACCGTGGACGCGCATCTCGCCGAGGCGATCTTCGCACGCGCCCCGATGTCCACCACCCGTTTCACCGCCATGGTCGACGAAATCGTCGCGCGGTGGGCGCCCGACGCGGTGCGTCGACGCCGGGAACGAGTCGACACCGACCGCAACGTGGCCGTCACCCCCGACCGCTTCACACCCGGGCAGTCCCGGATCTCCGGCTCCCTACCCGTCGCCGACGCCGCCGAATTCGATGCCCGCCTGTCCGCGATGGCCGCTGCAGTGCACCCGGGCGATCCGCGCACCGTCGGACAGCGCCGCGCCGACGCCCTCAACGCCCTCGCTCGCAGCGAGGCCGTTCTTGCATGTCGGTGCGACGAGTGCGTCACTGCCACAATCGATGACACCGTCGCACAGGGCGACGACGCAACGACCGGGCCGGGCACCGAACAGCCGGCGGAGTCGACGCCTGCAGACAGCGACACCACCGTCGACACGCAGAACCCCGAGGCGCCCCGCGCAACGTTCCACATCGTGGTCAACCTGTCGACCCTGATCGGTCTCGACAACGCCCCCGCCTTCCTCGACCGGCACGGCATCGTCGACGCGCATACCGCGCGGACGCTGCTCGCCGAGGCCCGACGTACCTACATCCACCCGACGAACAACTCGCGATCGCACTCCCCCGCGGACTCGCGATATGCGCCATCGAGAAAGCTGCAGGCACTCGTCCGTGCCGGCGAACTGTGCTGTGTCTTCCCCGGCTGCAATGCGCCCGTGTGGCAGGTCGACCTCGATCACACCACGCCGTTCGACCACGCGAAACCCGCCGAGGGTGGGCCGACCACCGCACAGAACCTCAAGCCGCTGTGCCGTTTTCACCACCGGATCAAGACGTTCACCAGCTGGCAGGACCACACCGACGAGTTCCTGACCGCCTGGTTCACCACACCCACCGGCCATATGTTCGTCGGAAACGCCTACAACGGACGCGACCTGTTCAACCGCCTCGACCCCTACCGTCCCGCCGATCACCCGGCGCGGTCGAGGCTCGATGGGTTGCGACACAACGCCTCTCGCCGACAGCAACGCGCCGAGCGCCGCTGGAACGATGCCAACCCACCACCCTTCTAGCCGATCCGGGTGGCGGGATCCTCACGGGCGAACTCACTCGCGCGAGATGATGACCTTCAGCGCGTGCTCGTCGGCCGCGTTGGCGAACGTGTCGTAGGCCGCGTCGAACTCATCGAACGTGAAACGGTGCGTCACGAACTTCTGTGGCTCGATCTCCCCGTGCTGAATCCGCTCGAGCAGTTCGGGCGCCGTCGTCGCATTCACCAGGCCGGTCGTGATCGTCAGGTTGTTGATCCAGTCGCGCTCGATCGGGAAGGTGACACTCTCACCGTGCACACCCACATTGGCGACGTGACCGCCGGGACGGACCGCGTCGAGCGCCATCCCGAACGTCGCCGGGATGCCCACCGCCTCGATCGCGACATCGACGCCGAGTCCGCCCCGCCCGAGCTTCTTCAGTTCCGCGACCACATCCCCACCCGCATGGACATCGATGGTGTCCGTGGCTCCGAACTCGCGGGAACGCTCCAGCCGGAACTTGTTTCCGTCGACCGCGATGATCTTCGACGCGCCCTGCGCCGCCGCGGTCATCACCGCGGCCAGGCCCACCGGGCCCACACCCACCACGGCGACGACGTCGCCCTCCTTGACCGCTCCGTAGCGGACGCCGATCTCGAATCCGGTGGGAAGGATGTCGCTCAGCATCGTCCCCTGCTCGGCACTGACGCCCTCCGGCAACGGGATCAAGCCGTTGTCGGCGAACGGCACCCGGACGTACTCTGCCTGGGTTCCGTCGATCAGATGCCCGAAGATCCATCCGATGCCACCGACGGTCTGGCAGTGCGACGTCATCCCGGCCACACAGAATTCGCATGTGCCGCACTTGGTCACGCACGAGACGATCACGCGGTCACCCACCGCGACCCGGGTGCAACCGGGTCCCACCTCGGTCACCACCCCGACCCCTTCGTGGCCCAGGACGCGGCCGTCGGTCACCGCCGGGACATCCCCGTGGAGGATGTGCAGATCGGTCCCGCAGATGGTCGTCGTCTCCATCCGGACGATGGCGTCGGTGGGATCGACCAGGACCGGGTCGGCAACGTCCTCCCACGCCTTGCGACCGGGACCGTGATAGACGAGTGCCTTCATGAGCTCAACTCCATCCGCCGATGTCAGCCACGACGACGTTTCGCCGTTGCTGCAGACAACGATCGGCCGCGACGCCCGCCGGGGCAGCAGAATCCGCGTGATGTCTCATATTGAGACGATCCGGCTCGACGCCGACGACACCTCAGCGCATCAACACCGAAGCCGAGGGGAGGCTCTCCGCGAAGTTGTTGCGCAGCGGCGCGATGAAGACGTTCTCGGTCCGGGTCCGGGTCACCCGCCATCGACCGTTGTCCTTGCCGAACGCGTTGTTCAGCCGGCTGGAGCGCAACAGCGCGGTGCCGTCGGAGAACAGCCAGGGTTGCATGTGAATCCACTGCCCCGTCGCCCGGTCCCCGTCGACGTGGATCTGTTCGGAGGTCAGGTAGTGGGCGTTGAGCAGGAGAGCCGGGTCACGTTTCTCACCCCAGAAGCGCTGGAAGTGCTCGCGGATCGCCTGCTTGCCCTCCGCTCGCCCGAACTGACCGTCGTAGTGGTCGCCGACGCCCTCCCACACGGCATCGTCGGTGTACAGGTCCAGGATGAGCTCGATACGCTCCGCGTCGTCGGCGACCGGCTCGGGACACGGTGTGTCGCAGAGGAACATGTACCGGGACTGGACCCGGCGGATGTCGGCCTCGGCCTCGAGCGTCTCGATCCGGGCGACGAGCGCGGCGATGGTGTCGTCGATGCCGGTCATCGTTCGAGGACCCCGACCACGGCACGGGCCTGCGTGATCCACTCGTCGATCTCGGCGCCCGTCGCCCCGGCCGGCAGCTGCGACAGTCGCAGCGTCATCGAATAGCCACCGCGCGGATCGCGGATGGGCAGCACGATCGATCCGACATCGTATGTACCGTCGGGCCGCAGCTCCCGAATCCGATAGTCCACGGGCGACTTCCCGATCGACGCGCAGATGTCACGTTCCTGCGACGGGGTGAGCCGTCCCCGCTCGTAGGACCGGGTGGCCTCCCGCATCTCCGCGTAGGCGGTCGGCCCGTCGTCGGGGAGGAACGAGACGAGGTAGCCGTGCCTGCGCACGAAATCCAGCCTCGCACGGTGCATCTCACGTACGTCGTCATCGGCATCGCGCAGCTTGGCCAGCCACCGCGTCTGGGTGTCCTCGTCCTGATCGAACACGTAGGTGTCGCCGATGGGCGGCACCATCGGGATCCGGTAGGCGAGTCCTTCTTCGCGGTCGACACCGGGTCCGGTCGCCGAGAGCACCACCGCCATCTCGTCTCGACTCACTGCCGTCAGCACCGACACCTCGCCACGGAGTGACGCCGCCAGTGCCTCCACCTGCGGACGCGCGGTGTGCGCGGCATGGATGGTCGGCAGGATCTCGTGGTCCATCCGCGCCATCAACGACGTCGACACGAAGCTGCCGTACCCGCCCTGGAAGAAGATGAGCGGCGACACCGGGTTGGTGACCGCGAGATCCCGCACCTCGCACAGCGCGATCCAGTGATCGCCGGCCTCCACCACGTTGCGTATCCGGGTGTCGATCCATGCCACCGATTCGGCCAGCACGGGGTCGCCGGATGGTGAGGGAAACCAGTCGATCCCGTCGAGTTTGTCCTCCCAGCGCTGCGCGACCGTGAGGACGACGTCCTCCTGGTCACCGCCGAGGATGTTGATGCACAACGACTCGCACTCGCGCATCTTCTCGAAGGTCCGCGAGGTCTTCATCGGCATGAACGAGACGAGCGGCGGGTCCATCGAGACCGAGCTGAATGTTCCGACGACCATGGCCAGCACCGCATCCTCGGCATCTCTGCCGGTGACGATCACGACACCGGTGGGATAGTGGCCCATCACATTCCGGAACGCGGTCGGGTCGATCACGTCGAGCAGGTTGTCGGACATGGCTTCTCCTGTGTGTCGGGTCGTCGGGCAGACGGGTCAGGAACTCGGCGCGTCGACGGGGTTCTTGACGTGCCGCCGTTGCAGGGTGGCGCCGAGCCGCTCGGGCCGGAGGAACGCGATGCACAGCGCGCCGCCGACCAGCAGGACGATTCCGGTGATCGTGAAGGCCTGGTGCACGCCGTCGGCCATGTTGGCGGCCATCTCCGCGCTGGGCTTCTCGCCCTTCGGAGGTGAGACGTAGCCGGCATCGGTCATGAGCCAGCCGACGAGGATCGGCGAGATGACCGCGCCGAAGGACGCGACGCCACCGAGGGTCGCCATCAGGATGGGTCGCTGCCGAGCACCCACCGCATATCCGATCGCGGTGGCGGTCATCGGGAACGCCAGGCTGCATCCGCCGGCGAGGCACAGCAGCGCGACCGCGGTGATCCCCGACGTCGCCTGGATGGCGATGAAGCAGAGGCCCGCGATGACCGCGGCGCAACCGAAGGGAACCGCGATGGCCAGATGGGCCGAACTCCCCCGACGCATCATTCGGTGCCCCAGCGCACCCAGCCCGAGGAGGACGAGCGCACCCACCACCCACGGCACGGTCGTCATCGCGCCGACCTCGCCGAGCGAGAGTCCGACGACGGTGCCCAGGTACTGGGGCAGCCAGGTAGTCAGGAACCCCTGCACCCAGAAGTTCGACGCACCGCCGATCACGGCGGAGACGAACGCCACGCTGAGCAGCGCGCGCCAGATCACGACCGGCTTCTGCTCATCGACCGCGGCGGTCGCCACCTCGTCTGTGTCGGTGACCTCGTCTGGGTCGGTGACCTCGGCTGCCTCGTGCGCCGCCTCGGTGTCCGACGAGGCCCTCTTGGGCCGGTACGGTCCGTCGGCGCCGATCGCAAACCACGAGATCACCCACAGCAGTCCGATGATGCCCAGCACGCCGAACGCCCATCGCCAGCCCCAGACCGCGATGACCCAGGCCAACAGTGGTGCCGCGAGGACGGGTCCCAGCGTCGAACCGGCCGCGATCAGGTTCGACGGCAGCGCGCGACGCGTCGGCGAGAACCAGGTGTGGGCGGAGGTGAGCGACATCGCGGTGGCCGGTCCCTCGGCGCCGCCGAGCACGATCCGCGTCACCAGCAGGACCGCGGCGCCGCCGCCGAGGAGCATCGGGAACTGCAGCACCGCCCACGTCATACCCATCGCGAACAGAATCCACTTCACCGAGATCTTGGATGCCAGGAATCCGGTGATGACCGAGACGATCGCGTACAGGAAGAAGAACGCACTGCCGATGAAGCCGAATTCTGTTGCGGACAGGCCGAGTTCGGGCATCGCATCGGCGGACACCAGCCCGAGGACCGCCTTGTCGGCGAACGCGATGATCTGGAACAGCACGAGCATCCCGGTGACGATCCATGCGCGCCGCGACATCCGGCTCATGTCGATCCGACGCGGTGCCGGTGGCGCCGCCGCCGGTGCCGTCGGTGCGGTTTCCCTGGTGACCATTGGTGTGTCCTTCGTCGACGGGCGTCGGGCTGGACGCCGAGGCTGGAGGTGTTGGGCTCGAAGCTATGGGGTCCGTTGCCTACGGCGGTAGGAGGGAAATCTTTACTGTCGCCGCCCTGCGCGAGCGGGCAGACTGGACCCATCGGATGAAGGAGGAACGGTGAGCTCGGCCTACTGGAAACAGCCCATCAGTCACCAGGCGACCGCGGTCCACGAGAACGTGGTGTCGGCGGAGGTGTTGGCGCAGCAGGTCCGCGAGGAGATCCTCCGCACCGACACCGATCTGCGCGCGTGGGTCGAGCTGTCCCCGTCCCTGATCGACGACGCGCGGCGCGAGGATTCGCTCCCCGGCCGCCGCCCGCTGCGCGGTGTCTCCCTGGCCGTCAAGGACCTCATCGATGTCCGCGGTCTCCCGACCCGCGCCGGCTCGTCGGTCACCTCACCGGCACCGGCCGAGTCCGATGCCGACTGCGTCAACCGATTTCGGGATCTCGGTGCCGTGATCCAGGGCAAGACCGTGACGACAGAATTCGGTTACTTCGCGCCCGGGCCGACACGCAACCCACATCACCACGAACACACCCCGGGCGGGTCGTCGAGCGGTTCGGCGGCAGCCGTCGGGGCAGGCGTCGTCCCGGTCGCCCTCGGTACGCAGACGGCCGGCTCCCTGACCCGCCCCGCGTCGTATTGCGGTGCGGCGGGGATGGTCCTGGCCCAGGGCTCCACGAACCTGGCCGGCGTCACCGGCCTGAGCGAATCGCTCGATTCGCTCGGATTCCTCACCCGGGATGTCGCCGACCTGCAGTACGTCTACACCGCCTTCACCGGGCGGACGCCTCTCGTGCCCGGGCGCTCGACCGTCGGGACCGTGGTGATGTGGGGCGGCAGCGACCTGCATCCGATCGAACCGGAGATGGCCGACCTGATCGGCATGCTGCCCGATCTGCTCGGCCTCGTCGGCATCGAGACCCGCCACCTCGAGTACGACGACCACGTGCGGACCCTCGCCGACGATCACGCGACCGTCATGTCCCACGAGGCCGCGAAGACCCTCGACGCCATCGCCACCACCCATGCCGAGGCACTCAGCCCACAACTGCGCGATCTGGTCGAGGCGGGGCGTGCGGTCACCGCAGGCGACCACTCCGCCGCTCTCATCCGGCGTGACCGGTCGCGCGACCTGCTCGCCGAGGCCCTCGGTGACCACACCGTCATCGTCGGGCCCGCCGCACCGGGCGCCGCACCCAGGGGTCTCGGGGCAACCGGTTCCCCGGTGCTGAGCCGCCCCTGGCAGCTGCTCGGGTGCCCGGTGGTGGTCGTCCCCGGCGCGACGACGGAAACCGGTATGCCACTGGGCCTTCAGGTGGTGGGCCTACCCGGACGAGAAGCCGCCCTCTTCGAGGTGGCCACGGTCCTGGAAACCGCCGTCAAGTCGTTGCCGTCGGTACCGGTGTGAGCACACCCCCGGCCGGAGAGAGGAACACCATGACGATCAAGCCCCGTCCCGAGACCCACCACCACATGTTCCTCACCTGTTATGAGGACACCTTCAACTACGGCTGGCACCACGTCGACCTGTTCGTCCACGACGAGCACGGCCGCGAGGTCAACTGGGTGCACTGGACGGTCGAGGCCGACGGCCCGGAGGCGGCTGACGAGTCGGTCCGGCAGGAGGAGCCGTGGTTGCACCGCACCACGGAGTGGCGTCACCAGGTGAGTGTCGTCGGCATGAACTACTGGACGGCCGACGCGGCGTGGGTATGACAGCGACGGTCTATGTCGTCGACGACGATCCCGAACTGTGCGAGTCTGTGGACTGGCTGCTCGGCAGCATAGGGATCTCCCCGCGGATCTGTCACAGCGCCGACGAATTCCTGTCCGTGTACTCGGGCGACGAACCGGCATGCATCGTCCTCGACGTGCGGATGCCGCGGATGAGCGGTCCGCGGCTGCAGGAGAAACTCAACGAGTTCGCTCCGCACGTCGCGATCATCTTCGTCTCCGCGCACGGCGACATCCGTATGTCGGTGTCCACGTTGCAGGCCGGTGCGATGGACTTCCTCGAGAAGCCCTACGACCCCCAACGGCTGCTCGACGCGGTCCAGGCGGGGATGGAGAAGGCGGTCGAGCGGTTCCGCACCCACGACAGCCGGCGGTCCGTCGAGGCCAAGGTGGCGTTGCTGACGCCGCGTGAGCGGGAGATCCTGGCGCTGGTGGTCGAGGGGCTGCCCAGCCAGAACATCGCCCGCCGCCTCGACATGAGCGTCAAGACCGTCGACGTCCATCGCGCGCGGATCAAGAGCAAGACCGATGCCGACAGCATCAGCACCCTCGTCCGCGACATCCTGCGGTTCGGCGTCGAGGTACCGACGGATCAGTAGTAGTCGAGCACCAGCTTCTCGCCGGAGGTCCGCGAGACGCACACGGCCATCACCTCTCCGGACTCCCGCTCGGCCTTGGTGAGCACGTTGTCGCGGTGCTCGGGTTCACCGGCGAGGACCTGCATGATGCAGGTGCCACAGATGCCCTCTTGGCACGAGGTGTCGACGTCGCACCCGTTCTCCTCGAGCACCTCCACGATGCTGCGGTCGGCGGGCACGTGGTAGGTCTCCCCGTCGAGTTCGACGTCGAAGGCGGTGTCGGCTTCCGAGTCCGCGGGCTCCGAAGCGTGGAAATGCTCGTAGTGGACCGCATCGGCAGGGACGAATCGCTCGGCGATGTCGCGCACCTTCGTCATGAAACCCTCAGGGCCACAGACGTACACGTGTGAGTTCGCCGGCGCGGAGGTCAACGCGCCGGACAGGATCGACCCCTGGGTCTCGCGGTCGATGCCCACGTGCGCGTGCAGTTTCTCCGGGCAGCGGTCACGTAGCAGGGGCAGGAACGCCGCGTCCTCGGCGGTCCGGGCGAAGTAGTGGAGTTCGAAGCTGATGCCCGCAACGTCCATGTGGCGGGCCATGCTCAGCATGGGCGTGATGCCGATGCCCGCCGCCACGAGGACGTGATGGTCTGCCGCGGAATCGATTCCGAGCAGATTGCGGGGTTCGCTGATCTGCAACCGGTCCCCCACCTGCAACTCGTGCAGGGCCGCCGATCCGCCACGCGAGTTCTCTTCGCGCTTGACCGCCACCGCGAACGACTCTCGGCCGTCGGGCCGGCTGCACAGCGAGTACTGCCGCGTGATGGCCGTCGGCCCCACGACGTCGATGTGGGCCCCCGGCGAGTACTCGCCGATCGTCGAACCGTCCGGCCGCGACAGATAGAACGTCTTGACCCGAGGTGTCTCCTGCACGATCGCGGACACGACGACATCGATGAGTGCCATGGTGGTGCTCCTGGGGGTGGCGGTGGGCCAGAGGTGGCGTGATGACGAAAAGCGGTTCAGCGGACGAACAGTCCGCCGTTGACGTCCCAGCAGGCGCCGGTGACGAAGAAGGCGTTCTCGGCGGTCAGGAGTCCGACCATGTCCGCGACGAACTCGGGACTTCCCAGCCGTCCGACGGGGATCCCGGCGATCACGGCGTCGAGTCTGTCCGGCGGGACGGTCGCCTTGACGACCGGTAGATCGTGCGGACCGGGAGCGATCGCGTTGACCGTGACACCCTGCGCCGCCAGCTCTTTCGCGAAGATCTTGGTGACGGTGAGGATCGCACCCTTGGACGTCGCATAGTGGGCCCCGGTGGCCGTGCCGCCGTTCTGCCCGGCCAGCGACGCCATGTTGACGATCCGCCCGTAACCCGCTTCGGCCATCGCGGCACCGAACACCTGGCACCCGAAGAAGATGCTGTTGACGTTGGTGGTCAACACGCGCGTGAAGTCCGGTTCGTCGAGCGTCATGAGGTCGGCCGCCTGCGTGAGAGCGGCGTTGTTCACCACGATCGTCGGAGTGCCCCAGACCGATTGCACGTGGGCCAGCGCGTCGACGAAGTTCTGGCGATGCCCGACGTCGAGGACCGCGGCCCGCGCGGTCGAACCGTCCGGTGACAACTCGTTGGCGATCCGCTGCGCCGGTTCGAGCGCGATGTCGGTGAGCAGCACGCGGTGACCGTCGTCGTGCAGCCGGCGCGCGATGTGCGAACCCATACCGCCGGCGGCGCCGGTGATCACCGCGATGCCCCCGGTCGTCGCGCTCCCGCGCGTCTCCGCTCCGGCCGCGGAGGTCACAACAGGTACCCCGAGGCGCTGACCGCGTCCTCGCTGTCGATGAGCCGGGCCACCTTGAGGCTGATCCGGTCGTTCCCGTCGGTGCCGAGTTCGATGGTGTGGGTGAGTTCGGCGCCGATCGTCGAGAAGGTGTCTCGCTTGAACGCGTTGAGGATCTGCGCCGACCGGAGGATGACGGTGTCGTCGCTGACATCGGACACCGTGAAGCGGGAGACGATCCGAACCGTCCGTGCCGCCGCGACGGCGGACGGTGCATATCCCTGCATCATCCGCTCGACGCGCAACCTGCGCATCCGCTTGTCGTCGTAGACCATGTTCAGCGACGAGTCGAAGTCCTCGGTGTCGGGGTCGATCGGGATGACGTAGTGCGCGTCGTCGGTGTACAGGGCCTCCCACGCCGGATAGTCCTTGGCGTCGAGGAGTTCGGCCTCCTTCCACACGAGCGCGATCGCCCGCAGCACGCGTGGGTCGTTGAAGGTGTGCAGCTCAGTCATCGCTCATCATCCTCTTCCACATGCCGTAGGACTCGCGCATCCCGGTCTCGTCGGTGACATGCGATGTGGGCCAACCCTCGTCGGTGGTGTACTCGCGGTTCTCGCCGCGGTTGACCAGGATCGGCATGTTCGGATTGCCACCGGCGCCGATCTGCACGCGGTCCCAGCCCTCGGCGTCGTCGGGACTGCCGAAACCGAAGGGGCCCTGGAAGTGCTCGTGGATGCGCAGCCGTTCGCGGTTGATGCTCTCCGGGCCGCCGTCCATACCGATCGCCATGTGCCACACCTCGGTGACGTCGACGCTGATCGGGATGAGCACCCGGAAGAACGACGACGACATCGCGATGTTCGGGAACATGTTGAGGTTGAACCCACAACCGTGCATCGACCGCATGTAGCGGCGGATGCGTTCGGGGCTCTCGCCGGCCTCGGTGAGCTCGTCCACGAGATGCTGGAACCGAGGCTGGATCTCCTCGTCACCGTCGTCGACATCGAGGTCGGCGTGTGCCGCCGCCATGATGGCGACGCTGTGCCCGTTGCCCAGCGCGTGGGTCTCGGCGGCCGGATCGTCCATGAACGACATCATGTTGGCGGTTTCGGCGTCGACCGAGGCCATCCACGACTTGTGCACCATCGGGAAGTGGTAACCGTCGGTGGTGTTCTCCAGCTGGATCTTCCAGTTGCCCTTGAACCGAAACTTGTGGCTGCCGAGGACCTTGGTCGGAAATCCGTTGGACTGCTTGAGGAATCGATCCATCCAGATCTTGGCGTCGCCGAGATGGTCCTCCAACGGCTCGATGTCGGCGTTGAACGTCGCGAAGATCATGCCGAGGTAGCTCTCGGTCCGGAGCTTCTGCAGCGGGAAGTCGTTCTTGTCGACGACGCCCTCGTACCCGTCCGGATACGGGATGCCGCGCAGTCGACCGTCCAGGGTGTACGACCAGTTGTGGTACGGGCAGGTGAACCCGTTGGCCTTGCCGCTGCGCTGATCGCACACGGTCGCGCCGCGGTGCCGGCATCGGTTCAGCAGGGTGTTGAAGTTGCCCTTGCGATTCCGGGTCACGATGACGGGCTGGTCACCGATCTGGGTGGTCTTGAACGACCCGGCCTCGGGGACCTCGCTTTCGTGGGCGACCCACACCCAGGTGCGGTAGAAGATCTTGCGCATCTCCTCGGCGAAGATCTCGGGATCGGTGTAGAGCTGACCGGCGACGCGGTCCTTCTCGGCGAGGTCCGCGAAGCCGCGGGTCGGCCTCTCGATGGTGGTCATCGATGTTCCTTCGTGTGTCGATCGTGCTCTGGGGGCACGAGGAGGGGCTGTCGGTGCGCGATCTTCAGGAGGCGACGTCGTCGCGGATGGTGAGGGCCCGGCCCATCCGCGCCTCCACCTTGAAGTACTTCCAGAGCGCGTACTCGCCGACCATGGTGGTGCGCAACAGATTGCAGGCCGCCTTGACCGTCGGCTGGTCGCGCACGTCGGCGAGGACGTAGAACGTCCACGGCCACCCGTCCGACGGACCGACCATGTGGGCGTCGTCGTCGAAGGTGCCGATGATGTCGACGCCGTCGAGGTTCTTCAGGCCGGTGAGGAACTCCATGGTCGCCTCCCAGACCGGCCCGATGTCGGACTTGGGCAGGTCGAAGAAGTTCTGGTTGTTCCCCACACAGAACAGCGTGCGCAACGGTTCGTCGGTCATGATCTCTGCACTCCTCGCGGGTGGTGTGTCGGCGGTCGAGATGGCTGGGTGTGGGCGTTCAGGGGAAGCTGGGAATTCCGGCGTCGAGGCCGAGGAGCAGCGCCCCGGCCGCCTCGTAGGTATTGGTCTGGAGCATCGCGTGCTGCGCGGGCACCAGCGCGTCCTGCAGGTACCGCTGCAGCGGGTGCGTCTCGTAGATCGCACCGGTGCCGGCGATGTCGAACACCTGCTGCACGACGCTGCGTCCCACGTGGGCGGCGTGGGTGGCGCTCAGCCGCAGCAGCGCTTGGTCGTCGGTCGAGATGTGTTGCCCGGTCAGCGCCTTGGCCCACACCTCGTCCGTGGTCGAGTAGAAGAACGCCCGGGCGGAACGCAATTCGGCCTCGCCGCGGGCGATCGCGGACTTGTAGGCGGGACGGTTGCCCTTGCTCGCTCCCCCGGTGATCGAGGTGCGGGCCGCACCGACCTCCACGGCGTAGTCGAGCGCGCCGCGCGCCGCGCCGAGGGTGACGACGGCGAGCACCTGGGCGGCGTAGGACAGCGCCGGATAGCGGGTCAGGGGTTCGTCGATCTGCGGCGCACCGCCGCGGACAAAGGTCATCTCCTCGGGCACGAACACCCGGTCCGCGCGTACCGCGTGCGAGCCGGTCGCCCGCATGCCGGCGACATCCCAGTTGTCGACGATCTCGACCTCGGCCGGATCGACCAGTGCCGTCAGCGGTTTGCCGCCGGTCTCGGGACCGCCCGCCAGCCCGATGCCGATGATGTCGGCACCGCGACAACCGCTCGCGAACTGCCAGAGGCCCGAACACAGGTAGCCACCGTCGACCTTCTGTGCCTCCTGCATCGGGAAAAGCCCGCCGGCATAGGCGATGTCGGGTCCGTGCGCGTAGATCTTGGCCTGCGTCTCGGCCGGCAGGGCGGCGAAGTACACCAGAGACGACCCGAAGCTCGACACCCACCCGGTGGCCGGGTCCACCGCGGACACGCGCTCGACGAGAGACATGAAGTCCGCCGGCGCCATCGGCTCCCCGCCGAACACCGCAGGCGTCGACGCGCGGTACATCCCGGCACGCTTGAGCAGGGCGATGTACTCGCGCGGGACGAAACGCTGCGCGTTGAACTCGTCGCGGCGATCGCGGAGCACGTCGAGGGCATGATCGAACGCGGCATCCCGCGCCGGTCCCGCCGGTTCCGCACACACCCGTTCGGTCACGCTCTCCGCGGTCATTGATGTCTCCGTTCGGATTCGACTCTCGATCTCGAGATCGACACTATGGACGCCGTGGACCGGGCGGTATCGGGATTTACCGCGCCAGGGGTAAGCAATTCCTTACTTGCGTGGCATCGTGGCGGGAGGAAATGCTGGCTGGGGCGAATGCTGGACTCGACGAAGGCGAGGTGATGGCGATGTTCCCTGCTCGGCGCGACTTCGAGCAGATGATCCTCCACACCGGCACCGGGATTCTCATCCACGAGGCGAGTTCGAAGAACATCCTGTGGGCCAACCCCGCGGCGTGCCGCATGTTCGGGTTCACCCTCGAGGAACTCAAACCGCTCAAGGCCCACCACATGAGTGCGCAGGAGCGTCAGTATCGCCGTGAGGTCGGGGTCGCCTGGCTGCAGTCAGCGGTGGTCCACGGCTCCAGCCGCAAACAGTGGAAGTACCGCGCGAAGGACGGGACCGACTTCCTCACCGATGCGCGTGCGACCCTCGTGCGCTGCGAGGACGGACCCGTCGTGATGGTCGAGTTCCGCAACATCTCCGAGGAGGTCGAACTCCAGGAGGAGCTCCACTGGGTCTCGGAGTCGTTGCAGCGCATCATGACCCACACTTCTGCCGGGATCGTCGTCCTCGACGACGACAACTGCATCGACGACATCTCGCCGCTGGCCGCACAGCTGTTCGGCCGGACCCCCGCCCAGCTGTCGGGCGTGCACCTCGAGGACCTCGGCCGGTGTGAGCCCCGCCTGACCAGCGACCTCGTCGTCGACCGTCTCGTCGGCGGGACCGGTTCGGTCAAGATCCAGCAGGAGATCACCAAGGACGACGGCAGCACCGTCTGGCTGGCCGGCGAGCTCGAGATCGTCGCGCACGACGGCATCAGTTCGCGGGTCCTCACCGTCCGTGACGTGACCGACCGCGTCGAGTGGGAGCGGCGAAACGCCTACCAGGAGGCCAACCTCCAGTACCTCAGTCGCTACCACGCCATGGGCGACATGGCGATGATCCTCGCGCACGAGCTGGGCCAGCCGTTGGCCGCGTCGACGAACTATCTCAGTGGCCTCAAGGCGCGCGTGTCCGCCGAGACCGTCGACGCCCGCAGTCTGTCCTATGGCATCGACCAGATCGAGAAGCAGTTGCATCGGGCCGCCGGGATCGTGGCGTCGGTCAAGCGGTACGTGCGGCGCATCGAGAGCACGACCACCCTCATGGACCTCAACGAGACCGTCGCCGAGAGCCTCTACTTCGTCCGACTCCGCGCCGCCGAGCAGGGAGTGCGGGTCTATGCCGAGATCCCCGAACGCGACCTGCCCGTCCAGGGCGAGAACGTCCTGATCGGACAGGTCATCATCAACCTGTGCGTCAACGCGCTCGACGAGATCGTCCGGCCGACCACCGAGGTCAAGGAACTCACCGTCCGGACCGGCGAGGCCGACGGCGCGGCGTTCGTGTGGATCTGCGACCAGGGCCGGGGCATGACGGGCATCCCGGACGATCGGCTGTCGACGGGTGCGTTCTCGTCCAAGGAGGACGGCTCCGGCATCGGGCTCATCATCTCCGAGCACATCGTCGAACGGCACGGCGGCACCATCAGCTACCTGCCCAACGAACCGTCGGGTACCGCGGTCCGCGTGACCCTGCCGCTCGCCACCGGCTCGTCGGGATAGGAGTCAGGACGAACCGTCGAGGATCGCGTCCATCAGGCGGATCTGGTCGGCGGGCGCCGTGGTCACCGGGTCCAGCACGGCCGTCACCTGGAGTCCGAAGATTGTCGTCATCAGCAGTTCCACTCCTACGCCGACATCGCGGGCCGGTAGCTCGCCAGCATCCACCGCCTCGTTCCACAGCCGTGTCATCCGCGCCTTCCACTCCGCGACCGCCGCGTTGTTGACCTCCGCCATCACGGTGTCGGTCATCGCTCGCTGCCACAGCGACATGGCGATGCGAGCCTCGAGGGTGGCCTCGTCGGTCATCGGCATCAGTTCCTGAGACAGTGCCCGCAGCGCCGCCCGCCCCGTGCGGCGTCGTGTCGCCGACGCGATCCGGGCATTCGTCGCCTCGATGACGTATTCGTATGCGGTACGGAGGATTTCGTCCTTGCCCGCGAAGTAGTGGCTGAGCGCCCCGTTCGTGTACCCGGCCTCCGCGGCGAGATCCCGCATGCTGATCCCGTCGACACCGCGCGTGGCGAGCAGCCGCCAGGCCGCAGCGACGATGGCCCGCCTGCGCTCATCGTGGTCGACCAGTCGTGGCATCACATCTCCCTGGCTCGGTTCGGCCCCGGGTAAAGGTTTTACCGACCCCCGTTCCGCTTCCGGCACCCGCACCCCGGATGTAGCCTCCATCACAGTTCTTGGTTCTACGCTCGTTGAACCATAACCGACAGGAGAGCTCGACATGGTCGACACCACCCATCCGACGTCGGCTCCCGCCCGATCGACCCTCCGGGGTTCGATCGGCGTTGCCGGCATCGTCTTCCTGGTCATCGCGGCGGCCGCGCCACTCACCGCGGTAGCCGGTTCGCTGCCCGTGATGATCGCCACCGGCAACGGCGCGGGAGCCCCGATGGCCTACATCATCGCCGCGGCCGTCCTGCTTGTGTTCAGCGTCGGCTACGCCGCGATGAGCAGTTCGGTGACCGACACCGGCGCCTTCTACGCCTACGTCACCAAGGGTCTCGGCCGCAGCGCCGGCGTCGGCTCGGCCGCGTTGGCCCTGCTCGCCTACACGACCATCCAGGCGGCGATCTACGGCCTGGCGGCATCCACCATGCGCGACGTCGTGATCCGGTTCGGTGGTCCCGACGTGCCGTGGTGGCTGTGGGCGTTCGTGCTGATGGCCATGGTGGCGGTCCTCGGCTATCGCAGCATCGACCTCGGCGCCAAGGTGCTCGGCGTCCTTCTCGTGGCCGAGATCGCGCTGATCGTCGCGTTGACGATCGCGGTGCTGGCCCAGGGTGGCGCGCACGGAGTCGACGTCGTGTCGTTCACGCCGTCGGCATTCCTCTCGGGCTCGCCCGGCATCGCATTGATGTTCGCCATCGGCTCGTTCGTCGGCTTCGAGGCGACGGCCATCTACGGCGAGGAGGCCCGCAATCCGAGGCGGACCGTGCCGATCGCGACCTACGTCGCCGTGGGCACCATCGGTGTCCTCTACGCCGCGGCGAGCTGGGCGGTGGTGCTCGCCTTCGGTTCCGACCAGGTACAGGCCGCCGCACAGTCCGATCCGGCCAACCTGACCTTCATCGCCACCACCACCTTCCTCGGGAGCGTCGCCGCCGACGTCATGATGGTGATGCTGGTGACGAGCCTGTTCGCCGCACTCCTCGCCTTCCACAATGCGATCGCGCGCTACACGTTCGCACTGTCGAGGACCGGGTACGCACCGCGCCGGCTCATGGATGTGCACGGTCGCCACGGCTCGCCGCACATCGGCTCGGTGGTGCAGACGGCGACCGCCTTCATCCTGGTCGGCGCCTTCGCGGCGGCCGGCGCCGATCCCGTGCTGCAGTTGTTCACCTGGATGGCCGGTGTCGCGATCGTGAGCATCCTGGTGCTGATGGTGCTCACCAGCATCGCGATCATCGTCTGGTTCCGGCGGGACACCACAGATAATCGGTTGTGGCACACCAGGATAGCGCCGGCCCTGGGCACAGTCGGGCTGCTCGGCATCACCGCGCTCGTGGTCGCCAACTTCACCACCCTCATCAGCGGGTCACAGGTCCTCGCCACCGTGTTCCTGCTCGTCATCGCCGCCGTGTTCGCGGCGGGCGCATGCATCGGCCGCTGGCGTCGGCCCGCGCGCCGAGACAACCAGGCGACTTCCGCATCCTGATCAGCCAACCCAGAAAGCGAACTCCTCATGATCGACATCTCGAACCTGCACACCGGCCTCTACATCGGTGGCACCTGGCGAAGCGCAGACGCCACCTTCACGACCCTCAATCCGTCGACGGCACAACCACTTGCCGAGCTCGCGTCGGCCGACGACGCCGACGTCGACGCCGCGGTCACCGCCGCGTATGCGGCTTTCCGCGGCGAGTGGGGCGCCCTCGCACCGTCGCGCAAGGGCATGCTGCTGAACCGGCTCGCCGATCTCGTCGAGCGCGACATCGAACAACTCGCCGCGCTCGAGTCGCTCGACATGGGACGCCCGGTCGGCATGAGTTCGGCGCTGATGATCCCGAACCTGATCGCCACCTTGCGCTACTACGCGGGCTGGGCGGACAAGATCAACGGTGAACTCATCGCCAATGACGGATACCTCGGCGGACCTGTTCCCACCCACGCGTACACGCGGCGCGAACCGATCGGCGTGGTCGGGGCCATCATCCCGTGGAACGCGCCGTTGATGATCCTCGGATGGAAGCTGGCGCCCGCCCTCGCAGCCGGGAACACGGTGGTCATCAAGCCCGCCGAGGACGCCTCGCTGTCGGTGCTCCGCCTGGCCGAACTCGTCGACGAGGCCGGCTTCCCGGCCGGAACGGTCAACGTGGTCACCGGCATCGGCCGCGTGGCCGGCGCCGCCCTGTCCCGCCACCCCGGGGTCAAGAAGATCTCCTTCACCGGCTCCACCGAGACCGGTCGGACCATCCTGCGCGACTCCGCGGACACGTTCCGGCGCACCGCACTCGAATTGGGCGGCAAGGCACCACAGATCGTCTTCGACGACGCCGACCTCGACGCCGCCATCCAGGGATGTGCGATGGGCATGTTCTTCAACCAGGGCGAGGTCTGTGCAGCGGGCACCCGGGTGATCGCGCACCGCAAGGTCTACGACGCGATCCTCGACGGACTCACCGGTGCCGCACAGGCCCAGGTACTCGGCGACCCGTTCGACCCGTCGACGACAATGGGCCCGCTGGTCAACGCCCGCCAGCGGGACCGCGTCCTCGCCCTGCTGGAGGCCGGCGTCGACGAGGGTGCCGAGGTCGTCAGCGGCGGTGCGGCACCGGACTCCGCCGGTTTCTACGTGACACCCACCGTCCTGGCCGGACGCAACGACATGACCGTCGCCCGCGAGGAGATCTTCGGACCCGTCGGCCTGGTCATCCCGTTCGACACCGACGACGAGGCGCTGGCATTGGCCAACGACAACCAGTACGGACTGTCGGCGACCGTCTGGACCACCGACCTGACCCGAGCCCACACCGCCGCCGCGCGCATCGATGCGGGGGCCATCGGCATCAACGGCTGGTCGCCGCTGGCGCCGCAACTCCCGTGGGGTGGTGTCAAGGCGAGCGGTATCGGTCGCGAACTCGGGTACGAGGGCATCCTCGCCTATACCGAGTCCAAGACGGTCACCGTCGTTCTCTGACACCTCGTCCCCTCCACACCGCCTCCAGGAGCAGTCATGTCCTCTCACCCCCGACCCGACGACCGCCAATCCGCCCGAGAGACAGCGGATTCGGCGACACCCCCACGCCCATCGGTCATCGTCATCGGAGCCGGCTTCGCCGGCCTCACCGCGGCCCGCGAACTCGAGGCCGCAGGCATCGACGTCCGCGTCATCGAGGCGCGCGAACGCATCGGCGGCCGGGCCTGGACCGACGAACGCCTGGGCGGCCATGCCCTGGAGATGGGCGCGACGTGGGTGCACTGGATGCAACCGTTCGTCTGGACCGAGATCACCCGCTATGCACAGACCATCTACCCCAGCCCCGACATCGAGTCGGCGTACTGGGTGAGCGACGGCGTCGTGCACTCCGGCACCGAACACGACCTCGACGCCAAGCTCTCCCGGCTGCAGGAGACCATCGTCGACGGCTCGCGCGAGTTCTTCCCGTACCCGCACGACCCGCTCGCGATCCTCCGTGACCCCGACACGGATCCCGAACTGCGGGAACGTTTCCTGGCCGCCGACAAGGGCAGCGTCCTCGACTGCCTGCACGACGGCGAGTTCACCCGCGAGGAGATCGACCTCGCCGACTCGTACTGGTCGGCCGGGTACCAGGGCCCGACGGCCACGGCGTCCCCGCTGATGGCCAAACACTGGGCGTCGCTGAGCGATCACCGCAGCTCTCTCATGGACGAGCAGACCCTGAGGTTCAAACTCACCAACGGGATGCGGGGCCTCTACGACGCGATCGCCGGCGACCTGCGTGGCGAGATCACGCTGGGCACACCGGTTCGTTCGGTGGCGCACGACTCCCACGGCGCCCGGGTGACACTGGCGACCGGTGAGGTCGTCTCGGCGGACGCGGTGATCGTCACCGCACCCATCGGCGCGCTGCGCACCATCGACTTCAGCCCCGCACTGTCGGCCGAGCAGACCGCACTCATCGCCGACGGCACCAACTCGGTGGGGTTCAAGATCTGGGTCAAGGTCGCCGGCCACCACTCCGTGATCGCCGGAGCGCCCGGACAGCACCCGATCTCACTGCTGCGCAGCGAATACTTCCTCGAGGACGAGGACGCCACCATCCTCGTCGGCTTCGGTTCCGACCACACCGCCATCGACCTCGACGACGTCGCCTCGGCGCAGAAGGCCCTCGATGTGTGGCGCACCGACCTGACCGTGCTCGAGTGCGGCGGTCATGACTGGGTTGCCGACCCGTGGTCGGGCCAGACCTGGGCGACGCTCAAGTCAGGTCAGTTCTTCAACGGCTGGAGTCTGTTCCACGACTCCACCACCCGCCTGCACTTCGCGGGGGCAGACTTCGCGAAGGGTTGGAACGGCGTGGTGGTCGACGGCGCCATCGAATCCGGGATCACCACCGCACGCAAGGTGATGGCCGAACTGCGGTGAGCGCGCGGACACCGGCGTCGCCGTCCCGGGTGACTGTTAGCCTGCCCCCATGTCGGAGCCGCCGCCGTTCAGCCCGGTCGTCACCCTGCTCACCCTCAGCCGGGTGTGGGAGGCCGAGCTCGGCTCCGCGCTCAAACCCCTCGGACTGACGACACGGAAGTTCGGTCTGCTCGGTCACATCCGCGGCACACCGGACATCTCCTTCAGCGAACTGGCCCGCCGGTCGCGCATCACGGTGCAGAGCGCACACGCCGCGGTCTCGGGATTCGTCGACGCCGGCCTCGTCGACGACGCCACCGCCCACGCCGGGGCCGCTTCGACGCTGCGGATCACCCCGGCGGGCGAGGAGGCGCTCTCCCGCGCCACCGCGGCGGTCAGCCGACTCGACGCCGAGTTCACCTCGCGTGATCCCGAACTCGCTCGGGCACTGCGCGACGTGCTGGGCCGCTCGATCCCGGAGTCGTGATCGGTCGAGATGGCAAGGAACGACACCTTCAGTTAGACTGAAGGTTGTGAAGGTTCGCCACTACCTCCGTCGACCCCCGACCGTGTCCGCCGCCGAGGCGCTGCGCCTGGTCGCCGAGGGCGCCGTCGTCGTCGATGTCCGCCGCGACTTCGAATGGAACCGCGTCCACATCCCCGATGCGGTGCACATGCCCCTGGAGGTGCTGCCGGCGCGGTGCCTCGAGCTGCCCGAGGACACCCTGCTGATTGCGTTCTGCACCGGCGGAATCCGATCCGCCGGTGCAGCAAACCTCCTGGTGGAGAACGGCTTCGAGGCCGCCAACATGAGTGGCGGCCTCATCGGCTGGCGAGCGGCCGGTGGCGACCTCACCGAGTGAGGTCGCCACCGCCGAATGCTCAGGCGTTCGCGTTGGCGAACGACTCCAGACTGCCCGTCGCGTCGATGTATTCGGTGACCCACCGCTCGATCACCGCGGAGGTCTTCTCGACCTTGCGGAACTGCCCGACGACCTGACCCACGGGATTGAAAGCGACGTCGATGCTCTCGTCGGGGTGCTTGTGCGTCGCCGCGACCGCCATGCCGGAGACCATGTACTGCAACGGCATTCCCAACGGATCGGGATTGTTCGGGTCCTCCCAGGCCTCGGTCCAGTCGTTGCGGAGCATGCGGCACGGCTTGCCCGTGAACGACCGGCTGCGGACCGTGTCGCGACTGGAGGCCTCGATGTAGGTCTGCTGCTGGACCGGGGTGTTCTCCGCCTCTTCGACCATCAGCCACTGCGAACCGCTCCACGCGCCCTGCGCACCGAGCGCGAGGGCCGCCGCGATCTGCTCACCGCTGCCGATGCCGCCGGCTGCCAGAACCGGCACCGGCGCAACCTCTTTGACCACCTGCGGCCAGAGCACGATGGACCCCACCTCGCCGCAGTGACCACCGCCCTCGCCGCCCTGGGCGATGATGATGTCGACGCCCGCGTCGGCGTGTTTGCGCGCCTGCTTCGGTGAACCGCACAGCGCGGCCACCTTGCGGCCCGCGGCCTGGATCTTCTCGATCATGTCGGCGGGCGGCGTCCCGAGCGCGTTCGCGATCAGGGTGACCTTGGGATGCTGCAGCGCGATCTCGACCTGCGGGGTGGCGGTGGCCTCGGTCCACCCCAGGAGCTGCAGCGAGTTGTCGCTGTCCTCGCTGAGCGGCACGCCGTGGTCGCGCAGGAGCTTGCGACCGAAGTCGAGGGTCTCCGCGGGGACCATCGACTGCAGCATCTTGGTGAGCTCTTCACCCGACATGTTCGAGTCCATGCCCTCGTACTTGTTCGGGATGACGATGTCGACGCCGTAGGGACGGTCGCCGATGTGCTCGTCGATCCAGTTGAGCTCGATCTCGAGCTCCTCCGGCGTGAACCCGACCGCGCCGAGCACGCCGAATCCACCCGCCTTGCTCACCGCGACCACCACGTCGCGGCAGTGGGTGAACGCGAAGATCGGGAACTCGATACCGAGCTCGTCGCAGATCGGGGTGTGCATGGAGGACTCCTCGCCGGTCAGAATTAGAACGTGTTCTACTCTGGATACCAGGCGAGGGGGTCACGGACAAGCGTTCGACGGGAACCCGGGCGGCGAGCGGGCCGAATCGCCCCGGCGCCGGGAGCGAAGCGAGCGGGCCGAATGAACCCCGTTACTGCCCGTACGGTTGCCGCGCCGTCTCCGGATCGCCGTAGGTGATCGCGCGCTCTCGTCGACTGTCGGTGAGGAGTGTTGCGCCCCAGGTCATCACGGTGCCCATCCGGTTGCGGACGCCGGCCAGGAAGGCGATGTGGATGACGCCCCACGCCACCCAGCCGGGGAACCCGGACAGATGGAGGGGTCCCGACTGCACGATCGCGTGACGACGGGCGATGTAGGCGGCCGTGCCCAGGTCGCGATACTTGAACGGGGATCGGGTCGCCTGCCCCGCAACCGTTTCGGCGATGACCGCACCGGCATGGCGGCCCCCTTGCATCGCCACCTCGGCGACACCGGGCAGGTCACGGTACGAGCTCATGTCGCCGCACACGAAGACGTGCGGGTGACCCGGCACCGAGAGATCCGCCTCGACCGGGATGCGACCCCCGCGATCCTGCTCGACGCCCAGCGCGCCCGCGAGCGTGGTCGCGAACGGGACCGCCTCGACTCCCGTCGTCCACAACGTGGTGCGCGCGCGATAGACCTGCTTGTCCCCGTCGGCCTTACGGGTGGTCTCGACGTAGTCCTCCCCCACACCGGTCACGTGCACCCCGAGATGGGTCTCCACCCCGAGGTCGTCGAGCGTGCGCTGGGCACTCGCCGACAGCTTCGAGTGGAACGACGGCAGGACCCGGTCCCCGCCGTGCAACAGCAGAACCCGTGCCTGCGCCGGGTCGATCGCATCGAACTCGCGCTCGAGCGCCAGCGTGGCGACCTCCCGGATCTGCCCGGCCAACTCGACCCCCGTGGGTCCTCCGCCCGCCACGGCGAACGTGAGCCACGCGCGCTGCTCGACCGGGTCGGTGATCGTCTCGGCCATCTCGAACGCCGCCATGATCTTCCGCCGGATCGACAGGGCGTCGTCGAGGGTCTTCATCCCGGGCGCGTGCGCCGCGAACTCCTCGTTGCCGCGATAGGCGGTGCGCATCCCGGCGGCGACGACGAGGTAGTCGTAGGACAGCCGGAACGACGACCCGTCGATCCGGTCGATGGTCAGTTCGCGGGCCTCGGCGTCGATGCCCGACGCCTCCCCCAGGACCACGTCGAGATTCGGGTGCCGTCGGGTCAGGTGTCGGACGGGGCTGGAGATCGCGCCCTCGGACAGCAGGCCGGTGGCGCACTGATAGAGCAGTGGCTGGAAGAGGTGGCTGGTCCCGCGGTCGACGACGGTCACGTCGACCGGCTCCTTCTTGAGCCGGCGGAGGCAGTGCATGCCTGCGAATCCGGCACCGATGACAACGACTCTGGGTCTCGAGGGGGCCATTGCGCCGATTGTTCCAGACGGCGGCGTGGTTTACCCGTCCGTTGCCCGGGTACCACCCCTGCTGTGGAATCCAGGGTCTCGTTGTCCGTGAACGGTGTGCACCACGACGTCCGCGTGGACACGCGCACAACCTTGCTCGACGGCCTCCGCGACCGTCTGGGCATCTACTCGCCGAAGAAGGGATGCGACCACGGTCAGTGCGGGTCGTGCACCGTGCTCGTCGACGGACGACGGGTGATCAGCTGCCTCTCGTTCGCCGTGAGCTACGAAGGGGCCGAGATCGTGACCGCCGAGGGACTGCGCGGGAACGGGGCCGCAGGCGAGGACGGGGACGCAGGCGAGGATCTGCACGCACTGCATCGGGCGTTCATCGAGCAGGATGCGTTCCAGTGCGGGTATTGCACGCCCGGTCAGGTGTGCTCGGCGGCGGGGATGCTGGACGAGGCACAGCGCGGCGACCCGAGTCACGTCACCGATGAACTCGAGCCGGACGCGGACATCGATCCGCTGAGCGACGACGAGATACGAGAACGGATGAGCGGCAACCTCTGCCGGTGCGCGGCGTATCCCAACATCCTCGCCGCCATCCGACAGGTGGCCGGCCGATGATCCCCTTCACCTACGAACGCGCCCGGGACGTGACCGGTGCCGTGGATTTTCTTCGGGACAACCCCGGCGCGAAACTGCTCGCCGGCGGCACCAACCTCGTCGACCACATGAAGCTCGGGGTCGCCGATCCGCCTGTGCTCGTGGACATCTCGCGACTCCCCCTGGACGAGATCGGCGAGAATCCGGATGGCTCGCTCCGCCTGGGGGCGACCGCCCGCA
Source organism: Gordonia sp. 'Campus' (assembly GCF_022206305.1). Taxonomy (GTDB): domain Bacteria; phylum Actinomycetota; class Actinomycetes; order Mycobacteriales; family Mycobacteriaceae; genus Gordonia. Next base: position 24,644 of record NZ_JAKOIW010000022.1, on the reverse strand, counting down.
ACGCGGACACGGCGGCGCATCCACTCGTCCGCCGTCGCTACCCGGTTCTCTCCCGTGCGCTGCTGTCGGGAGCGTCTCCTCAACTGCGCAATCTCGCCACCAACGCCGGGAACCTGTTGCAGCGGACCCGCTGCGTGTACTTCCAGGACGTGACCACGCCGTGCAACAAGCGCTCGCCCGGGTCGGGGTGCTCCGCTCTCGGCGGTTACACCCGTCATCACGCCATCCTCGGCGCGTCCGAGAACTGCGTGGCGACCCATCCATCGGACATGGCGGTCGCACTCACCGCGCTCGATGCGCGGGTCGTCGTCCAGGGTCCGGACGGCGAACGCGAGTTCGACGTGCGCGCCCTCCATCGCCTCCCCGGTGAGCACCCGGACCGCGATACGGTGCTCGAACCGCACGACGTCATCGTCGCCATCAACGTCCCGGCGCCCCGCCCGGGTGCAGTCTCCACGTACCGCAAGGTCCGCGATCGGGCGTCGTACGCGTTCGCGCTCGTCTCCGTCGGCGCCGAATTGAGCATCGACGGCGGGGTCATCGACGACGCGCGTATCGCGTTCGGCGGTGTCGCGCACAAGCCCTGGCGCGCCGAGCGCGCCGAGAGCGTGCTGCGCGGGAATCGTCCGTCGGCCGAATTGTTCGCCGCCGCAGCCGATGCCGAGCTGACCGACGCACAGGTACTGGAGGGCAACGCCTACAAGGTGCCCCTCGCCCGCCGAACGCTCATGGCGACTCTGCGGGAGTTGAGCGCACGATGAGCGCCATCGGAACCTCCCATGCGCGCATCGACGGGGTGGACAAGGTCCGCGGCACGGCGCCCTACGCGTACGAGCACGTCTCCGACGCCGTGTACCTCTGGCCGATCACGGCGACGATCGCCCGCGGTCGGGTGGCCACGATGGACTCCGCGACGGCGCGGGCCACCGAGGGCGTGCTGCTGGTGCTGACCCCGGAGAACGCGCCCCGCCTGGCCGACACCTCCGACGGCGATCTGACCATCCTGCAGTCACCGGAGGTCGCCTACCGCGGACAGCTCATCGGCGCGGTGGTGGCGGACACGCCGGAGACGGCCCGCGAGGCGGCCGGCTCGGTCACGGTGACCTACGAGCAGAGCGACCACGACACCGAATTCCGCGTCGACCACCCCGACAGCTACCGCCCCGAGCAGGTCAACGGCGGGTTCGAACCCACTTCGCAGGACGGCGATCCCGATGCAGTCCTGGCGGACCTCGCACCGGACGCGGCCCGGGTCGACCAGTGGTATTCGACGCCGGAGGAACACAACAACCCGATGGAGCCACACACCGTCGTGGCGCGCTGGGAGCCGGAGCCGGGAGTACTCACGCTCCACGACTCCACCCAGTCGACCCAGGGCGTCGTCTCGACCCTGGCACCGATTCTCGGTCTCGAACCGCACCAGATGAGAGTTCTCGCACCGCACGTCGGCGGCGGATTCGGTTCGAAGGGCTCACCGCATTCCCACGACGTGCTGGCCGCGCTCGCGGCGTTCGAGCTGCCGGGTCGGGCGATCAAGTTCGCCGTCACCCGGCAGCACATGTTCGCCTACGTCGGCCACCGCGCGCCGACCCGGTCGCATCTCCACCTGGCCGCGGACGCAGACGGCCGGATCACCGCCCTGGTCCACGAAGCGCACACGCACAGCGCGCACGCGAAGGAGTTCGCCGAACAGGCCGCGGTGACCTCGCGCAGCATGTACTCCGCCGCGAACCGCCGCACCGACCACCACGTCGTCCCCCTCGACGTCCCGGTCCCGTTCTGGATGCGCGCGCCGGGAGAGGCCCCCGGGATGTTCGCCGGCGAGGTCGCGATGGACGAGCTGGCCCACGCCCTCGACCTCGATCCGATCGAGCTGCGACTCCGCAACGAACCGCCCGAGGACCCGGAGACGGGCAAGCCGTGGTCGTCGAGACAGCTCGTCGAATGCCTCCGCGTGGGGGCCGAACGGTTCGGCTGGGACCGGCGCCATCGGCAACCCGGCGCCCACCGCGACGGGCATCATCTCGTGGGCCTGGGCGTCGCGGCGTCGACGTATCCGCACATGGTGAACCCGGGCAACACGGCGTCGATCCGCTTCTCCGGCGGCCGCTACTCGGTTCGGATCGCCGCCACCGACATCGGGACCGGGGCCTGGACGACCCTGCTGCTCATCGCCGCCGACGCCCTCGGGGTCTCCACCGACGTCGTCGACATCGAGATCGGCGACAGTTCCCTGCCCAGTGCCACCGTCGCCGGCGGTTCGTCGGGCACCTCCTCATGGGGTTCGGCGATCGTCACGACAGCGCACCAGTTCCGGGCACGGTTCGGAGACGAGCCACCCGAGGATGCCGAGCTCAGCGCGGACGCCGCTGACAACCCGGACCTCGAGAAGGTCACCGCGGCGTCCTTCGGGGCACACTTCGTCGAGGTGCGGGTCGACGCGGACACCGGCGAGATCCGCATCCCGCGCATGCTCGGGGTCTTCTCGATCGGCCGCGCCATCAACCCGCGCACCGTGCGATCACAACTGATCGGGGGCATGACCTTCGGGATCTCGATGGCATTGCATGAGGAGAGTGTTCGCGATCACCGGTTCGGGCACATCGTCACCCAGGATCTCGCCGAGTATCACATCCCGGTGCACGCCGACATCGTCGACGTCGATGCCCTCTGGCTCGACGACCCCGATGAGTACGCGACGCCCATGGGTTCGCGCGGTGCCGGTGAGATCGGCATCGTGGGCAGCGCCGCCGCGGTGGTCAACGCCATCCACAACGCGACCGGCGTGCGGGTACGCGACCTCCCGGTCCATCTGGACGACCTGCTCGACGCGCTGACCTGACGCTCACCCCGCGCCCGGGTAGGCGGTCCACCCGGGAACCGGCGGCATCGTGGGCCACGGATCGTCGGCCGATGTCGGCAGCCAGTGCGGCATGTCCACGGGTGTCGTTGCGGCGCAGGCATTCTGGTCCGGGGTGGGCGTCGGATACAGCGCCGCGAAGTCGTACCGCGACGCGTACCACCCGCCGAAGACATCGGCGCCGGGAAGTCGTTCGCTGCCGCTGGGTGCACGTGCGGGCTCGGTCCCGACGCGCCGGACGTCGATCTCGACCGGTCGCGGTGTGTCGAACCCGACGGTCCAGCGATCGTTCTGAAGCACCGATCGGAAACCGTGCCGGCACAACACGATCCGTACCGAACCCGCACCGTCGACGCGACGGAGGCCGCGGTAGAAGGCGGTCCCCGCCTCCCGGTGGATCGAGACATCGGTGGGATACGCGACGACCATCTGGCCGATGTTCGACGGTGCGGCGTCGACGAAACCCGGGTAGCCCCAGTCCGCCGACCGCCCGGCATTGGCCAGCTCGAAGGATTCGACGAACGCGCGGACGAACGTACCCTCCGCCGACGTCGGGTCCAGGCTGGCGGTCGCCGTCCACCGGAACGTCGTGTCGAACCCGGGTGGGGTGTGCGCGTCGGCGGCGGGCTCCCGGACGGGGCCGTCTGGGGCCGGGGCACCTCCGCATGCGGCGAGTCCCGCGGTGATGAGCAGCGCGGCGAGCATCGCGGAGAGGCGTCGACGTCGTCCAAGCGCCACGGTGATCACCCGCTTCGGGAGTGCTGTCCGTTACCCGGCTATGTGTGCACCCTAGACATGGACGAATGTCCCACGTGCGATCACCGTGCACCGGAAAGGCGACGAGAAGGTCTCGAATCGGCTACGCCCGACGTTCAGTCGGGGGTCGGCCTCTCGTGGGTGTCGTCGTCGATGTCGTCGTCGATGTTGTTATCGATGTCATGGCCAGAGGCAAGGTCCCCGCACTCGATCACGGCCACGTTCCGGTCGCGCAGATAGATCTGCGCACCGCGGTCTCCCGTGAGTACGTCGAGCGCGGGATCGAGATGATCGGCACCGAGGTAGACCGGATGGCCGGGCCGCCCGTCGAAGACCGCGCGTGCCAACCCATCTCGCCTGCACTGCCCGGCCGCGACGACCCGGGCCACCACGTCGGCGCCGACACCCGGTGTGTCGACGACGTGCAGGACGACCCCGGCGACGTCCGGATGCTCCCGCGCCTCCCGCAGCGCCTCCGCCACCGTGGTACCGACTCCGTCGGCCCACCGGTCGACGATCAGCGCACGGGCCCCGGCCGGCGGGTCGACCACCGCAGCCCCCATGGCCACCACGACGTCGTCGCATCCGCCGTCCCGCAGCGACACGACCGCGTGCTCGAGCCACTCTCCCCCGTGCGCCAGGATCTTCGGCATGCCGTAGCGCGTCCCCGCTCCCGCCGCGAGCACCACACCGAGTATCCGGTCGGCACGTGTGGTCTCGGTGGGCTCGCTCATCGCTCCATCTTCCCCGCGACGCACCGAGCTCGCTCCTCCTAGGCTGGACGGCATGCGGCTCGATGAGATGGACGACGATGCGGCCCGGTCGGCACTGCGCTCCGTGTGCGCGTCGTCGGCCTGGGTCGACCGCATGGCCGGCGCGCGTCCGTTCGCCGATGTCGCCGCAGTGCTCGACCTCGCCGATCGCGCGCTGGACGAGCTCTCCGAGTCCGACATCGACGAAGCGCTCGCCGGGCATCCGCGGATCGGTGACCGGCCGGACAACGCTTCCTCGGCGCGGGAACAGTCCGGGGTGGCGGTCTCCGCGCCATCGGTGCTCGGCGAACTCCGGCAGCGCAACGCGTCCTACGAGGAGCGGTTCGGGCACGTGTATCTGGTCTTCGCGAACGGCCGGCCCGCCGACGAACTGCTCGCGATCCTCGAGAGTCGGATGACCAACGACGCTGCCACCGAACGCCGCATCCTGCGCGGCGAACTCGCGCAGATCAACCGCGCCCGACTGCTCCGTATGCTGTCGGCCGAGAGCACCGCCGATGAAAGGGTTTCGGAATGACCGGACTGTCCACCCACGTCCTCGACGCCACGTCGGGTTCGCCCGCCGTCGGCATCGAGGTGTCGCTACAGGACGCGTCGGGAACGCACCTGGCCACCGGTACCACCGATTCCGACGGACGCATCGCGGCGGTGAACACCGAGGCCCTCGTCCCCGGGATCTATCACCTCGTCTTCGACACCGGGAACTGGTTCGCCGACAACGACATCAAGGGTTTCTATCCCGAAATAGACGTCTGTTTCGAGATCGACGACGCCGAACGCCACCACCACGTGCCGATCCTGTTGAGCCCCTTCGCCTACTCCACGTATCGCGGGAGCTGATCGGCGGCGGGGGCTCTTCCCCCGCCGCCGGGTGCTCAGCGAATCTCGATCAGCAGATCGCCCGGCGACACCTGGGTGACCTGGCCGATCGCCAGGCGGGCGACCTTGCCCGCCACCGGCGCGGTGATCGCGGCCTCCATCTTCATCGCCTCGATGGTGCCGATGGTCGCGCCGACGGCGACCTCGTCGCCGACGTCGACCGACAGCGAGACCACACCCGCGAACGGCGCACCCACGTGATGCGGGTTCGACCGGTCGGCCTTCTCAGCCGCCGCGACCGCCGAATCGACGGCATGGTCGCGCACGGCGATGGGCCGCAGTTGCCCGTTCAGGACGCACATCACCGTGCGCATACCCTGGTCGTCCGGTTCGCTGATCGCCTCGAGTCCGATGAGCAATTCGACGCCGGGCTCGAGTTCGACCCGATGCTCCTCGCCATACCGCAGCCCGTAGAAGAACTGGTTGGCCGACAACCGCGAGGTGTCCCCGTAGGTCTCGTAGTGCTCCTCGAACTCCTTGGCGGGACCGGGGAACAGCAGGTGGTTGAGGCGGACCTGACGATCGCGACCCGGCTTGTCCAGGATCGCCTCGTCATCGGCGGAGAGTGCCACGACCTCCGGTGCGGGCGCACGCCCCTCGAGCGCGAGAGTGCGCAGGGGTTCCGGCCATCCGCCGGGCGGGTCGCCGAGTTCGCCTCGCAGGAAACCGATCACCGAGTCCGGGATGTCGTAGGACGCCGGGTCGGCCGCGAAGTCCGACGCGGTGATCCCGCGCCCGACCAATGCGAGCGCCAGGTCACCGACGACCTTCGACGAGGGCGTCACCTTCACCAGACGACCCAGCATCGAGTCGGCGGCCGCATAGGCCTGCTCCACCGCCTCGAAACGATTGCCGAGGCCGAGGGAGATGGCCTGCTGACGCAGGTTCGACAGCTGCCCGCCCGGGATCTCGTGCGAGTACACCCGACCGGTCGGTGCGGGAAGACCGGACTCGAACGGCGAGTACACCTTTCGCAGCGCTTCCCAGTACGGCTCGAGGTCGCACACCCGCGCGAGATCGATCCCGCTGTCGCGCTCGGTGTGTGCGGTCGCGGCGACGATCGCCGACAGGGCGGGCTGGCTCGTGGTGCCCGCGAGCGCGGCACTCGCACCGTCGACCGCATCCGCCCCGGCCTGCCATGCGGCCATGTATGTCGCGAGCTGGCCGCCCGGGGTGTCGTGGGTGTGCACGTGGATCGGCAGGTCGAACTCGCGGCGCAGGGCCGAGACCAGCGTCGTGGCCGCAGGGGCCCGCAGCAGGCCGGCCATGTCCTTGATGGCGATGACATGCGCGCCGGCGGACACGATCTGCTCGGCCAGGCGCAGGTAGTAGTCGAGGGTGTAGAGGTCCTCGGCCGGGTTCGACAGGTCACCGGTGTAACTCATGGCCACCTCGGCCACCGCCGTGCCGGTCTCGCGCACCGCGTCGATCGCCGGGCGCATCGCCTCGATGTTGTTGAGCGCATCGAAGATACGGAAGATGTCGATGCCCACGTCGGTCGCCTCGGACACGAAGGCGGTCGTCACCTTGGTCGGATACGGGGTGTAACCCACCGTGTTGGCGCCCCGCAACAGCATCTGCAGACAGATGTTGGGGATCGCTTCGCGCAGCTGGGCCAGTCGATCCCAGGGGTCTTCCTTCAGAAAGCGCAGTGCCACATCGTAGGTCGCGCCGCCCCAGCATTCGACGGAGAGCAGCTCGGGGGTCAGCGCGGCGACGTAGGGTGCGACGTTGAGCAACCCGTTGGTGCGCACACGTGTCGCGAGCAACGACTGGTGTGCATCGCGGAAGGTGGTGTCGGTGATGCCCAGCCGCGGGTTCTCCCGCAGGTCGCGTGCGAACCCTTCCGGGCCGAGCTCGAGCAGACGCTGCCGTGAACCGTTCGGCGGTGCCGCGAGGACCGCGCGTTCGACGGTGGGCAGCTTGTCGCGCGGGTACACCGTCGTCGGCCGCTCACCGTGCGGCTTGTTGACCGTGACATCGGCGAGGAAGGACAGGATGCGCGTGCCGCGGTCGGCAGACGAACGCGACGTCAGCAGCTCCGGCCGCTCGTCGATGAACGACGTCGTGACGCGTCCCGCGCGGAAGTCGGGATCGTCGAGGACCGCCTGCAGGAACGGGATGTTCGTCGCGACGCCGCGGATGCGGAACTCGGCGACGGCGCGCCGCGCGCGACGCATCGCGGTCGGGAAATCTCTTCCGCGGCAGGTGAGTTTGACCAGCATCGAGTCGAAGTGGCCGCTGACCTCGGCGCCCAGGGTGGCGCCGCCGTCCAGCCGCACACCCGCGCCGCCCGGGCTGCGGTACGCGGTGATGCGCCCGACGTCGGGCCGGAACCCGTTCGCCGGGTCCTCGGTGGTGATGCGGCACTGCAGGGCGGCTCCACGGATGCGGATCACGTCCTGACTCAGGCCGAGATCGTCGAGCGACTCACCCGAGGCGATCCGCAGCTGCGCGCTCACCAGGTCGACGTCGGTGATCTCCTCGGTGACGGTGTGTTCGACCTGGATGCGCGGATTCATCTCGATGAAGACGTGCCGGCCCTGCTCGTCGAGGAGGAACTCGACGGTGCCCGCACAGGAGTAACCGATGTGGCGGGCGAAGGCGACGGCATCGGCGCAGATCTTCTCGCGCAACTCGTCGGAGAGATTCGGGGCGGGAGCCAGCTCGATGACCTTCTGGTGCCGACGCTGGAGGCTGCAGTCGCGCTCGTAGAGATGGATGACGTTGCCGTGGGTGTCGGCGAGAATCTGAACCTCGATGTGGCGCGGGTTGACCACGGCCTGCTCGAGGAACACCGTCGCGTCGCCGAACGCGGCCTCGGCCTCGCGGGAAGCCGCAGCGATCGCCTCGGCGAGGTCGGCACGGTCGTCGACGCGGCGCATACCCCGTCCACCTCCACCGGCGACGGCCTTCACGAACACCGGGAACTGCATGTCCTCGGCGGCGGCGAGCAGCTCGTCGAGGTCCGACGACGGTTCCGAGCTGGCGAGGACCGGGATCCCGGCCGCCTTCGCCGCGGCCACCGCGGTCGCCTTGTTGCCCGTCATCTCCAGGATGTCGGCGCTGGGACCCACGAAGGTGATCCCGGCCTCCGCGCACGCCGCGGCCAGACCCTGGTTCTCGGAGAGGAACCCGTAGCCGGGGTAGATCGCGTCGGCGCCGCAACGGACGGCCGCACTGACGACCTCGTCCACGGACAGGTAGGCCCGAACCGGATGTCCCGGCACACCGATCTGGTAGGACTCGTCGGCCTTGAGCCGATGCACCGAATTGCGGTCCTCGTAGGGGAAGATCGCAACCGTCCGCGCGCCGAGCTCATAGGCGGCACGGAACGCGCGGATGGCGATCTCCCCGCGGTTGGCGACCAGAACCTTGTCGAACATCGTGGTGTTCTCTTTCTCTCACGCCTGCGCCGGTCCGGCGCGTGCTCAGCGATTCGCACAATCGCGGTGGAGATCGCGCGAACAAACCCCCGACGGACACGGTTCGACGCAGGAGCCCCGACGACGCCGACCCGTTCTCCACGGGCAGTTCACGTCGTGATCCTACTCACCGAGACCGGCCGACCGGCCACCCCCTCACACTGTCTCCGGCACCTTCGGAAAGGGCACGCGCCACCGCATTCCGAGTCGTCCGAGACGTTCCGTCGCAGGGGTGCGGCGATCCCTCCGAAGGGACCGAAACCAATTGCCGCGCAATGTACGTGGCACTCATTGCGGCAGTGTTGACAGGAACTCTCCAGGGCCGTTCGACAATGAGAGATCCGCCGACTCGACTATTCGGGAATACCGATCGACCGCTCCCTCGGAATGCCGACCGATCGTTCCGTCCCGGGCACGCTTTGGCCGGGACCGGCAGACGGGATTAGCGTCATGCCGACCACTCGACAGGAAGGCGCGCTCGTGGGCTTCACCCGCTACGTCGCATTGGGCGATTCGTTCACCGAGGGCGTCGGCGATCCGGATCCGACCCGACCCAACGGTGTCCGCGGATGGGCCGACCGCGTCGCCGAACAGCTCGCCGCGACAGGGGACGGCGCGGACTTCACCTACGCGAACCTCGCGATCCGCGGCCGGTTGCTCGACGAGGTGATCGCCGAACAGCTCGAGCCGGCGGTCGCACTGAACCCGGGCCTCGTCACGGTCTACGCCGGCGGCAACGACCTGATGCGTCCCGGGCTGGACATCGACGCGCTGATGGAACGGTACGACGCCGCCCTGGGCCGGCTGGCCGCGACGGGGGCGACGGTCGTGGTGTTCACCGCCTACGACACCGGGTGGGCACCCGTGTTCCGAATGCTGCGCGGGCGGATCGCGATCTACAACGAACTCGTCCGCGCGGTGGCCGAGCGCCACGGCGCTCTGATCTGTGACTTCTGGCGCATGACCGGATACGACGACTACCGCATGTGGGACACCGACCGATTGCACATGTCGCCGCTGGGGCACACGCGCATGGCCGCGCACGTCCTCGACCTCCTGGGTGTCGAGCACGGGATCACCCCGCAGGACCTGGCCGAGGCCGCCGTGGCGACACGGCGTGAACGGCGCAGGCAGGACTCCGAGTGGGCCCGGACGTTCCTCGGCCCGTGGCTGATGCGGCGCATCCGCGGCGTGTCGTCGGGCGACGGGCTCACGCCCCGGTGGCCGGAACCGATCGGGGCGGCCGACCTGCGGTAGCGCGCGGGGGTGGGCGGCCTCCGGGTGCGAACGTTCTCGCCGACGGCTCCCGCGATACCCTGATCGTTCGGAGGTGTTAATCGAATGACGATCGCGACCAGCCGGATGTCGGCGTGACGAGCCGGACGGACGTCGACGGTACGACGGACAACACTCCCGATCTCCCGCCCCCGGATTCCGCCGGCGAGAAGCCGCACCCGCGCCTCGCGGTGGTCATCCTCTGCCTGGCGGGGATCGTCGTGGCGCTGATGCAGACCATCATCGTGCCCCTGATCCCCCAGCTGCCCGCACTTCTGCACGCGGACGCCTCGGACACCACCTGGGCCATCACCATCACCTTGCTCCTCGGCGCGGTCGCGACGCCCATCGGCGGACGAATCGGCGACATGTACGGCAAACGCCTCGCGATCCTCGTCAGCCTCGGCTTCGTCGCGATCGGATCGGTCGCCTGCGCCGTCGCCACCTCCCTGCCGTTGTTCATCATCGGACGCGGCCTGCAAGGACTGGGTTTCGGCATCGTGGCACTGGGCATCAGCGTCATGCGCGACATCGTGCCGCCCCGGCACCTCGGGTCGTCGGTGGGCACGATGAGCGCGTCGCTCGGCATCGGCGGCGCACTGGGACTCCCGGTCGCCGCACTCATCGCCCAACACCTCAGCTGGCACGCGCTGTTCTGGTCGTGTGCCGCTGCCGCGACCCTTGCCGCGGTCGGCGTCGCGCTGACCGTGCGCTCCACCGCCAAACCGTCGGGCGGGCGCTTCGACGCGCTCGGCGCCATCGGGCTGACCATCGTCCTCGTCTGCCTCCTGCTGCCGTTGTCGAAGGGCGCCGAGTGGGGCTGGTCGAATCCCCTCACCCTCGGCATGTTCGCCGGATTCGTGGTCTTCCTCGCGCTGTGGGTCCTCGCCGAACTCCGCCGCGCGGATCCGCTGATCGATCTGCGAATCCTCGGCAGGCGTCCGCTGTTGCTGACCAACCTGGCCTCGATCGCCACCGGGTTCGCGTTCTACGCCATGCAGCTCATCCCGATCCAGCTCCTGATGGCGCCGACCGGCAGTCAGGACGGCTTCGGCTACGACATGGTGCACGCCAGTCTCATACTCGCGCCGAGCGGACTGGTGATGTTCACGTTCTCGCACATCAGCGGGCGCATCAACGCCGTCTTCGGTGCACGCATCTCACTCGCCGTCGGTGCGGTGATCATCGGAGCGGGCTACATCGTGTTCATCGTGGGTATCACCGGGCCCTGGGACCTCACCTGGATTCACATGCTGGTCATCGCCTGCTGCATCGGTGCGGGCCTCGGTATCGCCTACTCCGCCATGCCCGCGCTGATCATGCAATCGGTGAGTGTCGAGCAGACCGGCGAATCCAACGGCGTGAACGCTCTCATGCGGATCATCGGGACGTCGACGGCGGCTGCCGCGGTCGGCATGCTGCTCACCTGGTCGATGGTCGCGGTCACCACCTCCGACGGAGCGGTCGTGGAGGTCCCTGCCACCGACGGGTATCTGTGGGCCTCGGGCATCGCGCTCGTCATGTGCGTGGTCGCAGCCGTGGTGTCCCTCGCGATACCTTCGCACGGGCGGAGCACCGAAACCCCGGTGTGACAGGGCACCTCGCCCGGGCGGCGCGTCGGCCGCGGTCGAGATGCGGACCACCGCCGATGAAAGTAACGTGACGCCGTGCCGCCACCGACGCCCGGATTCGTGACCCGCATACCGCGACGACGGGACGCAATCGGCTCGATCCTGCACGGCGACGCCACCTGCCTCGTACGGTGGAGCACACTCGCCCCAGACCTCCCACAGCCGCTCACCGCCGTCGCCTCCGCGCACCGACGCCTTCTCGACAGGGCACGATGATGGACCTCACCGCCGTCTCCCACTATCGCTTCGCCCGATCACGCGACGAGGTGTTCCCCGCACCGGGCGAGCAACTCGTCGCGGGCGGGACCTGGGTGTTCTCGGAACCGCAGCCGGCGACGACGGGCCTCGTCGACCTCAGCGAGATGGGTTGGGCGCCCGTCGAAGACCTCCCCGACGGCGGTCTCCGGATCGCCGCGACCTGCACCATCGCCCACCTGGTCGCACTCGGCCCCCGGCCCGGATTCCACGCACAGCCACTGTTCGCGCAGTGCGCCCATGCGCTCCTGGCATCGTTCAAGATCTGGAACATGGCGACCGTGGGCGGCAACATCTGCCGCTCGTTCGCCGCGGCGTCCATGGTCTCCCTGGCGACCGCACTCGACGCGACCGCCCACATCTGGAGTCCCGACGACACCGACCGGGACCTACCCGTCGCCGAACTCGTCATCGGGAACGGCATCAACATCCTGGGTCCCGGAGAAGTGCTGCGCGCCATCGATTTTCCCGGCCACGCCCTGCGAGCGCGCACCGGGTTCCGCAAGATCGCGCTCGCCGAGCTCGGCCGCTCGGGCGCCGTGGTGACCGGACGTGTCGACGAAGACGGTTCCACCGTCTTCGCCATCACCGCCGCCACCGAATGGCCGACGGTGTTGAGATACCCGGCTCTACCGGCCCGCGAGGCGCTGCACGACGACATCACCGCGGCCAGTGGCTATTACACCGACCCGCTCGGGTCGGCCGACTGGCGGCGCGGGGTGTCGGCGGTCCTCGCCGAGGAGATCCGGATCGAGCTGTCGGGGTGGACGGGAGTCGACATGGGAGACAGGGCCGGCGCATGAGGTTCGAGGTCAACGGCGACGAGGTGGACGCCGAACCCGCTGCCGGACAGTGCCTTCGGATGCTGCTGCGCCAGCATGCCCACTTCGAGGTGAAGAAGGGGTGCGACGCCGGCGACTGCGGCGCCTGCTCGGTGCTCGTCGACGGCGAACCCGTGCATTCGTGCATCTACCCGGCGCAGCGGGTCGCGGGTCGATCGGTGACGACCGTCGCCGGGCTCGGCACACCCGACGACCTGCACCCCGTGCAGCAGTCGTTCGTCGACAACTTCGGGTTCCAGTGCGGCTTCTGCACCGCGGGCATGATCGTGACCGCGTCGACCGTCACCGCCGACCACCTCGACGACCTGCCCCGGCGGATGAAGGGAAACCTGTGCCGGTGCACGGGATATCGCGCCATACGCGACGCGATCACCTCGGCCGCAGGCACAGCGGCCGCAGGCACAGCGGGCGCAGGCACAGCGGGGGCGCCACCGGCCCCGGTCGCCACCGTGGCACCGCGGGCACTGGTCGGCACGTCGGTGAACCCGCTCGCGGCCCGTCGCGTCGTGACCGGTTCCGAGCCATACACTTTCGACGTCCCCACCCCCGGAACGCTGTCGATCCACGTGCTCGGCTCGCCGCACGCGCACGCCCGGATCACCGCGATCGACACCACCGCGGCGAGCGCGCTGCCCGGCGTCGAGCTGATCCTCACCCACGAGAACGTCTCGACGCAGAGGTTTTCGACAGGTCGCCACGAGAGCCGGCTCGAGGATCCCGACGACACACTCATCTTCGACCCGGTGGTCCGCTTCGCCGGGCAGCGGGTCGCCGCCGTTGTCGCCACCTCACCGGCAGTGGCCGACCAGGCGCTCGCGCTCGTCGAGGTCACCTACGAGGCGCTGCCCGCGGTGTTCGACCCGGAAGCCGCCCGCAGCCCCGGTGCCCCCGTGATCCACCCCGATCGCACCCCGGACGACCGAGTGGCCGAGGCGGCGCGCAACGTCGTCGTCACCTTCCACGAGGGATTCGGCGGCGACGCCGACGCCGCCCTGGCCGCGTCCGCGGAAACGGTGCACGGCACCTGGAACAGCAACCGGGTGTCACATGCCCAGCTGGAGACCCACGGTTCGATCGGCTGGATGGACGAGCAGGGGCGCCTCGTCATCCGGACCAGCACGCAGGTCCCGTTCCTGGTACGCAACGAGCTCGCGTTGCTCTTCGACCTGCCGCCCGAACGCGTTCGGGTCTTCAGCGCCCGCGTGGGCGGCGGGTTCGGCGGAAAGCAGGAGATGCTCACCGAAGATCTCGTCGCACTCGCCGTGCTGCGTACCGGGCAGCCGTGCGCGTACGAGATGACCCGGACCGAAGAACTGACCCGGACCACATACCGTCATCCGATGCGCGTCACCGTCGACGCCGGCGCGGACGCCGACGGCCGGCTCACCGCGCTACGGGTGGACCTGCTGTCCGACACCGGCGCCTATGGCAATCACGCGATCGGCGTCATGTTCCATGCCTGCGCGGAATCGGTCTCGGTGTACAACTGCCCGGTCAAACGGCTCGACGCCGAGGTCGTGTACACCAACAACCCGCCGTCGGGCGCGTTCCGTGGATACGGACTCGGCCAGGTGGTGTTCGCGGTGGAGAGCGCGATGGACGAGCTCGCGCTCCGGCTCGGCATCGACCCGTTCGAATTCCGCCGGCGCAACGCCGTCGCCGACGGCGATCCTCTGCTCATCGCACGGGCCGAACCCGAGGTCGATCTGGTCTACGGCAGCTATGGTCTCGATCAGTGCCTCGACCTGGCCGAGCAGGCACTCCGCCGGGGCAACGGGGTCACGGCCCCGCCGGGCGACCGCTGGCGGGTCGGCGAGGGAATGTCCATCGCCGCCATCGCCACCATGGCGCCCCGTGGACATCTGTCGAATGTCACCGTCGCGGTCGATGCCGCCGGCACCTACCACGTCGGGGTCGGCACGGCCGAGTTCGGGAACGGCACCACGACGGTCCACGCCCAGATCGTCGCCACCGCCTTGTCCACCGACATCGAACGGGTCTCCCTGTGGCACGGCGACACCGACGCCGCGTCGCACGACACCGGCGCGTTCGCCTCGGCGGGCACCACCGTGGCGGGCAAGGCCGTCCACGGCGCATGCCTCGCACTCCGGGACGCCCTCACCGCCGCCGCGGGTCGGCTCACCGGAACACCCGCCGACCAGATCTCGCTCGGACCCGATGGTGCGGTCACGACCGCCGGCGTTGTCGGCTTCGGCGACCTCATCGGTTCGGTCGACACCCGTCACCGCGTCGATCACCCGGCCGGTCCACGCGCCGTCGCGGCCGGCGAAGAACGCGGCGAGATGCGGTCGATCGCATTCAACGTGCAGGCGTTCCGCGTGGCCGTCGACACCGAGACCGGCACCGTGGCCATTCTCCAGTCGGTGCATGCGGCCGACGCGGGCACCGTCATGAACCCGGAGCAGTGCCGCGGACAGGTGGAAGGCGGTGTCGCGCAAGGAATCGGCACCGCCCTCTATGAAGAGGTCATGATCGACGACCGCGGCGTGCCGGTGACGAACGTGTTCCGTACCTACCGCGTCCCGCAGATGGCCGACATCCCCGTCACCGAGGTCTACTTCGCCGACACCGCCGACGAGCTCGGCCCGTTCGGCGCCAAGTCGATGAGCGAGTCGCCCTACAACCCGGTGGCACCGGCTATGGCCAATGCCATCCGGCGGGCCATCGGCGAACGTCCCTGCGAGACACCGATGTCCCGCGACCGGGTCTGGCGGCTCTGCCGCGCGCCACGCTGACCGCATGCATCAACGATGCGAATCGTCTTGCGCCGCTCGACGGTGGTCACGGGTGTGGTCAAATCCGGGCCCCGTTCTGCAACAAGCCTTGCGACCAGGTGTGACGTAGCGCACACTTTCTCTGTCAGAACTGTCCAGCGAAGGGCTTCGTCATGACTCACACCGCTCCGGCCGACCAGGGACATCCCACACCCGCGCGACAAGGTTTCGCTGCGGGGACATCGATAGCCGCCGCGATCATCCTCACCGTGGTGGGGGTCGTCCAACTCGCCCAGGGGATCGCGGCTGTCGCCGAGGACGAGGTGTTCGTCCGCGGCCTCGAATACGTCTACAAACTCGACTTCTCCACGTGGGGCTGGATTCACATCGTCCTGGGCATCGTCATGGTGATCGTGGGCATCGCGTTGATGAACGGCGCCACCTGGGCACGATTCACCGCCATCGCGATCGCCGGGCTGTCCATCATCGCGAACTTCCTGTGGCTGCCCTATTACCCGTGGTGGTCCGTCCTGATCATCGCCCTCGACATCGTGGTCATCTGGGCCGTGTCGACCTGGCAGCCCAAGGCCGACCACCGCTGAACCGCCGACGCCCGGCCATGGTGTCGACATGTCCAACGAAGACAGCAGCGCGCAAGGGTTTCCGCCCGGCGCCGCCCTCTCCGATGCGGAACGAAACGAGCTCGATCATCTGAGAGCCGAGGTGGCGCGGCTGCGCTCAGAGGGCTCCCCATCGGTGGCGGCGGCCGCCGGCGCGGCCCCCCACCACCGTTGGCGTTGGTTCGCCGTCGGACTCCTCTGCGTGCTCGTGGCGCTGCTCGCCATCAGCTCGGTGACATCGCGGTTCGTTCGTGGCGAGATCCTCGACACCGACCGCTATGTCAGTACGGTCGCGCCGCTCGCAGGCGATCCGGCTGTCCAAGAAGCGATCTCGGCGGTGATCACCGACGAGATCTTCGCCCGCATCGATGTCGAAGGCCTGACCGCCACCGCGCTCGCCGCACTGACAGACGCGGTGCCCGCAACCGCAGACGCCCCACGCGTCGACCAGGCAGTCGACGGCCTCGCGCCGGTGCTGGCCGGTCAGGCCCGCAACTTCGTCGGGCAGACCGTGTCGACGTTCGTCGCGTCCGATCAGTTCGAAACCCTGTGGCTCCAGGCGAATCGAGCGGCACACCGCGCACTGGTCGCCGTCGCGACCGGTGACGCCGGGCCGTCGTCGGTCACCGTCGACGACACCGGAACGGTCGCCATCTCGTTGGGGACCGTGATCGACAACGTCAAGGATCGGCTGCTGGCACAGGGTTTCACCTTTGCCGAGCGGATTCCGGCGGTCGACAAGCAGTTCGTGCTGTTTCGCTCGCCCGAACTCGTCCGGGCCCAGCAGGCCGTCTCGACACTCGACACCGCGGCCGATGTTCTTCCGTGGCTGACCATCGCGCTGGCCCTCGCCGCCGTCGCCATCGCACCGCGGGGAAGGCGCCTCCGGGCCCTGTCGCTCGCCGGGCTCTCTCTCGTGCTGGGCATGCTGATACTGGCGATCGCGCTCGTGATCGGGCGAGCGCTCTACCTCGACGCAGTACCCGCCGACGTCCTCGCCCCGGACGCCGCAGCAGCCCTCATCGACACCGTCCTCGATCCCCTGCGTCTGGCGTTGCGAGCGGTGGCCGTTCTGGGGCTCGTCGTCGCACTGGCCGCCTACCTCACCGGCGGTTCGGCGTCGGCCCTCGCAGTCCGCAGCGGCGTCACCCAGGGACTCGACGCCTTCCAGCGCACGCGGCGTACGCGCCCACCACATGCGTTCGAGGAGAGCCTTTTCCGTGCTCGGGTCGCACTGCGGAGCGGTGTCGTGGGCGTTGCCGCACTACTCCTCGTCTTCTGGAGCTACCCGACCGGACTCGTCGTTCTCCTCGTCGCATCCATCGGCCTGCTGGCCCTGCTGGCACTGGAAGTCGTGATCCGTCCGGCACGCGCGTGGGCCGAGGACCACACGCCCCCGACCGGCCGGCACGATGCGCTCGGTGCCGGTCCACCCGTCGAGGCCGATCCACCCGTTGAGGCCGAGACACCCACTGTCGCCGCGTCGCCCGGAGCCGAGGCCGGCGATACACCGGCCCCGGCGGTGACCCGGTAATCGCTCAGCCGCGGAGCAAACCCTTGGCGACGTGCGTCACCTGGATCTCGTTGCTGCCCGCATAGATCATCAGCGACTTGGCATCGCGCGCAAGCTGTTCCACGCGATACTCGGCCATGTAGCCGTTGCCGCCGAACAGCTGCACCGCCTCCATGGCGACGTCGGTGGCCGCCTTCGACGAGTAGAGCTTCATCGCCGACGCCTCGGACAGGCTGAGCGGCTTTCCGGCCTTACCGCGCTCGATGGCGCTGAAGAGCATGTTCTGCACGTTGATCCGCGCGATCTCCATCTCGGCCAGCTTGAGCTGGATGAGCTGGAACTGGGCGATCTCCTGGCCCCACAGCTTGCGGTTCTTCGCATAGTCGAGCGACAGTCGCTGCGCCTCGTTGATGATTCCCAGCGACAGGGCGGCGATGCCGACGCGTTCCGCGGTGAAGCCCGCCTTCGCGCCCTCGGACCCGCGCGAATCGGTGCCGGTGTCCTCGGTCTCGCCCAAGAGGCGGTCCTTGCCCACCCGCACGTTGTCGAAGAACAGCTCGCCGGTGGGCGAACTCATCATGCCCATCTTCTTGAACGGCTTGCCCTGGGTCAGCCCGGGCATGCCCTTGTCCAGCACGAACGACAGCACCTTGCGGTCGCGCATCGGGACGCCACTGCCGTCGTCGAGCTTGGCGAACACGACGATGGTGTCCGCGTAGGGGCCGTTGGTGATGAAGGTCTTCTGCCCGTTGAGGATGTAGTCGTCACCGTCACGACGAACCGTGGTCTTCATGCCGCCGAGCGCATCCGACCCGGAGTCGGGTTCGGTGATCGCCCAGGCGCCGACCTTCTCCATGGTCACCAGCTCGGGCAGCCAGCGCTTCTTCTGCGCCAGCGTGCCCTTGCCGCGGATGGTCGAGGCGGTCAGCCCCATGCTCACACCCAGCGACGCGACGAGGCCCAGACAGACACCCGCGAGCTCGATGTTGACCATCATGAACATCGAGCCGCCCATGCCGCCGCCGTCACCGGAGGACTTCTTCTTCTCCCCCTTGGCTTCTGCCTCGAGTTCTTTCTCGAGCGCATCCTTGGCCATGGCATCGACACCGAAGCTCGACAACAGCTTGCGGGTGATGTCGTACGGCGGCAGGACCCCGGACTCAAGTTCGTCGAGATGTGGCCGGATCTCCTTGTCGATGAACGCCCGCAAGGCGTCCCGAACCATCAGATCTTCATCGGACCACTCGAACATCGTCACACTCCCAGACCGGTGTCCGCCCGGGGGCGAACATGTTTCAGTTTCGTCGTCCCCAACTGTGTCAGGAGTCACTGCCGATGTCTAGGTACGCCGTCGCGAATCTGTTCCTATCCGGTGTTTGCACAGGTGTAGATGGTCGCGGGGCGGACCTCGTGGGCGAAGAACCGCTCTGCGTCCGGGCACAGAAGGGCTTGGGCAACCGGCATCGCCACCACCACACAACGGTCGGAGAGCCCGGAGTGCCCCACGCGCCAGGCGTGGACTCGGCCGACGAAATCCGCGAGGCTCTCGCCCCCGTGTGGCCGGGCACCGGGATCGGCGAACCACGCGCCGAGCTCGACGGGATCGATCTCCTCCGGGGTGCGGCCTGCCCACGCTCCGACGTCCAGCGTCCGCAGGGTGTCGTCGACGAGGGCGTCGGAGGCACCCAGGAGTTCGGCGGTCTCCCGGGTCGCGATCTCTGGACCGCAACAGTGGACCGGGCGCGTGGACGCCGCGGCCAGGCGGAGCACGTCCCGACGGCCACGCTCGTCCAGAACCGGATCACCGCCGAATCGCACGGACCTGTTGGGGCCCGTGCGACCGGCGGTGATGATGTGCATGCGCGAGACGATCGCCGCAGCCTACGAGGCGACCGCCGGGGCACGGTCGGCGGTACGCGAGCGCGCCATCGCCCCCAGCAGCAGGGCGAACACCACGGTGAGAACCGTCCACAGGATCACCTGGTTGGCGATGGCGTAGACCCGGAAGTCACCGATCACGTCACCGGGGAAGCCCGGGAACACGATCTGACCGGCGTCGTTGCGAACCGGCTCGGGAACCTCGGCGAAGGACGGCAGGAACGCGAGCACGATCGCGACGCCGGCCAGGTAGGCGGCGACAGCGGCGACGGCCGAGACGAACCCACCGATCCGCGGACGCAGCCACAACGCCAGGACCACGGCCGCGATGGCCAGGATCACCGACGCCACACTGATGGTGAGGAAGGCCCCGGTCCTCTCGCCGATGGTGTCGTCGTCGCCGACGGCGGGCGGATTCGCCGGGTAGGCGAAGAACGGTACGGCGAACACGGCGACGAAACCGATCGCGCCGAGCACACCCGCCACCGCACGCGGGTCGGTCGCCGGATGGCGACTGCCGAGGTAACTCCAGAGCACCGTGAACGCCACCGCGAAGAACGCTCCCATGCACACCGCGAACACGACGTTGCCGACACCGGCGCCGAGGTTCTCCTGCATGGCACGCGTGAACAGCTCGCCGCCCTCACCGTGGGAGTGGCCACCCGGTTCGGCGGCGTGGGCCAGCGCCTCCTCGGCCTCCGATCGGGCGCCTTCGTAGTCGATGGCCTTGGCGACGACCGGTTCGAGGTAGAACCGTGCGAACACGAACGAGACGATTCCGGCGATCAGACCTGCGAGCAGGCCGGCGCCGATGAATTTCTTCTCCATATGTAATTGGCTTCCTGTGGGATACGGCCGGTGAGGCCGGCTCAGTGGCAGGGGAAGCCGAGGAAGTGGCGTGCGTCGTGCACGAACTCGTGCACATGGGTGTCGGAGCCGAAGACGGACACGACGCCCTGGTCGTACCCGAGGAAGTAGTAGGCAAGACCCGCCAGGAGCACGGTCAGGCTGAGCCAGAGGGCTGCGCTCGCGACCGACAGGTTCGGTACGGGCAGAGCACGGGCCGGGGCGGCCTGTACCGCTGCAATGGTGCGGGGAGCTGTCATGGTGGGGTCCTTTCGCCGATCTCGCGTCGGAGAGTCCGTGGAACTGGTGCACGCCGGCACGGCATCCTGACTCACGTCTCCCCGTCATCGTTCGCGTCGATGTGGGCAGCGTTCACAGTGGCGCGACCGTTCCGGACTCTCACCGGATTCCCCGTACTGGCGTGGGATGACTGTATACCCCGTTCTGTCGTACGCGTGAGACATAGTGGAGAGATGCCTCGCGCTACGGTGCTCGACCGCTTCACCGCCCCCACCCGACGGTGGTTCTCCGGCGCCTTCACCTCTCCCACCGCCGCGCAGAAGGGCGCGTGGACCTCGATCGCCGACGGCTCGAACACACTGGTCATCGCTCCCACCGGGTCGGGCAAGACCCTCGCGGCGTTCCTGTGGGCCCTCGACCGCCTCGCCGCCGACCCGGACTCGCGGCCCGCGGGCACCAAGGTCCTCTACATCTCGCCGCTCAAAGCTCTGGCCGTCGACGTCGAACGCAACCTGCGGGCCCCGCTGACCGGGATCACGCGGGCGGCTCAGGAGCTCAACCTCCCCGAACCGAACATCACCGTCGGCGTCCGGTCCGGTGACACCTCCGCCGCGGACCGCCGTGCACTGGTCAAGACACCGCCCGACATCCTGATCACGACGCCGGAGTCCCTGTATCTGATGCTCACGTCGGCCGCGCGGGAGAGCCTCACCGGCGTCCAGGCCGTCATCGTCGACGAGGTGCACGCGGTCGCCGCCACCAAGCGCGGTACGCACCTCGCGTTGACCCTCGAACGACTCGACGAGCTGCTCGAGAAGCCCGCGCAGCGGATCGGACTGTCGGCGACCGTCCGCCCGCCGGACGTCGTCGCGACCTTCCTGTCGGGTGCGGCGCCGTGCCAAGTGGTCAAACCCAAGGCCGACAAGACCTTCGACCTGCGCGTCGATGTTCCGGTCGAGGACATGGCCAACATCCCGCCGCCGGTGTCCGACGCCGACCCCGCCGCACTCGACGACGCGTTCTCCCCGACCGCCGGATCGCTGTGGCCCTACGTCGAGGCCTCGATCGTCGATCAGATCGAGGCCAACCGCGCGACGATCGTGTTCGCCAACTCACGACGCCTGGCCGAGAAGCTCACCGCCCGACTCAACGAGATCCACGCCGAACGCCACGGCGATCCGGCCGAGCCGGCTGCCAATCCATCGGTCGCGGGCGGCGCCCCGGCGTTCGTGATGGGCAGCGGCGCCAGTTCCGGCGCCGAACCCGTACTCGCCCGCGCGCATCACGGTTCGGTCAGCAAGGAGCAGCGCGCCCAGATCGAGGACGACCTGAAGGCCGGGCGCCTGTCGTGCGTCGTCGCGACCAGCTCGCTCGAACTCGGCATCGACATGGGCGCGGTCGACCTCGTGATCCAGGTGGAGTCCCCGCCGTCGGTGGCCAGCGGGCTGCAGCGCATCGGGCGCGCGGGCCACCAGGTCGGCGAGATCAGCCAGGGCATCCTGTACCCGAAGCACCGCACCGATCTCCTGCACTGCACCGTGACGGTGAGCCGCATGCTCGACGGGGCGATCGAGGAGATCAAGGTTCCCCAGAACCCCCTCGACATCCTCGCCCAGCAGACCATCGCGGCCGCCGCGGTCGACGATCTCGAGGTCGACCACTGGTACGAGGTGGTCCGGCGGGCGGCGCCCTATCGCGAACTGGGGCGGGGCGTGTTCGACGCGACCCTCGACCTGATCGCGGGTCGTTTCCCATCGGACGAGTTCGCGGAGCTGCGCCCGCGGGTGAACTGGGATCGCGACGCCGGGGTGATCACCGGCCGGCGCGGTGCACAGCGGCTCGCGGTCACCTCCGGCGGTTCCATCCCCGACCGCGGCCTCTTCGGTGTGTTCATGGTCGGCGAGAAGGCAACACGCGTCGGCGAACTCGACGAGGAGATGGTCTACGAGTCGCGTGTCGGCGACGTCTTCGCACTCGGCGCGACCAGCTGGCGGATCGAGGACATCACCCACGACCGAGTCCTGGTCTCCCCTGCGTTCGGTCAGCCGGGCCGGCTGCCGTTCTGGATCGGCGACGCCATCGGACGCCCCGCCGAGCTCGGCGCCGCGATCGGCGCGTTCACCGGGGCGATCGCCGACCCCGGCAAGCTCGACGACCATGCCGAACGCCTCGGCCTCACCGACAACGCCCGAACCAACCTCGAGACCCTCATCGCCGAGCAGCGCGAGTCGACCGGACACCTCCCCACCGACCGCACCCTCGTCGTGGAACGGTTCCGCGATGAACTCGGCGACTGGCGGGTGATCCTGCACTCGCCCTACGGGCTCCGCGTACACGCCCCGTGGGCGAGTGCGATCTCTCAGCAGCTGCTCGCGACCCTGGGCATCGAAGGCGCGACGACCGCCTCCGACGACGGGATCATCATCCGCCTACCCGACACCGACGACGCCCCGCCCGGCGCGGAGAAGTTCCTCCTCGACCCCGAAGAGGTGGAGCAGCTCGTCACCGACGGACTCGCCGATTCGTCGATGTTCGCCTCACGGTTCCGCGAATGCGCCGCTCGCGCACTGTTGTTGCCGCGACGCGACCCCGGACGGCGCGCGCCACTGTGGCAGCAGCGCCAGCGCAGCGCCCAACTGCTGTCCGTTGCCTCCAAGTTCCCCGACTTCCCGATCGTGCTCGAAGCGGTCCGCGAATGTCTGCAGGACGTCTACGACCTTCCCGCCCTGCTCGATCTCCTCACGCGCATCCGCACGCGCCGTATCCGGGTCGTGGAGACCGAGACCCAGACGCCCTCCCCGTTCGCCGCCTCACTGCTCTTCGGGTACGTGGGCGCGTTCATGTACGCCGACGACGCGCCGCTCGCCGAACGTCGCGCCGCCGCGCTGTCGCTCGACACCAGCCTCCTCGCCCAGTTGCTCGGCCGAGTCGACCTCCGCGAACTGCTCGACCCGGGAGTCATCGCCGACGTCATCGCCCGTCTGCAACGTCTCGCTCCGGAACGTCAGGCGCGCGACGCCGAAGACGTGGTCGACCTGCTGCGCTGGCTGGGACCACTCACCACCGAGGAGGTCGAGGCCCGATACCGCGGGGAGGACCCGGCGTCCGATGTCCTCGCCGACCTCCACCGTAGCGGCCAGATCATCTCCGTCAACCACAACCGACGCGCGCTGTGGGCGTCGATCGACGACACCGCACGGTTGCGGGATGCACTGGGAGTGCCTGCACCGCTCGGCATTCCGGCGGTCTACCTCGAACCGGTCCCCGATCCGGTCGGCGATCTCATCGCCCGATATGCCCGCACCCACGGGCCTTTCACCGTGGCCGATGCCGCGGCCGCCATCGGCATCGCGACCGCGGTCGTCCGGGACACACTCAACCGGCTCGCCACCGAGAGACGGGTCGTCGAAGGCGACTTTCTCCCGGAGGACGGTCCCGCCGATCCCGCGGCCGGCGCCGCACCACGAACCAGCCAGTGGTGTCACGCCGACGTGCTGGGCCAGATCCGGCGCGGGTCACTCGCCGCGAGCCGGGCCGAGGTCGCGCCGGTGGGCACCGAGGTGCTGACCCGGTTCCTCACCGACTGGCAGCACGCGTCCCCCACCACCCAGCTGCGAGGTGTCGACGGTGTGGTCACGGTCATCGACCAGTTGGCCGGTTTCCCGCTGCCGGCCTCGGCGTGGGAGTCGCTGGTCCTGCCCGCACGCGTATCGGACTACACGCCGGCGATGCTCGACGAACTGCTGAGCGCCGGCGAGGTCATCTGGTCCGGGCACGGACGCATCGGGAATGCCGACGGCTGGATCGCGTTGCATCCCGCCGATGTCGCTGCGCTCACCCTGCCCGCCGCCGACGAGATCGACACCACGCCGATCCACGAGGCCGTCGTCGCCGCCCTCGAACCCGGTGGCGCGCTCCGCTTTCCACAGATCGCCGCGGACATCAGCACCGGGACCACCACCCCGGCCGCCGATGTCGAGACCGCGTTGTGGGATCTGGTGTGGTCCGGCCAGATCAGCAACGACACGTTCGCTCCCGTCCGCGCACTGATGCAGCCCCGCCGCAGCCCCTCCACCCCCCGGTCGGCACCGGCCCACCGGGCCCGGGGACGCGCAC
>NZ_JAKOIW010000021.1 GCF_022206305.1 Gordonia sp. 'Campus' | reverse complement strand
GACCCGCACAGCCACCCGGACCCTGGATGACGAACCAGCAGGCCACCCCGCCGCCCACATCACCCCTGACACAAGGGGCACCGCCACATCCACCCCTGGCCCATCCCACGACGCCACCGGCGTCGCGACCCCGCGCCGGGGTGACGAAACCCATCATCGTGACCGCGCTGCTCGCCGGATTGATCGGCGGCGCAGTGGGTGTCGGCGGGACCGCACTGGTCGGCAACAGTGCCGCACCGTCGGTGCCGTCGCTCAGCTCGCAGCCCGCGGCCGCCGCCAACGCCGCCGGCCTCGAGCCGGGTTCGGTGACGTATGCGGCGAGCGTCGCGTCGAAGTCGGCCGCCGACATCAAGGTCCAGACCCCGAACGGAACCTCCGTGGGTAGCGGAATCGTGCTGTCCCAGGACGGTTACGTCCTGACGAACCATCACGTCGTCGCCGGGGCCGGGGCGGGCAGCAAGATCGTGGTCACCACCGGCGACGGGAAGCAACACACCGCGACGGTGACCGGCAACTCCCCGTCCTACGATCTCGCGGTCATCAAGCTCGACGGCGCATCCGGACTGACGCCGGCCACCCTCGGCGACTCCGACGCACTCAAGGTCGGCGAGCAGGTCGTCGCCGTCGGCAGCCCCGACAGCCTGTCGAACACCGTCACCTCCGGGATCGTCAGCGCATTGTCGCGGACGGTGGCCGCGGGCGACGAAAGCGGTTCCGGTGTCACCGTGTACAACGGTCTGCAGACCGACACCCCGATCAATCCGGGCAATTCCGGTGGGCCGCTGGTGAATCTGCAGGGACAGGTCGTGGCCGTGAACTCGGCGGTGGACACCGGGCAGGCCGCGAGTGGCGGGCTGCAGACCTTCGGTCTCGGTTTCGCCATCCCGATCAACACGGCCAAGCGCATCGCGAATCAGCTCCTCGCGGACGGTCAGGCCACCAAACCCGTACTGGGAGTATCCGGTTCACTGTCGTCGAACAACACCGAGGACGGCGCGACGGTGACCACCGTCGAGAACGGCGGACCCGCCGACAAAGCCGGCATCGACAATGGTGACGTCATCACCAAGATCGGTGACACCCCGGTGGCTGACTACGCCGACCTCATGGCGCAGGTGCTCACGCACGCGCCGGGCGAGACCGTGCCGGTGACCATCGGGTCGGGTTCGGGGGCCCGCACGGTCCAGGTCAAGCTCGGCAGCACCGTCGACAAGGCGCAGACAACCGTGCCCGAGTCCGGACGCGGCTCCGGCGGCGACTCCGGTGGTTCGCGACTGCCGTTCGGCGCCAACCCATTCGGTCAGATCCCGTGACGGATCGTCACTTCGTCTGATCAGGTCCGTTCGGTGAGAGCTTCTGCGCGAACATCACAAGGATGTCGCTCGGACCTCGCACGTAGGTGAGTCTGTAGATGTTCTCGTAGGTCGCGACGCCGCGCAGTGGGTGACACCCGTGGCGTGCGGCGATGGCGAGCGCGTCGTCGATGTCGTCGACCGAGAACGCGACACGATGCATGCCGATGACGTTGGGACGGGTGGGTGCGGTCTCGACCGCTTCGGGGTGGATGTACTCGAAGAGTTCGAGTCGCCCGTCCCCGTCCGGCGTCTGCAGCATCGCGATCTTCGCGTGATTGCCATCGAGTCCGACTGCGGTGTCCGACCATTCGCCCTGGACGGTGTCACGGCCGATGACCTCGAGTCCGAGATCGGTGAAGAAGGCGATGGTCGCGTCCAGGTCGCGCACGGCGATCGCGACGTTCTCGAGTCTGATGGGCATGATCGTCACGCTAGCAACGACGGGCGTCGGCGATGCGCGTGTCGCGCCAAGCCGACGGCGACCGGACCGCGAGAGCTCAACTCGACAGGCAGACTTCGATCGAGGTCTGGCGGTCGAGTTGAGGTCTGGCGGTCGAGTCGAGGCCTCCCGATCACTCGTTCACGTCGGACTAGTCAGAGATAGGCGGGCACTCGATCACCCCAATCGAATTGCCGACCGCGAGTCGTAGGTGTGGGTGCTCGCTGACGATCTGAACCGCTGCGTCGTGGGTGTCGGCCTCGACGATTGCGTAGGCCACCGCAGAGTCCTCGTAGTCTTCGAGGCGCAAATCCTCGTCCCCCTCCGCCGTGATGCGCTTCTTCCGGAACAGGGGCGAGCCGGGATCGACGAGGGCCTCGCCGTGATTTTGTGCCCACGCTGCCCAGGCGTTCATGAACTCGCGCTGCTGCTGCGCGTTCGGTTCCACCCTGTCGACGTCGGCGTCCGTGCCGTGCAGGATCGTCAGGAATCTGGCCATCCAGTCATTGTGCGACAGATCGTCTCGCTCGGGACGCTCGACGCGACGGGTTCAGCATGGGGTATCGCTGAGCGATACCAATTGCTGACCGTCAGTTCCGGTACTTGGTCAGCAGTTCCGGCGGGAGATGGCACGAACTCTCCGGAAAGCGCGCGAGCCGGTCCTGATGCTCTTCCGCGCTCCGTACATAGTTCGTCAGCGGAAGCACCTCGACGGCGATGCGATCCGCGTCGTCTCTCGCGTCGATGAAGGCCCGCGCCTGTTCGAGGTGCGCCGGGTTGGCGGAGTACACGCCGGTCCGGTACTTCTCGCCGACATCCGGCCCCTGCTCGTTGACGCTGTACGGGTCGATGATCTCGAAGACGTACGTCATCAACTGCTCGACACCCACGACGGTCGGATCGAATCGGGTCCGGACACATTCGGCGTACCCGTCGTACTCGCCGTCGAGCGACCGACTCGCACCGTTGGCCCGCCCGGCCTCGGTGATCGTCACCCCGGGGAGCGTCGCGATGAACACCTGCGCACCCCAGAGGCAGCCGGCGGCGAGGTAGATCTCTTCGACAGGCATCGCGCTCAGACGTTGAAGCGGAACTCCACGACGTCCCCGTCCTTCATCACGTAGTCCTTGCCCTCCATCCGCACCTTGCCCGCGGACTTGGCGGCGGCCATCGAACCGGCGGCGTCGAGGTCGTCGAAGGAGACGATCTCGGCCTTGATGAAGCCCTTCTCGAAGTCGGTGTGGATGACACCCGCAGCCTTGGGTGCGGTGTCGCCCTGGTGGATGGTCCAGGCACGCGATTCCTTGGGACCCGCGGTGAGGTACGTCTGCAGCCCGAGGGTGTGGAAACCGGCGCGCGCCAACGATGTCAGGCCCGGCTCGTCCTGTCCGATGGAGTCCAGCAGTTCCTGCGCGTCCTCCTCGTCGAGTTCGAGGAGTTCGCTCTCGACCTTGGCATCGAGGAAGACCGCGTCCGCCGGTGCGACGGCCGCACGGAGTTCGGCCTTCTTGGCGTCGTCGGTGAGGACGCCCTCGTCGGAGTTGAAGACGTAGAGGAACGGCTTCGCGGTCATCAGGTGCAGTTCACGTACGGACGACAGGTCGAACGAATCGTTCTGCGAGAACAGTGTTTTGCCGCTGTCGAGCAGTTCCTGTGCCTTCTTGGCGGCCTCGAGGGTCGCGGCGAGCTCCTTGTTCTTGCGCGCGTCCTTCTCCAGGCGCGGGATCGCCTTCTCGAGCGTCTGCATGTCCGCGAGGATCAGTTCGGTCTCGATGACCTCGATGTCGGCGAACGGATCGACCCGACCGTCGACGTGGACGACATCACCGTCGTCGAAGACCCGCACGACCTGGCAGATGGCGTCGGCCTCACGGATGTTGGCCAGGAACTGGTTGCCCATGCCCTCGCCCTCGGAGGCGCCCTTGACGATGCCGGCGATGTCGACGAACGACACCGTGGCGGGCAGGATTCGCTCGCTGCCGAAGATCTCGGACAGACGATCGAGCCGCTTGTCGGGCAACTCGACCACGCCGACGTTGGGCTCGATGGTGGCGAACGGGTAGTTCGCGGCGAGCACGTCGTTGCGTGTCAGGGCATTGAACAGGGTCGACTTTCCGACGTTGGGCAGGCCGACGATTCCCAGGGTGAGACTCACGGGCGCCCAGTCTATCGGCAGTCGCGCCGACGCCGACCGGTGCGTCAGCCCTGGCGTTCAGTCCCGGTCGAGCAACCCCTTGACCGGGTTGGGCGGATCCTTCGACGGGTCCTCGTTCGGGACGCCGATCTGCGTGGTCACCGGAGCACCGGCAGATGGCAGCGACTCACCCGCCCGCTCGGCGATCCGCTCGTTGAGGTAACGCAGCACGACGGCGAGCGACGCCACGGCCGGAACCGCCAGGAAGGCTCCGGTGATGCCGAACAGCGTGCCGCCCAGCGTGACCGACAGCAGGACGATCACCGCATGGAGGTCCATCGACTTGGCCTGCAACCACGGCTGCAGCACGTTCCCCTCGAGTTGCTGCACCGCGAGAATGATGCCGAGCACGATGAGTGCCGTCGTCAGACCGTTGGAGACCAGCGCGATCAGGACCGCGAGGGCGCCGGCGACGAACGCACCGACGATCGGGATGAAGCCGCCGAGGAAGGTGATGACCACCAGCACCGAGGCGAGCGGGACGTTGAGGATGAACAAGCCCAGACCGATCAGGGCGGCGTCGACGAAACTGACGATCGCCTGCGTCCGGATGAACCCACCGAGACTGTTCCACATCCGGGTCAGGACCTCACCGAGGTGGTAGCCGGACGGCCGGCCGACGGTGCGGTTGAGCCACGGCACGAACTTCGGACCGTCTTTGAGGAAGAAGAAGACGAGCACGAGCGAGGTGAACAGCGTGATCAGGACCGAGGTCGCCGTTCCGACCCCGCTGAAGACACCGGCGGCAATCGTCGACGCGCTCGACTGCAGTCGGCCGGTGATCGTGTCGACCATGTTGTCGAGTTGCTTGTCGTCGACGTTCAGGGGCGGACCCTGCACCCAGTCCTGCAGATGCCGGACGCCGTCCGTGGCGCGACTCGCCAGCTCGGGCGCCTGATCGACGACCGACGGCACGATCAGACCGATCACGCCACCGAGGACACCGAGCCCGACCAGCATCATCAGCAATGACGCCGCTGCAGCCGGGACCCCGTGATTACGCATCCATCGCACGGGTGGCCAGAGGATGGTGCACACGATGATGGCCAGGAGGACCGGGAGCAGGATCACCCAGAACTTGCCCAGCAGCCAGAACAACACCCAGGTGGCTGCTGCCACGAGGACGATCTGCGCACCCACCGTCGCGCAGGATCGCAATCCCGACATCATCACCTGAGTGCGTGTCGGATACGACTTCTTGCCGCCGCCGAGCACCGCGTCACCGCCGAGGACGGCATCGACCCCGAGCTGGCTCGCGTCTGGTTTCTCGTCGCCGGAAACGTTCTCCGCGCGGTCGTCATCCGGGCTGTCAGTCACCTGGGGATCCTCACACATCGCCTTGACGATGCGACGTCGACGCGGCGACAAGCGTCAGAACACGTGGTGCAGACGACACTCGTCTCAGTGACGGCGCAGCTTGCGTCCGAGGTAGCGAAAGAGGGAGTTGATCGCCTCCAGCTCGGCGTCGACCTGGTTGAACGTCTCCGGGGTGTCGTCTCGCCGACAGGGTTCGGGAGCCGGCAGCGGCGGGGCCACGACACCGAGTTCCGCCTCGTCGGCACACGCCCGACGTATCGTCTCGGGGCCGTAGAGACCCATCATCATCTCGAGCCCCCACGCGGGCAAGGCTGCCAGGGGAAGGTCGTCGTGCCGGCTTCTGCGGCCATCGAACCGTGTGGTCATGGCGCCATGCTGCCATAGCACTGTGCTTCAGATCACACTTTTCGCGACTCTTTTCGCCGTCCGTCGTGATGTCCGATTCCCGCCAGATCAGCCGCACTCCGAATGACACAGTGGACAGGTGACCGCAGGAGCCCCCGTGCAGTATCCAGCCCACGCCGCCCCGGACTTCGATCGTT
The DNA here is from genome assembly GCF_022206305.1 of Gordonia sp. 'Campus'. Lineage (GTDB taxonomy): Bacteria > Actinomycetota > Actinomycetes > Mycobacteriales > Mycobacteriaceae > Gordonia. The sequence goes on along the minus strand of NZ_JAKOIW010000021.1, from coordinate 80,396 downwards.
GCTACCGGGCGGTGCAGGCCCGTGACGCGCGCTTCGACGGACAGTTCTTCGTCACCGTCCGCACCACCGGGATCTACTGCCGCCCGTCGTGTCCCGCACAGACACCGCGACCACAGAACGTCGCCTTCGTACTCACCGCGGCCGCGGCCCAACAGCAGGGATACCGCGCGTGCCGCCGGTGCGCACCCGATGCCGTTCCCGGCTCACCCCAATGGAATCTCAACGCCGACATGTCATCTCGCGCGATGCGCCTCATCGCCGACGGGATCGTCGAACGCGAAGGTGTCGACGGCCTGGCGGCAAGGCTGCGGTACTCGCCGCGGCATCTGACACGAGTCCTCACCGAACACCTCGGCGCAGGCCCGCTCGCGCTCGCACGTGCGCACCGCGCGACCAACGCCCGGGTCCTCATCCAGTGCACGACGATGCCGATGGCCGACGTCGCATTCGCCGCCGGCTTCGCGAGCGTGCGTCAGTTCAACGACACCATCCGGGCGGTGTTCGACCTCACGCCCACCGAGCTGCGTCGTCTACCGACGTCTCGGGGCCGACGCCTCGAAGGCGAACACGCGCCGGGGAGCGTGACCCTCCGACTCCCGTTCCGCCCGCCCTATCGCTGGGACTGGATGCGGTGGTTCCTCGCCGCCCATGCGGCGGCGGGCGTGGAAGAGGTGATCGACACCCCGGACACGCCGCTGGGCTGGTCGTATCGTCGCGTGCTGCCGTTGCCACACGGCCCCGCGCTTGCCGTCGTCGAGCCGCACGACGATCACGCCGTGGTGGTCCTCGACCATCTCGACATGCGCGATCTCGGAGTCGCGGTCAATCGGATCCGACGACAGCTCGACCTCGATGCCGACATCGCGGCAGCCGAGGACGCGCTGGGCGCGGATTCGACGATGCGAGAACTCATCGGCCGGGCACCCGGCCTGCGTGCGCCCGGAAGTCTCGATCCGGCCGAGACCATCTTTCGGACCATGCTCGGCCAACAGGTCAGCCTGGCTGCCGCCCGCAACCAGATCGACCGGCTCGTCGACGCCCTCGGCGAACCGCTGGAGCACCTCACCGAACAGGGCGGCCGGTCGTTGCGCACCTTTCCGACCCCGGCGGCCATCGCCGAGCGCGGACACGAGGTCCTGCGTGGCCCCGCCCGTCGGGTCGCGGCGGTGATCGGTGTCGCCCGAGCACTCGCCGAAGGTCGGGTGGAACCACATGTGGGGGTCGATGCGTCTGATCTTCGTGCGCAACTGCTCGAGTTGCCCGGCATCGGACCCTGGACCGCCGACATCGTCACCATGCGCGTGACCGGCGACCCCGACGTCCTGCTCGCGAACGACCTCGTCGTGGTGCGGGCCGCCGCCGACCTCCGAGTGGACCTGCGCGACACACAGCACTGGGCACCCTGGCGCTCCTACGCGACGATGCACCTGTGGCGACACCGACTCGATGCCACCGGACAGGTCGTATGACGCGCACCACCTGACGCCGAGCCTCCACCACCCCGAAACCACCGAGGAGAGACATGTCCGCACCGACCACCACCGAGAGCACCGGCCAGATCGAGACCGCGGCCGGATCGACGCCGCCCGCGCCGGCGTCGGGCGCCTTCGCCACCGTCGACACACCGAACGGGCCGTTCACCGTCGTCGTCGACGACGAACTCCGGGTCCTCGCGTCCGGCTGGACCGACGACCCCGCGTATCTGGCCGCGCTCGTGCATCCCACGCTCCGACCCGCCACGACCCATCGATCGGCCGCGCTCGCCGAGATCACCGACGCGGTGTCGGCCTACTACTCCGGCGACCTCGACGCACCCTCACGAATCGCGGTGATCCAGCGGTCCGGAGGCGCGTTCCTCGGGCAGGCGTGGGATGCCCTGCGCAAGGTGGACGCCGGCCACCCTGTCACCTACACGCAGTTCGCCGAACTCGCCGGCCAACCGGCCGCGGTACGCGCAGCCGCAGCGGCATGCGCGCGCAATGCGGCGGCACTGTTCGTCCCCTGCCACCGGGTGAAGCGCGGTGACGGAACACTGGGCGGCTTCCGCTACGGTCTCCCGACCAAGCAGTGGCTACTCGACTTCGAGGCACCGCGCCACACGACGGCCCCCAGCGGCGACTGAGGCCGACGGCTGAGGCGCACGCCGCCCGCCGACTCAGCTCCGGCGGTGATTGTCAGAGTCGTCCGACACCATCGACCCCATGACCGCAGCTGCACTCTCACTCGTGTTCGGCGTCGTCCTCGGTATCGCCCTGGGCTGGTGGGCACATGCGGCACGCAGTGCGGCCGAGGTCGCCGCGGCCCGCGCCGAGATCGACACGCTGCGTGCTGGCCGCGAAGACGTCGCATCCTCGCTGTCGTGGGCCACCGAAGACGCGGCCCGCCGGCAGTCGAGCGCGATCGGGAGCCAGGTCGCCCACATCGTCGAACCGCTGAAGTCCAACCTCGCGCAGCTCGCCGACGAGCTGCGGCGGGTCGAGTCCAATCGGATCGGCGCCTACGCGGGTCTGACCGAGCAGGTGCGCGGCATCCACGCCGCGTCGGTGGCGCTCAACGACCAGACGCGCCAGCTGGCCAACGCGCTGCACAGCTCCCATACGCGCGGTCGATGGGGTGAGGTGCAGCTCGAGCGCGTCGTCGAACTGGCGGGTATGACGAAACACTGCGACTTCAGCACCCAGGTCACGGTCACCGGCACGTCGACGGTCAACGGTTCGGGTTCCGGCCCGACTCTCCGCCCCGACCTCGTCGTCCACCTGGCGGGCGGGCGCGACATCGTCGTCGACGCGAAGGTTCCGCTCGAGGCGTATCTGCGCGCCGCGGAGTCCACCGACGCCGCCACACGCGACCGGCTTCTCGGCGAGCACGCCCGGGCACTGCGCGCGCACATCGCGCGGTTGTCGGCGAAGGCGTACTGGTCGGCGTTCGACAACACGCCGGAGATGGTGGTCCTGTTCCTGCCCGGCGATGTCGTCCTGGAATCGGCCGCGCGCACCGATCCCGATCTCCTCGAGTTCGGGTTCGCCCGCAACGTGGTGATCGCGACACCCACCACCCTCATCGCTCTGCTGCGGACGGTCGCACTGGGATGGCGCCACGATGCGATGGCCCGCGACGCGGCCGTCATCCACGACCTCGGTCTTCAGCTGCATCAGCGTCTGGCGGCGGTGCTCGGACATCTGGGCACCCTCGGCACGTCACTGCAGCGGACGGTCGATGCCTACAACTCGACGATCGGGTCGGTCGAGTCCCGGCTCGGGGTCACCGCGCGACGACTGGCGGAACTCGACGCACTGGGCGATGTCCCGGAACCGCCACGGCCCCCCGTGATCCACGACACCTGCCGATCCACCGGATTCGACGATGCACCAGCGACGACGCCGTCGTCGACGTCCACGCCACAGTTCGGGGGTGGAACGATTTCCGTCGACGAACCGGTACCGTGACCATGTGTCTTCCCCGCAACGTCTCCAAACCGCGGTGCCTCTGGACCAGCAGTCGGTGCTGCCCGCGGTCCGCGGTGTGCCGTGGTGGGGCGCCGTTCTCCTGGGCACCGGGATCACGGGCCTCGGCGCGGCGATCGACGCCGGCAGCAACGACTCGCTCGGCTCGATCTACAAGTTCTGTTACCTCGTCGGCTGCGTGATCGCCGCTCTGGCGGTGCGCCGGCGCGCGTTGTTCACCGCGGCCGCTCAGCCGCCGCTCATCGCGTTCTTCGTCAGCATCGTCACCCTGTACGGCCTCAACTCCGAGCAGGCGTCGTCAGGTCTGAAGAGTCTGATCTTCAATGTGCTGCTTCCGATCGCCGCCGATTTCCCGTGGATGGCGACGACGTTCGTCGTGACCCTCGCCCTGGTCCTCGCTCGCTGGTTCCTCACCCGTGACGGCACCGACGGTGCGAAGAGGCGGACCCCCTCGCGCTCGGCGGCCGGCCGTCGCGACGCCGAACGCCCCGGTGCGGGTCGTGCGAATTCGCACCGACGCGCGAAAGGGTCGACCGCTGCCGGCAGTGCGGGCAGCGGACCGACCACATCGGGGTCGGCCGCCGTCGACTCGCCACCGACCAAGGCTCAGGGCGTGAATTCTCCGGGCGGGAGCCGGCCGAGCACCAGGTTTTCGGGCACCAAGCCTCCGGGCACCAAGTCTTCGGGCACCAAGTCTTCGGGCGCGAAGTCTGGGGCACCCAAGAGCCAGGCCCCCGCATCGCGTCCGCCCGCGCCGCGTGCGACCGACACGACAGACCGCCCGTCGACCTCGGCTCGCCAGCCCGGCGGTGCGCGGTCGGGCACTTCCCGACCGACGGTCGCGGAGCTGGGTGCTGCAGACCTGACGCCGTCGGACGCGCCTCCCGCCGACCATCGGCGCCCGGACATCCCGACCTACGAGTCGGCGACCGACGTCCCGCCCGCGGGAGTGGCCGACTCCCGGCCCTGACGTCCGATCGGCCGGTCAGCCGGTCAGCCGGTGACGTTGATCTCGAGCCACCGGCCCAGTCGGCGTGCTGCCTCGTCGACGAGTTGCGGCCACTCCATCGCGCCCTCGTCGGCGTTGTCGGTGATCGCTTTCACCAGCCGGCACGGGATGCCGAACTGTTCGCTGACATGCGCGACCGCGCACCCCTCCATGTCGACGAGGTGGGCGTGGCGGGCCAGCTCTTCGCGGCGCACCGGATCTGCCACGAACGTGTCCCCGGATGCCAGTACCGTGCCGTCACCATCGGGCAGTTCCCAGCGGTCGGTCATGACATAGCCCATCGCCCGCAGCTCGGTGCTGCTGATGTCGTGTTCGAGGACCGCCGACGGGAGAAACAGGCCGAGTTCGTCGTCCCCGGCCATCCCGTCGCGCAGCGCGCCCGCCGTGCCGATGTTGATCACCTGCGTGACCGGGCTTCCCGCGGCCAGTTCGCGACTGAGTGCGAGCGTCGCACGGACTTTGCCGATTCCGGTGACGAGCAGACGGGAACCGGGCGGCACATGCTGTGCCTCGGCTCGCGTGGCGGACACGATCAATACTGAGTTCGGGCTTGCATCGTTGACTGTCACTCCCCGATCATCCCGTGCGTCATCCACGTGCCAGCGCCGAGGATGCGCGAGCGGCGCGCCCCAGCTCGTAGCCGTAACCAGGTCCGTGACCGGCGGCGTGCACGGCAAGCGGATGGAGTTGGTGCACGTCGATGCGGTCCTGCCAGCCCGCTGTCAACGGATGCTCGTCGCGATAACCCTCGACGATGGCATCGAGGTGGGGGCAGCCGAACAGGGCGAGCATGGCGAGGTCGGTCTCCCGGTGGCCCCCATGTGCCGCCGGATCGATCATCACGACGCCGCCCGGCGTCCACATGACGTTGCCGCTCCACAGGTCGCCGTGGATGCGCGACGGGGGGTCGGCGTCGTCGAAGACTCCGCTCGCGATCAGCTCGCACGCCTCGCGGACGGCGTCCTCGTCGGCCGCGGTCAGGTGGCCGGCCTCCCGCGCGGGGCGGAGATAGGGTTCGACACGTTCACGGGCGTAGAACTCGCCCCAGGTCGGATACTCGCGCGAACTCAGCTCCCGGCGCCCGATGAACAGCTGCCCCGCGAACGGCCGGCCGTCGGAACCCGCGGGCGGAGAGCCGAACCGGGGCGCACCCGCGTCGTGCATCCGCGCGAGCGCGGCACCGAAGGTACGCGCGGCCGCGAGAGTCGGTCGTGCGCTGTCGAGGCGCTCGAGTTCGATGGCATCCTCGTTCACCGAGACCACCTCCACGACGGGCGCTCCCGCGTCGGCGAGCCACCGCAGTCCGGCTGCTTCGGCCGCGAAGAAATCCGGATGGCCGCCGGGCGGACCGCTGTCGCGCAGCGACTTGACGAAGGTCGCCGTCACCGGGTGGAGTGCTCGTCGCTCGCCCGCGCCTCCAGGCTCCGAGCGCTGATCCGTGCCAGCCGTTCGAACCGATCGTTGGCCACGCGCATGGCGATCTCGTAGGGCAAGGCGAATTTACGGGCCCACCAGTATCCGAACCGGATGTCGAACGAGGTGTAGACCAGGAACCGATTCTTCCGGATGCCCTTGAGGATCGCGGCGGCCGCGACATCGGGCGACACCGCGACCTTGTGGAAACCGTTGATGGCGGCCTTGATCCGCGGATTCTCGCGATCCACACCGACGATCTCGACGGTGTCGACCAGCGGGGTGTCGACGCCTCCGGGACACACGAGGGAGACCCCGATCCCGTGACGCCGCAGGTCGAAGCGGAGCACCTCCGACACGCCCCGCAACCCGAACTTGCTCGCGCTGTACGCCGCATGCCACGGCAGGGCCAGCAATCCCGCGGCCGACGAGACGTTGACGATGTGCCCGCCCTGTCCACGTCGGATCATCTGCGGCACAAAGCATTCGATGATATGGATCGGCCCCATGAGGTTGACGTCGATCAGCTTGCGCCAATGCCGGTGCTCGAGGTTCTCGACCGTCCCCCACGCCGAGATGCCTGCGATGTTCATGACGACATCCATGACCCCGACCTCGGCGTCGACCTGACGGGCGAAACCGGCCACCCAGTCGTAATCGGACACGTCACCCGCCACGTGGTACAGCACCGTGCCATCGGCGGCGACGATGGCCGCGACCACCTCGTCGAGTTGATCGGCATGCAGGTCGGTGAGGACCAGCTCGGCGCCACGCGCAGCGGCGGCCTGCGCGGTGGCTCGTCCGATTCCGCTCGCCGCGCCCGTGACGAGCACCTTGCGGCCACGCAGCGACGGGACCGGGGTGTCCATGAACAGCAGTTCTCTCACGCCCATGAACGCGAGGTTAGCCGTCCGCCGCGGCCGGCCTGAGCCGTTCGGCGGACTGGCAGGTCAGACGCGTGTACTCACCCGAGGGCGACCCCGCTCCCGTGCCGAACCGTCAGCCGATCGGCAGTTTCCCGTCGAAGAGTCCGTAGAGGATGGTCAGCATGGCGCTGAGAACCTGCGCCGAGACATCCTGCCCCTGGGTCAACAGCAGCTGCGCCACCGCTTCGGGATCCTCGGTCGCGAGGAGCTGCTCGATGAACGGGATCACCGACGAGAGCCCGCCGGTGTCGCCGGGCGGCGTCGCGGGCGCGGGACCGGCGCCGGTGGCGGCGTTGCCGTTCACGTACTTCAGGATGCCGTCGGTGATGGCCATGGCGTATTTGATCTGGCCGTCACGTCCGGCGAGCGCGGCTGCCTCGGCCGGGTTCGACAGGTTCCCCATCTCGATGAACACCGCCGGAACCTTGGTGAGGTTCACCGCGGCGATGTCCGCCCGCGTCTGGATGCCGTTCTGGACCCCGGCGTAGTTGGCCGACGGGAACCCCGCCCCGAGGAACGCGTCGCGCATCACGGTCGACGCCTTGCGGCCCTCGCCGGACTGCACGCGGTTGACGGTGGCGTCCGGGATCGGCAGCGACGGCACGATCATGTGAAAGCCCTTCTTGGCGGCGTCGGCTCCGCGCGCCGTCGAGTCGGCGTGCAAGCTCACCGCCACCGCGGCACCGGAACGACTGGCCGCGGCCGCACGTTCGTCGACGCAACCACCCCAGCCGGTGTCATCGGGTCGACTCAGCACCACGCGCGCGCCCTGGCTCTCCAGGCCGGCCTTGACGAGCTGGGTGATCTGCCAGTTGACGGTGTGCTCTTTGGCCCCGTTCACACCGGTCGCCCCGGTGGTCTGACAGTCCTTCCTTCCGCCCCGCCCGTCGGGCACCTGCGCATTGAGGTCGTGGCCCGCGGCACTCGCCTGATGGCCCGGGTCGAGGAACACCGTCTTGCCGGCCAGCGCGGTTCCGCGTGCGGGGGCCGCGGCGGCCGGGGCCACCACGGCGGTGGACGCGATCATGGTCGACGCCGCCGCGATGACCGTGAATGCGACGGCCGTCATCCGTTTTCTGGTTCCGAATCCAAACATTGGCGTGTCGAGGCGGCGGTTTCGCACCCGATTGCTTGTCACTCGCCTCACTCCCTCCCGTTGAGCACCACTGGTCACACTGATCACAGACTTAACAGTGAAACAAACCAAGCCCGCAATGAGAAATGGTCGTCAGGGCCTATGCGGATTCGTTAGGGAGATGTGACATCGCGATCGGCGTGTGGTGACCCTTGCGCCGACTCCACCTCATGGCGCAGCACCCCGAGAATCCCGTGCTCGTCATCGGCGTCCCCGGGTCCTGCGACGGCTGCGTCGAGTGCGGAACGCACGTCGTCCGGTACGAGCCCGCGACCGATGACCACCAGTTCGGTGAACGGACTCTCGTCGCCCCATGCCTCCCGTGTCACGCGCACGAATCCCCCGACGCCGTGTACGACGAACTTCTGCCGGTGGCGCGGGACATCGAAGTGCGCCACGCCTTTGACGCGAAAGCACCCGGCGGGCGGTCGCTCGAGGAACTGCGCGACGCGGCGCGGACTCATCGGACGGTCGCTGTGGAACGACACAGACTCGTAGTCGGCGTGCATGTGCTCGTGATGGTGATCGTGCCCGTCGGCATCGAACAACAGCTCGTCGAGCGTCAGCTGGCCGTCGCGGGACGGCGCGGCGTCGCGTTCGGCGAGATCGAACAGCAGAGCGGGGTCCACGGCCGACTCGCGGGTCACCAACCGCGCCGCGGTCGGATTGAGTTGTGCGACAAGTTCTTCGACCGAGCGAAGCGAGTCCGCGGTAACCAGGTCGGCCTTGTTCACGACGACCAGATCGGCGATGGCGACGTGCGAGTCGATCTCCGGATGCGTGGCCCGCACCTGGTCGATGTGGGCGGCGTCGAGGACGTAGACGAGTCCGCCGTAACGCAACCGGGGGTCGGCCACCGAAGTGACCATACGGATCAAGGACTTGGGCTCGGCGATACCGCTCGCCTCGATGACGACGGCGTCGATCCCGGCGCTCGGGCGCACCATCGAGGTCAATGCGTCGGCGAGGCCGTCGGCGTCGACGGTGCAGCACATGCACCCATTGCTCAGGCTGACCGCGCCGTCGGCCTGCGCCGACACCAGCAACGCGTCGATGTTGACCGCCCCGAAGTCGTTGACCAGCACACCGAGGCGGGTGCCCACCGCGCCTGCCGAGCGCAGCAGGTGGTTGAGCAGGGTGGTCTTGCCCGAACCCAGGTATCCGGCCACCACGATGACCGGTACCGGCCCCCTACCGGCCGCTTTCCTGCGCGTGCTCACCCCAGGCACGCCGGGCAGATGACGGCGAGGTCGCGACCGTCACGCTCGGGGTGGTTGGCGACGTTGCTCGTCGGACCCCCACATTCGACGCAGGTCCCGAGGACCTTCGCGGAATCGGAGAACTCCACACTCATCCGGTCGTCGAAGACGTAGAGCGACCCCTGCCAGAGCCCGTTGTCGCCGAAGCGTTCGCCATAGCGGACGATCCCGCCGTCGAGCTGATAGACCTCGGTGAAACCGCGGTGCCGCATCACGGTGCTTAGGACCTCGCAGCGGACGCCGCCCGTGCAATAGGTGACCACCGGGCGGTCCTTGAGGTGATCGAAGGCGCCGCTCTCGATCAGCGGCACGAAGTCCCGGGTCGTTTGGGCCTTGGTCGTCACGGCCCCGGCGAAACGGCCCACCTGCGCCTCGATCTCGTTGCGGCCGTCGAAGAACACCACTTCGTCGCCACGCGCCTCGACGAGCTCGTGCACCTCTTCCGGACTGAGACGGGTGCCGGTTCCGATCACCCCGTTCTCGTCGACCTCGATCTCGTCGGGCACACCGAAGGTGACGATCTCGGGTCGCACGCGGACGCTGAGTCGCGGGAAGTCGCGACCGGTCCCGTCGGACCATTTGATGTCGGCGTCGGCGAACCCGGGATACGCACGGGTGGCTCTGACGTAACGTTTGACCGCGGCGATGTCGCCGCCGACGGTGCTGTTGATCCCGTGTCGTGACACGATGATCCTGCCCCGCAGTCCCAGCGACTCGCACACAGCCAGTTGCCACAGCCGGATGGCTTCCGGATCGGGCAGCGGTACGAAGACGTAGAACAGAACGATCTTGGGGGTCGACACAGTGCAAGGGTACGGAAATCGTCGACTCCGCCCCGAATCCCCGTCACGGCGCCGACGCCCCGGCCGAGCCGCCGCGGCATACGCCGCCGGGGCAATGATCGGATTGTCTCTCTCGGTGGCGATTGTCGGGTGTTCGCTGCCCACCGACTCGTCTCCGTCACGAATCGTGATTCCGCCCACCGATGAGTTGTCGACGGTGACCGAGACGGAGTCGTCATCGGCCGGCCCGACGAGCGGGGAGGACTCGGCACAGAATCTGCCCGATTGGACGATCGGCCGGGTCGTCGCCCGCGCGCCGCGCGCCGACAATTCTCGATTCCATCAGGGATCGGTGACCGAGGATTCGGACCTCCAGGACTCTTCGGGCTTCCATTTCTCCACCCCGGACCGCTCGGTCAATTGCTCGACCGGCACCAACGGGTCCTCGACTCTGGCATGCCGTATCACCGACGACCCCGACGAAGCCCCGTCACCGTCCGGGCGTCGCTCGCCGTCGGGGTCCGCGGCCTGCGAGTGGGCGGGCAATTACGCGATCCTCGGGCCTGACGGCCCAGAACACGGTGCCTGCGCCAATCGATATCCCGTGCTGTATCGGAGTTCGATAGTCGACTACGGCCGAACAATTTCGATTTCGCGCTTTTCCTGTCTCGTTGAGACCGTGGGCATGTTTTGTCTCGAATCGAGATCAAAAGCCGGTTTCGCTATCACTTCGAACGGATATCGCACGATCTACGCCGCAGATCGAGCGCCTGAATCACTCGTGAGTCTCACACCGGAGGAATCGGACGAATCGTCTGCGCGGAGGTCCGCCGCATCGTCGACGACGCGGACAACAGACCCTGCCGACCGTCCCGCCACTTCCCGAAACCGGCCGTCGAACAGCAGTACAGCGCCCACTCCTTAACAAAGTCACGTTCTCGACTTCCATAATGCTTTTCAATGATTTATGGTCTAGGCGGGGGTTCTCAGCTAGTACTCATGGTTTGGGTCTATGCTGTGCACCGAGGGAATAGATCAAAACGGGGTGGAGAAGGTTTTAAACAACCTTGTACGTCCGTCTTGGTCGGTTGACACAATTCGAGGGGACAAGCAATTCATGGCGAAAAAAGAAATCGTTCAGGTCATTGATGATCTCGACGGCAAGGTACTGGATCAGTACGAAACCGTCCGATGGTCACTCGATGGAAAGAACTACGAGTTCGATACCTCGTCGAAGCACGCACAACAGTTTCGCGATTCGCTGTCGAAGTACCTCGACATCTCCCGTCAGACCGGCCGCGTCACCAAACGGGCTGCGACCACCGCTACCGCAGCCGGTGGGGGCCGCAACAAGGAGACCACCAAGGCGATTCGCGAATGGGCCATCCGCGAGGGCTACGAATTGAGCGATCGCGGGCGCATCCCGCAGAGCATCATCGAGGCCTTTGAGGCCGCACACTGACCGGTCAGCCCTGACCGTCATCGAACGACGACCCACTGCCCGGCCGCACTCCGTGCGCCGGGCAGCAGGCGTTGGAGCGGCGGGTTCCCGGGACATGAGCCGACGATGAGATCCTTCCATCCGGTCTCGGCGCCGATCGATCCGGTGTACGCGCTCAACCGCATAGCGTGGCTGCTCGAACGTCGCCGGGAGAGCAGTTATCGCGTCGAGGCGTTCCGCCGGGCCGCACAGGCGGCCGCTCGGCTCGACCCCGACACGCTGCGTGAACGAGCCCTGGCAGGCACCCTGACGACCATCAAGGGCATCGGCAAGACCACCGCGGCGGTCATGGCCGAGGCCGCCGCCGGTGACATGCCGTCCTATCTCAGCCGGCTCCAGGGCGAGGACTCGCCCATGCCCTACGACGGCGCCGACGACATGGTCGAAGCGGTGATCGGCGATCTGCACAGCCACACCGAGTGGAGCGACGGCGGCGCCCCGATCGAGGAGATGGCCTCGGCGGCGCAGGCCCTGGGGCATCGCTGGCTGGCGATCACCGACCACTCCCCTCGTCTCACCGTTGCCAACGGGTTGAGCGCCGAGCGCCTCACCGCCCAGATGGATGCGATCGACGAATGGAACCGGCACCACGGCAACGGCTTTCGTCTTCTCCGCGGCATCGAGATCGACATCCTCGACGACGGGTCACTCGATCAGACCGACGAGATGATCGACCGTCTGGACGTCGTGACGGCATCGGTCCACTCGAAACTCCGGATGGAACACGACGCGATGACGGCCCGGCTCGTGGCGGCGGTCTCCGACCCCCGGGTCCACGTCCTCGGGCATTGCACCGGGCGGCGGGTGTTGAGCGGTCGAGGACACCGGCCGCCGTCGACCTTCGACGCGGAGGCCGTGTTCGACGCCTGTGCGGCGAACGACACCGTCGTGGAGATCAATTCACGCCCCGAGCGCGTCGACCCGCCTGACGAGTTCATCGAGATCGCGATCGCCGCGGGCTGCCTGTTCGCCATCGATTCCGACGCGCATGCCCCCGGCCAGCTGGAGTTCAAGATCCTCGGCGCCCGGCGTGCCGTCGAACACGGCATCGCGCCGGACCGAATAGTCACGACCTGGTCGTCGGAGCGGCTGTCGGAGTGGCTCGCCCGATGAGGCGGGCAACCACGTCATCGGAAGGACGCGGTCCATGAAGGAGACGGTGGCACGTCGGGCCGCTCATCGCCCTTCGGACGCGCGCCGGAAACCACGAACCGCGATCGGGCCGAACACCACGACGAGTCCGACGGTCCAGGCGATCGTCGCGGTCAACGGGCCGGCCACGGCCCCGCCCTCGGTGAGCCCGCGAATGGCGTCGATCGCCGGACTCATCGGCTGATTCCGCACCACGGCCTGTAACCACTCCGGATACTCCGAGACCGGAGCGAAGCCGGTGTTGAAGAACAGCAGGAACAGGAACACGCCACCGAGCAGCTGGACCGCCTGCGTGCCCGAGGACGCCGTCGCCAGCGCGAGCACCGGAACGGCCACCCCCACCGCGAAGATCATCGGAACCAGCCAGGCGCCCACGGCGGCGGCCACACCCTGGTCGAACCGGAACCCCATCGGCATGGCGACCAGGAACAACACGAGGGTCGACAACCCGGTCCGCGCGGCCTCGGCGGTCAGGCGGCCCGCCACGAACCCCGATCTCGACACCGGCAGCGTCCACATCCGCGACAACAGCCCGGAATCACGTTCGCGGATCAGCGACATCGCGGTCGCCACGGTTCCGTACAGGACGCCGACGAGCGCCACTAGCCCCGTGTTGCCGTACACGCTGTCGCCTGCGCCCAGTGACGTCACCGACTTGCCGAAGACGAGTTGGAACATCAGCAACATGAAAGTCGGGAAGAGCAGGGACTGGACGACGATGCCCGGGTCCCGTGACCACGACTTCAACAACGTCGCCGTGTGTACCGACGTCTGAACCACAACGCCGACTGCCCGCCGGTCCGGCCATGACGGACGCGTCTCGACCGGCGTGCTCATCGGCCCACCTGCTTGCGACCCACCATGGCGACGGCGAATGCGCCCGCGGCCAGCAGCCCGGCGGCCCACAGGAGCACCGCGGTCGGGTCGAGGTCGGCGCCGGCCGACAGTGCCCGCAGCGCGTCCGCGAACACCGACAGCGGTTGGTTGCGGACGAACGGTTGTATCCACCCGGGGAAGCTCTCCGCCGGCACGAGGCCGGTGGAGGCCATGACGAGGATCAGCTGCGGGATCATCAGGAAATTGGCCACGGCCGGCGAGCTCGAGGCCACCGAGCCGACGGCATCGGTGAGAAGGCTCAGCGCCAGCCCGAACACCACCGCGAGGCCCACGAACGACGCCGTGGCCGCCATCGACCCGTCGAAGCGGAATCCGAGCGCATACCCGATGACGAGGCATCCACTGAGTGCGATGAGTAGCCGCAGGACCACCCAGCTCATGCGGCCGAGAACCGGCGTGATGCGCGGGATCGGCAGCGACATGAATCGCTCGAGGGTGCCGGCTCGGGCGTCGGCCCCGGCGGCCTCGGTGGCAGCGATGGCGGTGAAGATCCCCGCCTGCAGGAGGATGATCGGGGTCAGGAACTGCGCATAGTCCCCGCCCCCGAGCTCGAAGCGACGATGCAGCGGCACGTAGAAACAGATGAAGAACACCATCGGACTGAACAGCGCGAACAGCGCGTCTCCCGATCTGACCGCAGCCGTGATCTTGCGGTGAGCCATCGTCACCGCTGCCGGTAGGAGACCGACGGATCGGCGGCCGGCGACCGCGTCGGGCGTCGTCCCCTCCCTGGTGGCGATCGCTCCGGCCGTCATCGGGCCGTCTCCGTCAGCTGGAAGAACACCTCGTCCAGCGACGGTTGACGCAGTCCGATGTCGATCACGTCGATCCGGACGGCCTCCAGACGCGCGATCACCTCGCGGACGGTTCCCATTCCGTCCGGTGCGCGGACCACGACACGCGGGTGCGTCGTCGAGGCGGCGCTGTCGTCCGGCGCGTCGATGACCTCGAGATCGGCCAGCCGCTCGAGTACCCGGCCGGTGTCGGCGCGGTCGGCCAGCGTCATCTCACACACCGCCGCACCAGCCTGCTGTTTGAGCCTGCCCGGTGTTCCCGACGCGACGACGCTCCCCTGGTCGAGCATCACGATGTTGTCGGCGAGTCGGTCTGCCTCTTCCAGGTACTGGGTGGTGAGCAGCACCGTGATGCCTTCGGCGCGGAGTCCGGCGACGGTGTCCCAGACCGCCGCCCGGCTGCGCGGATCGAGGCCGGTGGTCGGCTCGTCGAGGAAGAGGACCTGCGGGCGGGTGATCAGCGCGGCAGCGATGTCCACCCGCCGCCGCATGCCGCCGGAGAGCGCACCGACGCGCCGGTCGCGTACGCCACCGAGGTCGAACTGTTCGACGACATCGTCGATACGCGATCGCAGCCGCGCCGACCGAAGACCGGTCAACCGACCGAACACCGAAAGATTCTCCACGGCGGTGAGGGTGTCGTCCATGGACGCGTATTGCCCGGTGAGAGAGATCAGTTCGCGCACGCGCGCCGCGTCGGAGACCACGTCGGCACCGCAGATGCTCGCCGCACCCGCGGTCGGACGCTGAAGCGTCGACAGCAATGTCACCGTGGTGGTCTTGCCGCTGCCGTTGGGGCCCAGCAGACCGAGGATCTCCCCGCGCCCGACTTCGAAGGAGATGCCCTTCAGGGCGTGGACGCCGCCGTAACTCTTGGCCAGGTTCTCGACGGTGATCGCGGCACGCGCGGACATGTCACTCCTCCTCTGGGCGGGGCACGACCACTCCCCGCGACCCTCAGCACCGATCAGGTTAGGCTAACCAATCCTGAGTGATGGCGAGTCGGCGGCCCCATGTCCGGGGAGAGGTCAGTTGAGGAGCGCCACCCGATCCCGGATGACCGGCAACACGCCCTCGGCGAACCAGTGCGCTTCTTCGATGTGCGGATAACCCGAGAGGATGAAATGCGAGAAACCGTTGGCCTCGTACTCACCGATCAGGGCGGCGACCTCCTCGTAGCTCCCGACCAGTGCCGTGCCGGCTCCGCCCCGGATGAGCCCGACGCCCGCCCACAGGCCCGGATGGATCTCCAGCGCATCCCGGCGTCCACCGTGGAGATCGGCCATCCTGCGCTGGCCCGTCGAGTCCGAGTTCGAGTGCAGCGCAAACGCCGTGGTGATCTCGTCGTCGGTGATCCCCTGGAGGAGCGCATCGGCCACGCCCCACGCCTGGGCGGACGTCTCGCGCGCGATGACATGCAGCCGCACACCGTATTCCGGCGATCGCCCGACCTCGGCCGCCCGCCTGCCGACCTCGGCGATCTTCGCCCCCGCCACCTCCGGGGGTTCGCCCCAGGTCAGATACACCTCGGCATGCGACGCCGCGACGGTCAGCGCCGGGTCCGACGACCCGCCGAAGAAGACCTGCGGGCGGACGGTCGGCGGGTCCGGCAGGAACGCGCCGGCGATCCGATAGAACTCGCCGTCGAAGTCAACGGTCTCCCCCGCCCACAGTCGTTCGACGATCTGCAGGAATTCTGCGGTACGGGCATACCGTCGGTCGTGGTCGACCCAGTCGCCGAATCGTCGTTGCTCCACCTCGTCGCCACCGGTCACGATGTTGACCGCGACGCGGCCGCCCGAAAACCGTTGCAGTGTGGCGGTCTGGTGCGCGGCGAGCGTCGGGGAGATCAGACCCGGACGGAATGCGACGAGGAACTTCAGCCGCTCGGTCTGGGTGATCGCCGCCGCGGTGGTGAGCCAGGCGTCCTCGCACCAGGTACCGGTCGGGGTCAGGACACTCTCGTATCCGAGCCGGTCCGCGGTACGAGCGACGTCGATGAGGTACGGGAGTTCGGGTGCCCGGTAACCGGGCGGGTGGCGTTTGGTCGCCGATGCGTGGGACGCCCCGACGATCCCGCGACTGTCGCCCGCAGTCGGTAGAAACCAGTGGAAGTGGCTCATCGGTCGTGTCACCTTCCTGCGGTCGCGTTCTGGCCGAACAGCGGGGTCAGCGCCTCGTTGTAACGGTCGTCGACGAACCGTCCGAAGTCGACCTCGCCCTGCAGTTGACCCGAGTCGGCGAAGGCATCGGCGAGCTTCTGCTGGGACGCGACGACATCGGCGTCGAGCGCGATGGCCGGCCGGAGACTACGGCCCTGCGCGATGGCGCCGGCGCGGGGATCGATGCCGACCTCGGCCGAATACTGCCGGGCCCACGATTCGGGGTTGGCTGCGGCCCAGCGAGCCGCGCGTGCGATGCCGAGTGCCAGCTCCCGCACCGCGGTGTTGCGTCGCGGGTCGGCGAGCGCCTCGTCGCCGGCGATTCCGAAGCCGAAACCGTTGGAGACCCCCTCTGCGGTGACGAGGGTCTCGGGATTGTTCTCGAGCTGCACGATCGCGGTGTACGGATCCCAGATCGCCCAGGCGTCGACATTTCCGGAAGTGAAGGCCGACAACGCATCTGCCGGCTGCAGGAAGACCGGCTCGACGTCCTTGTCGGGACCGAGGGTCAGACCGACCTTGGTCAGTTGCAGCAACAGGTGCCCGTGGGCGGAACTTCCCTTGGCGACGGCGACCTTCTTGCCCTTGAGCTCCGAGACGGAGGCGATCGACGAGTCACCCGGGATCAGGATCGCATCACCGCTGGCGTTGTTCGCGTAGGCGGTGACGATCTTGACCTTCGCGTTCGACGCGGCGCCGAAGATGGGCGGCGTGTTGCCCGTGACGGCGAAGTCGATCTTGCCCGCCGTCGCGGCCTCGATCTGGGGCGGGCCGGAGGTGAAGGTCGAGAAGTCGATGGTGAACGGAAGCTTCTCGAGTTCGCCGGATGCGCGCAGCAGGGCCTCGGTGCCGCCCTTCTGGTCTCCGACGCGCAAAGTCAGGTTCTGCAGCGAGGCCACGTCGACTGTCTCGTTCGCGATCGCCACGGTATTGTCCTCGCGTTGAACACAACCCGCCGCGCCGAAGGTGAGGGCGGCCGCGGCGAGAAGGGCGGCGAGCACGCGCCGACCGCGGGGCCGGGGCGCAGGCCCGGGCAGATGATCGTTGGTCATGGTCCGGCTTTCGGTGTCGGGGGCTGAGCGGTGTCGGGAACTGCGGCGGTGTCGGGAACTGCGGCGATGTCTGGGACTGCGCCAACTCGAGGGCAGCGTGCGTACGGGTCAGCGCGCGACGTCTGCGACACCGAGGGCGGCCAGCAATTCCGCACGCAGGCGCGGGATCTCGGAGTCCGGATCGTCGTGTGCGTGTGGGTCGCGAGGCCGGGAGACGGAGATGTCCTCGACGATCCGGCCACCGGCCAGGACGACCACACGGTCGGCGAGCCGCAAGGCCTCGTCGACATCGTGGGTGACGAGCAAGGCACCGAAACCGTTGTCCCGCCACAGCGTGATGAGCAGGTCGTGCATGGTGCGGCGGGTCAGGGCGTCGAGCGCACCGAACGGTTCGTCGAGCAGCAGCAGTCGGGGCCGCGCCACCAGGGCACGGGCGAGCGAGACACGTTGGGCCTGACCACCGGACAGTTGCGCCGGCCACGCGCCCGCCTTGTCGGTCAGACCCACCTCGGCGAGAGTCTGGCGTGCGCGTTCTCGGGCCGCAGCCTTGCCGACCTTCTCGCGGACGAGCCCGAACGCCACGTTGGCGAGTACGGTGCGCCACGGGAAGAGTCGGGGTTCCTGGAACGAGACGGCCGGGTACCCGGCGGTGCGGACGTTGCCGGATTCGGTCTGCGACAGGCCGGCGAGCAGCCGGAGCAGTGTCGACTTGCCGCTGCCGCTGCGTCCGATCAGCGCGACGATCTCGTGGGCTCCCACGCGCAGTGAGACGTCGCTGAGCACCTGGTTGTCGCCGTAGCTCAGACTGGCGTTGACGACTTCCGCGGCGTACTCCGAAGATTCTGTGCTGACACCGGTCACGGCGGACGGAGCGGACGCGACCTCGAAGTCGCGGGTGACGATGGCGGTCATGATCGGACCTCTTCTGTGCGGGTCGGTCGGGACGACGTGGTCACCGGTTCTGGTACCGCGTCGTGTGGCGTTCGAGTGCGCGAACGATGGCGTCGGTGATCAATCCCAATGCGGCGTAGACGATCAGACCGAAGAAGATGATGTCGGTTCTCAGGAAGTCGCGGGCGTTGTTGATCATGAAACCGAGCCCGGAGGTCGCGGCGATCTGTTCTGCGACGATCAGACTCAGCCAGGCGATGGCCAGCGCCTGCCGCAGGCCGACGAGGATCTGCGGCATCGCGCCGGGGATGATCAGGTCCCGGATGGTGGTCAATCGCGAGAACCCCAGCACACGAGCGGTTTCCACCAACCGCCCGTCGATCTGGCGGATCGCCGCCGAGGTGTTGAGGTACAGCGGGAACAGCGCGCCGAGAGCCACCAGCAACACCTTGGGCACCTCACCGATGCCGAACCAGAGGATGAACAGCGGGATCAGGCCGAACAACGGGAGGGCTCGGACGGCTTGCATGTTCGGGTCGATGGCCGAGTCGGCGATCCTGCTGAGACCGACCAGCACACCCAGACCGATACCGACGGCGACGCCGATCGCGAGCCCGATGGCGACACGTTGCGCCGACGCGGCGACGGCGTCGAGTAGCTGGCCGTTCGAGAGAACCTCCCAGCCGGCCTCGGCGATCAGCGACGGCGCGGGCAGCTTGTCCTGCGGTAGAACTCCGAGCGCGCTGCCGACTTGCCAGAGAACGAGAACAGCCACTGGTGACAGCGCACGCAGGATCGTGTGCAGGCGTCCGGATCTTCCCGGCCTGACCGATGCCGACACCGTGTCTCCGGGACGTCGGTCGACGGTCTCCCGCAATGCGGGTGCGGGGGTGCTCACTGTTCGGTCGGCCACGGGCGGCAACGTTACGAATCAGGAAACGGCCGCGACACCGTTGAGTTCAGCCTGAACGCAAGTACGCAACGGACAAACCGGTCGCGTACCGCGGCTGGGCCGCGGGTGTCAGGAGCGCTTGATGGTGACCCCGGTCATCGCCGACGCCGACCCGGTCAGTTCGATCACGGGTCCGCCCTGGCGAGTCGGCGCCCCGGCTTTGTCCTTCAACTTCGACCACCCGGACAGGTGCAGGCCGGTGTACCGGATCTCCTGGTCGGGGCCGACCCTCAGCTTGACCGTCGACGTCGACACCTGCAGCTGCACGGTGATCGAGGGGCCGGGGAACGTGGCATTGGTGAAATCGAGGTCGACGGTGCCCATGCTGCCGGTGGCCAAGATGGAGAACGGCACCTGCCAGACGCCTTTTCGCCGGACGGAATCCCATTCGGCGTCTAGTTGCAGAGTCGGTGTGGCCACCGGCGCCGGAGCCGCGGCCGGCGCGTTCGCGGCAACCGGTGGGTCGTTGAACAACAGGCCGGCATTGGGCAACTGCGACAGGACCGCACGCAGCTCGCCTCGGGTCTTTGCCGAGTACACGACGCCGGAGCGTTCCTCGAACTCGCTGATCTCCAGATATCCGGACGAGAACGCGTCGTTCAACAGGGTGATGGCACGTTCGCGTTCCGGGTTCCCGACCCGGAGATCGTCATCGGGGATGCGGTCGACCATATCTGCCACCCTAGGGCACCGTGCCGGACGCTCGATGGACCCGATCGGCGTCGGCGGAGTCGCCCCGGCGGGAGTACCGTCGACACAGGTCGGAGACGACGTGAATCGGGACCAAACGGATCGGCAATCAGGGGTCGGGCGACTGAGGGGCGGTACGGCAGCCGTGGAGACGACACCCGCGAACACGGGCACGATGCCCGCCGCGTTCATCGGGCACGGAAACCCGATGAACGCACTGGAACGCAACCGATACACCGAGGCCTGGGCAGCCCTCGGCCGCGCCGTTCCCCGCCCCCGGGCGATCCTGGTCATCTCGGCGCACTGGTACACCAACGCCACCGCGGTCACCGCGATGCCGCGTCCCCGCACCATCCACGACTTCTACGGATTCCCCCAAGACCTCTTCGACGTTCAGTACCCGGCCCCCGGCGACCCGGACATCGCCGAGATGGTCTCCGACGTCGTGAAACCGACCTGGTGCGGGCACGACGTCGACAGCTGGGGCATCGACCACGGCACGTGGTCGGTGCTGGTGCACACCTTCCCGGACGCCTCTATCCCCGTTCTCCAGTTGTCACTGAACGCCTTCAAGGATTTCGAGCACCATTACGAATTAGGGCGCGCACTGTCACCGCTGCGGAACGAAGGTGTACTCGTCATCGGCAGCGGCAACATCGTCCACAACCTCCGGGCGGTCGACTTCACCCGCCCCGACACGGGCTTCGACTGGGCGCGACGATTCGACGACGCGGCGCGGGAGGTGCTGCTGGACAACCCGTCGAATGCGTTGCGTCTCGACGGCCACCAGGACTTCGACAAGTCCGTCCCGACCCCGGACCACTATCTGCCACTGCTGTACATCGCCGGGCTCGCAGGCGAGTCACCCCTGGACCTGCTCGTCGACGGTCACTCCGCCGGGTCGATCTCGATGGCCGCGTACACCCACGGACTCGGCAATGGTACGGCCATCGCCGAAGCCCCCGGATCCGGCGCCGGCGGTCCGGCGGCCGAACTGCCCGAGGGTTTTCCGACGGTCGACTCGAATCTCTGATCAGCTCGCGAGGAACTCGTCGATCTGGTTGATCGCCGACGACGCGCCTTCGACGACGCCCATGTCGAGGACCTTCTGCAGCGCCTCGGCGGAATCGTAGGTGCTGATGTACGTGGCGATCGTCTTGCCGTCCCGCTCGACGAACGCGTAGGAATTCCGGGACTCGGGCATGTCCGTGATCGGGTTGAGGTCCCCATCGGCGAATCCGTCGAGGAACGTGAAGCTGTCGGGCTCGTCGACGGATTCGACCTTCCAGTAGCCGCCGAACTTCTCGCCTTCAGGGCTGGTCATGTAATAGGTCACGCGACCGCCGGGACGAAGATCGTGATCGACGACGGTCGCAGGGTAAGTGGGTGGGCCCCAGATCTTCTCGAGCTGGCGCGGGTCGGCGTACACCTGCCATACCCGGTCGATCGAGGCGGCGAATTCAGCGTTGATGGTGATCGTCCGGGCGTCGAGGTCCGGGGTCACGTCGAGAACGGGCATTGGTCATTCCTCCGATGGTGTTGTGTTGATGACTGATTCGGATGCAAATAGGTCGTCTATACGCGCGATGCGGCCGCGCCACACCTGTTCCAGTTCGGCGAGCATCGATGCCACCGACCGGACGGCCGCGACATCCCCGCTGGCCAGTTGCTCACGCCCCTGCCTGCGCTTGGTGAGCAGACCCGCCTTCTCCAAGACGGCCACGTGCTTCTGCACGGCCGCGAAGCTCATGTCGTACTTCGCGGCCAGCACGGAGACCGAGTGCTCGCCGGCGAGCACTCGTCGCACGATGTCGCGACGAGTGCGATCGGACAGTGCGTGGAACAGGGCGTCGGCCCGGTCCTCGTCTGTCGTCTCACCTGTTACCTCGACCACACCACAAACATACAACCAATCGGTTGTATGTCAACCCCGGTATCGCCGATCACGCGTTGCGATCACGACGACGCCAACCCTGGCTCTCACGTCGCTGTCCGACTTCACTGGACAACGCATCGGCGCTCGACGGGCAAATATCATCGGGCTCAACACAATCGAAGGACGCAAACGCGTGACACGCCAGCTCCACCTCGGTGGTTTTCTGATCGCCTCCCCCGTGACCCACTCACACGCCGCGTGGCGCCATCCCGGTTCGGAGACCGACTTCTTCGGGCCGGACCACTACCACCGGGTCGGCCGCATCCTCGAACGCGGCAAGTTCGATTTCGCGTTCTTCGCCGATCTACTCGCCGCGCCGGTGCGATTCGGGGGCGATCAGTCCGAACCGTTCCGGCGCGGCACACAGGCCGCGGCGACGATCGATCCGAGCCTGGTGGCGGCGAGCATCGCCGCGGTCACCACCCACCTCGGGGTCGCGGTGACCAAGTCGACCACCTACTTCCACCCCTACGAACTCGCGCGTGTATTCGGTTCTCTGGACCATCTCACCCGGGGACACGTCGGATGGAACATCGTCACCTCGCTCTCGCAGGCCGAGGCGCAGAACTTCGGCTTCGACGATCACGTCGAGCATGAGGAACGGTATGCGCGCGCAGAGGAGTTCGTGAGCACCGCGGTCAAGTTGTGGTCGAGCTGGGACGCCGACGCCGTCACCGCCGACAAGGAGTCGGGGGTCTGGGCGGACCCGTCCAAGATCCACACCGTCGATCATCAGGGCGTCCATTACCGCACCCGTGGCCCGCTGAATCAGCCACGCTCACCGCAGCACCGGCCGGTGCTCATCCAGGCCGGGGCCTCGAACACCGGAAGGGACTTCGCCGCGCGGTGGGCGGAGGCCATCTTCGAGATCGACCCGACCCCTGAGGGGCGCCGAGCGTACTACGACGACGTGAAGTCGCGCGCAGTCGACTTCGGCCGGAATCCCGACCACGTCAACATCCTCCCGGCCTTCATCCCCTTCATCGGCGAGACGGAGTCGATCGCCCGCGAGAAGCAGGCGTTCCACAACGAACTGGCCGACCCGATCTCCGGACTGATCACCCTGTCGGTCCACACCGATCACGACTTCTCCGTCTACGACCTCGATGCCCCGGTCGAACACGTGGAAGTTCCTGGTACCCAGGGCCTGTTCGACCTGGCCAGGCGGCTCTCCGAACGCGACAGTCTCACCCTGCGGGACATCGGGAGGCTCTACGCCCAGGGAGTTCTGCTCCCGCAGTTCGTCGGTACCGCCTCTGACGTCGCCGATCAGATCGAGGAGTCCTTCACCGGGGGCGAGGCCGACGGCTTCATGGTCTCCACCGCCCAGACCCCGGGCACCTTCAACGATTTCGTCGACTACGTGGTCCCGGAACTTCAGCGCCGCGGCCTGTTCCGGAAGGAGTACGCGGGCACGACCCTACGGCAACACCTCGGACTCGGGACCGCCGACGAGGATCTGCCCGCGGACATCCGCGGCGTCGACACGCGGTTGGCGGGCTGACCTCAGCGCTCGGTGACCCGGCCGCCGTCGACGTCCCAGTGCCGGTCGACGCGGACGTTCTGCAGCATGCGCCGATCGTGGGTCACGAGAAGCACTGCGCCGTCGAAGGAGTCGAGCGCGGATTCGAGCTGCTCGATCGCCGGTAGGTCGAGATGGTTGGTCGGCTCGTCGAGCACGAGCACGTTGATGCCGCGCGCCTGCAGGAGCGCGAGTCCGGCCCGGGTCCGTTCGCCGGGAGACAGCTCCCCCACCGGGCGGTCGACGTGGTCTGCTCGCAGACCGAACTTGGCGAGCAGCGTACGCACGTCCGCGGTGGAGTAGTCGGGGACGAGGGCCTCGAAGCGTTCGGCGAGCGGCGTGGGACCGGTGAACTGGCCGCGGGCCTGGTCGATCTCGCCGACCGCGATGTTCGCGCCGAGGTGGGCGGTTCCGTCTTGCGGTTCGACGCGACCGAGCAGCAGACGCAACAGCGTGGTCTTACCTGCGCCGTTGTGGCCGGTGATGCCGATGCGGTCCCCCGCATTCACCTGCAGTGAGACCGGGCCGAGCACGAACTCTCCCTGGTGGACAACAGCATTGTTGAGGGTGGCCACCACCGAACTCGAGCGGGGTGCGGCCCCGATGGTGAACTCGAGGACCCACTCCTTGCGTGGCTCGGCGACTTCTTCCAGACGCGCGATCCGGCTCTCCATCTGCCGGACCTTCTGGGCCTGCTTCTCGCTGGATTCGGTGGCGGCGCGGCGTCGTACCTTGTCGTTGTCCGGAGCCTTGCGCATGGCGTTGCGGACACCCTGACTCGACCATTCCCGTTGCGTTCGGGCCCGTGCGACGAGGTCGGCCTTCTTCGCCGCGAACTCGTCGTACTCCTCGCGCTTGTGGCGCCGCGCCACCGCCCGTTCCTCGAGATAGCTGTCGTAACCGCCGCCGTACACCGTGTTGGTGTGCTGCGCGAGATCGAGCTCGAGGACCCGGGTCACACTGCGCGCCAGGAACTCTCGGTCGTGACTCACCAGAACGACACCGCCGCGCATGCCCGTGACGACCTCCTCGAGCCGGGCGAGGCCGTCGAGGTCGAGGTCGTTGGTCGGCTCGTCGAGCAGCACGATGTCGAAGCGTGAGCACAGCAGCGCGGCGAGTCCCACCCGGGCGGCCTGGCCGCCGGACAGCTCCGTCATGAGGGTGGTGTCCGGGCTGATGACGCCGTCCCCTAGCCCGAGATCGGCGAGCACCGCGGGCAGTCGCTCGTCGAGGTCGGCGGCGCCCGTCGCCAGCCAATGGTCGAGTGCGGTCGCATACACGTCGGCCGGGTCGCCCGCGGCGGTGTTCGCGTCGGGATCGGCGAGTGCATCGGCGGCCGCATCCATCGCCCGTGTCGCCGCCGCGCAACCCGTGCGGCGCGCGACGTAGTCCCGGACGACCTCACCGGGGACACGCTCGTGCTCCTGTGGGAGCCATCCCACAAAAGCGTCGGCCGGGGCACAACCGACAGACCCCTCCAGCGGAGGGAGGTCGCCTGCCAGAACCCTCAACAGCGTCGTCTTGCCCGCTCCGTTCGCGCCGACGACACCGATCACGTCGCCGGGAGCGACGGTGAGGTCGAGGTGATCGAACAGGACGCGGTGGGCGTATCCCCCGGCGACGTCCTTGGCGACGAGCGTGGCGGTCATCGGTCCATGGTCGCACCACCCCGTACGGGAGCCCGACCCGGGAAACAACGCGCGTTTTCCGGCGTCCTCGGCCGGGTACCCCGCGTCATGACCTCAACTCGCGAGACCCGGCACTTCGACGTCGTCATCGTCGGCGGCGGGAACGCCGGCCTCAGTGCGGCGGCACGTCTTCGACGCCTCGGCATCACCGACGTAGCCGTGATCGAACCACAGGCCGTGCACACCTACCGCCCTCTCCTCTCCTATGTCGGCGGCGGACAGGCGACCCTGAACGACGCCGAACGCACCCAGCGCTCGGTCACACCCGACGGAGTGACCTGGCTACGTGATACGGCTGTCGTCGTCGACGCCGACAGCCGTACGGTACGTTGCGCTTCCGGAGTCGATGTCGGTTATCGCGATCTGATCCTGGCCGTGGGTCTGGTTCCCGATCAGAACGCGATGCCCGGAATCGACCTCGCGATCGCCGACCCGGCGGTGGGCAGCAACTATCTCGATCGTGCCGAACAGACCTGGAACGCCGTGACGTCCATGCCCCGCGGCGGGAGCGCGGTGTTCACCGTTCCACGGCCGCCAGTCAGTTGCACCGGCACCACCTACAAGCCGCTGTTCCTCGCGGCTGCGCACTGGCGTCGCACCGGAATCCTGGACACGCTCGACATCACGCTCGTCGTCGACCGCCCCCGACTGCTCGGCGTCGACGGTCTCGACGCGCGACTCACCGACTGTCTGGACGAACTCGGCGTCCGGGTCCTGCTCGACAGCGAGGTGCGCCTTCATCCCGTCGACCGACGTGTCACTGTGGTGACCGACGGCAGCACCGAGCAGGTGCACTACGACATGCTGCACCTCGTCCCACCGTTCCGCGGTCCGGACATCGTGGCGCACTCGGGGCTCGCCGCCGAGGGCAGACACGGTCTCGTCGACATCGACCCCCACACCCTTCGCCACCGTATTTATCCGTCCATCTGGGCGGCCGGCGACGGCGCGGCGATCGCGACCGACCCGTCGGGCGGCGGGTTACGACGCCAGATCGCGGTGCTCGCCGACAACCTGGCCGCAGCTCGGGCCGGTGAGCAGCTCGACAGCTACGACGGATACACGGTTGCGCCGATCGCCACCGACGCCCACCACCTCATCGCCGCGGAATTCGACCGCGACGGCACCATCACCTCGTCGCTGCCGTCGGTCATCGACCCGCTCAAGCCCCGGCGGAGTGCCTGGGCTTTCGACCGCTACGCGCTCCCGCGCCTCTACTGGAACGCGATCCTGCGCGGGCGGGTGTGAGACGACACGCGAAGCGGTCACGAATGAAGAAGCACGACGCCGTCGTCGCGAACTAGCGTGGTCAACGCCTCACCCGAGGCGACAACTCGACCAGGGACCGATCTGTCCAGACCACGAAGGGGAATGCGCTTGAGCACATCGGGAGGCTTCACCGAACAGGAACGCACTGCGATGAAGGAGCGTGCCGCCGAACTCGAGAAGGAGAAAACCCGCGGGCGGGGCAACAAGAAGGCCGCCGAAGAACTCGATGTGCTCGCGAAGATCGAGGGGATGGACCCGACCGACCGTGCACTCGCCGAACGGATTCACGCCATCGTCACCACGACCGCCCCGGACCTCGCACCCAAGCTCTGGTACGGGCAACCGGCGTATGCGCTCAAGGGCAAGGTCGTGTGCTTCTTCCGCAGCGGACACGACGACAAGGAGCGCTACTCCACCTTCGGCTTCACGCCGAACGCGAACCTCGACGACGGCGGTTTCTGGCCGTCGTCGTATGCCGTCAGCTCGGTGGACGCCCAGGCCGAGAAGACCATCGCCACCCTCGTCGCCAGGGCGGTCGGCTGACGGTCACTCGCGTCAACCGGCCCCGAGGCACCCCCTCTGGCCAAGACGACTGCGGCACGGTATATTTCGACGGGTGATGACTCACTCTGAACAAAGATCGGGGGTCCACGTCGTGCGCGGTGTGTGCTGATGCACCTTCCGACCACGACTGGAATCCCTCCCCGACTCTCCTTCTGGGTACGTGTACGCGACTTCGCGGTACCGCCCTCCATGATCGAAAATGCCACCTCCAGACGCCTTTCCGGTGACTGGACAGGAGCATGCGACGCAGCGAATGTCGATCCAGACATCGATCTCACCCAGATCCGGCGCCGCCACGGCCACGCCATCGCCGAGCAGATCGAAGACGACCTCCGCCACTTCGCTCCCGACCTCCTGCGATGGCATCTACCTCGGATCTCGCCGGCCGGCCGGCTTCGTCCGGGCCTGACAATTGCGTTGACGCGGTACGCGCCCGACTGCGACATACGTTTCGCCACAACAGGTTCGGTGTATCTCGTGGCCCGAACCCCACCCGCCTGGGCCGACGCCGGTCAGCGGTTCTCGCTGGCGGTGTGGGATGGGCGACAGCCCGACCCGCATCCCCATCCACGGCCCGACAGGAGATTCCGGCTGGACTTGCACCGGCATCTGTGGGATGTGCGCCACATCGACGAACTTCGGATGCGTTCGGGTGCAACGTGTTCGGAGACCATCCTCAGGACCGGGCAGCCGCCCGGAATCCCCGCGGGTTTCGCTCTCGATCGGTGGGCGGCCGAAGCCGCCATCCTTCGTCGCGCAGAAGGCCACCGCACCGGGCGGGTCCGCATTCGCCTGGGCACGCGGCGCGACCTCATCCTGGACGACGGAGATCCACCCGAGATGTACTGGGCGACCGGCGTTCCCACCGACCGGCTGGTACCCCTGCCGGTCCTGCCCGACGCCGCCACCCAGACCCTGCCCGACCTCGACTTACTCCGATGCGGGGCGATCACCCCTGATCGGTTGCACCCGCTTGTGGCCGCCGCGCTCGTGCCGGAGTTCCGCCCGCCACCGGTCGATCGTGCCGCACCACCCGACAACTTTTTCCGGGTCGTCGAATGCCGCGGGGAGCCACACCGCATCGGACTCGCCGACGGTGTGCTGTCCGCCCTTGACCATGATCGCGACGAGATCCGTCGCGAGGAGATGCTGACCGCCCTGACCGGCACGCCTCTCCCCTGCCTCCAAGCCATTGATCGGGCCCACCGCGAACCGGACTGCCTCGCCGGAGTTCGAGACCGCCTCGACTTCGGTGACATCGAGGGCGCATTGGCGACAGTCGAGGGACTCCTCGGCCCTGACGCGGGTCTGCGGGACGGGCCGCTGCGGGACGCGCTCGAGCACTTTCGGCTCCAGCGGGAGACGTACGACGCATACCGTTCCGGTTCGACCACCGCTGCGGCACAGCCGCTTCCGCACATTGCCGGCGGGCATCACCGCACCGGCAGGCGGCGGCGTGCCCATCCGCGGCACGCCACCCACGGCTGACCCGTATCCACCCGCTGCACTCCCGCGCGGGCACATCTCTGACTCTCATCTCCGATTGCTCATCCTTCGAACCCCTAGGTGAACCATGTCTCCACACTTTGGAACCACGATCCCCCTCATCGACGAGCTCGAGACCGCCGATGAATTGCTGGCGCTCCTCGGCGCGGTGACCGGCGAACCTCGCCGCCACGATCAACTCGAAGCACTCGCGCTGGCCGTGGCCGCCGACCTGCCCGTGCTGCTGTGGGGCGAACCCGGAATCGGCAAGACCGCAGCGCTCACACAACTCGCCGACTCCCTCGACATGCCACTGACCACCGTCATCGCGAGCGTCCACGAGCCGTCCGACTTCTCCGGGCTTCCGGTCGTCGGCGACGACCCCGCATCACGTGGGGTGCCGATGGCACCACCCGACTGGGCGGTCCGCCTCGCCGACGCCGGCCGGGGGCTGTTGTTCCTCGACGAATTGTCCACGGCTCCCCCCGCGGTACAGGCGGCGTTGTTGCGGCTGGTCCTCGAAAGGCGCGTCGGCACACTACAACTCCCTGCGGGTGTGCGCATAGTCGCCGCGGCCAATCCACCGTCGTCGGCGGCAGACGGATGGGAGCTGAGCGCACCGCTGGCCAACCGTTTCGTCCACCTGCACTGGACCCACGACCACGACGTCGTCGTACGTGGCCTGGGCGGCACGTGGCCGCACGCGAAGCTGCCGACCCTGGACCCGGAGAAATTCCCCGCCGCGGTCGAATTCGCTCGACGTGCCGTGTGCACCCTGCTCGCGGCCCGGCCCGCGCTGGTGCATCAGCTTCCGGGCAGCCAGACCCGCCGCGGCGGCGCATGGCCCTCACCGCGGAGCTGGGACGCGACGATCCGATTGATCGCGTTCGCCACCGCCTCATCGGCATCGGCCGATGTCCTGTCGTTGTTGATTCGCGGCGCGGTCGGCGACGGACCCGGTTTCGAGTTGCTGGCGAGTATCGATCACATGGACCTCCCGGATCCCGAACTACTGCTGGCCGATCCGTCGGCGGCCGAGCTACCCGAGCGAGGCGACCTGCGCCAGGCAACACTCGACGCCGTGGTCGCCGCTGTCCGGCGCCATCCCGACAGGCCCCGGTGGGACGCGGCATGGGAGGTCCTCGCCCGCGCCGCAAGCTCCGGAGCGCCCGACCTGGTGGTGGTGCCTGCGACGACGCTGGCCACCCTGCGACGTGACGACTGGGAGGTTCCCGACGCCATCGACCAGTTGGCCGGGGTGGTGTCGGTCTCGCGGGCTGCCGACGAGGCCGACGTTCGTGCGACCGCTGTGCGATGACGTCGGCCCACACCCCGGCCCACACCCCGATGCGATTGTCGGACAAGGTGTATGCCGCGCGCCTGCACGCGGTTCGCGCCAGGCCGTACATGGCGACCGCGCTCCATGCACTGCACATCGTCGAGACGTCGCGCGTACCCGCCATGAGCGTGGACCGCTACTGGCGGTGCTATCTCTCGCCCGCCTTCGTCGCCGCTCGGCCCGAGGAGGAGATCGCCGCTCATCTGGTGCACCTGGTCTCCCACCTTCTCCGCGATCATCACGGACGCAGCGACCGCTACGCCCGCGCCCACGGACTGAATGGCCCGTCGGAGCGGCTCCGCATGAACATCGCGGCCGACTTCGAGATCAACGACGACGCCTACGGAAACGGGTTGGTCACCCCCGTCGACGCCATCCGTCCGAAGATGCTCGAACTGCCCGCGGGCGAACTGATGGAGGACTATCTCCGTCAGTTCAGTCTCGGGCCTGCCACCGACCAGATGTGCTGGGTCGAATGCGGCAGCGGTGCGGACGGATGGGACCGCGCGTGGGAACTGGGTCCCGACGGAGCGGATGGTCTCGGTGAGCAGCAGCGCGACGCGGTGCGTTTCGCCGTCGCGAGGTCGATCTCCGACCGTCCCGGCTCGGCGCCGGCCGGCTGGCGGCGATGGGCACGCGAGGCCATTCACCCGCCACAGCCGTGGCAGGCCCTCCTGGGCGCGGCCATCAGGACGGCAGTGTCGACGGCGGGTGTCGGCGACGACTACACCTACGGCCGGCCGGCTCGACGCTCAGCGGCGCTACCCGGCGTGATCGTGCCGAGCCTGCGACGGACGCCGCCCCGGGTGAGTGTCGTCATCGACACGTCGGGATCGGTCAGCGATGCCGAACTGGGGAGCGCGCTGCTCGAGGTCGCTGCGATCTCGCGGGCCGTCAGCGGTCGGCGCGACCTCCTGTCGGTGGTGTCGTGCGATGCCGCCGCGCGGGTGGTGCACCCGATCTGCCGGGCGGAGGACATACAGCTCCACGGCGGCGGGGGCACCGACCTGCGCACCGGCTTCGAGAGCGCCCTGCGACACCGGCCCGATGTCGTGGTGGCCCTGACCGACGGTCACACCCCGTGGCCGAGCCGCCGGCCGGGATGCCGGACGATCGTCGGTCTGTTCCACCGGGAGGCGTACGCGTACACACCGCTCACCGGGTCTTCCGTGCCGGGTATGTCCAGCATCGCGGTCTTCCACACCCCGGATCCGCCGCCAGAGTGGGCGCACGTCGTGCGGATCGGCGAACCGCGGCGCTGAGGAAGGGCTCGCGGCTTTCGGGTAGACCTGTAGGTGCGAAGCATGTGGACACGAGAGGAGTGATCGCCGATGTCAGAGTCCGATCTGCCCAATGAAGCGAGCGACGCCGACGCCATCGAGCAGCGGCAACCCGTCGAGGACGATCCTGCGACCGATCAGGCGCCCGCCGTACCGCTCGACGCCAACGACGCCGATGTCGCCGAGCAGGCCACCCCTGTCGACGCCGACGAGACCGACGAGTACCCGAGAGCATCGGCTGCTGAGCCGGGCGAACCCGCTGCGGACTGATCGCACGGTACGGCGTCGGTGAGAAATCGAGACGACAATCCTGAACGGCGGTTGTGGCGCGCCTACGAGCCGGTCCACGCCGTGTGCTACTTCGATCCGAGGTTCGCAGCGGCAATGACCGCGAGCGGCCTGACCGGCTGGTGGAACGGCTACTTCGCCGGTCGGGCCGCACCGCTCGGACCCACCCCACCCGAGGTCGTGACCGCACTGTTCTTCGGATTCTCGCCCTCGATGGTGGCTCGCGCGGTTCCCAAGATCTGGTCGCGCATCGCCCCGGAGGCGGCCCTCGAAGCGCGCCTGTCGGCAGCCGAACAGGTTCTCGGCGAACACATCTCGACCGGTTCAACCGACGATCTCCGTCGGGTCACCGATAATCTGGAACGCGTCGTCGACGGTCTGGGCATGGACGGGCGCGCACTCGCCGGCGCCTGGAGCGCCGTGGACCGGCCCACCGGCCTGTGCCGGCGGTTGTGGCTGGCCACCACGATCTTGCGAGAGCATCGCGGCGACGGTCACGTCGCCGCGGCCACCGCCGCGGGTCTCAGCGGTCTACAGGCGTCGATGACCCACATCGCCGACGGCGGGGTCACCCGGGACATGATCCAGGCCAACCGCGGCTGGACCGACGCACAGTGGGACGACGCGCGCGGCCAACTCGTCGAACGAGACATCCTCACCCCCGCCGGGGCGCTGACCGACCGCGGCATCGCAGTGCGCGAGTCGATCGAGGACACCACCGATCGCCTGGCGGCGCAGACCGTTCGTGCACTTCCCGACGCGGAGTGGACTCTGGGGATCCTCACAGCGCTTGCGCGCGCACTGGTCGATCGGGAAGTCATACCGTTTCCCAACCCGATCGGGGTGCCGCGGCCGTGAGGCGTGGGTGACCGCAGGAGCCGGGCGGCCCGGCCCGTGGCGCTCATTCGGTCACATGAAACTCTCCGGGGCGGGTCCCGGAGCGCGATAGTCTCCCCAGGTCACCCGACCCCGAGGAGCCGACCGTGGGTACTCCCTATGACCCCAACCAACCGACCGCCATGGGTCCGCAGGGGCCGCAGCAACCCGGATGGCCGCCCGCCGGTCAGCAGCCCTATGGTCAGCAGCCGTCGGGCCAGCAGCCGTACGGCCAACAACCGTATGGTCAACAACCGTCGGGCCAGCAGCCGTATGGTCAGCAACCCAACGCTCAACAACCCTTCGGTCAACAACCGTTCGGGCAGCAGCCCTACGGCCATCAACCTCCCCCGCCGAAGTCCGGCGGCGGCAAGAAATGGTGGTTCATCGGTGGCGGCGGGCTCGTCCTGGTACTTCTCGTCGTCGTCGCGGTGGTGCTGGCCCTGACCCTGAGCGGCGGTGACGAGGAGCCCTCCGTACCGACCGCGTCGGCGCTCGAGATGGTGCTGCCGGAGGACCAGTTCCCGGACATCACCGGTGATTTCACCACCGAGACGGGCAATCAGAATGACGACGACAGCACCGTCGACAACGAGAAATGCGCAACGCTGGTGAACTCCCAGCGGACCACCAACGAACGAGCCGAACGCGAGCTCACCGAGACCTCGTCGTCGAGCGAGATCCTGTTCGGTCTGGACAACTACAGCGCCGACGTCACCAAACCCGCCGACAATGGGTACGACGACTTCGACGAGATCCTCTCCGCCTGCTCCTCGTTCACCCTGACTCTCGGCGAGGGTGATGTCCCGGTCGCGCTCACGCTCGACGAGGTGGACCTACCGATCGACGGCGGATACAAGGCGGTCCGGATGACCGGCGCGTACAAGGTCGGCGCCTTCGAACTCAATCTGGCGGGCATCCTCGTGATCGGTGAGGAACGGGGCGTGTCGTTCTCCGTCACACACAACACCGTCGACAGTTCTCCCCCTGCGCTGGACCCCGAGGTCACCGAGAACCTGGCCGAGATGTTCACGGCGCAGCGACAGATCATCAAGGATGCCGCATAGCAAGGTCGACGGCATGCCGCTCATCCATTCCGTTCCCGCGCACCGAAATTCGGTGATCGGGAACGGAATGGGTGAGCGAGAGTCTGTACGTGCCCGTCAGCGTCGGAGGAGTCGCGCCAGCTCGACCGGGTCCTCGAAGATGCTCATGTGCCACGCATCGTCGAGGACCGCGAAGTCCGAGCCCGGGATTCGACGATGCATCGCTTCCATGGCGTCGACGTCGGACACGGTGTCATGTTCGGCAGCAACAACATTCACCGGGCAGGCGATCGACGCCGTGCGCTGCGAACAGTCGAAGCTTGCAATCGCACGCAGTGCCGACGCCCACGACGCCTTGTCTGCGGTGGTCACCGCATGGCGCGCATATCGCACGACCGGACCGTCGTCGAGCACTTCCGCCGAGCTGAACCAACGGCGGAGCGTGGCGTCGACATCGACGGTGCCGGCGTTCACAGCGGCGGCCGCCGCACCGAAGGCCGGAAACGGGGTGTCCCGGGTGCACAGCAGGGTGAGGTGTGAGACGAGATCGGGCCGCATGAGCGCGAACTCGAGTGCGACCTGACCGCCGAAGGAGTGGCCCACCACATGCCAGGGCGCGTCGGTCGCCGCCGTCTCCACGACGTCGGCTGCCAGCCGGAGCTGCAGGTCGGCGTCGACGTCACCGGCCGGCGGGTTGATCTCCGGGGTGACCACCTCGCCGTGCGTGGCCAACTCGGCCCGCACGCCGTCCCACACCGACGGCGTCAGCGGCGTTCCTGGTAGCAGCAGCCACCGCGGGGACTCGATCGCCAATGTCTGCCCTTTCGGGACGGGGTGTTCGGATCATCGTGACGCTACGCCACCGACCACCGAGGCGGGCTCGTCAGATCGACGACCGGCGTCGGATCTCCGAATCAGCTGCGGTCTTCGTCAGCATCCGCTAACGTTAGTGATCATCGACGATCACGGGACCGTAGGAGTTCTGATGGGCGCTGTGTGTGCACCGTCCGCGAGGACATCAAGCGGACTCCGGACGTGACCGGGAACCGGCCGGGCATCGACGAGGCCTTGCGCGCGATGGCCGAGCCCCGACGCCGCGCGATCCTCGAGCTGGTCTCCGGGCACGAGCTGGCAGCGGGCGAGATCGCCGCGCATTTCGAGGTCAGTCGGACGGCGATCTCGCAGCACATCTCGGTTCTGAAAGACGCGGGGCTTCTCGTCGAACGGCGCGAGGGAACGCGGCGCATCTACCGCACGCGACCGGAGGGCATCGACCAACTGCGCGGCATGCTCGACGGCATGTGGGCGTCATCTCTCGACATGGCGCGGCAACTCGTGGAGGCCGAGCGCGGACTGACCGACGCCGAGGTGCACCGTGCCGGATGAATTCACACGCGTCGACCCCGACGACGCCGGTGACCGTTCCCTCCTACCTCTGCTCCGCCCACCGATACGCCAAAACGTGACCGTCCGAAGCGATCTCGACCATGTCTTCGTCACATTCGTGCGAACCATCGGCATCTGGTGGCCGTTGCAGCCGATGTCGGTCGGCGGCGACCGGGCTCGCACGGTGACGATCGAGGAACACCCGGGCGGCCGGGTCTATGAGACGTGGGACGACGGCACCACGGCAGAGTGGGGCCGGCTCACCGTCTGGGAACCGCCCGGCCGCTTCGTGATGTCGTGGCTGAACACCCCCGAACCCACCGAGGTCGAGCTGACGTTCACCGCACTCGGCGACACGCTCACCAGGGTGTCCGTGGAACACCGCGGGTGGGAGCACCTCAGCGATGCCCAGCTACGCCAAGACTGCGCGGCGCCGGGCGGTTACCGCTCCGGCGCCTATTCCGGCGGCTGGGCCACCGCGTTGGCGGCGTCGGTCGCCGTCATCGAATCAACACCCACCCCTGACCGAGAGGCATCGTCATGACCCATTTCGTGTACAAACTCGTGCCGCCACGGCCTACTTTCGGTCCCGGCGACATGGATGACGACGAGGCCGCCATCATGGGGCAACACAGCGCCTACTGGTCAGGACTGCTCGACGACGGGACGGCGGTGATCTTCGGCCCCGTCGTCGATCCGGCCGGGAACTGGGGTCTCGGTGTGGTGCGCGCCGACTCCGAAGAGGCGGTCCGCGCGATCAGCGCCGCCGACCCGGCTGTCACCTCGGGTCTTGCGCGCGTCGAGATCCTGCCCATGCCGGTGGGTATCGGGCGGGACTGACCGACGTCACCGGGGTGACAAACCTGCAGCGGCCTGCGCCGGCCGCCTCTACACTGGCGAAATGGGCGATCCGGCAACCGATCTGACGCAGGGTCAGTTGACGCGGGCAGTGCAGCTGCTCCAGGGGCATGTGCGCTTCGACGCCGCGCTGCTCGTCCATCAGCCGAGGGGCGCCCGCTCTCGCATCGTCTCGCAGGTGGGGTACACCTCGGGTTCGGCCTGGGCCCTTCAGCATCTGTTCCCGCGGGATTACGAGATCGGGTTCACCAGCCGGCTCAGCCCCGGAGACGGACTGCCGCTGTCGATCAGTGATGTCGGCGGCGCGGTCCGCGAAGAGTTCACCCGCACGGTGTTGTTCGAGCAGTATCTGCGAGCAGAGGGCTTCGTGGACGGGATGACGGTCGAGTTGTTCGACGGCGGCGACTACCTGGGCCTCGCGCATTTCTCCGCTCGACGCCCCGATGCCTTCGCTGCGCCCCAACGCGCCCTGGCCCGCGACCTGTCGGGCTTGTTGGCGCTGGTCCTACGACCGGACCAGGCGGCCGGGACCGTTCGACGAACCCCGCCGACCACGCTCCCGGCCGGCGCCGCGGATCCGGTCGCACCCACCTCGTCCACCGTCTATCTCCGCCAGGGTTCGCAGTTCCTCCCGGCCGGTCCGGTGGACGTGCCGTTCGTCGCCGACGACCCTTTCGCCCGCGTCGTGGACGACTTCGTCACCTGCACCGCCGATGAACTCCGACACCTGTGGTGGCACCGGGGCGCGTGGTACCGGGTGACGCTCTCGCGCCTGGGGGATTTCGGTGACATCAGGCTGACCGCGCGGCCGATGACCTCCGAGCAGGTGTGGCACCTGAGTCGACAGGAGGTGCGGGTACTCAGCGGGCTGGTGGTGGGACGCACCGACGCGGCGATCGCCGCGGGACTGAATCTGAGTCCGCGGACGGTGCACACGCACATGGTGAACATCCGACGCAAGCTCGGGGTGAACCGACGGACCGAGGCGGCGGCCAGGGCGACGGCGACCGCGACCGTCGTCCCCGGCCCCGCGACAGCGCCCGTCGCCGAGTTGGCACGGATCTACCGCGACTCGTTCCCTAGGTGATGTCCGCCAACAGTTCCTTCGCCGCGTCGACCGCCTCACGCTCGTGGGCGAGCAGGTCGTCACCTCCCATGGGCCCCAGGATCGGCGCGAACGCATCGGCTGTTCCGGTCGAGACCCCGGCGAGCTCCTCGACCACCGCCAGCCCGCAGAACGGAACGTAGTACGGGCTGTAGCCGCCTTCTTGGAGGCAGACGAGTCGGCCGCCGGCCACCTCATCGGCCACGTCGATGATCTTGCGGGCCAGCGATCGGAATCCGTCTGCGCGCAACATCATCCGCGCCAGGGGGTCCATCATGGAGGCGTCGAATCCGCTCGCCACGATGATGAGATCGGGGCGATACGCACGCAGTGCGGGCAGGACCACCGCGTCGAAGGCGTATTCGTATGCGCCACTTCCGCCGCCGGGAGGCAATGGGACGTTGAGCGTGTAGCCGAACCCGTCGCCGGAACCCCGCTCGTCGCGGAACCCCGAGTCGGACGGGAAGCAGCGATCCTGGTGCACTGAGATGTTCAGCACCTTCGACGACTCGCGGAAGATGTCCTGGGCGCCGTTGCCGTGATGGACATCCCAGTCGACGATCGCCACCCGCTGCATCCCGAGCACGTCGAGGGCATGAGCTGCGGCGATCGCGCCGTTGTTGAAGATGCAGAACCCGCGGCCGGTGGCGCGCTCGGCGTGGTGCCCCGGAGGATTGATCAGTGCGTAGGCGTTGCTCACGGTGCCGTCGGCCACCGCGCGAACGGCCTCGATCGCGCCTCCGGCCGCGAGCAGCGCGATGTGGTGCCCACCGTTGCCGAACGGCGACACCCCGTCACCGGCGTCGCCGCCCTTGGGTAGGGCGCTCTCGGTGACGATGCGGTCGTAGTGGGCGGCGTCATGGACACGGAGGACATCCTCGCGGGTCGCGGGCGGCGGCTCGAGCTGTCGCAGCGAGTTGATCAATCCGGAGGCAGTGATCAACTCGTGGAGCCGCCTCTTGGTGTCGGGGTGTGCGACGTGATGCGCGATGGGCTGGGTCAGTGCGTCGACGCTGGGCGGGAAGACGCCGCCGCTGCCCGTGTCCGCCCACCCGTAGAGCGTGTTCCAAATGTATCCGGTTGTCGTTGCCACGATCGTTCCTTCCGTCCGAACCTGTGTGTCGGTGAACACAGCATCATCGGAGGGGTGACAGCTGTCATCGGTACAAATACCGAGGGTGGTGGGACCCGAGATCGCGCGCCGGGACGGTCGGTAGCCGAACCCGCGCTGTGGCCACACGACGACAAAGCCCGTCCCGACATGAGTCGGAACGGGCTTCGTCGGGTGGACCTCCGTAGCAGCTTCTCAACCGCCACAAGCCGCTTGGATCGCTGATCTTCTGCTTTCTCGGGGTTCTCGGACTCGTCGGCCGCGCGCTCAGGGTGCCCGGATCGCCGATGGGCGCGGTCCCGTGGGTGAGAATTCGCGTCAGTCTCAAACCCGTTTGAGCATCTCCAATCGAGCTAAGCTGCCCACCGGCTACGGCGATGGGGTGCCCGTGCGGGAGCTGGCGTCACACTCTTCGAGAGTCCCACCGCCTGCCTGTGAACGTCAGCTCCTACATCGCGACCGAAGTCATCGACGGTAAGGACATCGCCCCATCGGACTGAGGACAATTGGCACATGACCGCTACGACTTGGACAGACGAGGCACTCCGCACGGGAGAGCACGACGCTCTCGGGCGTCTGCCGTACGCACGGCGGGCCGCGGAGCTGATCCACACGACGCACTCGTTCGAGTCGAGCGCAGTCTTCGGCCTCAGTGGACCCTGGGGTAGCGGCAAGACGTCGCTGGTGAACATGATCGTCGAAGAACTGCAGAGAGAGCATCCCGAGTGGGCCGCAGCTAGGTTCACTCCCTGGGCAACGAGTGATGTGCCCGGGCTGCTCGCTGAGTTCTACTCGTCTCTTGCCGAAGCTCTTCCCAAGAAGAAGGGTCAGCAGGTCCGACGGGCACTCGCGGTAACAGCGTCGGTCGCTGCACCTGCTGCGAACCTGATTCCCATCGCTGGAAGCGCGGCCGCCGAAGGCGTCCGGCTCGCAGGTGAGGCCTTGGCGAAGTCACCGTCGTGGCAAGTGGCGTTCAATAAGGCGTCGGAGGAACTGAGGGAACTCAAGAAGCCGATTCTTGTAGTAGTCGACGATATCGATCGGCTTCACGGGGACGAACTGTTAATTCTCCTGAAGGTTGTTCGCTTACTAGGTAGGTTCGACGGCGTTCAATACCTGCTGGCCTACGACGACGAGACCCTTTACCGGAGCATGATCGCATCGAGTGCGGTCAATCCCCACGACGGTTCGGCGGAGCGGTTTATGGAGAAGATCGTCCAGTACCCCCTTTTTGTGCCTCCGTTGCTGCGGCAGCAGCAGATCTCGCGTTTGAATACTGGGCTCGCGCGCGTCTCTCGAGAAACAATTGAAGATGGTGCGGACGACGGCCGGCTCAGTGGACTGGTCGACTGTTTCACCGACCTGTTGACGACTCCGCGAGCGATCGACCGCTACCTTGCCCAGCTGCAGCACCACATCCCACTTCTGCCTATGGACGAGGTCGATGACGAGGACGTTCAATTACTGACTCTCATTCGAGTCAGTTTCCCGGCTCTGTTCAACTCAATACCGCGGTACCGCAGTGAGCTGGTCTCCGGTCACACCGGCGAACTGAAAACCGAAGCCAAGTCGTTCGAGTACGAGCCGTTCGACATCGAACCGCTGTTGGACGTCGTCCCGTCCGAGCGCCGGAGCACCGCTCGCAAGCTGCTCGTTTCGCTGTTCCCGAAGGTCCGTCAGAAGAAGCAGCTCTCAGTGCACGGGAGCCGTCGGCGTCAGAGCGTCCAGCACGAGGAGTATTTCGATCGATACTTCGCAATGGGCATCCTCGACCACGATGTCAGCGACGCCACTGTCGAGGCCGCAGTCGCAACCGCAGCGGCGGGAGACGCTACATCGTTGGTGCGCCTTTTTGTCGGAACGCCAGACAAGATTCGAGGCCTAATAGTAAGCAAGTGCCTCAGCCCGACGAACCAGCCAGCCACGGACGCGGGCCGGATCAAACTGGCTGACGCTCTAGCCGGGATCGCTAATGACCTACCTTCCGATAATGACGCGCCATTCAGTGACCAGGATCAGCTCCTCAGCTGGATTGGCGAGCTGCTCGTCGGGCTGGACAAGGCGGCGTCCCCAGGGGCGGTTCGAGCCGTAATCTGGAAACTCGATGGCCCACCCCTCCGCATCCGAACATGGACGAGGCTGACGAACAGCATTGACCACGCGTATCGGTCCGAGAAACCGTCCTGGTACGAGGAGGTAACGGACATGCTAGTCAACGACTCTGCCAGTAACTTCCTGGATCACCTGAAGCAGGGTGATGACGCGCAGACCCGTTCTGGTGTCGGATATCAGGTCCACTTCGTTCTAGGCCATCGCCCGGAACTGCTTCGGACCCCCATCCACGAACTCCTGGAGTCGGGTGCAACAGACCTCTCAACTCTCGCCTCGCGTCTGGTATCAGCCCAAACCATCCTCGGGACCAAGCCCGACTGGAAGCTGTCCCCGGACTTCAATCAGGAAGCGTTCAACCAGCTCGCGCCCGCGGGCGACGACCCCTGGTACCACGAGCCTGTTCAGGACGTCGACATCCGTGACCTGAGCTGGGCAAACCGACGCATGTTCGCGGCCGGCCGCGTGAGCCCACCTCCTCCGGGGTCACTGACCGAGGAGCAGTCTTCAGAAGCGAGTAGAGACTGATGCTCGACTACAAGCCGAGTTCATCCACCGGCGACAGGCCAGGAGGTGAAGCTGACCGCGAGTGTCACGGTCGCCACGCCGAGGACGATAAGGACCGCGAATCCCTTGACCGCCCGTCCGCAGGCATCGAACTTGCGGTTCGCGAGTACGGACAGGTCGAGCACCTGCTGCCACGCGTCGGTGCGAACGTCGACCTTCTTCATGTGGTCAGCCAACTGGTCGATAGTCGCCTTGGTGAGCGTGGGCCAGGCGAACCGGTTGAGCGTGCTGTAGGCGACATTGCTCCGGGGTCCGATGGCGCGGATTAGCCAGAACAGGGTGTACCCGAAGGCGATCAGCAAGAGGACTGAGAGAGTGCCTACGACGTAGGCGGCTGGGCAGCCCGTCTTGATGGCGCTCGTGATCGTGCCGGCGTTCGTCATCAGCATGGTCAGGACGACACCGAGTCCGGCGGTGAGGATGGTCGCCTTCGTGTCGGCAAACCGGACCCAGTTTGCCATCTGGTCCATGGCTTGGAAGGCGCCATCGGCATGATCAGCATCGGGCGCATCTTTCGGCGCCGTCTTGCGCCAGCGGCTAGGAAGCAACGGTATGCACCCCCTCGACGGGCCAACGCCGGCTCATCCGCCACTCGGTGTACGCGGCCAGCCAGTGCGCAGCCCACGCCGCGACGGTCGCGACGGTATGCTCGGCGGGCTTCCAGTCGTTGCGGTCAGCGATACACAGGTTCCCGTTGAGGTACAGGTGGGGCGAGTCTTGCCACTTGCGGCCCGCCTGCGCACCGAGGCGGCGGTTGAAGACGACAACGCGAGGCAGCGCCTGGTCGCGGCGCGGGAAGATGCCTACGTCGAACTTGCCACGACGGGTGTCAATCGTGCCGCCCCAACACGGGCCGGAGTCATCGTCGGGTGCCACGTACACGAAGTCCGGGAATGAGGTCTCCATAGCCTCGATATGGCGGGCGAGCTGCGTCTCGTCATCCCACCACACGGCGGGCCCAGCGGGGATGTCGTCGGGCTCGTCCTCGCCGCCGTGGAAGGTGTGCTTCGCGACTGGGGTGACAACTCCGAGGGTGGCGTGGGTGAAGCCGTTGACAGTTTTCGTGACGCCGTCGAAGACGATCTCGCCGGTCTGGGTGACGAACCGGGCGGTGTTGATGCCGAAGTGGCTGAGCAGGGCGGGCATGGACATGTCGATCTCCTAGCGGCTATGGATCTGCGAGGTGGGGATGCCGCCGAGAGTCTCGATCACGCCGGGCAGGTGCGGCAGGGTGTTGCGCCAGCGGTAGTGGAAGAACTTGTAGGACTCGGTCTGGTAATCGCGCGTGTAGCGCTTGGGTGACCGCTCGTGCTCGGAGAAGTAGCGGTAGTCCGGCAGGAGGTCGGCGAGACCTTCGCCAACGACGATCTCCCAGGAGTCAGCCACCTTCTCGCACTTCGCGGCGAAGTTGGCGGCGAAGCCGATCGGGTTGATCTCATTGCTGTACCTGTTGCCGGTCCGGATGAAGGTGATGCTTCCAAAGTCGAGGCCCGCGCGGGCCTGCACTCGGGCCATGCCGCGTCGTTCCAGCCAGGGGTTGACCTCCTGC
The DNA here is from genome assembly GCF_022206305.1 of Gordonia sp. 'Campus'. GTDB lineage: Bacteria > Actinomycetota > Actinomycetes > Mycobacteriales > Mycobacteriaceae > Gordonia. The sequence continues at coordinate 38,339 of NZ_JAKOIW010000021.1, read as the reverse complement.
TCGACCGCATCGAGGGCGAAGGCGCAAGCGCTCAGCGCCATGGTGGCGGTGAAGGCTGGGTCGCCGGGGCTGAACCCGACAAATAGTCCGTCGCCGCGCAGCCCGAGAGGGTGACCGCCGAAGTTGCTGACGATTTCGATGAAGCCGGAGAGCACGGCGTCGGCGAGGTCGGCAGCCTCCTCCTGGTCATCCCAGAATGTGCGCCCGGTGAAGTTCGTCAGGTCAAGAAAGGCGGCGACCATCGGGGCGGTCCGCTTGGCGCCGACCAGGAGGTCCTCGAAGTCCGGGTGCCCGAGGGATTTGGTTTCCAGCGCCGAGCTTGCTGTGAGCGCGACGTGCTCGATGATGTTGGCGCGGTCGCGACGGTTCGAGAAGCCGTTGCGCACCGTGGCGCCGAACTGGGCCCTGCTGTAGCCACTCACAGAGCATCCCCGCCTGCTCGTGCGCCCAACGCGTTCGGGTGACACGCTACGAGCTGGTATCGACAGCCCCGTGTGATCGCTATGCCCCTATCCGTGCGGTCACTCGGCGTGTCTCCGCTGCGACCTCGGGAGCTGCCGCTAGCGTGCGAGGTACCGAGAGTGAGAGTGCTGAAACTCCTGGGCATGAGGGGCGTCCTTCAACGTGATGGCGTTGGGAAGGGACGCCGATACGGCGACGCGGACACGTCGTCACCTTCATGCGTACCACGATTGCTACCCAGTTCCGGGACGACACGCCCGCTCCGGTATACGGAAATGCACCAGCCGTAGCCGCCGTCAGCCCGCGTGTTCTCACAGGCTCGGCCCTTGCCGGGTCGGGGCGGGTGGTCGTTGCTGTCGGCGTGGCTCGGGCTGGCCGGCGAGCTGCCGGAGTGCGGCCTCAGCCCTGGCACGGTCGATCTTCTCCGGCGCGGGGCTAAGGGGTGTGTCGTCGGCGATGCTGCACCGGTCGCGGTAGACGGCGATGGTGTCGGCGTGGCTTCGTCACGCCACTGTCTTGCGCGGGTCGCGCGGCGGCTCACTGAGTGGGCCCCGTCCAGGCCGCTCCGGCATCGCGGGCGGTATCGAGTACCGCGTCAACACGGGCCTCGATCAGCTGCCGCTGCCCATCGAGAGCTTGCCGCATGCCGCCGCTCATCGGTCCGTCCGCTGACGGGATCAATTCCGGCGATACGTCGTGGCGTTTTGCGGGTGCGGCCCGAACCGGCAGGGCGCGGTGGCCCTTGCGACCCGGTATTGGAGTATACGGAGGCAATGTCAACACGCACATCGAGACCGCCACCGCACCAGCGCCTTCGGTAGACAGGTGGGCGAGTGACAACAACGCGCAGGGTCATCACCTTGGGGTGTGACATGGGGGTGGATGGCCGCGCTACTCCTGGAACGAGACTAGTGGGGTGTTGATCCGAGATCGGGGGCGAAGCGGATTGCCGCCAGAATTCGTGCGGCTATCTGATCGGTCTGCTCCACGGTGAGTTCGGGAACGTCGCCGAAGTCGGTGCCTCCTCCGGTCAGAGTGCCGGCTATGTGAAAGTGGAGGTGTGGGATGGCTTGGTGCGCTGCGGTGCCGTTGTTCTGCCAAACCGCGATTCCCGGGCGCTCGAACGTAGCGTCGATCGCTGCGGCGTCCCACGCGAGGGTGTCCATCATCGAATGACGCTCGCTGGGCTCGGATTCCAACAGGGTCGGGTAATGCCGCACCGGCAACACGAGCAGGTGTCGATGCCGCGTTGTTCTCTTGTGACGAGCACAGCGATCAGATCGTCGCGATAGAGGACCGTAAATGGACGCACCCCATTGAGGTAGTCGCAGAATGCGCACGGCTCCTGTTCGGGGATGTCGAGGCTGCTCTCGTTCTCGTTCATCCGGCGACCAAGGATCGCAGGAACGCTTGGAACTCGGCGCGGTCGATCTTGCCGATCTCGTTCGGATGCACGACGATGCGCAACTCCTTCGAGAACCGTACGCGCCGGGCGCGGAGGAGGAACGAGAACGCGATGAGCCTGACGGCGACCTCGGCCGTCAGCTCAGGGATACGGGACTGCCCCTGGCCGAGCAGCGGCACGCAGATCGCCTCACCGTTGCCGTTGCGATCAACGGCATCCCACACGCTGTCGAGGCTGTCCAGGATGCCTCGGATCGTGCCCTGAGCGCGGTTGTGTTCGTCCATGCAGGTGTAGGCGACGCAGTAGTAGCGGGTCGTGCCCTCTCCGTTGAGGACGGCAACGGTCCCGACTGGATAGACGTCTTCCTTGCCGGGCTTCGTGATCGTGCCCACTGGCCCGATACCTGTCAGCGCGGTTGCGAGTTCGGCATCAAGTCGCGTCTGTGATCCACCGTAGATCCTGTGAAGCAGATTGCCTTGAACGCTGCCGTTTTCGATGATGCCTGGCTCTGTGTCGAACGTGGTCGTCATCCCGACGAGGGCTGACGCCCTCTGCTCGAACAGGTCGCCCTCGATCAAGCGGATGCTGATGCTCTCTGAGGGAAATCTCTGCTCGGGGTCCTTTTGTCGCAGGGAGAACAGCGCCCACCCCACGGCTAGTGCTCCCGCGACGGCTAGAAGCCACCACTGACCTTTCAGAAGATTGGGTGCGAATAGCGCGAGGGCGCCGCTCACAACAGCCAACGCACCCAGGGCTTCCAAGAAGCGACGGGCAAATCTTCCCGCGTACCGTCGTAGTGACCGCTTGTGGCGCACTACTTATTCAGCCCCAGGCTCTCGTACACGGACTCGTTGTAACTGTGTGGGCCGGTCTTGTCTGAGCTATTGAAGTCAGGAACGTAGTGGTCCAGTGCGTACTTGATGATCGTCGGCCCGAACGACACGGACATCGTGAAGTAGTCCTTGTCAGCGAAGGGGGCAGGAATGTTGGTGCTGCTCTTGCCTCGACGGGCTCCGTCAAGATTGGCGACAACAACAGGAAGGCCAAGGGAAATGATCGCTCCGACCTAGGCGAGGAACGAGGAGCCGTCGCCTCCCTTGCGTCGGGCGGCAGGACTGCCAAGCAGAACGACCTGCTTCGTGTTGTTCAGACGCTCCCGCAGTCGCCGCTTGATCGTCTCAGGCGTGCTCGTGTCACGCGCCTCGTAGATGTCGTGTGCGTTGGTGAAGTCGAATTCGATGTTCTTGTTCGCTCGCCAGGCCGTCATGAGTCGGTAGTTGTGGATGTCTTCGCTGGCGAAGGCTACATAGGTCTTGTTGCGGTAGCTCATCGTCGGGCTCCTCGATCGTGTCGTCGCTAAGGATCGACGGGAACCCGGACCCTAGCCCCGATTCTACCGTCGAATGGCGACGACCTCGCTTCTTCCATGCGGACTCCCAGAGACACCCAGCGCGAACGGGCGGCCCCTCGCTTTGTTGTCGCGGACACCCGCGAGGGCACGCTGTGACTTCGACCTGCAAGAGGCGTGTCAACGTGAAGAGGGGGCCAGAGACGAGCTCGGATTGTCGGCCGGGCGGGAGGCGACGGGCAGGCGTCAGGTCTGCCGGAAGGCGCGGCTATCGGCGGATGCACTCGCGGACAGGCAGTTCCTGTCCGTGACGGTCAGCCAGGGTCGTGCACCTTAGTAGTCCTCGATTAGCTTCTCCACGCCGGCGATCACTGCGCCGAACACTGACCAGGCACGTAGTGCAGCGACATTAGTGCGGCATACTGCGCGATCCTGCGTTCTGCTTGCCGACTCATCGCCACGGCGAAGAGGAGTTCATCGAGGACTCTTTGGCGCGGCTCAGGTCGCACATCAAGGCTGCGGAGCAGGCGATGACCTCGGCTAAGACCGAGGCTGATGGCTCACCGCGAAGCCCTCGCCGGGATGCTGCACCACGAGTTCGACCAGCTCGTGGCCGCCGAGACCGACGAACTCGCCCGCCTCACCACCCGCCGCGACCGGCTTAAACACGAACAAGAACGACTGCTGCAAGCCCACTACGCCGACGCCCGCGCGCACCTGAAGGAGGCGCTCACTCTGTTGGAGAACTGCGCCGACATCTACGCCCGGTGCGACGACGCCAACCGGCGCCTGTGCAACCAAGCCTTATTCACCAAGGTCTGCATCGAGGAGGACGACAACCTGCGCGTCGAAAAGAACCGGCCCTTCGAGATGCTGCTCGACCCCGAGATCAACGCCGACGCGCTCAACTGGGCTCGGAACGCCGACAAGGCCCGAACTCAGCCCAGTGATTCTTCGGGCAAGAGTTCGAGCCTTGTACGCGGAGTGGAGCTAAGGGGACTCGAACCCCTGACCCCCACACTGCCAGTGTGGTGCGCTACCAGCTGCGCCATAGCCCCGAATTTTGTTGTTCCGCCCTGTTCAAGGGCACTGGCGAAGTTACACCATCTCGGCGATACCAGCCAAATCGCCAGGACGCCGACCCGACCGGTGTCGGGTCGGCGTCCCACGACTCAGGAGTTGTTGCCGCCCAGGATGCTGTCGAGCCAGGCGTTGCCCTCGAGGACGCCGTTGACGGGCTTGCCGTCGTGCAGCACGGTCGGGGTGCCGACCTGACCGCCGGTGGCGTTCGACAGTTCGTCGGTCGACTTCTTGGCGTTTGCCTCGGCCTGCGCGACCTTCGCGTTGTCGGTGATGCACGTGGCGGTGGCCGGGGTCGCACCCTGCTCGGTCGCCATCCGCGCCAGCTCGGGGCTGGTGATGTTGCCGGTGCCGTCCTCCGGGGGCTGGGCGGTGAACAGCGCGCTGTGGAACCGCATGAACAGGTCGGTGTTCTGCTCGCCCGCCACGCAGGTGAGGGCGCCCGACGCACGGGAACTGTAGTCACCGGTCGCCGACCGCGAGTTCAGGAAGTTCAGGGTGTGGTAGCGGACCCGCAGCTTGCCCTCGGTGACCGCCTTGGTGATGGCGGGACCCGACTGCTGTTCGAAGACCTTGCACACCGGACACATGGGGTCCTCGAACACGTCGATGAGGGGCGCCGTCTCCGGGCCCACGATCATCGTCGAACTCGAGGCGAGCGCCGACTGGTCGGCCTCGCCCTTGTCACGCCCGCTCCACCAGATCCCACCGATGACGAGACCCGCGATCACCAGGATCGCGACCCCGCCGAGCACATACGTCATGGTGTTCGACGGCGCGCTCGGCTGATACTTCGAGTTGGTGGTGCGGGGCACCGAGGCTCCCGGCTTACGCTTCTTGCTCACATTCCGACAATATCCGCGCAGCACTGAAAATTGTCTGAGGGATCATCGTGAGGTCCCGGACGTTCGGCGCCGGGTGGCGTTCAGCTCTCCAGCGCCGCGTCGACGACCTGCTGTGCTTCCTTCTGCACCTGCGCGAGATGTTCTGCGCCCCTGAAGGATTCGGCGTAGATCTTGTACACGTCCTCGGTGCCCGAGGGTCGCGCCGCGAACCACGCGTTCTCGGTGGTCACCTTCAGCCCGCCGATAGCCGCACCGTTGCCTGGCGCCGACGTCATGATCGCGGAGATCGGTTCGCCGGCGAGCTCGGTCGCCTTCACCTGGTCCGACGACAGCTTGGACAGCACTGCCTTCTGCTCCCGGGACGCCGGTGCGTCGATCCTTGCGTAGGCCGTCGACCCGTACTCCTCGGCGAGTTCGGCGTACCGCTGCGACGGCGTCTTGCCGGTGACGGCGAGGATCTCCGACGCGAGCAGCGCCATGATGATGCCGTCCTTGTCCGTCGACCACGGGCTGCCGTCGAACGTGAGGAACGACGCCCCGGCGCTCTCCTCGCCGCCGAACGCGACGCGGCCGTTCAACAGACCGTCGACGAACCATTTGAATCCGACCGGGACCTCGAGCAGCGGCCGCCCGATTCCCGCGACCACCCGGTCGATCAGCGACGACGACACGAGTGTCTTGCCGACCGCCGCCGACTCCGACCACTGCGGACGATGGGTGAACAGGTAGTCGATCGCGACGGCCAGATAGTGATTGGGGTTCATCAGGCCGGCGTCGGGGGTGACGATGCCGTGACGGTCGGAGTCCGCGTCGTTGCCGGTCGCGATGTCGTAGGCATCGCGGGCGGAGATGAGGGATGCCATCGCATTGGCCGACGAGCAGTCCATCCGGATCTTGCCGTCGGTGTCCAGCGTCATGAACGAGAACGTCGGATCGACGGTCGGGTTGACGACGGTGAGGTGGTCGAGGTTGTACCGCAGACCGACCAGCGCCCAGTAACCGACCGACGCACCACCGAGCGGGTCGGCACCGATCCGGATGCCGGCGTCGCGGATCGCCGTCATGTCGACGACGTCGCCGAGTCCGTCGATGTAATTGAGCAGGAACGAATAGTCGTGCACGTACTCGCCGCCGCGTGCCCGCTCGAAGGGGATGCGTTTGACACCGTCGAGCTTCTGCGCGAGCAGTTCGTTGGCGCGTGCGGCCACGACCGAGGTGATCGCGGTGTCCGCGGGGCCGCCGGTGGGCGGGTTGTACTTGAACCCGCCGTCACCCGGAGGATTGTGCGACGGCGTCACGACGATGCCGTCGGACGAGACCCCTGGGTTGTCGCGATTGAACGTCAGGATGGCGCGGCTGACCGCAGGAGTCGGCGTGAACGAATCGCTCTCCGCGGTGAAGACCGTGATCTCGTTGGCGGCGAGCACCTCCAGCGCGGTACGCCATGCCGGGACCGACAACGCGTGCGTGTCGAAGCCGATGAACAGCGGACCGGAGATGCCGGCCGAGCGACGGTAGTCGACGATCGCCTGCGTCGTGGCGAGGATGTGGGCCTCGTTGAACGCGTTGTCGAAACTCGAACCTCGGTGCCCGGAGGTCCCGAACACGACCTGCTGCAACGGGTCCGACGGGTCGGGGACGTTGTCGTAGTAGGCACGCACCAACGCGTCCACATCGACCAGGTCTTCGGGCAGGGCCAAGGTACCAGCGCGAGGATGTGCCATACCGCGATTCTGCCACTCCCGGCCGGGTTCGCCCGGATGACGAACCGATCCAATCGGCCGCGGCGAGCGAATCGCTACGGTGAGACGATCGTCGACGCCGCGTGGGAAGGCCCTGCACACATGCTGATCTCCGGACTGTCCGGGCTGTTGTCGCCCGGACGCCCGTCCCCGGGCCTGCTCGTGCTCGTCCTCCCGGGCGGCACCGACAACAGTCACAAGCCCTTTTCGCCATGGCAGCCGTCCGCGCTGCGGATGTACCCGTTCACCTGGTCACTCCGGCTGCGTTTCGGACGGTCGGTGCGCGTGCACCAGGTCCGCTATCGCGTGTACGGCTGGAACGGCGACGAGAACTCGCCCATGCTGCCCGCACGCGCCGCACTCGACGAGATGTGTCGCCGGCACCCCGGCGTCCCGGTCGTCGCGATCGGCCATTCCATGGGCGGGCGCGTGGCCGCACATCTCGCCGCAGACCGCCGGGTCATCGGCGTCCTCGGACTCGCGCCGTGGTGGCAGTTCGCCGACTGGCGACACATCCAGCCCGGTGCGCGCGTCGTCGCGGTACACGGAGATGCCGACACCCGGACGCTGGCCAAGCGGACCCGCAAGGGCATCGACGAACTCGCCGCGACTGGTGTCGACGCCGAGTTCATCCCCGTACCCGGCGGCGGCCACCCGATGTTGGATCACATCGGGTTGTGGCAGCGCAGCGCGCTCGACTTCGTCGGCGAGCGGTTGTCCGCGCTACGACCCGCCTGACGCGTCAGCTCTTCCGGCGCGCCCCGGCGAGTTCGTCGACGAAGTCGGGATAGAACTCCACGTACTTCTCGCCCGCCAACACGTACAGCGGGTCGTCACCGGTCTCGGCGTACCCCTGCTTACGGAGCTCGGTGCGCATGTTCTTGAACGTCGAGGTGTGCTCGAGCTGCGGGACGATCCGCACGAACAGCGGCAATGCGTAGGCCGGCAATCCGGTGCGAACGTGCCGCGCCAGCCCGTCCGCGTCGAACGACTCCCCGTCCCGCAAGCTGATGGCGGCCATGCCGGCCTTGCCATCGACCCCGGGGACGGGCACGCCGAACACGACTGCCTCCTCGACGGACGCATGGGCGTCGAGAACGGCCTCGACCTCGGTGGTCGCGACGTTCTCACCCTTCCAGCGGAAGGTGTCCCCGATGCGGTCGACGAAACCGATGTGTGAGAAACCCTGGTCCCGGACGACGTCTCCGCTGTTGAACCACTTGTCGCCCTTGCGCTTCGCGTCGCGGACGATCTTGCGCTCGGTGGCGGCCGGGTCGGTGTAGCCGTCGAAGGGAACCCGCGAGTTGATCTGCGCCAGAAGCAGACCCGTTCCGCCTCGGCCGACCGGCTTGACCCGGCCGTCGGGACCGCGCAACGGTTCACCGGTCTCCTCGTCGTACTCGACGATCGTGTACGGCAACGGTGAGAACCCGGCCGTCTTGGACAAGCCGAACACGTTGATGAATCCGATGTTCGCCTCGCTCGCGGCGTACAACTCGACGATGCGGTCGATGCCGAAGCGTTCGGTGAAGGCATCCCAGATGTCCGGGCGCAGACCGTTGCCGACGGCCAGGCGCAGGCGGTGCGCACGATCGGTCGGCTTCGGCGGCTGCGCAAGGAGATAGCGGCACAGCTCACCGATGTAGGCGAACGCGGTGGCGTCGTTCTCGATGATCTCGTCGATGAATCTCGACGCCGAGAACTGCTTGCCGATGGCCAGGCACGCGCCCGATGCGAGGACCGACGAGACCGAGATGGTGAGCGCGTTGTTGTGATAGAAGGGCAGCGCGGTGTACATGACGTCGTCGCCGCGCAACCGGATGCCGAGTCCGCCGATACCGTTCAGGGCGACCAGCCATCGATAGTGACTCATCTTGCTGGCCTTGGGATATCCGGTGGTGCCGGACGTGAAGATGTAGATGGCGGTCGATCCCACCTCGATCGACTCGGTGACCGCCAGGTCGAGGGGGGAGCAGCGCGCGGTCAGGGTGGCCAGCTCGTCGAAGGTGAACTCCTTGGCCGGGCGGCACCCGGCGGGCACCGACTCCAGCGCCTCCAACAGATCGCGCTCGTAGAGAACGACTTTCGGCTCGATCAGGCCGAGGCTGTGTTCGAGAACGGTGCCCCGCTGGTTGTAGTTCAGCATGCCGCAGATCGCGCCCGTCTTGACGATGGCGAGCATGGTGATGACCACGTCGGGGTGGTTGCGCGACAGCACGGCGACGACGTCTCCGCGACCGACGCCCTCCCGGATCAGGAAGTCCGCGAGCCGGTTCGCCCGCGCGTTGGCATCTCGATAGGTGATCGAGGTGCCCTCGAACCGCAGGAAGTCCCGGTCGGGATACTTCTCGACACTCTGCTGGAACCGCTTGCCGATCGACATCTTGGTCGTCGGCGGCTTGGGCAGCATCTGCGGCAGGGTGCGCAGGATGGTTCCGGCGTCTCCCCGCAACGAAGCGACCCCCGACAGCATGTCGGTCAGCCGGATATCCGGCAGGAGTCCCGTGCTCGTCGCGTGATCAACCATCTGCAAAGCCTCCCGATATGTGCTGGACGACACACACCATAGCGGGATCTCGACGTCATTGACACATCGGTCATGAATTGTTTCAAGCTGTCCACGGGTCGCCGCTTGGCCGCGCGCCTGTGACCGGCCACACTGGTCGGATGACCGACACCTCCGCCGAGTCGACGGGCGTTTCCGGCCCGCTCGACGGCGTCACCGTCCTCGAGTTGGGCACGTTGATCGCGGGGCCACATGCGGCCCGCCTGCTTGGCGACATGGGCGCCGAGGTCATCAAGATCGAGGCGCCGGGCAAGCCCGACCCGATCCGCACCTGGGGCCAGGCCGAGGTCGACGGCCACCGCTTCTACTGGACGGTCCACGGGCGCAACAAGAGAGCGATCACACTCGACCTGCGGTCCGATCGCGGCCGCGAGCTGTTCCTCGATCTCGCCGAGCGCGCCGACGTCGTCGTCGAGAACTTCCGCCCCGGAACGCTGGAGCGGCTCGGCATCGGCCCGGACGTGCTGTCCGCACGCAACCCGGGCATCGTCGTGGTGCGTGTCTCGGGTTACGGCCAGACCGGCCCGGATTCGACCCGCGCCGGTTATGCCTCGGTCGCCGAGGCCGCGAGCGGGCTGCGTCATCTGAACGGGTACCCGGGCCAGCTCCCGCCGCGGATCGCCCTCTCGCTGGGCGACACCTTGGCGGGGATGTTCGCGGCGCAGGGCGCACTCGCCGCGCTGGTCCGGCGTTCGGTGACCGGCAAGGGGCAGGTCGTCGACACCTCGCTCATCGAATCCTGTGTGGCGGTTCAGGAATCGGCCATCGCGGACTACGACGCCGGGGGCGTCGTGCGCGGGCCGTCGGGCACCCGCCTCGACGGCATCGCGCCGTCGAACCTCTACCCCACCAGCGAGGGCACCCACGTCATCATCGCCGCCAACCAGGACTCGGTCTTCGCGAGACTGTGCGCAGCGATGGGACAGCCCGAACTCGCGACCGACGATCGGTTCGCCGATCACGCCGCCCGTGGCCGCAACCAGGACGAACTCGACGCCCTCATCGGCGACTGGTCACGACAGCACTCCCCGGAGAAGTTGACCGAGATCCTCGGCGCGGCAGGCGTTGTCGTGGGTCCGGTGAACACCGTCGCCGAGGTGGTCGCCGACCCGCACCTGCAGGAGCGTGGGATGATCGCCGAACACTACGACGAGCGCGCGCAGCGCACGGTCCTGGGACCGGGCGTGGTACCTCAGTTCAGCGAGACCCCCGGCGGCATCCGCAACGCCGGCCCCCCGGCCCCCGGTTGCGACAACGAGTCCGTCTACGGCGGGTTGCTGGGATTGTCCGAAGACGAGGTCGCGGCGTTGCGCGAGGCCGGGGTCATCTGACTCTCGGCTACGGTCGAGGCATGTCACTGGTCGCGACCGGGCTCTCGCGCACCTTCGGTCGGCACACCGCCGTCGCCGATGCGAGCCTCGAACTCAGATCCGGCAGGATCACCGGCCTCGTCGGCCCCAACGGGGCGGGCAAGACGACTCTGCTCCTGCTCCTCGCCGGCCTGCTCGCCCCCGACACCGGCACGATCACGGTCGACGACGCCCCGGTTCAGCCGACCGACATGCGTCGGCTGACCGGGTGGATGCCGGACATCTTCGGCACCTGGGAGAGCCTCACGGCGCACGAGATCCTGACGACGTTCGCCAAGCTCTACGGAATGCCCACCACCCAGGCTCGGCAACGCGCCGCTGAACTCCTCGAGTTGGTCCACCTGACCGATCTCGCGACGCGGCCGGCACACGAGTTGTCGCGCGGCCAGAAACAGCGACTCGGCTTTGCCCGCGCCTTGGTGCACCGGCCCCGCATCCTCCTGCTCGACGAGCCGGCGTCCGGCATGGACCCGCGGTCGCGGATGGACCTGCGCAGTCAGTTGCGCCGCCTCGCCGACGACGGGTGCTCGATCCTCGTGTCGTCGCACATTCTGTCCGAGCTGGAGGAGATGGTCGACGACGTCGTGCTGATGACCGAGGGCCGGACCCACGCCCCGCAGGGCGCGGCCGGCGGAGTATGGCGCATCCGACTCGTGGGGCAGCCTCCCGGGCAGGCGCGGGACGTCCGTTTCGACGACGAGTCCGACGCCGCGCGTCACCTTGCACAACTGGTGTCCTCCGGGGCCGCGGTCAGCGAATTCGCTCCCGTGTCCACCGGCATCGAAGACGCCTACCTCGCACTCGGCCCGGAGCGCCGATGATCACGCAACTCGACGCGCCATCGTCGCGCACGTCATTCACCGGCTGGTGGCGCATGGTCGGGGTCATCGTCGAACTCGAACTGCGCCAGCGGCTCCGGACGACGAGGTGGAAGGCCACGCTGGTCGTCGCCTTCGTCGTGACCTCGCTGGCGGTCTTCGGATCGATGTACCTGGCCGTGGGAGTGTTCGGCGGGACCTACACCGGCTGGGCGTCGAATCTGTACGGACTCCTGGTCGGATTCCTGTTGTTGCTCGGGATCATCGTGGCGCCGACGCTGGCGGCGACGACGATCAACGGGGACCGCAAGGACGCAACCCTGGCCGTGGTCCAGGACACTGCGATCGGCAACTGGCAACTGGCGCTCGGCAAGCTCATCGGGAGTTGGGTGGCGGGGTTGGCCTTGGTCGCCGTCGCCGCCCCGTATCTGATCTGGGGAGTGATCGAAGCGCCCCAACCGATCTGGCGCGGTGTGCTCGGCACGATCGTCCTGGCACTGATCTTCGCCTGCTACGCGGGAATCGGACTCGGATTCTCCGCGGTGACGGCGCGACCGGCGGGTTCCGCGGTGTTGACCCAATCGGCCGTCTTCTTCCTCCTCCTCGGCCTGCCGGTCGCCTTCGGACTCCTGTATCCGACGGTCGCGCAGACGCATTCGGTGGTTCGCACCGACACGGCGGTGACCGATCCATCGAGCCCCACCCCGACCTGGACGTGCCGGGAGGTCACCCGCGACGAAGAGTTCCATCACCACGAACGCATCTGGTGGCTCCTGGCCCCGAACCCGTTCTTCATCGTGGCCGACGCCGTGTCCTCGCCACCGGAGAACCCGCTGAGAACCTCCGACAGCACGGCAGCCCAGGAGATCTCGCGGACACTGTCGGCGGTGCGGGCGGGTCCCTACATCGGCCCGCGGACGTGTGCCGACATCTCCTACGGTTTCTCCTACGGCTACGTCGACGAGGGCGACCGCTCGGGACATCGCGCCCGTGAAGCAGCCCACGAGACGTCCGAGATGGGCCACTCATGGTTCGTCGGCCTCGGGATCTACCTGGTGTTCGGCGGGCTCGGATACGTTGTCGCAGCACGTCGTCTCCGAATCCCGGCAGGCAAACTCCCGCGCGGCGTCCGGATCGCATGAGTTCGGCCGACGAGGACGGTTTGCAACCCGGGTACGACGCGCTCGCCGAACTGTACGCCGCGACGTTCCCGTCACCGTTCTCCAACACTCTGCAGCGTCACGTCATCGAGGCCTTCGTCGACCATGTCCGCGGGAGCGGCGTGCCCGGAACCGTGCTCGACGTGGGCTGCGGGCCGGGCGGTGTGACGGCGGAACTGGCCGCCGCGGGTCTCGATGTCATCGGCGCCGATCCGAGTACGGAGATGGTGCGGATCGCTAGGTCGTCGCATCCCCGCCTTCGCTTTGTCCTCGACGATGCACGGCTGAGATCGCCCGAGCTCGACGACATCGACATCGCGGCAATCGTCGCGCGTTTCAGCCTGATTCATGTGCTGCCCGAATCCGTCCCGGGCATTCTCCATGGCTGGGCCACTCGAATGAGGCCCGGCGGCGTCGTGCTGATCGCGGGACAGACCACCGACGCGGGCGAGGTCGTCGAGTTCGATCATCGCGTGGCACCCGCGTGGCGCTGGCACCCGGATCGGATGGCGGCGGCGCTGGCCGACGCCGGTTTCGACGAGGAGTGGCGGACCGTGAAGCGCGCCGACGACAGTCACCGCTTCGCCGAGTTCCATCTCCTGGCGATTCGCCGGTGATCTCCGCCGGTGCTGTGCGCTCAGAACCACCTGACTAGAAAGTTCGGGTCACCGAAACTATAGTGTCGGCATGCCCAAGCCTGCCCGTCGTCGTATCGTCTCGCTCGGTGCGCTGCTGGCTGCCGTGGCCACGGTCGTCGCGGGCTGCACACTGTCGAGCCGGTTGCCCGATGAGAAAGTCGTGCTCACCACGTTCACCGTGCTCGCCGACATCGCGTCCGAGGTCGCGGGTGATCGGCTGACGGTCGAGTCGATCACCAAGCCGGGCGCCGAGATCCACGGCTACGAGCCCACCCCCGGCGACATCCGCCGCGCCGCGACCGCCTCGCTCGTCATCGACAACGGACTGAATCTCGAAGCCTGGTTCGCGCAGTTCGTCGACGACCTCGACGTCCGGCACGTCGTCGTCAGCGAAGGCGTCGAACCGATCGACATCGCGTCGGATGCCTATGCGGGCAAACCGAATCCGCATGCGTGGATGAGTCCGGTGAACGTGCAGATCTACGTCGACAACATGGTGGCGGCGTTCAGCGAGCTCGACCCCGACGGTGCCGCCACCTTCGAATCGAATGCCGCCGCCTACAAGAAGCAACTGCAGCGGGTCCAGAGCGACCTCACCACCGCGCTCGACGCGTTGCCCGCCAACGAGCGCGCACTCGTCACCTGCGAAGGCGCATTCTCCTACCTGGCCCGCGACGCGGGTCTCACCGAGCGGTACATCTGGCCGGTCAACGCCGAACAGCAGGCGACGCCGCAGCAGGTCGCCGCGACCATCGACTTCGTCCGGGCGAACAAAGTGCCGGCCGTCTTTTGCGAGTCCACCGTCTCCGACGCCCCGATGAAGCAGGTGGTCAACGCGACCGACGCGCGGTTCGGCGGAACGCTGTACGTCGATTCGCTCTCCGAAGCCGACGGACCCGTGCCCACCTACCTCGACCTCATCCGCCACGACGTCGCGACCATCGTGTCGGGCCTGACCGGGAGCAACACATGACCGCGACGCCTGCCCAGACCGATCACGCCATCGAAGTCGACGACGTCACCGTCCGATACGGCGACATCCTCGCCCTCGACCACGCATCGGTCCGGGTCCCGACCGGCCGGATCTGCGGACTCGTCGGCATGAACGGCTCGGGCAAGTCGACGCTGTTCAAGACAATCGTCGGGTCGGTGACCCCGACCACCGGAACCGTCCGTCTCGGGGGCCGGACGCCGGCCGCCGCGCGCCGCGCAGGCGTCCTCGGCTACGTGCCACAGTCGGAGGACATCGACTGGAGTTTCCCGATCTCGGTGCGCGACGTCGTCATGACCGGCCGCTACGGCCACCTCGGGTTCACCCGACGCCCGCGGCGCGCCGACCACGACGCCGTCGACGAAGCACTCGCGCGCGTCGAGCTCGGTGACTTCGCCGACCGGCAGATCGGCCAGCTGTCCGGGGGGCAGCGCAAGCGGGCGTTCGTCGCGCGCGGGATCGCGCAGGAGGCGTCGATCCTGCTCCTCGACGAGCCGTTCGCCGGCGTCGACAAACGCACCGAGGCCACCATCACCGCACTGCTGCGCGAACTCGCCGAGGCCGGGACGACGATCCTGGTGTCCACCCATGACCTCCAGGTTCTGCCGGAGCTTGCCGACGAAGCAATCCTGTTGATGCGCAGGGTGATCGCGCAGGGGCGCCCCACCGAGGTGATCACCACCGACAATCTCGTGCGCGCCTTCGGGCTCGACCCCCTCGCCCGACCCATCGCCGATCTGCCCCCACTCGATCGCCGGGAGGAAGAAGCATCGTGAACGTCATCGACCTTCTCCTCGACCCGTTCGCCTATGCGTTCATGACCCGTGCCCTGTGGGCGACGCTCATCTCCTCGGTCGTGTGCGCGCTGTTGTCGTGCTGGCTCGTGCTGATCGGCTGGTCGCTCATGGGCGACGCCGTCTCACACGCGGTGCTCCCGGGCGTGGTTCTCGCCTATATCGCGGGAATCCCGTTCGCCGTCGGCGCGGTGGTCTTCGGGTTCGTGGCCGTCGCCCTGATCGGCGCGGTCCGCGACGGCGGTCGCATCAAGGAAGACGCCGCGATCGGCATCGTCTTCACGACGCTCTTCGCGCTGGGACTGGTGTTGATCTCGGTGACGCCGAGCCAGACCGACCTCAACCACATCATCTTCGGCAACCTGCTGGGCGTCTCCACCTCGGACCTCGTACAGATCGCCATCCTCGGCGCGATCGTCGCCGTGCTGCTCCTGCTGAAACGACGCGACTTCACCCTGTACGCCTTCGACCCGACGCACGCCTTCGCCATCGGCTTGAGCCCGCGTCTGCTGGGCGCCGGCCTCCTCGCCCTTCTCGCGCTGACCGCCGTCACCGCGCTGCAGGTGGTCGGCATCGTGCTGGTGGTGGCGATGCTGATCATCCCGGGTGCCACCGCCCGCCTGCTCACCGATCGGTTCAGCCGGATGCTGCTGCTCGCGCCAGCGATCTCCGCGATCTGCGGTGTCATCGGCCTGTACGTCTCCTACTACCAGGACACCTCGCCCGGCGGGATGGTCGTACTGGTCCAGGGCATCGCGTTCTTCGGTGTGTACCTCTTCAGCCCCGGCCACGGCGTCATCACCACGCGACGCAGGCGGCGCGAGAGTGCCGCGGCTGACGCGCTGAGGGTGTGACCGGCGCTTACCGAATGTGCGCGATCGACACCGCGACTCGACGCTGCAACGCTCGAATCCTCTGGGGTCGCGGCCGGATGAGGTCCAGTCCCGCGTGGGCTGCGATGTCCTCGACTACGTCGTCGAGCGACCTGGCGTCGTTGGAGATGTGCGTCGCGTATCTGTCCCCGGCCAATGCGGCGACACATCGCTCGGTCTGTTGCATCGCCCAGGTTTCATCCATACCCATGACCCGCCCGAACACCGCTCCGGCGCGGGTACGCAGCCGCCGTCTGATTGTCTCGCTCGACGCCGTCAGTGCGTAGTGACGGACATCGACTCCACGTGCTTGTAATCCCCCGACGATCTCGTCGAAATAGCGGTCGTCGACCAGTGTCATCGGGACGATCACCGGACCGTCAGACACACGCTCGGCCTGTACCAAAGTCTCGACGACGGCCGCTCGCCACTGCGGGCGGTCTTGGAAGTCTTTTCGCTCCGACGACGGCAGCATCCGGTGGATAGCGAACCCGATGAGTTCGGGATCGGCCACATGCGAACTCGCCAACCGCCGGTGGAGTTCATGCGCGGTATGCGTCTTGCCGGCGCCGAATGCCCCGTTGATCCAGACAAGCATGGCGGCCACGCTACCGATGCCCCCGCGTTACCGCGCCAAGACAACGCCCCACCTGGCGGACCAGGTGGGGCGCTGTGTCGTGGAGCTGCCGGGAATTGAACCCGGGTCCTCCGTCGTGTTGTTAGGGCTTCTCCGTGTGCAGTCCGCTATGTCTCTACTTGGATCTCTCGGTCACGCGAACAAGCCGAGATGACGATCCCAGTCGCTGTTTGGTGTTCCGACCTCACCCGCGACCGGCGAGGACGGTGAGCTCCCATAGATGATGCCGGCATCCGGGTCTGGGAGCATAACCCGGGCCGACAGACTAGCCGGCGCTACTTAGGCAGCGAGGGCGTAGTCGCGCTGATTGGAATCGGCGCTTAATTGGTTGCTGCGACGCTCACGGTGGTCTCCAGCCTGCACCGACACGCTTCCCCTATCTCGACGCACGAAGTCGAAACCGATCAGCCCCGAGTAGGACCCGCCGACCGGAGTCAGCGAGCACTTCAGTCTAACAACTCGTTCCCCAGAGTTCATTCCCATTACCGCTCGCCGCCACCACCAGCGAGTTCACAGCTTCTCGCCAGCCTCACCCAAGACACCACCGGGATCGTGGAGACCTCGTGAGCCGAAACGGACTTCGGCCGACCGACGAGAGCGAGACCGAGATGACCTCCCCGACCCCTGGCGGACACGAACCCGACAGCACCCCACCTGCACCGCCCACACCCGACGACACAACGACCACGCCCATGACTCCCGGGGCCGACCCGCACCCGGACCGGGCACCCGACACCACGGCCGCACAACCGCCCGTCGTCGAATCCCACCCGGTTGCGCCGAAAACCGCGCCGGCACGCTCGGCCCTGATCGCCGGGGCGGCCGGACTGGCCATCGTCGCGGGCGCGCTGGGTTTCGGGGCCGGCTACATCACCGGTGACACGACGTCCGAGCGTCCCGCACCGGCCGCCGTCTGGCAGCAGGGCGGGAACGGACCCGGAATGGGAGGCGGGCCCCACATGGGTGGACCACAGATGGGCCTGCCGGGACGGCAGGACCGGGACAGCGAGGGCGGCTCCGACTCCGGCTCTGACTCCGGCGAGAAGGACGGCCAGGGCACGCCGCCCGGGGCGCCGTCACAGGAGCAGGGTCAGACCGGAACCTGACTCAACCCATTCCCTTGACCCGACGACCGACCTCGCGCTCGACCTCCCGCTGCGCGGTGCGCTTGGCGATGTCCTGGCGCTTGTCATGGGCCTGCTTACCGCGGGCCAGGGCGAGCTCGACCTTCACCTTGCCGTCGTTGAAGTACATCGACAGCGGCACCAGAGTGAGGTTGCCGTCGCGGATCTTGCCGACGAGGTTGTCGATCTCCCGCCGGTGCATGAGCAGCTTGCGCTTACGACGGACGGAGTGATTGGTCCACGATCCGTTGCCGTACTCGGCGATGTGGAGCGCATGCAGCCACACCTCGCCGTCGTCGATCGTCGCGAAGGCATCGACCAGCGATGCCTTTCCCGCGCGCAGACTCTTGACCTCGGTGCCGACCAGCACGATCCCGGCCTCGTAGACGTCGAGAATGGCATAGTTGTGCCGCGCCTTGCGGTTTGACGCAATCACATTGCGTCCTTTTTCCTTCGGCATGCACTCACCTCCTCGCCTTGCAGTGGGCCCTGTCGTCGACCGCGAATGTCTGAAACCGCCGGGACCGACAGATCATTCCCGAACGTAGACACGAAGCGTGACATATGCGGTGGCGCCCGCCAACACAATTCCGCCGAGCACCAGCCACGGCGCGACGAACAACACGTCGGTGACCTCGATCCGGGCGAAGAAGCTGACCCCGTACAACTCGCGTAACGCGTTGTCGAAGAAGAACTTCTTGGCCAGGAGCAACCCGCCGATGGCGAGCACCGAACCGACAAAGGCAGACACCACCGCCTCCAGCAAGAACGGCAACTGCGTATACCACCGGGTGGCGCCCACCAGACGCATGATCGACACCTCGGTCCGTCTGGTGAACGCCGCGATCTGAACGGTGTTGATGATCAGCAGGATCGCGGCGATCGCGAGGACGGAGGCGATCGCGAACGTCGCGTTGCGCACGCCGTCGAGAACGCTGAAGATGCGTTGCACGAGCTTGCGGTCGTCCTTGAAGGCGTCCACGCCCAGGTCTTTTCGAGTGGCGTACTTGGTCAACACCGCGTCGAACTGAGCCGGATCCGACACCCGGACGCGCAGCGAGGCCGGCAGTGTGCCTTCGACGATGTTCTCGGCGAGGTCGGGGTTGTTGGCGAAGATCTCCTTGGCCCGCTTGTATGCCTCGTCCTTGTCGAGGTAGGTCACCGATGTGACGCCCGGTTCGTTCTCCAGGCCCCTGCGCAGTTGGGCGCACGGGTCGGACTCACACTGCGGATCCCGTTCGGTCACCTCGGGGTTGAGGTAGAACTCCATCTCCACCCGGTCGAGGAAGATCTGCTGGCTCTTGTCCGCCATCTGGATCACCAACAGACCGCCGCCGAACATACCCAGCGTGATCGCCGTGGTGATGATCATCGCGATGGTCATGGTCGCGTTGCGGCGGAGTCCGTGGAGAACTTCGCTGATGATGAAATTCGCTCGCATGTCTGCTCAGACAGTCCCTTGAAAGATGGCGGCCGGGGGTCGGTGGGTGCGGTCGTGTCGACTGCCGGTCTCGTCAGCCGATCCCGTACACACCCTGCGGGTCGTTGCGCACGAGCTGCCCGTTGTCGAACTCGAGGACACGACGGCGCATCGCGTCGACGATGTGACGATCGTGGGTGGCCATGATGACCGTGGTGCCGCGGCGATTGACCCGGTCGAGGACGTCGACGATCTCCTCGCTGGTCTCGGGGTCGAGGTTGCCCGTCGGCTCGTCGGCGAGCAGGACCAGCGGCCGGTTGACGATCGCCCGGGCGATCGCGACGCGCTGCATCTCACCACCCGACAGCTCGGTGGGCATCCGATCGTGCTTGCCCTCCAACCCGACGTACTCGAGCACCTCGGGAACGACACGCTGAATCGTCGACCGCGGGCGCCCGATCACCTCGAGCGCGAAGGCCACGTTCTCCGCGACCGTCTTCTTCTGCAGCAGCCGGAAGTCCTGGAACACACAGCCGATGGACTGACGCAGCTTGGGAACCGTACGAGCGCGCAGCCGGTTGACGTGGAACTCACCGACGTACACATCGCCGCTCGTCGGGCGGTCCTCCTTGAGCAGGAGACGGAAGAACGTCGACTTTCCCGATCCCGACGGACCGATCAGGAAGGCGAACTCCCCCTTGTCGACCTCCAGGCTCAGCTCTTTGAGAGCCGGTCGACTGGACGCCTTGTACTGCATCGTGACGTTCTCCAGCTTGATCACGATGTGCCAGTGTAACGACGGCGCCTGAGAGTCCGTTCAGGCACGACACTCAGCCGTCTGGACACCGCTGACCTGCGGCGACAGCGGCCCTCAGCGTGTCGGAACCGTGGTGGTCGGGGTCTGTCCGCCGAAACCGGGGATCGGGATGTTCGGCAGGCCCGGAACGGTCGGCCGCGTGGTGGTCGTCGTCGGGACCTGGGAATCGGTCCCCGACGTGCCCTCGGTGCCGTCGACCCCGCTGCTCGTATCTGTCGTCGACGACGACTCCTCGGTGGTCGAGGAGAAGGTCGACGACGGGGCTTCGTAGGACGGCTCGACCGTCTGCGTCGTCGACTTCGGCGCGGGCCGAGCCGGCGGGTCGACGATGCCGTAACGCTGTGAGGTGTATCCGTACAGCACGCAACACAACAGGAACACGCCCACGAGCAAGACCGTGCTGGTGCGAGCCCTGGTCCGCGCGATGTGGCGCCAGTCGCGGCGTCTGCCCTCGGTGTCCGCCTGTCCCTCGTCGGGAGCCGGGTGCTGCGGCGGGACCCCTTGGGTAGGGATCACCTGCGTGGCGTCGTCGCCGCCCGCTTGGATCGGACCCGTGTCGTCTGGACCCGGGCGATGCCGGCCCGGAGAGTTCGCTGAATCTGCCATCATTCGCCCCCGTCCCGGTTGCCCTGGTCCGCGTGCGTCGCAGGCGGTCCACCGGCGGCCCGGACGTCGCGCGCGGCCACGTTGATGCCCTCGCGGGCGAGCGCCCGGATGATGTGCACGCGGAGGGCGCGACCGACCTCGAACTGTTTGCCCGGCAGGGTCCGGGTGACCATCCGCACGGTGATCGAGTCGAGTTCGAGGTTGATGACGCCCAGTGACGACGGCGCGTCCAGGAGCAGGTCATGCCACTGCGGCAGCGCGTAGAACTCGTGTCCGACGCGGTCGAGCGTCTCGTTGACCAGCCCGATGTCGGCCTCCGAGGGGATCGGGACGTCGACGACGGCCCGCGCCCAGTCCTTGGACAGGTTGGTGGCCTTGACGATCTGACCGTTGGGCACGGTGATCACCTCGCCCTCGGCGGTGCGCAGCTTGGTCACGCGGAGCGTCACGTCCTCGACGGTGCCCTCGGCCGGTGCATTGCCCGTGACGGTCAGGTTGACCACGTCGCCGTATCCGTACTGTTTCTCCGCGACCACGAAGAAGCCGGCCAGGATGTCCTGGACGATGCGCTGCGCGCCGAAGCCGAGTGCGGCACCGATCACCGCGGTGGGACCGGTCAGGCCGCTCAGCGGGATGCCGAACACCGACAGCGAGTGGACGATGACGATGATGGCGATGACGACGATGAGCGTCCACGCGACGACGTCGACCAGGGCACGACGATGCTTGGCGTCCTCGGTCTGCACGATCAGGTCGCTCGTGGAGAAGCGGGACTCCACCCGCGAGGCGTACTTGTCGGCACCCCAGCGGATCAGTCGGGCGAGCAGGACCGCGCCGAGGATCCAGATGACGATCTCGAGCCCGTTGGTCGCGAGCCAGACGTAGACCCGGCTGACGAGCTGTTCGGTCGGGCTCGGCGCAGCAGCGAGCCACAGATGTCCGGAGGATGCCATCACGCTTCGGCGGTCGCCATCCGCCAGCGGATACCGGCCTCGATGAATTTGTCGAGCTCGCCGTCGAGCACCGCGGTGGGGTTGTTGTCCTCCACGTTGGTCCGCAGGTCCTTCACCATCTGGTACGGGTGCAGCACGTAGGAGCGCATCTGGTTGCCCCAGCTCGACCCACCGTCGCTCTTGAGTGCGTCGAGTTCGGCGCGTTCTTCCAGACGCTTGCGTTCGAGGAGCTTGGCCTGCAGGACGCGCATCGCCGACGCCTTGTTCTGCAGCTGGCTCTTCTCGTTCTGACAGGTGACGACGATCCCGGTCGGGAGGTGGGTGAGCCGGACCGCGGAGTCGGTCGTGTTGACCGACTGGCCGCCGGGACCCGACGACCGGTAGACGTCGACCTTGATGTCGTTCTCGTCGACGTCGATGTGGTCGGTCGTCTCGACCACGGGCAGCACCTCCACCTCGGCGAACGACGTCTGGCGGCGGCTCTGGTTGTCGAACGGGCTGATCCGTACGAGCCGGTGCGTGCCCTGCTCGACCGAGAGGGTTCCGTACATGTACGGCGCCTTCACCGCGAACGTTGCGCTCTTGAGGCCCGCTTCTTCGGCGTAGGACGTGTCGTAGACCTCGACGCCGTAGCCCTTCTGCTCGGCCCAGCGGATGTACATGCGCATCAGCATCTGCGCCCAGTCCGCGGCGTCGACGCCGCCGGCACCCGAACGGATGTTGACGAGCGCATCGCGTGAGTCGTACTCGCCGGCGAGCATCGTCTTGACCTCCATGGCCTCGATGTCGGCACGCAGGCTCGCCCGTTCGGCGTCCGCATCGGCGACGGCAGCGACCTTGTCGTCACCTTCTTCGGCGTCGGCGAGTTCGTAATGCACGGGCAGGTCGTCGAGGCGCTGGCGCAGTTCGGAGACCTTCCGCAGCTCCGACTGCGCGTGAGACAGCTCGCTGGTGACCTTCTGGGCGTAGTCCTGGTCGTTCCACAGGTCAGGATCTGATGCCTGCATCTCCAGCTCGTCGATGCGTCGACGGAGCTCCTCGAGGTCGAGCACCTTCTCCACGGTGGTCAAGGTGGCGTCGAGAGATTCGAGGTCTGCGGTCACGTCGGGATGCACGGTTATCCAGAGTACCGACAGTCCGCCCCCGAGCGGCCGCGGATCAGAGAGGATCGGGGCCGGGCTCGGGCATCACGCCGAATCGCCACGACGTCGCGGCCTTGTTCGGCTTGTAGAGAACCGGCAGATCGTCGCCGATCTGCGGCCACGGGTCGCCCGCGCCGAGGACCAGCGTCCCGTAGACGTCGGTCGGACTCGTCTCGGGCCCGACGATCGTCCCCGAGATGGTGCAGAAGCGCTGACCGTTCTTGTCGGCCGCACTGTGGGCGGGTTCATCGTCTCGGTCGGAGACCCCGACGATCGTGAACGTGCCCTGGACGAACTGGGACGCCTTGGCCGCCGACAGCGGTTGCGGGTTGCGCCCGCGTTGCCACTGGACGACGAGCGCCACCACGAGCGCGGCGATCAACAGGGTGAACGTCACGGTGAGCCACATGACGGCTACCCTACCGGGCATGTCCGTACCCCCCGGTCCGTTGAACTCCGGTCCGTCCAACCCCGGCCCGTCGAACCCCGGCCCGTCGAACACAGGCCCGTCGAACACAGGCCCGTCGAGCCCCGGCACGGCGGTGACGTTCAGCGATGACGTCGAACTCGCGCTGTCGCTGGCCGATTCCGCCGACGCGCTGACCATGGACCGATTCGGGGCGGTGGACCTGAGGGTCGAGGACAAACCCGACCTGACGCCGGTCTCCGACGCCGACCTGGCCTGCGAAACGCTTATCCGCGAACGACTCTCGGCCCGCCGCCCGGGCGACACCGTGCTCGGCGAGGAGTTCGGCGGCGATGCCGCGCTCACCGGCCGGCAGTGGGTCGTCGACCCCATCGACGGAACCAAGAACTTCGTCCGCGGGGTGCCCGTGTGGGCGACCCTGATCGCGTTGCTGATCGACGGCGTGCCTGTCGTCGGCGTCGTGTCGGCACCCGCACTTCGCCGACGCTGGTGGGCCGCAACGGGTCTCGGCGCCCACACCCGCTTCGACGACCAGGACGTGCGGCGTCTGTCGGTGTCGGGGGTCGCCGACCTCGGTGCGGCCAGCCTTGCGTTCTCGAGCCTCTCCGGCTGGGCCGACCGCGGGGTGCGCGATCAGTTCATCGACCTCACCGACCGCGTGTGGCGCGTCCGCGGGTACGGCGACTTCTTCAACTACTGCCTCGTTGCCGAGGGCGCGGTCGACGTCACCGCCGAGCCGGAGGTGTCCCTGTGGGACCTGGCGCCGCTCGACATCCTCGTCCGCGAGGCCGGGGGCCGCTTCACCGCACTCGACGGGACACCCGGACCGTCGGGCGGCAGCGCGGTCGCCAGCAACGGGCTGCTGCACGACGAGGTGCTCGGCGCGCTACGCGCCTGAGGCTTCAGACCTCCGTCGCGCTCTCTGTGTCCAGCACCGTGAACTCGGTTGCCGCGTCCTTCATGTCGGCCAGCCGGCCGTAGTGGATGCCACTGCCCGCATCGGAGAGGATCGCCTGGTGGATGGGCACCGCGACGCGGGGGGCCATCGCACGTAAGTAGTCCACGGACTCGCTGAGTTTCATCCAGGGCGCGGCGGACGGCAGCGCGAGGACGTCGACGTCTTCGAAGGGGATGTAGAAGGAGTCTCCTGGGTGCATGAACTGCCCCGGCTTCTCGGCGGTGCCGAGGATGTACGCGACGTTGTCGACGACCGGGATCTCCGGGTGGATCACCGCGTGCCGGCCACCGGTGAACCTCGCGGTGAGCGCGCCGATCTCGATCTGATCGCCGCTACGGGCGGCCGTCCACCTCCCGGCGACGTCGTCGCCGTTGAGCTGACCCGTCGTCTGCGGGTCCGCGTAGAGGATCGCGTCGGGATTCGCGGCGACCAGGTCGGGCAGCTTGGCGACATCGCAGTGGTCGGGGTGCTGATGGGTGATCAGGATGGCGTCGAGCCCGCTCAGACCCTCGAAGCCGTGTGAGAAATTGCCCGGATCGAAGAGCACCTTGGTGCCGTCGATCTCGACGAGCAGACAGGAGTGGCCGAAATGGGTGATCTGCATACGTCCACTCTGCCCTCTCACACGACGAGCGGGAAGAACCCCCAGCCCGACGCCGCGTCGACGATCCGTAGCAGCCCGTAGGTGAGCCACACTCCCAGGAGGACGGCACCGGCCGGCCCGAGCACGATGTCGCGCCAGCCCTTGAGCGGGGTTTCACGCCGACGGGCCAGCGTGACGATCGCCGCGACGACAGTGACAGCCGTCAGCACCAGGAGCAGCGGTCCGAAGACGTTGAACGTGAACGCGGCGCCGACATCGCCGTGCATGAACGCGACCCAACTCCTGGTGAGACCGCACCCGGGACAAGGCAGGCCGGTCATCGCCGCGAACGGGCACACCTGTGGGCCACTCGCCACCCCCGCCGGGGTGAAGATCGCCGCGGCGCCCAAGGCGGCTGCGCCGACCACGGCAACCGTCGTCGCACCCACGACTTGGGTGGACGATAAGCCCAGGTGGGAGCGCTGTTCGACGGACATGTGGCCAGCCTAGCGGGTACCCCGCGCCGCGGCGTCGGACAAGTGCGTGACAAACTTCTTACTCAGCAGTAAGGTATGGACTTACCACCGAGTAAGATCGGTCTGAACACACCCCTTCCACATCCAGATCCATGCAGAGCCCCGACCGGGCGACTCCGAAGAAACGGCTGGTGATCATGACAACTCACACCGAACCGCGCGACACCTCCGCAGTGGGCCGCAACCCTCACCCGCGCAGCTTCATCGGAACGGCGATGCGTGTCCTGACCACCGTCACGGGCTCCGAGTTCGCCGAGAAGTACAACATCCGTGAGCCCATCAATCGAATCGCGTACCAGGGCACCAAGACCGGCTTCCAGACTCTCGGGGCCGCCAACCGCGCGTTCAAGGCGGCCCAGGGCGGCGGGTCGGGTGAGGCCAAGCGTCTGACCAGCGCCCCCAAGGATTACTTCAACCTCACCCCCGACGACGAACAGCAGATGATCGCCGAGACGGTGAAGGAATTCGCCACCGAGATCCTGCGACCGGCGGCCCACGATGCCGACGCCGCCGCTGCGGCCCCGGAGGACCTGGTCAAGCGGTCCGCCGAACTCGGCATCACGATGATCAACGTCCCCGAGGAGTTCGACGGCGCCGCGTCCGAGCGTGGTGTCGTCACCAACGCGCTGGTCGCCGAGGCCATGGCCTACGGCGACATGGGCCTCGCGCTCCCCCTCCTCGCACCGAGCGGCGTGGCGACCACGCTCACCAACTTCGGCACCGACGAGCAACAGCGCACCTACCTGCCCGACTACGCGGGTGAGAACGTGCCGCAGTCGGCGGTCGTCATCGCCGAACCGCGTCCCCTCTTCGACGCATTCGCATTGAGCACCAAGGCGACTCGCGTACCCAGCGGCTTCCGGCTGAACGGCGTCAAGTCCTTCGTCCCGGCCGCCGGATCGTCGGAACTGTTCCTCGTCGGCGCGCAGCTCGACGGCAAGCCCGCCCTGTTCATCGTCGAGTCCGACACCAAGGGACTCATCGTCGAGGCCGACCCCGGGATGGGCGTCCGTGCGGCGGGTATGGGTCGCCTGCTCCTGCAGGACGTCGCCGTCCCCGCATCCGCCATCGTCGGCGGTGAGGGCGATGCCGCTGCGGCCGCCTACCGCGATGTCGTGCGCCTCTCGCGTCTCGGCTGGTCGGCGCTGGCCGCAGGCACCGCACGTGCCGTCCTCGACTACGTGATCCCCTACGTCAACGAGCGTGAGGCCTTCGGCGAGCCGATCTCCAACCGCCAGGCGGTGGCCTTCATGGTCGCCACCATGGCCACCGAGGTCGACTCCATCCGCCTCGTCACGCTGCGTGGTGCTGCCCGTGCCGAGCAGGGCCTGTCGTTCGCCCGCGAGGCCGCGCTCGCCCGCAAACTGACCATCGACAAGGGTCTGCAGATCGGACTCGACGGCGTCCAGTTGCTCGGCGGCCACGGTTTCACCAAGGAGCACCCCGTCGAGCGTTGGTACCGCGACCTGCGCGGCGCCGGCATCGGCGAAGGCATCGTCGTCCTCTGACCAGCTCTCCGACGTAGCGAAAGAACCTCTCATGAGCATCAATCTCGAACTCCCGAAGAAGCTGCACGTCACCGTCGATCAGGCACACCAGGCGGCGGCCGAGATCTTTCGGCCCATCTCTCGCAAGTACGACCTGCGCGAGCACGACTACCCCGTCGAACTCGACACTCTCGCAAGCCTGTACGACGGTCTGTCCGAGACCGGACAGGCCGGTGCCGGCGCGGACGGCGGCCGCAGCCAGCAGAAGAAGGAAAAGCCCCGGGCCGAGGGCGCCGTGGTCAACGGCGGCAACATGCAGTCCGTCGTCAACGTCATCGAAACCTCCTGGGGCGATGTCGGACTCATGCTGAGCATCCCGTATCAGGGTCTCGGCAACTCGGCGATCGCCGCCGTGTCCACCGACGAGCAGCTCGAACGCTTCGGCAAGGTGTGGGCGGCGATGGCCATCACCGAACCCGGCTTCGGCTCCGACTCGGCCGCGGTCTCCACCACCGCGACACTCGACGGCGACGAGTACGTCATCAACGGCGAGAAGATCTATGTGACCGCCGGTTCCCGTGCGACGCACATCGTCGTGTGGGCCACCGTCGACAAGAGCGCGGGCCGTGCGGCCATCAAGAGTTTCGTCGTCCCCCGCACTCACCCCGGCGTCACGGTGGAACGCCTCGAGCACAAGCTCGGCATCAAGGTGTCCGACACCGCGGCGATCCGCTTCGAGAACTGCCGCATCCCGAAGGAGAACCTGCTGGGTTCGCCCGAGGTCGACACCAAGAAGGGGTTCGGCGGGGTCATGCAGACCTTCGACAACACCCGTCCCCTGGTGGCCGGCATGGCCGTGGGAGTCGCGCGCGCCGCACTCGAGGAACTGCGCCGCATCCTCGACGAGGCAGGCATCGAGGTGGACTACGACCGTCCGGCCGCCGACCAGCACGCCGCCGCAGCCGAATTCCTGCGGATGGAGGCCGATTTCGAGGCCGCGTACCTACACACGATGCGCGCCGCGTGGATGGCCGACAACAAGCAGCCGAACTCGACCGAGGCGTCGATGTCGAAGGCCAAGGCCGGCCGCACCGCCACCGACGTGACCAACAAGGTCGTCGAGCTGACCGGCACGCTCGGTTACTCCGAACGTCTGCTGGTGGAGAAGTGGGCCCGCGACTCGAAGATCCTCGACATCTTCGAGGGCACGCAGCAGATCCAGAATCTGATCATCGCGCGTCGTGTGCTGAACAAGAGCAGCGCCGAACTAAAGTGAGCAACAACAGATAGCTTGTCGACATTGCCTGGGCGATCACATCGCCCAGGCAATCGTCATTCCGGCCGCACATGCGGCCACCGCGCCGATCAGCGATCCCACCGCGTACAGCACCGCCCGGATTCTCGATCCCTGCTGCGTCAGGCGCATCGTCTCGAAACTCGCGGTGCTGAAAGTCGTGTAACCGCCGCAGAATCCGGTGCCGAGTATCGCCTGTAGGTCATGGGGGGCACCGTGGAAGATCACCGATCCCGCAAGCACCCCCAGCAAGGCCGAACCGGTCACGTTGATCCCGAAGGTCCCCCACGGTGTGATCGTCGGCCACCGCTGTTTGAACCAGCCGTCGACGACGAAGCGGGTCACCGCGCCGAGCGCACCGGCCACCAGGACTGCGAGGGTGATCATGCGCGGGCCGTTCGCGAGGGCAGTGTCGACGCGAGCCCGATGCCGCATCCGGCTGCGATGACACCGAGTACGACGCTGACGACCGCGTAGAGCAACGCGGTCACCACAGCTGACGCCCGCGTGAGTTCGGTGATCTCGAGCGCGAACGTGCTGTACGTCGTGAGCGCCCCGCAGAGGCCCGTTCCGCCGAACAACCGGATGCGCTGACGCACCCCCTCGTCCCGACCGAGTCGCGCGAGCGCCTCGAGCAGGAGACCGAGGACGAAGGCGCCGGTGATGTTCACCCCGAACGTCGCCCAGGGCCATTGCCCGTCGACGAACGGGAACGTCTCCTCGGCCCAGAAACGCAGTCCCGTGCCGAGGATGCCGCCCGCGAACACCCAGCCGATCGCGTGCACGCGCAGGTGCAGGGGGCGCTCGTCCGGGTCGGTCGGCAGTTCGCCGTGCTGGTCGTCATGCACCCGGCAAGTCTGCGCTATGTCACGACCGCGAACAACACGATCAGATAGACCGGCACCAGTACGTCGAAGACGAAGATCGGCCCGGCGTTGCCGGGTGCGAAGTTCCGGTGTGTCACCATCTCGCGCACGTGCCCGACCGCCGCGCCGAGGTAGAAGACCGCGAACGCGATGATCGTGGCCAAGGTGAACTCGTCGCCGAAACCTGAAGCGATGACGCCCAATACACCGGTGGCGAGACTCGCCAGCCCCACTTCCCACTGCCACGGCGTCTTGGCGGGCCATCCGATGGATTCGGCGATCGGCTCACCGAAGAACATGTGCCCGCAACCCGTCATCCAGCCCTGCACCCCGATCATCCAGAGGACGGAGTTCTCGAGCAGGTCCCGACCGAGGTCACCGCCGGGGGTCAGCGCGTCGATGCCCGTCGTGACGGCGGCGCCGACCAGGCCGACGAACGGCACCAACCGAATCGCGATGCGCAACACGGCGTCGAGCACGACCGTCAGTCCTTGAGCTGTTCGGCCAGGGCGGTCAACACGTCGGGGTCCTCGATGGTCGACGGGACCGTGTACTCCTCATGGTCGGCGATCTGGCGCATCGTCTTGCGCAGGATCTTGCCCGAACGCGTCTTGGGGAGGGCCGGAACGACGGTCACGTCGCGGAAGGTCGCGACCGCGCCGATCTCCTCCCGCACCATGGCGACGAGTTCGTTGCGTAGCGTGTCGGGTTCGATGTCGACACCGGACTTCAGCACCACATATCCACTGGGGCGCTGGCCCTTGAGCTCGTCGTGGATGCCGATGACCGCACATTCGGCCACCGCCTGGTGGGATGCGACGACCGCCTCGATGCTGCCGGTCGAAAGGCGATGTCCGGCAACGTTGATCACATCATCGGAGCGCCCGAGGACGAAGACGTAGCCGTCGGCATCGACGTACCCCGAGTCACCGGTGAGGTAATAACCCTCGAACGCCGACAGATACGATTTGCGATATCTCTCCTCGTCGCGCCAGAGCCCGGCGAGGGTGCCGGGCGGCAGCGGCAGCTCGATGACGATGTTGCCCTCCCGTTCGGCACCCAGTGTGTTGCCCTCGGCGTCGACGACGCCCACCCGGAACCCGGGCACGGGGACCGTCGGCGAACCCGGTTTGATCGGCATCGGTTCGAGGCCACGGCAGTTCGCCGCGATCGCCCACCCGGTCTCGGTCTGCCACCAGTGGTCGACGACCGGTACGCCCAGGACCTTCGACGACCAGGTGAAGGTGTCCGGGTCGAGTCGCTCGCCCGCGGCGAAGAGCGTCTCGAGCGACGAGGTGTCGTACTTGCCGAGCTCGGCTGCATCCGGATCTGCCTTGCGGACGGCGCGAATGGCGGTGGGGGCGGTGAACAGTGCCTTCACCCCATGGTCGGCGATGACTCGCCAGAACGCGCCGGCGTCGGGTGTACCGACCGGCTTGCCCTCGTACATCACCGTCGTCGCACCGGCGAACAGCGGCGCATAGACGATGTAGGAGTGTCCGACGACCCACCCGACGTCGGAGGCCGTCCACCAGACGTCCCCCGCCGAGATGTCGTAGATGTTCTTCATCGACCAGGTCAGCGCGACCGCGTGACCGCCGTTGTCTCGGACCACGCCCTTGGGCTTTCCGGTGGTTCCGGAGGTGTACAGGATGTAGAGCGGGTCGGTCGCCGCCACCGTGACCGGCTCAACCGGCTCGGCGCCATTCGTCGCCTCATCCCAGTCCAGCCAACCGTCGTGGTCGGCAGCGCTCCCGTCGACCTCGGCACGATCCTTGACGATGACGGTCCGCGGCGGCACCGCCGACAACTCGATCGCCTTGGCGACCATCGGCAGGTATTCGACAGCACGCCCCGGTTCGAGTCCGCCCGAGGCGGTGACGACGGCCACCGGTTCGGCGTCGTCGATCCGCGTGGCGAGTTCGCGAGCGGCGAAACCGCCGAACACCACCGAGTGCACGGCGCCGATACGCGCGCACGCCAGCATCGCGATGGCCGCCTCGGGGATCATCGGCATGTAGACGACGACGCGATCACCGGCGGTGACTCCATGCGCGGCAAGAACTCCCGCGAACCGGGACACCTCGCCCAGCAGGTCGGCGTAGGTCAGCTCGCGCCGCTGACCGGTCATCGCGGAGTCCCAGATCAGCGCCGTCCGTTCGCCGTGCCCGGCAGCGACATGTCGGTCCAGGGCGTTGTGGCAGGTGTTCAGCTCCGCGTCGGGAAACCATCGGTAGAACGGCGCTGCTGACGCGTCGAGGGCCCGTGTCGGCGGGGTCATCCAGTCGACCGCCGCGGCGGCGTCGAGCCAGAAGCTCTCCCGATCCTCGACCGCCCGGCTGAACGCTTCGCTGTACCGGCCCATCGCCATCCCCTCACCTCGTTCTCGCGTGCTCGCGATCGGTCCGCGGGCCGCATCGCCCTTCGAGACTATCGGTGCGGCGAGGTCTGCAAGGTCAGTACAGGAACGGTCGGAAGCTCTCCTCGGTGAACCGCTCGTCACCGGCCTCCGGCATCACGCGCCGGGTGATGTCGGCGACCGATGGCAGTGCGTCCGGCCGCCACCGCTCGGGCTTCCACAGATCCGAGCGGAGAAACGCCTTGGGACAGTGGAAGAACACCTCGTCGACATCGATCTCGACCGCAAGAATCGGCCGCTTGTCCCCGACGGCCAGCGCGTCGAAGTACGGCCCGTCGTCGACGATGCGCGCCCGACCGTTGATCCGCAGGGTGTCACCGCGGCCGGGCACGATGAAGATGCTGCCCGCGTGGGGGTTTCGCAGGATGTTGAGGTATCCGTCGACGCGCCGGTTCCCGGGGCGTTCCGGGATCGCGATGCGCCGGTCGTCGATGACGTGTACGACTTTGCCTGCCGGGTCGCCCTTCGGCGACACGTCGGTCCGGCCGTCGGCGTCGGCTGTCGCGAGGAACACCATGGGCGTCTGCTCGAGCCATTCCCGGTGCACGTCCGACAGTGAAGATCGCACCTTGTCGCGGACGAGCTGCACCGGCTCGCCGACGATCTCGCGCAGCGTCGCCTCATCCGTGATGTGCATGGGCCCATCGTGTCACGCGTTCAACGTGTGGCAAGACCCTGCACCGGCGCCGGCCACGCGAATGCCCAGCTCGGCCGGCGCGGGGTGTCGGCCGTCACCGCGCGGCGACGGTACCGGGCGGAGCCATCGGTGACGATCAGTTCGACGGCAGGGTCCAGCCGCCGGGCCAGGCTGCGGGCGGTCCAGCCCGGACGTCCCGCGTCGGTACCCAGGACGAGCGCGCCGGCGCCGACATCGTTCGCGACGCGGCCGAGGACCGCCGTCGGGTCGCCGACCGCGCTCATGACCGACACCGTCCGCGCGCCGTGCCATGTCGCGAGTTCCCTCGCGGTCCGCAGGTGTTCGTCGACGATCGCCGGGCCGGTGAGCAGATAGGACTCGTCTTTGAGGACGTCGTGGGGACGTGTGTCCGGGCGTCCGCGTCGTCGGCGCGTGGCGCAGACCAGGATCAGGTCGTCGGCGTCGACGAGGCCCTTGGCGGCCACGGCCACGGCACGCAACGCGGCGTCGGTGCCATCGATCCCGACCACCACCGGCCGTCCGGCGACCGCGGTCCATCGGTCACGTCCCGGTCCTCCGGCCGCGTCGATCCGTTCCCAGCGCGTGTTTCTGGTGTGCAGTCTCATCGTGGTGTCCTCTCGTCCTCGCCGTGGCGTTGTCCCTGCTCACAACGCTAGGAAGACGGGCCTCCCGTTTCGCCAACCCGCGGGTTGATCTCGTCTCCACCCGTGGGTGGACGCGGGGTTCCACCGTGGGACGGATGTACGCCGCCACTGCCGAACTATTCTGGGAACGGTGACGGGCTTCACAGCGGGAACGGCTGCGGGATTGCGCCGTCGGATCGAGCGGGCCGGCGGCGACTATCCCCCGCTGTACCCGGCGGTCATCCTGTCGGCAAGCGTCGTGGTGACCCTGGCGTCGGCGGCCCAGCGGTACCCCTTCGACGAGGTCTGGTGGGTGGTCGCCGGTGTGGTGTTCGCCGCCGTGACCCTCGTTCTCGACCTCACGCTCCCGCCGTCGTCGTATGCATGCTTCGGAGTCATCACCAGCACCATCTGTTTCCTGATGGTCCCGACGCCGTCGGACGCCGCCCCACTGCAGCTCGCGCTCATGACCGCCATCGGTGCCGCGATGTACCCGTGGCGGACCGGGATCGTCGTCGCGACCATCTGCCTCGCGGTCATCGTGTGCTTCGGCGCGTTCGGCGACCTCGACTCACCGGCGTTGTACGGACTCGGCGTCGCATGCGGGTGGCTCGTCGGATACATGGTGCTCATCCAGAAGCGGCTCGCGGACAACCGCGCCCGCGTTCTGCGTGAGCGCGCCGACCGTGCCGCCAGCGACGAACGACGACGAATCGCGCGCGAGATCCACGACGTCATCGCGCACTCGCTGTCGATCACGATGCTCAATGTCACGGCGGCGCGGCGCGTCCTCGAGCAGGACCGTGACATCGACGACGCGCTCGATGCCCTCACCGACGCCGAACGTCAGGGGCGCGAGGCGATGACCGAGATCCGCACCATCGTCCACGTGCTGGGCACCGATCAACAGCGCGCGCCCTCCCCGGCACCGGGGGCCGGCGACCTGATGAGGCTCGTCGACGACTACCGCAAGGCCGGCGTCGACATCGACTGCACGCTCGACGGCGATCCCGCCTCCCTCTCGGATCCGGTGGGCGCCGCGCTCTATCGCATCGCGCAGGAATCGCTGGCGAACGTCGTCAAACACTCCACCGGTGCACGCGCGACGGTGAACGTCCTGATCGGCGACGACGTCACGATCACAATCGAGAACCCGGCTCCCCCGGGGCGGAACAGACCAGGTGATGGGACCGGTGTCGACGGAATGACCCAGCGAGCGACCCTGCTCGGCGGAACACTGCAGACGTCCCACCGCGGGGGCATCTGGTCCGTGCGAGCGGTGCTGCCTCTGCGCGCGATCGCCGACGGGGCGCACGTATGACGACCAGCAGCCCCGGTGACCCGACCGTCGATCCGATCCGTGTCCTGCTGGTCGACGATCAGGAACTGATCCGAACCGGCCTGCGACGCATCCTGCGTCTGCGCGACGGGTTCGACATCGTCGGCGAATGCGCCGACGGCTCCGGTGTTCTCGCCGGGATCGCCGAACACCGTCCGGACATCGTGGTGATGGATCTTCGTATGCGCGACGTCGACGGCATCACCGCGACGACCATGGTCCGAACGCTTCGGGAGCCACCGCCGGTACTGGTGCTCACCACGTTCGACGACGACGTCCTGCTCTCGCGTGCGCTCCGCGCCGGCGCGGCCGGCTTCATCCTCAAGGACTCACCCGCCGAGGCGCTCATCTGGGCTGTGCGGGCAGTCGTGCGTGACGGGGCCTTCCTCGACCCCGCGGTCACCGGGCGCGTGCTCCAGGGGTTCCGACGCGCCGGCCGCGAACAGGTGGCTCACGCCCCCGAGCTCACCGAACGGGAGACCGACGTCCTTCGGCTGATCGCACGGGGCCACACCAACGCCGAGATCGGCACCGCGCTCGGGATCTCCCAGGTCACGGTGAAAAGCCATGTGAACCACATCTTCACCAAGCTCGACCTGCGGGACCGAGCTGCCGCCATCGTGTACGCCTTCGATCGCGGGCTGGTCGTCGCCGAATACGACTGATCCGGATACCACTCACCCGGATGTGACCGGTCGGGACCCGGGCCTTCAGTGGGACTTTCTCAGGGGCGGGACTCCCAGGGGCGGCGACTTCTCAGGGGCGCGCCGTGTCGTCGAGCAGGCGTACGTCCACCCCGTCGGCGAACCGGTATGGCCCGGCGACGAGCAGCCCGCCGAAGTGCTTTCGCAGTCGCGACATCTCGGCGCGCACGGTCACCGTCCGGTCGTCGACCCCGAACAGATGCATCGACAGCTGCGCCGCACTCACCCCTGCGCGGTGCCGTGCGAGATAGGTCAGGATGTCGCCGTGGCGGGGCGAACACCGGTGCGTCCACACCCCACTGGCGCCTTCGACGCTCACCTCGACGCCGGCGACCCCCGAAGCGTGCGCCACCGCCCGAACACCGATGGACGTCTTCGGTACATCCGTGGCGTCTGCGACACGTACCAACCACCCGCCGGGCAGCGCCTCGACGTCGCACTCGCCCAGTGCGCCCACGAACACCCGACCCGGACCCACGCGCGCGGGGAGCAGCAACCGCGGTCGCGGTGTCAACGTGTCCACCGCCGCGACCCATCCGTCGGTGTCGACGGCCATCGCCGGGCCCGGTATCCGCGCCAGAATCGGCGCCGCGACCGCTCGGAGGGTGTCCAGGCGACGATGATGCTGCTCGCGCAGGTGGGACTCGGCCAGCCGGGCCACCGCATGAACCAGCGCCAGAGTGGTCGGGTGGATCGTCGCCGCCGGTCCGCTGACGTCGACGACGCCGAGCACCTCCCCGGTCCGCGGATCCTTGATCGGTGCGCCGGTGCACGTCCACGAATGGTGGCTGCGGACGAAGTGCTCGGCGGAGAACACCTGGACCGATCGTCCCGACATCAGCGCGGTACCGATCGCGTTGGTACCCACCGAGCCCTCGGCCCAGTCGGCGCCTTCGACGAATCCGAGATGATCGGCGCGCGTGAGGACCTTCGACGACCCGCTGCGCCAGAGCACGTGGCCCCGAGCATCCGCCACCACAAGGATGTTGTCGCCGTCGGCGATGAGCGAGTCCAGACCGCCCGCGAGCTCGTCGACGACGTCGATCAGGCCGGAATGTCTGCGCCTCTCCTCGAGTTCGTCGAACTCCAGGGTGGGTTCGACCGCACGCGTGGCGTCGGGGTCCAGTCCTGCGCGTCGCAGCCGCTGCCACGAGTCGTCGATGACGCTGCGAGGCCGCGCAGGCAACCGGGTTCCGGCCATCGCCGCGTCGTGGACGGCGTGCAGTACGTGGGCGAACTCGCGCGGGTCATCACCCGCCTGTACGGCGGGTTCCAGCTCAGGTGCGGAGTCGAAGGTCGTCATCACCTCGATTGTGCGTCACGTCACAACCGAGGACAACGATCGGCCGACCCGCAACCCCTTGCAACCCTTGTCGGCCCACCTGTCTGAGGCGTCTGCTGTGTTCGAACCGCTGTGGTCCACATCACCATGCAAGCGGGCATTCACCACAGAGGAGGCATCATGACCCAGACCCTGGAGCCCGTCGTCAGTGTCGACGGCACCCCCCAGCAGCGAATCGACACATGGCTGCGGGAGTTCGAGGCAGCGCTCGAGGCACGCGACATCGGCCGTGCGACCGACGCGTTCCTGACAGACAGCTACTGGCGGGACCTCACCGCGTTCACCTGGAACATCAAGACCGTCGAAGGTCACGAGCAGATCGCCGACATGCTCACCGCGAGACTTGCCGACACCCGCCCGGCAGAGTTCACCACCACCGAGCCGGCAACCGACGACGGTGACGGCGTGGTCTCGGCGTTCATGGCTTTCGAGACCTCGGTCGGCAGGTGCGAGGGCCATCTGCGCATCCGCCCCGACGACGCCGACGACGGCCGGGACAAGGCCTGGACACTCCTGACGACATTGCAGGAACTCAAGGGGCATGAGGAAGCCGCAGGCCCCAACCGGCCGTTGGGCGCCGTACACGGGTCCGATCCCGACACCCGCTCGTGGGCCGAGAAGAAGGCCGACGAGGACCTTGAACTCGGCCGATCGGTGCAGCCCTACGTTCTGATCGTCGGCGGCGGCCAGGGCGGCATCGCGTTGGGCGCGCGTCTCCGGCAGCTCGGGGTGCCGTCGATCGTGGTCGACAGGCACGAACGACCCGGCGACCAATGGCGCAAGCGCTACAAGTCGCTGTGCCTCCACGATCCGGTCTGGTACGACCACCTCCCGTACCTCCCGTTCCCGGCCAACTGGCCGGTGTTCGCGCCGAAGGACAAGATCGGTGACTGGCTGGAGTTCTACACCAAGGTGATGGAGGTCCCGTACTGGAGCAAGACCACGTGCCTTTCCGCGGCCTATGACGAGAACGAAGGCCGATGGACGGTCGAGATCGACCGCGACGGCGAGCGCATGGTCCTTCAGCCGACGCAGTTCGTGCTCGCCACCGGTATGTCGGGCAAACCCGCCATCCCCACCGTCCCCGGTCAAGACCTGTTCGCCGGCGAACAACACCACTCGAGCCGGCATCCGGGTCCCGACGCGTACATCGGCAAGAAGGTCGTCGTCATCGGGTCGAACAACTCCGCACACGACATCTGCAAGGCGCTCGTGGACAACGGCGTCGACGCCACGATGGTGCAGCGGTCGTCGACGCACATCGTGAAATCGGATTCGCTCCGCTCGATCGCGCTCGGTTCGCTGTACAGCGAGGAAGCCGTCGCTTCGGGGATGACCACCAAGAAGGCGGACCTCACGTTCGCCTCCCTGCCATACCGGATCATGCACCAGTTCCAGGTGCCGGTGTACGACGAGATCCGCCGGCAGGACAAGGAGTTCTACGACAGGCTCGAGGCCGCCGGTTTCCAACTCGACTTCGGCGACGACGATTCCGGGCTGTTCATGAAATATCTACGACGCGGCTCCGGCTACTACATCGACGTAGGCGCCAGCGAGCTCATCGCCGACGGGACGATCAAGCTCGTCCACGGACAACTCGACCACCTGACCGAGACCGCAGTAGTGCTCGCCGACGGCACCGAGATCCCGGCAGACGTCGTGGTGTACGCGACCGGTTATGGATCGATGAACGGTTGGGCAGCCGACCTCATGGGCCAGGAGGTGGCCGACCGAGTCGGCAAGGTGTGGGGCCTGGGGTCGGAGACGACCAAGGACCCGGGACCCTGGGAAGGCGAACAGCGCAACATGTGGAAGCCCACTCAGCAACCGGGCCTGTGGTTCCACGGCGGGAACCTGCATCAATCCCGCCACTATTCGCTGTATCTGGCCCTGCAGCTCAAGGCCCGCTTCGAGGGGATTCCGACGCCGGTATACGGACTCGCCGACGTACATCACCTCAGCTGATCCGGGAATGCAGAATGCCCCGCAACGGTGGGTTGCGGGGCATTCTGGGAGTTGTGTTCGGCGGTGTCCTACTCTCCCACACTGGTTAGGGTGCAGTACCATTGGCGCTGGAGGGCTTAGCTTCCGGGTTCGGAATGGGGCCGGGCGTTTCCCCTCCGCTATGGCCGCCGTAACTTTATGAAACACAGTCACACAACAATCGTGTTTGTTTGTTGTGTGTTGTTTCAGAAGTACATAGTGGATGCGAACACACCAAAAGGTTTTGGGTGTGTGGGTGTTGTTGGTAAGTCCTCGGCCGATTAGTACCAGTCACCTGAACACATTGCTGTGCGTACAGTTCTGGCCTAT
>NZ_JAKOIW010000020.1 GCF_022206305.1 Gordonia sp. 'Campus' | reverse complement strand
GTGCGTCGGGGTGGGGGGTGCGTCGTTCACGGGGGGTGCATCGTTCACGGCGCCTCCACCCCCGCGAGTGCGAGAAGATGCTCGGTCTCCGGACCCTTCACCAGGGCCGCCGCTTCCGCCTTGTCCATCGGACCGGTTCCCACCGACGGGCAGTCCTTGGCGAGGATGCACACGCCGCACGCGGGTTTGCGTGCATGACAGACCCGCCTCCCGTGGAAGATGATGCGGTGCGAGAGGTCGGTCCACTCCCGGCGCTCGATGAGTTCACCGACCGCGTGCTCGACTTTCACCGGGTCGGTCTCCTCCGTCCACTGCCAGCGTCGGACCAGACGGCCGAAGTGGGTGTCGACGGTGATGCCCGGAACGCCGAAGGCGTTGCCGAGCACCACGTTCGCGGTCTTTCGTCCGAAGCCGGGAAGCGAGACGAGGTCCTTCAGGTTGTCGGGGACCTCACCGTCGAAGCGTTCGACGAGAGCCTGGCCGAGCCCGATGATCGAATTCGTCTTGTTCCGGTAGAAACCGGTCGGACGGATCAGCTCCTCGAGTTCGGTCCGGTCGGCCTCCGCGTAGTCGCGCGCGGTGCGGTACTTCGCGAACACAGCGGGCGTCGTCTGATTGACCCGGACGTCGGTGCACTGGGCGGAGAGGATCGTCGCCACCGACAACTCCAACGGATCGGTGAAGTCGAGTTCGCAGTAGACATGCGGAAACGCGACCTTCAGCGTCCGGTTCATCCGTCGCGCGCGCCGGACCAGACCGAGATGGGTCTCCTGTTTGCGGACCGCGGCCGGACCCGCGGACGCCGCCTTGCGTGCGCTCACCTGATTCAGGTTAGCGATGTACTCCGCATATGCCGCTTCCGCAGGTGGGCCACGGCCCGGCGCCGGGCCGTGAGACCGCGCCCATGGCGGCAACAGCGCAGCTCACCGCCCCGACACGAGCCTCCGGACGGGGTCGATGGCTGCGACAGAGAACACGTCGCCCACAACCTACGGTCAGGTAACAAGTCAGTGACGTCGGTCCCTCGGATGAGGATTCCGCGGGGTCCATTGTGTTTACTTGTCCCCATGCATGGTCTCGCGGCGCTGCTGTTCCCGGCTGTACTCATGCTCTTCGCAATGGGCATGGACAAGGTGCAGGCACGGATCGACCGCTCCTCGGTCACCCGCGACGACGTCGAGGACTTCCTCGACGCCGCCGACGCCCAGAACGTCGACACCCTCGCCCGTGAGGGGATGCCCGCTGCTCTCGACGAGCTCCGCACCCGCCGGGTGACGAGGTCCGAGCCCGTCGTCGAGCGCGCCGAATCGCCCAAGCGCGCCAGCTGATCCGCGGCGACGACACACCGACGCACCAGGCACCGAACCCGTCGTTAACATCTCGCTCGCCGGACACACACGCAATGCACGTTCAGTGACCCATTCAACACTTATGCTTGGGCGCGGGGTAGCGTGTCCAAGGGCGCGCGATCTTCAGACGTGGCTGTGGCAAAGATTCGAGAAAGGTTCCCTAGGTGGAAGAAGTACTGGCGCGGGCGGGCATATTTCAGGGCGTCGAGCCTTCCGCCGTCGCGGCGCTGACCAAGCAGCTTCAGCCCGTCGACTTCCCTCGCGGACACGTGATCTTCCACGAAGGCGAACCCGGCGACCGGCTCTACATCATCATGTCGGGCAAGGTGAAGGTCGGTCGACGCTCCCCCGACGGCCGCGAGAACCTGCTGACGATCATGGGGCCGTCGGACATGTTCGGCGAGCTGTCGATCTTCGACCCGGGCCCCCGGACGTCGTCGGCGACGACCGTCACCGAGGTCCGGGCGGTCTCGATGGACCGTGACGCGCTGAAGGCGTGGATCAAGGATCGCCCCGAGATCGCCGAGCAGCTGCTGCGCGTGCTCGCGCGTCGTCTGCGTCGCACCAACAACAACCTCGCCGACCTGATCTTCACCGACGTGCCCGGTCGTGTCGCCAAGCAGTTGCTGCAGCTCGCGCAGCGCTTCGGCACCCAGGAGGGCGGCGCGCTCCGCGTGACGCACGACCTGACCCAGGAAGAGATCGCCCAGCTCGTCGGCGCCTCGCGCGAGACCGTCAACAAGGCGCTCGCCGACTTCGCCCAGCGCGGCTGGCTGCGCCTCGAGGGCAAGAGCGTGCTGATCGCCGACTCCGAACGACTCGCACGCCGCGCTCGCTGACCCTTCGAGACGCTCGCTTCGCTCGCTCCTCAGGGGGCAGTGGTACCGATGCTCGCTCCTCAGGGGGCGGCGGTACCGACGCTCGCTCCTCAGGGGGCGGTGACACAGACGCTCGCTCCTCAGGGGGCGGGGACACAGACGCGAAAGCCGCCCACTCCTCCGGGAGTGGGCGGCTTTCGATCTATGACCCTCAGGCCTCTCGCAAGTACTCCAGCTGCGCCTTCACCGACAGTCGGGCGGCCGGCCACAGCTTCTTGTCGACATCGGCGTAGACCCGGCGGACCACCTTCATCGGTTTCGCCTCGCGCGCGGAGACACCCATGTCGTCGAGTGCCGCGACGATCTGGTCGATGCGATCCTCGCGGTGCGCCTTGTAGTAGCGGGCGACAGGCCCCAGGTCCGGGTGGTCGGGACCGTGCGCCGGCAGCAGCGGCGCTCCTTCGCCCTCGACGATGAGCCGGTTCAACGAGTTCAGGTAGTCGCGCAGACCGCCGTCGGACGGATCGAGAACGGTCGTGCCACTTCCCAGGATCGTGTCGCCGGTGAGAACGGCACGCTGCCCGTCGCATTCGACGACGAAGCTCACCGAGTCGCCGGTGTGCCCCGGCGTGTCCAGCACCGTGATGCGCAGTCCGGCCACCTCGATGACCTCACGGTCGCGCAGGGGCGCCGCCTTGCGGCAGTGCTTCTCCAGACGAGCGCGCACCGGCGCCCCGGTGCGCTTGTGCAGCCGTGAGATACCACCGGTGTGGTCGTAGTGCCGGTGCGTGATGAGTACTAGTGCGACGCCCGGGAGTTCGGCGAGCCGACGGGCGTGGGCCTTGTACTTCGGCGGACCGGGATCGACGACCACACACTCATCGCTGCCGGGTGCCCGCAGGACGTAGGTGTTCGTGCCGTCGAGTTCCATCATCCCGGAGTTGTCGCACAGCAGCA
Source organism: Gordonia sp. 'Campus' (assembly GCF_022206305.1). GTDB lineage: Bacteria > Actinomycetota > Actinomycetes > Mycobacteriales > Mycobacteriaceae > Gordonia. The sequence continues at coordinate 91,402 of NZ_JAKOIW010000020.1, read as the reverse complement.
CCGATGCGAAGGGCGTCACCTCACGCAGGACCCCGTATGCGGGGTGGGTGGGGGCCGCCTCGTTCTGTGAGCTCATGGTCTCCGAGACTATCGACTCCGGACACCAGTCGTCCCGATGCCCGCCGATCGGGCCGGTGTGCCGATGCCGCCGATCAGTTCTCGGCGACCGCGGCGCCGTTGCTCGTCGCGTCGACCCGGGTGGACCCCGCACCGTCGACGACGGTCGGTGTCACCTGATCCTGCAGGCTGCGCAGCAGGGCCGCCCCCTGGGTGATCACGCCGGTCATGATCTCGTTGACGCCTTCCGCACCGTTGTAGACGGTCAGGTTCGCGGTGCTCAGCCCCTTGGCCACCTCGCCGACCAGAGTCGGCAGCGCTTCGATGAGCTGCTGGTCGAGCGCGATCCTGTTGTGCTGAGCCGCCGCCGCGGATTGGATCTCGACGGCCTTGGCCTCCGCCTCGGCGATGATGCGACGGCGGAGCGCCTCGGCCTCGGCAGGCTTGACGACCTCCGAGATCAGTTCCTGCTCACGGAGTTCGGCCTGGGCCTGGGCGAGCAGCGACTGTTCGCGGATCACCTCCTGGTTGACCCGCGCCTGGGCCAGCGGACCCGCCTGGGCCGCTTCGGCATTGGCCTTGTCGGTCTCGGCCTTGATGGAGGCGCGCTTGATCGAGGTCTCCCGCTCGTAGTCCGCCTGATTCCGCAACGACTCCTGCTGTGCTTTCGCCGACTCCTGGTCGGCGCGGGCACGTTCGACGGCGGCCTCGCGCTGCACCTTGGCGATGTTGGGCGCGGCCAGCGCGTTGATGTAGCCGGAATCCATGTCGTCGATCGACTGGATCTGGAACGAGTCGACGACCAGACCGATCGAACCCATCTCACGCTTGGACGCGTCGAGCACCTGGCGAGCGAGCGTGTCACGCTCGCGGATGATCTGTTCGACGGTCATCGACCCGACGATCGAGCGCAGATGGCCCGAGAAGATCTGTCCGGTCAGCTGATTCATCTCGTTCTCCTGCTCGGAGATGAACCGCTGACCGGCGTTGACGATCGACATGACGTCGTTGCCGACCTTGTGGGCGATCACGGCCCGTACGTTCAGCTGGATGCCCTGGGTGGTCACGCAGACCTCGCGGATCGTGGCCTCGTGCAGCGCCATCGACAGGAACCGGACCTTGCGGAAGAACGGCATCACCCACTTCCCGTGACCGACGACCACGACGAACGGCGCGTTGTCGGCATCTGACTTCGCACCCGAGATCAACATGGCCTCATCGGGTTCCGGGACGTAGTAGCCGAGCATGCAGTTCTCCTGTGGCGTCGCGCTTCGGGACAGCGAGGTGTCGCCCCGAACGGGTGGGTGTCGAGTGCCGATACTGCCCCATCGCACGCCGTACGAGAATCGGTTGTTCACATGCTGCCCCCGGCGGCCCTCACCATCCCGGGGGCTGCACCCACTTCTCGACGTCGACGATCCGCCCGGGGGACTCGGCGATCACCAGGATCGCGGCGTCGACCTCGATCGGTTCCACGCCGCGCGCGAGGAACCGTTGTGTCCCGCCGGCGAACCGCACCTCGACCTCCCCGAGCGTGTCGTCGCCTGCAATCGACATCGTCACGGTCCCGGTGCGCCCGACGAGCTGCGAAGGTGCCATCTGCTGCCTCCCGGCGAGTGTCGCGATCCCTGGCCGAAACCCTATGCGACCGCGGTGCGACGCCGGTCCCGCGCGCCGTCGGCCACCACGTACACAGCCGTGACGACAGCGATCACCGCCGATCCGAGGACGAGGACGCTGTATCCGAAGGCGCCGACCACGACCCCGGCGAGAGCCCCCGCAGCCGCCCCGGCGAGGCTCATCGCGGTGTCGGACACACCCTGCGCGGGAGCGCGATGCTCCACGTCGACGCTGTCGGTGAGCAGTGTCGACGCGGCCACCGTAGACGCCGACCATCCGATGCCCAGCAGTACGAGCGCCACCACCAGTCCGGCCTGCGTGCCCGCGAACACGAAACCCGTGACACAGCTGACCACGAGCGTCGCCTGACCGGTGAGGATGATCGGCGTCCTACCCACGCGGTCGGCGAGGAGCCCCATCACCGGTGCGAGCGCGTACATCCCGGCGATGTGGGCGCTGATCGACAGTCCGACGACCGTCACCGACGCACCGCCGTGATGCATGTGGACGGGAGTCAGCGCCATGACCCCGACCATCACCGCGTGCGCGGAGACCACCGCGGCCGTTGCCGCGCGCGCCGACGGCGACCGCAGGATCGCCGAGAGTCCCTCTTTCAGCGGAACTCTCGTGTGTGTCGCACTTTGGGCGTCGGTGGCCACGACGAGCGGGTCGGGGCGGAGTCCGGTGAACAGCACCGCTGCCGCCGCGGCACAGCCGACGGCGCCGAGCAGGAAGGGGCCGGAGAGTTCGGCCATCGAGAACCAGTCCGCGACGGTCGCACCCAGCGGCACCAGCGCGGGGCCGACGACCGCCCCGATCATCGTCATCCACACGACGAGCGAGAGGTCGCGGCCCCGTGTCTGCGGCGAAGACAGGTCGGTCGCGGCGAAGCGGGCCTGCAGGCTCACCGCGGTTCCCGACCCCACCCCGACCATTCCCACCAGCATCAGGGGGAACCACTCGCGGTCGACGGCGAAGGCGACGACGAGTGCACCGGCGGCGGCGATCAGCATTCCGGTCGTCAACGCCGGTCGGCGACCGCGGCCCGCGGCGAGCGACGCCAGCGGGAGACCGGCCGCCGCGGCGCCGAGCGTGAGCACGGTCGTCGGCACGCCGGCCAGCGAGTCGGTTCCCGACAGTTGTTCGCCGAGGATGGCGCCGAGCGCGAGCGCGCCGCCCATCGACACCCCGCCGAGGACCTGCCCCGCACACAGCAGCACGACGGTGCGCCGCTGGAGGCTTGCCCGGTCCGGCCGCATCTCGCCTGTGTTCACCATCCGAGCATCGACGGTCCGGCGCCGGTGCGCCAGCATTTTTCGTCGACGCCGCGCCGGGTCACCCGACGAGCAGGTCGTACCCCAGCTTGCCGACCATCACGACGACGACGCCGAGCAACACCCAGCGCACGAACGAACTGCCCCGGCCGATCGCCATGTGCGAGCCGATCTGGGCGCCGATGATGTTGGCCACGGCGAGGCCGAGCCCCAACAGCCACAACACATTTCCCTGGAGCCCGAACACCGTGAGGGCACCGAGGTTGGTCGCGGTGTTGATGACCTTCGCCATCGCCGAGCTCTCGAGGAAGCTGGTCCCGACCAGAGCGGTCAGGCTGATGATGAGGAACGTCCCGGTCCCCGGCCCCATCACCCCGTCGTAGAAGGCGACGACGACGCCGGCCACCACGAGACCGGCAATCGTGGACACGCGCGAGCGCGGTCCCGCCGATGCGTCACCGCCGAAGCCCGGGTTGAGCGCGACGAACAGTCCCACGCCGACGAGCATCACCAGCACGATCGGCGTGAAGATCTCGGTGGGCAGCGAGATCGCCACCGCCGCACCGAGTGCGGAGAAGACGAGCGCCGCGGCGAACACCGGGATGAGCCGCCGCAGGTCGATGCGCACGTGTCGCACGTAGCGCCAGGCGGCCGACGCGGTGCCGAAGACCGCGGCCAGCTTGTTGGTGCCCAGCGCGGTCGCCACGGGTAGGCCCGGTTGGGCGATCAGCATCGCGGGGATCAGGACCAGGCCCCCGCCGCCGACCACGGCGTCGACCCACCCCGCAGCGGCGGCCGCGACGATCAGAAGTGCGACGTCCAAGGCGGACGTCAGGCCACTTCGACGATCAGCTCCACCTCGACGGGCGCACCGAGCGGCAGTTCGGCGACACCGACGGCAGAGCGGGCGTGCACCCCGGCGTCGCCGAAGATCTCGCCGAGAACGTCGGAGGCACCGTTGATCACGCCGGGCTGGCCGGTGAAACCGGGTGCGGAGGCGACGAACCCGACGACCTTGACCACACGCACGATCGAGTCGATCCCCACGAGCGCGTCGATCGCCGCCAGTGCGTTGAGCGCACACACACGTGCCGCGGCGGTGGCGTCATCCGGTTCGACGACGCCCTCGGCGCCCTCGGCCACTTTCCCGCGCGCAGTGAGTTCGCCGTCGACCATCGGGAGCTGACCCGAGGTGTAGACGAGGTCGCCGGTCCGTACCGCAGGGGTGTAGCTCGCCACCGGGGGCACCACGCCGGGCAGCGTGATGCCCAGTTCGGCGAGTCGATCGGTCCAGGTGGTCGCCATGATCAGGCCTTCGGCCGCTTGAGGTATGCGACGTGCTGCTCACCGGTGGGGCCGGGCAGCACCGAGACGAGCTCCCAACCATCGGCGCCCCACTGGTCGAGGATCTGTTTGGTGGCATGGGTCAGCAGCGGCACCGTCACGTATTCCCACGCGGTCACTTCAGTCATGGACTCACCCTATCTGGCGAGGGTCAATGGATAAGGTGTTGCGGTGGCCAATGAACAGGGCTCACGATCCGGGGTGGGTGAGGCGCTCGATCCCGGCGTGACAGACGATTCCTCCGCTGCCGGCGAGAACGAGTGGCCGGACGCGGCCGCACGCGCCCGCCTGCACTTCGTGTCGGGCAAGGGCGGCACCGGCAAGACCACCATCGCCGCAGCACTGGCCCTCGCCCTGGCCGCGGACGGCAAGAAGGTCCTCCTGGTCGAGACGGAGGGCCGCCAGGGCATCGCGCAGGTCTTCGACATCCCGCCGCTCCCGCCGACCGACACCCGCATCGCGACCGCCGAGGGCGGGGGCGAGGTGTCCGCGCTGGCCATCGACATCGAGCATGCGTTGCTCGAGTACCTGGACATGTTCTACAACCTCGGTTTCGCCGGCCGGGCGATGAAGCGCATCGGCGCCATCGACTTCGTCACGACCGTCGCACCCGGCCTGCGTGACGTGCTGCTCACCGGCAAGATCAAAGAACGCATCATCCACACCGACAAGCAGGGGAACCGGGTGTACGACGCGGTGGTCGTCGACGCACCGCCGACCGGCCGCATCGGCAACTTCCTCGACGTCACCCAGGCGATGGCCGATCTCGCCAAGACCGGTCCGATCCGTAACCAGAGCGAGGGCGTCGTCCGACTCCTGCACTCCGAGGAGACGATCATCCACCTGGTGACGCTGCTCGAGGCGATGCCCATCCAGGAGACCGTCGAGGCCATCGCCGAACTCCGCGGCAAGAACCTCAACCTCGGCAGCCTGATCATCAACCGGGTGAGCACGCCGCACCTGCCCGCCGAGGTGATCGACGAGATCGCCGAGGGCCAGATCGATGCCGGTCGCGTGGAGGACGCGCTGACCGCCGCCGGACTCAAGCTCGCCGACGGCGACCTCGCCGGGCTGCTGACCGAGACCATCGAGCACGCGACCCGCCTGCAGGCGCAGCAGATCGCGAAGGCGCAGCTCGACGAGGTGGAACTGCCGATGGTCGAACTGCCGTCCCTCGGCGACGGCGTCGACCTCGGCTCCATCTACGAGCTGGCCAACCTCCTCCAGAAAGCGGGTGCCTGATGCCACTCGACCTCAAGATGGGCTCGGTCCTCACCGATCCGGCGACGCGCGTCGTGATCTGTTGCGGCGCGGGCGGAGTGGGCAAGACGACCACTGCGGCCGCGATGGCCATGTACGCCGCGGAGCAGGGCCGGACGGTTGCCGTCCTGACGATCGATCCGGCCCGACGCCTCGCGCAGTCGCTCGGCATGTCGGAACTGACCAACGATCCACAGCCGGTGAAGATCGACGGCGCCGGCACGCTCGACGCCATGATGCTCGACATGCGGCGCACGTTCGACGAGATGGTGCTCGAGTACTCGACCCCGGATCGGGCCGAGGCGATCATGCAGAACGCCTTCTACCAAACCGTCGCGTCGTCGTTCTCCGGCACACAGGAGTACATGGCGATGGAGAAGCTCGGCAAACTCCTCGAGCAGGACCACTGGGACCTCATCGTCGTCGACACCCCGCCGTCACGGAACGCGCTCGACTTCCTCGACGCGCCACAACGACTCGGATCGTTCCTGTCCGGTCGTCTGATGAAGGTGCTCGTCGGCGGCGGCCGTGGGGTGGGCCGGATGGTCACCGGCGCGATGAGCCTGGCGATGCGCGGGGTCTCGACCATCATCGGTGGGGAGATGCTGCGCGACGTGGCGACATTCGTGCAGTCCCTGGATTCGATGTTCGGCGGCTTCCAGGACCGCGCGGCGAAGACCTACGCGCTGCTCAAGCAGCCCGGGACCCAGTTCGCGGTGGTCGCGGCCGCCGAGGCGGACGCGCTGCGCGAGGCGGCGTTCTTCGTCGACCGGTTGTCGGAGGAATCGATGCCGCTCGCGGGGCTCATCCTCAACCGGACCCATCCGAACCTGACGTCGATCCCGGAGGAGTCGGCTCTGGTGGCACTGGAGTCGGTCACCGACGACCTCACCCGGGGCGTCCTGCAGATCCACGCCGACCGGGCCGCCACCGGGAAGCGTGAACTCCACCTGCTGCAGCGGTTCACGGCCTCACATCCGCGCGTGCCGATCGTCGGGGTGCCCGCGCTGCCCTTCGAGGTGGCCGACGTGACCGCGCTGCGGGCCGTGGCCGAGCAGATCACCGGCCGGGGCTGAGTCAGGCGGCGTACCGCTCAGACCGCGTCGCGATGACGCCGGCGCTGAGCGGAGAAGAACGCCGACCACGACGTCACCTCGGGGTGCTGGCGGAGCAGCGCGCGCCGCTGGCGCTCGGTCATCCCGCCCCACACGCCGAATTCGACGCGGTTGTCGAGAGCGTCGGCGCCGCATTCGAGCTGCACGGGGCAGTGGCGGCAGATCGTCGCGGCCTTGCGCTGCGCCGCTCCTCGCACGAACAGATCATCGGGGTCTCCCCCACGACAACGCGCCTGCGCAACCCACGTCAAGCGATCTTCTTCGTTGGAAACTGCCGCTGTAGCCATCCGCCACCCCTACCTGTCGTCTCCGCGTCGCTACGAACGCGCCTCAACATCGCTGCTCAAGCCACATTTACAGCCAACTGTTATGTGAGTCACATTCTGCACTCAATTTAGGGATGTGTGCTTGGGTGCGCAACCCCTGGAGCCAACAAAGTGGGACAAGCGTGCAATCTCATCTGTTCGGACGGGCGCTCGTGAGGGGTCGGGGCGGCCGGGTCTCACCCGTCCCGACGGGCGAGGGAGGGCGATGTTCTGTGGCGACGCACGTATCCTGTCGGGGTGATGTCGAAGAAACTGTGGTCGCTGGCCTGGGCGAGCCTGCTGGCCGGAGTTCTCGTCGCCGGCCTTCTGTACCCCGTGGCCAGCGGAATCGGGGTCGTCTCCAACCGAGCGGCGGCCGCTGTCGAGAACGTGTCCTCCGAACTGCTGAACGGCACCCTGCCGGAGGTCACCACCATGACCGACGCCGACGGCAAGCCGATCGCCGTGCTGTTCGACCAGTACCGCTACCAGGTCGGATACAACGACATCTCCCCCGACATGATCCGGGCGATCATCTCCGTCGAGGACCGCCGCTTCCTCGAACACGACGGGGTCGACTGGAAGGGCACCATCCGTGCCGCGCTGAAGAACTCGTCGTCGGGCGAGGTCCAGCAGGGTGCATCGACCCTCGATCAGCAGTACATCAAGAACTATCAGCTCCTCGTCCTCGCACGGACCGAGGCCGACCGCCAGGCCGCGGTCGAGACCACCCCGGCACGCAAGCTGCGCGAGGTGCGGATGGCGCTGACGCTCGAGCAGAGCCTCATCGATCAGGCCAAGCGCGACAAGGGCCTCGACGACGCCGCCGCCAAGCAGGAGGCCAAGAAGCAGATCGTCACCCGCTACCTGAACGTGGTGCCGTTCGGCAACAACGCCTATGGCATCGAGGCCGCGGCCCAGACCTACTTCGGCATCCCCGCCAAGGAACTGAGGGTCGAGCAGGCGGCGCTCCTCGCCGGCATGGTCCAGTCCAGCTCGGCGCTCAACCCCTACTCCAACCCCGAGGCCTCCCTCGAGCGGCGGAACCTGGTGTTGGACACGATGATCGACAACTTCCCGGAACGTCGCGCCGAGCTGATCACCGCCAAGGAGAAGCCGCTGGGCGTCCTCGCCCGCCCGCAGACCCCTACCCAGGGGTGCATCGCCTCGGGCAACAACGGCTTCTTCTGCGACTACGCACTGCAGTTCCTCGCCGAGAACGGCATGTCCCGCAACTCGGTACTGCGCGGCGGGTACATCATCCAGACCACCCTCGACCCCGAGGTGCAGCGCGCGACGACCCGCGCGGTGAAGTCGCAGGCCAGCCCCACCGCCGACGGCGTTGCCGACGTGATGAGCACGCTCCGGCCCGGCAAGAAGTCGCACGACGTGCTGTCGATGGCGTCGAGCCGCGACTACGGCCTCGATCTCAACCGCGGCGAGACCATGCAACCCCAGCCGTTCTCGATGGTCGGTGACGGCGCGGGCTCGGTGTTCAAGATCTTCACCGTCGCCGCGGCGATGGAGAAGGGACTCGGAGCCGGCTCCAACATCCCCGTCCCGGGCTCGATCGCGGTCGAGGGCATGGGCAACAGCGGCGGCGCCAACGGTTGTCCGGCGAATGCCTACTGCGTCAAGAACGACGGCCGGTACCCCGCGTCGATGTCGGTGACCAACGCGCTGGCCCAGTCGCCGAACACCGCGTTCGTGAAACTCCTGCAGCAGGTCGGCGTGAAGCCGGCGGTGGACATGGCCGTCCGTCTCGGCTTGCGCTCCTACACGATCCCCGGGTCTTCGGGCTACGGCGAGAAGAGCATGGCGCAGTACGTCAAGGACGGTAACTTCGGCTCGTTCACCCTCGGCCCGCTGCCGCTGAACGGTCTCGAACTCGCCAACGTCGCCGCCACCATCGCGTCGGGCGGCACCTGGTGCCCGCCCAATCCGATCAAGTCGATCAGCCGGATCAAGCGCGACCAGTACGGCAACCCGGTGATGGGACCCGACGGCCGTCCGGCCCTGACCTCGATCCCGTTCACCACGCCGCCGTGCGAGCAGGTCGTCGACGAAGGTCTCGCGCACACTCTGGCCAACGCGATGAGCAAGGACGACGTGGGTGGCGGAACCGCGGCGGGTGCGGCCGGATCGGCCGGTTGGACCCTCCCGATGTCCGGCAAGACCGGCACCACCGAGGCCCACCGGTCGTCGGCGTTCGTCGGTTTCACCAACCAGATCGCCGGTGCCGCCTACGTCTACAGCGACGGCCCCAACCCGCAGGGAGTCTGCAGCAGCCCGTTGCGCTCCTGCTACGACGGCGACCTCTACGGCGGCATGGAGCCCGCCCGGACGTGGTTCCAGGCCGTGCGGCCGGTGGCCACCAAGTTCGGGCCGGTGAATCTGCCGCCCATCGACCAGGAGTACTGGAACGGCAGCGACCGCGGCCGCATCCCACAGGTCAGTGGGCTGAGCGCCAGTGAGGCCACCTCTCGACTGCAGGCCGCAGGCTTCAAGGTGAGCGAACTCGACGTCGACAGCGGTCGTCCGCAGGGAACCGTGGTCTTCACCGCGCCGTCGGACTCGGCCATGCCGGGCAGCACGATCACCATCTACGTGTCCAACGGTCGCCGCGCCGGCGGCGGGGACGGTGACGGCCCGACCGAGACGACGGTCGTGGTCCCGGGCGTCGGACCGGTCGTGATCCAGCTTCCCGGCTGACCCGGCCGACACGGTCGCCGCCACCGTGGTGAACGACGGTCGAGGCACTCCCCCGAATGCGTATTCTGGGGGGATGCCGCACTCCGAACTCGACATCACACGCCTCGGCCTGCCACGCCTCGGTTCGTCCGGTTCCGGAGTTCCCGTCCGCGCTCTGGCCGGGGTCGCCGGCCTCGCCGCGGCCGGACTGTTCTACTCGACGGTGATCGAGCGCAACGCCTTCGCGCTGCGACACACGACGCTGTCGGTCCTCGAACCCGGGGCCTCGCCGCTGCGGGTGCTCCACATCAGCGACCTGCACATGATGCCCGGCCAGCGGCTGAAGCAGGCGTGGATCGCCGAGCTGGAGGCCCTGGAGCCCGACCTCGTCGTGAACACCGGCGACAACCTGGCCCACCCGCAGGCCGTGCCATCGGTCATCCAGGCGCTGGGGGGTCTGCTCTCGCGACCGGGGCTGTTCGTCTTCGGGTCCAACGACTACTTCGGTCCCAAGCCGAAGAATCCGCTCAAGTACTTCAAGAAGGACCACCAGCGCACACACGGCGAACCGCTTCCGTGGCAGGACCTCCGAGCCGCGTTCACCGAGCGCGGCTGGCTCGACGCGACCCACACCATCCGTGAACTGGAGGTCGGTGGGGTACGCGTCGTCGCGGCCGGTGTCGACGACCCGCACATCGAACGGGATCGTTACGAGACGGTCGCCGGACGCCCCAATCCGCTCGCGCATCTGCGGCTCGGCCTCACCCACTCGCCCGAGCCGCGCGTGCTCGACCGATTCGCCGCCGATGGCTACGACCTCGTGATGGCCGGTCACACACATGGTGGCCAGCTGTGCCTGCCGTTCTTCGGTGCGCTGGTGACGAACTGCCAGATCGATCGTTCCCGGGTGAAGGGCGCGTCGAGTTGGGGATCGTCGATGAAGCTGCACGTGAGCGCCGGGCTCGGCACATCCCCCTACGCCCCGGCGCGGTTCTGCTGCCGCCCGGAGGCCAGTTTGCTGACCCTCACGCCCGTCTCCCACGGCGACGCCGACTACGACGCCGACCAGTCGCTTCCCCAGCTGGCCCGGGAGACCATGTGAGCCGTGACCTTCGAAAGCAGGTGAAGGTCCTGGCGTTCGACACCTTCGGCACCGTCACCGACTGGTTCACCGGTATCTCCGACGCGGTCCGCACGACCGTCCCCGATGTCGACGCCGCAGCGTTCGCCAAGGAGTGGCGACGACGCTACGGACCCATCCTGGCGCGGGTCGAGTCGGGTGAGCTGCCCTGGCGGCGTCTCGACGACCTGCAGACCGAGACGCTGCACGACGTCGCGGCGGAGTTCGGCATCGAACTCGACGACGATCAGGCCGCGACGCTGGTCCACTCGTGGCGGACGATCCCCGGCTGGCCCGACGCAGCCGACGGACTCCGGCTTCTCAAGCAGGACTTCATCATCTGCGCCCTGAGCAACGGTACGGTCGCGCTGCTCACCCACATGGCCCGGCACAACGGCTTCCCCTGGGACGTCGTCGGCGGGTCGGACCTGTGGCGGCACTACAAGCCCGCCCGCGAGACCTACTGCGGACTGGCCGACCTGCTCGAGGTCGAGCCCGGCGAGGTGATGATGGTCGCGACCCACCAGAACGACCTCGATGCGGCGCGGTCCTTCGGACTGCGCACCGCCTTCGTCGAGCGCCCGGGCGAGTGGGGTGGCGAGCCGAAGGACGATTCCGGTTCGCCGGACAACGACGTGCACGCGACGGATCTGCTCGATCTGGCGCGGCAACTCGCCGGCGACGCATCGTAGACCCGATGACGCTCGACGACCTGGTGCGGTGGGAGGACTCCGGGGCGGGATGGCGGGTGATCCACTCCGGCCCAGCGGGAGTCACGCTCGCGCTGCTCCGCTGCGACGGCGGGGAGGAGGTCGACCGGGTCGTCGTCGACGACCCGGAGGTCATCGCTCATGTCGGCGGGCGCTCGTCGTCGGAAGACCTGAACTGACCGACCCTCTGGATCGCGTTGCGCTCTGTCCCGGATACCGGCGCACGAACGCAACCGGATACCGCCCGCACAAACGAGGAGACCCTGACCGGATCTCTCCGGTCAGGGTCTCTTCTGCAATCTCAACCTTGCGTCGGGGTGGCGGGATTCGAACCCACGACCTCTTCGTCCCGAACGAAGCGCGCTACCAAGCTGCGCCACACCCCGTGTGTAGCCTGCGATAGCTTATACCCGCCCCGCGCCCAGTACTAAATCGCCTGGTCATAGCCGGGCCAGATGTGGCCGAACATCGTGCGAAACCCGGCCCGAGCGCCCATCCTTGTTGTGGTCCATCCGTACCAGAGCCGCCGCGTCGACGGTTCGGGGCCATGGAGTCGGCGCACCACTCATCGAAAGGACACGCCTACCATGAGCGCTTCCCCGGATCAGCAGGCCAACAGGTCTGCCAAGCAGGGTTTCGCATTGGGTATCTCCATCGTGGCCGCGGCCCTGTTGTTCGTGGCCGGTCTGGTCTCGGTCTTCCAGGGCATCTCGGCCATCGCGAACGACGACCTGTTCGTCGTCGGGCGCGAGTACGTCTTCCAGTTCGACCTCACCACCTGGGGTTGGATCCATCTGATCCTGGGCGTCGTCGCCCTGCTGATCGCAGGCGGACTGGCGGTCGGCGCCGATTGGGCGCGGATCTCGGCGATCGTGATCGCGTCGCTGTCGATCATCGCGCAGTTCCTGTGGCTGCCGTACTACCCCGCGTGGGCCATCCTGATCATCGTGCTGGACCTCATCGTGATCTGGGCGGTGTCCACCTGGAACCCGAACACCGCCTACAACATGTGACGGACTGACAGGGCTGCCGGGGACGACCAATCCACGGTGCGCAACCGGTCCGAATCGTCTGTTGACGCGGCTCCACCCGGGAGCGGCGGTACGACGAACGGCACGAAAGGAACCTCATGCGCATCACCCGCTCCCTGGCAGCCCTTGTCGCCGGCCTGGTCGTGAGCATCGGCTTCGCGGTCGGAACCGGTCCGGCACAGGCCGCCCCGCTCGCGCCCGTGGCACAGGTCGAGGTGGACCGCTACCTCGGCAAGTGGTGGCAACTGGCCACCGTCCCGTCCTTCTTCGGCCTCACCTGCGCCCGGGACACCAGCGCCTTCTACACGAAGATCGACGCCACGACGATCGGCGTCGACAACCAGTGCACGGGACCGACGGGCATGCGGGGTGGCGTCGTCGGACGTGCCACCGTGGTGGACACCAAGACGAATGCGCAACTGAGCGTTCGCTTCCCACAGACGCCGGGAAGCATCAATCCGGGCAATGCGCCCAACTACGTCGTCGCCTACCTGGAGGACGGCGAGAATCCCGACGGGCCGTACCGGTACGCGATCGTCGGCGATCCGAACCGCGGGTCCGGGTTCCTGCTCTCGCGCGACAAGGTGGTACCCGATTCGGAACTGCGTCGCCTGACCAAGGAGATCGAGAAGGTCGGCTACAACCCGTGCACCTTCCTCGTGTCACCGACCACCGGTGGGCGCAGCGACTACTCGCCGCTGTGCATCGTGTGACAACTCCCTGACCGACTGCCGACACACTCCGGCGCAAGCACGAAAGTGCTTGCGCCGGAGTCGTTCGGTGAGACTTGTTCAGCTGGCCGCGGCGTCCGGGGCCATGCGGCGGAACTCGTCGGGCGTGCAGCCGAACTTGGAACGGAAGCGATTGCGCATGGTCGCCGTCGAGGCGAATCCGGAGGCGTGGGCGACTGCCTCCAGCTTGAGATTCCCCGGGCCGGTGAGCAGACCCTTGGCCCACTCCAGCCGACGGTCGGCGATCATCTCGGCGAGCGACGTGGGGCTGCCGGCCAGCACCCGATACAGGTGCCGCCGACTCACGTGCAGCTGCCGCGCGACGATCTCGACACTGAAGTCCGGGTCCCGGAAGTTGCGCTCGATGAGGTCGGTGACCGCGGCGCGCAGATACCGCTCACTGGTCCGCAAGTCCGATAGCGCGGCACCCGGGAACGACTCCGGCACAACACGTATCGCTTGCACGTCACGACCCTTCAGACCTACGGTCACGTGATTCCTTCCACACGAGAGATGACTCCCACCCGATACCTGAGTTTATCGACGGTCACATCCGCAGTCTTGGGCCTTTGGTCCCAAATGCAAATATCTCTGTCTCGGTATTACGCTGCGCCACGCGGCCTTTCCGTGCGAGCCGGAGAACTCTTGTGGGTCGACCGTCCAACTCCGGCCCGTTCGACAACGGTCTCCGACAGTCGCCCGGCGTAGGGTGTGGTGCGTGATCACCCCCCGGAGCGAGCCCGGTTCCGCCGACCCGGCCGCTCGCGGCGCCGTCCTCCGCGCCGCGGCTCTGCGAATCGCCGACGAGGTGCTGTTCCCCGCAGCCGCCGACGTCGACCGAACCGGCGTCGTCCCCGCGTCTCACTGGCAGGCACTGTCCGAGGCGGGCCTGTACGGAATCGCCGCCCCGGCCGAGGCCGGCGGGCCTGGCCTCGACTTCGCCGAGGTGACCGAGATCCTCGAGGTCCTCCTCAGCGGTTGCCTCGCAACGGCTTTCACCTGGCTACAACACCACGGCGTCGTCATCTCCCTTGCACGCTCCGCCAACACCCACCTGCGCGACGAACTGCTCGGCGCGACCGTCCGCGGCGAGCTGCGCGCCGGGGTCGCCTACGCCGGGGTCGTACCCACCCCGCCGCGCATGAGGGCGTCACGGGAAGACGGCCGGTGGGTCCTCTCGGGCGACGCGCCGTTCGTCAGCGGCTGGGGGGTCGTCGACCTCCTGCAGATCTCCGCGCGGGACACCGACACAGACGACGTTGTCTCCGCGGTCCTGCCGATGCCCGAGCTCGTCGACCCGCGGGGGAACATCCGCGTGACGCCGATCGACCTGTCCGCCGCGTCGGGCACCAGCACCGTCTCCTTGCACATCGACGAGCTGCCGGTGTCCGACGCGCAGGTGGTGAGTCGAGTAGGCCTCGCCGACTTCTTCGCCGGCCAGAACGTGGGCATCCGTCTGAACGGCACCCTTCCCCTGGGGTTGGTCCGCCGCTGCACCGCTGTCCTGGACACCACGGGCCATTCGCGCGAGGCGCGGCGGCTGCGCGAACGGGCGGACGTCGCCCGCCTCGCGCTCGACGATGCCCTGCCCGATGCCGCGGCCCTGCTCGCCGCTCGGGCCGACGCGGCCGGTCTCGCCCTCGATGCGGCGGCAGCCCTCGTCGCCGCCTCCGGTGGGAGGGCGCTGGTCCGCGGCGCCGACTCCGAGCGGTTGTTTCGGGAGGCGTCGTTCGTCCTCGTCGCCGCCAGCCGCCCGGAGCTCAAAGACGCCCTGCTGCAACGGTTCAGCGACTCCCGCTAATCTGCGTCGGCCGTGCCGGCGGACGGTGTCGCCCGAGCCGCGAAGTCGCGGAGGAACAACGCCTCGGCGAGCGCGATCCGTTCGATCTCCGACGGATCGACGCTCTCGTTGGGCGCGTGGATCAGGCACTGTGGTTCCTCGACACCGAACAGCATGATCTCGGCTTCGGGGAAAGTGGTCTGAAGGACGTTGCACAGCGGGATCGATCCGCCTTGGCCCTGGATCAGGACGTCGGTGCCGTACGCCGTCCGCAAGGCGTCGGTCAGCGTCTCGTAGGCGGGACCGCTGGTGGATCCGACGAACGGCGAGCCCACCGCCTCGCGCTCGAAGCTCACGCGCGCGTTCCAGGGTGTGACGCTGCGCAGGTGTTCGATGAGCGCGTCCTGGGCGTAAACGGCATCCATGCCCGGCGGCACCCGCAGGTTGATCCGTGCCCGTGCCCGCGGTTGAACGGCCGCCGACGACCCCACCACCGGCGGACAGTCGATGCCGAGGACGGTGGCCGCCGGCCGGGCCCACACCATGTCGGAGACCGATCCCGAACCCACGAGGTCGACACCGTCGAGAACCGTCGCATCCGCACGGAACCGCTCGGGCGGATAGGCGACACCGGACCACTCCGCGTCGGCATCGAGGCCGGTGATCGTGGTGTTCCCGTGCTCGTCGCGCAACGTCGCCAGCATCGAGATGAGGGCTGCGAGCGCATCGGGAGCCGCGCCGCCGAACATCCCCGAGTGCATGGCCGAACCCAGGGTCTCGACCGTCACCTCGATGTTGGCGATCCCACGCAGCGTCGTGGTGAGACTCGGTGCGCCGACCGCGAAGTTGCCCGAGTCGGCGATCAGGATCGCGTCGGCGCGCAGGAGTTCCGGGTGGCGGACCGCGAAGTCCTCGAGCCCACCGGTCCCCTGCTCCTCCGACCCCTCACCGACGATCTTGACGGTCACGCCCGCTTCCCCGGCGAGAGCGCGCAGCGCGGTGAGGTGGACGGCGATGTTGCCCTTGCAGTCGGCGGCGCCGCGTCCGTACCAACGGCCGTTGCGTTCGGTGAGTTCCCAGACGGGAGAATCCCATTCGTCGTCACCCAGCGGCGGTTGCACGTCGTGGTGGAAGTACAGCAGGACCGTCGGCGCCCCCTCGGGTCCGGGGATGCTGCCGGTGATCGCCTTGCTGCCGTCGCTGGTGACGTGCGCCGCCGCGTCGTCGACGCCGAGCTCGCGGAAGGCACGCAGCACCCAGTCGACCATCCCGTCGCACTCGTCCACCGGGAACTGCTGCGGATCGTGGACCGAACGGAATCGCACCATCTCGGCCAGGTCGGTCTTCGCCCGGGGCATGAGCTCGGCCACCCGCTCCCGCAACGTCGCGTCGTCCATTCGTCTCCTCTCGCCGCTGCACCGGACCCGTCGATCGTCACCGGGCCGGGCAGGTCAGTGCTTTCCCTCCCCCGCCAAGTCGTACACCTCGAGGTCGCCGCGGTCGATGGCGGCCATCATCTTCGCGTGGTCGCCGTCGTTGAGATCGGCGTAATCCACCGAGAAATCGGCGATTGCGCCGCTGAAACCCTTGGTGCCGTCCAGATATCGGGCGATGTCGAAACGGCTCGCGGTACGTGCGTGCGCCTGTGCGAGAACCATCCCGCACAGCTGGGCGTACAGCTTCATGCCCTCGGGGCCGAGTGCTTCGACCACCACGGACCCCTTGCCGTCGCGTAGCTGGCGTACGTAGAAGTCGCGACGCTCACCGTTCTCGTCGATCCCGGTCGACCAGCCCAGGAACAGGTCGCTGGCGGCCTGGAGCAGTCGCTGCCCCTCCACCACCCGTTGTCCCTGGTTGTCGAAGCCGGACGCGGGTACGTGGTCGGCGAGGACGGACCGCTGCGCCTCCTTCACCTGCAGGAACAACGGGTCGTCGAGGTTCTTGCCGATCAGCAGCACGATCCAGGCGCGCGTGCCGACGCTGCCCACACCGACCACCTTGAAGGCGATGTCGACCATGGAGAACTGCGCGAGAAGAGACTGCACGTGCAGCGGCAGGGTGTCGCGATAGCTGTTCACCCGTTCCCGTATCCGGTCGGCGACGACATCGGCGGTCTCGGCCGGGAAACGTTCGCGCAGCGGTACGAGCAACGGTGGGTCGCTGCGGATGTGCGCGCTCCCCGCGTCGTCGATGACGCAGAGTTTCGCGAGTGCCTGCGCGCTGTCGCGGTGCCGCGCCTTGGTGAGCGCCTTCTGCGTGCGCTCACTCATGGACGTGTCCAGTTTGGGTCCGAACTCGCGGAGGAAATCGTCGACATCGATACCCGCGTACCAACATTCGAGGGTTGTCCGCCCAACGCTGCGGATGATGGTGCGGCGGTATGCCTTGGCGACGGTCTTGGCGACCTTGCGGTTGATCCGGTCGTCGAACCCGTTGTTGCGACCGGCAATCGCGAAGCTCGCGGCCAACCGCTTGACATCCCACTCGAACGGTCCGACATGCGTTTCGTCGAAGTCGTTGAGGTCGAACACCATTCGTCGTTCGGGACTGAAGAACAAGCCCAGGTTGCTCAGATGTGCGTCGCCGCACAACTGCGTGATGATCCCCGTGTCCGGTGTGCGCGACAGGTCGTCGGACATCACCGCCGCGGCACCCCGATAGAACGTGAAGGGGGTGGCCGACATCCGGGCGTGGCGCACCGGGATGAGGTCGGCGACACGGCTCTGCGCCTGAACGGCGAGGATGTCGAGCGGGTCCCTGCGCTCAGAAGGGTCCGGGATGGCGGCGAGTTCGTCTGCGCCGGGGAGGGTTGCCGTGGGAGAGGCCACCGGAGGCTCCTTCACATCAGTGCGGTCCTCGCGGGGCCGCGATCGACCGGGCACCGGCCGGGGCCCGGTTCGGGTGAAGGTCTCGCCTCGTGGTGCCCGGGTCCCATCGGTTCGGCGCCGGCGATCACTCCGCGATCACTGATATGACACGAACCAGGGCGAGGGGCGCACCGCCAGCGTGGTCTCCGGCGAGAACGTCGGCTTGTCCTCCGTGTAGAAATTCTTCCAGCCCATCCACACCCCTGCGGGGAGATCGGTGATCAATCTGCGCCACGTTTCCATCTTCACGTCGGGGGCACCGTGCCCGTCGGCGTGCACGACGACCTGCAACTCGTCGCGGTCGGTGACGATGCGGCCCCGGTCGGCGAGCATCCCGGCGTCGAACTGGTGCAGCACGAACAGTTTCTGCGGCAGATGCCGACTCCGGACGAGGTCGGCGAGCCATGCCGACGTCCGGTTCACCTCATCGGCGCCGACCGATCCGATCTGGGTCAGGTGCACCTGATCGGGCTTCAGCCGCCATTCCGGGTCCAGCGCCAGTCCCACGTGCGGTTGCGCAAGGAGGTCCGCGTACCGCCGTGCCTGCGCCAGGAAGTCCATGCGACCCGGCTGGAGGTCGAGGGTCACGTACACCCCGGCGCGGCCGGCCGCCTCGACCCACGGCCGCAGGGTCTCGGGATCGATCATGTTGGTGTAGGTCGACCCGGGCCCCGGTTCGGCGGAGGCCACCGTCGCGATGATCTCGAACGCGGGTACCACCGGCTCGGCACTCACCCGCTGATAGTCGGCGGCGAGGCGCCGGGCCCGTTCGATCGAGGCCGGGATGTCCTGGCGGCCGAGCGGCCCCAGGGCGGGCGCGCCCGGCGAACCGTACAGCGCGACCATCCGGCGCCCCGGGAAGACGACCTGTCCGCCGCCGGGCAGTTCTGGTGTCGTCCGGGCCTGGTCGACTCGACGGGCGAACTCCGCGGTGCTGCCGAAGGCGGGCCCCACAGCCCGTATCGCCCCGGACCCGGCCCCGGCCGGGTCGAGCGCGCCGATAGCTTCGGCAGTCGATCGCGGATCGGGCACGGGCAGTTCGACGACCCGGGCCGCCGATCGTGCGGTCAACGCGGCGTCGACCGGAGCATCGTGGGTCATCATCATCAACGGTTCCGGGCCCCGACGTTCCGCGTTGCCGCGCACAGCAGCGAGATCCACCGTCTCACGGCCGTCGTCGATGCCGTCGACCCGACCGAGCCGGACCTCGGTGGTCACACCGAGCCGCCGCAGTTCGCGGGACACTTCGGATGCGGTGCGCGGTGTCACCGCCAGGACCGGCACGTGTCGCTCACGCGCCACGCGACCGGCGTGGTCGCGCACTGCCGGATCGTCGGCGGCCCCGACACCCAGCAGGATCGCCTCGTCGGAACGCGCGTACAACTCCCTGCTGAGCAGGACCGACTGCGGTTCTCCGCCGCCGAGCACCTCGATGCCGGGCGCGGGACTCGCCATCGCACCGACGCCGTCCGAGGGTTCGCCCGTGGCCGATGCGCTGACGACGAGGGCGACGACCACGCCGACGATCGACGTACCGATCACTCGAGCTCTCACCCGCGTCCTTCCGTCGTGGGGCACAGACGGTCGCCCAACCTAGCAGCGCACGCGCCGGGCTTCGACGGCCCGCCATCGTGCAGGTCCGCTGACCGGCGCCGACGGTTGCGGCGTGTGACCCGCTTCACGACTGCAACAGGTTCTAGTTGTAGCGTGAACGCCGTGGACTACTGGGGTGTGATGATCGGGCTGGGACTCGTGGCGGCGGCGTTCGGCGTGGTCGCGTTCGTGCGCTATCGCGAGCGGGAGGCCGTGACGCTGCAACGGCACACGCAGCTCGCTCGCGAACTGCGCGACCTGGCCGGCACCGACGAGGTGCGGCTGGCGGCGGTCGACGAGTTCTCGCTGACCATCTACCAGCGCCTGTTCTACACCTCCGTGGTGGCACCGTGGATCCGCAGTGCGGCGTGGGCCCTGCTGGGAGCCACCCTCACCGGCGCCGGAGCCCTCGCGGTCGAGCCCCTCGACGGCGTCTTCGCGACGGTCAGCCACATCGCCGCCATCGCAGGCTGCGCGATCTTCGCGGTCGCCACGCTCGTGTGCGCCGGTGTCGCGCTGTATCACTCGGCGACGACGCCCCGGGTTTCGTTCAGCGACTCCTACGCCGCGCAGGACGACGACGCGGACAAAGACGACGCGGACAAAGACGACGCGGACAAAGACGAGGTGGCGCCGGAGACCCCGACGCCCACCCGCGCCGCCGACTGAACGCGGGTTCCAGACACAACGAACCCCGCCGGGATCGGCGGGGTTCGTTGCTGTGAGAGGGTCAGACGAAGGCGATCAGACGGCCTGCGCCTGCCACATCCAGTGCAGCTGTTCGAGTTTCGATGCGAACGAGATCAGCAGATCCTGGGTCACCGGGTCGGCCGACTCGGTGACCTCGATACGGTCCCGCAGACCGGCGACGACGGCCTTCAGATTGGCGACCACGGCGTCGACGACGTCGCTGTCTTTTGTCCAGCCTTCGCCGAATCCGGTGGTGTGAGCGGTCTTCGCGACCGTCTCGGCGCGACCGTCGGGGCTGACGCCGATGGCGGTGGCACGCTCGGCGGCCGCATCGGTGAACTCACGGGACACCGTGACGAGCTCGTCGAGGTCGAGGTGCACCGAACGGAACTGCTTGCCGACCACGTTCCAGTGGGCCTGCTTGGCGATCAGGGACAGGTCGATCAGGTCGACGAGCGTGTCCTGCAACGCCTTGCCGGCGACAGTCTGCTGTTCGTCGGTGAGAGTGCTGGTAATCGGGGTGATGGTCATGATCACGAACTCCCTTCATTTCCATGCCGTGCAGTCCGGGCTGAGACTGCTACTGCGGCAACGAGTTGTCTGCTGTCACGGGCAACAGATCCCGGGGCTGACTCCGCGTCAGACGGTGACGGTGACCTCGGAATCGATGTTGCCCTTGGTGGCCTTCGAGTACGGGCAGAACGCGTAGGCGACATCGGCGAGTTCCTTCGCCTTGGCCTCCTCGAGGCCCGGCAACGACACCTCGATGGCGACGGTCAGACCGAATCCGCCATCTGCGGGGTCCTTGCCGATGCCGACCGTCACGTTGACCGTCGCGGCGTCGGGAACCGAGGCGCCGGCCTGTTTGGCGGTCGCACGCAGGGCGCTGAGGAAGCAGGCCGCGTAGCCCGCGGAGAACAGTTCTTCCGGATTGGTGCCCTCGCCGTTCCCGCCCAGTTCCTTCGGCGGGCGGAGATCCAGGTCGATGTGGCCGCTCGCGGAGACGACCTCGCCATCACGACCGCCTCCGGTCGCCTTCGACGAGATGCTGTACACCGGTTCAATTGCCATTCGAGATCCTCCTGGATGTCACTAGCGGGTCGGGCCGACGACCTGTCCAACCCGCCCCACTGCCCGAACATTCCGGAACCGGGCGTCGACCGCACGTGATCGTCACAACAACAGGTGACGCGGAGGAGCGCGTGCGAGGAGTAGGCGGTTCGGTCCGTCAGCGCCCGCGGATCATGCGGGTCGGCTTCATCCGCGTCGAATCCGGCAGCCACCGGTTGACCGGGCGACGGAGAGTGCAGAGCGCCGCGACCACGAGCAATCCGAATTGCAGGTAGCTCAGGACGACCATGATCGACGACACGTCCGGGTACCGGAACAGCAGGTCGACGCCCACCGGAATGCACAGGAGATGGACGACGACTGCGGCGAGGAAGAAGTTGCGCAGGTGCCGGCTGTGATGGGTGGCAGCGGCGACGAGGCAGGCGTACTCGATGACGAGGACGACGATGATCATCACCAGCATGAACGGTGGGAAGAAGCCCGCCAGGGTGTCCACCTCGTTCTCGGGCGCGGCGTTGGCCGGGTCGGCGGCCACCCCCTCGAGGAGTCGTGCGCGCAGGTCGTCGGTGATGGTTCCCAGGCTGAAGAATCCGTAGAGCACCAGGACGACCCCCACGACGGCCGCTCCCCACCACACGATCCGGGCGTGCACCGCGAGTGCCTCCGGGGGCGTCCCCGGATCTGCCGGTCGCGGCGGGTAGAGCGCGGCCTGATCCCGATCACGCGAGGAGCGTTCGAGGGCGGCGAGGTCTTCGGCGTCGAGTTCGGCCTGGGTCGGGATGCGATCGGGCTCGCCGTCGGCGGGGTCACCGGAAGCGCGGCCGCCCGGCCCGTGCGGATCCTTCATGGCCCCGATCCTTCCATCCGAGCGACGTGCCCGACAGGGCCTCGCCCCGCGCTACTTGCGGAACTCGCCGAGGACGAACTCCATACCGGGCAGGAACGTGGCCAGCATCGGGACGACGTGGTTCACGATCGACTTCGTCAGGATCGGCGGCGTGGGATCGGTGACGAACGTGACGTCGGCGCCCTGGGCCCGCCAGTCCGCGGCGAGCTGCGCGACCTGCCCGTAGGGGATCACGTCGTCGTGGAGTCCACCCTCGAGGAAGACCGGCGCGTTGGGCGTGAGGCGCCCGATCCGCTGCTCCCCGACCACCTTCTGCAGTTCCGGCGTCCGCGAGATGAGCGACGACAGTGTCTCGCCGGTCCGGGTCCAGGACTGGACGCGCTGAAACCCGAAGGCCGGGATGATGTCCCCGATACAACTTCTCTCGAGCTGCTTCAACGCCGCCTTGCCGGTTCGATTGGTCTCCCGGTCGACCACCTCGGCGACCTTCGGGTACCGCTCGGTGAGGCCGTTGACGGCGAACCCGATGGCGCCGGCGATCGTGCTGCCGTCGATGGCCGGGATGACCTTCTCCAGGTCGGCCGGCGGCGCACCCGCATAGGTCGCCCGCACGTTCAGTTCCGGTGCATACGTCTGGGCGAGTTCGGCCGCGGAGGCCGCCGCGCCGCCACCCTGCGAGTACCCCGCGAAGCCCACGGGCGCATTCGCGGGCGCATCCGAGATGGCGAGTGCGGCACGAGCGCCGTCGAGCATCGCGTGCCCGCTCTCGGCCCGGTTGACGTAGGTGTGGACGCCGGGCGTGCCCATGCCGATGTAGTCGGTGATGAAGACCCGGACGCCGTGGACGAGCATGTAGTACATCTCGGGTGCGGTGTAGTTGACGGAGATGCTCGGCTGCGTGATGTCCACCGCCAGCGGGAATCCCATGAGCTTCGACGCCGCGCACTGGTCGCCCTGCCCGATCGTCCCCGGCCCGACGACAACGGTCGGACGCGGCCCCCCGCTGCGCCAGGGCGCGGTCGGTTCGATGACAGTCCCGGTGACGGCGGTGGGCTTCCCGTCCTGAAGGCTCGAGGTGTACATCACCTTGCGCGCCGTACCCGGCCACTGGCCGGGCATGCCGGGGATCTGCAGCAGCAGCGGACTCGACTGACTACGTATCACCGATCCGGGGTCGGACGCGTAGGACCGAGGCGGCGTGTAGAAGTCAGCGGCATCCGCCGACCCGACGGCCGCGGGCACGAGCGAGGCCGCGCACGCAGCGGCCAACGCTCCCACGGCGGCCATCATGCGCATCCGGCGCACGCCACTGAATCCAGACCTGTTCCCCGACTTGCCACTCATGGACGAGTAACCTACCCCACAGTAACTTGAGTCATGTGACTGGGGTCGCCGGGCCACGGGCGGCGCGCGTGGGCATCGGAATGGTCCGCAACGCCCACCCCGGCATCAAGAATGGTGCAATTCTGCACACAATTCGAAGCCAACCCGAATCGACCCTCCATTCTCGGAAGGATTCAGGCCTCATTCTCGACACGGACCCTTATCGTTATATGTCCGTTATTCGAAGCCTCGACCGTTTCCCCTTTTTGTGGACAGGAACGATTTTCGACTTTCTTTTCGTAATCGCGCGCAATAGCGTGGTCGCCATATATCGGGGATTCTTTCGCAATGCTATCGATTTCACGCGACCGTTTTCTCGAAATCTACGAATTCATATGAAAGGTGATCACGTGAAGAAGAAGGTCAGCAAAGGTCTGTTGGCGGCCGTCGCGGCCGTTCTGCTCCTGCTCGGCGGACTCGGGACGTTCGCATTGTGGAGTGACAGCGAGACGACGGATTCCGGCGACGTCCAGACCGGAACACTGGACCTGAGCGCGGTCAATTCCGGTCAATGGCGGGACATCTCGACACCTGCATCGCCCGTGACGATCGATCCCGCGACCTTCCGCATGGTGCCGGGTGACGTCCTGCAGTACACCGCCAGCTACCGGGTCGAGGCCGTCGGAGACAACCTCACCGCGCGCATCACGACCACCAACCAGGGCACCAATGTCATTCCGGCCGCCCTGACGAACTGGGTCACGGTCACCAACACGGCGACGTTCGGCGGCGCACCGATTCCGAGCAGTGTGATCACCAGTGCGGACAGCGGTAAGACCGTCGACGTCACCGTCACGGTGACCTTCAACCAGGCCACCCCGGACCAGGTGGGCATCAACTCGACGATCAACCTGTCGCAACTGCAGGTGACCCTGCAGCAGGAACGGGCCTGATCGACGTCCGCCCGATGTGACGATGCGCATACCGCGTCACCTCTCCGGGCCGGTCGCGGCGTCGGTCGTACTCGCCGTGGTGGTGGTCCTCCTCGCCATGTCGGTCCGGTCGACGGGAGCGTACTGGACCGAAACCGCATCCTCGAGTCCCGGTCAGGTCACCACCGGACGGTTGTCGCTCTCGACGGGAACAGGGAGCGACAACACCTACACCTTCCCCGGATTGACCGGAACCGCTCTCATCGCCAACCAGTTCAAGCAGGCCCCGCTGGTCATAGTGAACACCGGGACCGAAGCGTTGCGGTATCGGTTGACCTCGGCGGGGCCGCAGGCGTCGACCGCGTCGACGGTGACCATCACGTTGGCCGGGGCGGTCGGTGGAACCTGTACGGCCACATCGAGTCTCGGAGCGGTCAGTGCATTTCCCACCCTTGCCTCGATCACCGGCGTCACCACGGCGGCGTCGTCGTTCCGGACCCTCGCCCCGGCTGCCCAGGAAACCTGGTGCATCCGGAGCACTCTGGTCGCCGCCACCGGGGCGGACCCGGCCGCCTACACGCATGTCTTCACCTTCCGAGCGGAGCAGGTATGAGTGGGACTCACCGCTACCCCGACACCCGTGCGACGGGCCATGCCGACAACGGCGCGGCAGGTACCAGCACGGGGTCGTCCACGCGCACCGGACCATGGTGGTGGATCAGCACGATCGCGACGTGGTTGCTCGTCTTCGCCGTGTCCGCACTGGTTCTCGCACTCATCGTGGTGCCGCTGTTGTCCGGCGCCCAGCCGTATACCGTGCTGACCGAATCGATGCGCCCGACATATCCGCCGGGCACCCTGGTCGTGGTCCGGAAAGGCGATGTGAATCGCCTGCCGGTCGGCGAGGCCATCACCTACCAGATCAAGTCGGGTGAACCTGCGGTCGTCACGCATCGGATCGTCGCGACCGGGATGGACAGCTCCGGCGCGCGCACCTATGTGACCAAGGGAGACAACAATCCTCAGCCCGATGCGAAACCTGTGGAGCCCGCCCAGATCCGGGGAGCCGTGTGGTACTCCGTCCCCTACGTCGGGTATGTGAACAACTGGCTCACCGGCGACACGCGTGTCTTGGTGGTGGCGGTGATGGCCGGCGCCCTGGGTCTCTACGCGCTGTTCCAGCTGGTCGGTGCGGTCGTCGAGCGCCGCCGGTCGACGACTCGCGCCGGGTCGCCGTGATACCCGCCGACGCGATCGCCGGTCGGGTCTGGCGAACACTGCGCTCCGCACGCGTTCGAGCCGTCCTCAGCGTCGGCATCGTCCTCGGGCTCGGTTCGGTCGGCACGCTGGCGGCGTGGTCGGCGACCACCACGACGACGTCGGGCACGTTCACAGTCGGATCGGTGGACCTCTATCTCAACAACAGTCCGACGTCGTCGTCGATCACGGTTCCGCTCGGCGCCGCGCTGCTGCCCAACAACTCGGCAGCCGTACTCATCACCGTCCGGAATCGAGGCGTGTCGCCGGGGACGTACACGACGAAGGTCAACGCGAACAACGTGACGGCGCAGAGTCTTCGACTCCGGGTCGTCGCGAACGCCACCGTGTCCGGGACGTCCTGCTCGACCGGCGCCGGCACAACCCCACTCGTCGACAATCAGATCGTCTCGACGACCGTGAGCACCTTTCTGACCCAACGCGGTCCCCTGGCGGCCACCTCCGGTTCCGAGACCCTCTGCATGCAGTTCTCACTCCCGAACGATGCTGCGAACAGCTTGCAGGGTGCGTCGACCACCGTCGTGTTCACGTTCGACGGAGCGGCGGTTGCCGGTGTCTGACCATGAGACCCCTCGAAGTCGTTCCCGGCTGGTCGAATTCGCGCTGACCGTGGGCGCGGTCTCCGGTGTCGTCTGCGTGCTGATGGCTGCGTGTGCGTTCCTGTTCGGGGTGACGCCACTGATGTTTCGTTCGGGCTCCATGGCACCCGCGATCCCGACCGGCTCGCTCGCGCTGGCACGCGAGGTCCCGGCCACCGCGGTCGTGCACGGCGACGTGGTGAGCGTGGTGGCGGACAACGGGAATCGGATCACGCACCGGGTGGTCGCCGTCGGTGAGCGGACGGGCAACTCGGTGCCTCTCACCCTGAAAGGTGATGCCAACTCCGACCCGGATGACACGCCCTACGTCGTGACCGACGTCCAGCGCGTCCTGTTCAGCGCTCCCCTGCTGGGATACCTCGTGGCCTGGCTGTCCACTCCGACGGCACTCGCGGCGGGAATCGTCCTCACTGTCTGGCTGCTGGTGATCGTCTTCCGCCGGGACCCGCGCGAACGCCGACCCATCGAGAACGACGACACGCCACGATGGTTCCCCTCCGGACCGCAGGTCGGCCCGCCCCGTCATGCGGCCGGGGAATGGCGGATGGGGATATCGGCGACCGTCGTGCTGCTCATCGCCGCACTCGTCGTCGCCGAACCCGCGCCGGCGCGCGCCGCGTTCACCGACACCACGGTGGGGCAGGTGACGATGACATTGGGCACCGTTCCGCGGCCGGCCAGTTTCACCTGCACGACGCAACCGGGTGCACTGGGACTCACGACGGCCGTGCTCAGTTGGCCCGTTGTCGGGGCGGCCTACCGCTATCGCCTCGAGTTCCGGCAGACGAACGGGACACTGTCCGAGACGCGCGAAGTGGCCGCACAGGCCTCTGGAACCGTGACCTATCAGGTCACGGGTGGACTGCTGGACCTCTTGGGCAACAACACGAACGTCTCCTTGTTCACGCTTGTCGGCGTGAACTGGGTGTCGGCGAGCCCCACTCTCGTGCAGCGGGTGTCCAAGAATCTGCTGTCCACGACGTGTCTCGCGCCGGGCACGGTGACGAGCACGGCGGGCGCCGTCGCGGCCCGGCAGGCGCCGAGCACCACCTCGTCGACGACGTCGTCGACGACCGTCTCATCGTCGAGTTCGTCCGACTCGGAGACGACGTCCGAGACAACGAGTTCCTCGTCGAGCCCGACCGTGCCGAAGGTCCCCGGGTCCCAGAGCACCGATGGATACGACCCGACGACCACCACCACGTCCCCACCGGCAGAGGGCCAGTCGGCGGACGGACGGTCGGTGCCGGAAGCATCCTCGTCCTCGTCGACCTCCCGGGAGGCCTATCGCTGAGGGGGTTCCTACGGCTGCGCTCACCGGGGCGGGGTGATCTTGAGCATCCTCCCCAATGTCGCCTGCCAGAGGGAGCCATCCGCGGTGATGGTTCCGGTCAGCTCGAGCGGCTCGTCGACCGGTGCCGCACCGACGCGCCGTGTCTCGATCCGGCGACCGGTGTCGAAGTCCGTCGCGACATAATCGATCGGGCCCACCTGCTGTGGGAGACCCGGGATCAGCGGGCCATAGCCGAGGGCGTGAATCAGTCCGTCGGCGCGGGACAGCTTGGGCAATGTCGCCAGTCGGTCGGCGTTCTCCCAGACTCGCCTGCACCCTTCGGCATCGACGTCGATGCGGGTCGCGCCGCCGACGAACGGCGCATCAGCCGGGACGGATGCACCACGCACAGCGAACGGCGGGTACTGGTAGCCGTACGTGCTGGGGATGACCAACGAGTTCCCCCACGCCATCGGCGAATTCTCCGTGCCCGGTCCCGATGTCGAAAACGCTTGCATGCGGCAGACTTCGGAGCCATCGTCGCTGCGCAGCACCCGTAGCTCCGGAGCCCGGGCGTTGTCGACGATGGCCACCCAGCCGTCGCCGCCCGGACCGAAGTACGTCGGCGTCGTCCCCGAACCCCAGGTGAGTTGCCCGGGTTTGCGAGCGGGTCCCCGGTCGTAGGCGCGACGCCAGACGACTCGTGGCGCCTCGCCCGGATCGGCGTGCATCTCGTAGAGAGCATGCGTTGTCAGGATCGACGCCCCCGCGCGCCGTATCGACAGACCGTTGCCCAGTTCCTCACCAGCGGGGAGCCGGGTGGACCGGACGGCGCGATGCCGGTCCACCGTCCCGACCACCCCGTGCGTCGTCGCGAACCACACCCGGCCGTCAAAATCCGGTGCGAGACCGGTGATCGCATCACCCACGGGTATCGCACGCCGGACGTCGATCCGTTCGTCGACGAAGACCCGCCAACCCTGCGCCGTCCTCTCGTGCGCCACACGCAGGATCGATCCCGAACCGTCGGCGACGACCACCCGGTCGCGGTCGTCGAGGTAGCCGTAGACGCCGCCCAGCAGTCCGCCCTTTGTCAGCTGGGTGGACGCCAGCGGTTGCGCCGTCCGGGGATCGAAGAGGACGACCGTCGGCGCCGCGAACGCGGGTGGCGAGATCCCGACGAACTGTGTACACAACGCGACCGGCATTCCGTCGCGCCCCACGAACGTTGCCGCGCATGCACCGCCGGGAACCGATGATGCGGCCGGCCGCGCGCCGCGCCCGGGTCCACGATGCGACGTGGAGTCCGTGGAGGCGAGGTCGCCGTGCATGAGTGAGGTGTCCGGCGGCCCGAGTCCGGAACTCGGCGAGTTCGGCTGTGCCGCTGCGGGATGAGCGAGGGCCACGGCCACCGCCACGACTCCGGCGATCACCGCCGGCCAGACCCGCTTCGTCCGTGTCATGAGTCGTCAAGCTACCCGGGCCCCAGCTCCCGAACCAGACAGAACCGCAGATCTGCTGCCTCTGATCCGAAAGAACCGATGCTCCGCGAGCAGGACTCAGATGACCAGACCCAACGCCATCACGACGATCAGACCGCTCACCGACAACACGGTCTCCATCATCGACCACGTCTTGAAGGTCTGTCCGACCGTCATCCCGAAGTACTCCTTCACCAGCCAGAAGCCCGCATCGTTGACGTGCGACAGGAACACCGAGCCGGCTCCGATGGCCAGTACGACCAGCGAGACCTGGCCCGAACTGAGACCGTCCACGAGCCCCAGGATCAGCGAGGACGCGGTGATGGTCGCGACCGTGGCCGACCCGGTCGCGAGCCGGATCAGTGCGGCGAGAGTCCATGCGAGCAGGAGGACCGGGACGTTCGCACCGGTCGCCCAATCGGCGAGGAGCGTGCCGATGCCGGTGTCGACGAGCACCTCCTTGAAGCCGCCGCCTGCGGCCACGATCAACAGGATGCCCGCGATGGCGGGCAGGGCCGCGCCCGTGCACTTCGCGATCGTGTCGCGATCCATCCCGGACCCGCGTCCCAGCGTGAACATGGCGACGATCACCGCGATGAGCAGTGCGATCAGCGGCGTGCCGAGGATGTCGAGAACACGACGCACGGGCTGCCCCTCGTCGGAGACGAAGATCTCGGCGAGCGCCTTCCCCAGCATGAGGACGACGGGGAGCAGGACGCTGAACATGGTGACCGCGAAGGACGGCCGCCGGGTTGTCCGTCCGTCGTCCGGGTCGAGGTCGAACGTCGTCGGGGCGTCGACCGTCACCCACCGGCCGGCGAGGGTGCCGAACAGCGGGCCCGACACGATGATCGTCGGAATCGCCACTGCCACACCGAGAGCGAGCGTCAACCCCAGATCGGCGCCGAGAGCGTCGATCGCCACCAGCGGGCCCGGGTGCGGCGGGACGAAACCGTGCATCGCCGATAGTCCGGCCAGCGCGGGGATGCCGATCGGGATCAGACCGAGTCCCGATCGTCGGGCCACCAGGTAGATCACCGGCATCAGCAGGACGAGACCGATCTCGAAGAACATGGGCAGGCCGATGATGGCGCCGACGAGGGCCATCGCCCAGGGCAGCATCCGCGGCGACGCATGGCCGACGATCGTGTCGACGATCTCGTCGGCCCCGCCGGAGTCCGCCAGGAGTTTGGTAAACATGGCACCGAGCGCGATCAGGATGCCGACACCCGCTGCGGTGGTGCCGAATCCGGCGGTGAACGACTCGAGGACCGTCGGAATGGACTCGCCCGCGACGATGCCGACGGTGGCGCCGCCGCCGATCAGTGCGAGGAAGGGGTGCACCTTGGCCACGGTGATGGCCACGACGATGACCGCGACACCGGCGAGCGCCGCGACGACGAGTTGCCAACCGGGAGCGACGGGTTGGGGCAGATCCGCGCCGGCGGCGAGGAGCATGGCGGTCGGTGGCATCATCGGTTGTCCTCTCCGGCAAGCGCGGCGACCACTGCGTCGACGATGTCGTCGACGCTCTGATCCACGTCGACCGCGACTCCGCGCTCCTCGGCGCCCAGCGGTTCCAAGGTGTCGACTTGCGACCTCAGCAGGGCCGGGGGCATGAAGTGCCCGGGCCTCGACGCCTGCCTGCGCGCGATGACCTCCACGGAGCCGGCCAGATGCGCGAACACCACGGTGGGCGCGTGGTCGCGCAACCGGTCCCGGTATTCACGCTTGAGCGCGGAGCAGCTCATCACCCCGCCGTGGTCGTGTTCGGCGAGCCAGGTGCCGATCGACTCCAGCCAGGGTCGGCGATCGTCGTCGTCGAGCGGCTCACCGGCCGACATCTTGGCGATGTTCGCTGCCGAATGGAAGTCGTCCGCATCGGCGCAGGGCACACGCAGACGCTGCGCCAGCGCGGCTCCGACCGTTGACTTGCCAGACCCCGAGACCCCCATGACGACCATCGGTGATCGCATGTCCACTCCTCACTCCAGTGTGCTGCTGATCACGTAGGCTGCCGTAATAGTCATACTTTTGCAAGCCCATGCTCTCAATCAGCACATGTATTGCTGGGACAGGCGTCAATGAGAAGATGAAGCGGTGAGTCAGGGCACACCGGGGACCGGAGAGAGGCACGACGAGATCCTTGCCGCGATCGGCCGACGCATCGTCTCGGGCGAGCAGCCCGCGGGCAGCGTGCTGACCCTCGACGCGATCTGCGCGGCACACGGGGTCTCCCGGACGGTGGCGCGAGAGGTGATCCGGGTCCTCGAATCGATGGGGCTCGTCGCGTCGAGACGACGCGTCGGCATCACCATCCAACCGCGGACGCGCTGGAGCGTGTTCGACGCACGGCTCATCCGGTGGCGGCTCGACGGCGGTGAGCGCGCCGAGTTCCTGGCGACACTGTCGGAGTTACGGCGTGGTTTCGAACCGGTGGCGGCAGCGCTGGCCGCGGAACGCGCTGACGAACACCAGTGCCGCATCCTCGCCGCGGCTGTGTCGGACATGTCGGTGCATGGCCGCACCGGCGACCTCGAGTCATACCTGTTGGCCGACAAGGTCTTCCACCGGACACTGCTCGAGGCGAGCGGCAACGAGATGTTCCGGTCACTCACCGGCGTGGTCAACGAGGTCCTGGCCGGACGCACCCATCACGGGATGATGCCGGCGACCCCCAACCCGGCCGCCATCGCACTGCACGACGACGTGGCCAGAGCAATACGCCTCCGCGACCCGGAGGTCGCGGAGGCGTCGATGCGGGCGATCATCACCGAGGCGGCGGCAGCTGTCTCCGAGGAGACCCCGTTGCCGCCTGAGGTGCGAGCGTAGCGAGCCACGAAGGCCGCCCGGGTGAGACCGCTCAGACCAGCAGTTCGGCGATCTGAATGGTGTTGAGCGCAGCACCTTTTCGGAGGTTGTCCCCCGAGACGAAGAGCGCGAGACCGCGACCCTCGGGTACACCCGGGTCCTGGCGGATACGGCCCACGAGTGACACGTCGTTACCCGCGGCCGCCAGCGGCGTCGGCACGTCGGCGAGCTCGACACCGGCGGCCGCGCCGAGGATCTCCTGGGCGCGCGCCACCGACAGCGGACTCGCGAACTCGGCGTTGATCGACAGCGAGTGTCCGGTGAACACCGGGACACGCACGCAGGTGCCGCTCACGAGCAGCTCCGGGAGGCCGAGGATCTTACGAGACTCGTTGCGCAGCTTCTGATCCTCGTCGGTCTCGCCCGAACCGTCGTCGACGAGCGACCCGGCGAGGGGCAGCACGTTGAAGGCGATCGGCGCGACGTACTTGTTCGGCGCGGGGAAGTCGACAGCCGATCCGTCGTGGACCAGCTTCTCGGCGTCACCGGCAGCAGCACGCACCTGACCGGCGAGCTCCTCGACCCCGGCCAGGCCACTGCCCGAGACCGCCTGGTAGCTCGAGACGATCAGGCGCTGGAGGCCGGCCTCGTCGTGCAGCGGCTTGAGGACCGGCATCGCAGCCATGGTGGTGCAGTTGGGGTTGGCGATGATTCCCTTGGGCGGGTTCTTTGCCAGCTCGCCGTTGACCTCCGAGACCACCAGCGGCACATCGGGATCCTTGCGCCACGCCGACGAGTTGTCGATGACGGTCACGCCGGCCGCCGCGAACCGCGGCGCCTGCTCGCGGGACATCGTGGCCCCCGCGGAGAACAGCGCGATGTCCAGACCCGACGGGTCGGCGGTCGAGGCGTCCTCGACGACGATCTCGCCGTCGCCCCACGGCAGCGTCTTGCCCGCCGAACGCGACGACGCGAAGAACCGCACCTCGTCGGCCGGGAAG
Organism: Gordonia sp. 'Campus'; assembly: GCF_022206305.1. Lineage (GTDB taxonomy): Bacteria > Actinomycetota > Actinomycetes > Mycobacteriales > Mycobacteriaceae > Gordonia. The sequence continues at coordinate 58,598 of NZ_JAKOIW010000020.1, read as the reverse complement.
TTCCGCTCCGCCAACAGGGTTCGCATGACGGCGCCGACCTGACCGGTCGCGCCCACGACTCCGATACGAACACCCATGACTATCGCCCCGTCCCGCCGTAGACGACGGCTTCTTCTTCGCCGCCGAGGTCGAATGCGGCGTGCAGGGCGCGCACCGCGTCGTCGAGTTCGGTGTCGCGGCACAGCACCGAGATACGGATCTCCGAGGTGGAGATCAGCTCGATGTTGACGCCGGCCTCACTGAGCGCCTCACAGAACGTCGCCGTGACGCCGGGATGCGACTTCATACCCGCGCCCACCAGCGACACCTTGCCGATGTGATCGTCGTAGAGCAGATCGGTGAAACCGATCTCTTCCTGCAGCTTGGTGAGCTTCTCGACACCGAGGGGTCCGAGTTCGCGCGGCAGGGTGAAGGTGATGTCGGTCTTGCCGGTGTCGATCTTCGAGACGTTCTGTAGCACCATGTCGATGTTGATCTCCGCGTCGGCGACGGCGCGGAAGACCCGCGCGGCGTAACCGGGCTTGTCGTCGAGCCCGACGACGGTGATCTTGGCCTCGCTGCGATCATGTGCGACGCCGGTGAGAATGGCTTCTTCCACGGGAATGTCCTCCATCGATCCGGTCACCACGGTGCCGGGTTTGGTCGAGTACGACGAGCGCACGTGAACGGGAACGTTGTAGCGACGGGCGTATTCGACGCAGCGCAGCATCAGCACCTTGGCACCGCAGGCGGCCAGTTCGAGCATCTCCTCAAAACTGACGGTGTCCAGCCGGCGGGCGTCGGGAACGATGCGCGGGTCCGCGGAGTAGACGCCGTCGACATCGGTGTAGATCTCGCAGACATCCGCCTCGAGCGCCGCGGCGAGCGCGACCGCGGTGGTGTCCGAGCCGCCGCGTCCCAGTGTGGTGACGTCCTTGGTGTCCTGCGAGACACCCTGGAACCCGGCGACCAGCACGATCTTTCCCTCGTCGAGGGCACTGCGGACCCGGCCGGGGGTCACGTCGATGATCTTGGCCTTGCCGTGGCTGCTCGTCGTGATCACGCCGGCCTGCGAACCGGTGAACGACTGCGCCTGCGCACCCATCGAGCTGATCGCCATCGCGACGAGCGAGTTGGAGATCCGCTCGCCCGAGGTGAGCAACATGTCCATCTCGCGCGCCGGCGGCGCCGGATTGACCTGCTGGGCGAGATCGAGCAGTTCGTCGGTGGTGTCGCCCATCGCGGACACGACCACGACGACGTCGTTGCCCTGCTTCTTCGTCTCGACGATGCGCTCGGCGACGCGACGGATGCGTTCGGCCGTTGCGACCGAGGATCCGCCGTACTTCTGCACCACGAGGGCCACGTCGAGTTACCTCCCGCCGGCCGCGTCGGCCGGACCATAGACGTCAACTTGCCGGGACAACCTTACCGGGGAGTCTGAGGATGCCCTGACCTGGTCTCCGCCTGCACCCGCCGTAGAGAACCCATCCGGGGTGCTGCGATGCCATCCGCTCTAGGATCTCTCGCGTGGCCTCCTCTACCGACGTCGGCGACACGGGACGCCATTCCGGTGACGAGGCCGCATCGCCTGCCGGAACCCGCCCGGGGGCCCGGCGGTCGCACACCGGCTCGGGTGGGCGGCTGTCGTCGACGAGGACGGCTCTGTTCGGTCCGCTGACCTCGTCGTCGACCCTCTTCCGACGCCACCGCTGGTGGATCGACGCCCTGGTCGTCTTCCTGGTCATCCGTGCCATCGGGATTCTCACGCTCGCCCGGTTCGCCGACCTGCGGGACACCACGCTCGGCGCATCTCTGACCGTGTGGGACGGGCAGTGGATGCTGGCCATCGCGACCCACGGCTACGACGGGGTCCCCTACGCGCTCACCGACGCGCGCGGCATCCACACCGTCGACACCGCCTACGCCTTCTTCCCCGGCTACCCGTACCTCGTCGGCGCGATCGCGAAGCTCCCCGGCGTCAGCCCGTTCGGCGCCGCGATCTCGGTGAACCTCGTGCTGGGATGCGTGGCCGCCGTGGGCGCCGCCCGCCTGGGCATGGTGTGCGCCCGCTTGATGGCCCGCCGGTCACTCCTCGGTTCGTCGTCCGAGCGCGGCACCGGATGGTTGTCCGCCCGGTCGCCCATCGGCCCGGCACCCGAGCGCGGCACCGGGCTGTTCCTGGTGGTGCTGTTCGCCGCGACGCCCATGTCGATCGTCTTGAACATGGCCTACACCGAGGCGCTGTTCTGTGCGCTCGCGGTGTGGGCCCTGGTGGGGGTTCTCGAGCGACGATGGCTTCTCGCCGGCACGATGGCCGCGATCAGCGGACTGTGTCGCCCGACAGCCGCGGTGGTCATCGGGGTCGTGATCCTCGCGGCGATCCTGTTCCTGTGGCGATCCGGCGACGCGGTCTCCCGCCGCGCCCGCATGCGTGCGGCGATCGCGATCGTCATCAGCCCGCTGGGTTATCTCGCCTACCTCGGGGTGGTCTGGGCGCACACCGGATCACCGACCGGCTGGTTCCGCATCCAGACCGAGGGGTGGGACACCGAGTTCGATTGGGGCGTCGCCGCGCTCCGCTTCGTCAACGAGATGCTCGTGCACTCCGCCGAGATCGCGCCGGTGGCGACGTCATGGATCGTCCTCGGCACGATCGCCATGCTCGGCGTCGCGGCCTGGGCACGGCTGCCGTGGCCGGTCCTGCTGTACGGCTCGCTGCTCGTCGCGCAGATCGTGCTCTCGAGCGGGCTGATGATGAGCAGGCCGCGGCTGCTGCTCCCCGCCTTCGTGCTGCTCATCCCGCTCGCGATGGCGCTGGCCCGGATGCGGCCCGCGGTCGCCGGCCTCGTCGTCGTGCCGATCGTCGCCGGCAGCTCCTGGTTCGGCGCCCACATGCTCACGGTGTTCCCGCACGCCATGTGACCGCCTCCCGATCCACAACTCCGAACCGCGCGCGGCACGGACTCGGGCCATGAGATGGCCGGGGGGTCACTCCGCCGAGGCCGCGAACCCCCGACAGAGGTAGTCGATGCCGACGTCGAGCCGGGCGCGCGGATCGAGCAGACGTGCGGCGTCGCGGCGCCCGGCGAGGCGAGCGAGATGCGACGGGACCCCGACCTCGGACTCACCGGAGATCACCTCGGCGAGTCCGGCGGACGGCAGCAGCGCGTCGTCGTGGAGCAACTGGTCGCTGACCGCGACGATGGCGACGCCGTGCACGAAACTCCACACCGACAGCGCCATGTCGGTGGCACGTTCGATGTCGACGCCGAGGTCGAGGAACCCGGCCGCGAGCCAATCCAGACTGGTGAGCGAATCCTCGCCGTAGCTGTGGCGGAGCGATGAGTAGGCCAGCACGACCCACGGGTGGCGCGTGTACAGCTGCCACTCGATGTCGACGGCCGCCTGGACCCGATCGCGCCATCCCGGATCCGTGTCGACGGGGTACGGGAACCGTCGACCGACCTCGGAGGACATCGCCTGCAGCAACGCGTCTTTGTCGGCCACGTGGCGATACAGCGACATTGCGCCGACCCCGAGCCTGTCCGCGACCCGCCTCATCGACAGCGAGCTGAGCCCGTCCTCGTCGGCGACCGCGATCGCGGCGTCGACGATGGTCGCCGGCGACAGCTTCGAGGTGTCGGACGTCACTGTCGAGTTCCTCCTGCTCAGAACGGGAATATTCCGATTGCGTACAGCGTACTCACACCCGTACCCTGACCCGCGTACACCGTACGCCCTGCCGCGCCTGCGGCTGCCGTAGAAGTCCGTCAGGCCCGCGCCTGCCGTTGAAGGAGGAGATCATGTCCGCCCAGCTCGACCCGTCGAATCGGCTACACCCGAGCACACCGGGTTCCGCCGACCGACGTACGTGGCTGGGCCTGGCTGTCCTGACCCTGCCGGTGTTCTTGGTCTCGATGGACGTCTCGGTGCTGTACCTGGCCATCCCCTCCATCACCGATGCGCTCGCACCGTCGGCCTCCGAGCAGTTGTGGATCCTCGACATCTACGGCTTCCTCATCGCGGGTCTGCTGATCACGATGGGCAACGTCGGCGACCGCGTCGGCCGTCGACGCATACTCCTCGCCGGTGCGGGCCTCTTCGGCGTCGCCTCGGTGATCGCCGCGTTCGCCCCGTCTGCCGGCGTGCTGATCGCGGCGCGCGCACTGATGGGCGTGGGCGGGGCGACCCTTCTACCGTCCAGCCTGTCTTTGATCGCCAACATGTTCCCCGACGCCCGCGACCGCGGCCGCGCCATCGGCGTGTGGACCGCGGCGTTCGCCGGCGGCAGCGCGGTCGGTCCCGTCATCGGAGGCGTGCTGCTGCACCACTTCTGGTGGGGCGTGGTCTTCCTCATCAACGTGCCGGTCCTCGTGATGCTGTTCGTGTTCGGCCCCCGCCTGATCCCGGAATACCGGGCAGCCTCGAGCGAGCCGTTCGACGTGATCGGCGTCGTCCTGTCCATGGCCGGCATCCTCCCGCTGGTCTACGCGGTGAAGACGGTCGCCAGCGAGGGCGCCAGCATCGGCGTGATCGCCGCAGGCGTCGTCGGCGCGGCCCTGCTCGTCGCCTTCCTGCTCCACCAGCGACGCATCGCGGCGCCGCTCCTCGACCTCAAGCTGTTCGCCAACACCCAGTTCAGCGCGGCGGTCGGCGTGGCACTCATCGGCATGATGGCCCTCGGCGGGATGTCCTATCTCACCGGCGTCTACCTGCAATCGGTGATGGGGCACGACGTGCTGGCAGCGGCGATCGCGGGCCTGCCCATGGCCGTTGCCGTCGCGGTGTTCTCCGTCGGCGCCACCAAGGTGGCCTCGATCGTGGGGACCCGCCGCGCGTTCCTGACGTCGATCGCCCTCGCGGCGGCCGGAAACCTCGGATTGCTCGCGCTGGGCACGTCGTCACCGGTGTGGGTGTACATCCTGTGCACCACGGTCGCCGGTGTCGGTTACGGCATCCAGTTCAGTCTGGTGTCGGTGGTGGTCGTCGGCTCGGTCCCGCCGGAGCGGTCGGGTGCGGCCTCGGGGATCTCCGAGACCAGCTTCGAACTCGGCACCGCGATGGGGCTCGCCCTGCTGGGTTCCCTCGCGACCCTGGTGTTCCGCGCCGGCAACGACGGCTGGTCGTTCGGCGACACCCTCGGCGAGACCCTGCACCGCTCGACCGACATGGGACCGGCCGGGGAGGGCCTGGCCACGGCAGCCAAGCAGGCGTTCGTCGACGGTATGCATGCGGCGTCGCTCGCAACCGGGATCGCCCTCCTCGCGCTCGCGGCGGTCCTCCTCGTCGTCCTGCGCGATGCCCCGACCGATCCCGACGCCCAGGTCGCCGAGGTGCGCGTGCCCGATGCGGAGGCAGTCGCCCCGGCTCGCGCCGACTGACCCCCACCGCCGGGTTCGGCGGCGCGGCTACCCTCGGGCGGATGCACGAACTGATCTCGGGCCGGTGGAGCGCCCGCGGCTACGACCCGACCGCATCCATCTCCGTCGACGACGTGGCGACCATCGTCGACGCCGGCCGGTGGGCTCCGACGTGGGGCCGCATGCAGCCGGTGCGGTTCGTCGTCGGACGCCGCGATGACCCGACCTTCGCGGCCCTGACCGGCATCCTGACCCGGGGTAACGCGGGGTGGGCGCCACGGTCGGCAGCTCTGATCCTGGTGTGCACCACCGAAGATCCCGACGACGCCAAGGCGGACACCTATGCCGCGGTGGACTGCGGGCTGGCCGTCGGGCAGATGATCCTGCAGGCGCAGGCACTGGGTTTCAACGCGCATCCGATGGCCGGGTTCGACGCCGAGGCCGCGCGCGACGCCTTCGGCATCCCCGCCGGCCAGAGGCCGCTGGTGCTGCTCGGCATCGGTGCGCTGGCCGAGCCGTCGTCGCTACCCGATGACATCCGCGCGCGCGACGAGAAGCCCCGAACCCGCCTACCCCTCGATGAGGTCGCCTTCGCCGGGCAGTGGGGAACACCGGCCTTCCCGGAGCTGCCTACCACCTGACTCGCTCAGCCCCGGACCCGCCTGAATCCGCCCCTGAAATGCGCCCTCCCGGGAGGCTCCGACGACGATATGTCGTCGGTCCTCCTCGGGAGGGCGGATTTCAGGGGTGGAATTCTGCGGGGGCGGCGCCAGGGTTCGAGCCCGGCACGTCAGCCGACGAGTTCGGCGTCCTCGCCGCGGTGTTCGACCGCACGCATCGTCTTGTCCTTGGTCTCGACGATCATGATCGTGCACACCACGCTGAGTGCGGACAGTCCGGCGAGCAGGACACCCACCCAGATGGCGCCGGGACCGGCGATCAGCGGAGCGGCGATCAACGGCGGGATGGCGCCGCCGAGGATGCCGGCGAGGTTGTAGCCCATGCCCGCGCCGGTGTACCGGTATCGCGCCTCGAACAGTTCGGGCAACAGGGCGCCCGCAGGCCCGTAGGCGATGCCGAAGATGAGCAGCGTCCCGAGGAGCCCGACGACGAACGCGAGACCGCCGCCGATCTCGAGGATCGGGAACAGCACCAGCGACCACGGGATCGCGATGGCGCACGAGGTGAGGATGACGCGACGACGACCGACCCGGTCAGACCACACTGCCGACGCCGCGGTCGACAGACCGAACACCACGGCCGCACACATCCCCGCACTCAGCACGAAGGTCCGGGACAACTCCAGCGACTTGGTGCCGTAGTTCGTGAGGAATGCGGTGCCCATGTAGAAGAGCGAGAACAGGCTCGCGAGCGCGCCACCGGCGATGAGGATCTCGCGCCACTGGTGACGGAACGCATCGAGGAACGGGAGCGCGGGGCCGTCGGCCGCCCCGACGCCGTTCTCCTTGCGCTGCTGCGCTTCCCGGAACACCGGCGTCTCCGCGACGGCGAGGCGAACCCACAATCCGACGGCGACGAGAGCGAAGGACAGGATGAACGGAACCCGCCAGCCGTAGTCGAGGAAGGCCGAACTGGTCTCGCCCAGCGTCAGACTCGCGATCAGGAAGGTCAGGCTCGACAAGAAGAAGGCGAAGGCCGGTCCGAGCTGCGGGAACATCGCATACAGACCCCTCTTGCCCTGCGGCGCGTACTCGGCGGTGAGAAGCGTTGCGCCCGCCCATTCACCTCCGACGGCGAAGCCCTGCAGGAACCGCAGGAACACGAGGAGGATCGGCGCGGCGATACCGATACCCGACTCGGCGAACCCGAAGACCCCGGTCTCATAACCGGGGAGGAGTCCGATGGCGACCGTCGCGAGGCCCATGATCAGCAGGGTCCACACCAGGGTGCGCTTTCGGCCGATCCGGTCACCGAAGTGTCCGAAGAGCATCGCGCCGACCGGCCGTGCGAAGAAGGCCACGGCGAAGGTAGCGAACGAGGCGATCGTGCCGGTCACGTCGTCGGCCGCGGGGAAGAACACGGTGGGGAACACCAGGGCGGCCGCGGTGCCGTAGATGAAGAAGTCGTAGAACTCGATCGTGGTGCCGATCGAGCTCGCAGCCGCCACACGGCGGAGACTCGTGCGTTTGTGCTCGGGCGGTTCGATGACCGGCGGCTCGGCGGGGATGGTCGTCACTGGCGTTGATCCCTTTCTGCATGCGGCCGCGTGGGGTGGGCGGCTCGTCGTGCTCGGGCACTGGTCCCGATACCCCGGTCGTTGTCGGGGATGGTGAAGATCACCACAACGTTCGACTGAGAGGCATTTCACAGTCTGGGAGGCGACCGACGTTCGTGGCACCCCCCGAAGAGGGGGGTGGGAATCTGCCGTCGACCTGCAGCTTTGGTCACCCCGGCACCGGGGAGTACAGTCAAGCGCATGCAGCGCGCACTCCTCCTCGGTTGCCGCGGCGGGGTCTGAACCGACCGGCCCTCCGTCGCGGGGCCCAATCACGCGCCGGTCACTTTCCTTCCAGACACGGAGAATGACCACCGATGGCACCAGCAGACACCTTCACCTCCGGCGCTAGCCGAATCGTCGAGCCGGCCGGCCCGATTCCCACCGGACAGCCCGCATGGAATCCGCAACGCAGTTCGGCGATGCCCGTCCACCGATATCGCCAGTTCGCCGACGAGGTCGAGACCATCTCGGTTCCCGACCGCACCTGGCCCGACAAGGTCATCACCAAGGCACCGATGTGGTGTGCGGTCGACCTCCGCGACGGCAACCAGGCCCTGATCGACCCGATGAGCCCTGCGCGTAAGCGACGCATGTTCGATCTCCTGGTCCGGATGGGCTACAAGGAGATCGAGGTCGGATTCCCGTCGGCCAGCCAGACCGACTACGACTTCGTCCGCGAGATCATCGAAGACGGGGCCATCCCCGACGACGTCACGATCCAGGTCCTGACCCAGTGCCGGGACGAGCTGATCGAGCGCACCTTCGATGCATGCCGCGGCGCGTCGAACGTCATCGTGCACTTCTACAACTCCACCTCGGTGCTCCAGCGCCGGGTGGTCTTCCGCGCCGACAAGGCCGCCATCACCAAGATCGCGACCGATGCCGCGCACAAGGTGCTCGAAGTCCAGCAGAACTACCCCGACACCAATTGGCGATACGAGTACTCGCCGGAGTCCTACACGGGCACCGAGCTGAGTTTCGCCAAGGAGGTGTGCGACGCGGTCACCGAGATCATCGACCCCACCCCGGAGCGGCCGATGATCCTCAACCTGCCGGCGACCGTCGAGATGGCCACGCCCAACGTCTACGCCGACTCGATCGAGTGGATGCACCGCAACCTGGCTCGTCGTGACTCGGTCATCCTGAGCCTGCACCCGCACAACGACCGCGGAACCGCCGTCGCCGCAGCCGAACTCGGCTACCAGGCGGGCGCCGACCGCATCGAGGGATGCCTGTTCGGCAACGGCGAGCGCACCGGCAACGTCTGCCTGGTGACCCTGGGCATGAACATGTTCAGCCGCGGCGTCGACCCGCAGATCAGCTTCTCCGACATCGACGAGATCCGGCGCACGGTCGAGTACTGCAACCAGCTCAACGTGCCGGAGCGTCACCCCTATGGCGGCGATCTGGTCTACACCGCCTTCTCGGGCAGCCACCAGGACGCCATCAACAAGGGTCTCGACCAGATGAAGGTCGACGCGGACAGCTCCGACACCGACGTCGACGACCTGCTGTGGGCTGTCCCGTATCTGCCGATCGACCCCAAGGACGTCGGTCGCAACTACGAGGCCGTCATCCGCGTGAACAGCCAGTCCGGCAAGGGCGGCGTCGCCTACATCATGAAGGCCGACCACGGCATGAACCTGCCGCGACGCCTGCAGATCGAGTTCAGCCGTGAGATCCAGAAGATCACCGACGGCGAGGGCGGCGAGGTCAATCCCAAGGAGATGTGGGATGTCTTCGCGGAGAACTACCTTCACCCGGTCTGGCCGCTGGAGCGCATCCGTCAGAAGGTCGACGCGGCCGAGGTCGACGGCGGGGACGACCACATCACCGCGGTCGTGAAGGTCGAGGGCAACGAGCGCGAGATCGCCGGATCGGGCAACGGCCCGCTCGCGGCGTTCGTCGACGCGCTGGGGAGCGTGGGTTACGAGGTCCGGGTGCTCGACTACAGCGAGCACGCACTCACCGCGGGCGGCGACGCCAGTGCCGCTGCGTATGTGGAGACCGAGGTCAACGGCGAAACCGTGTGGGGCGTCGGTGTCGCGTCGTCGATCACGACCGCGAGCCTGCGTGCCGTGGTGTCGGCGGTGAACCGCGCCTACCGCGTCACCTCGACCGCCCCCGCCGAAGAAGAAGCGGCACCCGGCACCTGGGCGCCGTGAGCTCCCCGCACTCCCGCTGAGCTGTTCCGTCCCGCTGACCAGATTCCCGATCTGATCAGCGGGACATAACGGCACCGCGGAACAAAACGGACCGGAGTATCATTTACCGATCATGAAGAACATCGGTTTCCTGTCGTTCGGGCACTGGTCCGACGCCCACGGTTCTGCGGTCCGCACCGGCGCGGACACCTTGCTGCAGTCGATCGACCTGGCGGTCGCGGCCGAGGAGCTCGGTGCCGACGGCGCCTACTTCCGGGTGCACCACTTCGCGCGCCAGCTCGCCTCGCCGTTCCCGCTGTTGGCTGCGATCGGCGCGAAGACGAGTCGTATCGAGATCGGTACCGGCGTCATCGACATGCGCTACGAGAACCCGCTGTACATGGCCGAGGATGCGGGGTCCGCCGACCTGATCGCCGAGGGCAGGCTCCAGCTCGGCATCAGCCGGGGATCGCCCGAGCAGGTCATCGACGGTTACAAGTACTTCGGATACGTCCCGCCGGAGGGCTCGACCGACGCCGACATGGCGCGTCAGCACACCGAGGTGTTCCTGCGGGTCATCGAGGGCGGCGGCTTCGCGACACCCAACCCCCGCCCGATGTTCCCCAATCCCCCGGGCCTGCTGCCCATCGAGCCCCAGTCACCCGGTCTCCGCGACCGGATCTGGTGGGGTGCCGGTACGCGTGCGACCGCGGAATGGACGGCGCAACAGGGCATGAACCTCATGAGTTCGACGCTGCTGACCGAGGACACCGGGGTGCCCTTCCACCAGTTGCAGGCCGAGCAGATCCAGCGGTTCCGCAAGGCATGGGCCGACGCAGGACATCCGCGTGAGCCACGAGTGTCCGTGAGTCGCAGCATCTTCGCGATCGTCGACGACCGCGACCGCGCCTACTTCGGGCGCGGCGGGTCCGAGTCCGACCAGGTCGGTGTCATCGACAACAGCGTCGCCCGGTTCGGGCGGAGCTATGCCGACGAGCCGGACAAGCTGATCGAGCAGCTCCGCGAGGACGAGGCGATCGCCGCCGCCGACACCCTGCTGCTCACCGTGCCCAACCAGCTCGGCGTCGACTACAACGCCCACGTTCTCGAGTCGATCCTCACCCACGTGGCACCTGCGCTCGGCTGGCGGTGACGGCGCGCGCACGAAATCGCCACATCGAGAGGACCGGCTGATCTAACGTCACCGGGGTGTCCGGTGTCGTCGGCCGGCATCATCTCCAGATCCCCACTCTCGACCCCGCGAACGGAGCAAGCCGCATGTCCGAAGTGATCGTCGTCGCCACCATCTCCCCGAAACCCGGTGAGGAGCAGGCAGTCCGGGATGCGGTTCTCGCCGCGATCCCCCAGGTCCATGCCGAGCCGGGTTGCGTCAAGTACGCGTTGAACGAGGCCACCGGCGACTCGACCGACCTCGTGATGATCGAGCGTTGGGAGTCGATGGAGGCTCTGGCCACCCACGGCGGCGCCCCGGCCCTGACCGAACTCGGCAAGGCCATCGGCGGCCTGCTGGCCGGACCCCTCGACGTGAAGACCTTCACCCCGGTCCCCGCCGGCGACGCCGACAAGGGCGCCATCTGAGACACGTCCACATCCCCGCCCGGACCATCCGGGCGGGGATGTCGGCGTGCCCGAATTCTCTCCACCTGGTTGATTCCTCGCACGCGAGCATGCTACACCGGTATAACGATCGTTAGATAAAGTGATGCGCGCCATGCCGCGCGTCGATCCGACGTACGCCACGCCCGAGAGGAACCCTCATGCCCGAAGCCGTCATCGTCGACGTCGTCCGCCTCGCCTCCGGAAAGGGCAAGCCCGGCGGCGCGCTGTCGGAGACCAAGCCCGTCGAGCTGCTGGCCCAGGTGCTGCGGTCCCTGATCGAGCGCAACGACATCGATCCGGCGATCGTCGACGACGTCATCGGCGGCTGCGTCGGGCAGGCCGGCGAACAAGCACTCAACATCTCGCGTACAGCGCTGCTGTCGGCCGGTTTCCCGGAGTCGGTACCCGCGACGACCGTCGACCGCCAGTGCGGTTCGAGCCAGCAGGCCGCCCACTTCGCCGCGCAGGGCATCATCGCCGGCGCCTACGACGTGGTGATCGCCGCCGGGGTCGAGTCGATGAGCCGCGTTCCCATGGGGTTCACCACCGCCGGCCGCAGCCCGTACGGACCGAGCATCGCCGCCCGATACCCCGACGGCCTCGTCGGACAGGGCATCTCGGCGGAACTGGTCGCGGCCAAGTGGAAGTTCGACCGCGAGGCGCTCGACGCGTTCGCGGCGCAGTCCCACCAGCGGGCCGCAGCGGCGGCCGCCGAGGGCTTCTTCGATCGGGAGATCCTGCCCATCGAGGTCGCCGACGCCGACGGCAAGACCTTCACCCACTCGACCGACGAGACCGTGCGTGCGTCCACCACGCCCGAAGGCCTGTCGGGCCTCAAGCCGTCGTTCTACAGCGAGGACTTCGCGCAGCGCTTCCCGGAGATCAACTGGCACATCACGCCGGGCAACTCCTCCCCGCTCACCGACGGGGCATCGGGCGCCCTCATCATGAGCGACACGATGGCCTCGAAGCTCGGCCTCACGCCCCGGGCCCGGTTCCACTCGTTCTCCGTGGCTGGCGACGACCCGATCTTCATGCTGACCGCACCGATCCCGGCCACGCACAAGATCCTCGAGCGTTCGGGTCTGTCCATCGACGATCTCGACGCCTACGAGGTCAACGAGGCCTTCGCCTCGGTGCCGATGGCCTGGGCACACGAGTTCGGTGCCGACCCCGCCAAGCTGAACCCGCGCGGTGGCGCCATCGCGCTGGGCCACGCGCTCGGATCGTCGGGCACGCGCCTGCTCGGAACGCTCGTCAACCATCTCGAGGCCACCGGCGGGCGCTACGGCCTGCAGACCATGTGCGAGGGCGCGGGCATGGCGAACGCCACCATCATCGAACGTGTCTGACGCCGCCAAGACGGCTCCCGCACGGAAGCTGACGATCGAAACCGAGGGCCTGGACTGGCGGCGGCGCGAGCCCGTGCCGCTGCCGGCCACCCTCGTCGCGGCCAAACACGCCTTCTACGAACGCGGTTACCACGGCACCTCGATCCGCGACATCGCCTCGCGCGCCGGGGTGTCGCTGCCGACGCTCTACTACCACCACGACAACAAGCTCGGCATCCTCGTCGAACTGCTCGAGGCGGCCATGACCTCGGTTCTGGCGTGGGTGGGTGCCGCGATCGAATCGGGCCGGACACCGAGCGAGCAGTTGTCCAATGCCATCGAATCGATCGTCCTGCACATGACCAGCGATCTCGAACTCGCGAGCGTGGCAAGCGAATTCCGCCACCTCGACGTCGAGGACCCGCGCCGCGAACCCTATGTCGCGATGCGGACCGAGACCGAGAACCTGCTCGCCGACGTCATCGCGCGCGGCGTCGAGGCGGGCGAGTTCCACTTCGACGAGGACGTCAAGGACGTCCTCCGCTATCTCTTCGGCGCGTGCCAGGCGGTCACCACCTGGTATCGGCCGTCGGGTGCTCGCACACCCGCCGAGGTCGCCGCGTCGTACGCGTTGATCTCACTACGCGTCGTCGGCGCGCGGGACACCACCGAGAACGACAACTGACCGACCCGCAACACCATCGACTCTCTGCACCACCGGGACAGACACGAAAGGCAAAGCCCATGAAACGCACCATCTTCGAAGCCGAGCACGAAGCCCTGCGCGACACCGCGCGTCAGTTCCTGCAGCGTGAATGCGCCCCGTACACCGAGGAGTGGACGCGCGCCGGCCAGGTCGACCGCGATGCGTTCAAGAAGGCGGGCGAGGCCGGCCTCCTCGGCTTCAACATCCCCGAGGAGTACGGCGGCGGCGGCGCGATGGACGACTTCCGGTTCAACGCCGTCGTCGTCGAGGAGTTCGCCAAGTTCGACGGCGCCGCTCCCGGTCTGAGCCTCCAGAACGACGTCGTCGCACCGTATTTCGTGCACCTGGCCAATGACGAGCAGAAGAAGCGCTGGATGCCGGGCATCGCGACCGGTGAGACCATCCTCGCCGTCGCCATGACCGAGCCGGGTGCCGGCTCCGATCTCGCGGGCATCAAGACGTCGGCCAAGCTCGAGGGCGACCACTACGTCCTCAACGGCAACAAGACCTTCATCTCGTCGGGCATCAACTCCGACCTGGTGGTCGTGGTCTGCCGCACCAACCAGGATCCCGAGGCCGGCCACAAGGCGTTCTCACTCCTCGTCGTCGAGCGCGGCATGGAGGGCTTCGAGCGCGGACGCAAGCTCGACAAGATGGGCCTCAAGGCACAGGACACCGCCGAGCTGCACTTCAACGACGTGCGGGTGCCGGTCGAGAATCTGCTGGGCCAGGAGGGCATGGGCTTCTACCACCTCATGCAGAACCTGCCGTCGGAGCGCCTGTCGATCGGCATCGGCGCCATCGCCGGCGCCCGCGCCATCTTCGACGAGACGCTGCAATACACCAAGGACCGCAAGGCCTTCGGTCGTCCGATCGGCACCTTCCAGGCCAACCGCTTCACCCTCGCCGAGATGGCCACCGAGCTCGACATCGCCGAGGTCTACATCGACCGCTGCCTGCAGGGCGTCCTCGACGGCGAGCTGAATGCCGTGGACGCCTCGAAGAACAAGTGGTGGTGCACCGAACTGGCCAAGCGTGTCATCGACAGCTGCCTGCAGCTGCACGGCGGCTACGGCTACATGAACGAGTACCGCGTCGCCCGCGCCTACACCGACGCGCGCATCCAGACGATCTTCGGTGGCACCACCGAGATCATGAAGGACATCGTCGGCAAGAGCCTCGGCGTCTGACCACCCGCGCCTGAGACAACCGGAGACAGCCCGGGGCGAGCATCTCGCCCCGGGTTGTCCGCGTCTGCGGCCTCAGCCCCGGCCGTCGCTCGCGGTCTGGAGATGCTCGACGACCCGCTGCACCGCCGAGCGGGATCGTGGCCGGGACAGCGCCTCGTAGACGCGGGCGGCGCGAACCCCCTTGATCACCAACCGTTTCACCCCGGGATGGCGCACCGCGAACCTGGGCATCAGCGCGATGCCGTGACCACCGGCCACGAGCGCTTCGATGGTGGTGAAGTCCAACATCCGCTGGGTGACCCGGGGCGCGACGCCCGTCACCGCCGAGATCGACTGCAACACATCGTCGACCGGAAATCCACCCTCCACACTGATCCAGTCGTGTTCGGCCAGTTCGGTCACCGCGACCTCGTCCCGGCCGGCCAGCTCGTTGTCGCCGGCGACGATGACGTCGACGGGTTCACGCATCAGCTCGGTCACCCGCACGCGTGGCACATTGACCGCCGGGGTGCGCTCGTCCCGGTGCGTGACGACGACATCGAAATCGGCGAGAGCCGGTGCGGCGTCGTGGTATCCGACATCCAGATGCACCGCATGCACGTCGATGCCCGACTCGGTCGCCATGTCGAGGACCGACGGCAGCAGCAGCGTGGACCCCGACGGGAACATCGCCAGCCGCACCCGTGCCTTGCCGGACCGATACGACGACATCTCCTCGTGCGCGCGGTCCACCGCCGCGATGACGTCGTCGGCCCGCAGCACCAGGGCGCGTCCGGCCTCGGTCAACCGGATTCGACGCCCGTCCGGCTCGAACAACGCGACGCCCGCCTCGTCGGCAAGCACCTTCAGCTGCTGGGACACCGCCGACGGGGTCATGTGCATCGCGTCGGCGACCGCCCCGATGGACTCGCGATCGGCGAACTCGCGCAGCAATCTCAGGCGACGGACCTCCATGCGGCAACGGTACTCACCGAGGTCGGCACGTCGCGCCGGTCCGTCACCCCCACGCGGCTCGGCATCCGTCCCGGTCCGCCATACCCGGAACATCCGCCATGCCCGGAATATCGGCTGCCCGGAATGTCTGGACACCCTGCACCGTTGTGCGAGGCATGGCATCACAAGACATCACCCTGGAAACCTTCGAGGACACCATCGCCTCGGACGGCATCGTCCTGCTCGACTTCTGGGCCGGCTGGTGCGGTCCCTGCCGCCAGTTCGCGCCGGTTTTCGAGAAGGCCTCCGAAGCCCATTCGGACATCACCTTCGGCAAGATCGACACCGAGGCCGAGCAGCAGCTCGCCGGCAGCCTCGGCATCCGATCCATCCCCACGCTGATGGCGTTCCGCGACGGCATCCTGGTCTTCAATCAGCCCGGCGCGCTTCCCGCCGCCCAGCTCGAGGAGCTCATCGGAGCGGTCGAGGGCCTTGACATGGAGGACGTCCGCGCGAAGGTCGCCGCCGCGCAGGAGTGACCGCGGCAACATTCACCGAAACTGAATAGTCCATCCGTCTAAATTCGATTGTTCTTCACTTCCTACGCGCTGACGATGGGACCATGTCCACACGTGATCGGTTACTCGCGCTGTTCGTCGTCTTCCTCTGGGGACTGAACTTCATCGCGATCCGACTGGGGTTGGATCACTTTCCGCCGTTCTTCCTCGCCGCCCTGCGGTTCGCCGTCATGGCGATCCCCGTGATGGTCTTCGTGCGGTTCCCGAAGGTCCGCGTGAAGTGGTTCCTGCTGTACGCCACCGGATTCGGGACCGTGCAGTTCATGATGCTGTTTCTCGCGATGGAACTGGGCATGCCCACCGGGCTCGCGTCACTCGTGCTGCAGACCTCGGCCCCGTTCACCGTGGTGCTGGGTGTCCTGTTCCTGCGCGAGCGGATGACCGCCGCCCAGGTCATCGGGTTGCTCATCGCCGTCGGAGGAATGGCGCTCATCGCGGTCGATCGGGTGCACGGCACCGACCTCGGCGTCGCCGCCCTGCTCCCGATCGGACTCACCGTGCTCGGCGGACTCAGCTGGGCTGCCGGCAACATCGGCGGACGCCTCGCACGACCGGACGACTCCTTGCGGATGACGCTCTGGATGGCCGTCGTGGCCACTCCCCCGCTCTATCTCGCCAGCCTCGTCATCGAGGGACCCGCCGCCGGGATCGAGTCCCTGAAGACCCTGAACACCGAGACCGGGTGGCTCGCGCTGGGCGGGCTCGCCTACCTCGCGATCTTCGGCACCGTGATCGGGGCCGGCCTCTGGACGACGCTCCTCGGGCGCAACGACGCGAGCCGGGTGTCGCCGATGTCCCTGCTCGTGCCGGTGGTCGGCATCTCGGCGGCGTTCGTGTTCCTCGGCGAGGTCCCCACCGTCGGTGAGATCGTCGGCGCCGTCATCGTGGTCGCCGGGTGCGCTGCCGGGGTGATGGCCCGGCCGCGGTCGTCCGCGCGGCGTCGAGAACCCGTCTCTCCGCAGGCGGCGGGCGTCTCGACAACAGACGCCAACCCCGAACCGGTCTGCGCCGCGAACGGGGTGCGCTCAGGCGCCTGAGGCCGGCCCGCCCTGCGCGACCGCCGCCATTGCCTCACGGACCCGCGCGCACATGCGGTCGACGGCCGCACGAGCACCCGGGCTGATGAGGGTCATGTTCACGAAACCGTGGATCATCGACCCCTCGCGTCGAAGGGTGACCGGGACCCCGGCCTCCTCGAGCCGCTGCGCGTACGCGAGCCCTTCGTCGCGCAACGGGTCGAACCCCGCGACGATGACGTGCGCGGGCGGCAGCCCGCTCAGATCCTCGGCCCGTAGCGGCGAGCACCTCGGGTCCGTTCGCTGGTCGACGTCGGGCAGGTAGCGGTCGGTGAACCAGTCGATACCGTCCGCGGTCAGGAAGAAGCCGGAGGCGAACTCGCGGCGCGACGGGGTGTCGGCCGCCTGGTCGGTCACCGGGTAGATGAGGAGCTGGAACGCCGGGGTCACCGCCTCGCCGCGAACCTGGAGGGCGACGACGGTCGCGAGGTTGCCGCCGGCACTGTCACCCGCGACGACGATCCGCGCCGGGTCGAGTCCCCATCGCGGCGCGACGTCGACGGCGAAGCGCCATGCCGCGACGGCGTCGTCGACGGCGGCCGGGAACGGATCATCCGGCGCCAACCGGTAGTCGACGGAGAGGACGTCGAGCCCGGTGCCGTGGGCGAGTCTGCGGACGAAGGCGTCGTGGCTGATGCGGCTGCCGGTGACGAAGCCACCGCCGTGGAAGTAGAGGAGCAGCCCCGCCGACTCGGTCGACGAGCGATAGCGCGTCGCCGGGATCGGTCCGGCCGGTCCGTCGAGGACGAGATCCTCCTCGACAGCCAGCGGCGGCAGCACCTCGGCCATGGAGACGCCGCTCTCGTCGGTCTGCAACCGCGACTGCGCCACCTCACCCTGGAACGGATTGAGCCCGGGCACGTTGTCGTTGGCCCAGCCGATCGCCGCGAGTTCGGGTGCCACCCGCTCGCCGTCGGAGTTGACCGGCGCGCGACGGCCCAGGAAGGCCAGGGCTCCTTCGGGAATCCTCGCCGTGGCGAGCAGCACCCCGCGCTGGATTCGGGCGGGCAGGGACAGGCGCATGTAGGTGTCGCGGCTCACAGCCGCAGAGCCTACGCGTCGTCGACGAGCGGCACGACCATCCTCGCCGGAACAGCCTGTGACACACTCGTGCGCATGCCCGACCGAGTCTCTTCCACCGGTTCCGCACCCCGCAGCAACGCACGAGTTCCCGCCCGGACGTCCGTGGCGCTGGGGGCTGCGGCCGCGGCCCGATGGGCGTCCCGGACCGCGGGGCGGGGCAAGGGGTCGATGATCGGCGGACTCGTCGCCGCCAAGATCGACCCGCAGATCATGCGGCGACTCGCCGCGGGCAAGCGGACCGCGATCGTCACCGGAACCAACGGGAAGTCGACGACCACGCGGATGACCGCGGCCGCGATGGCCGAGTTGGGCGATGTCGCCACCCAGGCCGACGGCGCCAACATGGACGCCGGCATCATCGCGACGCTCACACTCAACCGTGACGCCCCGTTCTGCGCACTGGAGGTCGACGAACTCCATGTCCCCCACGTCAGTGACGCCGTCGACCCCGAGGTCCTGATCCTGCTGAACCTGTCTCGCGACCAGCTCGACCGTGTCGGCGAGATCAACATGATCGAGCGCCGCCTCCGCGAGGGCATCGCACGGCACCCCGAGACGACCGTCGTCGCGAACTGCGACGACGTCCTCGTCACCTCCGCCGCCTTCGACGCCCCGGACGTCGTCTGGGTCGCCGCGGGCGCCGGATGGGTCGGCGACTCCGTCAGCTGCCCCCGCACCGGGGAGCCGATCATCCGCACCGAGGCCGGCTGGCAGTCCACCGGCGACGAGAAGTTCCGGCGGCCCGACCCGCAGTGGTGGTTCGACGACGAGAAGATCTATGGCCCAGGCGGATTCAGCGCACCGCTGGAAATCGCCGTCCCCGGCAAGGCCAACCGCGGCAACGCAACGCAGGCGGTGGCCGCTGCCGTCGCGATGGGCGCCGATCCCGCGGCCGCCGTCGCCGCGGTCGGGACGGTCGGCGAGGTCGCCGGCCGGTACGGCGTCCACCAGGTCGGAAATCACTCGGTCCGAACACTTCTCGCGAAAAATCCGGCCGGCTGGCAGGAGGCCCTGTCGATGATCGATCAGGACGCCGACGGACTGGTCATCGCGGTCAACGGGCAGGTCCCCGACGGCGAGGACCTGTCCTGGTTGTGGGATGTGCGCTTCGAGGCCTTCGAGACCATGCAGGTGGTCGCCGCGGGCGAACGGGCCGCCGATCTCTCGGTCCGGCTGCTGTACGCGGGTGCCGAACACACCACCATCCCCGACCCCATGGCGGCCATCGCCTCCTGTCCGCCCGGACGTGTCGAGGTACTGGCCAACTACACCGCGTTCCGTGACCTCGGTATCGCCCTGGAGCGCGCCGCACGTTCGCGAAAGGCGGAGCAGTGAGCGAATCGACCCTGCGCATCGGCCTCGTCCTCCCCGACGTGATGGGCACCTACGGTGACGGCGGCAACGCCCTCGTCCTCAAACGGCGGGCGCTGATGCGCGGCATCGACGCCGAGGTCCTCCACATCACGCTCGACGACCCGGTCCCCGACTCGCTCGACGTCTACACCCTCGGCGGCGCAGAGGATTACGCCCAGCGACTCGCCACCCGCCACCTCACCCGCTACCCCGGACTGCAGAAGGCGGCCGCCGCCGGACGCCCGGTGCTGGCGATCTGCGCCGCCATCCAGGTGCTCGGTCACTGGTACGAGACGTCCGCGGGCGAACGCGTCGACGGGATCTCGCTCTTCGATCTCACGACGGCGCCGCAGCCCAGGCGCAGCATCGGCGAGCTGCTCGTCGAGCCGTCGTTGCCCGGCTTGACCCAGACTCTCACCGGTTTCGAGAACCACCGCGGCGGAACCACTCTCGGCTCCGATGCCGCGCCGTTGGGCCGGGTTCGCCACGGCGTGGGCAACGGTGTCGGCGACGGCACCGAGGGCGTGGTCCAGGGCAGCGTACTCGGTACCTACATGCACGGTCCCGCGCTGGCCCGCAACCCCGAACTCGCCGACCATCTGCTGGCCACCGCCATGGGCGTGGAAACCCTTGCGCCGCTGGACCTCCCCGAGGTCGACCGGTTACGCCGCGAGCGCCTCGCGGTGGGTCGGCGCCGGTAGGGGCGTCACCCGCGCTCGATTCCCGCCGATGCCGCCGCGGCGGTGAGGACGTCGACGACCATCGGAACCGTCAGTCTCCCGGTGAAGGTGTTCTGCTGACTGACGTGATAGCACCCGAACACCTCGAGCTCGGTGCCGTCGCGGACGAGTGTCGTCGAGACCCCGTGACCGAACTTCGGCAGCGGTTTCGGCACAGTCCATCCCAGCTTCGCGAACGTCCGCAGCGTCGACTGCCAGCCGAACCCACCGAGGGTGACCACCGAGCGAACCGTCGGCGCCAGCAGCTCGAGTTCGGCATGCAGCCAGAACGAGCATGTGTCCCGTTCCTCGACGGTCGGCTTGTTCTGCGGCGGCGCGCAGTGGACCGGCGCGGTGATGCGGGTGTCGAAGAGTTCCAGGCCGTCGCCGATGGCGACCGAATGTGGTTGATTCGCCAGACCGGCCAGATGGAGCGCGGAGAACAGCACGTCGCCGCTGCGGTCTCCGGTGAACATCCGGCCGGTGCGATTCCCGCCGTGCGCCGCGGGCGCCAGACCCACGATGAGCAGTCGCGCATCCGCCGGGCCGATACCGGCCACCGGCCGGCCCCAGTAGTCCTCGTCGGCGTAGGCGCGACGCTTCTCCACGGCGACGAGCTCGCGCCAGGCGACCAGCCGTGGGCATGCGCGGCAGTCGATCAGATGCGCATCGAGCTCCGCGAGATCACGGAAGCGTCGTCGGGTGGCCATCCCCCGACACTAACCGCCGATCGGACAACCGCTGCTCACGGCCGAGCATCCTAGGCCAGCTCGTCGAGCACGACGCAGCGCTCCCGCGTGCCGTCGACCGCGAACCACCCCGCCTCGAACTCCTGCCATCCCTCGAGATGCTCCCGCTCGGCCTCACCGTCTCGGGCGAGGGTCCGCGCCAGCCGGTCGGCGGCGGTTCCCCCGTCGAGCCAGAGTGCGTGTCCCAGGCGGTCGGCGATCCTGCGCCGAGCCGAGGACACGCCCTCGATGATCAGCAGCGGTTGCCACTCGATCCACACGCGGGGACCGGGCGTGGGAGTGCCGTCGCGCCAGACGCGTGGCCGGTAGCGATAGTCGCGTCGTCGACCGAACGGATGCAACACGTCCGACTCGAGTTCCGGCCACCACCCGACGGGGTCGTCCCACGTCGCGAAATCGTCTGTGCGCACGAGGGTCACGCCGACGCCTCGGGCCCGCAGCTCGGCGACGAGCAGATCGGCCACCGTCGACTTCCCCGCACCCGACGGCCCGTCGATGGCCACGATGCCTGCGTCGAGACGATCCGCTAGCTCGGTGAGCCGCGTGCGGATCTCCGACGTCACGACACCGGGCGTGGTCACCACGCGGTCGCGCCCGCGTTCATACTCGGCATCCGGGTGAGCGGCGCGGTGATCGGGGCCTGTTCGACGCGGGTGACCCCGGTGCGTCCGGTGCGCAGGTACTCGACGATCGCCGCCTCGAGCGGCGCGTTGGCCCGGCCGAGCTGGGCGTGATCGCCGCCCCCGACGGTGATGAGGTGACTGTTCATCTGCCTGCGCATCACCAGCGATCCCCGATACGGGGTCTGCGGATCTCCGAGGCTCTGGATCTGCAGGGGACGCACCGTGAGTCCGCGGTTACGGATGTCCACGGGCCGGGTGAGCGCCGGGGCGCCCGCGCACGCGATACCCGACCGGTAGGCCAGCCCCGGTGCGTCGAACGGGTCGCCCGTGACGTAGTTGGCGATGAACGCCTCGAAGCCGAGCGCCGGCTGGGCCGGCACCTTGTTCTCGTTGCACAGGACCGCGGCCTGCATGTCCTGGGACACCTGGGCCGCCGCGAGTACCTCGGGTGACGGCTTCGGCAGTTTGCGGCCGGGGTCGGCTGTCATCAACGCGACCGTGGGCCACGAATTACGGTCGGGTGCGAAGGCCCGGGTCAGTGCCAGCAGCGTCGACGTCAGCTGCAACGACCCGGGCCGGAGCAGCGTGGCGACGAAGTTCTCGAATCGCGCGCGGGCATCCGCGGTCAGGTCGGTGCCGGCGATGTACTGCCTGGCGAACGCCCGCAGACCGGGCGGGACGTCGCCGACCTGCGCAGGGGGTCCCAGCAGCGACGGCGGAACCCCGGCCTCTGCACTCACCCGGTCGCTCCACTTGCGGTAGACGGCCAGCGGCGTCTTCCCCAGGTGGTAGACGGAATCGTGGCGTGCGATCCACGCCATCATCTCGTGGACCCGGGCCTTGTAACCCGGCGTCTGTGCTGCGAGCAGGCTGTTCCAGACCAGACCCGGGTCGAATCCGGAGTCGAGGACCATGCGGTCGACGCGCTGCGGGAACAGCGTCGCGTAGGTCGACATCAGCAGCGTGCCGTAGGAGATGCCGTAGAGGCTGACCTTCTGCTCCCCGAGGAGCCGGCGGACGACCTCCATGTCGCGGGCGGTGTTCTCGGTGGTCAGCGACGCGCCCAGTCCGGGAGTCCGACGCTCGCACCGATCGCGGTTGACCTTCCCCAGCGCCGTCATCAGTTCCGGCTCGTCGCCGGTGATCGCGTCGCACCGCAGTGCGGTCCCCGAGACGAGGCCGCGCGGTTGCACCGCGACCAGGTCCCATTCGTCGAGCATCGCCGCGGGCGGACGGACCTGGCTGAACATCGCGATGCCATCGCCACCCGGACCGCCGGGGTTGCCCATGATCACACCGCGGCGTCGGGATTGATCCCGGGCGGCCATGCGGCTGACACCGATCTCGATGGTCTTGCCATCGGGCTTGCTGTAGTCGAGCGGGACTTCGACGGTGGCGCAGCGCACCTCGGGCGCCACGCCGTGCACCGCCGGACATGAGGTCCACTCCAGATCGCTCGGTGCGGCACCCGCGGTCGGCGCGAGAGCGCCGGCCCCCGTGCCCACCAGGCCCGCGACGGTCACCGCCGCCAGACCTGCAGCCAACCCCCGGATACGACGACGCCCCCGCTTCAGCGAAATCACCACCTGACAGTAGCCGTCCGGTTTGCCGGGCTCACGGCGGGCGCGGACGTCAGGCCAGGATGCGCCGCCCCGACAGCGCTCGGCCGAGGGTCAGTTCGTCGGCGAACTCGAGGTCGCCACCCATCGGCAGCCCCGACGCCAGACGCGTCACCGACAGTCCGGGGAAGTCCTTCAGCATCCGTTGCAGATACGTCGCGGTCGCCTCGCCCTCGGTGTTCGGGTCGGTCGCGACGATCACCTCGGAGACGTCCACGCCGTCCTCCTGATTTGCGAGGCGTCGCAACAACTCTCGTATCCGCAACTGGTCGGGGCCGATACCCGACAACGGGTCCAGCGCGCCACCCAGCACGTGATAGCGACCGGTGAACTCCTTGGTCCGTTCGATCGCGTGGACATCCTTGGGCTCTTCGACGACACAGATCTTCGTCGCGTCCCGGCGCGAGTCGGAGCAGATGCGGCACAACCGATTCGCCGAGACGTTGCCACATTCGGCGCAGAACACCACGTCGTCGCGCACCCGTCCGAGGGCCGCGATCAACCGGTCGATGTCGGGCTTCTCCCCGGCGAGCAGGTGGAACGCGATCCGCTGTGCACCCTTGGGACCGAGACCGGGCTGTTTGGCCAGCTCGTCGATCAGGTCCTGGATCGGTCCTTCATACATGGAGTGCCTGGATCTCTACTCGTCGCTCACGGCGTGGCGCGTGCAGCGCGGTCAGCCGCCGAGCCCGGGGATGCCGCCGCCGAGACCGCCGGCCAACGGGCCCATCTTCTCGCTCGCGAGCTGCTCACGCTTCTCCGAGAGGTCCGCAAGCGCCCCCAGCAGCAGGTCCTGCAGGGTCTCGACGTCCTCGGGGTCGACGACCTTGGGATCGATGGACACCGCGGTCACCTCGCCGGTGCCGTTGCCGGTCACGGTGACCAGGCCGTTGCCCGCCGTTCCGACGACCTCCGCCGCGGCGATCTCGTTCTGCGCGGACAGGAGCTTCTCCTGCATCTGCTGCGCCTGGGCCAGCAGGCCTGCCATGGGGTTCTCCCCACCCTGGCCGCCGCCGAACAATGCGCTGGGATCGAATGGTTGCGTCACCCGGTCCAGGGTAGTCGCAGCGTCAGCGCAGCAACCGATCGACATGCGCGGCGATGTCGTCGACGGTCGACTCGTCGGACGGGCTGATCTCGAACGACAGCACCTCGTCGCCGAACAACCTGCCGGCCCGCGGGGTCAGCGCGAACTCGAATCGGTCGTCGACTCGACGCCACTGTGTGATCCCGCCGTACACGGGGGCGCTCGCGCCGGTGGTCACGCAGTACTCGTCGGCGCGCGGGCCACCGGTCAGGTCGCGCTGGATCTGGAAGCACGCCAGCGACTCGTCGTCGATGAAGACCACGGCTTCACAGCCCAGGTCGGTATGCCGTTCATACGACGCTCGGATGGTCATCCGGCCAGGGTAGATCGTCGCGGGTCAGGCGGGGTGCCGGTCGAAGACCGTTCGCATGCTCTCGAACCGGCGTTCCTCGCCGGTGAGCGGGTCGTCGAACTCCAGGGCATGTGCGATCAGTCGCAGCGGAGCCGAGAAGTCGCCCCGGTCGGGACGTGCGGCGAGTTCGGGCCGCACGTCGGGGTAGAGCGGGTCGTCGACGATGGGGACGCCGACCGACGCCATGTGCAGCCGCAACTGATGTGTCCGGCCGGTGTGCGGTCGCAGTAGGTAGACGCCCTGTCCCCCGGTCTGCTCGACGAGGGTGATCTCGCTGACGGCGTTCACCGGTCCGTCGACCACCCGGGCGCGCAGGTCACCCGCGGTCTTCTCGATCCGGTCGCGGACGGTGACCGGATCGGCGAGGGCCTCGTCGGCGGGTGCGAGCGCGCGGTACTCCTTGCGGGCGATCCGAGCCGCGAACAGGTCCTGGTAGGCCGCGCGCACCTCGGGACGCAGGGTGAACAGCAACACCCCTGCCGTCAACCGATCCAGTCGGTGCGCAGGCGAGACGGTGTCGGAACCCAGCTCACGGCGCAGCCGCACCAGCGCGGTCTGGGTGACGTGCCGACCGCGCGGCATCGTCGCGAGGAAGTGCGGCTTGTCGACGACGACGATGTTCTCGTCGCGGTACAGCACCGGGAGATCGAACGGGATCGGCACCTCGTCGGGCAGGTCCCGGTACAGGTACAACGAGACGTTCACCCGCGATGGAGCATCGAGATCGACGGGACGGCCGTCGGCATCGACGATGTCACCGACAGCGGCGCGAACCTCCAGGTCATGCGGTGACAGACCCGCCAGACTCGACGACGCCAGCAGCGCGTCGCCGACCGTGAGCTCGGGCCCGGAGCGCAACACCACGCGCGTCGCGTCGACCCCGTCGCGGATCGGGAGCGGCGAGGGCCGGGCCCGGCCGCGGCGGCGTCGGACGTGATCCGAACGCCCCGCATCGCTCATGGGTCCGGCCGGGACGCGTCAGCCCTCGATGCGCTTCTTCAGGTTGCCGAGCACCTCGGCCTGGATGCGCTGCAAGCCCTTCGGCGCGAACGTCTTCTCGAAGAAGCCGCCGACGCCGCCGGCACCCTTCCAGGTGGTGGTGGTCGTGACCCGCGAGCCGCTGCCCGCCGCGGAGACGCTGTAGGTGGTCACCATCGTGGAGTTGGCGTCACGCTCGGTCACGGTGTCCGGGGTGACGCTGACGGTCGCCTGCACATCGCGCTGGCGCTTCGACGTCGCCTGGAGAATCCAGTGCACGACGGTGCCGTCGCCCTTGCCGCCGCTGATGACCTTGTAGTCGCGGTACTGCTCGGGCAGGATCGCCGGCCGCGTGGTCTCGTAGTCGGAGAGGGCACCGACGACGGCGTCCGGTGCGGCGGCGATGTCGATCGACTGCGAAGCGGAAACCTGACCCACGATGGACACTCCTCGGGACGAAACGATTGGCGACTGAACTGATCGAGTCCTAGGCTAACCGGGTGAGCAACGGCTTGGAGATGGGGGCCGCGGCATTCGACCGAGGGGTGTCAACCCTTCTGGCCAGCTACCGCGCCATTCCTCCGCACGCGACGGTGCGCCTGGCGAAGAAGACTTCCAACCTCTTTCGCAAGCGCGCCGCCAATCCGCATCCGGGATTGGATGTCTCCGGACTCGATCGGGTGATCTCGGTGGATCCCGACGCGCGCACCGCCGATGTCGCCGGAATGTGCACGTACGAGAACCTGGTCGCCGCGACCCTGCCGTACGGACTGGCGCCACTTGTGGTCCCGCAGCTCAAGACCATCACGCTCGGCGGTGCGGTCACCGGTCTCGGCATCGAGAGCACCTCGTACCGATCGGGCCTGCCGCATGAGTCGGTCCTCGAGATCGACATCCTCACCGGCGACGGCGAGATCGTCACCGCCACCCCGACCAACGAGCACGCCGATCTCTTCTACGGATTCCCGAACTCCTATGGCACGCTCGGTTATTCGGTCCGCCTGCGCATCGAGCTCGAACCCGTGCAGCCCTACGTGGCGCTGCGCCACATCCGCTTCTCGTCGGTCGCCGAACTCGAGTCCACGATGGAAGCGATCGTGACCACGAGGACCCATGACGGCGAACAGGTCGACTACCTCGACGGCGTCGTGTTCTCCGCCGACGAGTCCTATCTGACGCTGGGCCGCCAGACCGACGAACCGGGCCCGGTCAGCGATTACACCGGGATGGACATCTTCTACCGGTCCATCCAGGAGCGCGAGACCGACCGGCTCACCATCCACGATTACCTGTGGCGCTGGGACACCGACTGGTTCTGGTGCTCACGCGCATTCGGCGCCCAGAACCCGAAGATCCGTCGCTGGTGGCCCAAACGTCTACTGCGCAGCAGCTTCTACTGGAAGTTGATCGGTCTCGATCAGCGGTTCGACATCGGCGACCGGCTCAACGCGCGCAAGGGTCTTCCCGCAGGGGAACGCGTCGTGCAGGACATCGAGGTGCCGATCGAGCGGACCACCGAGTACGTCGAGTGGTTCCTGGCGAACATCCCCATCGAACCGATCTGGTTGTGCCCGCTCCGACTCCGCGACCCCGCACTTCCCGGTGCCGATGCGATCCGCCCATGGCCGCTGTATCCGCTTGCCCCGCAACGTACCTACGTCAACGTGGGCTTCTGGTCGGCGGTACCGGTCACCCCCGGCGATCCGGGCCACACCAACAAGATCATCGAACGCAAGGTCGCCGAACTCGACGGCCACAAGTCGCTGTACTCGGAGAGTTTCTACTCGCCGGACGAGTTCGACGAACTCTACGGCGGGGAGAGTTATCGGCTCCTCAAGAAGCGGTACGACCCCCGCGGCCGACTGCTGGACCTCTATGCGAAAGCGGTGAAACGCCAATGACCACCTTCAAGGACAGCACGCCGTCGAGTGTGGACTCCCACCCCGGCAAGATGACGCTCGCCGAGATCTTCGAAACCCTTCTGGGCGGCAATCTGTCGATCCGGATCTCGGCCTACGACGGCAGCAGCGCCGGGCCCGCCGACGCCCAGTACGGTCTCAACCTCAAGACCCCGCGCGGCACGACCTACCTCGTCACCGCCCCCGGCGATCTCGGACTGGCCCGGGCATACATCGCCGGCGACCTCGAACTCATCGGCGCCCACCCCGGCGATCCGTACCCGGCGCTCAAAGCGCTCGCGAGCAATCTGCAGTTCCACCGCCCGTCCCCGCTGGCGCTCGCCCAGATCGCCCGGTCACTGGGCATCGAACACTTCAAGCCGATCGCGCCGCCGCCCCAGGAGGCCGTCCCCCGCTGGCGCCGGTTCGCCGAGGGACTGCGGCACAGCAAGTCTCGCGACGCCGAGGTCATCCACTACCACTACGACGTGTCGAACACGTTCTACGAGTGGGTCCTCGGGCCGTCGATGACCTACACGTGCGCCGTCTATCCCGAACGGAATGCCTCGCTCGAGGCCGCGCAGGAGAACAAGTACCGGCTGATCTTCGAGAAGCTGCGCCTGAAACCCGGCGATCGGCTCCTCGACATCGGTTGCGGCTGGGGCGGAATGGTCCGTTACGCCGCCCGTCGCGGCGTGCACGCCATCGGCGCCACACTCTCCGCCGAGCAAGCCGAGTGGGCTCAGAAGGCCATCGCCGACGAGGGATTGGGCGAATTCGCCGAGGTGCGCCACAGCGATTACCGCGACGTCCCCGAGAGCGGTTTCGACGCCGTGTCGTCGATCGGCCTCACCGAACACATCGGCGTCCACAACTATCCCGCCTACTTCGGGTTCATGCGCGACAAGCTCCGCCCGGGCGGCATGCTGCTCAACCACTGCATCACCCGGCCCGACAATGCCAGCCGCGCCAAGGCCGGCTCGTTCATCGACCGGTACGTGTTCCCCGACGGCGAGCTCACCGGCTCCGGCAAGATCATCTCCAAGCTGCAGGACATCGGCGGCATGGAGGTCGTCCACGAGGAGAACTTCCGCGAGCACTATGCGATGACGCTGCGCGACTGGAACATCAACCTCGTCGAACACTGGGACGAGGCTGTCGCCGAAGTCGGCGAGGGAACCGCCCGCCTGTGGGGCCTGTACATGGCCGGGTGCCGAATCGGCTTCGACCGCAACATCATCCAGCTGCACCACGTCCTCGCCACCAAACTCGACGAGGACGGCGGCCACCAGGTTCCGCTGCGCCCGTGGTGGGACGCCTGACGGGCGCCCGACCCGGGACCGTCCGGTCCTGAAATCAGCCCCCGGCATCTGCCCCTGAAAACCGCCCTTCGGAACAGAGCCGACGACATATCGTCGTCGAACCTGTTGTGGAGGGCGGTTTTCCGGGGCGCTTTTCGGCGTAGGGGGTCGACCGGTACGTCCGACGCGGCCGCGCCCTACTCCAGCGGTCGGGCCCCGAGCTCGGACTTCAGCAGCTCCAGCGCCACCTGATCGGGGTCGAGTCGCTGTTCGGGACTTCCGGTGCGCGCGTCGGCGACCATCTCCGCACGTTCGTCGTGGGGGATGTCCTCGTCGGCCCGTGGCGGTTCGGGCTCCTCCGGCTCCGCGACCGGTTCGGGCGCCGGGACCGGTGCCGCACCCTGGTCGCGTGCGCGGCTCGGTCGGGAGTACGACTGGCGCGCCTTGCCCGGCTGTTTGCCCGGTGCGGCGGTGGGGCCGCCGGTCGGCGCGGGAGCACCCGGCGCCTGGTGGACGGTCCGGACGTCGAGCTCGGTGCCGAACACCTCGGTGAGGGCCTCGCGGATGATCGTCACCGCGTGGGGCGCCGACAACCGGCTGACGAGTACCTCCACCGGGTGCGACAGCACGACCGTCGAACCGTCGACGTCGGCGATGACCGCGGCCGACAACATGGGCTCGATGCTCTTCGACCGCTCGCGGACCGCAGATCGGATGTCTTGGTACCTCTTGCGGACCGCGTCGACGTCCAGGCCGCCGGTCGCCTCGGGTTCCGGCTCCGGCTCCGGCGTCGGCTCGGGCGCGCGCACCCGTGCGGGCATCGCGTCCGGCGGCGGCACGTCGTACTCGTCGACGGGTTCGTCAGGTAGTGGGATGTCGTCGTACGGCATCGACGATCCCGGTTCGGACGCCTGCGCAGGCTGCGAGCGCGAGGGAGGTTCGGGTGCAGTCGGCGTGCGCGGACCGGTGACCGGTTCCGGACCGGCCACGGCCTGCGACGGGGCCTGATCTGCCGACGACTCGTTCCGGACGGTGTCCTCGACGACCGGCTCGGCTGCTACCTCCTCCACCGCCGCGTCCTCGACCGCCGCCGCGTCCTCGACCTCAGGCCCTGCCGCAGCCTGTTCGACGACCAACTCGTCGAACATCGACTCGGTGTCCGCGTCCTCGACACCGGGAGCACCTGCGTCGACGACGGCCTCCACGTGGGGTGTCGCAGCGGTGTCCGCGACCTCGACAGCAGGCTCGACCACCTGGGGTTCGACCACCTGGGGTTCGACGACCGGCGGGGTCTCGACAACCGGCGGCGTCTCCACGACCGAGGGCGCCTCGACTACCGGCGGCGTCTCCACCACCGCGGGTGCCTCGACCTCCTCGACGCGCGACGGTTGCTCCACCACGGGCGCGGCCACCGCCGCCGGTTGCTCGACCGACTGCGGCTGCGCGGCAGATGCCGGTGCGGCGTCCGCCTCCGCGACCTCCGCCGCGGCGCGTTCGGCCTCCTCGGCCGCCTTGGCCTCTTCCATCGCCTTGCGCTGAGAGGGCCGGACGAACTTCGGTTCGGGTTCGGGCTCAGCCGGCGCCCCGGGAACCGGGATCGAGGTGGTCCCGATGCCCGACTCCAATCGCTCGAGCCGCTGCAGCAGCGCCGCGTCGTCGGCGGAGACCGCGGGCAGCAGCATCCGCGCGCACATGACCTCGAGTAGAAGTCGGGGTGAGGTGGTGCCGCGCATCTCGCCGAGTGCGTCGTGCACGATCTCGGCGAAACGCGTCAGCGACGCCGGCCCGAGGGTCTCGATCTGCGCACGCATCCGCGCCAGCTGATCTCCCGGCGCCTCGACCAGACCGCGATCGGCGGCGTCCGGAACCGCTTGCAGCAGAATCAGATCGCGCAACCGTTCGAGGAGGTCGACGGCGAACCGCCGGGGATCGTGCCCGGCGTCGACGACCCGTTCGACCGTCCCGAACAGGGCCGACCCGTCGGCATCGGCCAGGGCGTCGACGGCGGTGTCGATGAGCGCCACGTCGGTGACACCGAGCAGCGCAAGGGCACGCTCGTAGGCGACGCCGTCGTCGTCGGCCCCGGCGAGCAGCTGGTCGAGGATGGACAGCGAATCGCGCGGCGAACCGCCTCCCGCGCGGATCACCAGCGGGTACACCTCGGACGCCACCGTGACGCCCTCGCGTTCGCAGATCTTCTCCAGCAGCCCGCGCATCACCGGCGGCGCGAGGAGCCGGAACGGGTAGTGGTGGGTGCGCGACCGGATGGTGGGCAGCACCTTCTCTGGCTCGGTGGTCGCGAAGACGAAGATGAGGTGCTCGGGCGGCTCCTCCACGATCTTGAGCAGCGCGTTGAAGCCGGCGTTGGTCACCATGTGCGCCTCGTCGACGATGAACACGCGGTAGCGCGACTCGGCCGGTGCGTAGAACGCCCGGTCGCGCAGCTCGCGGGTGTCGTCCACGCCGCCGTGACTCGCGGCGTCGAGTTCGATCACGTCGAGGTTGCCGGGACCACCCGGGGCGAGCGCCACACAGGATCCGCACTTGCCGCAGGGACGCGACGTCGGGCCCTCGACACAGTTCAGCGACCGGGCCAGGATTCGGGCCGACGACGTCTTGCCACATCCGCGCGGACCCGAGAACAGATACGCGTGATTGATGCGACCGGAATCGAGCGCGCGGCTCAGCGGATCGGTGACGTGCTCCTGACCCACGACGTCGGCGAAGGTAGCCGGGCGATAGGTGCGATACAGAGCCACGCGTCGAGACTACCGGCGAGGCATGACATCCGATGACCCTGCCTCACACTGTGCGGGCGGGCCCCTGATCGGGTGTCTCGTCGAGCCGTTCACCTGCGGTTCCGACCAGGTCATCGGCCATCTCGGCCGCCCGGCGACCGGCCGGTTCCAGGCGGTCGGATGCGTCGTCGCGGTCGGTCCGTCCGTGGTCCTGCGGACCGGTCTCGCCCGGCCCGGTCCCCTGCGGGGGCAGGCCCCCCTCGGCGATGACCGCGGCGGCGACGCCGGGCGGGATGACCGGATCGATCGACGGCGTCGTCGACCTGCTCCCCAC
This sequence comes from Gordonia sp. 'Campus', assembly GCF_022206305.1. GTDB lineage: Bacteria > Actinomycetota > Actinomycetes > Mycobacteriales > Mycobacteriaceae > Gordonia. The sequence continues at coordinate 26,605 of NZ_JAKOIW010000020.1, read as the reverse complement.
CATCCGCAATCCGATGACGGTCGCCAGCAGCACCCCGAGATACGCCCACAGGTACGGGCTGACGGTGAACCAGTTGAGCCACGTCACGCGAGTCTTCACGTAGAGCCCGGTGTAGTAACCGTCGGGGATGAGCGCGGGAACGTGCGTCGGCCATGCGAACGCGAGCAGCACCAGTGCACCGACGCCCACGCCCGCCCACACCCGCTCCGGGCGGTCGCGTCGCATGTCGAGGACGAGATGAACCCCGATGACGAGGATCGGCACGAACCAGACCCAGTGGTGACCCCACGACATCGGCGACACCACACAGGCGGTCATCCCGACGATGCTGACCGCGAGGAGTTCCTGCCCGCGGCGATGGGCGTACGACGCCACCGCGAAACCGATGGCGAGCGCGACGAGGACCAGAGCCAGCCACAGCAGGGTCGGCGGATTGTCGGTGTCGAGGTGGTTGGCCAGCATCCCGCGGATCGACTGGTTTCCGCGCAACTGTGCCGACCCGACGCGGTCGGACTCGAACAGTTTGCCGGTCCAGTACGACCACGAGTCCCTCGGCAGGGCCAGGAATCCGACGAGCATTGTCGCGGCGAACCCGCCGATCACCCCGAAGAACGCCCGCCAGTTCCGTTGCACCGCGTAGTACCCGGCGAAGATCAGCGGGGTCAGTTTGATGCCGGCGGCGATCCCCGTGCCGAAGCCCTTCAGCCGACCGCGCTTCCCGCCGTCGGGACGGGTCAGGTCGGCCAGGATGACGAGCATCAGGAACACGTTGATCTGGCCGTACCAGATCGTCGTACGCACCGGCTCGAACAGCATGGCCACCGCCACGAGTGACATCGCGATCACGCGCAGCGGCCAGGTCACCGGACGGCCGAGGCTCCGGAAGCTCAGCATGATCACCAGATACAGCGCCACGACGATGCCCGCGGTCCACAGCGGACGTGCGAGGTCGAACGACAGCCACGCCAGCGGGCTGAACAGCAGTGCCGAGAACGGCGAATACGTGTAGTCGAGGTCGTCGACCATCTTGACGTCGTAGAGGCTGACGCCACCGGTCAACGACCGGGCACCCGCCTGATAGACGGCGAGGTCGATCTGGTTGTGGAGCAGTCCCCAGAATTGGGCGCCCAAGGGTACGACGACATCCTGGAGCGCCAGAGCGATGACCCCCACGACGGCGAAGCCGGTTGCGAGAAGAACCGGCCTGGGCAGATTCACGATTTCAAAGCCTGTCACATCAGAGCGTGCTTGCCAGCGCACTCGCCGAGGAATGAGAGCAATCTAACGCCGCAGCCCCGCGCGCCCCGGTGTGTCGGGGCACGCTGGGCTCGGCACGGATGGGTGCGGCGGTCAGCTGTGCCGCGCGAGCAGCGTTTCCGCCGACGCGAGCAGCACGCATGTCGACACCCCGTCCATCGCGGCCCGCAGGTCGTCGGTGTCGGGGAACGTCGGCGCCAGGCGGATGTTCTGGTCGTGCGGATCGGTCTTGTACGGGAACGCCGAGCCGGCACCGGTGAGCGCGATACCGGCCTCTTTCGCCAGCTCGATGGTGCGTCGCGCCGCACCATCGACGACATCGAGGCTGATGAAGTACCCGCCCTCGGGTTCCGACCAGGACGCGACCTTCGACGCGGCGAGACGGTCCTCGAGGATGTCGAGCACGAGCGTGAACTTCGGGGCCAGGATCTCGCGGTGCCGGGCCATGTGCGCCCGGACGCCGTCGGCGTCACCGAAGAACTTCAGGTGGCGCAGCTGATTGACCTTGTCCGGACCGATGGTCTTGAGCGACAGGTACTTGCTGAACCAGGCGAGGTTCTCGCTCGACGATCCGAAGAACGACACGCCCGCACCCGCGAAGGTGATCTTCGACGTCGAGCCGAGGACGTACACGCGGTTGGGGTGGCCGGCGGCCGCGGCCATCTCGAGGATCGGCAGCGCGGCGGGCGGGTTCTCCACCAAGGTGTGCACGACGTAGGCGTTGTCCCAGTAGATCCGGAAGTCGGGCGCCGCGGGCATCTCCAGCAGACCGCGGGCGACCTCGTCGGAGAAGGTGACGCCGGTCGGGTTGGAGTAGGTCGGGACGGCCCACATGCCCTTGATGCTCGGGTCGTTGGCGACGAGTTCGGCGCACACGCGAACGTCCGGACCGTCGGGCAGCATCGGTACCGGGATCATCTCGATGCCGAAGCTCTCGGTGATCGCGAAGTGGCGGTCGTAGCCGGGGGCGGGGCAGAGGAATTTGATCGGTTGCCGTCCCCACGGCTCGTCGGAGTCGGCGGTGCCGTGCAGCATCCCGAACACGGTGAGGTCATGCATGATCTCGAGGCTCGAGTTGCCGAGGGCGATCAGATTGTCGGGGTCGACGGCGAGGAGCTCACCGAAGATGCCGCGCAACTCGGGCAGGCCGTTGAGTCCGCCGTAGTTGCGGGTGTCGGTACCGGCGCCGTCGCGGTACTCCTCACCCGGAAGGGAGAGCAGGCCGTTGGAGAGGTCGAGCTGCTCGGGAGCCGGCTTGCCGCGGGTGAGGTCGAGCTTCAGGCCCAGAGCGCGCAGCGACTCGTACTGCTTCGTCAGATCCGCCTGGGTGTCGCGGAGCTGGTCGGCACTCATCGAGTGGAAGTTCAACGTGGGCCCTCTCGCGGCTCGACGCCGGTGCGGGTGGCCGACGCCGCAGACCTAGAAAATGTGTATCGGATATAGGGGACCCCGCGCACCCGAGAGAGCCCGTTGACCCTTGCTGCCTTCCGGCCCTGGGGGAGTTCACAGGATGCACGCCGCGCGGGATCCGTCGTCCAGTGTAGCGAGGGGTTCCGGCGGGGCGACACCACCCCCGTGGCCCGGTCGGCGCCGGTCTCCTGACAACCGCCCAGAGGACTCCAGCCGGCGATGTTTCGGCGCCCGTCCGTTTTCCCCGGGCGGTTTTCGTCGTTGATGCCTGCGGGGATGCCCGCGAACGACGAAGGTCCGCGGTGCACCCGGCAAGCGGGTGTCACTGCGGACCTTCGGTGGCGGAGGATAGGGGATTCGAACCCCTGAGGGCTGTTAACCCAACCCGCGTTCCAGGCGAGCGCCATAGGCCACTAGGCGAATCCTCCAACGTCGAGATGATAGCCGCCAGGCGTGCGCACACCCAAACCGTTCGGTCGCGCAGCGGCGAGCGCTAGGGTTGCGCACATGCCCGATTCCTCTCCCATCGTCGTCGTCGGAGCCACCGGAGGACAGGGCGGCGCCGTGCTCGATGCGCTGCTCGACGCCGGTTTCCCGGTCCGCGCCGTGGTCCGCGACGCGGTCTCGTCAAAGGCCGCCCGTCTCGCCGATCGCGGCGTCGAACTCGCCGTCGGCGACATCGTGAGCGGCGCCGGTCTCGCCGACGCCTTCGCCGGTTGCGCCGGCGTCTTCGCCCTCACCACACCGTTCGAGTCCGGCGTCGAGGCGGAGATCGCGCAGGGCACCGCGCTGATCCAGGCGGCCACGTCGGCCTCGATCCCCTACCTCGTGTTCTCCTCGGTGGCCTCCGCCGATCGGCACACCGGCGTTCCCCACTTCGATTCCAAGTTCGAGGTCGAGAAGATGCTCGCGGCCACCGACATCCCGCACACCATCGTCGGTCCGGCCTACTTCTTCGACAACCTCCTCGGCGGTGCCGACGCACTGGCGGCCGGCGTCATGCCGATCGCGATGCCCGCGGACAAGCCGCTGCAGCAGCTCTCCCGGCGCGACCTCGGCCGGCTGGTCGCCGAGCTGTTCGCGGCCCCCGACGTCCACATCGGCCAGCGCATCGACCTCGCGTCCGACCAACCGACCCCCGACGAGATGGCTCGGATCATCGGCGAGGTCCTCGGCACCACAGTCACGGCCGAAACGTACGACCCCGAACGCATTTCGTCGGACGACATGCGTGCGATGTTCACGTTCCTCGGCGGCCGCGGTTACGAGGTCGACATCCCGACGCTGCACCGACGCTTCCCCGACGTCGGGTGGCAGAGCTTCGCCAACTGGGCCGCCGAGGCACTGCGTCCCCGGCCCGCACAGCACTGACCCGGCGACACCGACTCCCACCGGCCGCGGCAAGGACACCGGATGATCGTCGACGCGGCGTTGATCCTCGCCGGGCTCGCGGGCCTGATCGTCGGCGCCGAATTCCTCGTACGCGGCGGTTCGGCGATCGCCACCCGCTTCGGTGTGTCGCCCCTGCTGGTCGGGCTCACGATCGTCTCGATCGGCACCAGCATGCCGGAACTCGCGGTCGGCATCGACGCCACGCTGAACGACGCCGGTCCCCTCGCGATCGGCAACATCGCGGGCACCAACATCGTCAACCTGCTGCTCATCCTCGGGCTGTCGGCGGCACTGGTGCCCCTCGCGCTGGGGCGCCAGACACTCCGGCTCGACCTCCCGGTCATGACCGTCAGCGCTCTGCTGCTCCTCGTGCTGAGCCTCAACGGAAACCTGACCCGGCTCGACGGGGCGTTGCTGCTGGTCGTCGCCGTCGTGTACACCGCGACGGCGATCCGGGCCGAACTGAAGACCACGTCGACGACGCCGGAGATCGCCGACGAGCTGCCCGCGACCGGTGGCCCCCTATGGGCGCGGGTGCTCGAACTTCTCGGCGGGATCGCCGTCATCGTCCTCGCCGCAGAGTGGCTGGTGCGCGGATCCGTCGACATCGCCACCGATCTCGGCGTCAGCGAGGCCTTCATCGGCCTCACGATCGTGGCCATCGGCACCTCCGCGCCCGAACTGACGACCACGATCATGTCGACGATCCGCGGCGACCGGGACCTCGCCATCGGCAACCTCATCGGGTCGAGCGTCTACAACATCACCTTCATCCTGGGCGTCACCGCACTCGTGAAACCACTCGACGTCACCGACGAGCTCATCCGCGTCGATCTCCCGCTGATGGCTGCCGTCGCCCTGCTGTGCATTCCGGTGTTTCTGTCCGGCCGGCGCGTATCCCGCTACGAGGGAATCGCTTTCGTCGCACTGTACGTCGTGTACCTGGGCCTGCTCATCGCGTTCCGGACCTGATCGCGCCGCTCACCCGTCGGCCCGGCGGTTGCCCTTCTCGTCCCAGTGCTCGGCGACCTTCTTGCTCGGCTGCACGCGCGGCGGTTCACCGGGCATCTTCGGATAGCTGGGCGGATATGGCATGTCCCCCAACCCGTTTGCGTCGTCCTCCTGCACCATCTCGAGCAGCTTCTCGACGCCCCGGCGGTGGTCGGCGATGTCGGCCCAGGGGTCACCACGATCGGCGAGCAACCGCGGGACCGTGGCCATCGTGCAGTCGTCGGGATCGACGTCGGCGAGTTCGGCCCAGGTGACCGGCGTCGACACCCGGCCCCGGGCGCTCCGCCGGACCGAGTAGGGCGAGGCCATCGTCCGGTCCCGGGCGTTCTGGTTGTAGTCGATGAAGATCCGTTCTCCGCGTTCCTCTTTCCACCACGACGTGGTGACCGCGTCGGGATCGCGGCGTTCGAGTTCGCGGGCGAGCGCGATGACGCACCGGCGGGTCGCGATGAAGTCCCAGAGCGGTTCGATGGGCACGTACACGTGCACTCCGCGACCTCCCGAGGTCTTGACGAAGCCGGCAAAACCGAGCTCGTCGAGCAACGGTTTCAGTCCCTCGATCGCCACGCGCCGAACGTCGTCGAAGGTCGTGCCGGGCTGCGGGTCGAGGTCGATGCGGAGCTGGTCGGGGTGATCGTTGTCTGGATGCAACGTCGGCCAGGTGTGAAAGGTGACGGTCCCCAGGTTGGCGCCCCACACCAGGTCGGCGGGCACCGTCGGCCGGATGGCGTCGCCGGTTCGCTTGGACGGGAACACGATCGGGGTCGACTGCACATGCTCCGGACGCTTCTTCGCAATGTGCTTCTGGTAGATCTCCTCGCCCTCGACACCGTCGGGAAAGCGCTGCAGGAACGTCGGCCGGTCGCGGGCCGCGCGCATCAACGGGCCCTCGTCGCCGTCCTCGACTCCCAGCGCGACCGTGCGGTAGTACCCCACGAGATCCCGCTTGCGGCCACCGTTCTCACCGAGCTCGGGAAAGTAGATCTTGTCCGGGTTGCTCATCCGGACGGCGACCCCGTCGACGTCGAGTTCTTCTGCGGGAGAACGTGTTGCCATGGGTCACTGCCCTTCGAGGACGTCGTGGAGGTCATAGGTGAGAGGGACCTCGAGCTGGTCGTAACCGCAGCTCTCCGGGTCCCGGTCGGGTCGCCACCGGAGAAACTTCACGGTGTGGCGGAACCGCTGGTTCTCCATCTGGTCGTAGGCGAACTCGGCGACCAGTTCGGGACGGATGGGGATCCACTCCCCCGACTGCTCCGAACGCCACCGCGTCGGCTCACCCGGCGATGCCTTCTCGGGGTCGAGGCGCATCGGTTCGAACATCTCCTGCAGCTCGACGCGTTTGGCGTCGGAGAACGCCCCCGCTCCCCCGACCATCCGCAACTCGCCGTCGTCGCCGTGCAGGCCGAGCAACATCGATCCGATGCCGGTGCCGGACTTGTGGATCCGATAACCGAAGATGACGCAGTCCGCCGTTCGCTTGTGCTTGATCTTGAGCATCTCGCGTTTGTTCTCGACGTATGCACCGGCGAGTCGCTTCGCGACCACCCCGTCGAGCCCCGCGCCCTCGAAGGCAGAGAACCAGTCCTCGGCGACCGACGGATCGGCCGTGACCCGGCTGACATGCATCCGGCGGTCCCGACCGCCCGGTCCGACCGCGCGCAGCAGCGCCTCCCGCCGCACCTCGAAGGGTTCGTCCTTCACGCTCGTCGTCTCCAGAGCCAGCGCGTCGAAACCGATGAAGATCGCCGGGGTCTTCTCGGCGAGCATGTTCACACGCGACTCGGCGGGATGAATTCGTTGCGCCAGCGAGTCCCAGTCCAGCCGGTGGGTGTCGCCGATGAGGGCGGGCACCCCGATCTCGCCGTCGAGGACCACCTTCTCGGGCAACTCCGCCTTGGCCGCGGCGACGATCTCGGGAAAGTACCGAGCCAGGTCCTTGCCGCCGCGTGAACCGATGGCGACCTCATCGCCGTCCCGGAAGATCAGCGCCCGGAAGCCATCCCACTTCGGTTCGTACGACCAGTCCGGCGACCCGTCGGGTTGCGGCGGCACACTGGTCACCGCCTTGGCCAGCATCGGCGCGACGGGCGGCATGACCGGGAGATCCATGGACGTCATCGTTCCTCACTTCTCGACGGGACCGCAACGCCCCGCGCCGCTGCGTCACCGGCGGCAGCATGTAGCGCCGGACCCCGGGACAGACCCGGCTCGACCCCGATTCTCATCGGTGTGGGCGGTAATCTCGACGCGATGTCGACACACGCACCCGCGGGCCGTTACGCGCCCTCCCCGTCGGGCGACCTCCACGTCGGCAATCTGCGTACCGCGGTCCTGGCATGGCTGTTCGCCCGGACGACCGGACGGCGCTTCCTCATCCGGATGGAAGACCTGGATCGAGCCGTCGCCGGGTCCGAGGCTCGTCAACTGGCCGATCTCGGCGCGCTGGGCGTCGACTGGGATCCGCCGGTGATCCGGCAGAGCGACCGTCGGGGCAGATACCGCGACATCATCGGCAGGCTGCACGACGAAGGCCGGACGTTCGAGTGCTTCTGCACCCGCCGCGAGATCCTCGAGGCCCCGTCCGCACCGCACGCGCCGCAGGGCGCCTATCCGGGGACGTGCCGCGATCTCACCGAGGCCCAGCGCACCGAACGACGCGCGCACCGGCCCCCGGCCATTCGCATCCGCGCCGACGCCGCCGAGTTCGAGGTCGACGATGTGCTGCACGGCGCCTACACCGGGGTGGTCGACGACTTCGTGATCCAACGCAACGACGGCACCCCGGCGTACAACCTGGCCGTCGTCGTCGACGATGCCGCCCAGGGCGTCGACCAGGTTGTGCGCGGTGACGACCTGCTGTCCTCGGCGCCGCGCCAGGCCTATCTGGCGACGCTGCTCGGATCTCCGCCGCCGACGTACGCGCACGTGCCGATGGTGCTCAACGCCGAGGGAGTCCGGCTCAGCAAACGCGACGGGGCCGTGACGCTCGCCGACCTCGCCGGCGAGGGTGTCCCGACGTCGACCGTACTTGCGCGCATCGCCCATTCACTCGGCCTGGGCGGCCGTACCGAAACGGTGGACCTCCCCCTGCTCGCCGACCGCTTCGATCCGGCCGCACTGCCGCGGCAACCGTGGATTCTCACGGACGACGAGTGGGTGTGAGACGCCACCCCGCTCCCTGAGGTGCGTGCGAAGCGAGCCTCGAAGGGCCCGCTACGCCGTCGTCGCGAGCAGGCGCTGGAGCACGTCGTTGATCGTGATCAACCCGATCGCGCGTCCGTCGTCGGTGACGAGCGCAAGGTGTGCACGCTGCTCGCGCATCGCGGTCAACGCCTCGTACACCGGCTTGTCCGCCTCGACGATCAGCACCGGACGCATGAGGTCCGCAGCGGTGGTCCCGGGCGGCGCGCTCAGGCTGTCGCGCACGTGCACGACACCGCGAACCGGCGAACCGGATGCGTTCTCACGCACCAGTAGTCGCAGGTGTCCCGACGTCCGGCCGGCGGTCTGGATCTCGCCTGCGTCGGCGGCCGGTCGGACGACACCGAGGTGATCGTTCGGCGTGACCACATCGCGGACGGTCAGTGACTCCAGTTCCAGTGCGCTGGTGAGGTGCGCGTGGTACCGCTCGTCCAGGGTCCCGACCGTTGCCGAATGCTCGACGAGATGGCGCAGCGCGTCACTGTCCTGTCCGGTGGCCACCTGATCGACGGGCTCGACGCCGACGCGCTTGAGACACCAGTTCGCCAGGTGGTTGAGCTGCACGATGAACGGCCTCGTCACCCACATGAACGCCCGCATCGGCAGTGCCAGCATGATCGCCGACCGCTCGGGGTGGGCGATGGCCCACGACTTGGGCGCCATCTCGCCGACGACGAGGTGCAGGAACGTCACGATGATCAGCGCCAGCACGAAGCCGACGACGTCGGCCGACCAGTACGGCAGGCCCCAGTCCACGAAGACCGGCGTGAGCCAGTGGTGCACAGCGGGTTTGGTGACCGAGCCGAGCGCCAGGGTGCACACCGTGATGCCCAGCTGGGACCCGGCCAGCAACACCGACAACTCGGAGGCGCTACGGAGCGCCGCGCGGGCGCTACCGCTCGACGCGGCAGCATCCTCGAGCCGGTGCCTGCGTGCGGCGATGAGAGCGAACTCGACGGCGACGAAGAACGCACTCGACGCGATGAGGACCACGGTCACGACCGCGACGATCCACGGGTTATCCACGGTCGTTCTCCTGTCCCTCGACGTTCTCCGCGAGGCTCGCGGCATCCCCGCCCTCGGTCACACTCATCGACAGCAGCGACGGGACACGCTTGTCCACCTCGAGCACCGTGGCACGCACCGTCCGCGGGGGTGCCTCGTCGTCGTCGAGCAGGGTCGCCGGATCGGGGTCGATGGTGATGGTCACCGTGTCCCCCACCTCCGGCAGACCGACGAACTCGGCGATGACCAGCCCGGCCATCGTCTCGTAATCACCTTCGGGCAGTTCCCAACCGATCGTGCGGGACACCTCGTCGACGTGCGCGTCGCCGCGGACACGCCACCCGTCGGCGGTCTCCTCGATCGCCGCCGAGGCCTCCGGATCGTGTTCGTCGTCGATCTCGCCGACGAGTTCCTCGGCGATGTCCTCCGCCGTCACGACGCCGGCGAACCCGCCGTATTCGTCGATGACGACCGCCATCTCGTCGTGCGCGTCCGCGAGGTTCTCCAACACCTCGGGCAGCGGCAGCGTCGAGGGCACCACCACGGCGCGGCGACACAGGTCGACCGCGGTGGCCGACGGATCGGCCTGTGGCGGTGTCTGTTCGAGGGCGTACGTCCACTCCAGCAGGTCTTGCAGGTGGATCACGCCCCGCACCTCGTCGTCTCCGCCGGCGAGCACGGGGTAGCGCGTGTGCCCGGTACTCATCAGCGTGAGCACCTCGCCGGCGGGCAGATCGGCGTCGACATGGTCGGTGTTGGGTCGCGCGATCATCGCGTGTTCGGCTGTCCGTGTGGGGAATTCCAGAACACGATCCAGTAGCACCGACAGTTCGTCTGGCAACTCCCCGGCATCGCGCGACTCGGCGACGATGTGCTCGAGGTCCCGTACCGATGCGGAGTGCTCGACGTCGTGCACCGGCTCGATGCGCAACGCCTTCAGCAACAGGTTGGACGCCTTGTCGAACAGCGCGATCAGCCAGCCGAAGACGGCGAGGTAGATCGTGGTGGATCGGGCCAACCACAGTGCGACCGGCTCGGGCCGCGCGATCGCGAGGTTCTTGGGGAACAGTTCGCCGAACACCATCTGCACCACGGTCGAGAACAGGATCGCGATGACCGTTCCGATGGCGACACCGACACCGACCGGGATGCCGACCTCGCCGAGCAGTTCGCCGACGCCGGAGCCGATCAGCGGTTCGGCTACGTAGCCGACGAGCAGGCCGGTGATGGTGATGCCGAGCTGGGCGCCGGAGAGCATGAAGGAGGTGCGGCGGGTGACGGTGAGCGCGCGTCTCGCAGCGGCGTCACCGGCCTCGGCGCGGGCTTTCAGGCGGGAACGGTCGACCGCCATGTAGCCGAATTCCTGAGCCACGAAGTAGCCGGTCAGGGCGGTGATCAGGAAGACCACCAGAATTCCGAGTCCGATCCCGAGGAGCGTCAGCATGCGACTGTCCCGAGGCCGGCGCCGGGCGGAATACCCGGGTTGATCGATTCACAACAGGGGGCCGACTGGTGTCGTCGTCGGCGTTTTCGGCGCTTTCCGCGTCTCATCGTCTCTCTCGCTGGTGCTCGACTGCTCATACCGGGTGCCGAGCGTCGGGGCGTATGCGTAAATGTCCGGTATGTCGACCCAACGTACCGAATGCCTGCCGGGTTCCGTGAGATGCCCGACAAGTTTGAGCCGCGGCCCGTTGCACCGCGAACCGGCCGCCACCCCGACCCGATGAGCCAGAAGTCACTGCGCGAGCAGGTCGCGGAGGCCGCTCGACGCCTCGCGGCCGAGGGACTGCTCATCGGGACGTCGGGCAACGTCTCCGCGCGATCGGGCGACCGGGTGGCCGTCACCGGCAGCGGCGTGGTGCTCGCGGATTGCTCCGACGACGAGGTCACCGAGGTGACCCTCACGGGTGACGTCCTGTCGGGAGACGTCACGCCGTCGTCCGAGCTCGGCCTGCATCTGAAGGTGTACGACCGGACCGACGCGCAGGCGGTGGTCCACACGCACGCACCCTTCAGCTCGGCGGTCGCCTGCGTCGACGGCCTGACGTCGCTTCCGGTTCTCCACTACCAACAGCTGGGCCTCGGCGGGGCCATACCCATCGCGCCCTATGCGACGTTCGGCAGTCCCGAACTGGCCGACGCCGTCGCCTCGGCGTTGGTCGGTTCACAGGCAGCACTCATGGCGAATCACGGTTCGGTGGCGCGGGGTTCCGGGCTCGCGCACGCAGTCGACAACGCGCTGCTGCTGGAATGGCTGGCCACGCTCTACCACCGGACCAGCAGCATGGGTCGCCCTCGCGTACTCACCGCTGACGAACAGGAAGCCGCGATCACCCAGGCGATCCGGTTGGATTACGGGAGCCCGAAGGAGAATCGAACGTGAACACCGAACTGCCGCAGTCGATGTCGATCGCCACCGTCGGCGTCCATGTGCTCGACATCCACGTCATCGGGATCGAGTCCATACCCAGTGGTTCCGACGGCGCGCTCGTGGAGAGCATCTCCTTCTCGGCCGCCGGCACCGCGGGTGGCACCGCCCTGGTGCTGAGCCGCCTCGGCGCCGCGGTCCGCACGTACGGTGCGATCGGCACCGACTCGATCGGCCGATCGCTGACCGATCTGCTGACGGCCGAGGGCGTCGACACCCGGGGGCTGGTTCCCAAGTCCGACATCCAGACCTCATCGTCGGTGATCCCGGTGCGTACCAACGGGGACCGTCCGGCCTGGCACTGCATCGGCGCCAACGCCGGATTCGGCCTCGACGACCTCGGGCCGGACGCGCTCGACGGGCTCGATCACCTCCACCTCGGAGGACCGGAGTTCCTCGGTGGACCGGTCGCGGGCGAGCTCCTCGGCAGAGCTCGCGACCGCGGCATCACAACGTCGGCCGACCTGCTCTCGGGCGGCGACGACCCCGGCCTTCTCGAGTGGATCGGCGAAGCCCTGCCGCACATCGACTACCTGCTGCCCAACGACGAGCAGGTCCGTGGCCTGACCGGTTCGGACGACCTCGAAGCGGGGGCGAGGTCGCTCTTGGAGCGCGGCGTCGGGTGTGTCGCGCTGACCCGGGGCGCCGACGGCGCGCTCGTCGTGACGGGCGACGAGGTGGTCGCGGTGCCCGCGTTCGCCGTCGACGTCGTCGATACGACGGGGTGCGGCGACTCGTTCTCCGCCGGGTTCATCACCGCCCGACATCGGGGGCTCGACCTCGCCGCCGCAGCCGAGTTCGGTTGTGCCGTCGCGGCGCACGTCGCACAAGGCATCGGCACCGCGGCGAACTCCTACGACCTCGCCACGGTCGAGGCGTTCGCGGAGGCCCATCGGTCGTCGTGAACTCGACGATCGGTGGCGCACCTGTGTGGTGGTGATGCTGACTGTCTCAGGGCCCGGTTTGGTGATGCTGACGTCGGGTACGCGACCACCGATCTGTTGTCGACGCAGGAGGTGGCCGCCATGGCCGAGGAGAACGTGCAGGGTTCCACGATCGTGATCGCCGGGGCGTCCAGCGGATTCGGGCGCGGCGCCGCGGTGAGGCTCGGCGAGCTCGGTGCCAACGTCGTCGTGGCCGCCCGTCGGGGTGAGGTGCTCGACGAGGTCGTCGGCGAGATCACCGGCAAGGGTGGCTCCGCGATCGCGGTGACCACCGATGTCAGCGATCCGCGCGCCGTGAGTCACCTCGCTGCGGCGGCACTCGAGCACTTCGGGGCCATCGACGTGTGGGTCAACAACGTCGGTGTGGGTACTGTCGGTTACTTCTGGGACATTCCGGTCGAAGACCACGCCCGCATCGTCGACGTCAACCTCAAGGGGTTGATCTACGGTGCACACGCGGCGCTTCGGGTGTTCCGGGCTCAGGGTCGGGGCACGCTGGTGAACGTCGGGTCGGTCGACTCCGAGGTTCCGCTCGCCTTGCAGAACACCTACGCGGCAACCAAAGCCGCGGTCCGCAGTCTTGGCCACTCCCTGACCGAGGAGTTGCGGATGTCCGGCGACGACGCCATCCGGGTCGGCACCATCCTGCCGTGGGCGGTGGACACACCGTGGTGGACCCATGCCGCCAACTACACCGGCCACGAACCGCGCATGGCCGCGATGGACGACCCGCAGATCGTCGTCGACGCTATCGTCGCCGCGTGCACCGACCCGAAACTCGATCAGCCGGTCGGTTACAAGGCCAAGGCCGCCAGTGCTTCTCATACCGTGATGCCGGGTATCACCGAGCGGTTCTCGGCGGCGGTCGTGAAGTCGGAGACCGAGAAGGGTGCACCCGTGAAGGCTCACTCCGGAGCCATCCACGACCCGAATCCGGACAGCACCGGGGTCTCCGGCGGAATCCGCGAGCGGATGGTCGCCGAGGACGCTCGCTGAGATCGCCTGTCAGCCGCGCGTGTTCGCGTAGTAGCGGCGCAGGAACTCGTCGCGGTACTCGGTGTACGTACCGTTCTCGATGGCTTCGCGGGCACGGTCGACAAGGGTCACGATGAAGGACACGTTGTGCAGCGTCGCGAGGGTCGGGCCGAGCCCCTCCTTCGCCTTGAAGAGGTGGTGCAGGTACGCGCGGCTGTACTGCGACGAGTAGTTCTCGACCTCGGGATCGAGCGGCCGGAAGTCGCTGCGGTACTTCGCGTTCGTGACGTTGTACCTGCCGTCGAGGGAGTAGATCGCGCCGTTGCGCGCCACGCGTGTCGGTGACACGCAGTCGAAGGTGTCGACGCCGTTCTCGATGGCGGTGAAGATGTCGTCGGGTTCGCTGATCCCGAGCAGGTGCTTCGGCGCGTCCTCGGGCAGTTCGTCGTTCACCCATCCGACGATCGTGCCGAGGTTGTCCTTCTCGAGTGCGCCGCCGATGCCGTAGCCGCCGAACCCCTTGCCGCCGGCGGCACGATCGGCCTCGCTCAGCGCAACCAGATCCCGCGCGGCCTTGCGCCGCAGGTCCTCGTACTGGGCGCCCTGGATCACACCCCACAGCGCCTGCTGCGGGCGGTGCGCACGCTCGACACTCAGCCGATTGTGTTCCGCGAGACAGCGAATCGCCCAGAGCCGAGTGCGTTCCAGCGAATTCTCCTGGTACGCGCGGGTGTTCATGAGGGTGGTCAGCTCGTCAAAGGCGAAGATGATGTCGGCGCCGAGTTGATGCTGGATCTGCATCGACACCTCGGGCGTGAACCGGTGCGCCGACCCGTCGAGGTGGGACTTGAAGGTGACCCCGTCGTCGTCGACGCGCGACAGGCGTTCCTTGCCGTTCGCGGTGAGGTCGTCGTCGGGGGTGCCGGTGGCCTCCATCGAGATGACCTTCTTGAAGCCCGCTCCGAGCGACATCACCTGGAATCCGCCGCTGTCGGTGTAGGTGGGGCCCCGCCAGTTCATGAAGGCACCCAGCCCGCCCGCGGCGTCGATGATCTCCGGCCCGGGCTGCAGGTAGAGGTGGTAGGCGTTGGCGAGTACCGCCTGGGCACCCAACGCGGCCACGGACTCGGGCAGCACCGTCTTGACCGTGGCCTTGGTACCGACCGGAACAAAGGCCGGCGTATGGATCTGCCCGTGCGGGGTGGTGATGATCCCCGTGCGTCCGCGGGTACCCGCCAGGGTGGTGCCGACGGTGTATGCGGGGTCGGCGACTTCGGTTCCGGTACTGCTCACCCGGAGCATCTTCCCAGGTCGAGGCGTGCCACCCAAACCGGCGCCCGGTCCAGCGTTCGCTACGGTGGTGAACCATGTCGCGCAGAACTCACTCACCCGTTGCCGCAGCGATCCGACTCCGCCGTTCGATGCGGCTCGCCGGAGCGGTTCTCGGCGTCTCGGTGGCGATGATGATGCTGGCCGCATGCGGCGAGGAGCAGGACGTCACCGCGACGTCCTCGGCCCCGACCTCCGCCGCGTCGAGCGAGACCGCCTCGGACGGGCCCGCGACCTCTCCCCCGGTGGTCCCCGGCCGCAAACCGGTGTCGACGGGCACGTCCAGCGCCGTCGAATCCGACGACACGGACACCGCCTGTGGAACCATTCCCGGTCCAGACGGCTCGCTGCGGGTGATGATCCTCGCCGGGGACGTGGCCTGCGACTCGGCGACGAGCATCGCCACCCAGTACGGACCGAAGATCGCATCGGGTCAACAGCAGTCGGTGGCCGGCTGGACCTGCGCGCCGTCGCAGGTCGAAGGAATTCTTGCCGCATGCCAGAAAGGCACAGCGGTCATCGGTTTCGCACCCTGATTTCGGGTTTGTGATCGAGGCGCCCTGGCCAGCTCGGGTTACCAGAAAGAGCGCAATCCCGGGCAGTGGACGGTGTGCATCCGCTATCAGCGGTTTGTCACCTCTCTGTTCGACATGTTCCGAAGACGAAACCGCTTGGCCCTTTACCTAAGTCGACGATTTTCCTTCTGTCTGCCTGCGTCTCATCTCAGCTCAGTGGGCAGCCGGTCGTTGCTTTGGTGCGGTTTCCGCCTGTTCCGCGTGCCGTGAATCGCGGTAGGCCTTCACGCCGAGGTGTGAGGCTGCGATCACGATCGCGCCCACCGTCATGGGGGCGCCGCCGACCATCAGCAGCCCCCAGAACCCGGTCCAATGCCCAAGCCCGTAGACGGTCAGACCCGCCAGTACCGCAATTGCAAGCCACGATACCCACCAGCGCATAACCAGGGCGGCAAAAAGTGGTGCGGCACTGAGCAAGACACCGAGAGTCACAGGAGGCCACACTCCATAGGCCGACCACACCGGGTCATCGCAGGTAGCGTCGGCGCGAGCATCAGGCTCATCCAACTCGCCGATCTTGCCGCACGACATCGACGACCATCCAGCAGGTTCGAAAGCGTTCCACACCGCGAACGTCAGGCCAAGCACTCCCAAGACCACCCATGCCGCCCGCACCCACTTCATGGGCCGCACGCTACCTGCTCATAACAGTCCTCTGGAGCGTCCGATGCTGCCGACGGCCTGATCGTTCGCCGTCAACCAATGTTGACGGATCGCGCGAACGCAGGCACGCTGTGTTGCATGAGGACTGGACTAGACGGCGGCGGCAACGAGACACCGATCGAGCAACTCGCCCGGGTCGCAGATTGGCGACGGGAGATTGCTCGCGAGGAGGAAGTCGCGGTGCGGCGGGCACGCCTGGCAGGGCTGTCGTGGGCAGAGATCGGCACCCTCCTCGGAACAACCAAGCAAGCAATGCACAAGAAGTACCGCCGGGTCGGTTGAGAATCGACCCACCGGACTCAGCCGCTGTTGGCTACGGCTTCGCCCCCGGCGGTGTGCCGACGATCTACCGTTTTGAAGACTTCCCAGGGGTGGTCGTATCTTCTGTGTTCGTCGGAACCTGATCGCTGTTCTCCCGCTTGAGCGGTAGCCATGTTGCGAGGGTCTGTCCCAAGGTCTGGACCAGCTCGGCACCGAATACGCACAGCGTCTTTTCCCACGGGTGCCCGAATGTGCCGGTGCTGAAGTCGGGACGGGCGAAGATGTAGTAGTCCCCGTTCGGGCACACGGTCACCGGCCACTCGGTGTCGAACGTCTCGGCGTGTACCGCGGCATCGAGCCGATAGCCGGGATGCTGCCAGTCGAGCACGATCCAGCCGGGATCGTCGAACACGCTGACGAAGCAGCGCTGAGCCTCAGCGTTGATTGCATCAAAATGTGCGCTCCAGACGCCGGGCAAGCCCTCCGAAACAGACAGATCGAAGGTTACTGACGGAGTCGGATCAACTACTGCGGGCCAGTCTTTCGGGTAAACGCTCGGGCGGAATGATTGGAACCGGTCGATGAAGAGATCCCACGCGAGATTCTCCTCATCGCGAGGCAGATAGGTCCACCCTGGTGGCAGCGGGTTCCCATGGTCGAGGGTCCAACGCATCATCAGAACATCGTCGCAGAGCAGTCATCAATGGCCGTGGTCGTAGCGCGTGGGAGTTTTCGACGGGCCCGCCGAACCGAACCGTCGCGTCCGCGGTGACATCGATTCCGGAGTCGTCCTGGGCGGGGCGCTGTCATGTAGCTCAACACCGACCGTGGCGGGGCAGCAACCGAAAGCGACAGACAAGGCGGGTGCGATCGTCGGCACAACCGTTGGCCCCGCCACAGAACAACCTTTCGTACCACCCTTGACCCTCACGCGACGTGAGGCAGCAGGGTTGTCGTTGTGAGCGAGGAAAAGCACACTTCGAAGATGGACACCCGGGAGCTGACTGTCGGTGTCGTCGCCGGCATGGTCGGCGTCAGCATCCGCACGTTGCATCACTACGACCAGATCGGTCTGGTGGTCCCGTCGGGTCGGACGAACGCCGGCTACCGCGTGTACGACGACTCCGACGTCGAACGTCTCCATCAGGTTCTCACCTATCGAGAGCTGGGCTTCTCCCTCGAGCAGATCGCGACCCTGCTCGACGACCCCGAGGCGGACCCGCTGAGTCATCTACAGACCCAGCGGGCGCTCCTCACCGACCGGATCGATCGCTTGCTCCGAATGGTCGCAGCACTGGAGGAGATGATGAACGCCAAGAACGAGGGCATCTCGCTGTCGGCGGCCGAGCAGGCCGAGATCTTCGGGGACGACTGGCCGGGCGAGGAGTACGCCGCCGAAGCCGAGGAGCGCTGGGGCAACACCGAGGCGTGGGCGCAGAGCCAGAAGCGAACTGCCCAGTACTCCAAGGAGGACTGGCAGCAGATCAAGGACGAGACCGACGACCTCGAGCGGCGCCTCGCCGAGGCCATGCGCCGCGCGGTGACACCCGGTTCCGCGGAGGCCAACGCCCTCGCCGAGGAGCATCGGGCGCAGATCGGTCGCTTCTACGACTGCGACCACGACATGCAGGTGTGCCTGGCCGACATGTACGTCGCCGATCCGCGCTTCACCGAACACTACGACACCCACGCCCCCGGGCTGGCCGTGTACCTGCAGGAGGTGATCCGCGCCAACGCCGACCAGCGTCGATGATGATCGTCATCGACGCCCGCCCTCGTCGGTGGTGCATTAGATTTGCTCTACATGACCACTGACGAGGGCGTTCACAACCAATCGGGTGGCGCTCGCGCCACGACCAACATCGGCGACGCGATGTCGTTGCGGACCGTCTTCACCCGGACGGGCGAGGCGACCGAACTCCCCAAGTTCTCGCTGAGCGACTCGATGTTGTTGCCGGAGACGGCTTATCAGATCGTCCACGACGAGGCGATGCTCGACGGCAACGCGCGGCTGAATCTGGCGACGTTCGTCTCGACGTGGATGGACGGCGAGGCGCAGAAGCTGTACGCCGAGACCGTCGACAAAAACATGATCGACAAGGACGAGTACCCGCAGACCGCGGCGATCGAGGATCGCTGCTGGCGCATCCTCGCCGATCTGTGGCACAACCCCGACGTCGAGAACGCGATCGGCACCTCGACCATCGGTTCGTCCGAGGCGTGCATGCTCGGCGGACTGGCCCTCAAGCGGCATTGGCAGACGCGGCGCCGTGCCGACGGCAAGTCGACGGAGAGCCCCAACATCGTGCTGTCCACCGCGGTCCAGGTGTGCTGGGAGAAGTTCTGCAACTACTTCGAGGTCGAACCGCGCTGGGTGCCGATCAGTCCCGACCACCTCGTGCTCGACGGCCACGAACTCGAGAAGTATGTGGACGAGAACACCATCGGCGTCGTCGCCATCATGGGGCAGACCTACACCGGCATGTACGAGCCGGTGACGGCGATCGCGGCGAAGCTCGACGAGATCCAGGCCGACACCGGGCTCGACGTGAAGATCCACATCGACGGCGCCTCGGGGGCGATGATCGCACCCTTCTGCCAGCCAGATCTGGAGTGGGACTTCCGGGTTGACCGCGTCGTCTCGATCAACACCTCCGGCCACAAGTACGGCCTCGTCTACCCCGGCGTCGGCTGGATCGTCTGGCGCGACACCGAGGCACTGCCGGAGAGCATGGTGTTCCACTGCTCCTACCTCGGCGGCGACATGCCTACGCTCGCACTCAACTTCTCGCGGCCCGGCGCGCAGGTTCTGCTGCAGTACTACATGTTCCTGCGGCTGGGTCGCGACGGCTTCACCCAGGTCCAACAGGGCTCACTCGATGTCGCGCAATGGCTTTCATCGCAGATCGCGCAGATCGACGGCCTGGAGCTCGTCAGCAAGGGCGATACGATCCCGGTCTTCGCCTGGAGGCTGACGGCCGGACACACCGAGAACTGGAACCTCTACGACCTGTCCGACCGCTTGCGCATGAAGGGCTGGCTGGTTCCCGCCTACCCGATGGCCGACGACCTCGCCGACCTCACGGTGCAGCGAATCGTCGTGCGCGCCGGGCTGAGTCACGATCTCGCGCGAGCCCTCATCGCCGACATCAAGGCCGAGGTCGAGTTCCTGGACCGACTGGAGAGCCCGATGCCCCGCGAAGGCGACGGGTCACACTTCCACCACTGAGCGCTAGCCCAGCAACGCCTGCGCCACGCGCTCGAGTGCTGCGACGCGACTCCCCTTGACCAGTACCGCGGCACCGTCGCCGAGTCCGGCGAGTTCGGCCACCGCCGCATCGACGTCGGCCGCGTGCCTGGCCGTCTCGCCGTAGGTGGACTCCGCGACCGCGATGACCTCGATGCCCAGGTCGCGGGCCTCGAGTGCGATGGCCTCGTGCTGGGCGGGTGAGTCGGCGCCGAGTTCGGCCATCGTGCCGAGCACGGCCACCCGACGGGATGCGGGCAGCGCGGCCAACGACCGCAGGGCTGCCGACATCGAGGTGGGGTTCGCGTTGTAGGCGTCGTTGAGGACCGTGACACCCTGCGACGACGTCGCGAGTTCCATTCGCAGACCGGACAATTCAGCGGCGGTCATCCCTGCGGCGATGGCCTCGACCGGCACCCCGAGCCCACCACCGGCTGCGGCCGTCGCGAGCGCGTTGGGTACCTGGTGTTCGCCGCGCGCGCCGAGGCGGACGTCGGTGGAACCCCACGGGGTGTGCAGGCGGAACGAAGCGCGCAACTCGTCGTCGACGACGATGTCCGACGCGTAGACGTCGGCATCCGGCGACAGCCCGTACCTCAGCACCCGTGCGGAGGTGCGGTCGGCCATCGCCGCGACATAGCGGTGGTCGGCGTTGAGCACGGCGATCCCGTCGGACGGAAGAGATTCGACCAGTTCGCCTTTCGCCCTGGCCACCGACTCGATGTCACCGAAGAGCTCCAGGTGCACACCCTCCACCCGGGTGATGACCCCTACCGTCGGACTCGCGATGGAGCACAGCAGCTCGATGTGGCCGATGCCGCGGGCACCCATCTCCAGGACCACGGCCTCCACGTCGTCGGCCGCGGCGGCCAGGGTGATCGGCAACCCGAGCTCGTTGTTGAACGACTTCTCGCTCGCCGCGGTGCGGTAGGTCGTGGCCAGCACCCCGGCCAGCAGGTCCTTGGTCGACGTCTTGCCCACCGACCCGGTCACCCCGACCACGCGGTCGGGGATCCGGCGCCGCACCGCACGCCCCAGGTCGGCCAGGGCCAGCGCGGTGTCGGCAACGCGGATCGCCGTCCCGCCGGCCGGCTCGGCATGTGTGGTGAAGTACGCCGTGGCGCCGCCCGCGAGGGCGGCCGGGATGAAGTCGTGCCCATCGCGCTCGGCCACGATCGGCACGAACAGCTGACCTGGCCGGATACTCCGCGAGTCGATGCTCGCGCCGTCGATCTCCACATCGGGTCCGATGAGCTGCCCGCCCACCGCGGCCGCGACCTCGCTCGCTCTGAAATGCACGGTCTCACGCTAGCCGAAGCGCCATACACGCAGAGAACCCGTTTGCCCCGGCCCGTATCGTGACAGGCATGTCTTCACGGCTGCTGCGTCTGGTGGTTCTCTACGGCGGCGTCTCCGCCGAGCACGATGTGTCCCGGGTCACCGCAGCGCACGTTCTCGCAGCCGCCGACCGCACCAAGTACGACCTGGTGCCCATCGGCATCGCCAAGGACGGCACCTGGCTGCGCAACGACAAGGCGATCGCCGCGATCGACGACGGCACGCCGCTGCCCGACAGCCTCGAGATCGCCGGGACGCAGGTCGAGCCGCTGGCCGAACTGCGCGGTCACGCCGATGAGGCCGTCACCGTCGTGCTGCCGCTGCTGCACGGTCCGCACGGCGAGGACGGCACCATCCAGGGGATGCTGGAGCTGTTCAAGCTGCCGTACGTGGGCGCCGGAGTATTGTCGTCGGCCGTCTGCATGGACAAGGCCATGGCGAAGATCGTCGCAGCTCAGGCGGGCATCCCGCAGTGCCGTTGGGTGGAGTTCCGCGACGGCGTCGACGATCCGGAGACGATCACGAAGCGGGCCGTCGACGAACTCGGACTGCCGGTGTTCGTCAAACCCGCGAACCTGGGCTCGTCGGTCGGCATCACCAAGGCCCACGACGCTTCCGAACTCGATTCCGCGATCGACCTCGCCCTGCGCTACGACAACGTCGTCATCATCGAGGAGGCGGTGACCGGCCGCGAGATCGAGGTGGCGGTCCTCGGTGACACCGCGCCCGAGACCTCGGTGCCCGGCGAGATCCAGCCCGGCAGCGATTTCTACGACTACGAGGACAAGTACGTCACCGGTGCCGCCCGGCTCGTGATCCCGGCTCCGGTGTCCGACGCCGCGGCTGCCGAGGTCCGTGAGCTCGCCGCCCGCACGTTCACGGCGATGCGGTGCAGCGGCATGGCGCGAGTCGACTTCTTCTACGAGGAGTCGGGCCGCGGGTGGCTGCTCAACGAGGTCAACACCATCCCCGGCTTCACCCCGGGCTCGATGTACCCCAAGCTCTGGGAGGCCACCGGGGTGGCCTACCCGGATCTCATCGACCAGCTGGTCACGTTCGCGCTCGAGGTGCATCGTCGACGCGTCGGGTTCTCCACCGAACACTGAGCTCTCCCTCGAACACCGAGGCTCTCCATCGAACACCGAGCCGCCTGCGGTCGGCGGGTTGTAGCATCGCAACCGTGACCGACTCCCAGGCTGCCCGGGCGCTGCGAGTGCTGGTCTATTCCGACGACGCGCAGACCCGCGCGCAAGTGATCGGGGCTCTCGGCACCCACCCCGATCCGGCGATCCCACCCGTCAGCTTCATCGAGGTCGCCACGGCCCCAATGGTCTTCGCCCAGCTCGACGCGGGCGTCATCGACGCCGTGATCGCCGACGGGGAGGCATCGCCCGCGGGCGGGATGGGCGTCGCGAAGCAGATGAAGGACGAACTCGACCCCAGTCCCCCGGTGCTGGTCCTGCTCGGACGTGCCGACGACCGGTGGCTCGCGGACTGGTCTCGCGCCGACGCCGTGGCCGTCCTGCCGGTCGATCCGATCGCCCTGCCCCGCGCGTTCGTCGAGATGATGACGGGAAACGCCGAACTCTAGAAAACAGTGACTCGCGCCGCACACTCACCTAGGCTTGTGTTGTAGCTCACAGTCGTACTGGCGGACCAGAACGTCCAGCCGCGCGACGAGGACGAACACCCGAGCCGGCAGCACCGACCAGATGCGACCCGGCCGCCACAAGCGAGGAGGGGTCCGCGCTTTGAACGCCTACGTGCCGATCATGGTCCTCGGAGCAGTCGGCGTGGCGTTTGCCGTTTTCAGCGTCTTCATCGGTATCGCGATCGGACCAAAACGGTACAACCGCGCCAAACTCGAGCCCTACGAGTGCGGCATCGAGCCGGTCGAACAGAGCCTGCTCTATCCGGCCGCGGTCTCCGGTGCCGGCGGTGCGGTGTCGGTCGGTTCGGTCCAACGCGTGCCGGTGAAGTACTACCTCACCGCGATGCTCTTCATCATCTTCGACATCGAGATCGTCTTCCTCTACCCGTGGGCCGTCGCCTTCGACTCCCTCGGGTGGTTCGGCCTCATGGCCATGCTCTTGTTCATCGTCAATGTCTCCGTCGCTTACGCCTACGAATGGCGTCGCGGTGGACTGAGTTGGGACTGAGAGCTTTTCCACGGATCAATGCGGCCAGGAGGTCACTCATGGGACTCGAGGAACGACTCCCCAGCGGATTCCTGCTGAGCACCGTCGAAGATCTGGCCGGTTTCATGCGCAAGGGATCCCTGTGGCCCGCGACCTTCGGACTCGCCTGCTGTGCGATCGAGATGATGGCCACCACCTCCGGGCGGTACGACCTCGCACGCTTCGGTATGGAGGCCTTTCGCGCCTCGCCCCGGCAGGCCGACCTGATGATCGTCGCCGGCCGGGTGAGTCAGAAGATGGCACCGGTGCTGCGGCAGATCTACGACCAGATGCCCGAACCCAAATGGGTTCTCGCGATGGGGGTCTGCGCGTCGTCGGGCGGGATGTTCAACAACTACGCCATCGTCCAGGGCGTCGACCACGTCGTTCCTGTCGACATCTACCTGCCGGGCTGCCCCCCGCGTCCGGAGATGCTCCTGCACGCGATCCTCAAGCTGCACGAGAAGATCCAGGAGATGCCGCTCGGGGTGAATCGCGAGGAGGCCATCTGGGCGGCCGAGCGCGCCGCATTGCAGGCGACCCCGACCATCGAGTTGAAGGGCCTGCTGCGATGACGACTCCCGCAGGACACCAGGACCCCGAGAACCCCCCACCCTCTCCCCGGGATGGGGAGGTGATCGGTGTCCGGCACGGACTCTTCGGCCCACCGGGTTCCGGCGACACCTCCGGTTACGGCGGGTTGGTTCGGCCGGTCACGTTGCCGCCCAGCTCGTCTCGGCCCTACGGCGGCTACTTCGACGACGTCGCCGATGAGCTGGCAGCCGAACTCGGCGACCTCTACGACGCCGCGGTCGAGAAGGTGGTCGTCTTCCGCGAGGAAATGACCCTCCACGTCGCCCGGGAACATCTCGCGACGGTCGCGCTCACGCTGCGCAACGCCCCCGGTCTGCGTTTCGAGCTGTGCCTGGGCGTCAACGGAGTCCACTACCCCGACGACGTCGGACGCGAGCTGCACGCTGTGTATCCCCTCGCATCGCTGACGCACGGCCGGCGGGCACGACTCGAGGTGGCCGCCCCCGACGCCGACCCGCACATCCCCAGCATCTGCGACATCTACCCCACCAACGACTGGCACGAGCGCGAGACCTACGACTTCTTCGGCATCGTCTTCGACGGCCACCGGTCGCTCACGCGGATCGAGATGCCCGACGACTGGGAGGGGCATCCGCAGCGGAAGGACTATCCGCTCGGCGGTGTCCCCGTCGAGTACAAGGGGACGCGCATCGATCCGCCGGACCGCAGGAGGTCGTACAACTGATGACCGACACGCACACCCGCACCTACACGGTCTCCGGGCAGGACTGGGATTCGATCGTCTCCGACGTCCGCACCCGTGCCGAACAGCAACCCGGCGACGAACGCATCGTCGTCAACATGGGCCCGCAACACCCGTCGACGCACGGCGTGTTGCGCCTCATCCTCGAGATCGAGGGCGAGACGGTCACCGAGGCGCGGTGCGGAATCGGCTACCTGCACACCGGGATCGAGAAAAATCTCGAATACCGCAACTGGACCCAGGGCGTCACCTTCGTGACCCGGATGGACTACCTCTCACCGTTTTTCAACGAGACGGCCTACTGCCTCGGGGTCGAGAAGCTGCTGGGCATCACCGACGACATCCCCGAACGCGCAACCGTGATCCGGGTGATGCTCATGGAGCTCAACCGGATCTCCAGCCACCTGGTCGCGCTGGCGACCGGTGGAATGGAGCTCGGCGCGGTGACCGCGATGTTCCTCGGGTTCCGGGAACGCGAGATGATCCTCGACCTCTTCGAGCTGATCACGGGTCTCCGGATGAACCACGCGTTCATCCGGCCCGGCGGTATCGCGCAGGACCTGCCGGAGGGTGGCGCCGAGCGGGTGGCCGAGGTCATCGGCCTCCTGCCCGGCCGACTCGACGAGCTGGGTGATCTGCTCAACGACAACTACATCTGGAAGGCACGGACGCAGGGTGTGGGTTACCTCGACCTCACCGGATGTATGGCGCTGGGGATCACCGGGCCCGTGCTGCGATCCACCGGATATCCGCACGACCTCCGCAGAGCCCAACCCTATTGTGGCTACGAAGATTACGACTTCGAGGTCATCACCGAGGACACCTGCGACTCCTACGGCCGGTACCTCATCCGCGTTCGGGAGATGCGCGAGTCCATCCGCATCGTCGAACAGTGCCTGGAACGGTTGCGTCCCGGCCCGGTCATGGTCGCCGACCGCAAGCTCGCCTGGCCCGCCGACCTGGCGCTCGGCCCCGACGGTCTGGGCAACTCGCCCGAGCACATCGCGAAGATCATGGGCACCTCCATGGAGGAGCTGATCCACCACTTCAAGCTCGTCACCGAAGGCATGCGGGTCCCGGCCGGCCAGTGCTACGTCGCCGTCGAATCGCCTCGTGGCGAACTCGGTGTCCACATGGTCAGCGACGGCGGGACGAGGCCGTACCGCGTCCACTTCCGCGACCCGTCGTTCACCAATCTGCAAGCGGTGGCGGCGATGTGCGAGGGCGGAATGGTCGCCGACGTGATCACCGCCGTCGCGAGTATCGACCCCGTGATGGGAGGCGTGGACCGATGACCGATCCCGTGTTCGTGGACCTGTCCACCTCGCCGCCACCGGAGGGTTCGCTGCCGACGACGGCCTCCCCCGCGCCGACGATCACCTTCGACGGCCCCGCCGCCTATCCCGGCGACGTCACCGAACGACTCGCCGCCGACGCGGCCCCCATCATCGCGCGGTACCCGCAGGCGCGGTCGGCGCTGCTCCCGCTCCTCCACCTGGTGCAGGCCCAAGACGGGTTCCTGACCCGCGCCGGGATCGACTTCTGCTCCCGACAGCTGGGTTTGACACCCGCACAGGTCAGTTCGGTCGCGACGTTCTACTCGATGTACCGCCGGACCCCCACCGGCGAGTACCTGGTAGGTGTCTGCACCAACACGCTGTGCGCGACCCTCGGTGGCGACGAGATCCTCCGGCGGGTCTGCGACCACCTCGGCGTCGCGCCCGGAGACACCACCGCGGACCGGCGGATCACAGTCGAACACGTCGAGTGCAACGCGGCCTGCGACTTCGCGCCCGTGGTGATGGTCAACTGGGAGTTCTTCGACGACCAGACACCCGACTCGACGGTCGAACTCATCGAGGACCTGCGGGCCGGCGTCACCGTCACCCCGGCCCGCAGGTCCTCGATGAGTTCGACCGTCGAGTCGGGTGTCTGGTCGTCGAAGAACTCCCAGTTGACCATCACCACGGGCGCGAAGTCGCAGGCCGCGTTGCACTCGACGTGTTCGACTGTGATCCGCCGGTCCGCGGTGGTGTCTCCGGGCGCGACGCCGAGGTGGTCGCAGACCCGCCGGAGGATCTCGTCGCCACCG
>NZ_JAKOIW010000002.1 GCF_022206305.1 Gordonia sp. 'Campus' | reverse complement strand
GTGCTTCAGGGCGGGGCGGAGCCGTGGGGGGCGCCTCTCCGGGCGGGATCCGAACCGGCGCGGCGCGGGGACGGGACGCGTCCGGCACCGGCCGAGACTGCTCGGCCGGAGGTATCGCCGATGGCGCGGGCCGGCGTCCGGCCGGGTCCGCGGGCGGCTGACCCGCGCGGCGCCGGCGATGCCGGGTGTGCGGCGATCCCTCCGCCGGTTGGGTGAAGTAACGCAGGCGTTCGGGATCCATGCCCTCGGCCCGGCGCCCCTGGCTGTCCCGGTGTCGAGTGCGACGCCGATCGTCGGTCACCGAAGGGTCCTCTCCCGACTCTGTTGAGGGATCACCTGATTCACCGTCGCGCATCGAGCCATCCCTGAAGAATAGCGACCGCGGCGGCCTGGTCGATCACACTGCGCGACGACTTCACCGACCGGCCACTCGCGTGCAGCGCCTGTTGCGCCGTCACCGTCGTGAAACGTTCGTCCTGCCACTCCACGGCGACCGGCGCGATGCGGGCCGCGAGCCGGTCACCGAACTCCCGTGCCGTCTCTGCTGCCGCCCCAGAGGTGTTCTTGAGCGTCTTCGGCAACCCCACGACCACCGCGAGTACCTCGTACTCCGCGGCGAGCTCGGCGATCCGATCGAGATCGGTTGTGTCCGAAGGGGTTCGACGCACGGTCTCGACCGGTGTGGCCAGGATGCCATCAGGGTCGCAGACGGCGACCCCGATGCGCACACTCCCGACGTCGATGCCGAGGAGTCGACCGCGGGGCCGTGTGGGCCCGTCCGGCAGGGGCTGCGGCTGCGGCATCAGCCGACGAACTCGCGGATACGTGTGAGCGCGGCGTCGATCCCGCCCGGCTCGGTGCCCGAGCCCTGGGCGAGATCCGGCTTGCCGCCGCCGCGACCACCCACGAGCGGGGCCACCTCTTTCACGAGATCGCCCGCCTTGATCCCGGCATCGCGCGCTGCAGCGGTGGTCGCGATCACGAACGGCACCTTGGCATCCGGGCCGTCGCCGCTCGGCGAGAACAGTGCGATCACAGCCTGTCGGTCGGCGACCCGGCCGCGCAGGTCGGTCACCACCGAGCGCAGGCCATTGGCGTCGAGACCCGGCACTCGACCCTCGACCACCAGGGTGGCTCCGACCGTCCGCGCGGTGTCGAGGAGACCTGAGACCGCGGCGCGGGCAGCCTCGGCGCGCACCCGTTCGAGTTCCTTCTCCGCGTCGCGGAGCTTGGTGACGAGCTGTTCCACGCGCCCGGGCACCTCCTCCGACGGCACCTTGAGCGACGAGGCCAGGCCGGCGAGCAGCGCCCGCTCCTTCGACAGGAAGCGGAACGAGTCCATGCCGACGTACGCTTCGACGCGCCGGACCCCCGAACCGACCGAGGACTCCCCGATCAAGGTGATCGGGCCGATCTGCGACGACGACGCGACGTGCGTGCCGCCGCACAACTCCATCGAGAACGGCCCGCCGATCTCCACCACGCGCACGAGGTCGCCGTAGTTCTCACCGAACAGCGCCATCGCGCCCATCGCCTTGGCCTCGGCCAGGCCGGTCTCGAAGGTGTTGACCTGGTAGTTCGCCTCGACCGCGGCGTTGCTGATCTCCTCGATCTCGCGGCGCTGGGCCTCGGTGACCGGGCCCGTGGCGTTGAAGTCGAAGCGCAGGTAACCGGGGCGGTTCAGCGAACCGGCCTGGGTGGCGCCGGGGCCGAGCACCTCGCGCAGCGCGGCATGGACCATGTGTGTGCCCGAGTGACCCTGGGTGGCGCCGTGACGCCAGGCGGTGTCGACGGCGGCGAGCACCTCGTCGCCCTCTTCGATCTCGCCCTCGTCGATGCGGACCTTGTGCAGCCACACCGACTTCCCGACCTTCTGCACGTCGGTGACCGACATGCGGACGCCCGAGCCGGTGGTGATGGTGCCGACGTCGGCCATCTGACCGCCGGATTCGGCGTACAGCGGCGTGCGGTCGAGGACGACGGTCAGCTCCTGGCCGGCCGAGGCGGCCGGGAGTCGCGCACCGTCGGCGACGAGACCGAGAACCCGTGCCTCCGAGACGAGTTCGTCGAATCCGGTGAACTCGGTGGGCCCACGGTCCAGGAAATCGCGGTACACACTGAGGTCGGCATGCCCGGTCTTGCGGGCCGTGGCGTCGGCCTTCGCACGCTGCTTCTGCTCGGCCATGAGAGCGGTGAAGCCCTCCTGATCGACGGCGAGACCCGCCTCGGCCGCCATCTCCAGCGTGAGGTCGATCGGGAATCCGTACGTGTCGTGCAGGGTGAAGGCGTCGGAGCCGGTGATGGTGGTGCGCGACGCGTCCTTGGTGGCGGTCGCGGCGTCGGCGAACAGCTTCGAACCCGCGGCGAGGGTCTTGGAGAAGGAGGCCTCCTCGCCCACCGCAACGTCGACGATGTGCTTGCGCTGTGTCTCGAGTTCGGGGTACGACGGCGCCATCAGATCGATGACCTTGCCGATGATCGTGCCCATGGTGGGCTTGTCGTCGGCGCTCCCGGCGCCGAGAAGGCGCATGGACCGGACCACCCGCCGCAGCAGACGACGCAGGACATATCCCCGGCCGTCGTTGCCGGGCAGCACGCCGTCGCCGATCAGCATGGCCGACGTACGGGCGTGGTCGGCGACGACGCGGAACCGGACGTCGTCGTCGTGCGAACCGGCGCCGTAGGCCCGCCCGGACAGCTGCGCGGCGAGGTCGATGATCGGCTTGCAGAGATCGGTGTCGTAGACGTTGTCCACGCCCTGCAGGATGCAGGCCACGCGCTCGACACCCATGCCGGTGTCGATGTTCTGCTTCGGCAACGGACCGAGGATCTCGTAGTTGTCCTTGCCGCCGCCGGGGCCGCGGACGTTCTGCATGAACACGAGATTCCAGATCTCGATATAACGGTCCTCGTCGGCCTCGGGGCCGCCTTCGACGCCGTACTCGGGGCCTCGGTCGTAGAAGATCTCCGAGCACGGACCACACGGCCCGGGCACGCCCATCGACCAGTAGTTGTCCTTCATCCCGCGCCGCTGGATGCGTTCGGCGGGCACGCCGATCTCGTCCCGCCAGATGGCCTCCGCCTCGTCGTCGTCGAGGTAGACCGTCGGCCAGAGCTTCTGTGGGTCGATACCGAAACCGCCGTCGTCGACGCTGTTGGTCAGCAGTGTCCAGGCGAAGGTGATGGCCTCCCGCTTGAAGTAGTCGCCGAAGGAGAAGTTGCCCGCCATCTGGAAGAAGGTGTTGTGCCGGGTGGTGATGCCCACCTCGTCGATGTCCAGGGTCCGGACGCACTTCTGCACGCTGGTCGCCCGCGAGTAGGGCGGGGTCTGCTCCCCCAGGAAGAACGGCTTGAACGGGACCATGCCGGCATTGACGAAGAGCAGGTTGGGATCGTCGAGCAGCAACGAGGCACTGGGCACCTCGGTGTGCCCGGCCTTGATGAAGTGGTCCAGAAAGCGCTTCCGGATGTCATGCGTCTGCACTGTGGTGTTCGTCCTCGCCGTTGGTGGTAGCGGCCGTCGGTTGTCGCGACATCTCAGACTACCGTCGGCGCACCGCGCAGCGGCGCATGGACTCTCATCTGCGCGAACTCAGCGAGAGCGTCTGCGCGACACCGCCCCGCGCACGATCGACCGCAGCTTGGCCACCCGCGGCCCGATCTCGCGTTCCACCCCGTGGTCGGTCGGGATGTAGTAGTCCCTGCCGACCAGATCGTCCGGCGGATACTGTTGCGGCACAACACCGTCGGGATCGTCGTGCGGATATCGGTAGGCGACGCCGCTGCCGAGCTTCTTGGCCCCCGGATAGTGACTGTCACGCAGGTGCGCGGGCACGGCGCCCGCCTTGCCCGACTCGACATCGGCGAGTGCGGCGCCGATGGCCGCGACGACCCCCGCCGACTTCGGGGCCGTCGCGAGGTGGATGGTCGCCTGCGTCAGCGCGAGTTTGGCCTCGGGCATCCCGACCAGGTTGACGACCTGGGCGGCCGCCACGGCCGTCTGCAGTGCTGTCGGATCGGCCATGCCGATGTCCTCGCTCGCATGGATCATCAGGCGACGCGCGATGAACCGCGGGTCCTCCCCCGCCGCGATCATCCGCGCGAGGTAGTGCACGGCGGCGTCCACGTCGGACCCGCGGATGGACTTGATGAATGCACTGGTCACGTCGTAGTGCTGATCGCCGTCGCGGTCGTAGCGCACCGCGGCACGGTCGATCGCGGTCTCCACGTCGGCCAGATCTATCCGATCGGTGGCATCCGCGCTGGCCTCGAGTGCGGTCAGCGCCCGCCGCGCGTCGCCGCCGGACACCGCGACGAGATGGTCGTAGGCGGCGTCGGTGACCTCGACCGCACCGTCGAGTCCGCGGGGGTCGGCGACGGCGCGCATGAGCACCTCGCGGATGTCGGAGTCGGTGAGCGACCGCAACTGGAGGACCAGCGACCGGGACAGCAACGGCGCGACGACCGAGAACGACGGATTCTCGGTGGTGGCCGCGACCAGCAGCACGATCCGGTTCTCCACGGCGTCGAGAAGCGCGTCCTGCTGGGTCTTGGAGAACCGGTGGACCTCGTCGATGAACAGGACCGTCTGCTGACTGCCGTTCGTGGTGTCGCCGATGAGACGTCGGCGGGCGACGTCGATGACCGCCCGGACCTCTTTGACTCCCGCCGACAATGCCGACAGCGCCTCGAACCGCCCGCCCGTGGCCCGGGCGATCAGTGAGGCCATCGTGGTCTTGCCGGTTCCCGGCGGACCGTACAACAGCACCGAGGCCGCCCCGGAGCCGCTGATCAGTCGTCGCAGCGGCGAGCCGGTGCCCAGCAGGTGCTGCTGTCCGACGATCTCGTCCAGCGTCTGCGGACGCATGCGTACCGCGAGCGGTGCGCCCGGCGGCGGTGCGGTGAGCCCGCCCGCCCCGGGCCCGGCAGTACCGGCCCGAGGGTCGTCGGGTGGGTCGAACAGTCCGTCCACGAGCGTGTCAGGCCAGCCAGATGCGCTGCAGCGCGACGCCCATCGAGGTCGCGAACACCGAGGTCTCGTCGTCTCCGGCGCGCCCGGCGGCAGCCGCGAGGTCGGTCCACCGGCTCACGATCACGCGCGGGTCGTTGGTGTGCAGGGCCCAGTCGTGGGTGAATCCGGCCGCCGAGAACGTGAGGGCGTCGGAGTCGGCCGCTGGGTCGGTGACGGTCCCGGAGTCGGTGGTGGTCCCGGAGTCGGTGGTGGTCCCGGAGTCGGTGGTGGTCTCTGCATCGCCCGGCAACATCCATGCCGTGGACAGCCACACCCACAGCAGTCGTGCGAGGAGCACCTTGCGCTGCATCTCGCGTTCGTGGGCGAGCGCCGGCCAGATCGAGTGCACCTCCGACCGCCATGCGTCGACCATCGACACCTCGAGGTCGGTGGCGCGCGCCGAGGTGCGCGGCGGCAGCTGGGCCGTGAGGGTGACCAGCGCGTAGGCGATGTCGAGGGTCGCGTCGCGGAAACCGCCCCATTCGTAGTCCATGAACTGGACGCCGTCGTCGTTGAGGATGATGTTCTCCGGTCCGACATCGGACGGGCTGAACGCGCGATGGTCGCCGTCGTCGAACAGGGTGGCCGCCGCACGCAGCGAACCGATGACGTGCTCGGGAACGTCCACACCCAGCACCGCGGCGTGTCCGGCGACCGAGTCGATCGCGCGCAGCGCCTCGTCGCGGAGGATGTCGCGTCCCTGGGTGCCCGACGGCCCGCGCCGCAGCAGCGCGAGGAAGTCGACCTCGCCACCGACCGTGGCCGCGTGCATCCGGCCGAGCGCCTGACCCCAGGCACTGACCGCGCGCGAGGTCTCGACGGGATCGACGCCGGCCAGGAACTCCAGCATCGACCGACCGTGGCCGAGGTCGGACAGGACCATGATGCGTTGATCGGTGTCGGACGCGATCAGCTGCGGGCCCGGACGGGACTCGTTCGGGAGCGCGGTCGCATATTTGTACGACGCGATCTCACGGTGAAAGGCCTGCGGATCCTCATGCCCGGGCAGCGCCTTGATGACCAGTGATCGGTCGAGGCTGAGAGGGTTCTGTGCGACCCTCACCCGCACGACCGTCGTGCGGCCGCTCCCGCCGAGGTCCTCGGGATCGTCCAGCACGACCGCTGATCCGGCGCGATGTGACAGCAGCGCCTCTGCCGCCCGCACCACGCTGGTGATGCGGCTTTCCGTAATGACCGTCATGTCGCCCACCAACCTACCCGTTGCCACGAGGTCGCGACAGCACTGTTCATCCATCTGTACCACGTTGCGGCTGGCAAAGTGCCGAAACGACATCCGAACACGCTGCGGCACACCGGTTTCGCCGAACCCGCGGGCCGACGCGGATGTTCAGCCCGCGTCCGGTCCCTCCCCAGCCGCCGATTCGGCCGGGCTCACGTCCACCGCGACGTCGATCCGGCTTCGGGTCGAGTCGGTGTAGATGACGCCCCGCAGAGGCGGCACGTCGTCGTAGTCCCGGCCCCACGCCACCGTGACGTGGCGTTCGTCGACCAGTTTGTCGTTGGTCGGATCGAAGGCCAGCCACCTGCCGTCGGGTAACCAGACCGCGGCCCAGGCATGGCTCGCGTCGGCGCCGAAGATCTTCTCCTTGCCCGGCGGCGGGTCGGTGGCCAGGTATCCCGATTCGTACCGCGCGGCGAGTCCCACCGAGCGCAGGCAGGCGATCGCGACACGTGCGAAGTCCTGGCACACGCCCTCCCGACGGGTCATCACCGTGTCGACCCGGGTGGAGATGGCCGTCGAGCCGGAACGATAGGCGAAGTCGGTGAAGATCCGGGTGGTCAGCTCGGTGGCCGCCTCGATCAAGGGCCGACCCGGCACGAACACCTCGGCCGCATAGTCGCGGACCGCCGGGGTGATCTCCGGCGGATCGAGGTCGAGGACGAACTCCGCAGCCAGCGCGGCGGCCCGTCCGGTCAGGGCGCCCGGGCGCGCGGCCTCCCAGGCGCACCGCGCCGCCGGACTCGACAGCAGCCCCTGGTCGATGGGATCCACCTCCACCACCGATCGGGCCGTGACCGTCAGGGCGCGGTGGGCGGTGCGCACGTGGAAGTAGCTGTCGTTGTTGCCGTAGACGTCGACGCCGGTGGAGCGGTCGTCGGGCTCGGGTTCGATCTCCAGCGATGTCGATCGCACCCGCTGGCCCGGGAGGTCCCGGGGGGTCAGATGGCACCGACCGTAGGAGGACGACACGTCGTCGTCGTAGGTGTAGCTGGTCCGGTGCATCACCCGGTACAGCCGTGAACTCATGACTGACCACCACCCCAGATCGGTCGCGCCTGCTGCGGCGTGGCGAACCGTGTCCGTGTCAGCAGGTCCGACAGGTCGCGGAGTCCGGCATGCAGGGTTCCCATGAGTTCATCGAGATCGGGGCGACGCCGCTGGGCGTCGACGCGGACGAGATCGGCGGGATCGCTGCGGCGGAGTTCGGCGATCATCTCCTGCACCGCACGTTCGGCGCCCGCCGACCGGAGGGTCTCGGGGGCGGCGGACAGGTCGGCGTTCATCTTCTCCAGCGAGAAGATCATCGACCTCGGATTGGTGGGATCGAACAGCAGCAGGTCGACGACGCCGTCCGGTCGATAGAGACCCCGGTTGCGGCGCCGATAGATCACCGATGACTCGTTGGCGACGAGGAAGGACTCCATCAACGCCTGTTCGACGTCGGTGTCACCGGCGTCGACGAAGAACGCCCGCGTCAGGTCGGCCAGCGTCAGAGCCCGCTCGATACGACGGCCGAGGTCCATGAAGATCCAGCTCGCGTCGTGCACCATCGACTCGGCCTGCAGTCCGGTCAGAGCCAGCACACCGTGGAGGATCTCGGCGTGCGCACGCGCGAGTTCGGGGCCGAGGTCGAGTGCGGCGTCGCCGAGACGGTCGGAACCCGATTCCGCCCGCGACTCGGCGAGCAGCCGAGATGTGGTGGCCACCGCTCGTTCGACCGGCGCGAGAACCATCCACGTACTGGTCGACATCTGGTCGCGGACGGCCCGCGCGCTGCTCACGAGCCGCTCCACGGAGTAGGCGATGGTCCCGGGAACCGAGCGTGCGACGGTGAGGTCGGCGATCTTCTCGATCGCCTCGTTGACCTGGTCGGGCGACGGCGGGCGGTCGGAGCCGGACACCAACAGATCGGCGGTGCGCAGGTAACCCGCGGTGCCGGTCACCGTCGCGACCGCGTGCAACACCAGCGGGACCGCCCGGGTGCCCGCCATCCACGGCCGGTACTGGAAGTCCTGATAGCGCTCGCGCGACACCTTCGCCAACCGGGTCACCAGTTCGGTGCGCTCGCCGTAGCGGCCCAGCCAGAACAGATCGGCCAGCACCCGAGGGCTGGCGGCGGCCGCGACGTCGGAGTATCCGGTCGGCACGACCCGTCCCGGGGCGATGACCGCGACCTCCTCGGCCGGCTCGGCCCGCGTCTCGGAGCGTCGCGACACGTGGCCGCCGACGTCGGTGCTCGTCACCCACACGTCCTTGGCGGCCACCACGTGGTGCGCCGCGCCCTCGGCCCCGTCGGCCAGAACCGCACCCAGCCCGCCGGGCATCACGGCGTATCCGGGCCCCTGCGCGACACTGAACGCGCGCACCGACACCGGCGCCGCCCGCAGCGTGCCGGGTTGACCGGTCCGCACCTGACCCGACCGCGTCCCCCCGGGGGTGATGGTCGGCGCCACCGAGAACGCCTCGAGCTCGCGGGCCACCCACTGCCAGGTCTGGGCCTCGATGCGAGCGGCGAGGTCGGCTCGATCGGCCGTGGCGAGCATGGGACCGATGAACTCCTCGTCCGTGCAGGTGTTGGTGACCACCAGCGACCCGAGGGATGCCTGGATCTTGGTGCGCTGCAACGGGTCACCGGCCCAGTATGTGCGGACCGACCCCAGGAGCAGGTCGTCGTCGAGCAGCGCCGGCGCGAGCCGTTCGAGCACCGTGTGCAGAGCAGGGTTCTCCAGCACACCCGAGCCGAGGGTGTTGAGCACGGTCACGTTGCCGCGTGAGATCGCCTCGACCAGACCGGTCACGCCCAGCCGGGAGTCGGTACGCAGGTCGAGGGGGTCGGTGTAGGCGGCGTCGACGCGCCGCAGCAGCACATCGACTCGTTTGTACCGGCCGAGCGAACGCATGTAGACCGCGCCGTCCCGGACGGTGAGGTCGGCACCCTCGACCAGCGGGAAGCCGAGCACCGACGCCAGATATGCCTGGTCGAACGCGGTCTCGGACATGCTGCCGGGGCTGAGCACCGCCACCGTCGGGTCATCGACCCCGGGTGGCGCGTACTCGGTCAGGGCCAGCCGCATCGTGGCCGAGAAGTTCGCCATCGGGCGCGGGGCACATGCCTGGAAGAGCTGCGGGAAGGTCTTCGACATGAGGCGGCGCCCGACGATCGCGTAGCCGACGCCCGAGGGCGCCTGCGTGCGGTCGCGGTAGGCGACGAAGCGGCCGTCGGCGGTTCGCGAGATGTCGACGGCGTGCAGGAACAGCGCATGGGGCCCGGCGACCTCGAGGCGCGCTGCCTTGCGGATGTACCCCGGGTGCCCGAACACCATCTCGGGCGCGACCAGTCCGGAGGTGATCGTCTTCTGATCGCGGTAGAGATCGCGGAGCAGGAGGTCGAGCAGCATCGAACGCTGCGTGATCGCCTTCTCGAGGTCGGCCCACTCGACACCGTCGACGACGAGCGGGACGGCGTCGACCTCCCAGTCGCGGGTGACCGTGTCGTGGCCGTCGAACTCGTTGTAGACGACACCGTCGTCGCTGACCGATGCAGCGAGCCGGGCGGCCGATTCCCGCAGGCGGCCGTCGCCGCGCACCTGGTAGACCCGCGCGAGGTCCTGCCATGCGGAACGTACGGTGCCGGCGGGATCCAGGAGCTCGTCGTAATGCTCGACCGGTCGATCGGCACCGGGCCCGGCGTCGACGATCCGGTCCGGATCGAAGAGCGTGTACCCCTCTGCGCGGTAGCGATCGAACACCGCGGAAGCGTTGCCCGGCGAAGAGGTCACCGGAGCACTGTACGTGCCGGTCACCGTTCCCGCGTCTCGGGGACCCGGCCTCACCGCAGTGGCGTCAGCTGCCCGGCGTCGGCGCCTTCTGACCGTCGGCCGCCTCGGCGCCGCCCCGCGGTGCGGGCTTCGCGTCGATGCCCGACTCCTTGCGCTGCTGCGCGGTGATCGCGGCGGGTGCCTCGGTCAGCGGGTCGACGCCGCCGCCGGACTTCGGGAACGCGATCACCTCGCGGATCGAGGATTCACCGGCGAGCAGCGCGGTGATGCGATCCCAGCCGAAGGCGATGCCGCCGTGCGGCGGTGCGCCGTAGGCGAAGGCGTCGAGGAGGAAGCCGAACTTCTCCTGCGCCTCGTCGTGGCTGATGCCCATGATCTCGAAGACGCGCTCCTGCACGTCGCGACGGTGGATACGGATCGATCCGCCGCCGATCTCGTTGCCGTTGCACACGATGTCGTACGCGTAGGCCAGGGCCGAACCGGGATCGGACTCGAGGGCGTCGATCGACTCCGGCTTCGGCGAGGTGAAGGCGTGGTGTACCGCGGTCCAGGCCGAGTGCCCCAGTGCGACATCACCGGACGCGGTCGCCTCGGCGGCGGGCTCGAACATCGGCGCGTCGACGACCCACGTGAACGCCCAGTCGCCGTCCTTGATGAGGCCTAGCTTCGACGCGATCTCGCCGCGGGCGGCGCCCAGCAGCGCGCGGGTCGACTTGACCTCTCCCGCCCCGAAGAACACACAGTCGCCGGGCTGCGCACCGACGTGGGCGGCCAGACCGGCGCGCTCGTCGTCGGACAGGTTCTTGGCGACCGGCCCCGACAGCGTGCCGTCTTCGGCGATCAGGACGTACGCGAGGCCCTTGGCGCCGCGCTGCTTGGCCCATTCCTGCCAGGCGTCGAGCTGACGACGCGGCTGCGACGCGCCGCCGGGCATGACCACGGCACCGACATACGGAGCCTGGAAGACGCGGAACGGGGTGTTCGCGAAGTACTCGGCACACTCCACGAGTTCGATGCCGAAACGCAGATCCGGCTTGTCCGAACCGAATCGGCGCATCGCGTCGGCGTAGGTCATGCGCGGGATCGGGGTCGCGATGTCGACGCCGATCAGCTTCCACAGTGCGACGAGGATCTCCTCGGCGACCGCGATCACGTCGTCCTGGTCGACGAAGCTCATCTCGATGTCGAGCTGGGTGAACTCGGGCTGCCGGTCGGCGCGGAAGTCCTCGTCGCGGTAGCAGCGCGCGATCTGGTAGTAGCGCTCCATACCCGCGACCATGAGCAGCTGCTTGAACAGCTGCGGGCTCTGCGGCAGTGCGTAGAAGGTGCCGGGCTGCAGGCGTGCCGGGACCAGGAAGTCCCGAGCCCCCTCCGGCGTCGACCGGGTCAGGGTGGGGGTCTCGATCTCGGTGAAATCGCGTGCGGCGAGCACTCCGCGCGCGGCCGCGTTCGCCTTCGAGCGCAGGCGCAGCGCCGCGCTCGGGCCCTCACGACGGAGGTCGAGGTATCGGTGACGCAGGCGCGCCTCCTCGCCCGGCGACTCGTCGAGCTGGAACGGCAGCGGCGCCGACTCGTTGAGCACCTCGAGTCCGACGGCGTTGATCTCGATCTCGCCGGAGCTGAGGTTGGGGTTCTCACTGCCCTCGGGTCGCACCTCGACGACGCCGGTCACGGCGACGCAGTACTCGGCACGCAGCCGGTGCGCGGCCGCGGCGACCGCCTCGTCCCGGAACACCACCTGGACGAGCCCGGTCGAGTCACGCAGGTCGATGAAGACGACGCCACCGTGGTCACGCCGGCGTGCGACCCACCCGGCGACGGTGACGGTCTGCGACGCGTCGGCGCGACGCAGCGAACCTGCGGAATGCGTGCGGAGCACTGAGAGTCCTTCCCAACGATCGAATCGGCCCGACGGGAACGCAGGCCAGGTGTCCATGGTGCCGCATCGGCACGCGTGGACGTCAATCGCCTGCCCCCGCCGGGCCCGACGACCGTGCCAGAATGGGTCGCGTGACCTTCCAGGGCAGCGGATCGATCGACACCGGCAGCGTTTCCGGAGGTGGGGGCGGTGGCGGGGGCGGTCGGATCGCACTCGGCGGCGGTGCGGGACTGATCCTGACGATCGTCGCGCTGCTCTTCGGTGTGAATCCCGGCGAGATCCTCGGCACCGAGGGCCCCCAGCAGGGCACGTCCTCGGACGCCGCGCAGATCCAGCAGCAGCTCGACTCGTGCACGTACGAGATGGCGAACGAGAACACGATCTGCCGGATCAAGGCGACCACGGTCAGCGTCGACACGGTGTGGTCGGATCTCTGGCCGGATTACCAGCCGCCCCAGACGGTGATCTTCGCCGACGCCGTCCGCACCGGTTGCGGCGCCGCGAGTTCGGCGACCGGTCCCTTCTACTGCCCCGCCGACTCCACCGCCTACTTCGACCCGTCGTTCTTCACGCAGCTGCGCCGGATGGGTGGCAGTGACGGGCCGCTCGCCCAGGAGTACGTCGTGGCCCACGAATACGGCCACCATGTCCAGAACCTGACGGGCGCTCTCGCGAAAGGCCAGCGGATGGGTTCGCAGGGGCCTCGTTCGGGGTCGGTCCGGGTGGAGTTGCAGGCCGACTGTCTCGCCGGGGTGTGGGCTCACCACGCCGACGACGGCCCCGACGCCCTGCTCGCGCCGATCTCCGACGAGCAGATCGCGACCGTGATCCAAACCGCCAAGGCGATCGGCGACGACACGATCCAGGGGCCCGGCTCCAACCCGGAGGGCTGGACGCACGGTTCGGCCGCCCAGCGCACCCGCTGGTTCACGGTCGGTTACCAGTCCGGCGACCCCGACCGATGCGACACGTTCGCCACCGACGACCTGTGAACGCCGACCGGTGACCGCCGTCGACCAGGCCTCGTCTCGTCCGCCCACCGCGGTCGATGCCATCGCGAACGCACACCTCGACCGGTTGTGCGCACTCGACCCGCTCTTCGCGACCGAGATCGGTCACGGTGAGCACGACGACCGGCTGACCGACTTCTCCGCGCAGGCCTGTTCGGAACGTGCCGAGGTCGCCGCGGCAACGCTGACCGCGCTCGCCGACGCTGAGATCACCGATGCCGTCGACCGGGTCACGGTCGCCACGATGAGCGCGTCGCTCCGGCGCGAACTCGCGCTCGCCGATGCAGGCGAGCAGATCGGCGACTGCAACGTCATCGCCTCACCGCTGCAGGCCATCCGCGACATCTTCGACCTGATGCCGACCGAGACCCGGGAGCAGCGCGAGGTCTTCGTCGCACGTCTGACCGCCGTACCCGGCGCCCTCACCGGCGTCGTCGACGGGCTCGCACACCGGCTTCGTCACGGGCCGTCGCTCGCACGTCGGCAGGTCGAGGCCGTGGCACGTCAGTCCGAGTCCGCGGCCGAGGCCATCGCGGCGAACACGGCGACGATCGCGACCGATCCGGCACTGGCCGGCACCTTGGGCACCGCACTCGACGCCGCGCGCACCGCTTTCGGGACGTTCGCGAACTATCTCCGCACGGGCGTCGTGGGCAGCGCACTCGACGACGACGCCGTCGGCCGGGAGCGCTATCTTCTCCACCTGCCCGCCTACCTCGGCGCGGACGCCGACCCCGACGACGCGTACGCGTGGGCGATCACCCGACTCGAACAGATCGTCGCCGAGCAGCACGAGATCGCCGAAGGACTGCTCCCCGGACGAGGAGTCGCCGACACGCTCGCCTGGCTCGATCGGCAACCGCAGTACCAGATCCACGACCGGCACAGGTTCGTCGACTGGATGCAGGAGACCTCCGACGCCGCGGTCGACGGACTGGGCGGCACCCACTTCGACATCCCGGCGCGGCTTTCTCGGCTCGAATGTCGCCTGGCCCCGTCGTCGACCGGGATCATCTACTACACGCAGCCGACGGAAGACCTGTCGCGCCCGGGGCGCATGTGGTGGTCGGTGCCGCAGGACCAGACCGTCTTCCACACCTGGCAGGAGAAGACGACCGTCTACCACGAGGGAGTGCCGGGCCATCACCTCCAGCTCGGCTCCGCCATCGTCGATCCCGACCTGAACTCGTGGCGCAAACTCGCCTCCTTCACCTCCGGCCATGGCGAGGGGTGGGCGCTTTATGCCGAACGCCTCATGGACGAGCTCGGCTGGCTCGAGGATCCCGGTGACCGCATGGGAATGCTCGACTCGCAACGGCTCCGGGCGGCGCGCGTGGTCGTCGACATCGGGGTGCACTGCAGACTGCCCGCGCCGGAGTCGCTCGGCGGGGGCATCTGGGATGCGGACAAGGCCTGGGAGTTCCTGACCTCGTCGGTGGCGATGGACCATGCGGTCCTGCGCTTTGAACTCGACCGTTATCTCGGCTGGCCGGGGCAGGCGCCGTCCTACGCGCTGGGTCAGCGGGTCTGGGAGCAGACCCGCACCGCGGCCCTGCGCGCGCATCCGGAGTGGACGCTCAAGGACTTCCACTCGCGCGCACTGGCATTGGGCGGCGTATCCCTCGATGTGCTGGCCGACGAGGTGGTTCGCTGACGCGTCAGCGCAGGAGCTGCGAGACCTGGGACACGACGTCGTCGAGTGCCACCTGACGCTGTTCGCCGTTGCCGAGATCCTTGACCTCGATCCGCCGTTCGGCGAGTTCGTTCTCCCCCAGGACCAACGCCAGCCGGGCACCCGAACGGTCGGCGGCCTTCATCGCACCCTTGAGCCCGCGATCGCCGTAGGCGAGGTCGACGCTGATCCCGGCGGCGCGCAGTGCGCCCGCGACACCGACGAGTTCGGCCTTCGCCGCCGCGCCGAGCGGAACCCCGAAGACCTGGCAGCGAGCCGCCTCGGTCCCCGCGACGCCCTCGGCCTCGAGGGCGAGCATGGTGCGGTCGACACCGATCCCGAATCCGATGCCGGAGAGATCCTGCTTGGCACCGAGCTGCCGCATCAGACCGTCGTAGCGTCCGCCGCCGCCGATGCCCGACTGGGCACCCAGGCCGTCGTGCACGAACTCGAAGGTCGTCTTGGTGTAGTAGTCCAGACCGCGGACCAGACGCGGATTGATCTCATAGGCGACGCCGAGACGGTCCAGGTGCGCGAGGACGAGGTCGAAGTGGGCCTTGGCGTCCTCGGACAGGTAGTCGATGAGCAGCGGCGCCCCCGCGGTGGCCGCTTTGACCTCGGGACGCTTGTCATCGAGCACCCGCAGCGGGTTGATCTCCGCGCGGGCGCGCGTCGCCTCGTCGAGGTCGAGGCCGAACAGGAACTCCTGCAACGCTTCCCGATAGCGCGGCCGGGACTCGTCGTCGCCGAGCGAGGTGATCTCGAGGCGGAACCCGGACAGCCCGAGACGTCGATAACCCTCGTCCGCGATCGCGATGACCTCCGCGTCGAGCGCCGGGTCGTCGACGCCGATGGCCTCCACGCCCACCTGCTGCAGCTGGCGGTACCGGCCGGTCTGCGGCTTCTCGTACCGGAAGAACGGTCCGGCGTAGCAGACCTTGACGGGCAGCTGGCCACGGTCGAGACCGTGCTGGATGACGGCACGGACGACGCCCGCCGTGCCTTCCGGCCGCAGCGTCACCGAACGGTCACCGCGGTCGGCGAAGGTGTACATCTCTTTGCTCACCACATCGGTCGACTCACCGACCCCGCGTGCGAACAGCGCAGTGTCCTCGAAGACGGGCAGTTCGATGTGGCCGTACCCGGCGCGGCGCGCGGCCTCGGTGAGCGTGTCCCGGACCCGCCGGAAGTCCGCCGAGGCGGGCGGGAGGTAGTCGGGGATGCCCCGGGGGGCCTGAAATGCTCCGCTCACAGTCCGTGTCGTCCCTTCGGTCGTGTGCTCTGGATGTCGAGGCCGGTCAGGAACGGATTGCTCGCCCTCTCCTGGCCGATGGTCGTCTGGGGGCCGTGTCCGGGCAGGACGACGGTCTCCGCGGGCAGCGGAAGCAGCTTCGCAGCGATCGAATCGAGGAGCTGCTGATGATCGCCGCCCGGCAGGTCGGTTCGTCCGATCGAGCCGGCGAACAACACGTCACCGGAGAAGCAGACCGGCACGACCTCGGGCGTGTCGGCACCGGCGGCCTCGCGCGTCTCCGGCGGGACGTCGACCTCCACGCCCAGGACCACCGAACCCTGGGTGTGGCCCGGCGCCAGATCGACCGAGAAGGAGATGCCGGCCAGGTCGACCGCCTCACCGTCGACGAACTCGATCACCTTCTCCGGCTCGGCGAACTCCTCGTCGCCGATCATGGCGCCGAGAGCCCGGCCGATGCCGAGACCGGGCTCGGCGAGCATCGGCCGGTCGGCGGGGTGGATGTAGGCCGGGATCGAGTACTCGTCGCACAACTCGGTCGCGTTCCACGTGTGATCGAGATGTCCGTGGGTGAGCAGCACCGCCACCGGGGTCAACTCGTGCTCGGCCAGCAGTTCCCGGACCTGGGGCGCCGCATCCTGACCCGGGTCGATGATCACCGCTTCCGATGCAGGACCGGTCGCGACGACGTAGCAGTTCGTCTGAAACATCCCGGCGGGGAATCCGGTGATCAGCATGGTGCTCCTCGGTCGGCTCGGTTGGTGACGCCAGATGTCGGGGTCCATTGTTGCGCAGGAGGCCCGCGCACCCGACATCGGTGCGTTTCCGACCGACTCCCGCCGCTGGTGGTGTCCTCGCTCACCACCCGCCGCATCAGCTTCTCAGGTACAACTGGCACACTTGCCTACCGAGTAGTGACGTCCGCGCATTCGTCGGCACCTCGTGCCGCGCAATCGTCGGCACTGAGGTGCCGGATTCAGGAGGATCCACCCGCGTGTCCACCAATGAGGAGCGCCGCGAGGCGGCCAAGCGGAAGCTCGAAGAACGCCTCGAGAGCGAGCGCCTCGCCCGGCGCAAGCGGAAGATCATGATCGCGTCCATCTCCACGGCCGTCGTGGTGGCCGTCGTCGCGGGCGTCACGGCCGTCGTGGTGAAGAAGATCATGGACGACCGCGAGGCGGCTCGGTGGACGACCTGCGCCTTCGAGGACTCGCCGAGTCGATTCGATCAGCTCCCCGCCCAGGTGCCCGACAACGTGCCCGCCGATCAGCGGGCGCAGTACCAGGCCGAACTCGACGAGTTGAAGGCCGCGGCCAAGAACGAGCGGACCTCACCCAAACCCGACGACCGCGTCCTGAAATCGGGCACCGAGCAGGTCACCTTCACCACGTCGCAGGGCGTCCTGCCCATCACCCTCGAACGCGACGGCGCTCCGTGCAACACCGCTGCGGTGACCTCGCTCATCGAGAACAAGTTCTACGACGACTCGACCTGCCATCGCATGACCACCAGCGACAAGCTGAAGATCCTGCAGTGCGGCGACCCGACCGGAACCGGCATGAGCGGACCGGGGTGGACCAGTCCCGACGAGCCGCCGACCGACCTGAAGAAGGTCGGCCAGCCCGACCCGATGTCGGGATCACAGCCCGTGATCTACCCTCGCGGCACCATCGCGATCGCCAACAGCAGCCAGGGCGGGCAGAACCCCAACACCGGCTCCAGCCAGCTGTTCATCGTCATCAACGACAGTGAACTCGGTCCCGACTACTCGATCGTCGGCAAGGTCGACGAACCGGGACTGGCGGTCCTCGACAAGATCTACGCGGGCGGCATCAACCCCGGCCCGGTCGGCAGCCAGCCCGGCGACGGCGAACCCAAGCTGCCGGTGACCATCCAGACCGCCACCATCGACTAGTCGACCCACCTCCGCTCCCTGAGGTGCGAGCGAAGCGAGCCACGAAGGGCATCGTGAGGTGCCGCGGCACGCCCTTCGTGGCTCGTCGCCATCGCTCCTCACACCTCAGGGACCAGGGCGGTCAGGCTGCGGAGGTCACCCGATAGACGTCATAGACGCCCTCGACGTTGCGGACAACGTTCAGCACGTGTCCGAGATGCTTCGGGTCGCCCATCTCGAAGGTGAATTTGCTGATGGCCACCCGGTCGCGG
The DNA here is from genome assembly GCF_022206305.1 of Gordonia sp. 'Campus'. Lineage (GTDB taxonomy): Bacteria > Actinomycetota > Actinomycetes > Mycobacteriales > Mycobacteriaceae > Gordonia. The sequence goes on along the minus strand of NZ_JAKOIW010000002.1, from coordinate 360,479 downwards.
CTCGTCGCCACCGACGCGGACAGGATGTTGACCCGCTCGTCGGCGAGCACCTTGGTCACGTCGGAGAGCAGGCGGTGGCGGTCGAGTGCCTCGACCTGGATCGCGACCAGGAACACCGACTCCGGTGACGGCGCCCAGGACACGTCGAGGATTCGTTCTTCCTGCTGCCGAAGCGATTCCGCATTCGTGCAGTCGGTCCGGTGGACGCTGATCCCGCCACCGCGGGTCACGAAGCCCATGATCTCGTCGCCGGGCACCGGTGTGCAGCACTTGGCGAGTTTGATGACGACATTGTCGATCCCGTCGACCACCACGCCCGCGTCGCCGCCCTGCCGGGCCCGGGTCGGCATCGTCGACGGTGTGGACCGTTCAGCGATCGCCTCCTCGGCATCCTCGATCCCGCCCAGGGCGGCGACCAGGCGGTTGACGACATGCCGTGCCGAGACGTGGTTCTCGCCGACCGCGGTGTACAGCGCGGAGACGTCGGTATAGCGCAGTTCGCGGGCGATCGCCGACATCGACTCCGCACTCAGCAGTCGCTGCAGCGGGAGCCCGCCACGGCGGACCTCCTTCGCGATCGCGTCCTTGCCCGCCTCCAGGGCCTCCTCACGGCGCTCCTTGGCGAACCACTGCCGGATCTTCGCCTTGGCCCGCGGGGACACCACGAACGTCTGCCAGTCCTTCGACGGCCCGGCGGTCGGAGCCTTGGAGGTGAACACCTCCACCACTTCGCCGTTCTCGAGTTTGCGTTCGAGCGCCACGAGCCGGCCGTTGACACGGGCGCCGATACAGCGGTGCCCGACCTCGGTGTGCACGGCATAGGCGAAGTCCACCGGCGTCGACCCGGCGGGCAGGGTCACCACGTCCCCCTTGGGGGTGAACACGAAGATCTCGCGGACCGCGAGGTCGTAGCGCAGCGACTCCAGGAACTCCCCGGGGTCGGCCGCCTCACGCTGCCAGTCGAGCAACTGCCGCATCCACGCCATGTCGTCGATCTCGGCGGTGTCGGACTTCTTACCCGACCGGCGGTAACCGTTCTCCTTGTACCGCCAGTGCGCGGCGATGCCGAACTCGGCGGTCCGGTGCATCTCGTGGGTACGGATCTGCACCTCGAGCGGTTTGCCCTCGGGTCCGATCACGGTGGTGTGCAACGACATGTAGACACCGAAGCGGGGCTGGGCGATGTAGTCCTTGAACCGGCCGGCCATCGGCTGCCACAGGGAATGCACCACGCCGACCGCGGCATAGCAGTCGCGATCCTCCTCGCACAGGATGCGCATACCGACGAGATCGTGGATGTCGTCGAAGTCGCGGCCCTTCACGATCATCTTCTGATAGATCGACCAGTAGTGCTTGGGACGACCCTCGACGGTCGCGGTGATCCGCGCCCCGGCCAGCGCGTTGTTGATGTCGGCGCGGACGCGGGCGAGGTAGGTGTCGCGGGAGGGCGCACGGTCGGCGACGAGCCGCACGATCTCCTCGTATCGCTTGGGGTGCAGGATCGCGAACGACAGGTCCTCGAGCTCCCACTTCACCGTCGCCATACCGAGTCGATGCGCAAGCGGCGCAATGACTTCCAGCGTCTCCCGGGCTTTACGCGCCTGCTTCTCCGGCGGCAGGAAGCGCATCGTCCGCATGTTGTGGAGGCGGTCGGCCACCTTGATGACCAGCACCCGCGGGTCGCGGGCCATCGCGATGATCATCTTGCGGATGGTCTCGGCCTCCGCGGCGCTGCCGAGGGCCACCTTGTCGAGCTTGGTGACGCCGTCGACGAGGTGCGCCACCTCGGACCCGAAGTCGTTCTCGAGGGCTTGCAGGGAGTAGCCCGTGTCCTCGACCGTGTCGTGCAGGAGGGCAGCGATCAGTGTCGTGGTGTCCATGCCGAGGTCGGCGAGGATGGTGGCCACCGCCAGCGGATGGGTGATGTAGGGATCGCCGGACTTGCGCTTCTGCCCGCTGTGCCGTTCGTCGGCGACGTCGTAGGCCCGCTGCAGCAGCGCGACGTCGGCCTTCGGGTAGATCTCGCGGTGCAGCGTGGCGAGCGGTTCGAGGACCGGACGCACCTGGCTGCGGGTGGCCGTCATCCGGCGGGCGAGACGCGCACGCACCCGTCGGGACGCCGAGGTCGAGGTCGACGGCGAACCCGGGGCCATCATCGGCTGGGTGGCCGGTGCCTGCGTGGCCGGTGCCTGCGAGGCGGGCGCCTGGGAAGTCGGGGTCTGGCTGTTCGACGTCTGGACCGGACCGCCGGACGCGGCGGATCCGGCATCACCGTTCGCGGGCGACCCCACCGGGGTCAGGCCCCGCTGATCCGTGTCGGATTCATCGGGCATGACCGGGCCTCCTCGCGCCATGGTGCTCACACCGCGCTCAACCGAGCCGGTCCACGCGAGTCTAGTCCGGGGTCGGACGACGGTGCGCCGAGCATCGTCGGGTCGGCGCTGTCGGTGCAGGCCGTCGGCGGAGTGTGCTCAGTCCAGGGTCACCGCGTGCACGGGGACGTCTCCGAGTCCGCGCTCGATGGTGTCCCGCCCGCCGAGACCGCCGAGTTCCATGATCACGGCGACGCCGACGACCTTCGCGCCGGCCCGCTGCAGGAGATCCGCGGCGGCGACGGCGGTGCCGCCCGTCGCCAGGACATCGTCGACGAGCAGCACGCGTCGGTCGGTCAGGTCCAGCCCGTCGGCGGGGATCTCCAGCGTCGCCGTGCCGTATTCGAGACTGTAGGAGATCGCGTGCACCGGCGGCGGGAGCTTGCCGCCCTTGCGCACTGCGAGGACGCCGACCTCCAACTCGCGCGCGACCGCTCCGCCGAGCAGGAAACCGCGGGCGTCGATACCCGCCACCAGATCGATGTCCCTGCACCCGTGGGTGAGTGCGGTGACGATCGACGACAGTCCGTCGGGGTCGGCCAGTACCGGCGTCAGATCCTTGAAAGCGATTCCTGGACTCGGGAAATCGTCGACGAGCCGGGTGTGCTGGGCGATCGCCGCCTGTGCGCGCGCCACCGCGTCCGCCGTTCGTTCGGGCACGACGCCCATCAACTCACTCCCGCCTGCTCATCCGCGGATCATCCAGCGATCCATGTTCCATCCGGTGCCGTTCCGGCCGAGACCGGCGGCCACATTGCCCACCCGATCCTTCCACTGCCGTGTCCGGGGCGCCGCGAAGAGGGGTATCGACGGCATCGTCGACCACGTGGCGTTCTCGATCGACCGGGTCAGCCGCAGGCGGTCCGGTGCCGAGACCGTCACCGCGAACTGGTCCACTCCCCGGCTCACCTGCGGCTCCCGGGTCCCCGACAGGTTGAGGGGGTCGCCGCCGCGCAGCGCGTAGGCGTCCCTGCTGGGGTCGGCGGCGCCGGCAGCCGCGAAGGACGCTCCCCCGGCGACGATCAACGCATCGACCTCCTTGCCGAGCGCACCGGGCCGCAGATCCGGCGCGGAGGCGTCGACGACGACGAAGCCGGCGGCCCGGCACGACGCGGCGATCGCAGCGGTCATCCGCTGCCAACGCGGCGTGGGTGCGAGGTAGCCGATCCGGACCGTGCGGGGCTGCAGTGTCGCGCCGGTCGCCGACGTCCCGTCGACGCCGGGATCCTGGTCCGCGGCACCCTGGCCGGTGGCGGCGCGGACGAGTCCGCGCGCCCGCTCGACGTCGGGTTGCTGGTAGTTCTGGCCGAACTCGCCGTTCATCTGCCCCGCCAGGTTGTCGGCCGGAGACTGCACGCGCAGGTTCCACACCGGCGCACCGCCCCCGAAGTCGCGTGCGAGGTCGGCTCGCGGCACACACGACGCGAAGGCCTGACGCATCCGGAGGTCGCCGAAGACGCCACGGCCGGCGAGGACGAGTTCCTCGACGCCCAGCGCCCGCGCGGGCGAGGCCGTCCCGCTCGCGCCCGGTGATCCGGCGACGTCGCCGTCGATGATGCCCGTGGTCACATCCACGACGTCGAACTTGCCGTCGGGCAGTCTCCGCGTGGCGTCCGTCCCGCGGCCCCAGATGACGACACGTGAGGTCTCGGGCCGATCACCCCACCACTTGTCGTTGGGAACGAGGACCAGTCCGCCCGACCTCGAGTAGCGGTCGATCCGGTAGGGCCCCGACGCCGGGAAGTCCGCGTGGTCGACGGGTCCGAACGCCAGGTCGAATCCGGTGTTCCATGCCTGGGCGATCCGGGTGAGTGCCGGACGATCGGCGCCGCGGATCGGACCGACGACATCGGGGACGCCGGCGTCGCGGGCCACGACGTGCGCGGGCAGCATCGTCCCGGCCCCGAAGAGTCCGAGCCAGTCGCGGTAGTCGCGGCCGGGTGCGAACGTCACGGTCGCGCTCTTGTCTCCGGCGGCGCAGTCGACCCGGTCGATGTCCCGGTAGCCCGCGGTGGTCACAGGGGTGAATCCGGGCAACCGGCCGCTCATCGCCGCCCAGGCGAGCAGCAGGTCGTCACAGTCGAGCGCGACCCCGTCGGAGAAGACGGCCTGCGGCGAGAAGTCGTACCGGAGGGTGAGAACCCGGCCCGGGACCTCGGTGACGGTACCGACGTCCCGGTCGGGGATGACCTGGCCCGCCGGGCCCAACAGACTGAATCCGGGCAGCAGCCTGGTGGTGGCCATGAGTGCACCGTCGGCGTTGCCGCTCACCGTGTTCGCGTTGTACGTCGAGATCCGCGCGTCGACGACGTAGTCGATGGTCGGCGGGCCGTCGTCTCCGCAGGCGGTCAGTAGGCCGGCAGCCACCACGAGCCCGACGAGCAGGCTCAGGATCCTGATGGGCGCCTCGTGCCGGACGATCACGACCCAGAGACTAGCGGTTGCGGCGACGTTTACCGGTCGGGACCGCCCGGTCCGCGTCGTCGGTGTCGACGACCGCGGACCCCGTTGCACGGCGGCGGCCACGGACCGGACGCTGCTCGTCGGCCGTCCCGGTTTCGAGCCCGTTGCGGCGACGGAGGACACGCTCGGTGTGTCGCGCGACATCGGGGCGACGCTCCTTGAGCGTCGCCAGCAGCGGCGCGGCCAGGAAGATCGACGAGTATGCGCCCACGATGACGCCCACCAGCTGGATGAGACCGAGGTCCTTGAGGGTGCCCACCCCGAGCAGCCACACCGCGATGATCATCAGTGCGATGATCGGCAGCACCGAGATCACCGTGGTGTTGATCGATCGCATCAGCGTCTGGTTGACGCCGAGGTTCGCCTGCTCGGCGTAGGTGCGACGCGTCGTCTGCAGGACCGATCTCGTGTTCTCCGCGATCTTGTCGAACACCACCACGGTGTCGTAGAGGGAGAAACCGAGGATGGTCAGCAGACCGATGATCGTCGCGGGCGTGACCTCCCAGCCGACGAGTGAGTAGATGCCGGCCGTGCACACGATGTCGAAGAACAGCGATGCCATCGCCGCGATCGACATCTCCCGGTCGAACCGGACGGCGATGTAGACGAAGACGATCACGAGGAAGACCGCGAGCGCGAGGATCATCTTCTCGGTGATCTCGCGTCCCCACGTGGAGCTCACGTCGGAAATGCTGACCTCCGCCGGGGACAGTTCGGGTCCGAACCTGTCCGACAGCGCACGGGTCACCGACTCCGCCTGGGCGAGGTCGAGGGTCTCGGTGCGCACCTGTACGGTCTCGCTCCCGCCGGAGCCCGCGGTCTGCACCGATTCGGGTTCTTCGCCGAGGGCCGAGGTGACAACCTCTTCGACGCCCTCCGCGGTGACCTCCGACGACACGACCGGGACCGACATCTGAGTGCCGCCCTCGAAGTCGATCCCGAGCGTGAACCCCCGGATTCCGATCGACGCGAGGCAGACCAGCAGGATCGCCGCGGTGATGCCGTACCACATCCGACGGCGGCCCACGATCTCGAAGGCACCGGTGCCGGTGTAGAGGCGGGAGAAGAACGACCGCTCCCGGTCGGCGACGAAGTCCGCGTCGGAACCCGGTTGGGTGGATTCCGTATCGAGAACTGCCGAGGAGCCGGCGGCTGGCTTGTCCGGACCGGTCATCGCACCGTTCCCTTCTCACGGATGGTGTCGGCGGTGTCCTCCGCCTGCGGGGTCGCGGTCGTGTCGTCGCCCGCCACCCGGCGTGACGCGATGCGGCGCCGGCGCGCGACCTCGCTGATCGCCCCCAGGCCGTTGACGCTGGGTTTGGACAGGAACGACGACCGGCTCGCGTAGACCACCAGCGGGTGGGTGACGAGGAACACGACCATGACGTCGAGGATCGTCGTCAGGCCCAGCGTGAACGCGAAACCACGGACCTCGCCGATGGCCAGGATGTAGATGACGGCGGCGGCGATGAAGCTGACCGCGTTACCCGACCAGATGGTGCGCCGTGCGCTCACCCAGCCTCGCGGAACAGCCGACCGGAAGCTGCGTCCCTCGCGCATCTCGTCCTTGATGCGCTCGAAATACACGACGAACGAGTCGGCGGTCATACCGATACCGATGATCAGGCCGGCGATGCCCGCGAGGTCGAGGGTGAACCCGATCCAGCGTCCGAGCAGCACGATGATGCCGTAGACCATGGCGCCGGCGACCACCAGCGACAGCATCGTCAGGATGCCCAGCATCCGGTAGTAGGCCAGCGCGTAGATGAACACGGCGATCAGGCCGACGAGGCCGGCGATGAGACCTGCCTGCAGCGAGGCGAGACCCAGTGTCGCCGAGATGGTCTCGGCATCGGACGCGGTGAACGACAGCGGTAGCGAACCGTACTTGAGCACGTTGGCGAGCTCATTGGACGACGACTCGGTGAACGGGCTCGCGCTGCCACCGCTGATCCGCGTCTGACCACCCGGGATGGGTTCGTTGATGGCGGGCGCGGAGACGACCCGCGAGTCGAGCGTGAACGCTGTCTGGGTGCGATTGGGGGCCTGTTCGGCGGTGTACTTGGGCCAGAAGTCAGCGGCCTTGCCCTCGAACTCGAGGGTCACCACCCATTCGCCGGTCTGTGGGTCGGTGCCCGCGTTGGCGTTCTTGATGTCGCGGCCGTCGATGATCTGTGGGCCGAGGAGATACACCTCGCTGCCGTCGGTCGAGCAGGCCACCAGGTACTGGTCCGGCCTGTCGTTGCCCAGCAGCGGGTCGTTCGCCGTGGGCGTGCAGTCCATCTTGGCCATCTGCTGCTGCAGGGCCGCCAGTTGCTCCTGGTTCGCGTTCCCCGGTGCCTGACGCAGCTTCCGCTGCTCCTCGATGGCCGCGGCCGCGGCCTCGGTGGGCAGCGCGTTGGTCTGTTCGTCGGTGCCGTCGGCCCCCTCGGGCTTCGGCGGCTGCGGGGTCGCCATCACCGGCTGCCCGATGACCGGGCGGACGTACAGACGTGCGGTCTGTCCCAGGGACTTGGCCTGGGCGCCGTCCTGACCGGGCACCGTGATGATCAGGTTGTCACCGCTGACGACGACCTCGGAACCCGAGACACCGAGACCGTTGACGCGCTGCTCGATGATCTGTTTGGCCTGGTCGAGCTGCTCCCGAGTGGGCGTCTTGCCGTCCTCGGTGCGTGCGGTCAGCGTCACCCGCGTGCCGCCCTGGAGATCGATGCCCAGCTTCGGCTCGATCGTCTGCGGACCGGTGAAGAAGATCAGGCCGTAGACGATCGCGAGCAGACCGATGAAGGCCATCAGGGGCCGCCACGGCGGGATCTCACGAGTCGGTCGCGACCGCTTCCTCGCAGTCCGGTCCTTCCCTGAAGTCCGAGAGGGAGTTGTCACAGCTGTTCAGGTCTCCTTGAGAGCGTCAGCCGGCCGACAGGCGTGTGAACCGGCATGACCCGTCTGCTCCGTGGTCGTGGCGCGCGGGAACGCGGCATGGAACGGGGAACAGATGGGCGCGCCGCGTCGCCTCGACGACGCGGCGCTGGTCCGGCTTACTTGTCGTTGTCGCGCGCGTCGTCCGCGGCGGGCTTGTCCAGGCTGACCGAATCGACGTCGTCGTAGTCGGCCGGATCGCTCTCCGGGGCGACGTGACCGGCGTAGGTCGCGGCGGCCTCGTCGGTGGGGACGACGCGCATGACGGCCAGTCGGTTCCAGCGGGTGACCACACCGGTCGCGATCTCCACGTCGACGACGTCGGGCGAGCTCGCGTCGATCACGGTGCCGAACAGGCCCGACGTGAGCTGCACGCGGGTGCCGGTGGACACCGAGTTCTGCATCTCCTGCATCTCGGCCACGCGCTTCTTCTGCTTCCGCATCGACAGGAACATGAAGCCGGCCAGCAGGGCGAGCAGGAGCGGGAAGAGCAGAGCGTCCATGGGTGAGAGTCAGTCCTTTGTGTATCGGGATGTACGGCTTGAGCGAGCGGCGTCGGGACGGGTCCTGTGCGGCCATCGGCTCAGCTGTGCTCCACACAGTGTGCCACGTCTGACGCGGAGGTCATCCCCGCAGGTGGTGCGGTGGTCAGAGATCGTCGAAGAGCGTGTCCGCCCCGACCTCGCGCGGACGCACGCCGAAAGTGGCGTTCATCGCACCGGCAGGCGGGGTGAGTCCGAGGTGATGCCAGGCGGCGGCGGTCGCGACCCGTCCACGCGGGGTGCGCGCGATCATCCCGGCTCGGACGAGGAACGGCTCGCACACCTCCTCGACGGTCGCGGGTTCCTCGCCGACGGCAACGGCAAGCGTGGACACACCGACCGGTCCCCCGCCGAACGCACGGATCAGGGCGTCGAGGACGGCGCGGTCGAGACGGTCGAACCCCAGGTCGTCGACGTCGTAGACCGCGAGGGCCGCCCGGGCGACGTCCACCGTGATGGAGCCGTCACCGCGCACCTCGGCGTAGTCACGGACCCGGCGCAGCAGGCGGTTGGCGATGCGCGGCGTGCCGCGGGACCGACGGGCGATCTCCCCCGCCGCGTCGCCGCGCAGTTCCATCCCCAGGATGCCTGCCGACCTGTGCAGCACCAGGACGAGTTCCTCGGGTTCGTAGAACTCCATGTGCGCGGTGAACCCGAAGCGGTCGCGCAGCGGTCCGGTCAGCGACCCCGACCGCGTCGTGGCGCCGACCAGTGTGAACGGTGCGACATCCAACGGGATCGAGGTGGCGCCCGGCCCCTTGCCGACCACGACGTCGACGCGGAAGTCCTCCATGGCGAGGTAGAGCATCTCCTCCGCGGGACGCGCGATGCGGTGGATCTCGTCGATGAACAAGACGTCGCCCTCGACCAGGTTGGACAGCATGGCGGCGAGATCACCCGCGCGTTCGAGCGCCGGGCCCGAGGTCACCCGGATGGCGGCACCCATCTCCGACGCGATGATCATCGCGAGCGACGTCTTGCCGAGTCCCGGCGGCCCCGAGAGCAGGATGTGATCGGGGGTGCCGCCCCGACCCTTGGCGCCGTGCAACACGAGTTCGAGCTGCTCGCAGACGCGCGGCTGCCCGATGAAATCGGCGAGCGACTTCGGGCGCAGGCCGGCGTCGAGATCGCCGTCGGAGCGCACCGGGGTGGCGCTCACGTCCCGGTCCTCGAGGTCGTCTGTGTCGTCGAACATCTACGACGCCTTGCCCAGGAGCGAGAGCGAATGCCGGAGTGCCGTCGACGCGTCGGCGTCCGGATGGTCGGCGAGTACCGCGTTGACCGCCTTCTCGGCCGGCGCCGCGGTGAAGCCCAGCCCGACGAGGGCCTCGGTGACCTGCTCCCGGATTCCGCCGACGGCGGCGATCCCGACGGTCGGCTCACCCGCGGGGCGGTCGACCTTGTCCCGCAGTTCGACGCACAACCGCTCGGCCACCCGTTTGCCGATGCCGGGCACCGAGGTGAGGGCCTTGGTGTCGGATTCGGCGAGCGCCCGGCGCAACGCGTCGGGTTCGAGAACCGCGAGTGTCGCCATCGCCAGCCGCGGACCGACGCCGGTGACGGTCTGCAGCAGCGCGAACAGAGCCCGCGCGTCGGGCTCGGTGAACCCGTACAGCGTCATCGAGTCCTCGCGGACGATCATCGAGGTCAGCAGCGTGGCCTCGTCACCCCGACGCAACCGCGACAGCGTCGCGGGCGTCGCGAGGACGCGGTAACCCACACCCGCACAATCGATCACGGCGTGGTCGAGGGCCACCTCGAGTACCGGTCCGCGAACTGACGCGATCATGCGCGACTCCCCTCTCGGGACTGCGCCACACGCGCGCGGTGTCGCGCCGCGGCGGCATCGGCCTGCTTCTGCGCGGCGGCCATGCGCTCCATCATCGGTCCTCGCCAGCAATGGCAGATCGCCAGCGCGAGTGCGTCGGCCGCATCAGCGGGCTTCGGCTTGGTCTGCATCCCCAGGATGCGGGTGACCATCGCGGTCACCTGTGCTTTGTCGGCGCGGCCGCTGCCGGTCACCGCGGCCTTCACCTCCGACGGCGTGTGGAATCGCACCGGGACGTCGCGCTGTGAGGCGGCGAGGGCGATGACACCGCCGGCCTGCGCGGTCCCCATCGCGGTGGACACCTGGTTCTGCGCGAAGACGCGCTCGATGGCCACCACATCGGGCTGGTGGACATCGAGCCAGTGGGACGCCGAGGTGTAGATCGCGAGCAACCGCTCGGCGAGCTCCATGTCGCTCGGCGTCCGTACGACGTCGACGTCGAGTGCCGTCACCGACCTGCCGCGTCCCGACTCCACCAGCGCGATGCCGCACCGGGTCAGACCCGGATCGACGCCCATGACACGCACTCGTACCCTCCCAGGCATCGACGAACCTCTTGCGAACAGTTGTTCGAGATTCTATCGGCAGGGACGGACGAGTCCGGTCAGCAACACACCGGACGCCCGACGCTCAGTCGTTCTCCAGTTCGGCGAGGACCTCGTCGCTGATGTCGACGTTGCTGTACACGTTCTGGACGTCGTCGGAGTCCTCGAGCGCGTCGATGAGCTTGAACACCTTGCGCGCACCGTCGGCGTCGACGGCGACCTCGACCGACGCCCGGAAGCTCGCCTCCGCGGAGTCGTAGTCGATACCGGCTTCCTGGAGTGCGCTGCGTACGGCGATCAGATCGCCGGGCTCGCTGACGATCTCGAAGGACTCGCCGAGGTCGGTGACCTCTTCGGCGCCTGCGTCGAGCACGGCCATGAGGACGTCGTCCTCGGACTGTCCGTTCTTCTCCAGCGTGACCACGCCCTTGCGGGTGAACAGGTAGGACACCGAACCCGGGTCGGCCATGTTGCCGCCGTTGCGGGTCATGGCGGTGCGTACCTCGCCCGCGGCGCGATTGCGGTTGTCGGTGAGGCACTCGATGAGAACGGCGACACCGTTGGGCCCGTAGCCCTCGTACATGATGGTCTGCCAGTCGGCGCCGCCCGCTTCTTCACCGCCGCCACGCTTGCGGGCCCGCTCGATGTTGTCGTTGGGGACCGAGGACTTCTTGGCCTTCTGGATCGCGTCGAACAGCGTCGGGTTGCCCGACGGGTCACCGCCACCGGTCCGCGCCGCCACCTCGATGTTCTTGATGAGCTTCGCGAACATCTTGCCGCGCTTGGCGTCGATGGCCGCCTTCTTGTGCTTGGTGGTGGCCCATTTGGAGTGGCCGCTCATGTCCGTCGATTCCTTTCCCGGCGCCGGCACGTGCCGCGGGCCGCTGCCCGCGTCCGGCGCTCCTGTTGCTCTGCTCGGTCGCCCTGCTCGATCGTTTCCCGGCTCGTGCCGGGGCTCGTGGTGTACCGCTGGGCGGGTCACCGCCGGGTGGTCTACCGATGGTCCGGCACGATCTTACCGACGCACCATCTCCACGAAGTATTCATGTACGCGCCGGTCGCCGGTCACCTCCGGATGGAACGACGTGGCGAGGACCTTCCCCTGACGGACCGCGACGATCCGGCCGGCCGCGGGACCGTCGGGCACCCGCGCGAGAACCTCGACCTCCGGCGACACCGTTTCGACCCAGGGCGCCCGGATGAACACCGCCCGCATCGGGTCGGCACCGTCGGCGTCGGTGATCCCGGTGAAGTCGAGATCGGTCTCGAAGCTTTCGACCTGGCGGCCGAATGCGTTGCGGCGCACCGTCACATCGAGGGCATCGAGGTGCCGCGCGTCGGGGCGGGTGTCGAGGATCGTGGACGCGAGCATGATCATGCCCGCGCAGGACCCGTAGGCGGGCAGGCCGTCGGACAGTTTCGCCGCCAGCGGGTCGAACAGGTCGAAGATGCCGAGCAACTTGCTCATCGTGGTCGACTCGCCGCCCGGAATGACGATGCCGTCGATCTCGTCGAGCTCGGCCGGACGACGGACGGCGATGGCATCGGCACCGCTGGCCTCGAGCGCGTGGACGTGCTCGCGGACGTCACCCTGCAGCGCGAGGACCCCGATACGCGGCCGGTTCGTCGCGGTCACCGATCGGTCCGGGCGGGGTCGCGCCGCCCGGTGCGGGTCAGGCCCTCCTGGGTGACCGCGGCCACGAGTCGTCCCTGCAGGTCGAAGATCCGCCCCTGCGTGAGTGCGCGTCCGGCTCCCGCCGACGGCGAGGTCTGGTCGTAGAGGAGCCAGTCGTCGGCGCGGAACGGCCGCATGAACCACATGGCGTGGTCGAGGGAGGCCACCTGCGGCTTGGAGTCCGGATGCGGCACGCGCGACGAACCGATCAGGGTCATGTCGCTCATGTAGGCGAGCGTGCCGACGTGGAAGACCGTGTCGTCGGGCAACGGGTGCCGGTAGCGGAACCAGACCCGTTGCTGCGCAGCGAAATACGGCGAGGTGACCAGTTTGTCCGCCGGGACGATGCGGAGGTCGAAGTTGCGCCACTCCTGGAAGACCGCCCGCTCGCTCTCACTCAGCTCTTCGGATCGGTCGGCGAGCTCGTCCGGCCGCAGTACCGGGGGCATCCGGTCCTGGTGTTCGTAGCCTTCATCGGTGCGCACGTGGAACGACGCCGACATGGTGAAGATGGCCTCGCCGTTCTGGACTCCGGTCACCCGCCGGGTCACGAAGGATCGTCCGTCGCGGATGCGGTCGACGAGGAACACCGCCGGACGGTCCGGGTCGCCGGGGCGCAGGAAGTAGCCGTGCAACGAGTGGACGTCGAACTCCTCGGATACCGTCCGGGTCGCCGACATCAGGGCCTGGCCCGCGACCTGACCGCCGAAGGTGCGCTGCAGGCGACTCGGGAAGGCACCGCCACGGTAGATGTCATTGTCGATCTGCTCGACCTGGAGTATGTCCTCGATGGCTGCCACGCAGACCAGTATCGCGCACCGGACCGGTGGGCTCTCCCCTGCCCGCCGGCCAAACGTTCCGCGATCAGAGCTCGTCGAGCGTCATGATCCCGTCCTGGATGGCCCGGGCGACGAGTGACGCCTTGGTCGGGGCCGGACGGCCGATCTCGGCGTACTTGGCCCGGATGCGGGTCAGGTGGGTGTTGACCGTGCCGAGGGAGATGTAGAGCTGTTGCGCCACTGCCGGTTTCGAGTCCACGAGCATCCAGGTGCGCAGCACCTCGACCTCGCGCGAGGTGAGACTCGGCTTCGCCCGGTCGGCGGTCACCTCGGCGGGCGCCGGGATCTCCATCGACACCGGAGCGGCCACCGGACGGTGCAGGTGGGGGTGCCCTGAGCGGTGGGCCAGACCGGCGGCCTGCCCCGGACGCGAGGGCTGCAGCTGATGCCCCGGCAGCGGCATGCGGCGCGCCGCGAGCCGCGCGAGGGCTTCCTGCCGGCGGGCGAGCGCCGCGGCGTCACGATGAGGGTTGACCGAGCGCAGGTGCTGGGGGGCCTGATGGGCGATCGCAGTCATTGTGTGCTTCCTCTTCACTCATTCGAACCGGTGGTCGTCCGGGGTGTCCCGGTGATGAGTTGAAGATTATGAGGCTTCGACCGCGGGGTCGATGGGGAGAACTCCCCTCCCCATGGGGAGAACTACCCAGTCGGGTCACCGCAGGTCACAGCCCCGCAAGACGGGGTCGCCGGTCAACCGGCGGCGTTGCGGGCCGCCTCGGCATCAATGAGGGGCAGGTCCTCGCGAGTCACGATCCGGGAGGACACCGCGTACTCCACGAGCTTCGTCCGGCGGTTGCTGGCGAGTTTGCCCCCGCCGGCCCGCATCCCGCTGACGCCGAGCTGGTCGAGCTTGTCGCAGACGTTGTCGAGTTTGCGATTGAACTTGGTGATGGGCCACCCGAGGCGACGAGCGGCCTGTGCCGACGACGGGATCGCACTCGCCCCGGTCCCCTCACGGCGCAGGATCTCCTCGGCCAGCACGATGATGAGCAGTTTCTGGCTCTCGGTCAGCGTCGGCACGCCCTGGGTGGTGTGTCCGCCGCTGTATTCCGGGCGGGTCACTGACTTCACCTGCGGCGCCCGGGCAAAAAGACTCAGCTCGTAGGTCGTCGGGCCCGCGGTGAACACGATGGTGGTCTCACCGAAGACGAGCGGCATACGCGCGCCCGGCCCCAGCGTCGCGGAGAACCCGACATCGCCCGCGGACACACTCGCCGACAGATGGGTGCCGAGATTGGTGAGCCACCACAAACCGTTCTCGTTGTGTATCACCAGGAATCGACGGTGGAGATAGGGGTTGTCGTCGATCGACAGATCGGCCTCACGCCCGATGAAGAACCGGCGTTCGGCGTCGAGGGCGATGCGCTCGCCGCAGTACTCGACATAGGTCGCGCCGGAGTCGAGCGGTGTGTCGGTGCCGGAGTCGTCGGGGTCCGCGGAGGTCGGGGCCCGATCGTGACCCGTGGTCATGAGATCTCCGATCAGCTCGCGTCGGGGGCCGGGGCCTGCCCGGCGGCCTCCCCCGCGGCCGCCCCGTCGAGCGCGGGCATCGTCAGCGTCGGGACCGACTCGTGGACGGTCACCACGATCACGGTCACGTTGTCGTGTGCGCCGAGGGCCAGCGCGGCGTCGACCAACCGCTCGGACGCCTCCTGCGACCCCGACGCGTGCCGCAGGATGTCGCCGATCTCCTCGTCGGGGAGCTCACCGGTCAGTCCGTCGGTGCACACCAGCAGCACGTCGCCCGGATAGACCGGGGTGGTCGAGTAGTCGGCCACCGGATCGATCATCCCGGCACCGAGCGCACGTGTGATCACGTTGCGCCGCGGGTCGGTTCGGGCCTGCTCGGGGGTCAGGAACCCGGCGTCGATGAACTCCTGGACCTGCGAGTGGTCGATCGTCAGCTGGTTCAGCGAGCCGTTCTGGAAACGATAGGTCCGCGAGTCGCCGATGTTGAGGACCAGCCAGTGCGGGGCCTGGTCGTGCGTGACGAGCACGACGCCGGTGGCCGTGGTGCCCGCCCGCCGGTCGGTCTCGGTGTCGATCTCGCCGATCCGCCGTTGCGCGGCGAGCAGCAGGTCGTCGAGTTGCAGTTGGGTGGCCTTCAGCTCACCCGCGCTCGTCGCCTCGGAGAGGGTCAGCAGCGCTGCCTCGCTGGCGAGTTCGCCGCTGTCGTGTCCACCCATACCGTCGGCGATGAGGTACATGCCCGGCAAGGCCAGGGCCGCATCCTCGTTCGTCTCTCGGACCCTGCCGACATTGCACGCGGCGGACCACTCGAGCCGCAAATCACCCACGATGTGTGTGCCCGAGACCGAGGCATCTCGAACGATGGTCGCCGCATCCATGATCAGCAGATACTACCGCCGCGAGGCCCCCGACCCGCCACGCATGTCGACTGTTCGTCGTCGGGCGTGTTGGGCGAGGGCCTCGCGGAGGTGAAAGGTGGTGCTGAGCAGCTACATTCCGGACGAATCGGTCACCAGCCGCGCTCGGAGAGGCGGTGCGGCTGGGGGATGTCATCGACATTGATGCCGACCATCGCCTCGCCCAGTCCGCGCGACACCTTGGCGAGCACGTCGGGATCGTCGTGGAAGGTGGTGGCCTGCACGATCGCGGCCGCCCGCTGGGCCGGGTTGCCGGACTTGAAGATGCCCGAACCGACGAACACGCCCTCGGCGCCGAGCTGCATCATCATCGCGGCGTCGGCGGGAGTCGCGATACCGCCCGCGGTGAACAGGGTCACCGGGAGCTTGCCGGCCTCGGCGACCTCGGCCACCAGATCGTAGGGCGCCTGCAGTTCCTTTGCCGCCACGTACAACTCGTCCTTGGGCAGCGAGGTCAGCCGTCGGATCTCGTCGCGGATCTTGCGCATGTGGGTGGTCGCGTTGGAGACGTCGCCGGTTCCGGCCTCGCCCTTGGAGCGGATCATCGCCGCACCCTCGGTGATACGACGCAGCGCCTCACCGAGATTGGTGGCCCCGCACACGAACGGCACGGTGAACGCCCACTTGTCGATGTGGTTGCTGTAGTCGGCCGGGGTCAGTACCTCCGACTCGTCGACGTAGTCCACGCCGAGGCTCTGCAGGACCTGCGCCTCGACGAAGTGACCGATGCGCGCCTTGGCCATCACCGGGATCGAGACCGCGGCGATGATGCCGTCGATCATGTCCGGGTCGCTCATGCGGGAGACCCCACCCTGCGCGCGGATGTCGGCGGGGACACGTTCGAGGGCCATGACCGCGACCGCGCCGGCGTCCTCGGCGATCTTCGCCTGTTCGGGGGTGACCACGTCCATGATCACGCCGCCCTTGAGCATCTCGGCCATGCCGCGCTTGACCCGGGCGGTGCCCTGGCCGACCTCGGGAACGGTCGCGCCGTTGTGACTCACTGAAAATCTCCTCGTGTCGCAGTCTCGACCTGCCGCGTTCACGGCGGCGGTCCTGCGACCAGTCTAGGTGAGCGGCGGATCCCCTCCCACGAGGGATCAGTCCGCCTGGCCTGGGGTGACGCGTTCGATGATCTCGAAGTACTCCGGCGGGGAGGCGTGGCCACCGAGTCGCAGCCACCGGACCGGACGGCGCTGCGCCAGGGCGCGGGTGTCGCGGACCGCATCGTTGTAGAAGCGTCGCGCCATCATCACCCTCGTCTCGGCATCGGCGAGTTCGACCACCAGCGCCGGCGAGCGCCGTCGCGAATCCGTGCGCGCCAGCGCCGCCGACAAGGCGTTCTCGGCGTCCTCTCGATCGGAGGGCGCGGCACGTTCGGCGCGATCGGCCAGGGTCATGAGCGCACGGGCCGACACGGCCACCTCGTCGTCGTCGGACTTGCGGTATCCCCCATCGGGAGCGCCCGCGATCATCTCGGCGGCGACCGCCCGTACGACCACCGAGCGTCTGTCGAGGGTCGACTCCAGCGCCTGGCGTGCGAGGTCGACGCGGACGTTGAGACGGTCGAGCCGGTTCGCCGTGTGGTAGGCCCACCCGATGACGAGCAGCGCCGCGACGACCCCGACGACGATCCAGGTGGCCATCAGTCGGACACCACGACCGGCCCGGCGCCGACCGTCACCGTGTCGTACACCCTCAGGATCTGGTCGGCGACCCTCGACCAGTCGTACTTGTCGGCCCGCACGCGACCCGCAGCGACCAGTCGTTCCCGGGCCTCGGGGTCGGAGAGCAGTTCGACGATGCCCGCGGCGAGCTCTTCGGGCGAACCGGTCTCGACCAGTCGGCCTGCGCGCCCGTCGTCGAGGACCCGGCGGAAGGCGTTGAGCGAGCTCGCGATGACCGCGGCGCCGGCCGCCATCGCCTCGACGAGCACGATCCCGAAGCTCTCCCCGCCGAGGTTCGGCGCGCAGTAGACGTCCGCGGAGGCCAGTGCCCGCGCCTTGGTGGCGTCGTCCACCTGGCCGAGGAAGACCAGGTGGTCCGCCAGCGTGCCCGCCCGCCGGCGCAGCGCCGCCTGATTGCCGCCGCCGACGACCAGCACCCGGACGTAGGGGAATCTCGCGACCACGGACGGAAGCGCACGCATCAACACGTCGATGCCCTTGCGGGGTTCGTCGAATCGGCCCAGGAACAGGATCGTCCCGCCCGGATGCGGATACCCCTCGAGCGGCGCGGCGTCGGCGAAGGACGACACGTTGATCCCGTTGGGGATCTCCACCGCGTCCGAGCCGAGCGACTCCATCTGCCAGCGGCGAGCCAGCTCCGACACGGCGATCTTGCCGGTGATCCGCTCGTGATACGGCCGCAGAATCCCCTGGAAGACGCTGAGCCACAACGACTTCGACGTGGCGGTGTGGAACGTGGTGACGATCGGTCCCGACGCCACCATGAGGGAGAGCATCGAGATGCTCGGCGAGTTCGGTTCGTGGACGTGCAGGACGTCGAAACCGTTCTCCGCGATCCAGCGTCGCAGACGCAGATAGCCTTTCGGGCTGAAGTTCACCCGGGACACCGAGCCGTTGTACGGGATGGCCAGGGCCGGCCCGGCTCGCACGACATACTCCGGCAGTTCGGTGTCACGACCCGCGGGGGCCAGCACGCTGACCTCGTGACCACGGTCGAGGAAGACGTCGGCCAGTTCGGTGACGTGTGCCTGGACACCGCCCGGCACGTCGAACGAGTAGGGGCAGATCATCCCGATTCTCATGCCACTCCCCTGGATCCGGTCCCCAGGTCCGCGGTCGTCGGGCGCTCGGTCGCTGAAGTCACTGTTGGGGATCCTGTTCCACGCGTTGCCGCTGCCGGTCGGTCCAGTCGGCCTCCCAGAGCGGCTGCAACATGTGCCAGTCCGCGGGATGGGCGGCGATGTTCGCAGCGAAGGCGTCCGCGAGCGCCTGGGTCGCCGCCGCCACCCCACCGGAGACGTCGATCGGCTCACCGCAGGACATCCGGGAACGCGGCGCCTCCTCGAACCAGTGATGTGCCGGCATCAGTGCCGCCCCGGTCTCGATCGCCAACCGCGCCGATCCGGCCGGCATGCGGGTCTGTTCACCGAAGAAGGACACCGGGACCCCGTGCCGGGCGATGTCACGCTCACCGAGCAGACAGACGATGCCCCCGGCGCGCAACCGCTCCGCGAGCCGTCCGAACGGTGGTTGCTCCCCACCGCTGAGCGGGAAGATCTCGAAGCCGAGGGACTCCCGGTAGGCGACGAACTGGTCGAACAGCGATTCCGGTTTCAACCGTTCGGCGACGGTGGCGAACCGGCCGTAGTGGTGGACCAACCACACCCCGGCCATGTCCCAGTTGCCGGTGTGCGGCAAGGCGAGGACCACTCCCTTGCCGCGTGCGAGCGCGGCGTCGAGCCGGGCCCGGTCGTCGTCGGGGAGAGTGACGGTCGACGACACCGTCGCCCGGTCCTGGGCCGGGAGTCGGAAGGCTTCACACCAGTACCGGGCGTAGGACCGCATCGCGTCGGCGAGGAGGTCGTCGGGGACTTCGGCCGGATCGACGCCGACGACGCGGGCAAGGTTGCGCCGCAACTGGTCCGGGCCCCCGTTGCGTCGCCCGGCGAATGACCCGGCCTTGTCGAACGCGGCGCGGGCAGCCCGTTCCGGTGCCCACCGGACCGCGGCCCAGCCCGCCCGGTAACCGAGGTCCGCGGCCAGCGCGCCGACGTCGGTCATCGATGCCCCGCCGGTGGGACGGAATCGTCCGGACCGGCACCGGGCCGATCGTCGGACTCCCCTGCTGCGGCGGACTCGTCGGTCTCGGCGGGAATGGGAATCAGGTCGCGGGCGCCGGGTGACTCCGAGATCGACCACATGCGCTGTCCGACGGTGATCACGCTGCCCACGGCGAGCAGCCACATCGCGACATGTACGGCCCAGTCGACGCCGAGACCGGTGATCCCGGTGCCGACGAGCACGATGATGAGCCGGTCGGGACGCTCGATGAGGCCGCCGTCGCCGTACAGCCCGCTCGCCTCCGCGCGCGCTTTCGCGTACGAGATGACCTGTGAGGTCACCAGGCAGATGAGTGTGGCCACCAGCAGCAGATGGTGGGGTTCGGTCACCGTGCACCACCACACCAGACCGGCGAAGATGGCGCCGTCGGCGATGCGGTCGCACGTGGCGTCGAGCACCGCGCCGAACCGTGTGCCGCCGCCCCGGGCCCGGGCCATCGCGCCGTCGAGCATGTCGAACATGACGAACAACCAGATGACCAGTGTGCCCAGGAACAGGTGACCCATCGGGAACAGCGTCAGGGCGGCCGCGACGGTCGCCAGCGTGCCGATCACGGTCATGATGTCCGGGGTCAGCCCGGTGCGCAGGAGAGCGCGTCCCATCGGGAGGGTCACCTTGGAGACCGACGCCCGACCCAGAATGCTCAGCATCGCCGAGTTCCTTCCCCATGTCGCCGCGCGCCGCGCACCGACGCGCCCCGGTCACTCATCGTCTGACTTCGTTCACCCATCGCCTGTCGCACGCGTCAGTCGCCGAGCCGCTGCCATGCCTCCGCAAGCAGTCCGCGGGTGTCGCGGAGCAACTGTGGCATCACCTTGGTCTCGCCGACAATCGTGATGAAGTTCGCGTCGCCCATCCATCGGGGCACAATGTGCTGGTGTAGGTGCTCCGACAAGGAGCCGCCCGCGGCGTACCCCAGATTCAGACCGACATTGAACGCGTTGGGATTCGACACCGACTTGATGGTCCGGATCATCCGCTGCGTGAAGGCCATCAACTCCGCGGACTCGGTGGCCGTCAGGTCTTCGAGGTCGGCGACCTGACGGTAGGGCACCACCATGGTGTGGCCCGGGTTGTACGGGTACAGGTTGAGCACCGCGTAGACCGCCTCGCCGCGCGCCACGATGAGGCCGTCCTCGTCGGACATGGTCGGGATGTCGAGGAACGGGTGACCGCTCTTCTCCGCCGGCTGCGGGTCGGCGATGTAGGTCATCCGGTGCGGACTCCACAGCCGTTGCAGGCGGTCACCGATCCCGACACCCTCGTCCCGGATCTCGCCCGGCGACCCGGCCGTCGCGTCACTCATCGAGCGCCCCCGCGACTACCACCGTCTCCACCTCGCCGAGTGCCTCCTCGAGCAGGTCCTTGGTCGGCGACTCATTGCGCCGGCTCGCGACCCACGCGGTGATCGCGGCGACCGCGTCGCCGACAGGCACGCCGTTGACCTGCGTGCCGTCGCGGAACCGGAAGCTCACCGCACCCGCCTCCACATCCCGTTCGCCTGCGAGCAGCATGAACGGCACCTTGCCGGTGGTGTGGTTGCGGATCTTCTTCTGCATGCGGTCGTCGGAGAAGTCCACCTCGGCACGGATGCCCGCGGCGACCAACTCGCCGACGACACCCTGCAGATGATCGACGAACGCCTCCGCGACCGGGATTCCGACGACCTGCACCGGGGAGAGCCACGCCGGGAACGCGCCCGCATAGTGCTCGGTGAGCACACCGAAGAACCGCTCGATCGACCCGAACAGCGCCCGGTGGATCATCACCGGCCGGTGCTTGGCGCCGTCGGAACCGGTGTATTCCATCTCGAACCGGTCCGGCAGCATCAGATCGACCTGGATGGTCGACATCTGCCACGTCCGGCCGATGGCGTCGCGGGCCTGGACGGAGATCTTCGGCGCATAGAACGCCGCACCCCCGGGATCGTCGACGAGGTCGAGACCGAAGCTCGACGCGGCGTCGCGCAGGACCTCCGTGGCCTCTTCCCACGCCTCGTCCGACCCGATCGACTTGTCCGGGTTCCGGGTCGACAACTCCAGGTAGAAGTCGTCGAGTCCGTAGTCGCGGAGCAGGTCGAGCACGAACTGCAGCAGCGACCGCACCTCCTCGCCCATCTGTTCCCGGGTGCAATAGATGTGAGCGTCGTCCTGGGTGAAGCCGCGTGCACGGGTCAGGCCGTGGACGACGCCCGACTTCTCGTACCGGTACACCGTGCCGAACTCGAACAAGCGAAGCGGCAGTTCACGATACGAACGGCCACGCGAGTTGAAGATCAGGTTGTGCATCGGGCAGTTCATCGGCTTGAGGTAGTAGTCGATGGCCGGGCGCCGGACCACGCCGTCGGCGTCGACCTCCTCGTCGAGCTGCATCGGCGGGTACATGCCGTCGGCATACCAGTCGAGGTGACCCGACTTCTTGAACAGATCGCCCTTGGTCGCGTGCGGGGTGTAGACGAACTCGTACCCGGCCTGCGAGTGCCGCAACCGCGAGTAGTCCTCGAGTTCTTTGCGGATGATCCCGCCCTTGGGGTGGAACACCGGCAGCCCGGACCCGATCTCGTCGGGGAAGCTGAACAGGTCGAGTTCGGAACCGAGGCGGCGATGGTCGCGCTTCTCGGCCTCGGCGAGCATGGCGAGGTGGGCCTCCTGCGCCTCTGCCGACTCCCAGGCGGTGCCGTAGATGCGCTGCAGGCCGGCGTTGGCCTGGTCGCCGCGCCAATAGGCCGCCGAGCTGCGGGTCAGTTTGAACGCCGCGATGTACTTGGTCGTCGGCACGTGTGGTCCGCGGCACAGATCGCACCAGATCCGGTCACCGGTACGCGGATTGAGGTTGTCGTAGACCGTCAGTTCGCCGCCGCCGACCTCCATGACCTCGGCGTCGTCGGCGGCGCCCTTGTCGTCGATGAGTTCGAGCTTGTACGGCTCGGCAGCCAGTTCGGTTCGCGCCTCGTCCTTGGAGGCGTAGACACGGCGGGAGAACCGCTGCCCCGACTTGACGATCTGCTTCATCTTCTTCTCGAGGGCGGCGATGTCCTCGGGCGTGAAGGGTTCGGCGACGTCGAAGTCGTAGTAGAAGCCGTCCTTGATGGGCGGGCCGATGCCGAGCTTGGCGTCGGGGAACAGTTCCTGGACCGCCTGCGCGAGAACATGTGCAGTCGAATGCCGGATCACACTGCGCCCGGCCTCGGTGTCGGCCGCGACCGGTTCGACGTCGGTGTCGGCGTCGGGCGCCCAGGACAGATCGCGCAGATCTCCGGCCGCATCACGGACGACGACGATGGCGCCCGGTCCCTTGTTGGGCAGCTCGGCCTCGCGCAGTGCGGTGCCCGCGGTCGTCCCAGCCGGCACACGGATGGTGGCGGGGCTGGTCACCTGGACGTCGTCGGGCACGGGGGCGCTCCTAGGGTCGGGGGGAGGACACGTCAAGACGCGTCCGGGACGGGACGTTTGCGACTCTGATGGTATCCGCGCCACCGACCGCGGAGTGCACCCCTACCGCTGACGGTCCGACGCGGGTCCGCAGGCGGTCCGAACTCACCCGAGGATGGGACTCGCCAGCCAGTCGTAGTCGAGGCCGACCCACCCGGCGACCGTCGACAGGAGACCGAGCAACCACAGCGTCGCCAGCACGATCAGGCATGTGCCGACCCAGAACACGGCCTGCACCGACCAGTGCTGCCTGCCGATCCATTCCATCCAGGCGTCGTACTTGGACCGGGCGAACTTGAGCAACCGGTGCGCCCAGTCGAATTCGGAGGCGAGGATGCCGAGTCCGAGAAAAACGATGAGCCACCCGGGTCCGGGGTATGGGATCGCGATGATGCCGCACACCAAGACGATGCTCCCGACGACACCGACGGCGATGCGGTACACCCGGTGCCAGCGCGGGTTGTTCCGGACGAGGTACCGACGATGCCGGGCGCGGATGCGGAAACGGTGCCACCGGGACCCGCGAGGGACAGGACGCGTCGCGGCCGGTGATCTCGTCGCCCCGGACTCCCTGGCCCCCGATGTCGACATGGTCTCCCACCCTGGTCGAGCGGCTCCGGTGTCTGGCCGCGAGAAGTGGGGTCCAGATTACGCGACCGCGACGACATCCTCGGTCCGCGACGACCGCCTCGGAGGCCGTCGTCGACGACGCGCGCGCAGGGTGCCGACCAACGTCGCCAGGGCGGTGATCCCGAGCAGCATCGGGTAGCACCACGAATAGAGGAGGACGAGGGCGACGTTCCAGGGTTGCCCGTCCGCGACCCGCGGCATCATGAACAGTCCCAGCGCGATCGCATGGTCGGAGGTCAGGTACGGGCCGCTGTCCCACCAGTGACGCCACCAGGTGAACGTCGACGCGACGACACCCACGGGCCCCAGCCAGTACCACCAGGTACCGGCCGTCGTGCCCCGTCGCATCGCGAGGTCGAGAGTGACGACGAGCAGGGGGACGCACCACACCCAGTGGTGGCCCCACGCGAATGGGGACACCGCGCACATCGTCATCCCGACGATCGTCGCCGCGAGCAACTCCCTCGACTCCGAGTGGGCGACGATCGCCGCCCACAGGCCGACCACGACGACGATCAGCGCGGCCGGCACCCACAGCCACACCGGCGGTTGGTACACCGGTCCCCCGGGCCCGGCGTCGGCGAAACGTCCGATGTCGAAATACGCGAGCATCTGCGACAGTCCCCCGCGCACCGATTGATTGGCCGGCGAGTCAGCCCGGCCGATCCGGTCGGTGTCGACGAGGTGACGCGTCCAGTACGCCCATGCGTCCCCCGGGATGACGAGGAACCCGACCACGATGGTGCCCGCGAAGGTCGCGAGCGCGGTGCCCGCGACCCGCCATTGCCGGGTCAGCACCAGGTAGACGATCACGAAGAGCGGCGTGAGTTTGAGACCCGCGGCGAGACCGATGCCGATCCCCCGCCACCGCGACGTCGGCCGGAGAAACACGAGGTCGACGAGGATCAGGGTCATCACGATGATGTTGATCTGACCGAGCCAGATGGTCGTGCGAATGGGTTCGAGCGCGGTCGACGCGACGGCGAGCAGAACCGCGAAGGCGACCAGCCGCGCGTCGACACGGTAGTTCAGACTGCGCAATCCCATCGCGATGACGCCGGCCAGGGCGATGAATCCGAGTGCCCACCAGCAGATGGCGGCCACCGCCTGACCCACGACGGCGAGCGGGACGAGCACGACAGCGGCGAAGGGTGGGTAGGTGAAGTGCAGTCGCCACAGCACCGGGTCGTCGTACAGCGAACGGCCGTCGAGCACGGTCGCCGCTCCCGAGCGATAGACCCGCACGTCCGTGGCGTTCTCGAACAGTCCGTAGAACGGGTTCGTGATCGGGATGGCCGTGATGTGCCAGACGATCACGCCCAGTGCGAACACGGCGGCCACGATGACCGCGACCCCCGGTATCGGTGCGGGCGCGGAACGTGGCGACTCCGGCGGTTCGACGGCAGTCTTGGGGGCCACGCGGCGAGACTACTCCCGGTTTGTGAGCCAGCTCACTCGAAGCGCCGTGGGCCTGGAACACTCGCTACGGACTCGATCCCGCCCGCCGACGTTCCGGGCCGGGTGGCGCGTCCTCGACGCGGCGCCGGCAGCGCCCGCCGGCTTCTATCGTTGATGGTCGGTGGCCGTCGTGCGTCCATCGCTCGTGACACCGCGGAGGACCGATGACAGCCAGCGACAGCGACAGTCCGATCGACCGAGAGATCCTCGGCGATCTCACGCGACTCCGGGACGACATGACCCGGTTTCAGATGGAACACCAGTTCGCGGTCGACGAGATCCTGACCAAGGTGACCATTCTGCGCACCGAGTTCCTCCACCTGCACCATTACAACCCGATCGAACACGTGACCTCGCGGGTCAAGACCCCCGAGAGCATCCTGCGCAAGGCCATGCGCAAAGGCATCGCCCCCGACCTGACCTCGATTCGCGCACAGCTGACCGACATCGCGGGCATCCGCGTGACGTGCAGCTTCATCGCCGACACTTACCGAATCCTGGAAACACTCACGTCGCACGACGACATCCGGGTGATCGAGATCAAGGACTACATCGCGGCACCCAAACCCAATGGCTACAAGAGCCTGCACGCGATCGTCGCGATTCCGGTCTTCCTGTCCACCGGGCCCGTCGAGGTCGTCGTCGAACTCCAGATCCGAACCGTGGCGATGGACTTCTGGGCCACTCTGGAACACAAGATCTTCTACAAGTACGACGGCGATGTCCCCGATCATCTGGCGACCGAACTTGCCTCGGCGGCCCGCACCGCGAACGAACTGGATCAGCGGATGGAACGGCTGCACGCAGAGGTTCACGGCGACGGCTCCGGTACGGGTCGGAGCCCCATCGACGATGACGTGATCCGGTATCTGCGGCAGCATTCTCCTGTGCCGAAAGACCTGGAAATCCGGCCGGACGCTCCATGACTCCGTAGATCGTGTCTGTGGAATGCGTCGTCGCACGCGGCCCGCAACGACAAGAGCCCCGCCGGCGACTCGGCGGGGCTCTTGCATTCGGTGGTCCCGGCTGGGATCGAACCAGCGACCTTCCCGGTGTGAACGGGACGCTCTTCCACTGAGCCACGGGACCGTGTCCGGCGCTTGCATCGAGATGTCACAGGCGCCTGTGCACGAGGCAGAAGATTACACGCCAGGAGCCGCAACTCCCAAATCCCACGGGTGTTCCACGTCACTGCCACCTCAACGCAGGCCCCAGATGAATCACACGCTGGGAATTTGCTCGGCACCAACGCGCTGACCAGGCGATTTGGATAGTTCGGAGACCATCGCGTAAGTTTCTCTTCGCACCGCGAGCAAGACGATCCACAAGATCGCTCGTGGGCATGCGGATGTAGCGCAGCTGGTAGCGCATCACCTTGCCAAGGTGAGGGTCGCGGGTTCGAATCCCGTCATCCGCTCGGCGCGAGTCGACTCGCAGATGGTGGCGTGGCCGAGTGGTGAGGCAACGGCCTGCAAAGCCGTGCACACGGGTTCGATTCCCGTCGCCACCTCCAAGTCAACACAACTCCATTCCCGCGCGATTAGCTCAGTGGGAGAGCGCTTCCCTGACACGGAAGAGGTCACAAGTTCAATCCTTGTATCGCGCACCACAAAACCCCCGACCATGTCGGGGGTTTTCTGTTGCGGCGGTTACGCCGGTTCTGCCCACTCGTCGACGATGTCCCCGAGCGCGGACTGGGTGGGAGCCACAGGAACCCGCAGCTCCGAACGTGAGAACCGCGGCGCGGGCGCGGCCTGGACGGCCCCGTCGACGCGCACGTGACTTCCCCGCTGCACGGCGACCGGGTCGGTCACGGCCTCATCGAAGTCGAGAACCGGAGTGACGCAGGCGTCGACGGCGTCGAACGTCGCGGCCCACTCGTCGCGCGAGCGGGTCCCGAACCGTGCGGCGAGAGCGGCCGAGATGACCGGCCACGCAGAGCGATCCCACCGGTCCGGCAGGTCACCGAGACCCAGGGTCTCGACCACATTGCGCCAGAACTTCTCCTCGAGGGCACCGACGGCGACGAACTTCCCGTCGGCACACCGGTACGTTGCGTAGAAGGGCGCCGAGCCGTCGAGCAGATTGCCCTCGTCGCGGGATGCCCAGCGCCCGGCAGCCTTCCACGACCACTGCAGTTGCGCCAACAGACCCGCACCGTCGACCATCGCGGCGTCGATCACCTGTCCCCGACCACTGCGCTCACGCTCGTGCAGGGCGGCGAGCACGCCGACGACCAGCAGCATCGACCCTCCGCCGAAGTCACCGACGAGCGACAGCGGCGGTATGGGTGGAACACCGGCCGGCCCCATCGCCTCCAACA
Source organism: Gordonia sp. 'Campus' (assembly GCF_022206305.1). Classification (GTDB taxonomy): domain Bacteria; phylum Actinomycetota; class Actinomycetes; order Mycobacteriales; family Mycobacteriaceae; genus Gordonia. The sequence continues at coordinate 333,258 of NZ_JAKOIW010000002.1, read as the reverse complement.
GGCCGGTCACGGCGAGATAGTTGATGTCGTGGCCCGCGGAGTGAGCTCGGTCGCCGTACTGGCCCCAGCCGGTCATCCGCGCGTAGATCAGATGAGGTGCGCTGTCACAGATCTCGGGCCCGAGGCCGAGTCGTTCCATCACCCCCGGCCGGAAACCCTCGACGAGAACATCAGCGCGCGAGATCATCTCGCGGATTCCGGCGAGATCGTCAGGGTTCTTGAGGTCGGCGTCGACGCTGCGACGCGAGCGGTAGAGCCCGGCATCGGCATCGACGATCCCGTCCGGGCCGGCCGGCTCGGGGCCGGGGCGGCGAAGCCGGACGACATCGGCTCCGAGGTCGGCGAGCATCATGCACGCATGCGGGGTCGGGCCCAGGCCGGGCATCTCCACCACCCGCACGCCCGCGAGCGGCCCGCTCACCGCACCGGCCGGTGGTGGAGCACGCCGTTGATGGTGAAGTCGACGTAATCCCGCACCAGCTGGTCGACATCATGAGAATCGTTGAGCCACCAGCTGATCCCGTTCATCAGGTCCAGCACCGCGATGGCCGACTGGTGCGGGTCACGCACCTCGAACATCCCCAACCGGGCACCGGCGTCGACGACATCGCGAATCCGCCGCTGGTAGTACTTCCGGTAGTCGGTGACCACGCGCCGGTGTTCCGGGGTCAGCGCCGACAGCTCCCGGAGTGCGACAAGGTGTTCCACGCGGTGACGCGCCAGGCGTCGCACGTGTGCTTCGACCAGGTTCGTCAACCGTTCGACGGGACCGCCCTCACCCTCGAGCAGGAGCAGATCCTGCTGCGGGTCCTCGGTCATCCGGAGGGCGATCGCGTAGAGGATCTCCTCCTTGGACTGGAAGTGGTTGTACAGACTCGCTCCGCGCATACCCACCGCCTGCGCGATGTCGCGCATCCCGGCGTTGGAGTACCCGTGATCGGCGAAGTACCGCGCGGCGGCCTCGACGATCTCGTCGCGCCGCCTGCGCGGCCGGCGACTGCCTGTTGTCGACGCGACCGCGTCGTCCTCAGCCCTGACCGGTTCCATAGGCCTTCCTCAACTCGCGTTTGAGCAGTTTGCCCTGCGCGTCGGTCGGTAGCGCATCGACGACGTGGACCGCCTTGGGCACCTTGTACTTTGCCAGGTCGGTGCGGCAGTACTCACGGATGTCGTCGCCGCTCACCTCCGCACCCGACCGCAGGACGACGAAGCCGGTGACGGCCTCGGACCAGTACGGATCGGGCAAGCCGACGACGGCGGCACGTTCGACGTCGGGGTGCGCCTGCAGGACTCGCTCGACCTCCTGCGACGCGACGTTGAAACCGCCGGTCTTGATCATGTCCTTGCGCCGGTCGCGGAAGAACATGTTGCCGTCGGCGTCGATGCGGACGATGTCACCGGTGTGGACCCAACCGCCCTCCAGCACCTGAGCGGTGCGCTCGGGGTCCTTGAAGTAACCGAGCATCACCGACGGTGTGCGGCAGAGGAGTTCACCTTCCGCGGCCTCGTTGCCGTCGGCGTCGACGACGCGCACCTCGAGATGACCCACCGGTTTTCCGATCCACGTGGGGTCCTGACCGGGCACGTCCTCGAGTCGGCGGAACCAGCCCACCGAGCCGAGCTGGGTGAGTTCGGACTGACCCCAGTAGGTGCCCCACACCGACTCCGGGGTGGCGGCGGCCCACGCGTCGACCGCATGCGGAGACACCTGTCCCCCGTAGGTCAAGCAGCGGCGCACCGTACCGACGGAGTCGGGCCCGAAGTCAGGATGGTTGGCCAACGCGATGAAGAACGTCGGGGTCTGCGCCAGCACCGAGATCTTCTCGTCGCGGATCATGCGGAGCGACGTGGCCGGATCGACGGCGGCGGGCAGGACCAGGGTGGCGCCCAGAAGCGTCAGGGAGGTGAGCGAACCGATGCCGGCGATGGTGTGGAACGGCATGACGTAGAGCCACACGTCGTCGTTGCGGCAACGCAGACCCCAGGTGTACGCGGGCGAGGTGGAGATCAGATAGTTGCGGTGCGCGATCTCGACACCTTTCGGCGTCGACTCGGTACCGCTGGTGTAGACGATCATCGCGAGGTCGTGTTCGTCGACGTCGCATTCCGGTTCCGCATCGTCCGCCGCAGCGACCGACTCATCGTAGGAGTTCCACGAATTCGGCTCGGGCTCGCCGACGACGAGCACCGAGACGCCCAGGCTGTCGGCGATGGGCCCGGCGAGCGAGGCCAGGGCCTGTTCGACCACGAGGACCGAGGGTTCGAGATGGCCGAGTTGCTGGGCGATCTCACCCTCCCGGAACAGTGGGCTCACACCCGAGTACGCGGCGCCGATCTTGAGTGCCCCGTAATAGGTGGCGACCGTCTCGACACGGTTGCGGCTCATGACCGCCACCCGGTCGCCGCGACCGACGCCGAGGTCGAGCAGGACATGCGCGACCCGGTTGGCCATCGCGTTCAGCTCGCGGTACGAGGTCGACGACCGGCCGCCATCGGCGTCGTAGGCGATGATGGCCGGGGTCGAGCCCTGCGACCTCGCGAGCCTGCGCAACTGGTCGCCGATGGTGGCGCGACCCAGCGGCGACTTCTGCACGTCGGTGAGAGTTCGGTCGGAACGGGACACCGGGGGCGCGCTCATGCGAACATCCGGTTGTCGAAGCGATCGAGGAACGCGATGTCCTCGACCGGGCTGCGGGTGAGCTTGCGCGGGAAGCCGTCTCGCGGGTACCCGACCGCGATGTGCGCCGCGGTCAGGTAGTCGTCCGGAATCCCCAGGAGCTCCTTGACCTCGTTCTCCGCAGCGCACAGCAGTGTGGTGAGCGCGGTGGCGACACCCTGCTGCCGCAGCGCGAGGGTGAGGTTCTGCACGCTCGGGTAGATCGATCCGCCGCCGACCACGCTGAGACGACCCAGTTCGTGATCGGTCGGATGCAGCCCGTCCAATTCCGCGCACACCACGATCAGGGCGGGAACCTCGGCGAGGTGGTGGGCGAAGTAGTTGGCGCTCTCGATGGTCTTCGGAACGGCGCCGACCTTCTTGCTGCCCTCCAGGATCGAGTTGTAGTAGGGCTCCCAGAACGGCAGGTACAGGTCGGCGAGGGCCTTCTTCGTGGCCTCGTCACGCACGACGACCCAGCGGACGGGCTGCCGGTTGCCGCCCTGCGGACCGAAGCGCGCGTCGTCGAACGCCCGGTACAACACCTCGTCCTCGACAGGCCGGTCGCTGAAGTAGCGGCAGGTGCCCGTCGTGCGCATTGCTTCGCTGAGTTCCATGTCATCCTCCGTGATCACTAACCGTTGTTAGTATGACTGAGGACACAGTGGCACAGCTCGAATTCGTCGTCAAGAGGCTCTGAGGGTCTAGTAACCGGGTGTTGACGTGCAGCTACTAACAGTGGTTAGTTTTAGTCATGACTTCTGTTTCCCAGCGTCCGACGACGCGGCCGATCACAGCGGAGATCCGTTCGGCCGTGGCCGCGGGCAACATCCCGACCCTGCTGGCCGTACTCGTCGAGATGACCGGGGACAGGCGCTGGATGGCCGACCGGTACCGGCCCACCCGCAGCCGTGGGATGGACGACAACTCGTCGGGCGGACTCGCCGCCGAGGTGCAGGAAGAGATCCGCGACGCGGTGGTCGACGCACTCGAGCACTGGTACGACCAGGGAGCGCCGCCCCGGCGCCCTGCCGACGAGGACCTGGTGGCGGCACTGATGTCGTTCACCGCCGGGGAGGACGTCGCGCCCGAATTCGGACCGATGATGACCGAGATCGTGCACGGCACCCTCGGCGACCCCCACCTGTCGGACCTGCAGCCCGAATCCGCCACCTCGATGAACGCGGTGGTCATCGGGGCCGGCGTGGCCGGGATGCTGATCTCCACCCAGCTCGCCGAAGCCGGCATCGAACACATCGTGCTGGAGAAGAACGACGAGGTCGGCGGCTCGTGGTACGAGAACCACTACCCCGGCGCCGGGGTGGACACCCCGAGCTACCTGTATTCGATCTCGTCGTTCGACCACCCGTGGTCCACGCATTTCGGCAAGCGCGACGAGGTCCAGGGATATCTGCAGGCCTTCGCCGACCGGCATTCGATCCGGGAACGCGTGCGGTTCGGCACCGAGGTGCGCTCGGCGATCTACGACGCCGACGCTCAGCAGTGGCGCGTGACCGTTCGGGGCCGAGAGGGTCGGGAAGAGATTCTCACGACCCGCATCCTGATCAGCGCGGTCGGACTCCTCAACCGACCCAAGCTTCCCCAGCTCGACGGGATGAGCAGCTTCCGCGGGCCCGTGTTCCACTCGGCGGAGTGGCCGGACGAACTCGACGAGCCGGGAGCACTCGAGGGCAAACGCGTCGCCATCGTCGGATCGGGCGCCAGCGCGATGCAGATCGGGCCCGCCATCGCCGACCGCGTCGGCTCACTGACGATCTTCCAGCGTTCGCCGCAATGGATCGCGCCCAACGACGACTACTTCGCCCCTGTCGGCGACAGTGTGCACTGGCTGATGGACAACCTCCCGGGCTACCGCGAGTGGTACCGCGCCCGACTGTCGTGGATCTTCAACGACAAGGTCCACTCGACGCTGCACGTCGACCCGGAGTGGCCCGAGCCGACGGCGTCGATCAACGCCGTCAACCACGGTCACCGCGAGTTCTACCTGCGGTACATGCGTGCCGAACTCGGCGACCGCGACGATCTCATCGCGCTGTCGACGCCGGACTACCCACCCTTCGGCAAGCGGATGCTGTTGGACAACGGTTGGTTTCGCATGCTGCGCCGGCCGAATGTCGAGCTCGTGCCGCAGGGCGTCGAGCGTGTCACACCCGAGGGACTCGTCGACAGCACCGGTGTCGCTCACGACGTCGACATCATCGTGTTCGCCACCGGATTCCACAGCGACAGATACCTGTACCCGATGGACATCGTCGGACGTGGCGGAAAGACGACGGTCGAGGCGTGGGGCGACCACGACGCATACGCCTACCTCGGTATCACCGCTCCCGACTTCCCCAACCTGTTCATCCTCACCGGCCCCAACACCGCACTCGGGCATGGCGGCAGCTTCATCAGCATCCTCGAATACCAGGTGCGCTACGTATGTGACGCCCTCCGCGCGATGATCGAGAACCGGTTGGGCGTCCTGGAGGTTCGGCACGACGTCACCGACGAGTACAACGATGCCGTCGATCGCGCCCACGCGCAGATGGTGTGGACTCACCCGGCGATGACCAACTGGTACCGCAATCCCGCCGGCCGCGTCGTCGCGGTCCTGCCGTGGCGGATCGTCGACTACTGGGACAAGACCCGCCGCGTCGAGCTCTCCGATTTCGTTGCCGAACCGCTCAGGTGACTGCGGAACCGTGGTGACCGCGGGACTACCGTGTCTGTCATGACCCCGCTCATCTCCGCCCCGGACCTCGCCGCGCGTCTCGGTGAGAAGAACCTGCGTGTCGTCGACGGCACCGTCCACCTCAGCTTCGACGCCGACGGCGCGCACATCGCCTCCGGCCGGGAGACCTATCGGGCCGGCCATCTGCCCGGCGCGGTGTTCGCCGAACAGATCACCGACCTCAGTGACCCCGACGGCGAGGCGCCTTTCGCGGCTGCGGACCCGGATCGTTTTGCCGCGGCCGTCGGCGCTCTCGGGATCGGTGACGACTCGACCGTCGTCGTCTACGACACCGCCAACGGCATCTGGGCAACCCGCCTGTGGTGGCAGTTCGGTCTCGAGGGATTCGACGACGTGCTCGTCCTCGACGGTGGCTACTCCGCCTGGACGGCCGCCGGGCTGCCGGTGGAGACCGGCGAGATCATCCCTGACACAGCGTCGTTCACCCCGCGTCGCCGACCCGAACGAATCGTGTCCACCGACGAGGTCGCCGCCGCCACCGGAGATCGCTCGGTCCTGCTGATCAACGCTCTCGATCGGGAGTCGTTCGCGAGCGGCCACATCCCGGGCAGCGTCAACGTCCCCTTCGCCGAGCTGGTCGACGGTTCCGGGCAGCTCCGACCCATCGAAGAACTGCGTCAACTGTTCGACGAGGCCGGTGCCCTCGACCCGTCGGTGCGTCCGGTCACCTACTGCGGCGGCGGGATCGCCGCCACCGCAGCCGCTCTCGCGCTCCAGACGCTCGGCCGCGACGATGTCGCCGTCTACGACGGTTCGATGAACGCCTGGACCGCCGACCCGGCGCGGCCACTCTGGTGACAGACGTCGACGACACCGCCTTCGCCGTCGAACTCGTGACCGATCCCGCCGCCGCAGCCGCGGTCGCGGAGGTGGCCGCACGCACGTTCCCACTCGCCTGCCCACCGCACGCGACGCCCGACGACATCTCCGGTTTCATCGAGAACAGTCTGCGCGAGAACAACTTCCGCGAACACATCGCCGAACCGCAGACCGACGTCCTGGTGGCACGCGACGGCGTCGGCGGTCCGATCGTGGGTTATGCGCTGGTCTTCCACCGGGAGCCGACTGACCCCGATGTCTGTGCCGTCGTCATCGAGCGTCCGGTCACCGAGGTGTCGAAGCTGTACGTACTCCCCGACCATCACTCCCGCCAGGGAGCGAGCCCCTCCCGTCTGCTGATGGCCGCGGCCGTGGAGCGTGCCCGATCACACGGCAGCAGCGTCGTGTGGCTCGGCGTCAACCAGCAGAACGTCCGCGCCCAGCGCTTCTACGCGAAGATGGATTTCGCGCGCGTCGGGGAGAAGACGTTCACCCTCGGCGGCAGCACTGAACACGACTTCGTGTTGGCGCGGAAGCTGTGAGTAGGCGGTAGGAGCGAGCGGGTCGGACAGGACAGGTGACATCGACCACGCGCAGCCGAAGCGCCGCGCTTCCCGTGTGACCATTTGGGAGTGACCCCAGCGCCTCTGGCAATAGTCACCGCCATCTCCGCGGCGGCCATCGACGCTGGAATCGAGCTGGACACTCAGCAACGGCTGCTCGTCGATCGGCTCGCGAACCTCCATTTTGAGAGACACCGGACACGGCGTTCATCGAGCCGGCGCGGCCTCTACATCTACGGTTCCGCCGGCCGGGGCAAGACGTGGCTGGCGGACGCCTTCTACGACGCCACCCCAACACCGAGGAAGGTGCGGATTCACTTTCACAGTTTCTTCGATGAACTCCATCGCCGCGCACACGAGCACCGGAACCACCCGCAATCGCTACACCTGAGCATCGACGATGTCATCGGCGACAGCGAGTTGCTGTACTTCGACGAGCTTCACGTGCACGACGCCGGGGACGCACGTCTTCTCACCCGATTGCTGGAGTACGTGCTCGCCCGCCGGATCACCGTGCTGGCGACGTCGAACTACGCCCCGGACGATCTGATGCCGAACCCCATCTGGCATCACCTCTTCGAGCCCGGGATCACGATGATCAAGGACCATTTCGACGTCCACCACCTGAACGGGGAGACTGACTACCGCTCATCCGCCCGCGGGGACGCGATCGGCTTCGCCGCGGGAAGATGGACCACAGTGCTGCCATCAGATCGCCTGTCCGAGGACACGGGGACCGTCGCGCTCACTGTTCGCGGGCGACGTTTCGAGGTCCACTCCGAGCGTGACGGGTGCCTGCAGGCCTCATTCGCGCAATTGTGTGGCGCGCCGGTGTCGACAATGGAGTATCTGACGTGGGCGCGAATGTATCCCCGCTGGACCATCACCGAGATACCGACATTCGATCGTGCCGACAACGAGGCACAGCAGAGGTTCATCAACCTGGTGGACGTCCTGGTCGACGAGGACGTCGCCGTCACCTTCACCTCGTCCCACACCTTGCCCGTCTTTTGCACCGCAGCAACGGCCTCCCGTCCCGACGCCTTCCGAATGATCAGTCGCCTGCGGCTGATCCGTCCGAGCCCATAGGTTCTCACGTCACGTATCAGGAACGAGCTGAGCGCTTTCACGAAGTCTGAAACTCAGTGCGTAGCGCACATTTTCAGGGGGTTCGGTTCGGGTGGTGAGGTATCCCTCGGGCGCCGATGACTCGATGCGCATATGGGTGGGCGGCGCGGTACGCGTCGATGACATCGACGGTGTCACGCCCGAGGCAGGTCACGAGAAATGACACGCCCGCTGAAGACCTAAACGACTTTCAGGCGACGTTCCGGGCATCGTGAACCACGATTCCCAAAGAACTTTGTTGAGTCACATCAACTCAAGTTCGCGGCCCATCGCGGGACTTTCGAAGACTCCTGTGACAGATGATGTCATCGAGACGCCAAACAGACCACAGTGTGAGATTCAGAATTGTTGCAGTGCAACACTATTCGCGTAGACGACCCTGGCGTTCGATCGAATGTTCGAGTACCTTGGAGGCATGACCCATCTCACACCGATTCTCGATCAACTGATCGACGCGGAGTCCCCGGATGATGATCCCGCCGGGCGTGCAGCATTCACAGAGCTGGACACACTGCGGCTCATCCGGAACGTGATAGATCACCGGATCGCCGTGCGCACAGCACAACTGAACCGACTCGGCGTCGCGAAGCGCAACCACTCGACGCTGCGGAAACTCCTCATCGAGATGGGTTTTGCCCCCGCGGTCGCCTCACGTGTCCTACGCGCCGCCGATGGACTATCAGATCTCCACAGGTTGTCCGCGCACGCCGCCGACGGCCGGATGTCCGCAGAGATCGTCGACGCCGTCGTCCGAGGCGTCGACCACATCGAGAAGCGTTCTCCCACCTCGCTTTCCGACGTCGACAGAGCAATCTATGAGTCCGAGTTGATCACCCAGGTACTCTCCGGCGCCACGCCCGCAGAGGTGCTACGACGGGCTCGAACACTCGGCAACATCGTTGCCGAAGCCGACGGCGGCATTCCGGCCGCCGACGATCGAAGACTCAATGCGGTCGTCCACAACGTCACCGACGACGGTCGGGTCGAGATCGCCGCCGATCTGACCAACGTCATCGGCGAGAAGTTCATCGCCATGATCGACGATCGCTCCGTCCCGCGGCCCGAGCCCGACGGCGCCAACGATCGCCGCTCGCCCGAACAGCGACGCGCCGACGCGCTCGAACTGATCCTCGACCAGGCCTGCCTGGGCGCCACTATCCAGACCGCGGGAGCCCCACGGACACAGCTGATCTTGACAATCCCCGCCGACACCACCGATTTGAGCACCCTGCCGTGGACGGGCACCGTCACCGACGCCACCGCCCGAGCTCTCACGTGCGACGGGACCCTGACCGAGGTCGTGGTCGACGCGGCCACCGTGCCCCTCGACATGGGACGTGAGAAACGGGTCTACCCTGCAGAATTGCGCAAAGCCGTGGTCATCCGAGACGCCTGCTGCATCAAATGTGGTGCGCCACCGTCGCACACCCAGGTCCACCACATCCAGCACTGGGCGGACGGTGGCACGACCAGTCTGGACAACGGTTGCCTACTCTGCCAGCGGTGTCACACGCAGGTTCACCACCACGGCTGGGATGTTGCCATCGGTGTCGACCGGCATCCCTGGCTGATCCCACCCATCGAGGTGGACCCCAGACGCAGACCACTACCCGCCTACAACCGACGCACCATGCGCCTCGACGACGCCGCCGCGTAGTTCACGAGAACCGCGTCAACCACTGCTCCCTGCGGGCACGTTGCCGCCACGGCCCGAATTGGCGGGCCGTGCACGAACATGACAACTCCACAGTGTGCGGGCCGACCACTGCGTCGGCCCGAATGTCAGACCGCCGACTCGGCGAACCGCGACAGTGCCAGCAGACGCGACGTCGCGCGGAGGTACTTCTTGCGGTAGCCGCCGGCGAGCATTTCCTCGGTGAAGATCTCGTCCAGCTTCGCCCCGGCCACCGTCACGGGGATGTTGGCGTCGTAGAGGCGGTCGGCCAACACCACGATGCGCAGCGCGACGGACTGGTCCTTGGCTGGATGCACTCCCGAGATGCAGACCAGCGAGACCCCTTCGACGAGGTCCTTGTACTTCGACGGATGCAGCGTGCTGAGGTGGTCGCACAGCGCGTCGAAGTCGTCGAGCGTCGCACCGCTGGTCGACTCGGCGAGCTCGGCGAGTTCGGACTCGCTGCGCGGGTCGGGGGCCGGCGGCAGGTCGCGATGCCGGTAGTCCGGTCCGTCGACGCGGACCGTCTCGAACACCGCGGACAGTTTGCGGATCTCACGCAGGAAATCCTGCGCGGCGAAACGACCCTCGCCGAGCTGTCCCGGCAGGGTGTTCGACGTGGCCACGATCGAGACGCCCTTGGCGGTCAGCTCGGTCAGCAGGCGCGAGACCAGCATGGTGTCGCCCGGGTCGTCGAGCTCGAACTCGTCAATACACAGCACGGTGTGCTGCGAAAGCCGCTCCACCGCGTTCACGAAGCCGAGGGCGCCGACCACGTGGGTCACCTCGACGAACGTCGCGAACGACTTCGGTTCGGGCATCGAGTGGTAGATCGATGCCAGGAGGTGGGTCTTACCGACACCGAAACCGCCGTCGAGGTACAGACCGATCCCCTGCGCCTGCGACTTGCGCGAGAAGAGGCCCTTCTTGCCCGAACGGGCCTTCGAGGCCCGGGCCACGAAGTCGCGTGCCTTGGCGACCGCCTCGGCCTGCGAAGGCTCGTTGGGGTCCGGGATGTAGGAGTCGAAACTCACCTCGTCGAACGTCGACGGGGGCACCATCTGATCGATGAGTACGTCGGGCGAGGTCGCAGGGTTGCGATCGCATAGTCGGGCCACCATGTGTGGAGAGTAGCCATCTCCGGAATGATCAACACATGTTCCACCTGCAGAAAGCGACCCACGTCACATCCAACGACGGGCGTCCCGGCGACGACACGCTGCTCTGGCTCGCCCACCAGTACGCCTACCCGCCCCGTGCGACGACGGGGTCCGGACCGGCCACACCGTTCGTACGAGCCAACATGGTGTCCTCGATCGACGGGGCCGTCACCGTCGAAGGGCGATCCGGGGGTCTCGGCGGCGACGGGGACAAGGCCCTGTTCCGGGTCCTGCGCGGCCTCGCCGATGTGATCCTCGTGGGCGCCGGCACCGCGACCACCGAGGACTATGGTCAGCCGCAGCCCGACGCCGTCTTCGCAGCGCTCCGAGACGCCGACGGCCAACAACCCGCACCGGTTCTCGCCCTCGTGTCGAAGTCGCTGTCGGTGCCACCCGACTACGCCCCCGTCACCCACCCGCAGACCGTCGTGTTCACCTGCCGGGACGCACCGGCGGACCGCAGAAGGGCGCTCACCGACGCCGGTGCCACCCTGATCGACTGCGGCGACGACACCGTGGACATCGCGGCGGTTCTCGCCCGGTGCGTCGAACGCGGTTGGTCGCGTGTGCTGTGTGAGGGCGGACCCAGCCTGCTCGGTTCGGTCGCCGGGGCCGACGCGCTCGACGAACTGTGCCTGACGACGAGCCCGTTCTTCGTCGGTGGCACCGCCAGGCGCATCGCCGTCAGCCACCCCGGCACCGAGACGCCCGCCCTGCGATCCATGCAGCCGGCGTCGATCATCACCGACGACGACGGCTTCGTCTTCACGCGGTGGCGCCGCGCGGACCGACACCCGTGACGGGCCTTCTCTCAGAACCGTTGACTACCCTCGCGGTCATGCCACGAGCGCACACCCCCGCCGGCAGTGCGGCCCCGACGGTCCGCCGTCGGGCCGTCGCCGGTGCCGTCCTCGGTCTGGCCGCCGTGATCGCCCTGTCCTCGTGCGCGGTGGGTCCCGATCGCGGACCCGACCTCATCCCGGGCGGCCCGGGACAGCAGGGCCCGGCCGCGTCGTCGTCGACGGAACCACCCGCACCGGCGCTGACGGCCCCGAAGTCGGATCTCGAGTGGAGCGAATGCGCATCCGCGACGAGCAACCGGTACGAGATCACGCGACCCGACGGCGTGACCATCGAATGCGCCGAGTACGACTCCCCGATCGACCGGAACAAGCCGGACGGCGAGGTCGTGTCGATCGCGCTGACACGCGCCCGCACCGCCGAAACCCCCGCGGACGCCGCACCCCTCGTCCTGACCTCCGGCTCCGACCTCCCCTCCTCGCGGACCCTCATGGTGATGGCGTCGGGTGCGGGCCGCGCCCTGCTCGCGTCGCATCCGGTGGTGGCCGTCGATCATCGCGGCATCCCGCTCAGCAGCGACCTCGATTGCATGACCCGACTGGAACGCACGACGATCGCCGACAACGGGCTGACCGAGCGCGGTACCACCACCGACGCGCGGATCTCCCGGCTGGCAGCGGCCGCGTCGTCGGCGTCCGACGGCTGCACCGAGACGCTCACCCCCTACCAACTCGACTTCGGCGCGGCGAGCGCGGCCGCCGACCTCGAGACCCTGCGGCAGCGATGGGGCGTCGATCATCTGGGTCTGATCGGCGTCGGCGAAGGTTCCGACGTCGTCCTGAGCTACGCGTCCCTGTACGGCGGACGCGCCGGACGGATCATCCTCGACACCCCGACACCGTTCGGGGCGAACGCCCGCGACCGCGCGCAGTCGCAGGCGCGCGGCGTGCAGGTCGCGTTGCAGGGCTTCGCTCAGCGCTGCTCTGCACTGCCGGGCTGCGCCCTCGGCTCCAACGGTGTGGCCACGATGACCGGCCTGCTCGGCAAGGCGCGCGCCGGGGATCTCGGCTCCCTCTCCGACACGGCGGCGCTGAACGCCATCACGACGACCCTCGCGTTGGCCCCCGACCGTCCTCAGGCGCTCCTGGACCTCGCGTCCGCGATCGGTGCCGTCGATCGTGGCCAGACCGCCGCCCTGGTCCGCCTCGCCGAGCAGGCGGCAACGCTTCGGCTGTCCGACGGGGCACTGGTGTCGCGATGCAACGACGTGACCGGACCGGTCGGCCAGAACGAGGTCCCCGGACTCGTCGACGCCTGGTCCAAGCAGAATCCACTCACCGGCGCGAACAGCGCCCTGTCGCTGGTCCGGTGCAACGGCTGGGCGGCCGGTGACCCGGTCCGCCCGCCGACCTCGCTACCCGCCGATCCTCTCGTCCTCAACGGAACGCGCGACTCGATCAACGGGGGCGACGGCGCCAACGCGCTCGTCCCGCTGTTCATCAACGCCGGCTCAGAGCCGGTCACCGTCACCTGGGACGGCCTCGGTTACTCGGTGCTCGGCCGCAGCGCGTGCGCGGCCGAGGTCGCCGCGCAGTACGTCGAGTCGACGCCGCTGTCGGGTCCGACCCAGCGCGGCTGCCCCGTCTGACATGCCGCAGGGTTCTGGTCGGGCTTCCGGGCGCCCGTAGTACGGTTCGCGGGTGGCCGTTCTCGACAGGTATCTCTATCCCCAGATGAGTGCGCAGCGGATCATCCCGATGGTGCTGTGGCCGATCAGCCTCCTGATGGTCGTGCACCGCTCGGTGTTCCTGGGGGTCAACGGCGACCGCACCGACGACTTCAAGCCGGTGTACTCCGCGGCCTTCAACTTCCTCAACAACCTGCCGGTGTACGGCGAGAACTACGCCACCGTCGATCCGCACTACCTGTACCCCCCGTCGGGGACACTGCTGATGGCACCCGTGGCGGTCATCGACTACGAACGCGCTCGATGGGCGTTCATCGCGGTCAGCGTCATCGCGCTGCTCATCAGCGCCTACCTCTTGACGCGGATGTTCGGGTACGCGCTCAACTCGTGGGTCACCCCGGTCGTGCTGTTCTTCTTCTTCAGCACCGAGACCGTCGCCCACACCCTGGTCTTCACCAACTTCAACTCGTTCGTGCTGCTCGGACTCGTCGCATTCCTGATGCTGATGCGATCCCGGCATGACTGGTGGGCCGGCGTCCCGATGGGACTCACGCTGGCGGTGAAGCCCGTGCTGGCGCCGCTGATGCTCCTCCCGCTCCTCAACCGGCAGTGGCGCGTGTTCGTCCTCGCCATCGCGATCCCCGTCGTCCTGACCGTCGTCGCGTGGCCCCTGTCGGTCGACGCCGACGCGTTCATCAGCCGGACCGTGCCCTACCTGGGCGAGGCGCGCGACTACTACAACAGCTCCATCGCCGGTAACGGCGCCTACTTCGGGGTCGCCCCGTGGCTCGTGCTGCTGCTACGGATCGCCTTCGTGGCGATGGCGGTCTTCTCGCTGTGGTTCCTGTACCGCTACTACCGCAAGGCGAACGAGCTCATGTGGCTCGCCACGTCGTCGGGTGTGCTGCTGTGCACGACGTTCCTCGTCGGCTCACTCGGCCAGGGCTACTACTCGATGCTGCTGTTCCCCCTGCTGATGACGGTGCTGCTACCCGGATCACCGATGCGCAACTGGCCGGCCTGGCTCGGCGTCTACGGCTGTATGACATTCGACGGCTTCTACTCCCAGCGATGGACGGCCTTCGGCTGGATGGTCGAGTACAACAAGGTCACCTGGGGCTGGTCCCTGCTGATGATCGCCGTGTTCTGCTCGCTGCTGTTCCGCTACCTCGACATGCGGGCCGACGGCGTGGCCGGGGCGATGCTGCCGGTCCGGTCGGACACCGCACCGCCGGCCGCGGCCGACACGACGCCCGACGCGGAGCCCGAGGTCTCGCTCTCCAAGTCGAACTGAAACCGCTGCCGCCGAGCGCGCTACCGTGGAATCCATGACCGACAGCACCGCGTCGACCCGCCCCGACGATCACGCCGACGACGCCACCACGAACGCCGCCGAACTCACCGACGAGCAGTGGCGGCAGCGCCTCAGCCCGGCCGAGTACCGTGTCCTGCGCCAGGCCGGCACCGAGGCGCCGTTCACCGGCGAGTACACCGACACCAAGACCGTGGGCATCTACCGCTGCCGGGCGTGCAACACCGAACTGTTCCGCAGCGAGCACAAGTTCGAATCCCATTGCGGTTGGCCGTCGTTCTTCTCTCCGCTCGCCGGTGACAAGATCATCGAGCTCGAGGACAACTCGCTGGGCATGCGACGGGTGGAGGTGCTCTGCGCCAACTGCAAGAGCCACCTCGGCCACGTCTTCGAGGGCGAGGGCTACGACACCCCCACCGATCTGCGGTACTGCATCAACTCGATCAGCCTGACGCTGGAACCCGCCGAATAGCACTATTCCCCTGAAGTGCGACCGAGACCCTTCGGGGCTCGCTTCGCTCGCACCTCAGGGGGCAGTGATCCTCAGGGCAGGGCGTCGATCAGCGCGGGCACCTCGACGCGCGGGCCGGTGAAGAACGGCGTCTCCTCGCGCACGTGCAGCCGCGCCTCGGTGGCGCGCAGGTCACGCATGAGGTCGACGATGCGGTGCAGCTCGGGCGCCTCGAAGGCCAGCAGCCACTCGTAGTCGCCGAGCGCGAACGACGACACGGTGTTGGCACGGACGTCCTTGTAGGCACGTGCGGCCTTGCCGTGGTCGGCCAGCATCTTGCGACGCTCCTCGTCGGGCAGCAGGTACCACTCGTAGGAACGGACGAACGGGTACACACAGATGTAGTTGCCCGGGTCCTCACCGGCGAGGAAAGCCGGGATGTGGCTCTTGTTGAACTCGGCAGGACGGTGGAGTGCGACGTTGCTCCATACGGGGTTGCAGGCCCGCCCGAGGGCGGTCTCCCGCCGGAACTTCGCGTAGGCCGCCTGGATGGGCTCGACGTCCTCGGCGTGCCACCAGATCATGAAATCGGCGTCGGCACGCAGACCGGAGACGTCGTACACGCCGCGGACCACGACGCCGGAGTCCTCGAGCGACTTGAAGAAGTCCGTGGCGTCGGATTTGGCCTGGTCCCGGTCGGTGCCGAGTTCCCCCGGCCGGACCGCGAACACCGAGAACATCAGGTAGCGGATCGTCGAGTTGAGTTCTGCGTAATCCAAGCGGCTCATGGGTGCCATCGTGCCACCGGGCCGGCGGCGTCGACCAGCCAGGTCAGTCGTGGCGACCGATCAGCGGAGGTCGTCGAGAAGCGCGGCGGCCGAGCGTCCGGCCTGACCGATACATGCCGGCACCCCGACGCCGGCGTACGACGATCCCGCGAGGGCCAGGCGTCGCGGTCGCGCCGCGATGATCTGCGCCATCGCCGTCAGGTGGCCCGGTCCGTAGACCGGGAGCCCGCCGGTCCAGCGTCGCACACGGGTGTCGACGACACGGTCCGACACCGGGGTGGCACCGGCTGAGCGACACACCTCGTCGAGGTCCTCGAGCGCCTCGGCGCGCAACCGGTCGTCGACGCCGGGTTCGTCGCCCGGTTCCGGTACGGGCGCACCGAACCGACCGAACGACGCACGCACCGACACCGGCCGGTCCGGCGCCGCCAGATGCGCCCACTTCTGCGAACTGAACGTGAATGCCTTGGCGCGCAACCCTTCCCCCGTGCCCACCAGAACGCCCGAGTGCTCGGGAAGCGGGGTCGACGGGGACAGCGCGATCGACACCACCACCGACGACGCCGCACGAACGGCCTCCAGCGGCGCGGCCAGGTCGGGTACGGAACCGCGTAGGAGCCGCCCCGATTCCCACGCCGGGGTCGCGAGGAGCACGGCGTCGTAGGTGTGTGCGGCGTCGACGGTGCGGACCAGCCATCCGTCCTCGGCCGGTTCGACGTCGACCACGCGGGACTCGCACCGGACGTCGGCGGCGGCCGCACTGCGCAGGGCGTCGAGCAGGACGCCGTAACCGCCCACCAGGGTGCCGAAGACAGGGCCGGTGACGGCTGCGCCCGCCGAGACGAGGTCGTTCACCGCCGCGGTCAACGAGGGCGCTCCCCCGTCCAGCCGCGCCGCGAGGGCCGGCAAGGCCTCGCGCAACCCGATCTCGCCGGCGAGGCTCGAGTACACGCCGCCGAGCATGGGGTCGACACTGCGGGCCACCACCGACTCCCCGAACCGGTCGGCGACGAGCGCACCGACGCTCGGGTCGGCGCCGGTCTGCCAGTCCAGTGGGCGACCGGCCTCGGCGGCCATCCGGTCGAGGTCACCGGGCTCGGCGAGGCCCTCGACCGCCGCGGGGGTGGCGGGGATGCCCATCAGTGCGGGACTGGGCAGCGGATGCAGCCGGCCACCGGACCAGACCGCGGGGCGACGTGGCGTCGGCGACACGATCCGATCGGCCAGTCCGAGTTCGGTGACGAGATCCAGCGCCTCGGGACGACGCACGATGAACGCCTCGGCGCCGACGTCGACGGCCTGATCACCGACGGTGGTCGTGTGCAGGACCCCGCCGGTCCGGTCCGAGGACTCGAACAGGTCGAGGGCGGCGTCGGCACCGAGGGCGCGGCGCAGGCGGTACGCGGCAGTCAGACCGGAGATGCCACCGCCGACGATCGCGACCCGGGCCGAACCGGGCATCAGATGCTGTGAACGAGCTCGACGGCCCTGGTGAGCACGTCGGGGTCGGTGCCGGGCAGAACCCCGTGACCCAGGTTGAAGATGTGCCCGATCGCCCCGGCCGCCACCGCGCGATCGCCGTCGGCGACGACCCGTCGCACCTCGCCGTCCACGACGTCCTGGCCGGCGAACAGCAGGGTCGGGTCGAGGTTGCCCTGCACGGCCTTGCCCGGACCGACGCGGCGAACGGCCTCCTCGAGGGGGACGCGCCAGTCCACGCCGATGACATCGGCGCCGACATGCGCCATCGGGGCGAGCAATTCCCCGGTGCCGACGCCGAAGTGGATACGCGGCACCCCGTACTCGGCGACTTCGGCGAGGACCCGGGCGCTGTGCGGCGCCACGAATCGCTGGTAGTCGGCGGCCGACAGCATGCCCGCCCACGAGTCGAAGAGCTGGATCGCGTCCACACCCGCGTCGAGCTGGACCTTCAGGAACGCGATGGTGATGTCGGCGAGGCGCGCCATGAGTTCGGCCCAGGTCTCCGGGTCGCCGTGCATCATCGCCTTGGTGCGTTCGTAATTGCGGCTCGGTCCGCCCTCGATGAGGTAGGAGGCGAGGGTGAACGGCGCGCCGGCGAACCCGATGAGCGCCGTGTCGCCCAGTTCGTCGAGCAGCAGGCCGATGGCGCGCGAGATCGATCCCACGGCGGCGGGTTCCAGACGCGGGATGCGCGAGACCGCCTCCGGCGAGCGCACCGGCTCGGCGATGACCGGACCGGTGCCGGCGACGATGTCGAGATCGATGCCCGCGGCCTTGAGCGGCACAACGATGTCGGAGAAGAGGATCGCGGCGTCCACATCGTGCCGGCGCACCGGCTGCATCGTGATCTCGCAGACCAGCTCGGCGTCGAAGCAGGACTCCAGCATGCCGTGATCGGCGCGGATCGCCCGATACTCGGGGAGGGAGCGGCCCGCCTGCCGCATGAACCACACCGGTCGGCGTGACGGGGTCGCGCCGGTGGCCGCGGCGACCAGCGGCAGGTGCGACCTATGGACCCGGGTACCAGTTGCGTTCGTCATCACCGCTTACTCTGCCATGCCCCCGATTCGCTCGGGAAAGCCCTGCGCAACCCACCTCATCCGATGCCGGGGCCGGCTGCCTCGGCGCGCCTCCGCGCTGGTCGGGCACCCCACCCCTACGGTCGAACGGTGACCTCTTCGGGAGCTCAGGACGAGCCTGCTGATTTCCGCGCGGCGGTGGAGTCGCTGCACGCTGCCCGGGTCCGCCGTGAGATCGAGGTCGGACCCATCCGCCCGCCCCAGCGCCTGGCGCCGTACAGCTATGCCGTCGGCGCCGAGGTGCGCCCGCCCGAGGACCTCGACGATGTGCCCGCGGACGCACAGGGCAGCGCCTTCGGTCGCCTGATCCTGCTCTACGACCCGGCCGGCCAGGACGCGTGGAACGGCACGATCCGACTCGTCGCGTTTCTACAGGCAGAGGTCGAGGCCGCGTTGGCCATGGACCCGCTGCTCCCCGAGGTGGCCTGGAGCTGGCTCAGCGACGCCCTCGGCGTCCCTGTCGGGGCCGGCTCGACCCCCGACGACACCGCCACCCGCATCGAGGTCACCGCACTCGGCGGGACCGTCACCTCGACCACGTCCGTCCGCTACGGCGACATCGCCGGCCCGCCGCGGGCCCACCAACTCGAGGTACGCGCGTCCTGGACGGCCCTGACCGCCGACGGCCTGAACAGCCATCTCGAGGCATTCTGTGACGTCCTGGCCTCCGCGGCCGGTCTCCCGCCGGTCGGCGTGACCGAACTCGGCGCGACGTGAGCGAGGCCGCCGGACCGGTCGAACCAGAGGTGACGACAACCGGCACCGAGGGTGCAGGCGATGACGCAGCCCCCGAGGTCACGCCACTGCTCGAACCCGCGGGCGGGGTTCCGCCGGTGCTCTCGACCGCGACGGAGTTCGCCGACGCAGCGGCGGCCCTGGCCGCCGGCACGGGTCCGATCGCAGTCGACACCGAACGTGCATCGGGGTACCGCTACTCCCAGCGCGCCTATCTGATCCAGATCAAGCGTCACGGGGCGGGCAGCTTCCTGCTCGACCCGATCGGCGACCCCGCGGCGCTCGCACCCGTCATCGACGCATTGCGCGGACCGGAATGGGTGCTGCATGCGGCCGATCAGGATCTTCCCTGCCTGCGGGAACTCGGTTTCGAATGCGTCGAGCTCTATGACACCGAGCTGGCGGGTCGACTGCTCGGCCTCGCGAAGGTCAACCTCGCGGCCATGGTCGCCCAGTTCCTGGGACTCGGCCTACTCAAGGGCCACGGCGCCGCCGACTGGTCCCGGCGACCGCTGCCCGCCGATTGGCTGAACTACGCCGCGCTCGACGTCGAGGTGCTGGTGGAACTGCGCGACGCGATGGACGCCGCCCTCGCCGACGACGGCAAAAACGGCTGGGCGCGTGAGGAATTCGCCTACGTCCTGGGTCGACCGCCCGCTCCCCCGCGCACCGACCGGTGGCGCAAGACGTCGAACATCCACACCATCAAGTCCACCCGCACCCTCGCCGCGGTCCGGGAACTGTGGACCGCGCGGGAAGAGCTGGCGGAACGACGCGACGTCGCGCCGGGCCGCATCCTGCCCGACACCGCCATCGTCAACGCCGCGACCGTCGATCCCAAGACGGCAGCCGAACTGACCCGGCTCCCGGTCTTCGGCGGTCCCCGACAACGCAGGCAGGCCAACGTCTGGCTCAGCGCTCTGCAGCGGGCGCGTGAACTCCCCGACAGCAAACTCCCGTCGCGCAAGACCAACGGTCCCGGTTTGCCGCCGGTCAGCAGGTGGGAACAGCGGAACCCCGAGGCGAACGCACGCCTGCAGAAGGTGCGGCCGGTGCTGAAGGACATCGCCGAGGCCCACACCCTGCCCGTGGAGAATCTCCTCGCCCCCGATCTCGTCCGACAGCTCTGCTGGGACGGCGTCGACGGGGAGATCACCACCGAGAACGTCGATGCCCGTCTCGCCGCCTCGGCAGCCCGGCCCTGGCAGCGCGGACTCTGTGCCGAACCGCTCGCCGAGGCGCTGCGCGACGCCGCCCGACCAGCGCAGGAGACGGTCGGCGAGTAGGCGACGACACGCCCGCCGCGCATGGTCGTCGCGGTGCCGGCCCCGCGCGGCGGTCGATCCTCGGCTACATTCGGTGGTCACGACGACCCGAAAGCCAACACCCGAGTGCACGACCCGGAGCGGGGTAAGACAACTCCCGGCACGGACCACCCTCACGGATGGGAGCTATTCAGTGGCCACAGTCTCCGTCGGTTACGACTCCGACCTCGACCCGGGCGCAGCCTGGGCACTCGCCAGCAACCTTGCACGGTTCGACGAGTGGATGACCATCTTCGGCGGATGGCGCTCCCCGGTACCCGATACGATCGCCGAGGGCACCACGATCTCGTCGCTGATCAAGGTCAAGGGGTTCCGCAACGTCATCCACTGGACCGTGACCGATTACGACGAGCCGCGTCTCATCGCGCTGTCGGGCACCGGCCGGGGCGGGGTGAAGATCGACCTGGCGATGAAGGTGGACGAGATCGCCGACGGGTCGCATTTCGACCTGTCCGCCGAGCTGTCCGGCGGGCTCCTCAACGGCGCGGTGGGCCGACTCGTTGCCAAGGTGCTCGAATCGGATGTGCACCAGTCGATCTCGAACCTCGCCACCCTGCGCTGACCTCGCGGCTCCGAAGCTGACGGCCCCTCACCCCGGGCCGAGTTCACGACCCACGGTCGCTGCGCGCACGACTGCCAGGCCGGTCCCCGTGGCATCGAAGATCCGCCGCTGACGTGAGGCACCGTTGCCCTCGGTGCGCATGGTCTGCAGCACCGCATCGACAGACTCGCGCTCACCCGAACGGTCCAGTGCCGGACCGATCACGGTGAGCAACTGATCGACGCGGGACCACGCCGGCAGCAGTGCACCCGTGGCCGGATCGACGGCCTGTCCATCGAGCCCGTCATGAGCCGCTGTCCAGTACGCGGCCGACAGCAGCGCCGAGTCCAGCACCGCGCTTGCCCGCGCGCCCGTTGCACCGTCGTCGAGTGCGGTCATGACGGCCGCACGGACGATCGAGGCGAACGCCTGGGTCTCCTCGACCCGCATCTGGACGTCCCCGACGCGCACCTCGACCGTCGGCAGGTGATCCGACGGGCGGACGTCCCAATACAGCATGTGGGGATCGAGGATCGCGCCGGTGGCGACCAGAACTTTCACGATGTCGGCGTAGTGCTCGGCCGAGCGCAGGTGCGGGGGCGGCCCCGCCGCGGGCCACCGTGACCACAGCACCGAGCGCCAGCTGGCGTGCCCGGAGTCGGCGTCTCGGTAGATGGCCGAGTTCGCCGACACCGCGAGCAGAGCAGGCAACCACGGCCGCATCCAGTTGCAGACCGACACCGCCGTGTCGGTGTCGGGCACACCGACGTGCACATGGCAGCCGCTGATCCCCTGCTCGTGGGCGAGCATTCCGTACCGGGCGGCGATGGCCCGGTACCGACCGGTGTCGGTCACCGGGAACGAGTCCGGCACCCTCGGTGGCACTCCGCACGCGACGACGTCGACACCGACCTCACGGGCCGCGTCGACCAGGATGGTGCGGAGTCGGCGCAGATGCGTACCGATCTCCTCGCCCGACACCGCCGTCGGCGTGGCGATCTCGACCTGGGACGAGGTCAATTCGAGTTCGAGGTCGAGCCCACGGGCCGATGCGGCAGCCGCGACCTCGCGGTTGCGTCCGACCGGACGCCCGGAATCGCGGTCGACGAGGACGAATTCCTCTTCGACACCGATCGTCGGCACCCGCGAGTCCAACCGATCCCGGCCCGCGGCACCGGGTTCGACGTTCACCACGGGGAAATGCCCACCGCCGTTCACCGCCAAACGCGGCGCGGACCCGGTCTAGTCGTCGGCGCGACTCCGGGCCGGGTCGGGTCGGTTCTCGATCTGACCCGACAACCCCGGACCGGCCTGCATCCCGGACACCGTCGCCGTGACCGACCGGGCGAGATCCTGCGCGGTCAAACCGAGTTCGCCGAGGATCTCACCTCGCGAGGCGTGCGGGATGAACTCCTGCGGGATGCCCTTGATCTGGACCGGCACCATCACCTCGGCGGCGGACAGGACTGCCGCGACGGCCGACCCGACACCGCCGCTGGTGCATCCGTCCTCCAGCGTCACGACCAGACGGTGTCGGCGGGCGACCTCGACCACCGAGGCCGGCACGGGCAACACCCAGCGCGGGTCGATGACGGTTGCGTCGATGCCCTGCCGGGCGAGTCGTTCGGCGGTGTCGACGGCCAGGCCGCAGAACGCGCCGACCGCGACGATGAGCACGTCGCCGCCTGCGGGACCGAGATCACGATCGGAACGGTGCAGGACGTCGACGCCGTCGTCGAGCCGCTCGACTGCCCGGATGTCTTCGGGCACTGCGCCTTTGGAGAACCGGAGGGCGGTGGGTCCGTCGTCGACCCCGAGCGCCTCGTCGAACTCCTCCCGCAGGCGGACGGCATCACGCGGCGCGGCGACCCGCAGGCCGGGGATCATCGCCATGAGCGACAGATCCCACATCCCGTGATGGCTGGGTCCGTCGGGGCCGGTGATGCCGGAGCGATCCAGGACGAGGGTCACCGGCTGCTTCAGCAGCGCGACGTCCATGAGCAACTGGTCGAACGCACGGTTGAGGAAGGTCGAGTAGATGGCGACCACCGGGTGCAGCCCGCCCAGGGCCAGACCCGCCGCCGAGGTCATCGCATGCTGCTCGGCGATCCCGACGTCGAACATGCGGTCGGGGTAGCGCTCCCCGAACGGGGTCAGTCCGGTCGGTCCGGGCATGGCCGCGGTGATGGCCACGACGTCGGGGCGGTTGGCGCCGGCATCGAGGAGTGCGGCGGAGAAGACCGCGGTCCAATCCTGCGGCGACACACTGGTGGGCCGGCCGGTGACCGGGTCGATGATCCCCGTCGCGTGCATCAGATCGGCGACATGGTTCTCCGCGTGGGCGTAACCCATCCCCTTGCGGGTGACGGTGTGGACGATGACCGGCCCGCCGAAGTCGCGGGCCTGTCGCAGCGCGGACTCGACCGCGTCGATGTCGTGTCCGTCGACGGGGCCGACGTACTTCAGGCCGAGGTCGGTGAACATCGCCTGCGGCGCGAGCAGATCCTTGAGTCCGCTCTTCATCCCGTGCAGGACCGCGTATGCGGGCTCACCGACCACGGGCATCTGCTTTACGACGCGTCGTCCCTCGTCGAGGAACTTCTCATAACCGGGCTGCAGCCGGAGGCCGGACAGGTGGCTGGCGAGACCGCCGATGGTCGGCGCGTACGACCGGCCGTTGTCGTTGACGACGATCACCACGCGTCGGCTGCAGGCGGCGATGTTGTTGATCGCCTCCCAGCACATGCCGCCGGTCAGCGCACCGTCGCCCACCACCGCGACGACCGTGCGGTCCGGCTGGCCGGTCAGCTCGAACGACTTCGCGAGACCGTCGGCATAGGACAGCGCGGCCGAGGCGTGCGAGGACTCCACCCAGTCGTGCTCGGATTCGGCGCGTTCCTGATAACCGGTGAGACCGCCGCGCTGGCGCAGCTGGTCGAAGCCGTCCTTGCGGCCCGTGACGATCTTGTGGACGTAGCTCTGATGGCCGGTGTCGAACAGGATCGGATCCGACGGCGAGTCGAAGACACGGTGGATTCCCAGGGTCAGTTCGACGACACCGAGATTCGGCCCCAGGTGACCGCCGGTGGCGGCCACCTTCTCGATCAGGAACGTGCGGATCTCGGACGCGAGCGATTCCATCTCCGCGTCCGACAGGGGCCGAAGATCGGCCGGCGAGCTGATCCGGTCGAGCACACCCATGATTTCCTCCATCACCCTGTTCCTCCACCACGCGAGGACATCAGGTCGGCTGTGGGCACCGGACGGGTCCGGTACATGTGTGGTCAGTCTACGGAAGCATTCGTCGCGGCCCCGACCCACGGATGGTCGTCGAGGCGTCGACCGGGACCCGTCGGGACCCGCGCCGCGTCACCCGGCGGCGGCCGGCACGAGGCAGGCGATCGCCTCCACGTGGTGGGTCAGCGGAAACGCGTCGAAACCCCGGATCTCGGCAACCCGATAGCCGTGCCGCTCGAAGAGTCCGAGATCACGTGCGAACCGCGCCGCATCGCACCCCACATGAACGACGACGGACGGCCCCGCGGCCGTCACCGCGCCGATCACCTGCTCGCCGGCACCGGTGCGCGGCGGGTCGAGCACCACGATGTCGGGGCGCGCGGGCGCAGCCGGCCCGGCGATCGCGGCACCGACATCGCCGCGGTGGACCAGCACGCGATCCTGTTCCGCCTCGAAGGTGTGCGACGCGGCGTCGAGCGCGGACGCGTCGGAGTCGACGATGTGCACGGATTCCAGACCGCTGCCGAAGGGTTCGGCGTCGAGCAGCGCACCGGCGAAGACGCCGGCACCGCCGTACAGGTCCCAGGCGACACGGGCTGGCGATGTTAGGTGCGCTCCGACGAACTCGACGACGGTGTCGGAGTAGGCCCGGGGGGCGTCGCGGTGGGCCTGCCAGAACCCGGCCACGGGAATCCGCCAGGACCGGTCGCCCACCCGATGCAGCGCCGTGGCCTCCCCGTCGACGACGACCTGCGTGCGCGGACGCGCCCGGCGGACGCGGTTCTGCTGGGCTCGGCGTCTGCTGTCCCCGCGGCCCCGACGGGGGGCCGTCACGGGGGCGAGTTCGGTGATGTGGCGGGTACCCGCGGAGTCGAGGACCACGGCGATCTCGGCCCCGGGCGTGAACAGTCGGCCGGCGAGGCCGTCGAGCATCCCTGCCGCCGGTTGCACGCACGGCTCGACGATCACCCGGGAGCCGCGATGGGCGGACTGGCCCGGACGCCCGTGCTCATCGACGGCGAGCCGACTGCGGATGCGCCACCCGGTGTCGGCGTCCCCCAGCTGTCGTACGCCGCGAACAGCGAGCTCGGTACCGGCGACCACCTCTTCCGACAGGTGCCCGACCCGGCCCAGGACGTCCAGCAGGACAGCCTGTTTCAGTTCGCGGGCATACCGGGGTGCGACATGCCCGAGGTCGCAGCACCCGGCGCCGCCTGCGGCCGCGGGGCACGGCGTGGTCACCCGGTGCGGCGAGGCATCGAGGATCTCGGCTACGTCCGCCCGCCAGTACGCGTCGTGCCGGTCGTCGGTGATCTCGGCGAGCACCCGTTCTCCCGGGATCGCGCCCCGGACGAACACGACCCGCCCATCGGCCCGACCGACCGCCTCCCCGCCGTTGGCCGGCCGGTCGACGCTCACCTCGATACGACGGGAACCCGACCCGCTCATGTGCGCCGCTCGGGTTCGCCGAGGGCGCGCCGGGTCTCGCCGGGCGCCCAGTACGCCGGCTCCTCCTTGCGGCGGTCGGACGACGTGAGCTGCCACGGCACCGAGGTCACCATCACGCCGGGTTCGAACAGCAGGCGCCCCTTGAGGCGGAGAGCCGATTGGTTGTGCAGGATCTGCTCCCACCAGTGTCCGACGACGTATTCGGGGATGAAGACCGTGACGACATCGCGGGGTGACTCCCGACGCACCCGTCGCACGTATTCGATGACGGGCCCGGTGATCTCGCGGTAAGGCGAGGCGATCACCTTGAGTGGGACCGTGATGTCGCTGGCCTCCCATTCGGAGACGAGCTTGCGGGTGTCGCGGTCGTCGACGTTGACCGTGATGGCCTCCAGGACGTCCGGCCGGGTCGCGCGGGCGTAGCGGAGTGCGCGCTTGGACGCCATGTGCAGGCTCGACACCAGGACGATGGAGTGGGTGCGGCTGGGCAGCACCGCCTCGTCGTCGTTCTCCGCGCGGTCGAGTTCTCGCTGCACCGAGGCGTAGTGGTGGTGGATGAGCTTCATGATGACGAACAGCGCGATCATGGCGATCACCGCGATGTAGGCACCCTCGGTGAACTTGGTGAGCAGCACCACGACGAGGACGGTCGCCGTCATCACCAGTCCGACCGAGTTGACCATCCGCGACTGCTTCATGCGGCGCCGCGCGCTGGGGTCGGTCTCGGTGCGCAGCAGGCGCGTCCAATGCCGCACCATGCCGGTCTGGCTCAACGTGAACGACACGAACACGCCGACGATGTAGAGCTGGATCAGCGAGGTCACCTGCGCCCCGAAGGCGACCACGAAGATGATCGCGGCGATCGCCAGGAAGAGGATGCCGTTGCTGAACGCCAGCCGGTCGCCGCGGGTGTGCAGCTGCCGGGGCAGGTACCGATCCTGGGCGAGCACCGAACCGAGCACCGGGAAGCCGTTGAACGCGGTGTTGGCGGCGAGCAACAGGATCAGGGCGGTGACGGTGGCGACGAAGAAGAAGGCGGGCGGGAACGAGTCGAACACCGCGTGGGCCAGCTGGGCGATCATCGCCTTCTGCTGATAACCCTCGGGCGCGCCGATCAGGTCCTGTGCGGGGTTCATCACGTACTTCGCGCCGATCTTCTCGGCGAGCAGCACGATGCCCAGCAGCAGGGTGATCGAGAACGCGCCCAGGAGCAGCAGCGTCGTGGCGGCGTTGCGTGACTTGGGCTTGCGGAAAGCGGGCACGCCGTTGCTGATCGCCTCCACCCCGGTCAGGGCGGCACATCCGGAGGAGAAGGAGCGCGCCACCAGGAAGATCAGCGCCAGTCCGGTGAGGTCGTCCTGCTCGGCCGCGATGCCGAAGGCCGCGGTCTCGGAGTGGATGTCCTGGCCGAGTACGAAGATCTCGGTGAACCCCCAGATCAGCATGCCGAGAACGCCGATGATGAACCCGTAGGTCGGGATCGCGAGGAACGCGCCGGATTCCTTGATGCCGCGCAGATTCACCGCGGCGAGCAGGATGATCGCGCCGACACAGAACCACACCTTGTGTTCGCCGACGAACGGGATGGCCGATCCGATGTTCTCCGCGGCCGAGGTGACCGACACCGCCACCGTCAGCACGTAGTCGACGAGCAGGGCGCTGCCGACCGTCAGACCCGCATTCGGACCGAGATTGACGGTGGCGACCTCGTAGTCCCCACCCCCGGACGGGTAGGCGTGCACGTTCTGCCGATAGCTCGCGACGACGACGATCATCACGACCGCGACGGCGATCGCGACCCACGGGGTGAACGCGAGGGCGCTGATCCCCGCGACGGACAGGACCAGGAAGATCTCCTGCGGCGCATACGCCACCGAACTCATCGCGTCGGAGGCGAAGACCGGCAGGGCGATCCGCTTGGGCAACAGGGTATGACCGAGGGTGTCGCTGCGGAACGGCCTGCCGAGCAGGAGGCGTTTCGTCGCGACGGACACCTTGGAGACGGTGGACACCAGGCAACCCTAGAGCGTTCGCGGCGAGGCGGGTAGGTTCGACTCGCGGCAGACGGACCGCCTGGGGAGAGGAATGTCGTGCAGGTAGTCATCATGGGTTGCGGGCGTGTCGGGTCATCGCTCGCGATGGCGATGCAGAAGCGCGGACACGATGTCGCGATCATCGACCGCGACCCGTCCGCCTTCGTGCGCCTGAGCCCGGACTTCGCGGGCCGGACCATCACCGGAGTCGGCTTCGACCGCGAGATCCTGGAGAAGGCCGGCATCGAGCATGCCGACGCGTTCGCCGCGGTGTCCTCGGGCGACAACTCCAACATCATCTCCGCACGCGTGGCCCGCGAGACCTTCGACGTCGAACGTGTCGTGGCCCGCATCTACGACGCCAAGCGCGCCGCGGTCTACGAACGGCTCGGCATCCCCACCGTGGCCACCGTCCCGTGGACGACCGAGCGATTCGTCTCGGCGCTCGGCGAGACGACGATGACGGAGTGGCGTGATCCCTCGGGGTCGCTCGCACTCGCCGAGATCGACGTCGACGACACGTGGATCGGGGTGACGGTCGCGAAGTTCCAGGAGCAGACCGGTGCACGCATCGCCTTTCTCCTCCGGGTCGGACGCCCGGTTCTCCCCGACGCCAAAACCGTTCTGCAACAGGACGATGTGATCTACGGAGCAGTCCTGCTCGACAATCTCAAGAACGCCCGCGGGGTCGCCGCGGCACCGTTCACCCAGACCGAGTCCTGACCACGTCAGCCCTGAAGGAGTCCCCCCGCTGTGAACGAGAAATCGCTGTGAACGAGAAGTCGCTGTGAAGGTCGCCATCGCCGGTGCCGGTGCGGTCGGGCGGTCCATCGCGCGCGAGCTGCTGGTGAACACCCATGAGGTCACCCTCTTCGAGCGCAACGCCGATCACATCGACCACGACGCGGTCGCCGGCGCCACGTGGGTCCTGGCCGATGCGTGCGAACTGGCGAATCTCGAAGCGGCACAACTGCAGACGTTCGATGTGATGATCGCCGCGACCGGCGACGACAAGGCAAACCTCGTCGTCAGCCTCCTCGCGAAGACCGAGTTCGCGGTCAACCGGGTCGTCGCGCGCGTCAACGACCCCCGCAACGAGTGGCTGTTCGACGAGGACTGGGGCGTCGACGTCGCCGTCTCCACCCCGCGACTGCTCGCCTCACTCGTGGAGGAGGCCGTCTCGGTCGGCGACCTGGTCCGTCTGATGACGTTCCGTCAGGGTCAGGCCAACCTCGTCGAACTGACGCTGCCGTCGAACACACCGCTGGCGGGCAAACCGGTCCGCAGGCTCGCACTCCCCCGGGACGCCGCGCTCGTGGCCATCCTGCGCGGAGGCCGTGTCATCGTCCCGCAGAGCGACGACCCCATCGAAGGTGGGGACGAGCTCGTCTTCATCGCTCCCACCGAAGTGGAACCCGCGCTCTACGAGGCGATGCAGATCGCCCGGTGACGTTCTCGGCGGTCGGATCGTCGGCGGTCGGATCGTCGGCGGTCGCTTCGTCGGTGGGGACACCCTCGGCCACGTCGATGTCGGTGTCGATGGTCCCGGCGATTCGCTCCTCGGCTCGGTGAGCGCGCCGGACCAGGAGGATCGTCGCGAGCACCACCAGGGCGGTCAGCGGCCAGCCCATCGCGATGCGTGAGAACGCGAGCCAGCCGGTGGCACCGTCGTCGTAGAGCTCGGACTGGGTGAGATAGCGCGCGACGAACACCAGCGTCCACAGCGCGGTGGCGATGTCGTAGGCGCGCAGGACCTTGCGCTGCTTGCGCCAGGCCGACCCCTCGCCGTTGACCAGGTGCCACGCCACCCCGATCAGGGGCCAGCGGACCAGTATCGACACCGCGAACACAATGGCGTACGCGAGGGTGGTCCAGATGCCGAAGAGGAAGTAACCCTTGGCATCTCCCACCTCTCGGGCGATGAAGACGCAGATCGCGACACCGAGCAGGCCGGAGACGGCCGGGGTCAGGGGTTCGCGGCGGATCAGCCGGAAGAGGAACAGCGCGGCCGCGACACCGAGCGCCGCGTAGATCGCGACGGTGAGGCCGAAGAACGAGTTCGCCGGGACGAACACCATCACCGGGACCGTGGAGTAGATCAGCCCCGACACGCCGCCGATCTGCTCGAGGACCGTGGGAGCACGCGGCTCGGGATCGCTCACTCGTCGACGCCGTGCAATTCGTAGTACGGGTTGTAGATCACCTTGTGGCCGTCCTGCTCGGCGAGCCGTCCCCGTACCGTCACCTTGCGGCCGGGCTCGATGCCGGTGATCCGGTTCCGCCCGAGCCACTTCAGCATCACGATGTCGGAGCCGTCGAAGAACTCGGCCTTCACGCCGGCCTTGGCGGAGCGTGAACAGGTCTCGACCGCACGGAGTTCACCGTGCATCGTGACCTCGTCGCCGCGACAGCAGTCGGACGCGCGCTGCGCGCCCGTCGCCTTCGACTCCTCGGCGATCTTCTCGGCGTCGATGTCACCGAGATCTTCGGTGAGCCGACGGGTCAGTCGCTTGAGATAGCCGGCTGTGGGCATCTCAACCTCCCAATGGATTTCGGACGGCACCGCGGACGTGTGCGGCGGTGTCCGTGGGCCACCGAACGCATGATCGGTGGCCTGTCCGCCAGCGTAGACCTCGGCATCGTCCACTGACAACGTGGACGACCACGGTCGGATTCCGTGGTCGGAGGACACCTTCGTGACCCCGGGCCACCCTAGGGGATGATCGTCTGATGCTCGGCACCGACCGCTCCGATCGACCCCGACCGACCGCACTCGTCGCGATCCCCGGAACCGGGTCGGACGCCGACTACGTCACCCGCGCCTTCGGCCCCGCCGCGGCGGCTCGCGGGCTGGAGCTCATCGCCCTGGAACCCGCCACGCCACTGATCGAGGGCTACCGCCAGGCACTCACACGCGCGGCGCGGTCACACGGCCGGATCCTGGTCGGCGGAGTGTCCATCGGCGCCGCGGTCGCCTTGGAGTGGGCACTCACCGATGATGGGAATCGCTGTGCCGGGGTCCTTGCGGCGCTGCCCGCCTGGAGCGGGGATGCGCGCCTTGCGCCGGCGGCCTCGAGTGCGCGGGCCACGGCCGAGGCGCTCGAGCGGGACGGTCTCGAGGCGACGATCGCCGCGATGTCCGCGGGCAGCCCCGACTGGCTGGCCGCCGAGCTGGCTCGTTCATGGCGGCGGCTGCACCCGGGCCTGATCGACGCGCTGCGCGAGGCCGCGTCCTACCGAGCCCCCACCCCATCGGACATCGCCGGACTGGCAGTGCCGCTCGGCATCGTCGCGGCGGGTGACGACCCGGTCCATCCGATCGAGGTCGCGCGGGCCTGGGACCGCGCGGCGCCGCGCTCGGCGCTCACCGAGGTCACCCTCGACGGGTGGGGCCGTGATGCCGCGTTGCTCGGGCGGAGCGCCTTCGACGGCCTGTCACGCCTGACGTGACCCGGCGGTCACCGTCGGCGCAGGAAGCGCTGCATCGCCGAACCCGACGACGGGGGTTGCGGATCCTCGTCGGCGTCTGCGGAGGTGGCCTCCGCCGACTCGGGCGCCTGGCTCGGCGCGGCGGCCTCGGGATCGGGCTCGTCGGCGTAGGCGTTGTCCCCGTACACGGTCGCGTGCGCCACCTGGTCGAGGGCGCCGCCGGTCACCGGGCCGGCCTCGTCGGTGGTGTCCGGCGCATCGGCGACGGGCGCCTGGGTCGGTGGGGCGGCCTGAGCCTCGGCGGAGGCCGGATCGGCGAACATCTGCTGCTGAGCCGCGGCGACCTGTTCGGCGAGCACCGGCGGCAGCACGATCGGCAGCGGATCCCGCGGCGGGAACGGCTCCGAGCCGCGACGGACGACGGTCTCGGCGAGAACGGCCCGGCTCAGGCGCGCGAGATCGTCAGCGCTCTCCGACGGGCCGCTGCCCACACACCTGACCAGCCATCGGGGGCCGTCGACGCCGATGAACCGGTGCGTGGCGCCATCGATCTCGGCGACCACCTCGCGACCCCAGTGGCCGTCCTCGACACTGGTCACCGCGCCGTCGTCGCGGAGCGAACCGGCCAGCTCCCGCACCACCTCGCGCCACATGCCGGGCGACTTGGGTGCGGCGAAGGCGCTCACCGAGATCCGCCCGATGGGCGTCACGAGGTAGACGTTCTGGGGCTGGTGCGCCTCGGACATCTCCACGGTCACCTGGCCACCCTCGACCACCGGGACCAGTACCGACCCGAGGTCCAGATGTGAGTTCTCCAACTCGCGCGGCTCGGTGACGAGTGCGTCGATGTCGTAGGGTCCCCTCGCCTGACCGACCCGCAACTCGTCCGATTCGTCCTGTGCCATCGCCTACTCCTCGCCCGCCCCGGACCATCGACATGCCCTGGGCTGTTCATCCTCGACACCGCGACCGAGGCGGAGCGCTCCGCCGGTCACAGAGAGAACAGTAATCGACTCCGGGAGGCCCGGACTCAGGTGAGAATGGCGTGGCCGCCACTCGAGCCGTAACCACCCTCGCCGCGGGCGGTGTCGTCGAGTTCGTCGACCTCGACGAAGTCCGGGAGTTCCACGCGCTGCACGAGAAGTTGGGCGATGCGGTCGCCGCGGGCGATCGAGATCGTCTGTTCGGGATCGAGATTGATCAGGCAGACCTTGATCTCGCCGCGATAACCCGCGTCGACCGTCCCCGGAGAATTGACGATCGAGAGACCGGCGCGGGCGGCGAGGCCCGACCGCGGGTGGATGAGTCCGACGGTTCCGAAGGGCAGTGCGATCGCGATCCCGGTACCGACCAGCTGACGGCGCCCGGCGGGGAGTTCGAGGTCGATGGTCGAGTACAGGTCGACCCCCGCGTCACCCGGATGGGCCCGGACGGGAAGAGGGAGATCGGGGTCGAGGCGACGCACCGCGATCGGCGGTACAGGGGGAAGATCTGGGGTCACGCACGCAGACTACGCTGGTCACGTGACCGCAGATCATTCGCCTGAACGCCCCGGAGGCGCGTCGGACGCCCCCCATGCACCCGCAGGCCGTGACGCCGTCGTCACCGACTCGTCCGCCGACCTGTTCGACGAACGGCTCCACGTCCCGTGGTGGTGGTGGCTGGCGGCCGTCGTCCTGACCGGTGTCGTCGGTTACGAGATCCAGCTGTCGGCGCACGGCAGCAGCTGGAGCGCGATCGGATATGTCGTCACCGCGGCACTCTGCGCGCTGATGTTGTGGTCGATGGGCCGCACCCGAATCCGGGTGTCGCCGGATCGCGAGTTGCACGCGCACCGCGCCCGGCTACCGCGGGCTGTCGTGGCCCGCGGGGCGACGGTCCCGGCCACGGCGAAGAGTGCCGCGCTGGGCCGCCAGCTCGATCCGGCCGCATACCTCGTGCACCGGTCCTGGGTGAAGACGATGGTGTTGATTGTGCTCGACGATCCCGACGACCCCACCCCGTACTGGCTGGTCTCGACGCGTCGCCCGGCCGAGCTACTCGCCGCGCTGGGCATCGACGACGCCGCGGCGAACCGCCCCGGCGTAGCCGACTGACACGCCCCTGACTTACACACGACCCAGACCCGGACACGACCCAGACCCGGACACGACCCAGACCCGGACACGACGAAGGGGCCGCGCCATGATCGGCGTCGGCCCCTTTCGGCAGCTTCTTCTGCTGTGTCACCCCTGGCCGTCGGGTCGGCCCGGACGATCTACCCGAGGGAGTCCCTCAGGCGGGTTCACGCACAGTCGACACAGATGAGCGAGCTTCCGTTCTCTTCTGCCAATCGGCTGCGGTGGTAGACGAGAAAGCAGCTGGTGCAAGTGAATTCGTCAGCCTGCTTGGGGATCACCCGGACCGAGAGCTCCTCGCCGGAGAGGTCGGCACCCGGCAGTTCGAAGGACTCCGCGGTGTCACTCTCGTCGACGTCCACTGCCGAGGACTGCGCCTCGCTGCGTCGTGCCTTCAGCTCTTCGAGCGAGTCCTCGTTGAGATCCTCGGTCTCGGTGCGTCGCGGCGCGTCGTAATCTGTTGCCATTGTGTGCCTAACTTGTCGAGAGTGGGGGCGCTCACGCTGAGGGCGGGTTGCCCTCCCACGTGATGTGCGCACGACTCCGCCGGGATTGTCTTGCCGTTGGGGTCACTACAACGTCGTCTCGGGCGAGATTCGTACCCGAGTAGCGCGCGTATTGTGTGAGTTCAGTCACGATTTGGTATCGGGCGCACCCCGGGTCTGGAAGCGCGGGCGCCCGAAGCGTAGACGACCACTATCCGTCGGTCAATATCGGGCGCAATATTGGTGCAAAAAACGTCTGGTGTTCCAAGTGGGACGTTGCTCCATGTGTCCGCGGACGCCACCGGCGAGGCGCATCGGCGGTCGGAACGGCAACCTCTAGAGTGATCCGAGACCGCGCGGACCGGTGAGGGCCGCAACAGCCAGTTGAGGAGCCAGTCCACGGTGGTGTCGAAGATTACGACCGGCTATCCGACCGACGAGCACGGCAGGCCCTATCGCCGGCGGCGGTACACCCCGGCGATCGTCACAGTTGTCGCCCTGTTGATCCTCGGCGTCGTCGTGTGGGCGGTGGCGCTGGGAGGCGACGACACCGAATCGGTTCCGACCGCGTGCAATCAGCCGACGCCGCCGACATCCGTCGAAGCCGGCGCGACTCCCCCGCCTGCGCCGCCGACCCTGACGGTGGTCGGCCGGGACGAGATGCTCGAGGTCGTCCCCGCCCCGCTGGCCACCTTCGGCGTCCGCGTCCTCAACGCCTCCGACGAACGCGGCGCCGCCCGTTCGGTGTCGGACGACCTCACCGCCCAGGGGTTCACCCCGGTCCCCGACACCCCGTACGCCGACGATCCGCTGTATCCCAACCAGGACCTCGACTGTGTGGCGCAGATCCGGTTCGGGCCCGCCGGACGCGCGGCGGCCGCTGCCACGTGGCTTGCCTTCCCCTGCGCCCAGTTGGTCGACGACGGACGTCGGGGCACGGCCGTCGACGTCGCCCTCGGCGCGTATCACTCGGGCGGCGAGATGTCCCAGGACGCCCAGGCCGCGCTCGAGGCACTGCGGTCGGCGGACCCCAAGAACCCCGAGACCGGTGTGGATCCGGCACTGGTGAAGGCGGTGCACTCGGCGAGCTGCTGAGTGCGCTCCACCGGATCTGCCCGGGAGCTCAGGTCAACGGGTCCCGGGCACCGAGCTCGTCGAGGAGAGCGAGGAATTCGTCGGCGATCCCGGGTGCGACCGCGACCGTGATGTGCCCCTCGTCGGCCCGCGAATCCGGCGGCGGCGTCTGGACGATCGCGCCCGCCTCGGACGCGATGAGGCCGCCGGCGGCCCAGTCCCAGGGGCTCAGGCCGTGCTCGTAGTGGGCATCGACCGCACCCGAGGCCACCATGCAGAGGTCGAGGGCCGCCGCGCCGATCCGGCGTACGTCGCGAACCCGCGGCAGCAAGTCGGCGACGATCCGGCCCTGCTGTCGACGACGATCCGCGTCATACCCGAAACCCGTTGCCACCAGCGCGAGTTCGGCCCGTTCGACGGACGTGCAGCGCAGCGGCCGCCGGACACCGTTCCCCTCGGACACCCAGGCACCGCGGCCCAGTGTGGCGCCGTAGGTCACATGCCGGGCGACGTCGACGACGACGCCCGCCACCGAACGCCCGTCGACCTGGGCGGCCACCGACACGGCGTAGGCGGGGACGCCGTACATGAAGTTGACGGTCCCGTCGATCGGGTCCACGACCCACCGCACACCCGAGGGCACGACGCGACTACCGCCGTCCTCCTCCCCCAGCACCTCGTCGTCGGGCCGGGCATCGCGCAGCAACGCGCGGATCAGGCGCTCGGTCTCGGTGTCGGCCAGCGTGACCGGGTCGGTCTCGGTGGACTTCGTCGCGACCGGGTCCGGTGCCGTCGACACCGGCGCGGCGGCGTCGTCAGGGGCTCCGTGACCTGGTGTCGCACCGAACAATTCGGGTCGGCGACGGCGCACGTGCGCGGCGGCCTGCTGGGCCACGGCATCGGCGACCGCAGCGAGTTCGTCCACCGGAATTGTCTGATCCACGCCTTCCATGTCAGCACATCGGCGCGACGGGCCGGTGCGGCGGTGACCCATGTCTCGGTCGCCGGGGCGGTTCGGTCGCCGACATCTGCTGCGATGACGCGCATCCGGGCCCGCCCGTGGATAGCCTGGTCTTCGGATTGCCGCCGACCCGGACAGGGAGCCCCACCATGACTGCCCCCAGCACCACCACGTCCACCGATGATGCGGACCGACCGGCCGACCTCGCCTTCGGGGTCGATGTCGGAGGCTCCGGGATCAAGGGCGGGATCGTGGATCTCGCCACCGGCGACCTCGTCGGCGAACGGTTCAAGGTCCTCACCCCGCAACCGGCGACTCCCGACGCGGTCGCCGACGGCGTCGCCGAGGTCGTCGCACACTTCGAGTGGACGGGGCCGGTGGGCATCACGCTGCCCGGCGTGGTCACCGACGGCGTCATGCGCACGGCAGCCAACATCGACAAGGCCTGGATCGGCACCGACGTGTACGACCTCTTCAGCGGGCATCTCGGCGGCCGGACCGTGTCGGTGCTCAACGACGCCGACGCCGCGGGCATGGCCGAGGACGCCTACGGCGCGGGCAAGGGCGTCGACGGTGTCGTCATGTTGCTGACGTTCGGCACCGGCATCGGGTCGGCGATCCTCAACAACGGCAACCTCGTCCCGAACACCGAGCTCGGTCACCTCCAGGTCGGCAAGAAGGAGGCCGAGCACCAGGCCTCGTCGCGTGTCCGCGAGGAGAAGGGCTGGACCTACGAGAAGTGGACAGAGAAGGTGTCCGAGGTCCTCGCCACCTATGAGGCCCTCTTCTGGCCGAAGCTGTTCATCGCCGGCGGTGGCATCAGTCGTAAGGCGGACAAGTGGATTCCGCTGCTGACCAACAAGACGCCCGTGGTGCCCGCGACGCTGTTGAACACCGCCGGTATCGTCGGTGCGGCCATGGCCGTCTCCCAGGGGCTCAAGACCTGACGCCGCGCAGGGCGTGACCAGGGCTTTGACACACCGGACGACGCGATGTCGTTACAATGGTCGTCACCGGTCATTCCAACCGAGAAACCAAGACCTCGTCCACGGCGGCTCGTGCTGCCGTGTCATGTCTGGTGACGGACGACGGAAGACACCACAGAAGACAGTTCGAAAGGTTGTACGTGGCAGCCATCACGACCCACCAGGGTGATGCAGAGGCCGACGAGTCGACGCAGTCGACCCCCGCCGCGACCGACACCCCGGCCAAGCGGACCGCCAAGAAGGCTGCGAAGAAGACCGCCGCCCGCAAGGCGCCCGCGAAGAAGGCAGCAGCGAAGAAGGCCACCAAGAAGGCGGCACCGAAGAAGGCCACCAAGAAGGCCGCTTCCGCCGAGGGAGCCGAGGACGCGGGCGCCGAGCCCGACGATCCGGATTCGATCGACGACATCGACGGCCCCGACGCCGTTCTCGAGGACGTCGAGATCGACGACGACCTCGAGGTCGACGAGGACGACGACGAGTCCGAAGAGTCCGAGGACGAGTCCGCCGAGTCCACCCCCGCCGCGGGCGCGGCTCCGGCGGCAGGCAAAGCAGCGGCCAAGGACGACTCCGCGGCCGCCAAGTCCGGCGACTTCGTCTGGGACGAGGAGGAATCCGAGGCCCTGCGGCAGGCTCGCAAGGACGCCGAGCTCACGGCGTCGGCAGACAGCGTTCGCGCCTACCTGAAGCAGATCGGCAAGGTCGCGCTGCTGAACGCGGAGGAAGAGGTCGAGCTCGCCAAGCGCATCGAGGCCGGCCTCTTCGCCACCGAGCGTCTGCGCCGCATCATGGATGCCGGCGAGAAGCTCAGCACCGCCCAGAAGCGTGACCTCAACTGGATCTCGCGCGACGGCAACCGCGCCAAGAACCACCTGCTCGAGGCCAACCTGCGCCTCGTCGTCTCACTCGCGAAGCGCTACACGGGCCGCGGCATGGCATTCCTGGACCTCATCCAGGAGGGCAACCTCGGCCTGATCCGCGCGGTCGAGAAGTTCGACTACACCAAGGGTTACAAGTTCTCCACGTACGCCACGTGGTGGATTCGCCAGGCGATCACGCGCGCCATGGCCGACCAGGCCCGCACCATCCGTATCCCGGTGCACATGGTCGAGGTCATCAACAAGCTCGGTCGCATCCAGCGTGAACTCCTCCAGGACCTCGGCCGTGAGCCGACGCCCGAAGAGCTCGCCAAGGAAATGGACATCACCCCGGAGAAGGTGCTGGAGATCCAGCAGTACGCCCGGGAGCCCATTTCGCTGGACCAGACCATCGGCGACGAGGGCGACAGCCAGCTCGGCGACTTCATCGAGGACTCCGAGGCCGTCGTCGCGGTCGACGCGGTCAGCTTCACCCTTCTGCAGGATCAGCTGCAGTCGGTGCTCGAGACCCTGTCCGAGCGCGAGGCGGGCGTGGTGCGGTTGCGGTTCGGCCTGACCGACGGTCAGCCCCGCACCCTCGACGAGATCGGTCAGGTCTACGGGGTGACCCGTGAACGCATCCGGCAGATCGAGTCGAAGACCATGTCGAAACTGCGCCACCCGTCGCGTTCCCAGGTCCTTCGCGACTACCTGGACTAGAACGCCCGGTTCTCTGTACGCCGCCGCCCCCGCACCACATCGGTACGGGGGCCGGCGGCGTTTCTGGCGATCGGGACCTAATGCACGGGAGTGCCGCGCTTGTCAAGGTTTGTGCGCGCGCCGATTCCGACACGGCCGGAGAGTCGGAGTTTGCCCGACGCACTACATAGGATGGCGCGGTGACTTACGCAGTGACCGGGAGCAGACGAGGCGCCATGCTGGTGCGCCGCGCCACCGTTGACCTGCTGCGCACAGCCTCGATGCTGTGTCTGTGAGACGACCCAACCCACCCCGGGGCCCACGTGCGTCCCCACCTTCGCGTTTTCCTTCTCGCGGCCGCATCGTGCCCGCTCAGCCTCGCCACGCCTTTGACGGCGTGACTTCCCGGAAAGACCCACCATGAGAACGATTGTCCTGATCGGCCTCGTCGGCCTGGCAGCCCAGCTCGTCGACGGCAGTCTCGGCATGGCCTACGGCGTCACCACCACCACCCTGCTCCTCGCGATCGGCAGCAACCCGGCGGCGGCGTCGGCCACCGTCCACCTCGCCGAGATCGGCACCACGCTCGTCTCGGGTGTCTCGCACTGGAAGTTCGGCAACGTCGATTGGCGCGTCGTACGGCGGATCGCCATCCCGGGCGCGATCGGTGCGTTCCTGGGCGCGACCATCCTGTCGAATCTGTCCACCGAGGCCGCCGCGCCCGTCATGGCCATCATCCTGCTACTGCTCGGCCTCTACATCCTGGTGCGCTTCACGTTCCAGGGCATTCCGCGCCACAATCTCGGCAAGCCGCTGCGCAAGCGCTTCCTCAGCCCACTCGGCTTCGTCGCCGGCTTCGTCGACGCCACGGGCGGCGGCGGGTGGGGCCCTGTCGGGACTCCGGCGATCCTGGCCAGTGGTCGCCTCGAACCGCGCAAGGTCATCGGGTCGATCGACACGAGCGAGTTCATCATCGCGGTCGCCGCGAGCCTCGGCTTCCTCTTCAGCCTCGGCTCGCAGGGGATCAACTTCGCGTGGGTGGGGGCCATCCTCGTCGGCGGTGTCATCGCAGCGCCCATCGCGGCGTGGCTCGTCCGTCACGTCCCGCCCCGTCTCCTCGGCTCCTCGGTCGGCGGCCTCATCGTCCTCACCAATACGCGCAGCCTGCTCAAGAGCGACTTCATCGACGCCCCCGGCGCCGTCCGCAACATCTTCTACATCGTGATCGCCATCGGCTGGGCCGCGGCGTTCGCGTACTCGCTGCGCGAGTACCTTCGCGACCGCGACAACGAGTCCTCCGACGCGGTGACGCATCTCCGCGAGGAGCAGGAGGCACTCGTGGCCGCGGGTGAGGCGGATACGTCGTCGACCGGCGACATCCCGACTGCCGACACGGCCTCGGAATCCGACTCGGACAGTGCATCCCAGGAGAGCACCCGCACGAAATGATCGCCGGCGCGCGAAGCGCGTAGAGTGGTGCGACCCGGCCGACCGGCCGGGTCGTTCTGCATCTGCGCGAGGCGTTGCCGTCACTCGAACCGTCGTTGCCGGAACCGTGGGTTCTGGATCATCGATTCCGTTGTCATTCCGTTGCCCGATGTAAACGGTGAGTGACGACACACCGAGCGCACCTGCCGGAACAATACGGACGCCTCCAGCGTCTGACAGAGTGAGGTTGACGCATCGCCCGGATGTGTCGGCTCGAAGGGAAGGCGTCCGGACACCGGCGCCGGACCGGGACGGAGGAACCATGACTGACATCGCCACCACAGCCCCGATCTACCTGCCGCTCACCGCCGCCGATCGCTGTGATCGTTGCGGCGCCGCAGCGAAGGTACGTGCCGTCCTGCCCAAGGGCGGCGAACTTCTCTTCTGCCGTCATCACTTCAACGAGCACGAGACCCGTCTCGTCGAGCTCAGTGCCACCGTCGTCGAGTCCGCGGGCGAACTGGTCTGACATGGGTTCGTCGGTCTGACACGGGCACCGTCTGAACTGAGAGAGCCCGGCCGGAACATTCCGGCCGGGCTCTCTCGTGTCTCAGGTCGACGACCTCGTGACCCGGATCCGCGTAGGGTCAGCGCCACTCGCGGAGGGCCGCGATGCGCTCCTTGAGCTGGTCCGCGCTGGCCATCGCCGTCGGCGGGCCACCGAGCCGCGTGCGGAGTTCGTTGTGCACCATGCCGTGGGGCTTGCCGGTGCGGTGATGATGCATCGCGACGAGGGTGTTGAGCTCTTTCCGCAGGGCGTGCAGGTTGTCCCCGGTGGTGCCCGGTGCGCGTCCCGGCGTGGGCTGTTCGGTCGGCGACGGCGTCTCCGCGGCGGTCGTCCGCGCGGTGACCTGATCCTCTTGACGCTTGCGGAGCAACGCCCGTACCTGGTCGGCGTCGAGCAGCCCGGGCAGCCCGAGGTAATCGGACTCCTCGTCGCTGCCGGCGAACGTGGCCGTGCCGAACGACGTGCCGTCGAAGATCACCTGGTCCAGCTCGGCGTCGGCGTGCAGGGACTGGAAGGTGGGCTCGTCCTCCCCCGGCTCGTCCTGCTGCTTGTTGGCATCGATGAGGAGCTGATCGTCGAGCCCGTCGCTCTCCCGGTGTGGCTTGCCCAGCACGTGGTCGCGTTCGACCTCCATCTGGGCGGCGAGATCCAGCAGCACAGGTACCGAGGGCAGGAAGACACTCGCGGTCTCGCCCGGGCGCCGGGACCGCACGAAGCGCCCGATCGCCTGCGCGAAGAACAACGGCGTCGACGAACTCGTCGCGTACACGCCCACGGCGAGCCGGGGCACGTCGACGCCCTCGGACACCATCCGCAC
Organism: Gordonia sp. 'Campus'; assembly: GCF_022206305.1. Lineage (GTDB taxonomy): Bacteria > Actinomycetota > Actinomycetes > Mycobacteriales > Mycobacteriaceae > Gordonia. Next base: position 292,161 of record NZ_JAKOIW010000002.1, on the reverse strand, counting down.
CGCGACCATCCATTCGTCGGTCGACGCCGCGAACTGTCCGATCCGCGACGACGACTTCGGATCGTCGGAGAGCACCAGCGTGGGTGGTTTGCCCGTGATCGCCGTCAGCAGCTCGGCGTAGTCACGTGCGGCGGTCTGATCGGTCGCGATGACCAGGCCGCCCGCATCCGGGGTGCCGGTGGCGCGCAACTGACCCAGGCGCGTGTGCGCGGCGGTGAGCACCGCCGGAATCCAGTCGCCGTGCGCGTCGAGCGCCGTGCGCCACGCCCGGGTGGTGTGTTCGGCGGACAGGGGCTCGCCGAGACGAGCCGTGTACTCCTCCCCCGCGCTGTCGCGCCAGCTCGCCTCACCCGAGTACGCCAGGAACACGACCGGCCGGACGACGCCGTCCTTGAGCGCATCGGCGTAGCCGTAGGTGTGGTCTGCCTTGGACCGCTGGTGTCCGCCGGCCTCGGGCTCGTAGGTGACGAACGGGATGGGCGAATCGTCGGATCGGAAGGGCGTTCCGGTGAGGAGCAGGCGACGCTCGGCGTCGTCGAACGCCTCGCGGATGGCCTCGCCCCACGACTTGGCGTCACCGCCGTGGTGGATCTCGTCGAGGATGACGAGGGTCCGGTAGTTCTCGGTGCGCACACGGTGACGAGCCGGGTGTGCGGCCACCTGCGCATAGGTGACGACGACGCCGTGGAAATCCGAGCTCGTCTGGCCCGCGGCGTTGGTGAACCGCGAATCGAGTGCGATACCGACCCGCGCCGCGGCCTCGGCCCACTGATGCTTGAGATGTTCGGTCGGCGCGACGACGGTGATCTTGTCGACCGTCCGGTCGTCGAGGAGCTCACGGGCGATGCGGAGACCGAAGGTGGTCTTGCCCGCGCCGGGGGTGGCGACCGCGAGGAAGTCCTTGGGCTTCTGCGTCAGGTATTTGGTCAGTGCCCGACGCTGCCAGGCCCGGAGCTGGAGTTTCGGTCCCGGAGGTGCGGTGCCAGTGGCGCTGGCGGAGGGTTCGGCTGACGTCACCTGTGTGCTGCTCCTGACGGCGTGCGGGTTCCCTGCCGGGCATGAAATGACCCCTCGCGTGCGGGACCCGCGCCCAAGGGGACCCGACAATCGTACCGCCGCCCGCCGACGGTTTCCGCATCGCGACACCGCGTCCGGGAGCCGCCGAGACCGCGGCGGGCGCGCGATCCGAACGACTCGCCTGGTGACCCGGGTACCCATCTGCACCGCGGATCGGGGATATTGAACTCATCACAACGCGAAAGAGGAACCCGGCACCGCTCGCCGACGACACGTCGTCGGTGACTGCGCCGCGCCCATCCGGCGACCCCCTCTCGCGACGGACCCGACGCCGGGTCGCGTCACCGGGCCGGTCCGCACCCGCGGTGTCGGGCACGGTCACCGCGCCGATCGGTGGCGACGCCACCACCGCACCACTGCGCACACCGCGACGGCCGGCACCCGCGTCCGGTGATGTCGAGGTCCTCACGGCGGGGCCCACCCCGACCGGACCGTCGCGCGCGGGTACGGACGACCGGCCGCCGGACGTCACCCCGAGACCGGACGATTCAGCCCCCGACCAGGACCGCAGCGGCACCGACGACCCGGTGCCCGCGGCCGCGACGGCTCCCGGCCTCCCGGTTCTGCCCAACATCCACCGCGTGGTCTGGCGCACGATCGTCAAGTCCTGGGACGACGGCATCATCGGCTGGGCGGCACAGGCCGCGTTCTGGCAGGCCTTGTCGCTGCCACCGCTGCTCCTCGGCCTGCTCGGTTCCGTCGGGTACATCTCGGGATGGTTCGGGCCGGACACCGTCGACGTGATCTACGCGCGCATCGTCGACTTCGCCGAGCGGACCTTCACCCCCACCGTCGTCGACGACCTGATCATCCCGACCGTCGACAGTGTCCTGGGACGAGGACGCATCGGCCCGATGTCGGTCGGATTCATCCTGTCGCTGTGGGCGGGATCGTCGGCGGTGTCCTGTTTCATCGCCTCGATCGCACACGCCCACAACCAGCACGAGGTCCGACACCCGGTGTGGCAGCGCTTCTTCGCACTCTTTCTCTACGTGGGGTTCCTCAGCGTGGCGGTGTTCCTGCTACCGCTGGTCGCGCTCGGCCCCAACTACCTCCGCGCGATCGTCCCCGAGTCGTGGGGGTCGTTCATCACGACCGCCATCGACTACGGCTACTTCCCGTTCGTCGCCGTCGTGCTGCTGTTCGTCCTGACGACCCTCTACCATCTGGCGCTGCCCAATCCGCTGCCCTGGCACCGGCTCATCGGCGGCGCCATCGTGGCAGGCGTGTTCTTCTGGGTCGCCAGCTACGTCCTGCGGATCTATCTGACGAAGATCACCGAGGCGGGGGTGTCGTACGGCGCGCTCGCGACCCCGATCGCCTTCCTGCTCTTCACGTTCTCACTGGGATTCGGCATCGTGATCGGGGCCGAGTTCAACGCCTCGGTCCAACAGTTCTGGCCCGCCAAGGAGTCCACCACCACGCAGGTCCGTCATTGGGTGAACTCGCAGACCTCCGACTTCACCGGTCAGCTCCGCACCCTCCCCGACCGGTTGTCGTCGGGTCCGATCCGGCGCCACCCGCGCGACCGCGACTGACCGATTGCGCGGCTGACCGGCCCCCCGGCCGGCCAGCCGAGCGATCACTTGCGCATCTTGGCGTAGATCTTCTTGCACTTCGGGCACACCGGCGAACCCGGTTTGGCCGAACGGGTCACCGGAAAGGTCTCGCCGCACAGCGCGACGACATGACTGCCCATCACGGCACTCTCGGCGATCTTGTCCTTCTTCACGTAGTGGAAGAACTTGGGGCGGTCGTCGTCGCCCCGGTCCGTCGCGTCGGCATCAGGACGCTCGTCGGTCTTGGTGTCGGACCATTCGTCGAGGTCCGGGCGTTCGATGGTTTCGGTTCCCATGCCTCCATTGTGCGTCACCGGCTCTCGGTGCGTCACACGGTGGGCGCGGATGCCCGTGGGTGCAATCGATGAACGAAAGTGGGACAGTGGAGAAGGTGTTCGAACAAAGGGATGACATGGGTGACAGCAGCGCACCGCACGCAGACGACTTCGGTCGTGCCGGTGCGAGACAGGCGGTCGGCGCCGAGACCTACCTGATCACCGACGCACCGGACTCCCTCGAGGCACAGCATCGGGCCCGTGTCCGGAAGTATCTGTTCCTCATGGCATTTCGAGTCCCGGCACTGCTGATCGCGGGTATCGCCTACAGCCTGACCGGGTCCGGTCTGCTCGCCCTGGCAATCGTCGCCGTCTCGATCCCCCTGCCGTGGATGGCTGTCCTGATCGCCAACGACCGTCCGCCCCGCAAGCGCGGCGAGGTGCCGCAGTACAAGTACGGGGCCGACCACCACGTCGTCGGGCCGCCCGCGCTCACCCACACCGAGCATCAGCTGTCGCGCACCGTCGACGGCCACGTCGTCGACCCGGACGACCCCCACCGCTGACGCCGCGCCCGGCGGGGTCTTCCGCGTACGGGCGAGCGCGTTCCCACGCGCGCGACATCTCAGCAACTTCTCAGCCGCTTGTCGACTCGAGAAAAAGAATTCGCAGGTCAACCAAGCCTCCGGCAGGTTTGCGCCGAATCACTCTCGGGAACTATCGGCCACACATGGACGTTGGACCCAGTGAACGCACTCAAGTCAGGAGGCCGCATGTCACGCTCGACAGTTGCACGTTCGACCCCGACCAAAGGATTCGCCGATCCCACCCCTCCGGGTACCCGGCCGGCGATGACCGAACAGGATCTCGACGCTCAGTCTCCGGCGGCGGATCTGGTCCGCGTCTATCTGAACGGAATCGGTCGCACCGCTCTCCTCAATGCGGAGCAGGAGGTCGAACTCGCCAAGCAGATCGAGGCCGGCCTCTACGCCAAACACGTTCTGGCGACCAAGAAACGGCTCTCGGCGGTCAAGAAGCGAGACCTGGCCACCATCGTCCGTGAGGGCGAAGCAGCCCGGGCGCATCTCCTCGAGGCCAACCTGCGCCTCGTGGTGTCGCTGGCCAAGCGCTACACCGGCCGCGGCATGCCGCTGCTCGATCTCATCCAGGAGGGCAACCTGGGTCTGATCCGCGCCATGGAGAAGTTCGACTACGCCAAGGGCTTCAAGTTCTCGACGTACGCCACCTGGTGGATCCGCCAGGCCATCACCCGCGGCATGGCCGATCAGAGTCGCACGATCCGGCTCCCCGTCCACCTCGTGGAGCAGGTCAACAAGCTGGCGCGCATCAAGCGAGAGCTCCATCAGCAGCTCGGACGTGAGGCCACCGACGACGAACTCGCCAACGAGTCGGGCATCCCCGCGGAGAAGATCGCCGATCTGCTCGACCACAGCCGGGACCCGGTGAGCCTCGACATGCCGGTCGGCAGCGACGAGGAGGCACCCCTGGGCGACTTCATCGAAGACGCCGAGGCCACCTCCGCCGAGAACGCCGTCATCGCCGGTCTCCTGCACTCCGACATCCGTGCGGTGCTCGCCACCCTCGATGAGCGCGAGCAGCAGGTGATCCGGATGCGTTACGGCCTCGACGACGGTCAGCCCCGCACCCTCGACCAGATCGGCCGCATGTTCGGGCTCTCCCGCGAGCGCGTGCGTCAGATCGAACGCGAGGTCATGGGCAAGCTGCGCCACGGTGATCGCGCCGAACGTCTGCGCGCCTACGCGAGCTGATCGTCCGCACGCAGTACCGCCTCCGCAACTGAGTCGTCCGTCTCAACCGAGTCGCCTGGGCCCGGTGTCCCGTCTGTCGGGCACCGGGCCGACGCGTATCTCGGCGTTGAGGACCGCGGCCCCGTCCACCGACGCCAGGATCGGGTCGCAGAAGACCTCTCGGACCTCCGGGATGTCGTCGACGAGGGTCGAGATCCGCAGCAGCAGGTCGACGAGCGCTTCCTTGTCGGCAGGCTCCTCTCCGCGGTACCCCGACAGCAGCGGCGCCGAGCGGGGCTCGTCGATCAGTTCGCGGGCGTCGAGTTCCGACAGCGGGATCGCCCGGTACCCGTGATCTCCGAGCAGATCGAACGTCCGCCCGGACAGCCCGAAGGACATCACCGATCCGAACGACGGGTCGTCCTCGACGCGGATGACCGTTCCGACGCCCTTCGGCGCCATCTTCTGCACGTGCAGCACGGAATCACCGGTGAGTTCGGTCAGCTCGGCGAACGCCGTGACCACCGTCGTCGCATCGGGCAGGTCCAGTCGCGCACCCTCTCGATCGAGGCGCCCCCGCCATCGCGGAGACGTCGCCTTCACCGCGACCGGGAAACCGAGTTCGCGCGCCGCGGCGGATGCCTCGTGCATCGTGGTGACCTCGCGGAACGGCACCACGTCGATGCCGTACCACCGCAGCAACTTCGCCGATTCGACCTGGCCGAGCAGACGTTCGCCGGGACGCCGCCCGGCACCGCCGTCCGGCTGTGCGTCGGCGCCGGACGCGCCGGCGGGAGCCGCGTCGACGTCCATCGCCTCGCGGACGTACATACGTGCCGACTCGGGATCGGTGCCCTCGGCGCGGTGCACCACCGACTCTGGCCGCATCGTCCACCGCGCGTACTGCCATGCTCTGGCGAGTGACGCGGCCGCACGTTCCGGCGAGCCGTACGACGGGATCGATCCCTTGTCCGGCATGCCGTTGGGGCCGGGTCTGGTCAGCCCCGGCGGGATGCCGTCGACGGCGAGGAACGTCGTGACGATCGGCTTCGCACCGTCGGCGTCAGGTGTGTTGGCGGCGGCCATCAGGGCGCGTGCGTGCCAGTCGGCGCCGACGGCCACGGGCGGCACGAAGACGACGATGATGGCATCGACTCCCGGATCGGCCATGGCCGCCGAGACGGTCAGTTCGAACTCCTCTTCCGAGGCCCCGGCACCCAGGTCGACGGCGTCGACGACCTCCAGACCCCCGCTGCGGGCGGTGTCGGCGGCCAGGCTGCCCAGGACCGAGGAGTTGCCGATGATGCGCACCCGCGGCCCACGCGGCAGCGGTTGATAGGCGAACAGAGCGGCGCAGTCGAACAGTTCGGGGATCGTGTCGACCTGGATGACCCCGGCCTGCTCGAGCATCATGCGGGCGATCTGGTCGTCCAGCGTGGCCGCCGACCGCGCGGCCCGCACCGGTGTCATCGCTCCACGTCCCGACTTCACCGCGATGATCGGCTTCGAGCGCGAGACCCGTCGCGAGATCCGCGAGAACTTGCGCGGGTTACCGAAGCTCTCCAGGTAGAGCAGGATCACGTCGGTGGTGGTGTCGGTGTCCCAGTACTGCAGGAGATCGTTGCCGGAGACGTCGGCGCGATTGCCGGCGGAGACGAACGTCGACAGACCGATCTGGCGTCGGGCCGCCGTGTCGAGGATCGCGATGCCGAGTGCGCCGGACTGACAGAAGAACCCCACCCGGCCCGCCGCCGGGATGCGCGGTGCCAGCGTGGCGTTGAGAGCGATCGACGGGTCGTTGTTGGCCACGCCCAGGGCGTTGGGGCCGACGAGTCGCATCCCGTGTTCGCGGACCTGCGCCACGAGGCGGCGCTCGTTCTCGAGCCCCTCTTCCTCCCCGGAGTCGCCGAAACCGGACGACACCACGACGAGTGTGCGCACGCCCTTGACGAGGCAGTCGTCGAGGACATCGTCGACGCGGGCGGCCGGCACCGCGACCACTGCCAGATCCACCGGGTCCGGGATGTCGCGCACGGTCTCGTAGGCGCGGATACCCCGCACCGAGGGCGGTCGCTCGCGAGTCCGACGCCGGTTGGACGAACGTTCCCGACCCGTGCCGGGCACACCCGGACGCGTCGGCCCCGGGTCCTCCTCCACCCGAGCGGGACCGTTGACCGGGAAGACCGGCCCGGTGAAGCCGCCGGCGATGATGTTGGCCAGCAGGGCGTTGCCGACCTTGTTCGGGTCGGTGGAAGCGCCGATGACCGCCACCGACGTCGGCCGCAGCAGGTTCGCCACGCTGCGCGCCTCGGACGCGCGTTCACGTGCGTTGCGCACCGACAGCAGCGCCTCGGTGGGGTCGATCAGGAACTCGACGTGCACCGTCGAACCGTCGAAGCTGCGTGCGAGCTGGTAGCCGGCGTCCCGGAAGACCGCGACCATGTTCGGGTTCTCGCTGAGCACCTCGGCCTCGAACCTGGTGAACCCGTTCTCGGCGGCGGCGCCTGCCAGGTGTTCGAGCAGGATCGGTCCGAGTCCGCGGCCCTGGTGTTCGTCGGCGACGACGAACGCCACCTCCGCCGACTCGGGTTTGCCGTCGAAGCCGAGGCCCTCGTAGATGCCGACGGCGATGATCTCACCGCCCAGCACCGCGACGATCGCCACGCGCTGCTGATGGTCGACGGTCGTCATCCGGGCGACCTCGCGCGGCGGCAGGGTCGGCGTCGGCCCGAAGTAGCGCATGTATCGCGTTCGCTCGGACAGCGTGGAGTGGAAGGCGACGATGCGGTCGGCGTCGTCAGGGACGATCGGGCGCAGGTGGACGACGCCGCCGTCGGAGGCCAGGACGTCGGCGATCCAGTGCCGTGGGTAATCCCAGGCGCTGCGTGGCTCCGGCTGGTCGGCCAGCGTCGCGGGGGCGCCCGATGTCGCCGGTGAGTCGTCAGTCACGGGGATCCTCCGGGTCGAGGCCATGGAGCGGGTACACCGCGCGGCGGGTGGCGAGGATCGCGCGGTCGGTCTGACGCTGGGCGTTGGCACCGACGCCCTCGGGCGGCTCCTGGCCGTCGTCGCCCGTCCACGGTTGATAGTCGACGATGCCGCCGTCGCCCATGACCGCGACCGGCGGGGCGGCGTAGTCGGAGTGCACCTGTTGGGAGATCTGCTCGGCTGTGGCGCACCAGGATTCGTCGATGGCCGCGGCCACGTCGACCTCGCGGTCGAGTGCGACGCCGAGCAGGTGTGTCCAGCTGCGCGGCACGACGTTCACCACGCCGTACCCGCCACCGCCCACGGCGATCCATCGGCCCTCGCAGTACTTGTCGGCGAGATCGCGCATCGCGATCATCGCGGCCCGCTGACCGTCGACGGTGAGCGACAGGTCGGTGAGGGGGTCGGCGCGGTGGCTGTCGGCCCCGCACTGGCTGACGATGATCTGCGGCCGGAACTCCGCGATCAGGGATGGCACCACTGCGTGGAAGGCCCGCAGCCACAGCCGGTCCTCGGTGTTGGGCATCAGCGCGAGGTTGACGGCGCTGCCTGCGGCGTCGCCGTCCCCGACCTCGGTCGGCCATCCGGTTCCCGGCCACAGCGTCGCCGGGTGCTGGTGCAGCGACACGGTCATCACCCGCGGGTCGGCGGCGAACTCGACCTGCACACCGTCGCCGTGGTGGGCGTCGACGTCGATGTAGGCGATCCGGTCGAAGCCATTGTCGAGCAGGTATCTGATCGCGATGGCGCAGTCGTTGTAGATGCAGAACCCCGCCGCGCGCGAGCGCATCGCGTGATGCATGCCACCACCGATGTTGACCGCCCGCGTCGCCGCCCCCGACACCACGGTCTGTGCGGCGGCCAGCGTGCCGCCGACCAGCAGACGGGCGGCCTCGTGCATGCCGGAGAAGACGGGGTTGTCCGCGTCGCCGAGACCGAACAGCCGCTCGAGCAGCGGGCCCGACAACGACGCGGTCCCGGAACCGACCGCGCGGACCGCGTCGATGTAGTCCCGACTGTGGACGACGGTCAGGGCATCGTCGTCGATGGCCTGCGGGGGTACGGTGTCGACGTCGTCGAGAATCCCCAAGCTCTGCGCGAGGGTCATCGTCAGCGCGAGCCGGACCGGGTTCATCGGATGGGTGTGGGCCCAGCGGTAGGACAGGAAGTCCTCGCTCCAGATGACGGCCGTCGTCATCGGGCGCTCGTAGTGTTGGTCACGGGTTCAGGCTAGTGGCACATGTCGCGCGGGTGCCACGGATGTGGTTTCGGGCACCGGCGCGTATGGTGACGCCGGTCGCACCGGCACGTGCGCGCGATGAGACCGCGGTCACCGGCCGCGGAGAGGGTAATCTTGGCGGGGACGAAAGGGATTGCGCACAGTGAACGACCTGGTTGACACCACCGAGATGTACTTGCGGACGATCTACGATCTCGAAGAAGAAGGCATCGTGCCCCTGCGGGCGCGGATCGCCGAGCGTCTGGACCAATCCGGCCCCACCGTGTCGCAGACCGTCGCCCGGATGGAGCGCGACGGTCTCCTGCGTGTGGCCGGCGACCGTCACCTCGAGCTCACCGAACGGGGTCGCACGCTCGCGGTCGCGGTGATGCGTAAGCACCGTCTGGCCGAGCGACTGCTGGTCGATGTGATCGGGATGCCCTGGGATCAGGTTCACGAGGAGGCCTGCCGCTGGGAGCACGTCATGAGCGAGAACGTCGAGCGCCGGTTGCTCGCCGTCCTCGACAACCCCACGACATCGCCCTACGGCAATCCGATCCCGGGCCTCGAGCTCCTGGGGGTCGAGGTGTCCACGTCCGACGACGGCGCCACCCGCCTCGCCGACCTGCCGCCCGGTGAGACCGTGCCGGTGATCGTGCGCAGGCTCTCCGAGCACGCCCAGTCCGACACCGGGCTCATCGGCGCCCTGCGCGAGGCGGGTGTGGTTCCCAATGCGCGTGTGACGGTGTCGAATTCAGCGGGCACCATCACCATCGACACCCCGGGACACGATGGACTCGAACTGTCGGCCGACATGGCCCACTCGGTGTTCGTGGAGAAGGTCGTCGAGAAGGTCTGACGACCACGGTCACCCGGCGGCGCGCAGTGTGACCGCCGGGATGGACACCCCCAGTCGGGCGGCGACGGCGTACGAGGTGTCGATCATGTCCCAGAGTCTGCTCGGCCGTACCCCGTTGCGGAGCGCGGTGTCGAGCAGGTTCGCCATCGCCGCGTCCGGGTCGCACTCGATCGCCACGTCGAGCGCGGCGCCGGCGTAGACCCCTTCCCCACCGATGTAGTGCAGGTGCGCCAGCAGGGTCGCGGCGCTCGCCCGACCCCGGCCTGTCAGTCGTCGGGTCAGCTCCCGCCAGACACGCTCGGCGTGTTCGCGAAACGCGGTGACGGCCAGCGCCATCGCGGCGTCGCGTACGTCCAACCGCACGATCGCCTCCTGTAACCGGGCGACGGTCGCACAGTCCAGTGGCAGATTCGCATCGACGACCGAGTCGATCACCAGGTCCAGCGCGAGCGCCGACACTCCCGGGTCATCGGAGTCGGAGGCGTCGTCTCTGCCGGCCGCGGTAACCCGCTGCGGCACGATGCACCCCGCGCAACCGGGTCCGGGCCGACCCGGACCACACTCACCCTCGACCGGATCGAGCATCGCCCGTATCTCCGAACGACGCAGCAGGATTCGCCGGCCCGATCGGACCATCTCCGCCACGGCCGCGGCACATGTGTGCGGGTCGTCGAGGAGCCCGCAGGCCTCCGGGGTCACGTCGACCGCCCATGCCCGGCCGTCCGGGCACCACGTGACCGTCCAGGGTGCCCCCGCGACGAACTCACCGATCCCGAAACCCGCGGCCACGCCGCCGAGCGCGGAGAAGTGCCGGTCGGCCATCGCGAGGATCCGCCGATAGCGGGGGTCGTCGGCCGGGTGGCGATCATCGGCGATGACGGCCACCACCTCCTCGGTCCCGTACGACTCCGTGATGTCGGCGAGTCCGGCGAGGACGGCGGACAGCTCCCGCGTGGGCGTGCCGTCGGGGTGGAGTGCCAGATCGTGGCGCATGGTGGCGGTGATGCTGCGGTCGGCGGTGAAGGCGATCACGATGATGGACCGCTCGGGAACGAAGCCGAGGGCGGCCGGGATCGCGGTGAGCAGAGTCGTCGGGTCGTGGGGACCCGGCGAGCGGGAGGGGGACGGGAGCGGCATGCGCATCAGCATCCGGCCGACGGCGGCCCCGCGAACCCGCCCCGCCAGGCCTGTGGACAACCGGTCACGGGCCATCCACAGGCAGGCTCCGATCAGCCGAAGGCCGCCGCGGTCGCCTTCGTGAAGAGTTCGTCGAGCGCACCGGCAGCCTCGGGTGACACCGGACCTGCTGCGGGCCAACGATATTCGGCGTAGACGCGAACGTCGTCGTGCTGACCCACGAGGGCGAGTGTGCTCGTGGTCGACGGGACCCCGCCCCCGGTGACGATCGTCCGCCGGATGGTCGCCGTGTCGACCTCGCCCAGCACGGCCGACGGCGGCAGGACCTCGGTGGTGATGGTCGACGACGCCCCGTACGTGCTCGTGGTGATCGTCGGGCATCGCTTCGCCTGCTCGACCAACTCGTCGAGCGGGGCGTCCACGCCGGCGACGATCGTGGTGAGGGTCGCCCGCTCCCCCGGCCCGGGACCGAGGAAGGCCACCGCCCCGTCGGCGGACACCGCCGCCGGAGTGCACTCCGGCGGCGACACCTCGGTGTTCGTCTGTGCGGGCATCGGGGCACCGGTGACGTCGGCGAGTGCGTTCGCCACCGCAGACGGCGGGATGGGGCTCGCGCCGGCCGGGAAGTCCTGGGCCTTGACCGAGAGCGTCGACATGTCGGGGCTCGACGCCACCGGGTCGCCGGACACCGCGCAGCCGGACACCACGATCGTCGCGGCCACCACGCACGCGGCGGCCGCCAGGGGCACTGTTGGGCGTCTGCGGGCACGAGTCGGCAGGGTCACAACGCACCACTGTGCCATCGGCGGTCGAGGGATGCGCCCGTGACACACCCATCCGGGAATCACCGGCGCGCCGAGGCGGTTGGACTCCGATGATGCCCTGCCCGGGCACGGGGGCGATGCGGGTGGCTGCCGACGGGCACGGTGGGAGACAATGGACGTTCAGCTGTTCTGGAGAACCGCTGCTATGTGAAGGAGGGACGACGTGGACGAGCAGCCCGCGCGCGATGACGCGCTGTATGAACTCGCCTTTCCCGCTCCGCAGGTGACCAGGCCCGACGGCACCGGACCGGTGTTGATCCACGCGCTCGAGGGTTTCGCCGATGCCGGGCACGCCGTCGCGCTGGCGGCCGCCCATCTGCGCGACAGCCTCGAGTCCGAGCTCGTCGCGACGTTCTCGTCCGACGAGCTGATGGATTATCGCTCACGTCGTCCGACGATCTCGTTCAGCGGCGAGACCTTCACCGACGTCGAGATGCCCTCGCTGACCCTGCACGCCATCCGGGACAACGCAGGCAAGGGCTTCCTCCTGCTCGCGGGCTCGGAGCCCGACCTCCGTTGGGAGCAGTTCGTCGAAGCGGTCCGTCGTCTCAGCGACGGCCTCGGCGTGACCGACGTGATCGGCCTGAACGCGATCCCGATGGCCGTGCCGCACACCCGGCCGCCGTCGATCACCGCACACGGCAGCGACCCGGACGCCCTGGGCGACCTCCCTCGCTGGGGTTCGGCGATGAAGCTGCCCGCCAGCGCGTCGATGCTGCTCGAGTACCACATGGGCCGACACGACTACCGGGCCTCCGGGCTGTCGGTCCACGTGCCGCACTATCTCGCACAGACCAACTACCCGGCCGCGTCCGCGCGGCTGCTCGCCGCGGTCGCCGAGCTCGCCGGCCTGGAGCTGCCCCTCGCGGCACTCGACAGCGCGGCGGAGAAGGTACGCGCCCAGGTCGACACCGAGGTCGAGGGCAACTCCGAGATCGAGTCGGTCGTGTCCGCGCTCGAGACCCAGTACGACACCTTCAGCCAGGCCGCTCAGGAGCGGGCGTCGTTGCTGGCCGCCGAGGAGGAGCTGCCCAGCGGCGACGAGCTCGGTGCCGAACTCGAACGGTTCCTCGCGCAGCAGGTGGAGAACGGGGACTCGGGGCGCGGAGAGACGGGCACCGGGAACACGGGCGACGGCGGCACCGGGGACGAGGGTCCGCAATCACCGATCTGATCCCCGCGGCCTCGACGCATGTTTTGGTCCCCGCCGACGACGAGGACACCGCGCTGGAGCGGTACACCGAGTGGTGGACCGGACGGGGCCTGGAGCTCTACGAGCACCAGGAAGAGGCCCTGCTCGAACTGCTCGCCGGCAGCCACGTGATCTTGGCGACCCCGACCGGGTCGGGTAAGTCGCTGGTGGCCGCGGGCGCGCTCTACTTCGCGCGGTGCCGCGGCGAGCGGGCGTTCTACACCGCCCCCATCAAGGCGCTCGTCAGCGAGAAGTTCTTCGAGTTGTGCGCGATGTTCGGCGCCGATCAGGTCGGTCTGCTGACCGGTGACGCCGCGGTGAATCCGAATGCGCCGATCGTCTGCGCGACAGCCGAGATCGTCGCCAACCTCGCACTCGCCGCGGGCGGCGATGGTGACATCGGCACCCTGGTCGCCGACGAGTTCCACTACTACGGGGAACCCGATCGTGGCTGGGCCTGGCAGGTCCCCCTCATCGAACTGCCGTCGACACAGTTCCTGCTGATGTCGGCGACGCTGGGCGACGTGTCCTTCTTCGTCGACGATCTGACAAGGCGCACCGGGCGGGACACCGTCGAGGTCACCGGAGCCGAACGGCCGGTGCCGCTGCAACATTCCTACGCGATGACGCCGATCCACGAGACGATCGAGGAGCTCGTCGATCGGGGACGCGCGCCGATCTACGTCGTGCATTTCACCCAGGCCGCTGCCGTCGAACGGGCGCAGGCCCTGCTCAGTGCCAAGATCTGCGACAAGGCCGAGAAAGCAGCCGTGGCCGACGCCATCGGTGACTTCCGCTTCTCCACCGGTTTCGGCAACACCCTGTCCAAACTCTTGCGCGCGGGGATCGGGGTGCACCACGCGGGCATGCTGCCCCGCTACCGGCGGCTCGTGGAACGCCTTGCGCAACAGGGCCTCCTGAAGGTGATCGCGGGGACCGACACGCTCGGCGTCGGCATCAACGTCCCGATCCGCACGGTGCTCTTCGCCGGTCTCAGCAAGTACGACGGTCGTCGGGTGCGGAGGCTGCGTGCCCGCGAATTCCACCAGATCGCCGGACGGGCCGGGCGAGCCGGTTTCGACACGATCGGCTACGTGGTGGCGCAGGCACCCGACCACGACGTCGAGAACGCACGCGCCGTCGCCAAGGCCGGCGAAGACCCGAAGAAGCTGCGAAAGCTGGTCCGCAAGAAGCCGCCCGAGGGATTCGTCTCGTGGGGTGAGAAGACGTTCACGCAGTTGGTCGACGCCCCGGACGAGCCCCTGCGCAGCCACTTCCAGATGACCACGGCCATGCTGCTCGAAGTGCTCGGGCGTCCGGGTGACTGCTTCGCGGCGGTGCGTCATCTGCTCGAGGACAACCACGAGCCCCGCGACCGGCAGCTCCGGCACATCAAGCACACGATCGAGCTCTACCGCGGCCTCCGCGACGCGGGGATCGTCGTGCAACTCGCCGAGGCGGACGAGACGGGACGACACATCGCGCTGAGCGTCGACATGCCGGAGAACTTCGCGCTCACCAACCCGCTCTCCTCGTTCGCGCTCGCGACCTTCGAGATCCTCGACCCCGAATCATCCACCTACGCACTGGATGTCATCTCGATTCTCGAATCGACCCTCGAGAACCCCCGTCCGCTGCTCCTCGCCCAGCGCAAGGTCGCCCGCGACGCCGCGATCGCGGAGATGAAGGCCGACGGCATCGAGTACGAGGAACGCATGTCCCGACTCGAGGAGATCACCTGGCCGCAGCCCCTCGCCGAGGAGATCTTCGCCGCCTTCGACATCTACCGGCGCGGACACCCATGGGTGTCCTCGTTCCCGCCCGCACCCAAATCGGTTCTGCGGGAGATGCTCGAGAAGGCCATGACCTTCACCGAACTGATCTCCGGGTACGGTCTCGCCCGCAGCGAAGGGGTGCTGCTGCGCTACCTGTCGGACTGCTATCGCGTACTGCGGCAAGGCGTCCCGACCAGTGTGGTGACCCCGGAGATCGAGCGGATCGTCGAAGAACTGGGCACGATGGTCCGAGAGGTCGACTCGAGTCTCGTCGACGAGTGGGAGGCGCTGGCGGCCCAGGCCGCCGAGGCCGAGGCCGAGGCCGAGGCCGCCGCCCTCCGGCAGGACGCCTGACGCACGTCAGATCCGCGTGACCGCTCCCGTCCGCTCGACCAGATCCCCGATGACAGTGGCCAGTTCGCGATAGGCGTCGTCGTGGCGGGCCGCCCCGCGGAAGACCAACCCGATACGCCGTCCGGGGCGAGGCGCCGCGAACGTTGCGGTCGCGAGGTCGCCGGCGGCGGTCTCGGACGCGACCGCGGTCTGCGGTATCAGGGTCACGCCGAGTCCGCCCACCACGCAGTGCACCGCCGTCGTCAGGGACGCCGCGCGGGTCTGCCCGAGGTCGGGTCGGACCCCGGCCAGGCGGCACACTTCGAGCGCCTGGTCGCGCAGGCAGTGCCCCTCGTCCAGGAGCAGCAGTGGCAGGTCGGCGAGGGCGGTGGGATCGACCCGCCGCCGCCCGGCGAGCGCATGGCCCGACGGGAGGGCGAGGACGAAATCCTCACGGTAGATGGGGACTTCGACGAGGCCCGGCATCTCCACGGGCAGTGCGAGGAGCGCGACGTCGAGCGAGCCGGCTCGCAGTTGTTCGACAAGGCGCGTGGTCTGCTCCTCCACGACGCGCGGGGCGAGGTCGGGCAACCGCTCGCCGAGTCCGCGCAGCAGCGTCGGCAAGATATAGGGCGCCACCGTGGGGATCACCCCCAGTCGCAAGGTGCCGCGCAACGGGCGGCCCGCGCCGGCGGCGGCGGCGGTGAACTCGTCGACCGCCTCGGTCACCGCGATGGCCCGAGGCAACAACTCGGCGCCGTCCGCGGTCAAGAGGACACGCCGCGTCGTACGTTCCACCAGGGCCACACCCAGACCGGCTTCGAGCGCCGACAGCGCCTGCGACAGCGACGGTTGACTCACGCCGAGATCGGCTGCCGCAGAACCGAAGTGACGTCGGTGTGCGAGGGCGACGAAAGCGCGGAGGCCGGCCACCGTCGGCTGATAAGTTTTATCGGGCATGCCTATCAGTGTAGTGCTAATCATCACGTTTCGCTTTTGGCCAGGATCCGGCACGATGGTGCAGGTACGTCGCGAAACTCTTTCGCGCGCAGGTTCCGTACATTCACCAGCTGAAGGAGCGAAACATGGCCCTGCTCACCATCGGTGACCAGTTCCCCGCCTACAACCTCACCGCCGTCATCGGCGGCGACCTCAGCAAGGTCAACGCCCAGCAGCCCGATGACTACTTCACCACCGTCAGCTCCGACGATCACCCCGGTCAGTGGCGCATCGTGTTCTTCTGGCCGAAGGACTTCACCTTCGTCTGCCCCACCGAGATCGCCGCGTTCGGCAAGCTGAACGACGAGTTCGCCGACCGTGACACCCAGGTGCTCGGCGCATCGGTCGACAACGAGTTCGTCCACTTCCAGTGGCGCGCCCAGCACGAGGACCTCAAGACCCTCCCCTTCCCGATGCTGAGCGACCTCAAGCGCGAACTGGCCACTGCCGCAGGCGTTCTCAATGCCGACGGAGTCGCCGACCGCGCGACCTTCATCATCGACCCCAACAACGAGATCCAGTTCGTGTCGGTCACCGCGGGCTCGGTGGGCCGCAACGTCGACGAGGTGCTGCGTGTGCTCGACGCCCTGCAGTCCGACGAACTGTGCGCGTGCAACTGGAAGAAGGGCGATCCGACCATCGACGCCGGCGAGCTCATGACGGCCGGCGTCTGAGAGGAGAACAGATGAGCATCGAGAATCTCAAGAACGCACTCCCCGAGTACGCCAAGGACCTCAAACTCAACCTCGGATCCATCAGCCGGACCACCGCGCTGAGCGAGGAGCAGTTGTGGGGGACCCTGCTGTCGACCGCAGCGGCGAGCCGTAATGCCAAGGTGCTCAGCGAGATCGCCGACGAGGCCGCCGACACGCTCTCCGCCGAGGCCTACAACGCGGCGCTGGGCGCGGCGTCGATCATGGGCATGAACAACGTGTTCTACCGCGGGCGCGGCTTCCTCGACGGCAAGTACGACGACCTGCGTCCCGGACTGCGGATGAACATCATCGGCAACCCGGGCGTGGACAAGGCCGCATTCGAGCTGTGGTCGTTCGCCGTGTCGTCGATCAACGGTTGCGGCCACTGCGTCGCCGCGCACGAGAACACCCTGCGCGAGGCCGGCGTGGACCGCGAGGCCATCCTCGAGGCGCTCAAGGTCGCCTCGATCGTCAGTGGCGTGGCGCAGGCCATCGCCACCACCGAGGTACTCGCCAACGCCTGACAGACGTTGTCACACACGAAGCCCGGCTGCCGTTCCGGCAGCCGGGCTTCGTCGTGTCATGCGGGCGTCAGCTGAGCGCGGCGCGCATCCGATCGGCGAGTTCGCCGACCTGCTCGGTGGTCATGACGAACGCCGGGGACACCTGCAGCGCACCCTGACCCGCCGCGCGGGTGCTGACGCCGTGCTCGCGCAGCGTGAGAACCGCGGCCGGAGCGGTGGCGGGATCGGCGAGCTGGACCGCCGTGACCGCGCCGAGCCCCGTCCGGACCTCGGCGACCGCAGGCAGGTCGGCCAGCGGCGAGAGCGCCGTTGCAAGATCGCCTTCGAGGCGCGACGCCTCGGCGAGCAGGTTCTCCCGCCGGATGATATCCAGGTTGGCCAGGGCGGCGGCGGCCGCCGCGGCATGACCTCCGTAGGTGTACCCGTGACGCCACCACACCCCACCGGCGAAGAACGGCTCGGCGATCCGGGGCGCGATGAACACCGCTCCCATCGGCACGTAGCCGGACGTGAGTCCCTTGGCGGTGGTGATCATGTCCGGGTGCAGGTCGAAGCGTGCCGACGCGAACCACGAGTCCCCGCCGATCCGGCCGAACCCGGTGACGACCTCGTCGACGACGAAGAGGATGTCGTGTTCGCGGCAGATGTCGCGCACCTCGGCGAGGTATCCGTCCGGCGGGAGGTAGATGCCGCCCGCACCGATGATCGGTTCACAGAAGAAGGCGGCGATGTTGTCGGCGCCCACGCGCTCGATGAGCCCCAGCAGACTCTTGGCGTCGTCCCAGTCGACGTTCTGGACGTCGTGCATGAGTTCGCCGTACCCGTCGTGGTTCAGCGGGATGCCGGCCAGTGACGTGCCCGCGGCGTGCATGCCGTGGTAGGCCTTCGTGCGGCTGACCACGACCCGCTTGGACTCCCGGCCCTGCTCCACCCAGTAGCGGCGGGCCAGCTTGACCGCGGTGTCGATCGAGTCGCTGCCACCCGATGTGAAGAAGATCTTCGACCCCGGCACCGGTGCGATCGCGGCGAGTTCGTCGGCGAGCCTCAGGGTGACGTCGCTCGCGAAGTCGCCGAAGTTCGAATAATGCGCGAGGGTACCCAGCTGGGCGGCCACCGCCTCGGCGATCTCGGTGCGGCCGTGACCCACGTTGGTGAACCAGAGGCCCGCGGTGGCGTCGAGGTAGGAGTTGCCGTCGCGGTCCCAGATCCGCGCTCCCTCACCCCTGGTCACGACGAACGGCCCACTCGCGGTCACCGCGCCCATGTCGGCGAAACCGTGCCACAGCGACCCGTTATTTCCTGTGTTCGAACCCTCAGCCATGGACCCCATGATGCCGTCCGCACGGGCCCGCGCGGCGGGTGGGGTGAGTCCCGCGCGGCCGGTGGGAGTGAACCCTCAACGGCACCGCCCCATATCCTGGAACCATCATGTCGGCCCCTGCTTCCCCACCCCCGTCGAACGTGTCCCGCGCAGACCTGATCAGTGCGCTCGACGACGTGGGCATCGTCGACGCCGACCGGCTGCGCCGTCGCATCGACCGCTTGGCGTCACGTCCGGATCCAGGGAAGTGGGAGCAGCTCGTCGGTGACGTCGAGAAAGCCCGGAACCGGCTCGACCGTCGCCGCGCGAGCGTCCCGGTCCTGCGTTTCCCCGACGAGTTGCCCGTCTCCGCAGCGCGTGCGGAGATCGCCGAGGCCATCCGCGATCACCAGGTGGTCGTGGTCGCCGGCGAGACGGGCTCGGGCAAGACCACCCAGCTGCCGAAGATCTGTCTCGAACTCGGCCGGGGTCTGCGCGGGACGATCGGACACACCCAGCCACGGCGGATCGCGGCCAGTTCGGTCGCCCGCCGGATCGCCGACGAGACCGGGACCGAACTCGGCGACGCCGTCGGCTACTCGGTCCGTTTCACCGACCGATCCGGCGCCGACACCCTGATCAGGGTCATGACCGACGGCATCCTGCTGCGGGAGATCGCCACCGACCCGATGCTGCGGCGCTACGACACGCTGATCATCGACGAGGCCCACGAGCGCAGCCTGAACATCGACTTCATCCTCGGCTACCTGCGTCGGCTCCTGCCCCGGCGTCCCGATCTGAAGGTGATCATCACCTCGGCGACGATCGAACCCGCGCGTTTCGCACGGCATTTCAGCACCGCCGAGCAGTCGGTACCGATCATCGAGGTGTCGGGTCGCACCTACCCGGTCGAGATCCGGTACCGGCCGCTAAGCCTGCAGGAACGGCCGGATGCCGGAGACGACGCAGGCGGCGGCGAGCACGCCGATCTCGATCAGATCCAGGGCATCGACGCGGCGATCGACGAACTCTGGGCGGGCGGACGCGGAGACATCCTCGTGTTCCTGCCCACCGAGCGCGACATCCGGGAGACCGCGGACGCGTTGCGGCGTCGGACCGGGCCCGGCAGACACGGAGGCGCCGAGATCGTGCCGCTGTACGCACGGTTGTCGATCGCCGATCAGCAGAAGGTGTTCTCGCCCTCCGACGGCCGCCGCATCGTGCTCGCGACCAACGTCGCCGAGACCTCGGTCACCGTGCCGGGCATCCGCTACGTCATCGACACGGGTACGGCGCGCATCAGCCGATACTCGACTCGGACCAAGGTGAACCGCCTTCCCATCGAGCCGGTCTCGCAGGCCAGCGCCCGACAGCGCGCCGGCCGATGCGGTCGCGTCGCGCCGGGCGTCTGCATCCGCCTGTTCAGCGAGAACGACTTCGACTCCCGGCCCGCGTTCACCGACCCGGAGATACTGCGCACCAACCTCGCCGCGGTCATCCTGCAGATGACCTCCCTGAAGTTGGGCGAGATCGCCGACTTCCCGTTCGTGCAGCCACCCGACGACCGCGCGATCCGCGACGGCCTGGGCATCCTCACCGAACTCGGCGCCATCACCGTCCCGCGCGAGGGCGGCCCGCCCCGCCTCACCCCGGTGGGTCGCTCGATGTCGCGCATCCCGGTCGACCCGCGGATCGCGCGCATGCTCATCGCCGGACAGGAGCTGGGCTGCCTCGATCATCTGCTCGTCATCGCCGCCGCGATGTCGCTGCCCGACCCCCGGGAACGCCCCGCCGAACACCGCGAGGCCGCCGATGCACAGCACCGGCGCTTCGTGGTGCCCCAGTCGGACTTCCTGTCCTACGTCGAATTGTGGCGCTACCTCGGCGAGCAACGGAAAGAGCTGTCCGGCAGTCGCTTCCGGCGCATGTGCGAACGTGAGTTCCTGCACTTCCTGCGCATCCGCGAGTGGCAGGACCTGCACCGGCAGCTCACCGAGATCGTCAAGGACATCGGCTGGACGACGACGCCGACCGAACTCGACGCCGACGCCGTCCACCGGGCCATCCTGTCGGGTCTGCTGAGCAACATCGCCGCGCGCAACACCGAGGGCCGCGAGTTCACCGGCGCGCGCAACACCTCGCTGATGATCTTCCCCGCCTCGCCCCTCGCCAAGAAGCCACCGCCCTTCATCATGGCCGCCGAGATCCTCGAGACCTCCCGGCTGTTCGCCCACACCGTCGCCGGGATCGATCCGCTGTGGGCCGAGAAGCTCGCGGGCGACCTCGTCAAACGGACGTACAGCGAACCGCACTGGTCGGGCAAGCGGGGTTCGGCGATGGCCTACGAACGGGTGACCCTCTACGGCGTCCCCCTCGTCGCGCGCCGGCGCATCGACTACGGCCCGATCGATCCCGTCGTCTCGCGCGAACTGTTCATCCGCCACGCGCTCGTCGACGGGGACTGGCGGACCAACCACCCGTTCTTCGCTCGCAACCGCGAGTTGCTCGACGCCGCGTCGGATGTCGAGAACCGCACGCGTACCCGAGGTCTGATCATCACCGAAGACCAGCTGTTCGAGTTCTACGACCAGCGCATCGGCACCGAGGTCACCTCGGCACGCCACTTCGACACCTGGTGGAAGAAGACGCGGCGGTCCCAGCCGGGTCTACTCGACCTCCACCCCGAAGACGTGACCTCGGGTACCGAGGTGGCGCCCACCGACTATCCCGGGGCCTGGCAGCAGGGCGACACACGGCTGGAACTGCGTTACCGCTTCGAACCCGGCGCTCCCGACGACGGTGTGACGGTGATCATCCCGCGAGAGCTCCTCCCCCACATCCGACCCGCGGGCTTCGACTGGTCGGTCCCCGGAATGCGATCGGAGCTGGCGACCGCTCTCGTGAAGTCGCTGCCCAAACAACTGCGCAAGAGCATGTCCCCCGCACAGCGATTCGCCGAACTCGCCCTGGGCCGCCTGACGCCGCGCAAGGAACCGCTGACCGCCGGACTCGCGCGGGAGCTGTCCACCATCACCGGAATGACCGTCACCCCGGGCGATTTCGACGCCGAGAAGGTCCCGCCCCACCTACGAATGCATTTCGCCGTCGTCGACGACGCCGGCCGGACCGTGGCGCGGGCCGACTCGCTCGCCGAGCTGCAGAGCACCGGGAAGTCCACCGCGCCCACCACGGTGTCCCGCACGCTGTACCGCAGCTGGACCGCCGACGGCATCGGCACACTGTCGGACGAGAAGACGGTCGATGTCGCAGGGCAACGGCTCACGCGGTACCCGGCGATCGATGCCGTCAACGATGCCGCCGGCCGCACCCGGGGCGTCATCCTGCGCGACGCGGCGACACCCGAGGCCCGCAACCGACAGATGCGCCGAGGGCTCATCGCTCTCCTGGATCTCGCCCTACCACCGCTGCACAAGCGGATCGCGAGCTCGCTGGGTTCCGCGGACCGATTGGCGCTCAGCCAGAGCCCGTATGCGGATACCGACACGCTGCTCGCCGACTGCACGCGTCGCGCCATCCGTGACGCCGCAACCGATCTCGACGGCGCCGCGCTGGCGGCAGTCCGGACGCCCGAGACCTTCACGGCACTCGTCGACCGGCTCCGCCCCCGGGTCGCCGAGGCGGCACCGACCTACTTCGCGCTGGCCGTCGACGCACTGGCTCGCGTGGCCCCGGTCCGATCCGCGATCGAGCGACACGCCGGCTCGCTCGCGGCCGACGACGTCGCCGAACAGCTCGACAACCTCGTGTTCGACGGATTCGTCGTGGCGACTCCCCGACGCCACCTGGAGAACCTGCCGCGCTACCTCGAAGCGGCGCAGGCACGCCTCGACGCGTTGCCGGCGTCGGCAGCGCGGGACCAGGCAGGGGTGGCGGTGCTGGACCGGGTGATCGAGCGCTGGGCGCAGCGGGTCGAGCAGGTACCCGAGCACCGTCGCGGGATCGTCGACGACGAAGCGCAGTGGCTCGTCGAGGAACTCCGGGTGGGCCTGTTCGCCCAGCGGCTGGGTACGGCGTTCCCCGTGTCGGAGAAGCGGGTGCTACGAGCTCTGGACAGGCTCGGCTGACACGGCCTCGGCACGCACTCCGCCGTGGGCCGTGCGCAGATCGTCGATCTCGCGCTGGAAATCCTCCACCGAGTCGAAGGACCGGTAGACCGACGCGAACCGCAGATAGGCCACCTCGTCGAGGTCGCGCAGCGGCCCCAGGATCGCCAGACCAACCTCATTGCTGGGGATCTCGGCCGATCCACTCGCCCGGACCGTGTCCTCGACCTGCTGCGCGAGCTTGGCGAGCGCGTCCTCTGCCACGTGCCGGCCCTGGCATGCGCGCCGGACGCCACGCATGACCTTCTCGCGACTGAAGGGTTCGGTCACACCGTTGCGTTTCACCACCGCGAGAACCGCACTCTCGACGGTCGAGAAGCGACGCCCACACTCCACACAGGAGCGCCGGCGGCGGATGGCCTGCCCTTCGTCTGCGACACGTGAGTCGATGACCTTGGTGTCGTCGTTCTTGCAGAAGGGGCAGCGCATCGGGTCCTCACGCAGGTCGCGGGACACTGGAACGCATCGAAACCCTGCGCCCCGCCGGTTCTCGGCCGGTCCCTGTGCCATCGAGGATACCGCCCGGTGTCAGCGGTACCGGGGGGTGAGCAGCGGCTGACCGACCTGCAGAGCACTCGACGGGAGGTCGTTCATCGCCACGATCTCGTCGATCACGACCTCGCGGGGCATGTCGGGCGCCACCCGCGAGGCGATGGTGCTCAACGAATCACCGGATCGGACATGGACGACCTCGGCGCTCACGGCCGCCGGGGCCACGGACGCCGCGTAGTTCTGCCCCACCACACTGATGACCCAGACCGTCAGCGCCAAACCGACACCCGCCAGGATCGCGACCGCCGCGCGACGCCGCCGACGGAAGACCGCGGCATCCGACGGGACCGGGCCCCGCCCTCGCGTACCCACCGGTGACGCACAGCGCGTCTGCGCAGCGCGCGTCGTCGAGGGGCGCGACGCCGAGCCGGGCCGGTTGTCGACCGGACGGTCGACCACCGGGCGAGGGACGTCGGTCCGCCGCGGCGCGGTGCGGGTGCGGCCGGAATCGAAGCGGCCCGAATCAATGGGACGGGGATCAGTGGGACGGGGATCGATGAGAGTGGCGGTGCGCATGGTGCCCTCCGAGGTGTCGATGATTGCGGGTACGCGGTGTCCGTGTTGCTCATGTGGTTCGAACATCGATCAGGTGTTCGATGCACTGATGTTCGAATTTGTAGCACGGGACTCCGACAAAGTCTCGCGACACATCGAACAAATGTTTGAGGTGAAGGTTGTACTCCGCTAGGCTCGGTCCCGGGCGATGACAGCAACGAGGCCTTCTACCAGCACGTTCCGAAGACGAGAGGAACCGAACATGAGTGACACCGGCGATAAGCGCGGCCGAGCGCAGGGCGCCGAGATCCTGGCCCCGGCCGACGTCGCCGCCGCCGAGGCTTCACTCACCCCGCGCCAGCGCGGGGTGCTGGAGGTGATCCGCCGGTCGGTTCGCGAACGAGGATATCCACCCAGCATCCGCGAGATCGGCGACGAGGTCGGCCTCAACTCCACCTCGTCGGTGGCCCATCAGCTGCGGACACTCGAACGCAAGGGCCTGCTCAAGCGCGACGCCAACCGTCCCCGTGCGGTCAACATCGCACCCAACGACACTCCCTCACCCGACACGCCGGCCACGGGCCAACTGCCCGAGCCGACCTTCGTGCCGGTCCTGGGTCGGATCGCCGCCGGCGGACCCATTCTCGCCGAGGAAGCCGTCGAGGACGTGTTCCCGCTGCCCCGCGAGCTGGTCGGGGAGGGATCACTGTTCCTGCTGCGCGTCGTCGGCGAGTCGATGATCGACGCCGCCATCTGCGACGGCGACTGGGTGGTCGTCCGCCAGCAGAACGTGGCCGACAACGGAGACATCGTCGCGGCCATGATCGACGGTGAGGCGACGGTCAAGACGTTCAAGCGTCAGCGCGACAACGTCTGGCTCATGCCGCACAACGAGTTGTTCGACCCGATCCCGGGTAACGACGCCGTCATCCTGGGCAAGGTCGTCACCGTGATGCGGCGCGTCTGACCCCGTCATCGACAGATGGCTCGACCGAGCCGTCGAGCACCGCGGCCGCCGCCACCCGGGCCGTCGCGGGATCGACGGCATCCAGCGCCGCCTGCGCAGCCGCTCGGCATGCCTCTTCGGTGACCTCACCGAGCCGGGCCCCGACGGCTGCCGAGGCGACCGGTGCGCTCGACAGTGATGTGACGCCGAGGCCGACGAGGACACAGGCGAGGTTGGGATCGGCTGCCGCCTCGCCGCACACGCCGACGGGCTTTCCCTGATCGCGTCCCGCGGCGGCGACTGAGGCGATGAGGTGCAGCACGGCCGGCTGCCACGGGTCGGTCAGCGCCGCCAGGTCCGCCGACATCCGGTCGGCTGCCATCGTGTACTGGGTCAGATCGTTGGTCCCGATCGAGACGAAATCGACCTCCGCGAGGACGGCGTGCGCGAGTATCGCCGCCGCGGGCACCTCGATCATCACGCCTGCGACCAGTCCCCGCCCGCGGACCTCGGCGGCGAAGTTCGCGGCCTCCGTCGGCGAGGCGATCATCGGCGCCATCACCCACGGAGCGACGTCGGATCCCATGGCTGCCTGCGCGATCGCGTCGAGCTGGTGGGTGCGGATCTCCGGATGCGCAAGCGCGATTCGATCGCCCCGGACACCGAGGGCCGGATTCGCCTCGTCGGGATGTCGCACGAACCGCAGCGGCTTGTCCGAGCCCGCGTCCAGGGTCCGGATGACCACCTTCCGACCCGCGAACGCGTCGAGCACCTCGCGGTAGATCGCGGCCTGCTCGTCGACCGTCGGTTCGTCGGCCCGCTCGAGAAACGCCAATTCGGTGCGGAACAGACCCACACCCTCCACCGGGTGGTCGACGGCGGCGCGCGCCGACGCACCGTCGGCGACATTCGCGAGTACAGCGATCGCGACCCCGTCGGCCGTGACCCCCGGGCCGGACCAACCCGCGACGAGTTCGGCATGCCGCCGATGCTCGGCGACACGATCGCGTGCCATCTCGTCGTCGGGACGCACCTCGATGAGACCGGTGTTGCCGTCGACGAGGACCGGCGTGCCGGCCTCGATGTCGGACAGTCCCGACACTGCGACGACGCAGGGGATGCCCAGTTGACGGGCGATGATCGCGGTGTGGCTGGTGGGCCCACCCAGGCGGGTCACCAGAGCGGTCGTCATCGCGGGGTCGAGTCCTGCGGTGTCAGCGGGCGCCAGGTCGTCGGCCATCAGAACCGAGGGCTCCTGCGGTGTCGGGACGCCCGGCTCGGGCAGACCCAGCAGCTCGGCCAGCACCCGGTCACGCACGTCGTTGAGGTCGGTGACGCGCTCGGCCATCAGTCCGCCGAGTTTTGTGAACACCGCGGCGAACTGTTCGGTCGCCGCCACTGCCGCCGCCTCGGCGGAGGAGCCCTTCGCGATCAGGCCCTTGGCGGCACCGACCCATCCCCGGTCTTCGGCGAGTCCCGCGGTCGCAGCGAGCACCTCGGCGGTGACGCCGGTGTTCTGCGATGCGCGCTCGCGCAGGCGGGAGGCGACGGTTGCGGCCGCGCCGGTGAAGCGCGACGCCTCGTCGGCACGACCGTCCTCGGCGACCTCGACCCCGACTCCGAGCTTCTCGGGTGAGTGGTCGGGCCGCTCGCCGGGCCAGAGAGCCGGGCCGTACGCCAGTCCACCGACCACCGGTGTCCCTGTGAGGATCTCCGCCATCGTCATACCTCTCACTCGAACGTCGATGTGACCACCGTTACAAAAAGTCCTTGACTTGTCAACACAAACAGGCGTAAACAAAATTACTACAACATGCAATCCCACATGCATCAACAACCGGGGGTTGCCGAGACCGTGGATCGGAGCCGGTGTGTACGCCGAGGAGAGACAGCAGGCCATCGTCGACGAGGTCCGTGTCGCAGGACGGGCCTCCGTCGCCGCGCTCGCGGAGAAGTTCGACGTGACGAGCGAGACCGTCCGTCGCGATCTCGCCGTGCTCGAGCGAGCCGGGCATCTGCAGCGCGTGCACGGCGGTGCCGTCCGGGCCGAGGTGATGCGCGTCATCGGCGAACTCGGCATCGACGAGCGCGAGTCCAGTCAGATCGAACAGAAGGCGGCGATCGGCCGCGCGGCGATCCGCTTCCTCCCCCCTGACGGCGGTTCGGTGTTGTTCGACGCCGGCACCACCACCTATCGGGCGGCCGAGGCCACGGCCGGTGACCGCGACCTCACCCTGATCACCAACAGCCTGCCTATCGCCGGCCTTCTCGCGGGCCGGCACCCCGAGGGCCTGCACGCACTCGGTGGCCGGGTGCGCGGCCTGACCCAGGCCACCGTCGGCGCGGAGACCGTGGCAGCCATCCGCCGGCTACGCGTCACGACTGCCTTCATCGGCACCAACGGGCTCAGCGAGACGCACGGGCTGTCCACCCCCGATCCCGACGAAGCCGCGGTGAAGGCTGCGATGGTGGGCGCGGCGCAGCGCGTCGTCGTACTCGCCGACAGTTCGAAGATGAACCGGGAAGAGTTCTCCTCGTTCGCCGGTGTCGATGACGTCGATGTCCTGATCACCGACGCCGGCATCGACCCGGCGTTCTCCGCGGCGCTGTCGGCGCGCGGCGTCGAGGTCGTGATCGCATGATCGTCACCGTCACCGCGAACCCCAGCGTGGACCGCACCCTGGAACTGGCCGCGCCGCTCGCCCGCGGCGAGGTACAGCGAGCCGGCGTCGTCCGCGCCGAACCGGGCGGCAAGGGCGTCAACGTCGCCCGCGTCGTCGCGGCGGCCGGGCTGGCCACCCGGGCACTGCTCCCGGCACGGGCAGGCGACGCGCTGCTCACCGCACTCGACGACCTCGGACTCCCCTACGACGCCATCCCCGTCGACGGGGAGGTCCGATCCAACATCACGATCGCGGAGTCCGATGGCACCACAACCAAGATCAACGCACCGGGCGTTCCACTGGCGGCCGCCGACCTCGATGCGCTCCTCGGACTGATCCGCGCGCAGGCCGGGGAGGCGCAGTGGGTGACCCTGTGCGGCTCGCTGCCGCCCGGGGTACCCGACACCTGGTACCGGACGGTCGCCGACGAGCTCGCACTCGCCGGCTGCCGGGTGGCGGTGGACACCTCGGGCGCCCCGCTGCGCGCGACGGTCGACGGTCGCGTCGACCTCATCAAACCCAACGAGGACGAGCTCGCCGAGTTGACCGGTGCCGATCCCGCACATCTCCGGGATGCCCTGCGCCGCAACGATCTCGGGCCGGTCGTGGACGCGGCGTCGATGGTCGTCGAACGCATCGGCGGCAGCGTCCTCGCCACCCTCGGGGCGGCGGGCGCGGTCCTGGTGACCGCGTCGGGAACCTGGTCCGCGACACCGCCGCCCATCACGCCGCGCAGCACCGTCGGCGCGGGCGACTCGTCGCTGGCCGGTTTCCTCATCGCGCAGACGACCGGCGCCGCACCCGCAGACTGCCTGCGGCACGCGGTCGCCTACGGCGCCGCCGCAGCCGCGCTCGCCGGCACGCAGGCACCCACCCCCGACCACCTCGACCTGGACGGCGTCGTGGTGACCGAACTGTCGGGAGCCGCCCGGATGACCTGACTGCACCACCGAACCCACGCCCCCGAACCGCATCTCAACCAACGGTTTTCATCCCTCCGCATCTCCCGAGAAGGACATCCCATGACCGAGCAGATCATCACCGCGCAGACGGTGAGTCTCGACGTCGACGCCGGCGACGACCCCGCCGCCGTCATCACGAATCTGGCCGACGCACTCGCCACGGCCGGCCGCACGACCGACCCCGCCGACCTCGCCCGGGCCGCGCTGGACCGGGAAGCGAAGTCGGCCACCGGGCTTCCCGGCGGAATCGCCATCCCCCACGCCCGCACCGCATCGGTGACCACGGCCAGTCTGGCGATGGCCAGGCTGTCCCGAAAGGTCGACTTCGGCGCCCCCGACGGACCGGCTGACCTCGTGTTCCTCATCGCCGCGCCCGAGGGCGGCGCCAGCGCGCACATGAAGCTGCTCAGCTCGCTCGCGCGGTCGCTCGTCCGGCCCGACTTCGTCACCGCCCTCCGTGAAGCGGAGACGCCGGATCGCGTCATCGAGCTGGTCAACGAGGCCATCGACCCCGCACCCGCCGCACCGAAAGCCCCGGCGGCTCCGCAGGCCCCGGCGACCGGGACGGCGACCCCGCCGACGGCCGGGTCCGCGACACCGGACACCACAGCCGGAACGGACACCGCCAAGCCGCGGATCGTGGCCATCACCGCGTGCCCGACCGGCATCGCGCACACCTACATGGCCGCCGACGCACTCAAGTACGCCGCCGAGCGTGCCGGGGTCGAGTTCGCCGTGGAGACCCAGGGATCGTCGGCGACCACCGTGTTCGATCCGAACGTGATCGCCTCCGCCGACGCCGTCATCTTCGCCACCGATGTCGGAGTCAAGGGCCGCAACAGGTTCTCCGGCAAACCCGTCATCGCCTCCGGCGTGAAGCGCGCCATCAACGAACCCGACGCCATGATCGCCGAGGCGGTGGCCGCGGGTCGCAACCCGAACGCGGCGCGCGTGTCCGGCGACGGAGCCGATGCCGACTCCGGCGACACCGCATCGTCGGGAGTGGGACTTGCCGGTCGTACCCGCCAGGCGCTGATGACGGGCGTCAGCTACATGATCCCGTTCGTCGCCGCGGGCGGACTGCTCATCGCCCTCGGCTTCCTGCTCGCCGGTTACGAGGTCGCCAACACGACCCTCGACGACGGCGGCACGCTCAGTGACGGCGCATTCATCGCCCTGAACAACAGTCTCTGGGACCTCCCGTCCGGCGGACTCCTGCAGTACCTGGGCGCGGTGAGCTTTGCGATCGGCTCGGGGGTGATGGGACTCGCGGTCCCGGTGCTCGCCGGTTACATCTCGTTCGCGATCGCCGACCGGCCGGGCATCGCGCCCGGTTTCGTGGCCGGCATCGTCTCGCTCGCGGTGGGCGCCAGCTTCATCGGCGCGCTGATCGGCGGACTCATCGCCGGCGTGGTGTGCCTGTGGATCGCACGAACCCCGGTGCCCCAGTGGGCGCGCGGACTGATGCCGGTCGTGGTCATCCCGCTGTTCGGCAGCATGATCGTCGGCGGGTTGCTTTACATGGTTCTGGGCAAACCCCTCGCCTGGCTGACCGAGCAGATGAACAGCGGCCTGGAGAGCATGTCCGGCGGATCGGCCATCGTCCTCGGGATCGTGCTCGGCCTGATGATGTGCTTCGACCTCGGCGGACCGGTGAACAAGACCGCGTACCTCTTCGCGACCGCAGGCATCGCCGACGCCGCGACCTCAGGCACCGCGCAGTACCAGATCATGGCGGCCGTGATGTGCGCCGGCATGGTCCCGCCCCTGGCCCTCGCGCTCGCGACGGTCCTGCGTCCCGGACTGTTCACCGAGCCCGAGCGGGAGAACGGCAAGGCGGCCTGGCTCCTCGGCGCGTCGTTCATCTCCGAGGGCGCCATCCCGTTCGCCGCGGTCGACCCGTTCCGCGTCATCCCGTCGATGATGGCCGGCGGCGCCCTCTCCGGCGCTCTGATCATGGCCTTCGGCGTCGAACTGCGAGCTCCCCACGGCGGCATCTTCGTGTTCTTCGCGATGAACAACTGGGTGCTGTTCCTGGTGGCACTCGTCGCCGGAACCGTGCTGTCGTCGGTGCTGGTGATCGCCGCCAAGCAGGTACACCGCAGCCGCGACGCCGTAGCATTCGACGAACTCGACGCCGTTGCCGCCTGAGTCCGTCGCCGCCCGACAACTGCCCGACTACGAACACCACCCAGAAGGAGTCCCCATGCCCAGCACCACCGCCACCGTCGGATCCGCCGTCGGCCTGCATGCCCGCCCCGCGACGATCATCGCCGAAGCGGTCGCCGACACCGGCAACACGGTGACCCTCGGCCTCGAGGGCGCCGAGCCCGTCGACGCCGGATCGGCCCTGATGATCATGACGCTCGGTGCCGAGAAAGGCACCCGCGTCGTGGTGACCGCCGACGATCCGGGCACGCTCGACGCCATCGTCGCGCTCGTCGAGAAAGACCTCGACGCCGACTAGGCCGGTCCGAACCGACTTAGGCCCGGCCTGAGCCCATACTGCGCCGATTCAGACCTGGAGGTCCGCGATCTCGCCCGCGAAAGCGGCCGGGACGCGGACCTTCATCGTCGTACCCGACTCGGTGTGCTCGGACGAGATGACCTCGCCCTCGCTGTGGATCCGGGACACGATGTCGCCGCGGTGGAAGGGCACGTCGATGGTGAGTTCGACATCCTCACGCCCCACGAACTCGCGTACGCGATCGAACAATTCGGGCAACCCCTCACCGGTCCGTGCGGAGATGAACACGGCATCCGAGCCGAGCGCGCCGCGCAATTCGGTGAGCCGATTGCCGTCGATCGCGTCGATCTTGTTGATTACCAACAGTTCCGGCGGGGCGGTGACGCCCTCCTCGGCCACGATCTCGTTGATCACCTGTCGCACGGCCGAGATCTGTTCCATCGGGAACGCATCCGCGCCGTCGACGACGTGCAGGAGCAGGTCCGCGTCGACGACCTCCTCGAGCGTGGACCGGAACGCCTCGACGAGCTGGGTCGGGAGGTGCCGGACGAAGCCCACGGTGTCGGTGAAGACCACCGCGCGTCCGTCCTCCAGCGTCGCCCGCCGGGTCGTCGGGTCGAGGGTGGCGAACAGCGCGTCCTGGACGAGGACGCCCGCACCGGTCATCGCATTGACGAGACTGGACTTGCCTGCGTTGGTGTACCCGGCCACGGTGATCGTCGGGATCGAGCTGCTCTTGCGCGCAGCGCGTTTCGTCGTCCGCGCCTTCTTCATCCCGCGGATCTCGCGACGCAGCTTGGCCATTCGTTCCCGGATGCGACGACGGTCGGTCTCGATCTTGGTCTCACCGGGACCACGCAGACCCACGCCGCCGTTGCTGCCGGCACGACCACCCGCCTGCCGCGACATCGACTCACCCCAGCCGCGTAGACGCGGCATCATGTATTCCATCTGGGCGAGCGAGACCTGCGCCTTGCCCTCCCGCGAGGTGGCGTGCTGGGCGAAGATGTCGAGGATGAGGGCGGTCCGGTCGATGACCTTCACCTTGACGACCTTCTCCAGCGCGTTGAGCTGGGCGGGTGTGAGCTCACCGTCGCAGATGACGGTGTCGGCGCCGGTCGACACGACGATCTCGCGGAGTTCTTCCGCCTTGCCGCTGCCGATGTAGGTCGCCGGATCGGGTTTGGACCGACGCTGGATGACGGCGTCGAGGACCTGCGATCCCGCGGTCTCGGCGAGCGCGGCCAGTTCGGTCATGTTGGCTTTCGCCGCGGCCGCGCTGCCCTCGGTCCACACGCCGACCAGGACCACTCGTTCCAGCCGGAGCTGTCGATACTCGACCTCGGTGACGTCGGTGAGTTCGGTGGAGAGTCCCGCGACGCGCTGCAGGGAGGCGCGCTCGGAGAGTTGGAGTTCACCGGTGGTCGGGTCCGCGGTGTGCGGAGCGTCGAGGTCGGCCGGCGACATGATGTGTTCTCGTGATTCGGTCATACGAGATCCATGGTCTCACGTCCGCCGACCGTCGAGCACCTGAATATCGAGCTCAGCGATCCCAGCCGGCGCGGAGTGCGCCCTCGGCGACGAGCATCGAGGGCCCGCGCAGGGTGGAGCCGTCGGGACGGATCGTCACGGTGACCTCGCCGCCGGGGATGGTGATCCGCAGTTCGCCCGACTCCGCGCCACGCGAGTCGAAGGCCGCACGGGCGGCCGCCACCAGCCCGGTCCCGCAGCTACGCGTCTCCCCGACGCCGCGCTCGAAGACCCGCATGTGCGCGGTCAACCCGCCGTCGGACCCTTCGACGGGAGGTGTGAGCAGCTCGACGTTGGCGCCGTGCGGGAAGTCTTGTGCCTCGATCGTCACCCCGGCCCCGAAGTCGACGGCGGCGAGATCGTCGGCGGTCATGTCCGCGACGACGCAGGCCAGGTGCGGGTTGCCGACGTCCACCATGGCTCCGGGGTAGATGTCGTCGCCGATCCGGACGACCGACGAGCCGTCGAGACGTGCGACGCCCATCTCGACGGTCACCTCGGCGTGCACGTCGTCGAAGGAGTGGATGGTGACCGGACGGGCGCCCGCCCGCGAACCGACCGAGAACTCGTCGGTGGCCACCAGGCCGGTCGCCCGGACGAAGTGCGCGAAGACGCGGACACCGTTGCCGCACATCTCGGCCACGGATCCGTCGCCGTTGCGATAGTCCATGAACCAGTCGTCGTCGGCGACGCCGTCGGGCAGCGCGTCCAGGACACCGCCGGACACCAGGGCCCCCGCCCGCGCGACGCGCAACAGCCCGTCGGCACCGATCCCCCGCTGGCGATCGCAGAGCGCCGCGACCATCTCGCTGTCGAGGGCCAGCTCCGCGTCGGGGTCGGCGAGCACCACGAAGTCGTTCTGGGTGCCGTGGCCCTTCACGAAACGCAGGTCGGCGGGCGCACGCATCGGAGCAGAGGTCACGGTCGACAGCCTACGGGGCCTGCTGTTCGACGGCCCGTAGAGCTCGGTCGAGGAGGCCGGGTTCACCGGCGTCGAGCCAGATCGCCCGATGATCGCGACGGAACCACGACCGCTGTCTGCGCACGTACCGGCGCGTCCCGATGAACGTGAGCTCTTCGGCCTGCGCCAGGTCATACTCCCCGTCGAGCGCGGCGAGGACCTGCTTGTATCCGATGGCCTGGGACGCCGTCCGTCCCGCGCGCAAGCCGAGGTCACAGAGTGCCGCGACCTCGTCGACGAGCCCGGCGTCGAACATCAGCCGGGTACGGCGGCGGATGCGTTCGTCGAGTTCACCGGTGTCCCGGTCGAGCGCGAGAATGATGGTGCCCCAACGGGGTTCGCCGATCCTCGGCTGGGACGCCGCGAAGGGGGCACCGGTGAGTTCGACGACCTCGAGGGCCCGGACGATCCGCCGGGCGTCGGTGTCGAGGATCGTTGCGGCGGCCGCGGGGTCGACCGCGGCGAGCACCTGATGCATCTGCCCGACCCCGACCTCCGCCAG
Source organism: Gordonia sp. 'Campus' (assembly GCF_022206305.1). Taxonomy (GTDB): domain Bacteria; phylum Actinomycetota; class Actinomycetes; order Mycobacteriales; family Mycobacteriaceae; genus Gordonia. The sequence continues at coordinate 258,434 of NZ_JAKOIW010000002.1, read as the reverse complement.
CATCGACTCGTACCGCTCGCGGACCGCGGGGTCGGTCGCCGGGAACTGCCAGTCGTCGAGGAGCCCTTGGATGTACATCATCGAGCCGCCGACGATCACCGGCACGCGGCCCGCGGCGAGAAGGTGATCGACGTCGGCGCGGGCCGCTTCCTGGTAGCGCGCGACCGTGGCCACCTCGGTGACGTCGAGCACGTCGAGCTGATGATGCGGGATACCGCGGCGCTCGGCGACCGGGAGTTTGGCCGTACCGATGTCCATGCCCCGGTACTGCTGCATCGCATCGATGTTGACGATCTCGCCGCCGAGCCGCTCGGCGAGGTCGAGCGCGAGGTCGGACTTGCCACCCGCGGTGGGGCCGATGACCGCGACGGGCGTGGGTGTGCTCCTCATCGGAGGCGTTCTCCGGCTGATCGGTCGACCCCGGTCGTTCCGGAATCGGCGATCCACGTGGCGACGAGGTAGCCGACGCCGAAAGGCGCGTCGGCGAACGTCACAGCGGGCCGCACCGGCTGATCTCCGACGATGCCGGCGGCGACCTGCCACGCGGGTCGGCCACCGACGCCCTCGGACTCGCAGTCGTGCGGATCCAGCTCGGCGAGGGCCGCCGTGTCGGCGGACGCCACCGCCGCGACGATCGAGGAGTTGAGGGCCACCGCGGACTCCCGGCGCCCACCGCCGGGAGCCTTGTCGGTGAGAGCCGTCGATCCGTCCCCGACGACGAGCACCCCGATCCGCTCCGACGTTTCGACCAGCTCGGCACCCAGATCCGCGCCGATGGCGAGACAGTCGGCGGGTGTCGTCGCGGCGCCGACGCTGTACACCCTCACCGGACCCAGCGACGCGCACGCGGCGATCCAGCCGGCGATGAGCACCGACAGACTCATCCGGCCGGTGACCCCTCGGGTCCGGCCGTCCCCGGTGACCGGCGCGTCGACCCTGACCGGGACATCAACACCGACCGGGACATCGACACCGAACCGCGCAAAGGTCCCGTAGGCCGGCTCCGCGATCAGGCCGGGGGTCGGGTCGTCGGCCGTCCCGACCGCGATCCAGCGGTCGACTCCGGGGGCGACGCCGGTGACCGCCTCCAGGGAGGCGCGCCGTACCGGGTCGGTGTCGTGTGCCCCCGGCCCGGCCACCTCGGGTACCAGCAGAGGAGCACTCGGTACGAAGACGACGGCCGCAAGCACACCACGACGCTAGTCGACTCCCCCGGCACCGACGTCGGGCGAACCCGCGGCGGAACCGGCCAAGTCGGCGTGCACGCCACATCGACAGGCCTGAACTGCTTGAATGGATCCGTACTGTCGACGCTCACCCGCGCGTAGGATGCCGGGCGAGAATCGACCCAGCGACCGGCAGCCGTGACGCGCGGCACCACTGAGCGGCAGGACACGAGCAGATGACCAACCCCACCGATCCGTCACCGGCCCCCCAGCCGACTCCTCCTCAGCCGGCACCTGCAGCCCAGTCCGGTCCCCGTCCGGGTCCCAAACCCGGCCCGCGTCCCAAACCCGGCCCGCGTCCGGGCGCCACGCACGAACCGGTCGTGACCCACATCGTCGCCGGCGACCCGCACCGCTACGGGCGCATCGACGAGGCCGGGGTCGTCTGGCTCAAGACCGACGAGGGCGAGCGGGAGATCGCGTCGTGGCAGGCGGGCACCGTCGAAGAAGGCCTGGCCCATTTCGGTCGCCGGTTCGACGACCTCGCCACCGAGGTCGAGATCCTCGAGGAGCGGCTGTCCGCCCGCTCGGGCGACCCGCGCAAGGCGCAGGGCGCGGCGAGGCAGCTGCTCGACGACCTGCCCAACGCGCACGTGATCGGTGATGTCGCCGCGCTCGCGCGCAGGCTCGAGGCCATCGTCGGCAGCGCCGACGAGGTGGCCGAGACCATCAAGGCCGAGCGCGAGAAGACCCGGTCCGACGCCATTGCGCGCAAGGAGGTGCTGGCCGCCGAGGCCGAGCAGATCGGGGCCGAGGCGACCAACTGGAAGAGTGCGGGCGACCGACTCCGGGAGATCCTCGACGAGTGGAAGTCGATCAAGGGTGTCGACCGCAAGACCGACGACGCGCTGTGGAAGAGGTACGCCAAGGCACGTGACGCGTTCAACCGCAGGCGCGGCGCCCATTTCGCCGAGCTGGACCGCGAGCGGGCCGGCGCGAAGGAGCGCAAGGAAGCCCTCATCGCGCGGGCCGAGGAACTCTCCGGGTCAACCGACTGGGGTCCCACGTCGGCGAAGTTCCGCGAACTGCTCGGCGAGTGGAAGGCGGCCGGTCGCGCCCCGCGCGACACCGACGAGGCTCTCTGGCAGCGGTTCAAGGCCGCTCAGGACGTCTTCTTCGGCGCCCGCAACGCCGCCTCCTCCGAACGCGACGCCGAGTTCGCGGCGAATGCGACGGCCAAGGTGGCCCTGCTCGACGCCGCCGAGAAGTCCATCGATCCGAACGCCGACCTCGAGGCCGCCCGTCGCGAGTTCCGGAACTTCCGCGAGCAGTGGGATGAGCTCGGCAAGGTGCCGCGCGACCAGATGCAGAGTCTCGAAGCACGCGCACGGGCTCTCGAGAAGCGCATCCGCGACGCCGAGGACGCGCAGTGGCAGCGCACCGATCCCGAGGCGATGGCGCGCGCGGCGCAGTTCGCCGATCGTGCGGCGCAACTCGAGGATCAGGCCCGCAAGGCCGCCGAGCGAGGCAAGGAGCGCGACGCGGCCAAGCTTCGCGACCAGGCCGCACAGTGGCGCGAGTGGGCCGACGCCGCGGAGAACGCGATCACCGACCGCTGAGGCACGACCGCCGAGCTCTCGGCACCGGCCGCAACAGTCCGCTCAGGGCTGTTGCGGCTTCTTCTGGTACAGCGCGGACGCGTACGCGTCCTGTTCGGCGGCCTGCCGGCGACGCTCGGCCTCGACGGCCAGGTGATAGGAGCTGCGGGCCCAGACCACCCGCGACCAGTGGAAGGTCAGCACGAAGACCGAGATCCACCCCAGTACGAGGCCGATGCCGACACCGGACGGCGGTTCGACCCCGCCGACACCCGGGGTGTTGCGTGTCCACCAGGCCAGCATTCCCGCCACGCACGCGATGGCGCAGCCGCACAGCGCGATCCACGCGAGGACCCAGCGGCGGGTCAGCAGGGCCAGCATCGAGACCACGATCCCGAAGATCGTGACGAGGTAGACGAAGATCTTCGACACGATGGTCACGCGCTCGGCTGCGGCCTCGGGGGCTAATGTCAACACCTCGAGACCGGTCACGGATCCGGTGTGCGGCAACACCATCGAGACCATCGCGACCACCACGGCGACCGCCACCACCACGGCACGTGCACCCGGGTCGATCTCGCCGGCCACGCGGCGCTCGGCCTTGCGCAGGTCGCCCTCGTACTGCTCGAACGCCGACTGGTCGGCCGCGGATCCCGGCGACCCGTCGGAGTCGGCTCCGGACGCCGAGCGTCCCGGATCCGGTGTGGTGTCGGACATGCTCATCCCCTCACTTCGTGATGTGGTCAGTTACCGCACGCACTGCCGCAACCGGCGTCCGCGGTCGGCAGCGGCGCGGGGACACCCACGGCGGGGAGTCCGAGACCGACGCCGACCGGCCCGGTGGTGGGGGTACGGCTCTGTTCGTGTGCATCGCCTGCGCGGGTGCGACGGTGCGTGATGATCCCGCCGTCGGCGATCAGGTGATGCGGAGCGGCGTCGGTGAGCACGGTGTGCACCACATCGCCCGGACGGATGCCACCGGCGTTCCCTGCCGCGAAATGCACGAGTCGGCCGTCGCGAGCTCGGCCGGTCATGCGCCGGGTCTTCGCCGACTTGCGTCCCTCGTCGGCGACGACGAGCAGTTCCACCTCGGTGCCGACCAGAGCCTCGTTCTCGGCGAGGCAGATCCGCTCCTGCAGCGCGATGAGGCGCTGGTAGCGGTCGGCGACGACCTCGGCGGGCACCTGCTCGGCCATCGTGGCGGCGGGGGTTCCGGGACGTGGCGAGTACTGGAAGGTGAACGCGCTGGAGAACCGGGCCCGTTCGACGACGTCGAGGGTGGCCTGGAAGTCGTCTTCGGTCTCCCCCGGGAATCCGACGATGATGTCGGTGGTGATGGCCGCGTGCGGCATCGCCTCGCGGACCTTGTCGAGGATGCCGAGGAACTTCGACTGCCGGTAGCTGCGGCGCATCGCGCGCAAGACGCGGTCCGAGCCCGACTGCAGGGGCATGTGCAGCTGCGGGCACACGTTGGGGGTCTGCGCCATCGCCTCGATGACGTCGTCGGTGAACTCGGCCGGATGCGGCGAGGTGAACCGCACCCGCTCCAGTCCCTCGATGTCGCCGCACGCGCGCAGCAGTTCGGCGAAGGCTCCCCGGTTGCGGGGCTGGTCCGGGTCGGCGAAGGACATGCCGTAGGCGTTGACGTTCTGGCCGAGCAGCGTCACCTCGACGACACCCTGGTCGACGAGTGCCTGCACCTCGGCGAGCACCTCGCCCGGCCGGCGGTCGACCTCTTTGCCACGCAACGACGGCACGATGCAGAACGTGCACGTGTTGTTGCAGCCGACCGAGACCGACACCCAACCCGAGTACGCGGAGTCACGCTTGGCGGGCAGGTTCGACGGGAACCGTTCCAGGGCGTCGAGGATCTCCACCTGCGCGGCGTCGTTGTGGCGGGCCCGATCCAGCAGTGCGGGCAACGACCCGATGTTGTGGGTGCCGAACACGACGTCGACCCACGGCGCCTTCGACAGCACCGTGTCCTTGTCCTTCTGCGCCAGGCACCCACCGACCGCGATCTGCATCCCGGGTCGGTCCGACTTGACCGGGGCCAGATGCGACAGATTGCCGTACAGCTTGTTGTCGGCGTTCTCACGGATCGCACACGTGTTGAACACGACCAGATCGGCGTCGTCGCCCTCCGCGGCACGGACGTACCCCGCGTCCTCGAGGAGGCCGGCGATGCGTTCGGAATCGTGGACGTTCATCTGGCAGCCGTAGGTCCGTACCTGGTAACGCCGGGCGGCGGGTGCTGCCTGCTCAGGCCGATCCGACAACTCGATACTCACTCCTATGAGGGTACGGGGCGCAGGCAAATCGACTCCCACAGGTCACCCGGATCCAGGTCGGCGGATAGGGTTTCCCAATGACCATTTCGCCGAGCAAGTCCGCGGACCCCGGGTCCCAGCCGATGATCGCGATGCGGGGGGTGCAGAAGTACTTCGGCTCGCTGCACGTGCTGAAGGACATCGACTTCGAGGTGCCGGCGGGCCAGGTCGTCGTGGTCCTCGGACCGTCGGGATCGGGCAAGTCCACGTTGTGCCGCACGATCAATCGGCTCGAGCCGATCGACGACGGCGAGATCCTCGTCGAGGGCGCGATACTGCCCGCCGAGGGCAAGGACCTCGCGCGGCTGCGCGCCGACGTCGGCATGGTCTTCCAGTCGTTCAATTTGTTCTCGCACAAGACGATTCTCGAGAACGTCACGCTGGCGCCGACCAAGGTGCGCAAGAAGTCGAAGGACGAGGCCGCCAAGCGGGCACTCGAACTCCTCGAGCGCGTCGGCATCGCCAGCCAGAAGGACAAGTACCCGGCGCAGCTCTCGGGCGGGCAGCAACAGCGGGTGGCGATCGCCCGGTCACTGGCGATGGACCCGAAGATCATGCTGTTCGACGAACCGACCTCGGCGCTCGACCCGGAGATGGTCAACGAGGTGCTCGACGTCATGGTCTCCCTCGCCAAGGAGGGCATGACGATGCTGGTCGTCACCCACGAGATGGGCTTCGCCCGCAAGGCCGCCGACCGGGTCATCTTCATGGCCGACGGCGCCATCATCGAGGACTCAGAGCCGGACACCTTCTTCGACAATCCGCAGACGGATCGCGCCCGTGACTTCCTCGGCAAGATCCTGGGGCACTGACATGAGACAGGTACGCACCACCGGTGTGATACTCGCGGTCGGTGCGCTGCTCGCCACCGTCCTGTCCGCCTGCGGAAGCACCGAGCCCCGCAACCTGATCGATTCGATCCGTGACGGATCGGTCGTGCTCGGGGTCAAGTTCGATCAGCCCGGTCTCGGCCTCTACGAACCCGACGGCAACGTCGAGGGCTTCGACGCCTCGGTGTCGAGGTATGTCGTCGACCACATCGCCGACGAGCTCGGCGTCCCCCACCCGGAGATCACGTGGCGGGAGACGCCCTCGGCCCGACGTGAGGCGATGATCGACAACGGCGAGGTCGACCTGATCGCCGCCACGTACTCCATCAACGCGGCCCGATCGAAGAAGGTCTCCTTCGGCGGCCCGTATCTCGTCACCTACCAGGGCCTCATGGTCCGAGCCGACGACGACACCATCGACGAGCTCGCCGATCTCGACAAGGGCAAGAAGCTCTGTTCGGTCACCGGCTCCACCCCCGCCCAAAATGTCAAGGCGCAGCTGCCCGCGGTGCAGCTCCAGGAGTACGACTCCTACTCGGCCTGTGTGGAGGCCCTGCGGCGCGACAAGGTCGACGCCGTGACCACCGACGAAGCGATCCTCGCCGGGTACTCCAACTTCTGGGAGGGCGAGTTCAAGCTCGTCGAGATGACGTACCTGAAGGACGCGTGTGTCAAGGACGCGCTGAAGACCGCCGGAAGCCCGTTCTCCACCGAGCGATACGGCGTCGGGCTCGCCCTCGACGACACCGCATCCGTCGACGCCGTGAACAAGGCTCTCGACGCGATGCTCGCCCCCGCAGGCGACGGGGAGTCCGCATGGAACGCGGCGCTGCGCGAAGCCCTCGGCAACCCCTACGTGGACGAGATCATCGCCCGTGCGGACCGGCCGGATTCGAAATTCCCCTACCGGCCCGACCCCGGCGACCTGACGTTCCTGGATTCACCGTCGACGCCGTGCCCGCCCGGGCTCCAGTGAGGAACGAGAACAACCGATGAATGACGTCTCTCTGTGGGAGAGCATGGGCCCCGAGCTGTGGCCCGCCTTCTGGGTGACCATCCAGTTGACCTTCTACTCCGCCATCGGCTCGCTGGTCTGGGGCACGATCCTCGCCGGGATGCGCGTCTCCCCGGTTCCGGTGATGCGTGCCTTCGCCGAGGTCTACGTGAACATCGTCCGCAACACACCGCTCACCCTCGTGGTGCTGTTCTGCGCGATCGGCCTCTACCAGAATCTCGGTCTCACGTTCGCCCCGACGATCGAGTCGAACAACTTCTGGCTCGCGGTGCTCGCGTTCGTCCTCTACACCTCGACCTTCGTGTGCGAGACCCTGCGCTCGGGCTTCAACACCGTTCCACTCGGTCAGGCCGAGGCGGCACGGTCCCTCGGGCTGTCGTTCACCCAGGTCTTCGGCGTCATCGTGCTGCCGCAGGCCATCCGATCGGTGATCGGACCCCTCGGCAGCGTCCTGATCGCGCTGACCAAGAACACGACCGTGGCGTCGGTCATCGGCGTCGCCGAGGCGGCGGCCCTGATGAAGACCGAGATCGAGACGTTCTCCGATCAGTTGTTCGTCATCTTCGGCGTCATCGCGGTCGGGTTCATGATCATCACCCTCACCGAGGGCGCCGTCTTCGGCTACCTCGCCAAGCGACTGGCGGTCAAACGATGAGTGCTGACGCAACCGTCCTCTACGACGCCCCCGGTCCGCGCGCCCGCGCCCGCAACCGGCTCCTGGCCGTCGCGTTCGTCGTCGTCCTCGCCGCGATCGCGATCTATGTCGTCACCGTGCTGGCGGCCAACGATCAGTTCACCGGCGAGAAGTGGTCACCCTTCGTCACCTGGAGCACCTGGACCGGGTACATCCTGCCCGGATTGTGGCGAACCCTCTCCGCCGCAGCGGTGTCCATCGTGCTGTCACTGATCCTCGGGGCCGTCCTCGGCATCGGGCGGCTCTCCGACCATCGGTGGGTGCGCGCACTCGCCGGGTTGTTCGTCGAGGTGTTCCGCGCCATCCCGGTACTCATCCTGATGGTGTTCACCTGGTTCCTCTTCGCGATCTACGGCATCTTCCCGTCGTCGGCGCTGGCCTTCGCCGCGGTCGTCACCGGTCTGACGCTCTACAACGCCTCGGTGATGGCCGAGATCCTGCGTTCGGGGATCAACTCGCTACCGAAGGGGCAGACCGAGGCATCGATGGCGCTGGGCCTGCGCAAGAGCCAGATGATGCGCATCGTTCTGCTCCCCCAGGCGATCACGGCCATGATGCCCGCACTCATCTCACAGATGGTCGTGGCGTTGAAGGACAGCGCGCTGGGCTACATCATCGGGTACTCCGAGGTGGTCCGGAGCGGACTTCTGTCGGCCTCGCGATACGGAAACTACATCCCCGCGCTGATCGTGGTCGCGGTCATCATGATTCTCATCAACTTCGGTCTGTCGACCTTCGCCACCGCTCTCGAGCGGCGACTTCGCCAGGGACGCCGGTCGTCGGCGCCGCCGGCCGATCCCGAGGCGACCGAGCTCGCTGCTTCGGAGAATCTGCCGACCGGACGGTGATACCGGAGGTGGGGTGCTCAGCCGCTGCTCTGCAGCGCGTTGAGCGCCTCACCCACCACGTCGAACGCCAGCGACTGGGAGTACCCGCGCCGCACCAACATTCCGACGAGACGCCGCATGGCCTTGTCGCGTTCTGCTCGGTCACCGGCGATCCGATCGGCCATGGACGCGGTCAGTTTGCGCTCCACCAGTCCGGCTGCGATCTCGCGCTCGCCGGCGGGATCGATGTCGGCGAGAGCCTCGGCGATCACGGACTCGTCGACTCCCTTGGTCCGGAGTTCGTGCCGCAACGCGACGCGTCCCTTCCCTGAGTTGAGGTGCCGGGAACGGACCCACTCGGACGCGAACTCCTCGTCGTCGAGCAGACCGTGGCGGTCGAGCCGCTCCATCACCTCGTCGACGGTGTCCGCGTCGAAACCCTTGCGGTTCAAGCGGTCACGCATCTCCTGCCGTGAACGCGCACGAACCCCGAGGAGTCGCAGTGCCGAGTCCCATGCGCTGGGTCCCTTCCGCTCGGGATCTTTCTCCCGACGCGGCCGCGTCTCCTCGGGGTCCGGTGCCTCGCCCAAAACCGGCCTCAGAACTCCACCGGGGCGGGGGCGATGTCGTCGGCATCGACCGTCGCTCCGATTCCGAGCTTCTCCTTGATCTTCTTCTCGATCTCGTCGCGGATGTCGACGTTCTCGAGGAGGAACTTGCGGGCGTTCTCCTTGCCCTGGCCGAGCTGATCGCCCTCGTAGGTGAACCACGATCCCGACTTGCGGATGAAGCCTTCGGCTACACCCATGTCGATCAGCGACCCCTCCTTGCTGATGCCCTGGCCGTAGAGGATGTCGAACTCGGCCTGCTTGAAGGGCGGGGCAACCTTGTTCTTGACGACCTTGACGCGGGTCCGGTTGCCCACCGCGTCGGTGCCGTCCTTCAGGGTCTCGATACGCCGGACGTCCAGGCGCACCGACGAGTAGAACTTCAACGCCTTACCGCCGGTGGTGGTCTCGGGCGAACCGAACATCACGCCGATCTTCTCGCGCAGCTGGTTGATGAAGATCGCGGTGGTCTTCGACTGGTTGAGCGCGGAGGTCATCTTGCGCAGCGCCTGGCTCATCAGGCGGGCCTGCAGACCGACGTGGCTGTCGCCCATCTCGCCCTCGATCTCGGCCTTGGGGACGAGCGCGGCAACCGAGTCGATGACCAGGATGTCGAGCGCACCGGACCGGATCAGCATGTCCGCGATCTCCAGCGCCTGCTCACCCGTGTCGGGCTGCGACACCAGCAGCGCGTCGGTGTCGACACCGAGCTTGGCGGCGTAGTCGGGATCGAGCGCGTGCTCGGCATCGATGAACGCCGCGATGCCGCCCAGCGCCTGGGCGTTGGCGACCGCGTGCAGCGCGACCGTCGTCTTACCCGAGGATTCCGGGCCGTAGATCTCGACGACGCGACCGCGGGGCAGACCGCCGATGCCCAGGGCCACATCCAGGGCGATCGAGCCGGTCGGGATGATCTCGATGGGCTGACGGGTCTCCTCGCCCAGACGCATCACCGAGCCCTTGCCGAAGTTCTTGTCGATCTGCGCGAGGGCCAGGTCGAGTGCCTTCTCACGGTCTTGGGGCGCGGGTGCCATGGCAGTTCTCCTCGGTTGCGGGCCGGGTTTCCGGCGGGCGGTCTGTGCGGTCCGGGCGTTCATGTGGTGAAAGGTAGCCGGTGGGTCCGACAACTCTTCAGACGCAGGGGCGGTCCGTCTGGTTCCATCGAATGGTTCGGTCTGGCACCAGGATGAACGAACACCTGTTCGATGGCAAGTGCGACACGCGGACGCGCGTCACCAGCGATGGCGCGGTACGTCGAAGTCGCGGCAGATGGCGATCCACACGTCTCGGGGGTCGACCCCGTCGTCGATCGCCTGGGACCCGGTGCGCCCGCCGACATCGATCAGGACGTGATCGGACAGGATCGAATCTGTCGCGGACACACCGAATTCCACGGTCATCAACTCGGTGAACTCGGTCAGGCGCACGAGCCCAGCCTAGGTGATGCGGACGCGACGGCGAACACGCGCCGCACGACCGCCACCGGGTCGACGGTGTCGGCCACCGAGTCGCCGATCACACGCGCGGCGCGCGCATACGCCGGATCGTCGAGCACGTTGCGCACGGCGTCGGCGAGCGCGGCGGCGGCGACCGGACGCACGACGCGTCCCGCACCGGCGCGCTCCATTCGGGTGGCGAGTTCCCACTGGTCTCCCCCACCGGGAACCGCGATCACCGGCACACCGGCCGTCATCGCCTTGGCGAGGATGCCGTGACCGGACCCGCAGATGAGCAGATCGGCGTGCGGGAGGATTTCGTCCTGCCGTCCCAGACCAGACGTCAACAGGCCGGACGTCGGCAGTTCGGCGTTCGCATCGTTGCCGAAACGCGCGAGGGCGGCGTCATCGGGCTGTCGGAGTCCCGAGACCACCACGCGGACCGGACGCCCCAGCATGGAGGCACCGAGCGCGTCGAGCGCGACACCGACCATGTCGGGTGCGCCGGTCTGTGCCGTGGACGGCGCGAGGACGACGAGCGGTGCGTCGCCTGCCGGCCGCCCGAACACCTCGTCGGTCGGTTCCCACACCAGTGGGCCGACGATGTGGGTGTCCGCCGGCCAGTCCGGGCGCGGGACCTCGAGGCCGGGCAGCGTGGCCACCAGACGAGCCCATGGCTCCGGATTCACTCCCCCGAGCCCGATCGTTCGACGAGCATCTCGTCTCTGCCGCAGCCCTTTTCGGATGGACGCGGCGGTGGCGGCCCGCATGAGGGCGTCGCGGAGGCGACCTCGCACACCACGGCCCGGGGCGAGCCCCGACCCGATGGGCGGAAGACCTCGCGACGGAAGGTACAGCGGATGCGGTGACAGTTCGACCCACGGCAGTCCGCACAACTGTGCGGCCCACCCGCCCGCGACGGTGATGACATCGGACACGACGACGTCGGCTCTCCAGGTGCGTAGTTGCTCCGCGAGCGGCACGGCCATGCGGGCCGCGCGTGCACTCAACTTGGCACCCGCGTCGGTGTCGTCGTCGGCATCCTCGGCGCCCAGAGCCGGGAGCTCGGCCAGGTCGATGCCCCGCCGGTGCGCCGCCGGCGACCAGTCGAGCGAGGTGAACACGGTCGCCTCATCACCCGCGGCGGTGAAGCGTTCGGCGAGCGCGAACGCCGGGAACGCGTGCCCGGCGTCGGACCCGGCGACCAGTGCGACGCGAATCAGCCCTGCTGCGGGGGCTCGGTGGTGGGCGGCGCGGCCTGCGCTGCAGGCTTCTGCAGTCCGGGGGCGGCCGTACCGGCTGCAGGCAATGCGTCACCCCGCATGCTGGCGCGGATCTGCTCCAGACGGGAGTGTCCGGCCATCTGGATTCCGGCCTGCTCGACCTCCTGCATACGGCCCTGCACCGAGTTCTTGGCCAACTCGGCCGAACCGAGCGCGTTCGCGTAGCGGCGCTCGATCTTGTCGCGGACCTGGTCGAGGCTCGGCGTGTTGCCGGGCACCGACAGCTCGCTCATCTGGTTGAGCGACGCCGAGACCTGCTCCTGCATCTTGGCCTGCTCGAGCTGGCTGAGCAGCTTGGACCGCTCGGCGAGCTTCTGCTGCAGGATCATCGCGTTGCGCTCGACCGCCTTCTTGGCCTGATCGGCGGCCTGCAGCGACTGGTCATGGAGCGATTTGAGGTCTTCGACGCTCTGCTCCGCGGTGACCAGCTGAGCGGCGAACGCCTCCGCGGCATTCGTGTACTCGGTGGCCTTCTGGGTGTCGCCGGCAGCCGCGGCCTGATCGGCCAGCGTGAGCGCCTGACGCGTGTTGGCCTGCAGTCGTTCGATGTCCTCGAGCTGACGGTTCAGCTTCATCTCCAGCTGACGCTGGTTGCCGATGACCGACGCCGCCTGCTGCGACAACGCCTGGTGCTGACGCTGCGCATCCTCGATCGCCTGCTGGATCTGGACCTTCGGGTCCGCGTGTTCGTCGATCTTCGCGTTGCCGAGTGCTGAAAGGTAGCGCCACAACTTCACGAACGGGTTCGCCATGCTCTTCGTACTCCATTCAGGGGTCTGAGAACTCTGCAGACCAATCTAGCGTCTGCGGGATCGCGATGAGACGGTGTCGTTCGGTCGGCTGCCGGGCAGTCGACCGTCAGGCCGCGGCGAGCGCCGTCGTGTCGCGGCGCGCCGGAGGTGCGGGGATCACGACCTTGGTCGCACTCAGGCCGGTCTCCGCATCGGCGGTGTCGCCCAGCGGGCCCGCGCCGACCACGACGGGTTCGGCACCGGCCGGTCGCATCGCGCTACCGACCTCGAGGAGCAGATCGGCGATCTCGACGTCGAGCGCATCGCAGATCGCCGCGAGCAGTTCGCTCGAGGCCTCCTTCTGCCCGCGTTCGACCTCCGAGAGATAGCCGAGGCTCACGCGTGCGCCGGTGGACACCTCGCGCAGAGTGCGACCCTGCTGTGTGCGGACCCGACGCAGGCTGTCGCCGAGCGCCTCCCGTAAGAGCATCGCCATCGAGTCTCCTCTCTACTGCACTACCCAACGCACCGCATCGCCGATGGGTTCCCGGTGGGTCCCCGCGGCACCGTCTGACCGACGATAGTCGAAGTCACCGACCGCCGCCGGTTCCTCCGACCGCACGCCGGGGCGTGGCTGCCGGCGCGGGTGCCGGCTCGTCGCGCTCGGACCGCACCTTGATCGCCTGCCAGGTGTAGTCGAGCCCGGTGTAGATGGTCGCCACCAACGCCAGTCCCATCAGCACGTGGGCGGCGAGCTGCCCCGGGTCGCCGAGCGGGAGCAGGTACATGCCGATGGCGAGAGCCTGGAGCAGCGTCTTCAGTTTGCCGCCGCGGCTGGCCGGGATCACCTTGTGCCGCAGCACCCAGAACCGCAGGGCCGTCACCCACACCTCACGGGCGACGATGACGACCGTGACCCACCACGGGAGGATGCCCAGGATCGACAGCCCGACGAGGGCCCCGCCGATCAGCGCCTTGTCGGCGATGGGATCGGCCATCTTGCCGAAGTCGGTGATGAGACCGCGTTCGCGGGCGATGCGGCCGTCGTAACGGTCGGTCAGCGCGGCGACCCCGAAGACCACGGTCGCGATCGACCGCCACAGCGTGGACTCTCCCGAGTCGATGAACAGCGTCACCAGGAACACCGGGACCAGGACGATCCGGAACACCGTCAGCGCGTTGGCGATGTTGACCACCGGAACGGGGTCGACGGGGTCGGTGATGGGGTCGGGTCCGCGGCCGACGTTGGCGATGCCCTTCTCGTCGACCGCCCGCCTGATCCGGTCGGTCACGAGCACACCCCCGAGCGCGGCGGGGCGCCGCAGTTCAGGGCAATTCTCACGTGCACGCCCATCAGGGTATCGGCCGACCGGCCGACCGTGGTGAACAGGTCGCCTCCGCACGGCGGGCAGCCCTGTCACACGACTAAGGTGGGATCTCATGCCCCCCGTCGATCAGGTCGCGATCCGCCGCGCGCGCACGTCGGATGTCCCCCGGATCAAGGAACTCATCGACCAGTACGCCGGCAAGATCCTGCTCGAGAAGAACCTGGTGACCCTGTACGAATCGGTCCAGGAGTTCTGGGTCGCCGACGTCGACGGCCTGGTCGTCGGATGTGGTGCCCTGCACGTCCTCTGGGCCGATCTCGGCGAGGTCCGCACCGTCGCGGTCGACACCGCGCACGCCGGCCGAGGCATCGGCCACCTCCTCGTCGACCGACTGATGAGTGTGGCACGTGAGCTGCAGCTGTCCCGGGTGTTCGTGCTGACCTTCGAGACCGCGTTCTTCGCGCGTCACGGGTTCACCGAGATCCAGGGCACGCCGGTGACCCGCGAGGTGTTCGAGGAGATGTGCCGGTCCTACGACACCGGTGTCGCCGAATTTCTCGATCTGAGTTACGTCAAACCCAACACGCTGGGGAACACCCGGATGCTGGCAACCATCGAGCAGGAGTGACCATGCCCTACTTCGCCGTGCAGTACACCTACCGCCCCGCCAAGGCCGCGCTGCGCGACCAGCACCGCAAGCTGCACCGGGAGTGGCTCGGTGAGGAGAACAAGGCGGGCAACGTTCTCATCGCCGGGCCCTACCCGGACGGCTCGGGTGCACTGATCGTGATCAGCGCCGCCGACCTGGAGGCGGCGGAGGCGTTCCTCGCCAACGATCCGTTCCAGGCCCACGAGGCCGTCGACGCGGTGCGCATCGACGAGTGGACGCAGGTGTTCGGGCCGTTCCCGGCCTGACCCCGCGCCCACCCGTCGCGTCGACCTAGCGGTCGAGCGGTTCGGACCCCGCGTTCTCCGAACCGGACGCCTCGGCGTCCGGCTTCGAGGCGACCCCGCGGCTCTTGATCAGGCTGGCCACCGTGGTGATGACCAGGACACCGATGATCACCGACAACGACAGCGGCGTCGAGACCTCCGGGACGCTCAGGTGCTCGCCTCCGTTGATGAACGGCAGCGTGTTCTCGTGCAGCGCGTGCAGGACCAACTTGACGCCGATGAAGGCGAGGATGATCGAGAGTCCGATCGACAGGTACACGAGACGGTCGAGCAGTCCGCCGATGAGGAAGTACAGCTGACGCAGACCCATCAGGGCGAAGGCGTTGGCGGTGAAGACCAGGTAGGGCTCAGAGGTCAGGCCGTAGATCGCCGGGATCGAGTCGAGCGCGAACAGGACATCGGTGAAGCCGATGACGATGAGCACCATCAGCATCGGTGTCGCGAGGCGCTTGCCGTTGACGCGGGTGAAGAGCTTGTCGCGGTCGTAGGAATCGTGGGTGCGCAGGTATCGCTTGACGAACCGCTCGAGGCGGGTCTCGCGCTGCTCCTCGTGCTCGACGGGATCGTCACTCTCACGGACGAGCTTGATCGCCGTGAAGATGAGGAACGCACCGAACAGGTAGAACACCCAGCTGTATGCGTTGATCGCGGCGGCGCCGACGGCGATGAAGATGCCGCGCATGACCAGGGCCATCAGGATGCCGAGCAGCAGGACCTTCTGCTGATACTCCTTGGGCACCGCGAACTTCGCCATGATGATGACGAAGACGAACAGATTGTCCACCGAGAGGGCCTTCTCGGTGACGTACCCGGCGAAGTACTCACCGCCGAAGGTGGAACCCCAGTTCCACCAGACGAAGAGACCGAAGATGACGGCGAAGCCGATGTAGACCGCCGACCAGATGCCCGACTCCTTCAGCGACGGCGCGTGGGGCACGCGCACGTGTGTGAAGAAGTCGAACACGAACAGTCCGAGGATCACCGCACAGGTGATCAGCCAAACGGATACAGAGACATCCACAGAATTACCTCCAGCAGGCAGCAACGGCTGACGAGCCAGAGGTCTCTCCCGCCGGGCAAGGCGGCCGACGCTCCGGGTCCCGGCCGCGACGATGATCGGCATCGTCGCGCATCCGGACCGTATTGACGGAGACGCCGCGTCGGGGATACTCCCCTCATGGATCTCCGGCCACCTTAATACAAACTGTGTCCGAGCTGCAGAAGCGCCTGATCAGAGACTTGCGTCAGTTGTCCGTACTGTCCGTTTCGTCCCCGCCGCCGGTGATCGAGGCGATGACACCCGCGAGGTCGTCGGGCTTGACGAGCACCTCGCGCGCCTTGGAACCCTCACTCGGACCGACCACGCCGCGGGTCTCCATCAGGTCCATCAGCCGGCCCGCTTTGGCGAAGCCCACCCGCAACTTGCGCTGGAGCATCGACGTCGACCCGAACTGGCTCGACACGACCAGTTCGATCGCCTGCAACAGGTCGTCGAGGTCGTTGCCGATGTCGCTGTCGATGTCCTTCTTGTCCCCGGCCTTGGCCGCGGTGACACCCTCGGTGTACTCCGGCTCCGCCTGCTCCTTGGTGAAGTCGACGACGGCAGCGATCTCCTCGTCGGTGATGTAGGCGCCCTGCATGCGCACCGGCTTGTTCGCACCCATCGGGAGGAACAGACCGTCGCCCATACCGATGAGCTTCTCCGCCCCGGGCTGGTCCAGGATGACTCGCGAGTCGGTCAGTGACGACGTCGCGAACGCCAGTCGCGACGGCACGTTGGTCTTGATCAGACCGGTGACCACGTCCACGGACGGACGCTGGGTCGCGAGCACCAGGTGGATGCCCGCGGCGCGCGCCTTCTGGGTGATGCGCACGATCGCGTCCTCGACATCACGAGGCGCCGTCATCATCAGGTCGGCGAGCTCGTCGACGATGGCGAGGATGTAGGGATACGGCTTGTAGACGCGTTCGCTTCCCAGCGGGGTGGTGATGTCCCCGGAGCGGACCTTCGAGTTGAAGTCATCGATGTGACGCACCCGCGAGGCCTTCATGTCCTGGTAGCGCTGCTCCATCTCCTCGACGAGCCACGCGAGGGCCGCGGCGGCCTTCTTGGGCTGCGTGATGATGGGGGTGATCAGGTGCGGGATGCCTTCATAAGGCGTGAGTTCCACCATCTTGGGGTCGATGAGGATCATCCGAACCTGTTCGGGCGTCGCGCGGCTGAGCAACGACACCAGCATCGAGTTGACGAAGCTGGACTTACCCGAACCGGTCGAGCCGGCGACCAGCAGGTGGGGCATCTTCGCCAGGTTCGCACTGACGAAGTCGCCCTCGATGTCCTTGCCGAGACCGATCACCAGCGGGTGCTTGTCCTTGCGGGTCGACGACGCGTTGAGCACGTCGGCGAGGCGCACCATCTCCCGGTCGGAGTTCGGCACCTCGATACCCACTGCGGACTTGCCCGGGATCGGCGCGAGAAGGCGGACGTTGTCCGTGGCAGCCGCATAGGCGATGTTGCGCTGCAGAGCGGTGATCTTCTCCACCTTGACGCCCGGGCCCAGCTCGACCTCGTAGCGGGTGACGGTCGGTCCGCGGGTGTAACCGGTGACCGCCGCGTCGATCTTGAACTGCTCGAGGACGCCGGTCATCCGGTCGATCATGTCGTCGTTGGCGCTGCTGCCCATCTTCGGTGGATCACCCTCGAGCAGCAGACCGGGGGGAGGCAGGATGTAATCGCCCTCCGCCACGGGCTCCGACGGGGTGAACGCCTCCTCGTCGGCTGCGGACTCCGGCTGGGGATCGGGCTCCGGCCGTTTCGCGGGTCGCGGCGCGGGCGTGGCCCGGCGCGACGGCGACGTCGCGGTACGCGGTGCGATCACCTCGGTGGGCTGATCGGGCTCGGCACCGAGGGGCTCGGTCAGGGCATCGGCGAGATTCTCCGTGACCGCTTCCTCGACGGGCGCGAGGTCGGCGAGACCGGGCGGGGTCCGCCGCGACGTGCGACCCGACGACCGCGACGGCGTCGAATCCGGCGGGTAGTTGTCGTACGGGTCGGACGAGTAAGGCCGACGGCGGGATCGAGACGCCAGAGCTCCGGAGTCATACCCGTCTGGGTCGTAACCGTCTGGGTCGGATCCGTCTGGGTCGGATCCGTGAGGGGCGTCGTCAGCCGGGTCCCCGAAATCGGGATCGTCGTAGTCGTCGGCGTCCCAGTCGACGTCGTCCCACGGGGCGTCGTGCGCGCCCGCGACTCCGAGGCCGAGGTACCCGCCCGCGGCGTCGACGACCTCGCGCACCGTGCGCCCACTCAGGATCAGCACGCCGAAAGCCATGCACAGCAACAGGATCGGCACCGACACCCAGGCTGTCACACCGGCCGTGAGCGGAGTGCCGACGGCGAATCCGACGAATCCCGCGGCACCCGAACGACCGGGCAGGTCGAGGGGCGCGCCGGCGATCAGATGCATCAGGCCGAGCGCAGGCAGCACCACCAGGAAGCCGCCACCGAGGTAGCGTCCTCGGCGCTCCGGGGCGGCCGGACGACGCATGAGCACGATCGCCAGGGCGACCAGGGCGAGGGGCAGCAGAACCGCCGCCGATCCGATGACCGCACGGGTCAGCGCCTCGATGAAGGCCCCGACCGGACCCGCGGCCCCGAACCACACGCTGGCACCCACGAGAAGTCCGAGTGCCAGCAGGCCGAGCGCGGTTCCGTCTCGGCGGTGGCTGTGGCCGCCCACCTCGGTCCGCCGGCCACCGTCCTCGTCGAACGGATCGTCGCCGTGACCGTCGTAGTCGTCACCATCGATGTCGTCGAGATCGAAGTCGGCATCGGAGACGCGAGGTCCGCGCCCCACACCCGAACCGACCCGCGCCGCGCTGCCGACCCCCCGGGCGAACAGCGACCAGCCCGCGCCGATGCCCTTCCCCACTGCCGACGCGCCGGCCGCGGCCACGGAACGACGGTGCAGGTCGACCGACTCCGCGGACGCGGACGTGTCCCGTTTCCGCGGGGACGCGGTCGCCGAACGCGTCATCTTCCGCGACGACCCGCCGGAACCCGATCGGCTTGCACCCCGGGCCCCCGAAGTCTTTGCTCCTGAACTCTTGGCCCCTGAACTCTTGGACCCCGAACCCCGCGCCCCTGAATTCCGTGTTCCTGCTGCCCTGGTCCCGGAGGTCGTGCCGCCGGATCGCTTGGCGCTCGCCGACGCGCCGCTGCGCGTGCGCGCGCCGGTCCCGGTCGCGCCACGTGTCGCGGACGCGCGTGAACCCGTGCTTGCCTTCGAAGCCATACCGACAGACTAGTGTGCGTCGGTCACATCAGTCACACGGGCAACACAGACAACGGCACGCGTGTCGAAGTTGTGACCGGCTACAGGCCGCGCGAGCTCTCCCGGACGCGAGCGATCGCGGCGTCGTCGCCGGAGTAGGTGACGTCGAGCGGTTCGCGTCCGAATGCGAACAGGACCAGTTCACCGACTCGGCCGGTGACGACCACCTCGTCGCCGGAGCCGGCTGTCACCAGGTCGTCGCCGTCGGTCGTGCGCAGGGTCACCCGCCCCGGAACCTTCTTGAGGGTCATCTTGCCCATGGACTTCGCGGGCCCACGAAGTTCGGCCTCGAGCTCGGGCGACAGTTTGCGAGGTGTCCACGGACCCGCCGGGTCCGCTCCGCCGCGCAGGACGTCCTCGTGGTGGACGAACATCTCGGCCAGGTTCGCGAATCGGTCGATGAGCTTGAACGGGGAGAAGACGGGCGGACCCGACGCGAGGAGTCCGAGCTGGGAGTCCCAATCCTTGTCGACGGCCTGGGCCCGCACCTTCTCGGTGTACCCCGCGAACGCGGGGATGAGGATGCCGGGCCCGGTGTCGGGGCGGCGTTCCCGGACGACGAGATGGGCCAGCAGATCACGCGTGGTCCAGCCCTCGCAGAGGGTGGGCGCGTTGGGCCCGACCTTCCTCAGGGTCTCGACGAGGGCTGCTCTTTCGTTCTGCGCACCAGTCACACGACCACCGTAGCGACACGGCGGAGGTTTCGTTTCTTGACGGCCGTCAGTCGCCGACGGCCATGACCGTCGGGACGATCATCGGACGACGCCGATACGCCGTGGACACCCAGCGACCCACCGCGCGTCGAATGCCCTGTGCGATCCGATGTGTGTCGGTGACACCCTCGGCGGCCAGCGAGTCGAGTGTCTGGTTGACGATGTCGGCGGCCTCCTTCAGCGCTCCGGGATCGTCGGAGAACCCGCGGCCGGACACCTCCGGTGTGTTGACCGCACGACCGGTCGTCGCGTCGACGGCGACGGTGATGGCGATGAACCCGCCCTCGCCGAGCACCAGGCGTTCGGAGAGCGTGGACTCCCCCACGTCTCCGACCGACAAACCGTCCACGTACACGTGCCCGACCGGGACACGTCCGACGATCTCCGCGCGACCGTCGACGAGGTCGACGACGACGCCGTCCTCGGCGAGCACCACACGGTCTTCGGGCACCCCGGTCGCCACCGCGAGCGCGGCGTTGGCGCGCAGGTGACGCCACTCGCCGTGCACCGGCATGGCGTTCGAGGGTCGTACGGCGTTGTACAGATACAGCAACTCACCCGCCGATGCATGGCCGGAGACGTGCACCTTCGCGCTCTGCTGCGTGATGACGGTCGCGCCGCGTTTGGCCAGTCCGTTGACGACGGCGAACACGGAGTTCTCGTTGCCGGGGATCAGCGAGGACGCCAGGACGACGAGGTCGTCGGCCCGGATGTTGATCTGACGATGCTCGCCACGGGCCATGCGCGACAGCGCGGACAGTGGTTCACCCTGGGACCCGGTGGAGATCAGGACGACGCGGTGATCGGGCAGCGTCGCCGCGGTGTCGAGGTCCACGACGACGCCGTCGGGCACCGACAGGTAGCCGAGATCCTGCGCGATCTGCATGTTGCGCACCATCGACCGGCCGACGAACGTGACGCGACGGTTGTGGTTGTGCGCGACGTCGATGATCTGCTGGATGCGGTGGACGTGGCTCGCGAACGAGGCCACGATGACCCGCTGACGGGCCTTGCCGATCACCTGGTCGAGCACCCCGCCGATTTGACGTTCGGGCGTCACGAAGCCGGGGACCTCGGCGTTCGTCGAGTCGACGAGGAAGAGGTCGACGCCCTCGTCGCCGAGGCGACTGAATCCGGCCAGGTCGGTGAGGCGGCCATCGAGCGGGAGCTGATCGAGCTTGATGTCGCCGGTGTGCAGGACCACGCCTGCGGGCGAGCGGATCGCGACGGCGAGCGCATCCGGGATCGAGTGGTTGACGGCGAAGTACTCACACTCGAACGGCCCGTGCGTCGTCCGCTGCCCCTC
This sequence comes from Gordonia sp. 'Campus', assembly GCF_022206305.1. Classification (GTDB taxonomy): domain Bacteria; phylum Actinomycetota; class Actinomycetes; order Mycobacteriales; family Mycobacteriaceae; genus Gordonia. The sequence continues at coordinate 237,281 of NZ_JAKOIW010000002.1, read as the reverse complement.
GATGACCTCGACGAGTTTCGGGCGGAGCCGATGCTCGCGACACTTGGCATCGACGAGGGCCAGCGTGAACTTCGCCCCGATCACCGGGATGTCACTGCGCAGGCGCAGCAGGAACGGGATCGCGCCGATGTGATCCTCGTGACCGTGGGTCAGGATGACCGCGTCGACGTCGTCGATGCGGTCCTCGATGTAGCGGAAGTCAGGCAGGATCAGGTCGACGCCGGGCTGCTGGTCCTCCGGGAACAGCACGCCGCAGTCGACGATGAGCAGCCGGCCGTCGTACTCGAAGACGGTCATGTTGCGACCGATCTCGCCGATGCCGCCGAGCGCGACGACGCGGAGCCCGCCCTTGGGCAGGCGGCGCGGAGTGCCCAACCGGTCGACCGGTGCCGGGGTGGCCTGCGGCTCGTTCCGACGACCCCGCGAGTCGCCGCCACGCTCATGCCGTCCACGTCGGTTGTTCGACGCCGACGGGCCGGATCGTTTCGCGGCGTGCTTCGGCTCCCCCGAGTCCGTCTGGCGCGCCGCACCGGACTTCGCGGGCGCGCTCTTCGGCGCAGCGGTCTGCGGTTCCGCGGTCTGCGGTTCCGCGGCAGGTGGGGTCGCCGGAGCCGGGGTCGCAGGCGCCGCGGCCTGGACGGGCGGCGAGACCGGCGGACCCGCTCTGCGCGAGTCCGCGCGGCGTCGCCGGGGGCGGTTGTTGTCGGCGCTGGTGCTGTTGTCGTTGTCGGTCATCAGAGCAGTACACCTGCCGCCCGGAGGTCGACGATCAGTTCCTCGATCTGGTGTCCGGTCGCGGGCACCTGCGGCAGGCGCGGGTCCCCGACGTCGAGTCCGAGGATGCGCAGCGCCGCCTTCACCATCGTGACGCCGCCGAGGCGACCCATCGCATTGACGAGCGGGAGCATGGACGTGTTGATCGCCCGAGCCGACTGCATGTCGCCCTTCTCCACAGCCAACTGCATGTCGCGCAAGCGATCCGGGACCAGGTGGCCGATCACGCTCACGTAACCGGTGGCACCGATCGACAACCAGGGCAGGTTCAGTGCGTCCTCGCCGGAGAGGTATTCCAGCCCCGCGCTGGCGATGAGACCGGCGGCCGAGTGGAGGTCGCCCTTGGCGTCCTTCACGCCTCGGATGTTCGGGTGTTCGGCGAGTGCGAGCATCGTCTCGTTCATGATCGGTACGACCGACCGTGGCGGGATGTCGTAGAGCAGCACCGGCAGCGCGGTGGCGTCGGCGACGGTCCGGAAGTGCGCGAGGATGCCCGCCTGCGGGGGCTTGGAGTAATAGGGCGTCACGACGAGAAGCGCGTGGGCACCGACCTTCTCGGACTCGATGGCGAACCGCACGCTCTCGGCGGTGTCGTAGCTGCCCGCACCCTGGGTGATGCGCGCACGGTCGCCCACCGCGTCGAGGACGACACGGAGCAACTCGAGCTTCTCCGGCACGGTGGTGGTCGGCGACTCGCCGGTGGTGCCGGACACGACCAGGCCGTCGCACCCCTTGGCGACGAGGTGGTCGGCCAGGACGGCGGCCTTGTCCAGATCGAGACTTCCATCGGCATGGAAGGGGGTGACCATCGCAACCACGTTCGTCCCGAAGGGATGCTCGTGCAGCGGTTCCTGGACTGCGTTCATGGTGCTCAGGCTACCGCCTCCCCATCCGTGACCATCCTCACCCTTCCAGCACGAATGGTGAGGTGGCGACCTCGGTGCCGTCGGCGAGAGTCCCGATCTCGAAATCGCCGAAAACGGTCGGCGCCACCCGCATGAGCTGGCGCAGGCATTCGACGGCCAACTGGCGGATCTCCACGTCGGCGTGCTCGGTCGCGCGCATCCCCACGAAGTGCCGCCACGCGCGGTAGTTGCCGGTCACCACGATCTTGGTCTCGGTGGCGTTCGGCAGCACCGAACGTGCCGCCTGACGAGCCTGTTTGCGTCGGAGGATCGCGTTGGGGACGTCGGCGAACTTCGCCTCCAGCGCGGCGAGGAGGTCCGTGTACGCCGCGCGGGACGCGTCGGTGGCGGCGACGAACAGCTCCTCGAGCTCGTCGTCGCCGACGATCGCCGGGGGCGCAACGACATTCGAGTCGTGTTCGGGCACGAACCGCTGCGACAGCTGGGAGTACGAGAAGTGCCGGTGTCGGATGAGCTCGTGCGTGCACGACCGCGAGATCCCGCTGATGTAGAACGTCACCGACGCGTGTTCGAGCAACGACAGGTGGCCGACCTCGAGAATGTGCCGCAGATAGCCCGCGTTCGTCGCGGTACGGGGGTTGGGCTTGTCCCAGCTCTGATAGCAAGCGCGACCGGCGAACTCCACGAGCGCCTCACCGCCCTCGGCGTCGGTGCTCCACGGCACGTCCTCCGGCGGGGCGAACTGGGTCATCGCCACCATCTGCACCTTCAGCGGCACCAACTCGGACACGCCGTCTCCTCTTTTCGCCTCGGCTCGGCCACGCGTGCGCGGGCGCTGCGGTTCCCGATTGTCCCCCACCGCCCGGCCGCGCCGCCCTCCGCCTCCGCGCCGAGACGGATTCACCCTGACCGCACGCGGCGCTACCGGTAGAGTCCCTGCTTGCGCGGCCGTCGCAGGGGGAGTGAAAAAGTCGATGAAGTCCGAGGACACGACACGACGAGGATTCCTGCGTACCGGCGCGGTCGTCACCGGCACCGCCCTGGCGACACCGACCGCGATCGCGCACGCCGCCCCGTCGCCACCCCGAGGCCCCGCTGCCGCGCAAGTGTTCCGCCACGGAGTCGCCTCCGGAGACCCACTGCCCGACGCCGTCATCCTGTGGACCCGTGTCACCCAGACCCCGGCGTCCGCACCGGGCGCCGGCATCGGACCGCCGTGTTCGGTGCGCTGGGAGGTCGCGCTCGACGCCGCGTTCGCCACCGTCGTCTCCGCCGGCGAGGTGCGGACCTCGGCGCAGACCGATCACACCGTCAAGGTCGACGCCGCCGGCCTCGCTCCCCGTACCCGGTATCACTACCGGTTCACCGTGCTGACCGGTCCGGCGGCGGGTGCGGTCTCACCGACCGGTCGTACCCGCACCGCCCCGGCGCCCGGCGCCGACGTCGCAAAGGTCCGGTTCGGCGTGGTGTCGTGCGCCAACTGGGAGGCCGGGTACTTCTCCGCCTACCGCCACCTCCGAGCACAACCGGGCCTCGACGCGGTGGTCCATCTCGGCGACTACTTCTACGAGTACGAGACGGGCGGATACACCGGGAAGACCGGGGCGGTGCGTATCCACGATCCGCGTCACGAGATCACCACCTTGCGTGACTACCGGACGCGGCACGCGCAGTACAAGACCGACCCGGACCTCGCCGCCCTCCACCGCGATGTCCCGTTCATCTGCACCTGGGACGACCACGAGTCGTCGAACGACTCCTGGGCGGGCGGCGCCGAGAACCACCAGCCGGGCGAGGGGTCGTGGCAAGCGCGTCGCCAGGCAGCCCTGCGGGCCTACGCCGAGTGGATGCCCGTCCGGCCCGCGGTCGATGCCGCGGGTCGCCACCTGTTCCGGCGCCTGCAGTACGGCCGCCTGCTCGAACTGTCGATGCTCGACCTCCGTTCCTATCGCGACCTCCAGGTCAGCGCCCGGTCGGCCGCCATCGACGACTCGGCGCGTTCCATCCTGGGACGTGCCCAGATGTCGTGGCTCACCAACGGCCTCACATCCTCGCAGGCCCGGTGGAAGATCGTCGGCAACCCCGTGATGATCGCGCCGGTGCTGCTCCCCCCGCTCGATCCACGGACGACCGGTGCGGTGACCGCGTTGCTCGGGATTCCCAAGGAGGGCATCCCCTACAACGCCGATCAGTGGGACGGTTACGCGGCCGACCGTCGCCGGTTGCTCGACACCGTCCGCCGCAGCGGAGTGGACAACGTCGTGTTCATCACCGGTGACATCCATTCGTCGTGGGCCTGCGACATCCCGGTCGACGTGTCGAACTATCCGGGTGCAGGCAGCGTCGCCACCGAGCTCGTCGGCACCTCGGTGACCTCGACCAACATCGACGACATGCTCAACGTGCCCGCGAACACCGCCGGTGTGGCCGTGTCGTCGGCCTTCGGCGCGACGAATCATCATGTGCGCTGGAGCGAGTTCGACGCGCATGGCTACTCGGTGCTGACCGTCACCCCGGCGGCCGCCCAGATGGACTGGTACTTCGTGCACGACAAGACCGACCCGCGTTCCGGTCAGTACTACGCGAAGTCCTACCGCGTCCCGAACGGCACGCAGATGGTGATGCCGGCCGGCGGGCCGGTCGACTAGCTACTGGCTGGCGGCGTCGACCTGATCGAGGAGCGCCGAGAGCTTGGCGTGGGTGTCCGGCCAGCCGTGCACCGCGATGGAGGTGATGCCGAGCGCCTTGACGGGATAGTCGTTGCCGCCCTCGTCGAGACGGTCACCGAAGAACAGGATGTCCGACGTGCTGAGCCCGAGGATGTCCATCAGCTTCAGTGCCCCGTAGGCCTTGTCGATGCCCTTCTTCGTCACGTCGACCGAGGTCGATCCCCCGCTGCGCACCTCCAGATCAGGAAGGCGTTCCGCCGCATAGGCGCGCAGGGATTCCTTCTTGGCGCCGTCGGGATCCCAGGCCGCCTTGGCGTCGACCGGCGCCCGCTGGCCCAGCGCGCTGAACGTGATCTGGCTGCCGCGGTCCTCGAGGATGTCTCCCCAGGTCTCGCTCTCCCACAGGTCGAGTTCTCGTGCCCCGGCCTCGAGCACGTCGAGGGTGCGCTGCTTCTCGTCGTCGCTGAGGAACTCGGCGTAGACGGTCTCCCACTCGGTACCGGACCACCGCACGTACTGGGTACCGCAGGTCGGCATCAGATGAAGGTTACCCACGCTGTCGAAGCTGCCCAGACGTGCCAGCACCTGCTTCTCGAACTGTGTGAAGTTGCCGCCGGAGATGATGCAGCCGAGGCTGACGTCGAGCATGCGTCGCAGCAATTCGACCATCTGGTCGTCGAGCGGACTCTTCGACGGCGCAAGGGTGTCGTCGAGGTCGAACATCACCAGTCGGTAGTCGTTGCCGTCGTACGACACGGTCATCGCTTCGTCTCCCATCGGTTGATCGGCCACATCGGGTTCTCTGTACCCAGGATCAGTGTCACAAATCCTCGATGCTCAGCATTGCATCACTCGCCGGAGCTCACCCGCGAGGTCGCCGCGTTCGGCCACCGAGACCCCGTCGAGGTCGAGCCATCCGGCGAAGGTCCGGAGGTCGGCGGCGAGGCGTTCGGCGACCCGGCCGTGGGGGTGCCCGGGTTCGCAGTACGACCCGAGCACCAGCAGCGTCCGGTTCTTGCGGTCGGCCTTGAGGTCGATGCGCGCCGCGATGTCGGTGCCCAGCAGGTACGGCAGCACGTAGTAACCGTGGACGCGCTTGTGTTCGGGTACGTAGATCTCGATGCGGTAGTGGAATCCGAAGACCCGCTCCGCGCGCGGACGGTAGAAGACGAGGGGGTCGAAGGGCGACAGGATCGCCGAGGTGTTCACGCGCCGGGGCATCGGCGCGCCTGCCGCCAGGTAGGCGGTGTCCCGCCAGCCGTCGACGGTGACCTCGAGCAGCTCACCCGCGTCGACGAGGTCGGCCACCGCGGCCCGCGCGTCGGCGGGCCGGATCCGGTAGTAGTCGGCCAGGTCGGCCGCGGTCGCGACGCCCAGCGACCGCGCGGCCTGTGAGATCAGCTCTCGTTGCGCGTCAGCACGATCCGGATGCCGTCCGGCGATCTCGGGTCCGACGACCCGCTCGGTGAGATCGTAGTGACGAACGAAGTTGTCGGTCCGCACCGCCGACAGGTCCCCAGCGGCGAACATCGCCTCGCAGAGGTGTTTGACCTCGCCGCGTTGCCACCAGCTGCCTGCGGCTCCGGGCTCGCGCTCGATGCCCAGTTCCGCTTCGATGGCGCGTGGCGTGCTGGCCCCGCGCGCCTCGATCACGGCGCGGACATCGACGGCCAGCGTCCGGTTGCGCCGCATGACGTCTTTCGTGTGTCGGTACCGACCGTCGGCGAATTCGTCCATCCGCCAACGGAAGAGAGGCCAGTCCTCCACCGGGATGAGCGCGGCTTCGTGTGCCCAGTACTCGACGAGCAGACGCTGACCGCGGCTCGGCCGCCACGCCGCGCGGTGTAACAGGTCCGGATCGTACGGGCCCAGGCGTGAGTAGAGCGGCATGAAGTGGGCACGCGCCGCGATGTTGACCGAGTCCATCTGCAGCAGTCTCGTCCGCGCGACAACGCGTTTGAGGTGCGCGATGGTGGGTGCGGCGCTGGGCCGGCGATCGGTGAATCCCTGTGCGGCCAGGGCGGTTCGACGCGCCTGGGCCGGTGACAGACGTTCCGGCACCATCAGCCCTGCGGCGCGCGACGGTAGTCGACGAAGCGATAACGGGTTCCGCTCGACGAGGTCTCCCACTCACCCGACTCCGCCACGGTCCACCCCCCGGTGATCTCCGGCGCGAACGCATCCGCACCCTCGACCTCGACGTCGATCTCGGTGACGCACAGATCGGTTGCGAACGGCAGTGCGGCGCGGTAGATCTCACCGCCGCCGATGATCCCGACGGTGTCGTCACCGGCGAGCGAGAGCGCCTCCTCGACCGATCGCGCGACGATCGCTCCGTCCGCGCTCCAGCCGCCACTCCGGGTGACCACGATGTTCCGGCGCCCGGGTAGGGGGCGAAACCGTGCCGGGAGGGAATCCCACGTCTTGCGACCCATGACAACCGGGTGTCCGAGGGTCAGCTCCTTGAACCTCGCCACGTCCTCAGGGACGCGCCATGGGATCGTGTTGTCCCGCCCGATCGCTCCGTTTCGGCCTTGGGCCCAGACCATCCGGACCGCCTCGGGCATCGCGGTGAGATCGGATGTCACACGGCCACCGGCGCTTTGATACCGGGGTGGGATTCGTACCCGACGATCGCGATGTCGTCGAAGTCGTAGTCGAAGATCGAATCCCGTTGGCGCAGTTCGAGTCTCGGATACGGGTAGGGGTCGCGCGACAACTGCCGTGTCACCTGCTCGACGTGGTTGTCGTAGATGTGGCAATCGCCACCGGTCCAGACGAACTCGCCCACCTCGAGGCCGGCCTGCTGCGCCATCATGTGCGTCAGCAGCGCATACGAGGCGATGTTGAACGGCACGCCGAGGAACATGTCGGCGCTGCGTTGGTACAGCTGGCACGACAGCTTGCCGTCGGCGACGTAGAACTGGAAGAACGCGTGGCACGGCGGAAGCGCCATCTGCGGGATCTCCCCCACGTTCCACGCCGAGACGATGTTGCGACGCGAGTCCGGATTGGTCTTGAGCATCTCGAGAGCGGCCGCGATCTGATCGATGTGCTCGCCCGACGGGGTCGGCCAGCTGCGCCATTGGACTCCGTAGACGGGTCCGAGTTCACCGTCCCCGTCGGCCCACTCGTCCCAGATGGTGACACCGCGCTCCTGGAGCCAGCGGACGTTGGAATCGCCGCGGAGGAACCACAGCAGCTCGTACACGATGGACTTGAGATGCACCTTCTTGGTGGTGATCAGCGGAAAACCCTCGGCGAGGTCGTAGCGGAGCTGATGGCCGAAGAGGCTTCGGGTGCCGGTCCCGGTGCGATCGGACTTGGGGGTCCCGGTGTCGAGGATCAGTTGCAACAGATCCTCGTAGGGCGTCGGGATGGTCCCGGTCGATGAGGTGTCGCGGATGGCCGTGCTCACGGGTGTCAGTCTAGGCAACGCCGCGGTCGTGCCGCCGGGCGCACGACACGACGCGATCGTGGGCTGTGACTGCTGTGGCTCATGTGGCTCGGGCGGTAGTCTCCTTCCGTGGCCACCCGCAGCACGACCCGCGCCAATCGGTACGCGAAGCGACGTCGCAAGCGCGTCGCGTCCCGAGACAACGACCTCACCGATGCCCAGTGGCTCGCTCTGCAGGAGGCGTGGGGCGGATGTGCCTACTGCGGCGCAATCGGAGTGACCCTCCAGCGTGACTGCATGCTCGCGATCTCGCGCGGCGGTCGCTACACCGTCAGCAACGTTGTCCCCTGCTGCGGGTCGTGCAACGCCAGCAAGTGCAACACCGAGGTGACGTCCTGGATGCGACGCAAGAAGCTCGACGAGAAGGCGTTCCTGGTCCGGCAGTTCGAGGTGAGCCGAGCCCTGGCGGATCCGTCAGACGGCGCGTAGCTCACGCCGGATCTGACCGGGTGGAAACCCGTTGATGCGTCGGAACGCCCGACTGAACGCCGCTTCCGACGAGTAGCCGAGCTCTCCCGCCACCGAAGCCACCGATGCGTTCAGGTCGCGGAGCCGGTCGGCGGCGACGTACATCCGCCAGCGGGTCACGTACTGCATCGCCGGTTCGCCCACGACCGCGGTGAAGCGGGCCGCGAACGTCGATCGCGACATCGCACACACGCCGGCCATCCGTTCGACGGTCCACGGAGCAGCGGGCTCGCGATGCACCGCGGCCACCGCGCTGCCCAGCTGCGGATCGGCAAGAGCTGCGAGCCACCCGGTCTGCGCCGCCGGCGCGTCGTCGAGCCATGATCGGATCGCGTGGATGACGACGACGTCGGAGAGCCGCGTGATGACGGCCTCACCACCGGGGCGCAGCTCACCGGCCTCGTCGACGACGAGCCGGATGAGTTCGGCCAGCAGAGACGACCGTTCGTTGCGCCGTTCCGTGCCGGCGCGGATGTGCAGAACCGGCGGCAACAGCGCGGTGAGGAGCCGTGCCGACGGATGGTCGAAGCGAACGACCGCGCACACAACCACGGTGCTCTCCGGCCCGTCGCCCCCATGCCGCAGGATCGCGTACCGGTCGCTGAGGTAGTCGTGGGGCAGGTCGGTCACCACCGGCGCAGAGGTAGCGGTCCGGGCGCCGGTGATGACGTGCGACCGACCGTGCGGCACGAGTGCGAGGTCGCCGGGGCCCAACGTCAGTGCGTCACCGCCGGATTCAACGTCCCGGGGATTGCCACCACCGGGTTCGGTGAGGCGCAGGACCCCGGACACCACGAGGTGGACGCAGAGACAGCCCTCCCAGACCGGCATGGTCAGGGCCCATGGTTCGGTGAGTTCGGATCGGCAGTAGAAGGCGCCGTCGAGGCGGAAGAAGTGCAGGGCCTCCCCCAGCGGGTCCGGGGTGTGGAACGGATCGGCGGCACGCACACGACGATCATCCGCCGGGACAACACCGTACGTCCAACGGTTCGGACGATCTGCCATGTTTCCCGGACGATGAAAGATGGATCGTCCGGCACAGAGGGTCGAGGCTGGACGTACAGCACTTACACCCACCCAGGAGGTTCCCCTTGTTCACAGTTCTCGGCGCGACAGGAACGGTCGGCGGTCAACTCGCCGCTTCTCTGCTCGGTGATGGGCACCGTGTGCGCGCCGTCGGACGATCGGCGTCGCGTCTCGACACGCTGGCACGTCTCGGCGCCGAGCCGGCGGTGGCCGACGCCACCGACGTCCCCGCACTCACCGACGCGATGCGCGGTTCGTCTGCGGTGTTCGTGATGCAACCGGCCGACGCGACAGCCGTCGATCACATGGCGTCGCAGCGTTCGATGACCGACGCGATCGTGGGCGCTCTCCGCGATTCGGGCGTGTCTCGGGTGGTCGTTCTCAGCAGTGTCGGCGCGGAGATCCCCTCCGGTACCGGCTTTCTCGCCGGTCTACACGTCATGGAGCAGGGTCTGGCGTCGCTGCCGGACGTCGACATGCTGACGTTGCGCGCCGGGTGGTTCTACGACAACGCACGCGCCTACCTCCCCCTGATCCAGCATGCGGGCCTGGTTGCGGACTCCCTCGACCCGGACGTGGCAGTCCCGATGGTCGCCACGCGCGACATCGCGGCCGCGGCCCGCGAAGCACTGACCGGTGAGAGTTGGGGCGGTGGACATCCAATCCGCGAGATCCTGGGTCCGGTCGACCTCGATCAGGCGACCGTGACCCGCGTACTGGGACGCGCCCTCGGTCTCCCCGAGATGGAGTACGTGCGCCTCTCCGACGACGACATGATCGCGACCCTGGTCGCCGAGGCCGGGTTCAGTCCAGATGTGGCACGTCACCACGTCGGCATGACCCGGGCGATCAATGACGGTCGGGTCGCCGCCCGCCACACGGGCGTTCCGGTGATAACCGGGCCGACGACGATCGACGACTACGCCGCCACCTTGGCAGAAGCGCTACTTTCACCCGATAAGCGCTAGCTACGAGTAGTGCATATGTTGTGAACCCGCGCGGCTGTGGCGTTGCCGACGACCCGCGCCTGGGGCGTTCCGCGGAACACCCGGACTCAACCCTCCATCAACCCCGCGGCGACCGTCGCGCCCAGCTCCCAGCATGCTTCGCGGTCGTCTTTGCCCGGCGCCCCGGACACGACGACGTACTGGGCGGCCTTGGTCCAGCCGAGCCCGGTGGTGATGGCGTCCACGGCTTTGGCCGCGCCTTCGGTGCCCTGGTTGCCGTGGAGGTACAGACCGAACGGGCGCCCCTGGGTGGAGTCGAGGATCTGGTAGTAGCTGACGTCGAAGGCGTGTTTCAGTGCGCCGCTGATGTATCCGAGGTTGGCAGGCGTGCCGAGGATGTATCCGTCGGCGCCCAGGAAGTCGGAGGCGGTGACGGCGAGCGCAGCTCGGCGAACCACCTCGACGCCCTCGATCTCCGGATCGGTTGCGCCGGCCAGGACGGCCTCGAACATCTCCTGGCAGGCAGGTGACGGGGTGTGGTGGACGATCAACAACTGCTTCACACGGTCTTGCTCTGGCATCACGACCTCCCTGCGAACGCCAGCAGACGGTCGGCAGCGCCGTCGGACACCGGGTCGATCGGCGCCTCGAACAGCCCGGCCGCGCGCAGTTCGTCGATGACGGGGGCAGCGTCGGTGAGCACGAAGCCGACCAGTCCGTCGGACGGAACCCAGGTCGCATCCAAGCCCACGCTGAGATCGTGTGAGTGCAACGCCAGCTCCATGATTCGCATCACGAGGAGCTGGCGACCCGGGCGACGTCCCGCGCGATGATCGACCTCGACGTCCAGGTCGGCTGCGTCGACGGCAGCGCGAAAGGCGTTGTCGCTGAGCCAGAAGGCATCGATCGGATCGCCGGCACCCACGTAGTCGACGTCGCGGGTCGTCAGGGTGTCGGCAGCGCTGGCGCCCTCGAGGAGCATGGCGTAGCGGTAACCGCCGCCGATGAGGTGGTTGATGAGGTCGCGGTTGGTCCATCCCGCGCAAGCGCTGACCTTCCCGAGGCTCTCGGGTCCGACGTCCGCCAGATGATCGGCCCACAACCGGGCAGCCTCGTCGAGCCAGGGTCTCGGGTCGTTCATCGGGCCTCCCACACTCGTCGGATGAGACCGGGCTACTGCTCCCGGCCGTGGAACTGCGCGACCGCCCGCTTCATCATCGCGCGGGCGCGGCCGCGGTCACCGGCGTAGTCGTAGGCACGTGCGATGCGATAGGTGTTGCGCCAGTCGGTGGGGTCGGCCTCCCACTCCGCCTTGACGCGGGCGAAGAGTTCGTCGGCCGCGTCGCGCTCCATGCGCCCCGAAGCCCGGTGCGGGAGGTGGGAGATGTCGAGTTCGCGACCTTCTTCGGCCATGATCGCCGCGAGCTTCTGATGCTCGAGGCCGGCGCGCAGGGTTGCGTAGATCAGCCAGGCGCCGATGAGCGGTAGCGCGATGACCCCGACACCGAGTCCGATGCCCGCCACGGATCCCGAACCGATCAGCTGGATGCCGCGCCATCCGAGCAGCACGAAGTAGACGATCAGAGCCACGACAAGGAACCCGATCATCCAGACGATCGGCCTCGAGTCCTTCGTCTGCGGTCCCAGGCGTGGTGCGCCGCCCTCGGTGTCGTCGTCGTGGGCTGGTTCGTTCGGCGGGCCGTCGGTGGTCATCGGTTCACAGATCCATCAGTTCTTCGAGGCCGATGGTCAGTCCGGGTCGGGCGGCGATGCTACGTACACCGAGGAGCACTCCGGGTGCGAACGACGCGCGGTCGAGCGAGTCGTGACGGATCGTCAGTGTTTCACCGGCCGTACCCAGGAGCACTTCCTGATGCGCCACCAGCCCGGCGAGCCGCACCGAGTGGACGTGCACACCGTCGACGACTGCTCCCCTGGCGCCGTCGAGTTCGGTGCTCGTCGCATCCGGGCTGGGTCCGACGCCGGCCTCGGCACGAGCGCGGCCGATCAGCTCCGCGGTGCGGTAGGCGGTGCCCGACGGCGCGTCGGCCTTGTACGGGTGATGGAGTTCGACGACCTCGACGGAGTCGTAGTACTTGGCCGCCTGAGCAGCGAAGCGCATCGACAGGACCGCCCCGATCGCGAAGTTCGGAGCGATGAGCACGCCGACGCCCGGGTTGTCGGCAAGCCAGCCACGCACGGTGTCGAGGCGCTCCTCGGTGAACCCGGTCGTGCCGACCACCGCGTGAATTCCGTTGGCGATGAGGAATTTCAGGTTGTCCATGACCACGTCGGGATGGGTGAAGTCGACGACCACCTGGGTCTCGGTGTCGGAGAAGAATTCCGGCGAGTCACCTTTGTCGACACCGACGGTGTAGGTGAGATCGTCGGCATTCTCGACCGCCGCGACGATCGCCTGCCCGACCTTGCCCTGGCTGCCCAGGACGCCCACCTTGATACCGCTCATGTCCACCCTCTTCGTCTCGACGCATGCCGGAGCCCAGTCTAGTGGCGCAGCGGACTCAGAAGATCGGGGCGCCCCCGCGACGGTGTTCGAAGACCAGGGACGTCGTCGTTCCGGAGACCTCGCGCCGCGCGTTCAGGCGTTCGACGAACTGCCGCAGCGCCTCGGTGTCGGCGGCAGCCACGTGCAAGAGGTAGTCGTCGGTGCCCGCCAGGAAGAAGACGTCGATCACTTCGTCGTGGGTGGCGATCTCTCCGACGAACTGCCGGATCTGACCGCGCGCGTCGGACTGCAGGCTGACCGCCACCATCGCCCGCAGCGGACGACCCAGCGCAGCGGGGTCGACGTCGGCGAAGAACCCGCGGATGACGTCGAGCTCGACGAGCCGGCGCAGGCGACCGTGACACGTCGACGCGGCGATGCCGACGCGCTGCGCCAGTTCGCTGTTGGGCATCCGCGCATCCGACTGGAGCAGACGCAGCAGCTCCCGGTCCGTCTCGTCCAGCCCGCCCGCCCGAACATCCTTCGGGGTCGCGGACATGGCATCCCCTTCTCTCACATGATCATCGGCAAACTCGCGAAGCACAAAATATTCTTCACTCGCATTGTGTCACACCCGAAGTTCCTTCACCCTGGAATCAGTTCATCGAGGAACGTTCAGGAGACCAAAACCAGTACGGAGTCACCATGCGCATCGGCGTCCCCACGGAGATCAAGAATCACGAGTACCGGGTGGCGCTCACCCCCGCCGGTGTCGCCGAACTCCATCGGCGTGGGCACGACGTCCTCATCCAGGCCGGGGCCGGTGAGGGTTCGTCGATCCACGACAACGACTTCAAGGCCGCGGGCGCTCAGATCCTCGGCACCGCAGCCGAGGTCTGGGCTCAGGCCGACCTGCTGCTCAAGGTGAAGGAACCCATCACCTCGGAGTTCGAGTTCCTGCGCGAAGGTCAGACGTTGTTCACCTATCTCCATCTGGCTGCCGGTCGGGCGTGCACCGAAGCGTTGCTCGCGTCGGGCACGACGTCCATCGCCTACGAGATGGTGCGCACCGCCGACGGCGCACTTCCGCTACTGGCGCCCATGAGTGAGGTCGCCGGCCGACTCGCACCACAGGTGGGCTCGTACCACCTGATGCGCTCGGAGGGCGGCCGCGGCGTACTCATGGGCGGGGTTCCCGGCACCGAACCCGCCGAGGTCGTCGTCATCGGCGGCGGCGTCAGCGGCGTCAACGCCGCCACCATCGCGACGGGGATGGGGGCGCAGGTCACCGTGTTCGACCTCGACGTCACGAAACTCCGCGCAGTCGACTCCCGGTTCGGGGGCCGCGTCCACACGCGCTACAGCACTGCGCTCGCCCTCGAGGAAGCGATCACGCACGCCGATCTGGTGATCGGCGCCGTACTGGTCCCGGGCGCCAAGGCTCCGACACTCGTCTCGAACAGCCTTGTGGCACAGATGAAGCCGGGCGCGGTCCTGGTGGACATCGCCATCGACCAGGGCGGGTGTTTCGAGGACTCCCGGCCCACCACTCACGACGACCCGACCTTCCGCGTCCACGACACCACCTTCTACTGTGTCGCCAACATGCCGGGGACGGTTGCCCGGACATCCACCCAGGCACTGACGGGCGCGACCCTGCCCTACGTGTTGCGCATCGCCGACCTCGGCTGGGAGCAGGCGTGCGCGACCGATGCCGCGCTCGCGACCGGGCTCAGCACCCACCGGGGCGATCTCGTCACCGCGGAGGTCGGCGCCGCACTCGGCCGGTCGACGGTACCGAATCCGTTCGCCCACAACTGATCACCAGCTCAGCGTGGTGGTCCCCCGCCGCTTGGCCCGCCACCCGTACCGCCGCTCGGTGATTCGGCCGTGGCCGTCGTGGCCGACGTGCAGGAGAGTCGAGGCGCGGGTGCCGTAGCCGGGGATGTTGATGAATTTCGGCGACAGCACCGCCTCGGCCTCCGGCCCCACGCCGGTGTCGGGCAGACGTGCGGGATCGGGCCGGTCCTGATCGGCGAGCATCGCGAAATATGCCTCGTCGGATCGATCCGACCCGTCGTCGGCGGCGACCAGATCTGCCATTGCCACCGACCCGTCGACGACCTTCGGCCAGTCGTTGTCCAGCGCGCCGTTGGAGACCCCATGGACTCCGTCGGTCACCCGCTCGACGCGTGGCGCCGGCCAGTTGGTCACCCACCACAATTCGTCGGCGTCGGCGACGAGGAGGTTCACCGGGTCGTAGGCGGCGGAATCGTCGGCGACGCGGTGCGCGAACACCTTCGGGGTCTCGTCACCCGTGAGGTAGTCGACGGGTAGCTGCCCACGCGAGCGAATCCCGGTGCGACGGGCCGGGCCGACGCGGACGTTCGTCACCATCGCCACCCGCTCGGGCGACTCGGCCGCCACCCCCATCCAGGTTCCGCACGCGACAGCGTCTCGCCCGCCGATGATGGGGAGGTCATCCCACCGGGCGAGCGCGAACGTGCGCCGCCGATGCTGTTCGTCCCGGTTCGCCGCGACGATCAACCGCTCCGTCGGATGGGTGTTCCACGCAAAGAAGATCAAGCACATGGGATCTCAGGTCACCTGTTCGGTTCTCGGGACGAGGTGGCTCAGGGTCGCCATCCGTCGCTGGACACCCGCGACCTCGCGGATGGCCTGCGCGACGAGGCTGCGGTCGAGGGGCGACAGCAATGACATCTCGAGCAGGTCCGACGGCACATCACCCCGATCGAACTGTGCCACCTGATATCTCAGGCGGACGCGCTGCAGGACGTCGAACACCTCGACGAGGGTGGCCGCGTGTTCGACGGGCAACATCTCACTGCCCGACGCCGACCGGAGTCGTTCGCGGGTCCCCAGCTCGGTCGATCCGACACTCAGCGCCGCCCAGCGGGCGATGTTGACAAGTGGCGTCAGCGCCTGACGTTTGAGGTCGACGACGTTTCCCCGACCGGTCAGCACGTCGCGCATCGACCGCATCCTGGCCCTGGTCGCCAGCGATTCGTCGAGCAGCAGACCCATCGTGCGCGGGTCCGCTCGCAGCATCGCCGTCATCGCGACCGCCGGTGCGGCGTCGGGCCGGCGCCCCCGCAGCGGCCGACCGTCGAGCATCAGCGAGGTGAAGATCATCCCCTTGTTCTCCAGCGGACGCGCGATCCATTCCCACGCAGCCGACTGCCACTGCGCATGCGTTCGCGCGAACAACTGCTTGGACGCCACCGCACCGTTGGTGTCGACGGTCAGGCCCGCGCCGCGCAGCACGTCGTCGAGCTCACCGAACGCGGCGCGGTACCGGTCAGTTTCGCCGGCCTCGACCGCGTCGTCGAACGACACGGCCGAGTCGACGTCCGAACTGAGCACCGGCTCGCGTCGGGCGTTGCTGCCCAACGACACCCAGGTGAACGCCGCGGGATCGAGATCGGGGTGGGCGTCGAACACGAGCTGCAGGCCACGCTGCACGATCGAGTCGACGATGAGCGATCCGGCGCGGGTCACCTCGTACGCCGGCCGGTCGCGCCGCACGAGATCGGCCACGACCTGCGGGAGCCGACGCGCGTGCGCCTGCAGCTCGGCAATGTTCGACGACCTCGAGACCTGCTCGCGCAGGGGCAGGCTCGCACCTGCAGGGTCGGCGACGAAGTCGCCCGGGCCGACGACACCGAGAACCCCTCCGTGCGCGTCGCAGACGGGGACGATTGTCAGGTCACGGTCGACCATCTCGGTCAGTACATCCATCGCCGTCGTATCCGAGTCGACGACGAACGCAGGCCCGCTGACGATCTCGGCGATCGAGGTGTCGAGCGGGCGTCCCGCGGCGACGACCCGCGCCCGGATGTCGGCATCGGTGAGAACGCCGTGTCGTCGGTCCGCGAGGGGGAACACGACGTAGTCCTGACCTCGCGCGGTCATCAGGCCGGCCGCCTGACGCACGGTCATGTCGGCCCGCCCGATCACCGGTTCGGTACGGATCAGGTCGGCGACCGTGCTCGTCGCCGGTGATGCGGCCGCATCGCGACGACGCGCGACCGTCAACTGCTGCCGCGACTCCGCACCGTCCATCTCTGCAGAGTCTAGGCGGGCCGTGCATCGACCGGACGAATGAACCCGCGCTCACCGTGGACACCGCAGGCATCCGGCAGCACTCGTAGAAGCAGACACCTTCGAGCGCAGAGGACACCCGATGAACAAGCCGACAATCGCCGCCGCGACCACCCTGCTGGCCGCCCTCGCCCTGGCGGTGGGCGCCAGCCCCGCCGCCGCGATCACACCGGCGTACGCCCATTCGCTGACCGCCGGACAGGGCATCGTCATCGGGGACGGACTGTGCTCGATCGGTTTCTTCGGTACCAACGCCGATGGTGACCGCCTGGCCGTCACGGCCGGACATTGCGCCGAGGGAGTCGGTGACGAGGTCACCACCACCGACGGCGAGCCGATCGGCGAGGTCGTCGACTGGAAGGACGACGGCGGCACCGCGGACGGGTCGATCACGCTCGCCGACCCACGCGGGTACACCGTCATCGCTGTCGACGACGACTGGGAGGTGGACCCGGTCTTCGCGGCCGCGTCCGACCCGGAGGTCGGCGACCCGGTGACCAAGACCGGCGAACGTACCGGCACCACGGTGGGCACGGTCACCGCGCTGCTGCACCAGGACGCGGCACCCGAGCACCGGCTCGTCAACGCCGAACTCGTGGTCCTGGGGGGCGACTCCGGGTCGCCGTGGTACCTCGAGACCCGCAGCGGTCAGTACGTCCTGGTCGGCATCTCCTCGAGCGGCAACTTCGGCACCCAGAACCCGGATCAGGCGATCTCCACGGCGCAGACCATCGAGGGACTGTACGAGCAGATCGCCGACTCCGGATCGGAGTGGACCGACGGCTTCGAGATCTGGGTCGTCGAAGCCGATCCGCGATGACCCCACCGGCACCTGACGACACCAGCACAGACGACACCGGGGCCCGCCGTCCGACTGGACGGCGGGCCCCGGTGGGACTGCTGAGTTCAGATCATGCGTCGGCGGTCTCGGCGGCCGGCGCGTCGGCGGGTGCCGCGTCGTCGTCGACGGGGACGAGGCTGATCTTGCCGCGCTCGTCGATGTCGGCGATCTCCACGCGGAGCTTGGAGCCCACGTTCACGACGTCCTCGACCTTGTTGACGCGCTTGCCCTTACCGAGCTTCGAGATGTGCACCAGGCCGTCGCGACCCGGCAGCAGCGACACGAACGCACCGAACGCGGTGGTCTTGACGACGGTGCCTAGGAAGCGCTCCCCGACCTTCGGCAACTGCGGGTTGGCGATCGCGTTGATGCGGTCGATCGCCGCCTGCGCGGACGGACCGTCGGCGGCGCCGACGAACACGGTGCCGTCGTCCTCGATGGAGACGTTGGCGCCGGTCTCCTCGGTGATGCCGTTGATCGTCTTGCCCTTGGGGCCGATCAGCTCGCCGATCTTGTCCATCGGGATCTTGATGGTGGTGATCCGCGGCGCGAACGGGCTCATCTCGTCCGGCTCGTCGATGGCCTCGGCCATG
Organism: Gordonia sp. 'Campus'; assembly: GCF_022206305.1. Lineage (GTDB taxonomy): Bacteria > Actinomycetota > Actinomycetes > Mycobacteriales > Mycobacteriaceae > Gordonia. The sequence continues at coordinate 219,072 of NZ_JAKOIW010000002.1, read as the reverse complement.
ACGTCGAGGATGGTCAGCCGGGCGTCCTTGGCCTGGCTGAGCGCACCCGCGAGCACCTGCGACGGGATGCCGTCGAGCTTGGTGTCGAGCTGCAGCGCGGTCACGAAGTCCTTGGTGCCCGCGACCTTGAAGTCCATGTCGCCGAAGGCATCCTCGGCGCCGAGGATGTCGGTCAGTGCCACATAACGGGTTTCGCCGTCGACGGTGTCGGAGACGAGGCCCATGGCGATGCCGGCCACCGAGGCGCGCAGCGGCACACCGGCATTCAGCAGCGACATGGTCGACGCGCAGACCGAACCCATCGAGGTCGAGCCGTTGGAGCTCAGTGCCTCGGAGACCTGACGGATCGCGTACGGGAAGTCCTCGACGGTGGGCAGCACCGGCATCAGGGCACGCTCGGCGAGCGCGCCGTGACCGATCTCGCGACGCTTGGGCGAACCGACGCGGCCGGTCTCACCGGTCGAGTACGGCGGGAAGTTGTAGTGGTGCATATACCGCTTGGACTTCTCGGGCCCGAGCGAGTCGATCTGCTGCGCCATCTTGACCATGTCGAGTGTGGTGACACCCATGATCTGGGTCTCGCCGCGCTCGAACAGCGCACTGCCGTGTGCGCGCGGGATGATGGCGACCTCGGCCGACAGCGCGCGGATGTCGGTGATGCCGCGACCGTCGATGCGGAAGTGGTCGGTCAGGATGCGCTGGCGCACGAGCTTCTTGGTCAGCGAACGGTATGCGCCGCCGATCTCCTTCTCGCGGCCCGCGAACTGCTCGCCCAGCTGGGCGAGGATGTCGGCCTTGAGCTCGTCGGTCTTGTCGTCGCGCTCCTGCTTGCCTGCGATGGTCAGGATCTCCGAGAGGCGATCGGTCGCGGCCGCGGCGACGGCGTCGTACACATCGGACTGGTACGGCGGGTACAGCGGGAACTCGGCGGTCTCCTTGGCCGCGGCGGCGGCCAGCGACTTCTGTGCCTCGCAGAGGCGGGCGATGAACGGCTTGGCGGCTTCGAGGCCCTCGGCCACGATCGCCTCGGTCGGCGCCTGTGCGCCACCTGCGATGAGGTCGATGACGTTGTCGGTGGCCTCGGCCTCGACCATCATGATCGCGACGTCGGCGGTATCACCGGAGCCGGCGACGATGCGGCCTGCGACGACCATGTCGAACACGGCGCCCTCGAGCTGCTCGACGGTCGGGAACGCGACCCACTGCCCGGCACGATTCTCCTCGGTCGGGATCAGCGCGACACGCACGCCGCCGACGGGACCGGAGAACGGCAGCCCCGCGAGCTGGGTCGACGCCGAGGCGGCGTTGATCGCGACGACGTCGTAGAGGTCGTTCGGGTTGAGCGAGAGGACGGTCACGACGACCTGGATCTCGTTGCGCAGGCCGTCGACGAACGACGGGCGCAGCGGGCGGTCGATGAGGCGGCAGGTGAGGATCGCGTCGGTCGACGGACGGCCCTCACGACGGAAGAACGAGCCGGGGATGCGGCCGGCGGCGTACATCCGCTCCTCGACGTCCACGGTGAGCGGGAAGAAGTCGAAGTGCTCCTTCGGGTGCTTCGACGCCGCGGTGGTCGAGAGCAGCATGTTCTCGTCGTCGAGGTAGGCGGTGACCGAGCCGGCGGCCTGCTGCGCGAGGCGTCCGGTCTCGAAGCGGATCGTGCGGGTGCCGAAGCTCCCGTTGTCGATGACGGCCGTCGCCTCGGTGATGGCGTCGTCGTAGTCGTCGGCGAAGTCTTCGGTGTCGTTGACGTCCGGGGTGTTCACATCTGTCATGTGGGGTGGAATCCCTTCGTAGCGGCTGCCTGGGGCGGCCGTCTGACGCGGCCATGAGGAATGGCCGCTTGTGCGGTTGGGAATCGGTCCGCGCGGAGGTGCACGGCACGTACTCGCATGTCACGTCGAGCGGACACGGCGAGAGTGGGCACGCGCGGATCGGGCCGATCCAGAACGCGCCGAGAATGTGCGGCAGCACGGTGAATGGCGCAGCGTCTCTGCGCCTGCTGAGTGCTCAGACGGCCTTCGATCGAAGCGGCCGGAAACCTGCATGCCCTGGGATTGCCCGGGCGAGGGTTCCGGCGGCCACTACCGAGGACCGATCTGGCTCGTCGTTCCGCACTGCCACGAGTTCACGGCAACGATCCGTGGCCAGCCTAGCATCGAGCGCTGTCAATACCTCAATACGACAAACCGGCCGCCCCCGATTCGGGGACGGCCGGTGGAAGTCGGTGCGATCAGCGGCGCAGGCCGAGACGCTCGATGAGCGAACGGTAGCGGTTGATGTCGACCTTGGCGACGTACTTCAGCAGACGACGACGGCGTCCGACCAGCAGCAGCAGCCCGCGGCGGCTGTGGTGGTCGTGCTTGTGCTGCTTGAGGTGCTCGGTGAGGTCGACGATGCGCTTGGTCAGCATGGCGACCTGGGCTTCGGGCGAACCGGTGTCGGTCTCGTGCAGACCGTACTCGGCGAGGATTTCCTTCTTCTGCTCGACAGTCAAAGCCATGGTTGTACTCCTGATTCTCAGTACCGCGTTCACAAGACTCGGGTGCGCCACCGCGGACTGCAGCAACACCGACTGGCCAGGTTACCCGGCGCGACGGGCCGGACCCAAATCCGGCGAAGGGAGCGGGCCGCTAACCCTCAGTTCTCCGCCGCGGCCAGGATCTCCCTGGTCTTGGTGACGTCGTCGCCCATGGCGCTGATCAGGTCGTCGACCCCGTCGAACTGTTCCATCCCGCGGATGCGATGCACGAAGTCGACGGCGACGTGCTGACCGTAGAGGTCGGCGCTCTTGTCGAGGACGAATGCCTCGACGGTGCGGGTACGGCCGGAGAAGGTCGGGTTGGTGCCCACCGACACCGCGGCCTGGTAGCGCTCCCCCGGTTCGACCTCGCCGACGACCGGGCCCGCACCGAGGATGGTGAACCAGGCGGCGTAGACGCCGTCGGCGGGGATGGCGGCGTACATCGGTGGCGCGACGTTGGCCGTCGGGTACCCGAGGTCGCGGCCGCGGCCGTCGCCCCGGACGACCACACCCTCGACGCGGTGCGGCCGGCCGAGGGCCTCGGTCGCCCGGTCGACGTCGCCGGCGGCGACACAGGATCGGATGTAGGTCGAGGAGAAGGTAACGGCATGTTCGCCGAAGAGCGACACCGATTCCACGGTGAACCCGAACTTGCCGCCGAGCTCGGCGAGCTTCGAGACGTCACCGGCGGCCTTGCGCCCGAACGTGAAGTTGTCGCCGACCACGACGACGGCCGCATGCAGCGTCTCCACCAGGATGTCGTGGGCGAAGTCCTTGGGCGACCGGGCGGCGAGTTCCGGCGTGAACGGCATGACGCAGAAGACGTCGATGCCCAGTTCCTCGGCCAGTTCCGCTCGACGCGTCAGGGTCGTCAGTTGCGGCGGATGCGATCCCGGCCGGACGACCTCGGACGGGTGCGGGTCGAAGGTCATCAGCACCGAGGGGACACCGTGCTCCGCGGCCGCCGACGTGGCGGCATTGATGAGCTCGGCATGTCCGCGGTGCACACCGTCGAAGACACCTATGGTGACCACGCACCGTCCCCAGTCCGCAGGGATGTCGTCAAGACCTCGCCAACGCAACACGCGACCAGAGTACGGGCAGCGGGTGTTCCAAACCACCACCGCCACTCGGATTTGCGGTCGGGCTAAGCTCTTGGTCATGCCTCGGGGATCGGATCGTCCGGTGACAGAACTGTCACAGGTCACCCAGGACTATCTGAAGGTCATCTGGACCAGCCAGGAGTGGGAAGACGTCAAGGTCACCACCAAGCTGCTGGCCCAGTCGCTCGGTGTGTCCGCGTCGACCGCGTCGGAGGCGATTCGCAAGCTCGCCGACCAGGGTTTCGTCTCGCACGAGCCGTACGGTGCGGTCACCCTCACCGACGAGGGCCGGTCCGCGGCGATCCTGATGGTGCGCCGTCACCGCTTGATCGAGACGTTCCTGGTGCGCGAGCTCGGTTACCGGTGGGACGAGGTGCACGACGAGGCCGAGATCCTCGAACACGCGGTGTCCGACCGTCTGATGGCCCGGCTGGACGCGAAACTCGGCTTCCCCGACCGGGATCCGCACGGCGATCCCATTCCCGCATTGGACGGCACCATCCCCGCGCCGGATGCGGCGCTGCTCGCCGACCTCGATGTGGGTGCGTCGGGTGCCATCGCCCGGATCTCCGACACCGATCCCGAGATGCTGCGCTACTTCGACCAGGTTGGCGTCGCCCTCGACTGCGTCGTGACCGTGGCCGAGAAACGTCCCTTCGCGGGGACGATCTCGGTGTCACTCGACGACGCCGCCCCGATCGATCTCGGCGACATCGCCGCACGCGCCATCTTCGTCGTGCCGCGCGGCTGAACAGGTCCGGTCAGCGGAGGGTGGCCGGCCGGACCACCATCACCGAACTCGCGCGGCGGCCCTTCTCCTGGATCAGGGCGATCGCCTGCTCGCGCGGGTCGACGACCACGTAGATCTCTTTGCGCCCGATCGGCTCGAGCCACCGCCCCTGGCTGATGGACTCGGCCTCGTCGTCGTCGATGTCCCGGCGCGGGAACGAGATCTTGACCGCCTCGTCGATGTCGAGGCTCACGTGGGGTCGCTCACGGACGTCGTCGAGCGTGCGCGCGTGGTCGAGCGTGAACGGGCCGACGGCGGTCCGCCGCAGCTCGGTGAGATGGCCGCCGACTCCCAGCGCGGCGCCGAGGTCACGGGCGAGCGATCGGATGTAGGTGCCCGACGAACAGTCAACGGCAACATCGAGATCGACGAATCCCCCATCGCGCCGGGTGGCGAGCAGCTCGAAGCGGGAGACGGTCACCGGCCGGGCGGCCAGGTCGAACTCGGCCCCGGTCCGCACCAGGGCGTGGGCGCGCCGCCCGTCGACCTTGATCGCGCTCACCTTCGCCGGGACCTGCTGGATGTCGCCCGTGAGATCGGCCATGGCCGTGGCGATCTCCTCGTCGGACACACCCGACGCGTCGGTGGAGTCGAGAATCTCGCCCTCGCGGTCGTCGGTGGTCGTGGACGCGCCGAGGCGGATGGTGGCCGTGTAGGACTTCGTGGTCAACGACAACAGTCCGAGAAGCTTTGTGGCGCGCTCGATCCCGACGACGAGCACTCCCGTGGCCATCGGGTCGAGGGTGCCCGCATGGCCCACCCGGCGGGTGTTGAAGATCTTCCGGCAGCGCGACACCACGTCGTGACTGGTGATCCCGGCCTCTTTGTCGACGATGAGCAGGCCGGCGTTCTCGATGGTCGCATCGGCCATGTCAGGTCAGCGCGATCGTGGTGGTGATGATGCCCCGGTCGACGAGCCATCGCCCGCCGAACTCCAGCAGCGGCGCTCCCCCGTCGGCGGCGGCGGGATCGATGAGGATGCGCGAGGTGAAGGTCCCGGAGTTCGGCGTCGATTGTTCGAAGGTGATGTGGGCGTCCTCGAATCCGAGCCAGCGTTTGGCGACCGGGAACCATGCCTTGTACGTCGCCTCCTTGGCGCAGAACAACAACCGGTCCCAGTGGAGGTCCCCCGACCGGGTCGCGAGCACCTCGCGTTCGGCCGGCAGACTCGTGTGCTCGAGCACGCCGTCGGGCAGGCTGTCGTGCGGCTCGGCGTCGATGCCGAGCGAGCGCACCGCCATGGCATACGCCACCGTCGCCGCGCGATAGCCGTCGCAGTGTGTGAGGCTGCCCACGATCCCGGCTGGCCAGACCGGTGCGCCCTTGTCGCCCTTGAGGATCGGGACCGGATCGTGACCGAGCTCTCCCAGCGCCTGGCGGGCGCAGTGCCGGACGGTGGTGAACTCGCGGCGGCGCTTCTCCACCGCACGCGAGATCAGGCTCTGCTCGGCGGGCATCAGGACCAGACCGGGCGGGTCGGTGAACGCCTCCGCCGAGGCGACGCCCGCGGGCAGGAGTTGCTCGATCATCGGTCGTCCTCTCGCGCTTGCCGTTCGGCCTGTCTCTGCGCCTGTCGTGTGCGCCGTTCCGCCTGCCGCTGCTCGACGCGCTGCCGGAACTCGGCGGCCCGTTCGGCATAGTCCGGGGGCAGATCGAAGCGCACCCCGTGTTCGGGCAGGTCGGCCGCGACGAGACCGTCTCCGGGAACGATGTTGCGCATCAACGGGTTCGGCAGGCCGCGCCGCTTCCATTCGCGCGGATAGCCCACCGACACCTCCTCGAACCGGATGCCGTCGTACCACGTGGTGCGCGGGATGTGCAGATGGCCGTACACGCAGCACGCGGCGTTGAAGTCCTTGTGCCAGTCGGCGGTCAGCTCGCTGCCGCACCACAGTGCGAACTCCGGGTAGATCAGCGCGTCGCACGGTTCGCGCCGCAGCGGCCAGTGGTTGATGAGGACCGTCTTCTCCGCCGGGTCGATCGCCTCCAGCCGGCGGCGCGTGATCTCGATGCGCGCGCGGCCCCAGGCGTCCCGGGTCGGGAACGGTTCGGGCGACAGCAGGAATTCGTCGGTCGCGACGACATTGCGTTCCCGCGCGAGAGCGAGCGCGGTCAGCTTGTTCGCGGTGCCCTCCGGCCGGAACGTGTAGTCGTACAGCAGGAACATCGGCACCACGCGAACCGGGTCCGTACCGTCCTCCGGGTCGAACAGCGGGTAGATGTCCTCGGGCGTGACCACGCCGATGTCGCGGCAGGCCTGCACCAGATAGTCGTAGCGCGCGACGCCGAACAGCTGTAGCGGGTCCTTGGCCGTCGTGTACAGCTCGTGATTGCCCGGGACCCACACGACGGTGGAAAAGCGCGTGCGCAACCGCCGGAGCGTGTCGATGATGTCGTCGGTGCGCTCGGCGACGTCACCGGCCACGATGAGCCAGTCCCCCGCCGAGGTCGGTCGGATGCTGTCGACGATGTGCTCGTTGCCCCGATGGGCGATGTGCAGATCGCTGATCGCCCACAAAGTAGCCACGAGGATCCATCGTGCCAGAGTCGCGCGCTCAGGCGCGGACCGCACCCGCCTGCCGCCAGCGTCCGGATCGGATCCGCCACACCACGGTGGCCAGCCGGACGAGCATGAACACCACCAGACCCGACCACACCCCGGCCAGTCCCCAGTCGAAGACCAGCGACAGCCAGATCAGCGGCAGGAACCCGACCAGCGCCCCGGTCAGGGTCGCGGTCCGCAGGAACGCCGCATCACCGCTGCCGAGGAGCACACCGTCGAGGGCGAAGACGACCCCGGCGATCGGCAGCATGCCGACGAAGAACCACCACGGCACGCCGACCGCGTCGAGCACGGACGCATCGGAGGTGAAGATCCGCGGGATCAGCGTCGCGCCGGCGGCGAAGATCGCCGCCATCGCGGTCGCGGCGATCAGCGACACGACGGTCACCCGCCGGGCGACCGAATCCGCGACCCCGAGCCGTCCGGCGCCCAGCGCCGCACCAACGAGGGCCTGGGCAGCGATGGCGAGGGAGTCGAGGAACAGGGCCATGAACTCCCACAGTTGCAGCACCAGCTGGTGGGCGGCGACCTGCGCGACCCCGAAACGTGCGGCGACCGCGGCCGCCGAGACGAAACAGATCTGGAACGACAGACTGCGGACGACGAGATCTCGGGCCATGACCAACTGCGCCCGGATGATCGACCAGTCAGGTGTGAAGGCACCTACCCCGGGTCCACCGTCCGATGCGTCGGCCACCGAGACCCGGCGCGCCTCACGGCTCACCCGCACGGCGAAGAGCAACCCGGTGAGACCCTGTCCGATCACGTTGGCCACCGCGCTGCCGTCCAGCCCCAACCGCGGGAAGGGGCCGACACCGTGGACCAGGCCGACGACGAGGACCGCGGCGACCGACAGCCCGACGACCACGTACACGACGGGGCGGCGGGTGTCCTGCACACCGCGCATCCACCCGTTGCCCGCCATCGACAGCAAGATCAGCGGCACCCCGAAGATCGCGATCCGCAACCAGCCTGCCGCGTCGTCGGCGACCGCTGCGGATTCCGGCGCGGCGGTCCCGACGAGCACGCGCATGACGACGGGAGCGCAGGGGTAGGTGACCGCGACGATCAGGATGCCCACGGCCACGGCGATCCAACTGGCCTGCACCCCTTCCAGGACGGCACCGGGACGGTCGCCGGAGCCGAAGCGCCGCGCCGAGCGTGCGGTGGTGCCGTAGGACAGGAAGGTCAGCTGGGTGCTGACGATCGACAGGACCAACGTCCCGACGCCCAGGGCGGCGAGTTCCGCACCGCCGAGGCGGCCGACGACGGCGAGGTCGAGCAGCAGGTACAGCGGCGGTGCGATGAGGACCGCGAGCGCTGACACGGTCAGCGTCGCGATGCGCGCGACTCCGACGTTCTGAAGGCCGGCGGTGTCCTGGTTCAGAGCGACTCCAGCAGCCTCGCGACGACCTCGTCGGCAGTGCCGGTGTCGCTGTATCCGGAGGCCTGCCGATGGCCGCCGCCGCCATGCGCCCGCGCGATCGGCACGAGGTCCACCACGTCCTTGGAGCGCAGCGAGATGGTCCACACGCCGGGCTCACCCTCCTTGAAGACCGCGGCGACCTCGGCTTCCCGCGCGGTGCGGATGGTGTCGACAACACTCTCGGATTCTTCCCAGCTCATGCCCGCGAGCGCCTGCTGGTCGACGACGGCGTAGACGAGCCCTTCGCCGTTGCAGGCCGTCGGCACCAGCCGGGCCGAGGCCAGGACGCCCGACATCATCGAGAACCAGGCGAACGGATGCGAATCGAAGAGGATCCGGCTCCACCTGCGGGCGTCCACCCCGGTCTCCAGCAACCGCGCCGCGACCCGGAACGACCCGGGCCGCGCCCACCGGAACGACCCGGTGTCGGTGGTGAGCCCGGCGTAGATGCAGGTCGCGATGTCAGCATCGAGGTCGACGCCGAGCGCGTCGAGCACGTCCAGAACCAGGACAGCGGTGCAGTCGGCAGCGGGATCGACCAGATCGAGGTCACCGAAACCGGGATTCGACGCATGGTGGTCGATGGTCACGGAGGTCTGCGCCGCCGCGAAGACCGCACCGAGGGACTCGAGGCGTTCGAGGTTGGCGGCGTCGACCGCGACCACGAGCGGATGCCCCACGACCTCGTCGGGCGGGCACAGCAGCTTGCCGCCGGGCAGCCCGGCGAGCGAGGCCGGAAGCGGCTCGCTCCCGGGATAGGAGACCTCGACCTCGACGCCTCGGCGGTCGAGCGCCAGCCCCAGCGCCAGACCGCTGCCGATCGTGTCCGCATCCGGGCGGACATGACAGCAGATGGTCACCGCGGTCGCGGAGGCCAGCGTCTCGGCGATCGCCGCGCTCGACGAACTGCTCACTCCTGGGTACCGGCGGATTCGTCGGGGGTCGCGTCGGCGTCGTCGGCCGTGCGGTACGGGTCGGTGTCGCCGGCGGGCTTCGCCTCGGCGGCGCGACGAGCGACCATCTCGTCGTTGGCCCGGGCTCGGGCGACGAGTTCCTCCATCTGCCGTGCCGCGTCGGGGACGGTGTCGAGCACGAACCGCAGGGTCGGGGTGAAGCGCACACCGGTGCCCGCTCCGACCTTGGATCGCAGCACACCGGTCGCCTTCGCCAGGCCCGCGGCGGCGGCCTCGAAGTCGGGCTCGTCGTCGAGCGACTCGCCCATCACCGTGTAGTAGATGGTCGCGTCGTGGAGATCGTTGGTCACCCGGGCGTCGGTGACCGTCACATACGCCAGTCGCGGATCCTTGATCTCGGAGGCGATCGCCGACGCGACGATCGACGAGATCCGCTTGGCCAGGCGCTGTGCTCGTGCGGGATCAACCATCGCAGAGTCCTTTCGTAGCGCTGCGTGCGCGCCGGCCCTGTCCGGACCGGCGCGCACCACAGCTGTCGAGATGACGTACGAGTCAGCAGTTCACCGCGTCAGTCGCGCGGCTTCTCCCGCAGCTCGTAGGTCTCGATCACGTCGTCCACCTTGATGTCCGAGTAGGTCAACGTGAGACCACATTCGTAGCCTTCGCGCACCTCGGTCGCATCGTCCTTCTCGCGCTTGAGCGAGGACACGGTGAGGTTCTCGGCGACCACGACGTTGTCACGCAGCAAGCGTGCCTTGGCATTACGCCGCATGATGCCCGACTGCACGAGACAACCGGCGATGTTGCCGACCTTCGACGACTTGAAGATGGCGCGGATCTCGGCGCGGCCGAGTTCCACCTCTTCGTAGATCGGCTTGAGCATGCCCTTGAGCGCGCTCTCGATCTCGTCGATGGCCTGGTAGATCACCGAGTAGTACCGGATGTCGACGCCCTCGCGGTTGGCCAGCTCGGTGGCCTTGCCCTCCGCGCGCACGTTGAAGCCGATGATGATCGCATCCGAGGCCGCCGCCAGGTTGACGTTGGTCTCGGTCACGCCACCGACACCGCGGTCGATGATCCGCAGCGAGACCTCGTCGCCCATCTCGATGTTCAGCAGGGCCTCTTCGAGGGCCTCGACCGTACCCGAGTTGTCACCCTTGAGGATGAGGTTGAGCTGGCTGGTCTCCTTGAGAGCCGAATCCAGGTCTTCCAGGCTGATCCGCTTACGGCTGCGAGCGGCGAGCGCGTTGCGCTTGCGTGCGTTGCGCCGGTCGGCGATCTGCCGGGCGATGCGGTCCTCCTCGACCACGAGCAGGTTGTCGCCTGCGCCGGGGACCGAGGTGAAACCGATGACCTGGACCGGACGCGACGGCAGTGCCTCGGGCACGTCGTCGCCGTGCTCGTCGACCATGCGACGCACACGACCGTAGGCGTCGCCGGCGACGATCGAGTCGCCGACCTTCAGCGTGCCGCGCTGGACGAGCACGGTCGCCACCGGGCCACGACCGCGGTCGAGGTGCGCCTCGATGGCGACACCCTGCGCGTCCATGTCCGGGTTCGCCCGCAGGTCGAGCGACGCGTCCGCGGTGAGCAGCACGGCTTCGAGCAGCGCGTCGATGTTCTCGCCCTGCTTGGCCGAGATGTCGACGAACATGGCGTCGCCGCCGTACTCCTCGGGGATCAGGCCGTACTCGGTCAGCTGCCCGCGGATCTTCTGCGGGTCGGCGCCTTCCTTGTCGATCTTGTTCACCGCGACCACGATCGGCACGTCGGCCGCCTGGGCGTGGTTGACCGCCTCCACCGTCTGCGGCATGACACCGTCGTCGGCCGCGACCACGAGGATCGCGATGTCGGTGGCCTTGGCACCGCGGGCACGCATGGCGGTGAACGCCTCGTGACCCGGGGTGTCGATGAACGTGATCAGGCGATCCTCACCGTTGAGGTGGGTGTTCACCTGGTAGGCACCGATGTGCTGGGTGATACCGCCGGCCTCGCCCTCACGGACGTTGGCCTTACGGATCGTGTCGAGCAGTCGGGTCTTACCGTGATCGACGTGGCCCATGACGGTGACCACCGGCGGACGCTGTTCGAGGTCTTCCTCGCCGCCCTCGTCCTCGCCGTAGGTGAGGTCGAAGCTGTCGAGGAGCTCGCGGTCCTCGTCCTCGGGGCTGACCACCTGGACGCGGTAGTTCATCTCCGAGCCGAGCAGCTCCAGCGTCTCGTCGTTGACCGACTCGGTCGCCGTGACCATCTCGCCGAGATTGAACAGCGCCTGGACCAGCGATGCCGGGTTGGCGTCGATCTTGTCGGCGAAGTCCGAGAGCGATGCACCGCGGGCGAGGCGGATGACCTCACCGTTGCCGCGCGGCAGCCGGACGCCACCGACGGCCGGTGCCTGCATGTTCTCGTACTCGGCGCGTTTCGCACGCTTCGACTTGCGTCCGCGTCGCGGGGCACCGCCGGGACGACCGAAGGCACCTGCGGCACCGCCGCGGCCACGACCGCCGCCGCCACCGCCGCCGGGACGTCCGCGGAAGCCACCACCGGGAGGACCTCCCGGTGCGCCGCCGGGAGCGCCGCCACCGCGGTAACCGCCGCCGCCACCGCCGGGTCCGCCACGACCTCCGCCTGCGCCGCCACGACCGCCCGGACGGGCGTCGGGACGCGCTGCGCGAGACGGCATGGCGCCGGGGCTGGGACGCGGGGGCATGTTGCCCGGGTTCGGACGGGGACCGCCCTGACCGGGTGCGGGACGACCGCCACCGGGGCGGGGGCCACTCTGGCCCGCGGGGCCGGGACGACCGCCGCCGGGGCGAGGACCTGCCTGGCCGGGACCGGGACGGGCTGCCGGACGTGGCGCGGGCGCCGGGGCCGACGAGTACGGGTTGTTGCCGACCCGCGGGGCACGCGGGCCCGGCTTGGGTCCGGGACGAGCGCTCGGACCCGGAGTGGACGCCGGAGCCGACGGAGCTGCCGGGGCGGCCGGTGTCGCCGAAGCGGCCGGGGCCTGCGGCGCCGGTGCCGCGGGCGTCGGTCGGGGTGCGGGTCGCTCGGCGGCGGGCGCCGGTGCCGGGGTTTCCACCGGAGCCGGGGCCGGCCGCGGTGCGCCCGGCTTGGGACCGCTGCTGCGGGGTGCGGGTGTCGGACCGGCGGCGGGTGCCGCCGGGGTGGGCGCACCGGGCTTCGGTGCGCTCTGGCCGCCGGACGGCTTGGGTCCGGGTTTGGCCGACTGGCGCGGGCCGGGCGCCGCGGACGACTTAGAGTCCTTGGCTGCCCCGTCCTTGCCGGGGAATGATTCACGCAGTCGACGGGCCACGGGGGCCTCAACCGTCGACGACGCCGATTTGACGAACTCGCCCTGTTCCTTCAGACGCTCGAGCACCTGTTTGCTGGTGACGCCGAGTTCCTTGGCCAGTTCGTGCACGCGGGCTTTGCCTGCCACTGCTCTCCTCACTTGGAGGCCAAGCGGCTCACCCGCTACGGCCTCGATTTAAGTCCGGTACATGCTCATCGTGACTTCACGGTGTGCTCATGTCTTCTGCTACCTGTTCCGGCTCCGGGGAGCCATCCTCTGGTGGTCGATCACGCCGAGCTGTTCGGCGAGATCCTCCGGGTCCACGGTCAGACCGGGGGTCCGGAGTGCCGCGGCGAAGGCTCGGCGTCGCGTCGCGGTGGAGATGCACTCCGACCGCGCGTGCAGCCACGCGCCTCGCCCCGGCATGGTCTTCGCGGGATCGACCACGATCATCGGGGTGTCCTCACGCATCTGCGCGACGACACGGACCAGATCGCCGGTCTCTGCCCGCTGCCGACAACCGACGCACATCCTGATGGGGGTGGCGCCCGTTGGCGTACTCGGGGCGGATCGCTGAACCATCGATCAGTCTAGCGCGATCGCGCACGCCAGGAACAATCGGCCGCTCCCGCGGGTCACTCGTGTCCGTCCCCGGCAGCGGGCGCGGCATCCGAGCGGATGTCGATCCGCCAGCCGGTCAGGCGCGCGGCGAGGCGGGCGTTCTGGCCCTCCTTGCCGATCGCCAGCGACAACTGGTAGTCCGGCACGACGACCCGGGCGGCCTTCGCCTCCGCGTCGACGACGGTCACCGAGACAACCTTCGCGGGGGACAGCGCATTCCCGACGAAGACGGCGGGGTCGGTGTCGTAGTCGATGATGTCGATCTTCTCGCCGGCCAGTTCGCTCATCACGTTGCGCACGCGCTGCCCCATCGGGCCGATGCACGCACCCTTCGCGTTCAGTCCGGCGACACCGGTGTGGACGGCGATCTTCGACCGATGACCGGCCTCGCGAGCAACGGCCACGATCTCCACCGAACCGTCCTCGATCTCGGGCACCTCGAGGGAGAAGAGTTTGCGCACCAGGTTGGGGTGCGTCCGCGACAGGGTGATCTGCGGTCCGCGCGATCCGCGGCTGACGCCGACGACGTAGCACTTGATGCGGTCGCCGTGGGTGTAGACCTCGCCGGGCACCTGCTCGGCCGACGGAATGATTCCCTCGGTGCTGTTGGCGTCGCTGCCGATCTGGACGACGACCATCCCGCGGGCGTTGGCGCGCGAGTCCTGCTGCACGACGCCACCGACGATCTCGCCCTCGTGGGCGACGAGGTCACCGAAGTTCTTCTCGTTCTCCGCGTCGCGGAGTCGTTGCAGGATGACCTGCCGTGCGGTGGTCGCGGCGATCCGCCCGAATCCCTCCGGGGTGTCGTCCCACTCGTGGACGACGTTGCCGTCCTGATCCACCTCCTGAGCCATCACGCGCACGGCACCGGACTTGCGGTTCACATCCACGCGCGCGTGCGGTGCGAACCCGTCGGTGTGGCGGTAAGCGGTGAGCAGCGCCGTCTCGATGGCGGTGATGACCGTCTCGATCGGGATGCCCTTGTCGGCCTCGATCATGCGCAGGGCGGCGATGTCGATGTTCATGTCGTCGGTCTCCTATTCACTTGTCGTGTTCATTTGTGGTGTGCACTTCGCGGGCGGCGGCGGGCGCGCGGCGACGTTCGATCTCCTCGGGTTCGAGGCCGCACAGCTCGAGTTCGCGGACACTCGGCTGGGAGAAGTCCACCTGCACCACGGCTTTCGTCACGGCCCCGAGGTCGACGCTCTCCACGGCGATGCGCCCCTTGTGATTCGCGACCACCTGCACCGAGTTCGGCGGATCGTCGAGCAGTCGGCCGATGCGACCGCTCACCGTGCGCGCCTCCGATCCGGGGTCTCCCGCCACCTCGACGACGACTCGGCGGCCGCGATTGCGACGCCAGTGCCGGGGATGCGTCAGCGGACTCTCCACGCCCCGCGAGGTCACCTCGAGCACGTAGGCGAGATCGGCGAATTCGGGCGTCGCGTCGAGGACGTCGGAGATCTGGTTGCTGAGTTCGGCGAGGACGTCGAGGTCGCTCCCGCCGTCGCGGTCGACGACGACGGACAGTTCCTCCTGCCCGTCCCGAGTGCGCACCGTGACGTCTTCGAGATCGAATCCCCGTTCGGCGACAAGCTTTTCGACGAGTTCGCTCACGTGCGTCGGGCTGATCGACATGCCACTCCCCTCGTCTTCAGTTGTCGGGCCGTGCCGGGTGTCGCACGACGTTGCTCGGTGAACATCGTAGTGGATCCATCGCGCGCAGCACTGCTGGCATCATGTCCCGGGTGAGCATGCCCCCGATCGAGCGAAGCACCGTTCGGCAGCCGGTCGACCGCCGGACCGCGTTACGCGGCGGACTCGTCGCGAGCGTGGCGGTGGCCGGCGCCGGAATGGCCGGCCTCGGCCTGACCGGGTGCGACACGTCGCCCTCTGCCGAGACCCTCCTCGCCGAGTCGCTCGTGCCGCTGGTGCGGTCCGCGCTGGCCGACGAGGGCGCCGCCCGTGCCCTGATACCCGTCGAGCCCGGCTACGGCGCAGCGCTGCGGGTGGTCGCCGATCAGCGTGCGCAGCACGCCCGCGCCCTGCGGGAGGAGATCATCCGTCTCGACCAGGACGTCGCGAGCACACTCGACCGACCGTCCGCGTCCGCCTCGCCGTCGGCGTCGGGATCGGAGTCGGCGGCGCCAGGCATGCCGCCGGGCTCCCCGTCGCTGGCGGGTCTACGTGCGGACCTCGGCTCCGCGAGCACCCAGGCCCACGACCTGGCACTGTCCGCAGGCGGTTACGCCTCCGGCCTCACCGGGTCCATCGCGGCCGCGATCACATCGATGCGAGAGGTTCAGCTGGCATGACGACACCGCTGACGAGCGCCGCCCCCGCCGCGGGGTCCGACGATCCGCTCGTCGTGGCCGCCCAGACGGAGAACGCGGCCATCTTCACCTACGGTGTGATCACCGCGTTCGTCTCGGCATCCCGGCGTCGCACGGTCGCCGACTACGCCGCCGCGCATCGCGCGCGGCGCGACGAGATCGACCGCGCGATCACCGCAGCCGGAGACACCCCGCCGCTGCCCGCGGCCGGTTACACCCTCCCCGTCGATGTCACCGACCCCACCACGGCGGCGCGCGCCGCGCTGAGTGCCGAAGAGGACTGCACGGTTGCCTACCGGGCCCTGCTGGAGCAGGCCGACGACGAGTCGGGCCGGCGAATCGGGGTCGACGGCCTCACCGAGAGCGCGGTCCGTGCCGCCCGCTGGCGCGCCGTGCTGCAGCAGACACCGGTCACGATCGCGTTCCCGGGGTCGGCCGGCAACGGGTGATCGGTCAGCCGCGAGCCGCGGCGACGACCGCCTCGACCGCCCCGTCGACGGCCACCTCGGTGGCCTCGCCGGTGAAGCGGTCGCGGACCTCGATCGTGCCGTTCGCATAACCGCGTCCGACGACCACCACCGTCGGCATCCCGAGGAGTTCGGCGTCCTTGAACTTCACCCCGGGTGAGGCCTTGCGATCGTCCAGCAGCACCTCGAGGCCTGCGGCGTCCAGGTCGGCGGCCAACTGCTCCGCGCCGGCGACGGCGGCCTCGTCCTTGTTCGCGATCACCAGGTGAACTGCGAACGGCGCCACCGACTTCGGCCACCGCAGACCCTTGTCGTCGTGCGATTGTTCGGCGATCACCGCGACCAGACGCGACACGCCGACGCCGTAGGAACCCTGGGTCAGCCGGACGGGTTTGCCGTTCTCGCCCAGCACGTCGACCTCGAAGGCGTCGGTGTACTTCTGCCCGAGCTGGAAGATGTGACCGATCTCGATCCCCTTGGCGCTCACCAGCGGACCGGCGCCGTCCGGGGACGGGTCTCCGTCGCGGATCTCGGCCGCCTCGACGGTGCCGTCTGCGGTGAAGTCCCGGCCGGCCACGAGACCGACGTAGTGCCGGCCCGGCTGATCGGCTCCGGTGATCCACGACGTCCCGTCCACCACGCGCGGGTCGACGAGGTAGCGGATGCCGTTGTCGGCCAGCCCCTTCGGGCCGATGTACCCCTTCACGAGGAACGGGTTGGCGGCGAAGTCGGCGTCGGTGAGCAACTCGACCTCGGCCGGTTCGACGGACGCTTCGAGGCGCTTGAAGTCCACCTCGCGGTCCCCGGGGACGCCGATGCCGGTGATCTCCCAGTCACCGCCGGGCGCACGCAGTTTCACCATCACGTTCTTCAGGGTGTCGGCCCCGGTGTACTCGCGGTCGAATGTCGCGTTCGCCCACTCGACGAGCGTGTCGATCGTCGGGGTGTCGGGGGTGTCGTGCACCTGTGCGTCGGGCAGTCCGTCGAAGGGCACCGGGTCGGGAGCGCGGGTCACGACCGCTTCCACGTTGGCGGCATAACCGGACTCCACACACCGGACGAAGGTGTCCTCGCCGACGGCGGACTCGGCCAGGAACTCCTCCGAAGCGCTGCCGCCCATCGCGCCCGAGGTGGCGGCGACGATCACGTAGTCGATCTCCAGACGCGCGAAGATCTTCTGGTACGCCTCGCGGTGGGCGTTGTAGGCGGCCTTGAGGCCGTCGTCGTCGAGGTCGAAGGAGTAGGCGTCCTTCATCACGAACTCACGGCCGCGGAGGATGCCGGCGCGCGGCCGCTCCTCGTCGCGGTACTTGGTCTGGATCTGGTAGAGGATGACCGGCATGTCCTTGTAGGACGAGTACTCGCCCTTCACCAGCGTGGCGAACAGTTCCTCGTGGGTCGGGCCGAGGAGCATGTCGGCTCCCTTGCGGTCCTTCAGCCGGAACAGGGCGTCGCCGTACTCCGTCCACCGGTTGGTGGTGTCATAGGGCTCGCGAGGCAGCAGCGCGGGCAGGAGGATCTCCTGACCGCCGATCGCGTTCATCTCCTCGCGGACGACGGACTCGATCGCCTTGAGCACGCGCAGGCCCAGTGGCAGCCACGAGTAGACCCCGGGGGCGACGCGGCGGACATATCCCGCTCTCACCAGCAACTTGTGGCTGGGGACCTCGGCGTCGGCGGGGTCGTCGCGCAGGGTCCGCAGGAACAGGGTCGACATGCGTGTGATCACGACGAACCAGCTTAGTTATGGTGTTGCGGTGCTCGTCATCCTGCCTCCCTCAGAAACGAAATCCGACGGCGGGAACGGTGCCCCTCTCGACCTCGACACCCTGTCGTTGACCGAACTCAACCCGATCCGCAAACGACTCGGTGAGGCGATCGTCGATCTCGCCGCCGACCTCGACGCGAGCCGGACCGCGCTCGGACTCGGCGCCACGCAGCTCGGCGAGATCGAGCGGAATGCCGATCTGTGGCTCTCCCCCACCCGCCCGGCCATCGAGCGCTACACCGGCGTCCTCTACGACGCGCTGGATCATGCGTCGCTGACAAAGGCGGGCAAGGCCAAGGCGGCCGATCGGCTGGCGATCGGATCGGCGTTGTTCGGCGTCGTCCGCGCTCCCGATCGGATACCCGCCTACCGGTTGTCCGGCGGATCGAAGCTCCCCGGGATGCCCACTCTGGCGTCCATCTGGAAACCGGCACTGTCCCCCGCCCTCGACGCGCTCGACGATTTCGTCGTCGATCTGCGGTCGGGCGTCTACCACCAGCTCGGCCCGGTTCGGGCCGCGGTGACCGCGACGGTCATGACCGAACAGCCCGATGGGTCCCGCACCGTCGTCAGCCACTTCAACAAGCACTACAAGGGTCTGATGGCGCGTGCGCTCGTCCGCACCCGGCGCACTCTGCGCGACGTCAACGGCCTGGCGGCGGTTCTCACCGACGCGGGTCAGCGCGTCGAGATCGTCGACGACCACCGCATCGTCGTGCTGACCGACTGATTCACTCCGCGCCGAAGTCGAACAGCGTCGCGCCGCCGGGCTCGACGGTCTGCAGGGCGGTCGCACGCCGCGGGTCCACCCGGTACACGTACCAGGGCGGCGGCCCCGCCGACGGCGCACTGAATTCCGCGGTGAGTGCGGTTCCGGTCTCGTCGACGCGACACGGCCAGCCGTCGTCGGCCCACAGCGCGGCGAGTTCGGCGACCACCTTCGGGTCGTCGATGCGTCGCGCGTCGCCCTCCACGACGAGATCGACGTCGTCGAGCGCGATCGACAGGGTGCAGCGCGGGTCTCGTGCGAGATTGCGGGCCTTGCGGGTCGACGGCCCGGTCTCCAGCCACACCGCACCCTCATGCCACAGCGCACCGATGCCGGTGACGTGCGGACTGCCGTCGGCATTGATCGTGGCGATCCACCACGTGTGCCGGTCGGGACCGCCGGTGCCCGGCGCCTGGGAGACCCCGGCGTCGAGACACGCGGCGACGAGTTCCCAGGCGAGGGTGTCGACGTCGTACAGCTCAGCGAGATTCTTGGTGTCCATACCGGGGCAGACCGCCCGCGGAACCGGAACTCATCGCCGGTCGTCGGGTTCCGGTGCGCTCGCGTGGGCGTCGACGCCGGAGTCGGCGGCCTCCTGCGCCGCCTGTCCCTCGGCCACCTGTTCGGGGGTGAACCGCATGAACAGGACGACGACGGCCGCGATCACCGCGATGCCCGCGCAGGCGGCGAAGGCGAGACCGTAGCCCTCCGCCTGGGCAGCGAGCTGGGTGGCGTTCATGCTCTCGACCGGTTCCGTCGTGCCGCCCTTGGACAGGGCGCGCGAGGTCACCATCGCGCCCACGACCACCAGGCCCACCGCCCCGCCCAGGTTCTGGGCGACCTGCGCCAGCGCGGTCAGCGGTCCGATCTCGTTGGGGCCGACCCCGGCGACCACCGACAGGGTGAGCGGGATGACCGCCAGTCCGACGCCGAAGCCGATCACGACGACGGGGATGAAGATGCTGGGGAAATAGCTCGGCGAGTCGGTCGCGATCGAGGAGGCGTAGAGGCAACCCGCGAGGATCACCGCACCGCCCACGAGTACCAGCCACCGCGGTTGGATCATGAGCGCGAGCTTCGACGCGATGGCCGCGGCGACGCCGAGACCGAACGCGAACGGCACGACGGCGAGCCCGCTCTGGATGGGCGAATACTGCAGGATGCCCTGCAGATACAGCGAGATGAACACCGCCATGCACATCATGATCATGCTGGCGAACAGGATCGCCAGCAGCGCTGCTACCCGAGAGCTGTTGTCGAACAGCGAGAACGGCAGGATCGGATTGCGTGCGCGACGCTCCACCAACACGAAGGCGACGAGGGCCACCGCTCCGAGGATGAAGGAACCGACGACGACGGGTGAACCCCAGCCGTTGGGCCCCTCGTTGACCGCGAGCACGAGCAGGGTCGCGCCAAGAGTGCCCAAGACCGCGCCCGGGACGTCGAGGGGTAGGCGCTCGCCCTGGGATTCACGCAGCGCGACGATCGCACCCACGACCACCAACAGGCCGATGGGCACGTTGATCAGGAACACCAGGCGCCACGACACCTCGGTCAGCACTCCGCCGAGGATGAGTCCGGCCACCGACCCGACCCCGGTCATCGCCGCGTAGACCGCGAACGCCTGGCTGCGCGGCTTGCCGGGTGCGAAGGTGGTGGCGACCAGGGCCATGGCCGTCGGCGCGGCGATCGCGGCCGACGCGCCCTGCAGTGCGCGCCCGACGAGGAGGCTCGCCTCGTTCCATGCGAGTCCGCAGAGCAGCGAGGTCAGCGTGAAGGCGACCACCCCGACGATGAACATGCGTTTGCGACCGAAGGTGTCGCCGAGTCGTCCACCGAGGAGCATGAGTCCGCCGAAGGCGAGGACGTAGGCACTGATGACCCAATTGGCACCCGACTCCGACAACGAGAGCGCGTCCCGGATGCTCGGGAGTGCCAGTGCGGCGACGGTACCGTCGAGCACCACCAGCAGTTGCATCCCGGACAGCACCAGGATCGGCAGACCGAACACCGGACGGAACTGCGCGCTGCCCGGCGCCCCGGTGTGCACGGTTCCGGTGTTCGCAGCTCCGGGAGTCGACATAGAGAACGACCGTACCGGCCGACGGCTCCGACATGCCAATCCCCATTGGTTCGGTCGGCCCCGAACGATCAGAACCCGAACCGGTCAGGCGCCCTCGGTGAACGCGGCCACGTCGCCGATGACGACGATCGCCGGCGGTCGCAGCCCCTGCGCCTCGGCGACCTCGCCGGCGTGGGCGAGATCGGTGCGCAGGAGTCGCTGGGTCGGCAGCGACCCGTTCTCGATCATCGCCACCGGGGTGTCGGGTCGACGGCCGCCCTCGAGCAGCGCGTCGGCGAAGACGTCGACGCGTTCGACGGCCATCATCAGCACGAGGGTGCCACGGAGCCTGCCCATCGCCGACCAGTCGATCAGCGAGTCGGGGTGGCCGGGCGGTACGTGCCCCGACGCGATCACGATCTCGTGGGTGACGCCTCGGTGGGTGACCGGGATGCCCGCCGACGCCGGCGCGGCGATCGAACTGCTGATGCCCGGCACCACCGTCACCGGGACGCCGGCGGCCACACAGGCCTGCAGTTCCTCGAAGCCCCGTCCGTAGACGTACGGGTCACCGCCCTTGAGGCGGACCACGAACTTGCCCTCTTTCGCCTTGGCGACGAGGACGTCGTTGATCGCCTCCTGCTTCATCGCCCGGCCGTAGGGCACCTTCGCGGCGTCGATGATCTCCACCTGCGGTCCGAGCTCGGCCAGCAGTTCGGGCGGGGCCAGCCGATCGGCGACCACGACGTCGGCCTCGGCGAGCAGCCGCTGCCCGCGGACGGTGATGAGGTCGGGATCGCCGGGCCCGCCGCCGACGAGCGCGACTCCGGCGGCATGCGGCGCGGCGTCGTCGATGCTGAGCGATCCGTCGGCCAGCGCGCGGCTCATCGCGGCGCGGAGTGCGGCCGACAGCTTGTGGTCGCCGCCGGCGAGGACACCGAACTGGACGTCGCGGTGCCGGCCCGACGCCGGTGTGACCGCGGTCCCGTGGCGGGCGTCGTCGGCGCGCACGCAGAACGTGTGCCTGCGCTCGGCCTCGGCGACCACCGCCTCGTTGACGTCCGGGTCGTCGGTGCAGGCCATCGCATACCAGGCGCCCTCGAGGTCGCCGTCGACGTACCGGCGCTGGGTGACGGTGATGCCCGCGAAGGACTCGACGGCGGGCGTGGGATCGAGCGCGACGACGTGCACGTCGGCTCCCGCCGCCACCAGGTTCGGCAGACGCCGTTGCGCAACGGATCCGCCGCCCACCACGACGACCTTGCGTCCGCGGAGGTCGAGGCCGACCAGGTAGTGCCCCTCTCCCGAGGGGAAGGCGTCAGGCCCGGGGGCAGTCGGGGGCCCCGGGACGTTCGACCCCGGGACGTTCGACAGGGCGGAGTCAGGCTCGGACATGGGAGCTGACACTACCGGGCAGTGCGCCACCACCCGTCCCCGTGCGGGTGTGACGAACGCCCTAGAGCGACGACCCGCCGGTCCCGGCCATCCCCCGGACCCGCTGTCGCTCGAGCGCGCGTTCACGCGACTCCTCGAACTTGCGCACCTTGATGTCCATCTGTTCGAGGAACTCCGCCAGCCGCTCGCGATAGTGCTCGCCCAGGGGGCCGAAGTCGTCGCGTTCGAAGATGCGCCACTTGCGCAGCACCGGCATGACGACATCCGACATGTGTTGCGGCAGATCGTAGATACCGCCCTTGGCGATGAGCACGGCGTTGCGCCGGAAGTTCGGCATCGTCGCGCCCGGCATCTGGAAGTTCGACACGATCGCGTAGATGGCGGCCATGGCCTGGTCGGGCACCAGGTCGAGCGCGCCGGCCACGATGTTGCGATAGAAGAGCATGTGCAGGTTCTCGTCGGCGGCGACCCGCTGCAGCATGCGGTCGGCGATCGGGTCACCGCAGGCCTTGCCGGTGTTGCGGTGCGAGACGCGCGTCGCCAGTTCCTGGAAACTGACGTAGGCGACCGCGAACAGCATGTCGAAGCTGTGGTCGCGCTGCCCGTCGTCCTCGGACAGCGGATTGAACCCGGACGTCATGTGCGCCATACGGACTTCCTCGAGTTCCACCGGATCGACGCCCCGGGTCACCACGAGGTAGTCGCGCATCACGATCGAGTGGCGGTTCTCCTCGGCGGTCCAGCGCCCCACCCACCAGCCCCAGGCGTCGTCGAGGCCGAAGTTGTCGGCGATCACCCGGTGATACGACGGCAGGTTGTCCTCGGTGAGCAGATTGGTGATCATCGCGGCCTTCGCGACGTCGGACAGCCGGGACTGCGCGGGGTCCCAGTCCTCGCCGCCCAGCGCGGCGAAGTTGCGTCCGTCGTCCCAGGGCACGTAGTCGTGCGGATGCCAGTCGCGGGTCATCTTCATGTGCCGTTCGACCTCGGTCTCACAGACCGGCAGCAGTTCGCGCAGCAGGTCCGATCCGGTCATCCCGGTGTCGTTCATCTCGGGCGGTCCGATGAGGGTGGTCACGTGATCTCCTGGTCGCAGGCGGGTGGTCGGGCGACCACTGTCGGTCGTACCGTCCACTCTCGGCGATGCGACGGGTGTTGCTCGTGAGGCCAAAGTCCCGCCTCCATGGGGTCCGACGTCGCGAGTTACGGCGGCCCGACATCCGGTACGTTCTACAGCCATGGCTCCAGTCACCACGGATTCGCAGGCGTCGGGGTCGTCTGCCGACGACCCCCGACCGCGTGCGGTCCGCGCCTACCTCGTCGACGATCACGAGCTCGTCCGCCGGGGCCTGCGCGACCTGCTCGGGACCGCCGGTGACATCGAGGTGGTCGGTGAGGCCGCGTCGGTCGGCGAGGCGCTCGTCGGCATCCTGGCGACCCGGCCGGATGTCGCCGTTCTCGACGTACGCCTGCCCGACGGCAGCGGCGTCGAGCTGTGCCGGGACGTACGGGCCGCCGAGCCCTCGATCCAGTGCCTGATGCTCACCAGCTATGCCGACGACGATGCGCTGCTCGCGGCGGTCCTGGCCGGCGCGTCGGGCTTCGTGCTCAAACAGATCCTGGGCCACAACCTGGTCGCCGCGGTCCGTACGGTCGGTCGCGGCGGTTCCCTGCTCGACGACCGCTCGACCGCCGCCCTCCTGGCGAAGCTGCGCGACGGCAAGCAGACCGAGAAGGACCCGCTCGCCGAGCTGACCCACCAGGAACGCGAGGTGTTCGCGCTGATCGGCGAGGGACTGACCAACCGGCAGATCGCCGAACGGATGTTCCTGGCGGAGAAGACGATCAAGAACTACGTGTCCCGCATTCTCGGCAAGCTGGACATGCAGCGCCGCACGCAGGTCGCGGTGATGGCGACCAAGCTGAACGACGGCCGCGACTAGGCGAGCAGCGGAACCGACCAGGTCAGCGTGGTCCCGCCGTTCGGAGTGTCCACCGCGTCGGGTCGCCGGGGACGGGTCACGATGCTGAACGTGCCGTCGCAGTCCTCCGCGCGACGGGTCAGGTTCTCCAGACCGCGGTAGGTGACGTCGGCCCCGATTCCGATGCCGTCGTCACTGATCTCGACGGTGAGCACGTCGTCCGCGCTGACCGAGACCGCGATGTTCTCCGCACGAGCGTGCCGCAGGGCGTTGCTCAACCCCTCCCGCAGGACGGCGTCGATGTGGGGACCGAGCGCATCGGGCACGACCGTGTCCACCGGACCCTCGAACTCCACGCTCGGCGAGATCGGCGCGTGCCCGGACAGTTCCGAGACGACATCGAGGACGCGTCGCCGCAGGGTCGGGTCGTCCTGGGCGGACGCGGTCTGCAGGTCGAAGATCGAGGTGCGGATCTGCGCAATGGTGCGGTCGAGGTCGGTCATGATCTGCTCGAGCCGCGTGGTGGCCGCGGCCGGATCGGTGTACCCGGCCAGCAGCGTCTGCACCGACATACCCACTGCGAAGAGACGCTGGATGACGTGGTCGTGCAGGTCCCGGGCGATGCGGTGGCGATCTTCGAGCACCTCGAGGTCACGCGCGATCTGCTGTTGTTCGGCGTAGACGACCGCCAGCGACGCGACTTCGGCGACGCCGGCCAGTCCCGCGATCTCCTCGTCGTCCCAGTACGGGCGGTTGCGGTGGGTGATGAGCATCCAGCCGAACGCGCCGGACGCGCGCTGCAGCGGCTGCACGGAGGTCCACCGTGCGCCGTGCCGGATCAGCGACTGCGCGATCTGCCCGGAACGTTGCACCTTCAGAGCCGTCGCCTCCGGTGGCATGAAGCTGTCGATCTCCACCCGCTCCCCGGTGTGACCGCGCACGGTCACCTCGCCGTCGAGCTCGGTCAGCAGGTACACATCGACCGCGCCGACCAGATCGGCGACGTCGGCACACATGCGGGACATGGTGTCGGACAACGCGATTCCGGCGAGTGGTTCCGACCCGCGGCGGGCCAGCACCTGCATCCAGCGGTGCCGGGTACGCGCCCGTTCGAACAGTCCCGCGTTGTCCACCGCGATACCCGCGGCCACGGCGAGCACCGCGACGACTCCCTCGTCGATCTCGGAGAAGTCCTCCGCCGACCTCTTCTCGGTGAGGTAGATGCTGCCGAACACCTCGCCGCGCACCATGATCGGCGCGCCGAGGAAGGTGTGCATGGGCGGATGATTGGGCGGGAAGCCGACCGAGGTCGGGTGGGCACCGAGGTCGTGGATGCGATGTAGGCGGGGGTCGTCGATGAGCAGACCCAGCACTCCCCGCCCCACCGGCAGATGGCCCATCGTGGCGCGCTGCGACTCGGTGATGCCGATGTGCACGAACTCGCTGAGCCCGCCGTCGGGACCACGTACGCCGAGCGCTCCGTACTGTGCGTCGACCAGCCCGGCCGCCACCTCGACGATGCGTTGCAGCGCCCGGTCGAGTTCCACCCCCTGCCCGACGACCAGCACCGCCTCCAGGAGCTCACGCAACAGCGCAGGGTCGTCGGCGCCGTGGTCGGCGAGCGCGTCGAGGGTCTCGCGGAGACGGTGGGTGATCATCGGGACACACGCGGCTCGCCGACGGCGACCGGTGGGGCCGTGACCGCGGCGACATCGGCGGCACGGGAGACGAATCGGGTCAATGCGGCCGGAATGGCGGCCGGATGCAGGTGCAGGTAGGAGGCATGTACCGAGGACGTCGTGACGCCATGGGTCGTTGCCCGGCCGGACGCGTCTCGCCACGCCCATGCGGGTGCCAGTGCACCGTCGCTCACTCCGCTGCGATGGAATTCGTGGCCGGTGACCCGCTCGCCGGCGCGGAACAGCACCGAGTCGTCCACCGCGACCGCGTCGCGGTAGCCCAGGGTCAGGGTCGGACCGAAGTGACCGGCGATGTCGAGGACCCCGCTCATCGGATGTCCGTCGAGTTCGGCGCACAGGTACAGCAGGCCCGCGCACTCGGCGTGGATCGGCCGGCCGGCCGCGGCGTGCGCACGGAGGTCCGCGCGCAGGACGTCGTTCGCGGCGAGCGCCTCGGCGTGCTCCTCGGGGAATCCGCCGCCGATGACGACGCCGGCCGCGTCCTCGGGCAGCCGGTCCATCAGCGGGTCGAAGACGACGACGCGTGCACCGGCGGCTTCGAGCAGCTCGGCATGCTCGGTGTAACCGAACGTGAACGCCGCGCCACCTGCCACCGCGATCACCGGATTCGACGACGGTCGCGCAAGGCCCTGCGCGGCAACGACATCCGCCGCCGACCACGGCGCCGTGTCCGGCGCCGAGCGCGCACGTGCGGCCGCCACGATCGCCGGCAGATCCAGGGCACCGGCCAGGTGTGCGGTCATCGCGTCCACCGCGGCGATGGCGTCGGCGCTCTTCTCCGCGGCCGGGATCAGGCCCAGATGTCGCGACGGGACCGTCAACGACGGATGTCTGCGCAACACACCGAGGACCGGGAGTCCCACCCGCGCACACGCTTGTCGCAGGACCAACTCGTGCCGAGGAGACCCGACCCGGTTGAGGATGACCCCGGCGATCGACACCGACGGGTCGTAGGACAGGAACCCGTGCAGCACCGCGGCCATCGACTGGCTGTGACCGGCGGCATCGACGACGAGCACGACCGGGGCGCCGATGATCGAGGCCACGTGCGCGGTCGACCCGATGCCCAGGGCACCGGTCTCGCCGTATCCGGCCCCGTTCGGGCCCGCGTCCACGATGCGCCCGTCGAACAGGCCCATGACACCCTCGACGACGGCGATGTCGGCGCCGGCCGCCCCGTGGGCGAACAGCGGCGCGATCAGGTCGTCGCCCACCAGATTGGGGTCGAGGTTGCGGCCGGGGCGCCCAGCCGCGACGGCGTGGTAGCCCGGGTCGATGTAGTCGGGTCCGACCTTGAACGGCGCGACGCGATGCCCGGCTGCGCGCAGGGCGCCGATGAGGCCGGTGGTCACCGTCGTCTTGCCGCTGCCCGATGAGGGCGCGGCGATCACGATCGCCGGGGTCGGACTCACCATTCGATCCCCTTCTGACCTTTGCGGCCGGCATCCATCGGGTGCGCGATCTTGCGCATCTCGGTCACCAGATCGGCCGCATCGACGAGCTTCTGCGGGGCACGCCGCCCGGTGATGACGACGTGCTGCCGGCCCGGCCGACGGGCGAGGGTGTCGACGACCTCGGCGGTGTCCACCCACCCCCAGCCCAGCGGGTACGTGAACTCGTCGAGGACGTAGAAGTCGTGGGCGTCGGCGTCGAGCCGACGCGCGATCTCCGCCCAGCCGGCCTGGGCGGCGGCGGCGTGGTCGTCGGTGTGGTCGGAGTTGGCGCGCAGCCACGACCAGCCCTGGCCCATCTTGTGCCACTCCACGGGCCCCCCGACGCCGGTGTCGGTGTGCAGCTGCCCCAGCGTCTGCATCACCGACTCCTCGCCGACCTTCCACTTCGCGCTCTTGACGAACTGGAAGACGGCGACACGCAGGCCTGCGTTCCACGCGCGCATCGCCATGCCGAAGGCGGCGGTCGACTTGCCCTTGCCGTCGCCGGTGTGCACCGCGAGCACGGGTTGGTTGCGGCGCTGCCGCGTCGTCAGCCCGTCATCGGGAACGGTGGCCGGGACCCCTTGGGGCACTTGAGTTCTCCTTCTCTCATCTGCTGCTCGCCGGTCGGGTGAGCTCGCGGGTGGGAACTAGGCCGCGCCCCGCGCCGGGTGTGGGCCCGACGCGGTGAGGGCGGTCATGGACAGTTCGTCCATCGGGATCAGATCGCCGCCGAGGTGCGCGGCGAGGTCGCGGGCGAGACCGAGCCGCACCATGCCCTGCTCGCAGTCGACGACCACGGACTCGATACCCCGGCGGCGGATCTCCCCCGCCGCGGCACGCGCCCGCGCCATCGCATCGCGGCCGGAGGCGTCTCGGCCGGAGGTGGCACGTCCGTCCGTCAGGACGACGAGCAGCGGCCGCCGGTCGGGCTCGGCACGCCGGCACCGCCCGACGACGTCGGCAGCGAGCTGCAGTCCCTCGCCCAGCGGCGTCCGACCGCCGGTGCGGATCTCCGACAGCCTGCGGACCGCGATGTCGACGGACTTGGTGGGTGGGACCGCCAGTGTCGCCTCCGAGCCCCGTGCCACGACGACGGCAACCCGGTCGCGGCGGGTGTAGGAGTCGCGCAGCATCTCCACGCACAACTCGGACACCGCGGCCAGCCGGCGCCGGGCCGTCATCGAACCGCTCAGGTCCACGACGAAGACGACGAGATTGGATTCCTGCCCGATGCGCTGCGCCGAGCGGAGATCGGCGGCGGCGATCCGCACCGGCGACATCTCCGCCGGGGACCGGCCGGCAGATCGTCCGGCCGCGGCGAGGATCGTGCCGAACAGGTGGACCGGACGCGCGGCGTCGAAGTCGACGGCGTGGGTGGTGTGCCCGCGCCGGCTCCGTGCCTTCGAGCGACGACCCGGGTCCCCGTCCCCGACACCGTCGAGGCGGAGTGCCTGCATTCGCCGACCGCCGGTCACGGGTACCGAACCGAACGCCGGACCGGGCGCGCTCTGCGACGAGGGTGCCGCCTGCGGCTCGGGTTCGGCGGGTTGATCGCGCCCGGTGGCATCGGACTCGGTGGCACCGGACTCGGTGGCACCGGGCTCGCTGGCACCGGCTTCGGACGGGTCGAGGGCCTGCGGCTCGCGCCCACCACCCGGCGGGTCACCCTCTGGAGGTCCGGGATCGTCGTCGGGAGGTCCGGGATCGTCGTCGGGTGCCCCGGGTCCGGCGGCGTCGTCCCCGGCCGACATGGCGTCGTCGAGCTGGTCGGAGGACAGTCCCGACTCGTCGAACGGGTTGCGACGGCGACGGTGCGGCAGCGCCAGTTCGACAGCAGCACGCACGTCCACCTCCTCGACGGTGTCAGCGCCTCGCCACGCGGCGTGCGCGACGGCTGTCCGCGCGACCACGATGTCGCCGCGGAGCCCGTCGACATCGAGATGGGCGCAGATACCGGCGATCCGACGCATCTCCCGATCGGGCAGCGAGACCTCGTCGACCGCCATCCGCGCGGTCGCGATCCGCCGCGTCAGCTCGCGTTCGGCGTCCAGGTGGGCGTCGACGAATGACGCGGGGTCGGCGTCGAACGACATCCGGCGGCGAACCACCTCGACGCGTTCGTCGATGTCGCGGGCGGCGGCCACGTCGACGGCCAGCCCGAAGCGGTCCAGCAACTGGGGCCGAAGCTCCCCCTCTTCGGGGTTCATGGTCCCGACGAGTACGAAATCCGCAGCCTGCGTGTGGGATACGCCGTCGCGCTCGACGGTGACGCGTCCGCTGGCAGCGGCATCGAGCAGGACGTCGACGAGATGGTCGGCGAGCAGGTTGACCTCGTCGATGTAGAGCACGCCCCGATGGGCCTGTGCGAGCAGGCCAGGGGTGAACTCGGCACGGCCGTCCCGGAGTACCGACGTCAGATCCAGTGACCCGATCACCCGATCCTCGGTGGCGCCGATCGGCAGTTCGACGACTCGTCCGGCGCTCTGTCCCGGCGTACCCGCGAGCAGGGGTCCCAGTCCCCGCACGATGGTCGACTTGGCCGTACCCTTCTCACCCCGGATCAGGACGCCGCCGATACCCGGGGAGATCGCCGACAGGATGAGAGCGAGTTTGAGCTGGTGCGCACCGACGACGGCGCTGAACGGATAGCGCGGCGCATCCTGGGCGGCGGTCATCGTGATCCCGGGCGGAGCATCGACACGTGGGGAATCCCGTCTTCGAGGTAGTCGTCGCCGTCACGGACGAAACCGAACTTGCCGTACATCTCGGTGAGGTAGGTCTGCGCCTCGATCCGGCATGCGCGGTCACCGACCTCGGCCAGCGCCTCGGTCATCAGCCGCGCGACCAGACCGCGACCGCGGTGATTGCGTTCGGTGCACACCCGCCCGATCCGGAAGACCTGTTCGCCGTCCGCGGGCTGCGGCTCCTCGAGCAGGCGCAGGGTCGCCAGGACCACTCCCGCCTCGT
This sequence comes from Gordonia sp. 'Campus', assembly GCF_022206305.1. Classification (GTDB taxonomy): domain Bacteria; phylum Actinomycetota; class Actinomycetes; order Mycobacteriales; family Mycobacteriaceae; genus Gordonia. Next base: position 189,017 of record NZ_JAKOIW010000002.1, on the reverse strand, counting down.
CGGCGACGTCGGGCGGGTCGCCGCCGTCGGTGATCCAGAACTGACGGGTCGTCGGCTCGAGATCCCGGCCGTCGAGTTCGGGGTACGGGCAGGCCTGCTCCACCACGAAGACCTCCACCCGCAACCGCAGAATCCGATACAGCGTCGCGGCGTCGATGTCGGCGGCCTGGCTGCGGTGCACCCGCGGTTCGGAGATCATGTGTCGTGGTTAGCACACAAGGCCGCGCAACTTCATCCCGCGCGGATCAGCCCGCGGTTGCCGGGGCCAGCGCGCCGGCCTCGACACCGCTGGCGTCGCGGCCGGTCAGCTGCAGCGACTTGTTGGTCCAGTCCCAGACCTGTCGGTACAGGTCGCGGTTGCCGTTCAGCTTCTGACCGAAGGACGGGATGATCGCGCCCAGCTTCGACGACCATCCGGCGTATTCGGTGGGGAAGCACTGTTCGAGCACCGACAGCATGGCCGGCACCGCGGTCGACGCGCCCGGGGACGCGCCGAGCAGGCCTGCCATCGTGCCGTCGGCGGAGGCGACGACGGCCGTACCGAACTCGAGCTGCCCGCCGACGCCGGTCTTGCGGATGACCTGGACGCGCTGGCCGGCGGTGATCAGCTCCCAATCGGCACCGAGGGCGCGCGGCACGAACTCCGACAGCGTCTTGACCCGGTCCGCGGGGCCGGCGGCGAGCTCGCTGATGAGGTACTTCAGCAGCCCGAACTCCTTCGGCGCGATCGACACCATCGGCAACAGGTTGCCGGGCTTGATCGAGAAGGGCAGGTCGGTGATCTTGCCGCTCTTGAGGAACTTCGGCGACCAGCCTGCGTACGGGCCGAACAACAGACCCGGCTTGTGGTTGATCACGCGGGTGTCGAGGTGAGGCACCGACATCGGGGGCGCACCCACCGCGGCCTGGCCGTAGACCTTGGCTTGGTGTTCGGCGACGAGGTCGGGGTTGGTGCACCGGAAGAACTCGCCCGAGACCGGGAAGCCGCCGAAGCCCTTGGCCTCCTTGATGCCCGACTTCTGCAGCAGGTGCAGCGCGCCGCCGCCCGCGCCGACGAAGACGAACTTCGCGTGCACGGTCAGCTTGTCGCCGGTCCGTCCGTTCCGCACCTTCACGATCCAACTGCCGTCGGACTGCTTGGAGAGATTGGTCACCGAGTGACCGAAGTAGATGTCGGCGCCCTGGGCGACGTAGTTGATGAGCTGCTGGGTGAGTGCGCCGAAGTCGACGTCGGTGCCCTCGTCGAACCAGTTGAGGGCGACCTTCTCGCCGAAGTCGCGCCCGGCGGACATGAGCGGCAGGCGCGCGGTGAACTCGGCCGGGTCGTCGATGAACTCCATGCCCTCGAACAGGGTCTGGGTGGCCAGGCTGTCGTACCGCTTGCGCAGGTAGTCGTGTCCGTCGACGCCGTGGGTGAAGGCCACGTGCGGGATGGGATTGATGAACTCCGACGGGTCGCCGAGGATGCCGTTGTCGACGGCGTGCGCCCAGAACTGGCGCGACACCTGGAACTGCTCGTTGATGTTGAGCGCCTTGTCGATGTTGACGCCGCCGTCGGCCGTCTTCGGCGTGTAGTTCAGCTCGCACAGCGCCGAGTGCCCGGTACCCGCGTTGTTCCACGGGTCACTGCTCTCGGCCGCGGCTGCGTCGAGCTGCTCGAACAGGCTGATCGACCAGTCGGGCTGAAGCTGTCGCAGCAGGGCTCCGAGGGTGGCGCTCATGATTCCCGCACCCACCAACGCGACATCGGTCTTGATCACCGTTTTCGACACCTGGACTCCACTTCACCTGGTGGGACACTGTGACGTGTGTTCGTCGCGGCACGCCGTCCCGGATGGCCACTTCTCGACCGGGCACTTCTCGCCCGATCCTTCTCAACCGCCATTGTCCAGCATGGCACGTCCGTCGACAGAATCGACCTGCGCAACTGTGGGCTGCGCGACACCCCACCCCGTCGCGCCCGATCATTAAGCTGGCAGTCGTGAGCGCACCCGAAGCCGCCGACTGGCGGCCCGATCGATTCCTCGACGGCTACCGGCAACGCACCCTCCCCCTCGGCCCCGACCCGGACGGCCAGTCACCCATCTCCGCGACCCTCATACGCCGGGCCGACACCGTTCCCGCCCGTGGCGCGGTGCTCTACGTCCACGGTTTCACCGACTACTTCTTCCACGAGCCCCTCGCCGACTTCTTCATCGACCGCGGCTACGCGTTCTATGCCATCGACCTGCGCAAATGCGGTCGATCGCTGCAACCGCACCACACCCCGCACTTCACCACCGATCTCGCCGCATACGACGAGGAACTCGGGCGGGCGCTCGAGATCATCCTCGACGAGGTGGGCGCGGACTGCCGGGTCGTGATCGCCGGGCACTCGACCGGCGGACTCGTCACGTCCCTGTGGCTCGACCGTCTGCGGCAACACCGACCGGCGCTGCACCGTGCGGTCGACGGTCTACTCCTCAACTCGCCGTGGTTCGACCTGCAGGGCGACGCGGTGCTGCGCACGCTGCCGGTCACCATGCTCATCAAGGCGGTCGCGGCGGTCGCGCCGATGCGGGTCATCCCCAAGGAACTCTCGCAGGCCTACGGCGAGAGTCTGCACGACAGTGCGCACGGCGAGTGGAACTACGACCTCGAGGTCAAGCCCCTGGGCGGGTTCCCGGTGACCTTCGGTTTCCTCGACGCCGTGCGCAGCGGTCAGCGACATCTGCACCGCGGCATCGACGTCGGCGTCCCTGCGCTCGTCTTGCGTTCGGACAAGACACATTTCGCGCGCACCTACTCGTCGTCGACCGACCACGCGGATGCGGTTCTCGACGTCACCCAGATCGCGCGGTGGAGCGGATGTCTCGGCAATCGCGTCACCGCGGTACCCGTTCCCGACGCACGACACGATGTCTTCCTCTCGGTGCCGCACGCCCGCGAGCAGGCTTACCGTGAGGTCGACGACTGGCTGACCCGGGTCCTTGCGCCCACCGTCGCCCGATCGCCACGCACGCCATCGACGAACACCCAGTCCACAACCGGAAGCGAGAATCACCTATGACCGCCACGCAGGTCGTCGACCTGGCCATCATCGGCTCGGGCAGCGGCAACGCCATCCCGGACGACCGCTTCGCGGACAAGACGCTCGCGATCTTCGAGGAGAGCATCTACGGCGGCACCTGCCTCAATGTCGGCTGCATCCCGACCAAGATGTTCGTCTACGCCGCGGAAGTTGCCGAGATCGCCACGCACGGAGCGCGTCTCGGAGTGCACGCGAAGGTCGACTCGGTGGATTGGCCGGGCATCGTCGAGCGCGTCTTCGGACGCATCGATCCGCTGTCGGCCGGCGGCAAGGAATACCGGGTGGACCGGTGCGACAACATCACCGTCTACGACTCGCATGTCGAATTCGACGGCCGTGACGAGGAGGGTCGCCTCCGACTCGTCACGCGGGACGGCGACACCGTCCTCGCCTCGGAGGTGGTGATCGCCGCGGGCTCCCGCGCCGTCATCCCGTCGGCCGTCACCGAGTCCGGGGTCCGGTACTACACCAACAACGACGTGATGCGGCTCCCGGAGCTCCCCGAACGCCTCGTCATCCTCGGAAGCGGTTACATCGCAGCCGAATTCGCGCACGTCTTCGGCGCACTCGGCTCGCACGTCTCGATCATCGCGCGCGGTCCGGCACTATTGCGCAAGCAGGACGCCGACATCTCCAACCGCTTCAGCCAGGTGGCCCAGGAAAAGTGGGACGTCCACCTGGAGACCACGGTCACCGGTGCACAGGATCTCCCCGGCGGCGGAGTACGGGTCGAGCTGTCCGACGGCACGTCCCTCGACGCCGACGCCCTGCTGGTCGCCACCGGCCGCCGTCCGAACGGGGACCGTCTCAACCTCGACTCCGTCGGCATCGAGCTCGACGAGGAGGGCCGTGTGGTGTGCGACGCGCACGGCCGCACCGCCGCGCACGGGGTCTGGACGCTGGGCGACGTGAGCTCTCCCCATCAGCTCAAGCACGTCGCCAACCACGAACAGCGAGTGGTTCAGGCCAACCTGCTCAAGGGTTGGGATGCAACCGATCTCGAGTCCTTCGACCATCGGTACGTGCCGGCCGCGGTGTTCACCCACCCGCAGATCGCCTCGGTCGGACTCACCGAGGAGCAGGCTCGCGACGCCGGTCTCGACATCGCGGTCAAGGTCCAGGCCTACGGCGACGTCGCCTACGGCTGGGCGATGGAGGACACCACCGGATTCTGCAAGCTGATCGCCGAACGCGGCACCGGGACGATCCTCGGCGCGCACCTGATCGGCCCGCAGGCTCCGACCGTCATCCAGCCGGTGATCCAGGCCATGCACTTCGGCCAGACCGCGCACGAGCTGGCACGCGGGCAGTACTGGATCCACCCGGCCATGCCCGAGGTCCTCGAGAACGCGCTCCTCGGGTTGGAACTGGACTAGAACACGCTGGAACGCAGCGCGATCTCGCTCGCCAGGGCGCGTGCTGCGTTCTGCGGGATCCAGTGGTCGACGCCGGCGAGTTCGCAGAAGCGGAAGTCGGAGTACACGTAACGGCCGCTCCCCTGCGCCTGTTCGCGCCCGAGCGCTGCGTCGGCGTCACTCCACAGCAGCGTCGTGGGGATCTCCACCGGCGGGCAGGCCATGGTGCCCTTGATGTCGCCGACGAAGTTCGCCCGGTACCAGTTGAGGGCCGCGGTCAGCGCACCCGGCTCGCGCAGCGGGGCGAGCTCGTCCTCGCTGACGCCTGCGGCGCGCAGCACCGCCCCGTCGTCGGCGAGCAGCTTCTCCTCGGCCCCGTCGGCGACGAAATCGAGAATGTACGACGACCGTTCACGCTGATCGGTGCCGACGAGCGCATCGCGCATCGCCGACGGATGCCCGGTACTGGCCACCACCAGACCGGTGAACCGGTCCGGATACTTGGCCGCGAGATGCCAGGCGAGGATGCCACCCCAGTCGTGGCCGACCAGAATCGCATAACCGACTCCGAGCGCGTCGAGGACACCGATGACATCGGAGACCAGATGACCGAGGTGGTAGTCGGCAACGTCGCCGGGCCGCGCCCCGGGACTGTAGCCGCGCTGGTCGATGACCAGCGTGCGCAGACCCGACTCATGCAGACGCGGCACGACCTCGTCGTAGCAACGGCCGTCGACCGGAAAGCCGTGCAGCAGCAGGACCCACGGGCCGGACTCGGGACCCCCGATCCGGACGTCGAAGGTCAGATCACCGACGGCTACCTGTGACAACACGCCCGGGATGGCTTCACTCATTGGCCCACGATAACGCCTTCCTTCCGCGGGCAGACGGCTACCGAGTGTCGAGCCGATGGCGGATGATGGGTGCGGTCGCGGGCGGCCCGCCGTCGGTCAGCTTCCTCACCGCGTCGAGGTCGAGGTGTTCGGAGACGAGGTCGGCCATCTGGTCTACCTGTCGCCGGCGGACCGCATCGACGTCGGTGTCCGGCGCCACGCGGAATCCGCGCACCCCGGCCTCGGTGGCGACGTCGGTGAGCAGCCGACGCCGGAACTCGTTGCACGCCAGCAGACCATGCCAGTGGGTGCCGCGGACCGCGCCGCGCACCGCGCCTTCGGGGCCCGACCGGTCGTCGATGATCCAGGCCTGCTCCGCCGATCGCGTCACCTGGCCGTGATGGATCTCATAGCCGTTGATCGCACACCCGCCGGTCGTCGGAGCGCCCGGTCCGCGACCCGCGACGCCGGTGACCTGACGCAGTGTCTTCTCCGGACGGAACTCGATGTCGAGGTCCAGCAACCCCAGGCCGGGTACCCGGCCGCGGCCTGATTCCACGGAGTCGTCGAGGGTGTGGGCCAGCATCTGGAATCCCCCGCAGATGGCGATGATCGGCAGGCCGCGGGCTGCGCGGGACCGCAACGCCCCGTCCAGTCCGCGTCCGCGCAACCAGTCCAGATCCGAGACGGTCGCACGGGTGCCGGGCAGGACCACCAGGTCGGCCGCCGCCACGGTGGCCGGGTCGTCGACCCAGGTGACGTCGACGCCGGGCTCGCATGCCAGCGATTCGACGTCGGTGGAGTTGGAGATGCGCGGCAGCCTGATCGCCGCCACCCGCAGTCTGTCCCCCGCCACCTCCGCCGGGCCGACGACGCCCGGGGGCGGCCCGACCCGGCGGCCCACCGGGGCGGCGAGGGAGTCCTCGGCGTCGAGCCACAGGTCGTCGGCGAACGGCACGACACCCAGCGTCGGCCGACCGGTCATCTCCTCGAGCTGTTGCAGTCCCGGTTCCAGGATCGACGGGTCACCACGGAACTTGTTGACGATGTACCCGGCGATCAGTCGCTGGTCCTTCTCGTCGAGGACGGCCGTGGTCCCGAAGAGGTGCGCCAGCGACCCGCCGCGATCGATGTCGGTGACCAGCAACACCGGCAGTCGAGCCGCTTGCGCCAGGCCGAGGTTGGCGATGTCGTTGGCGCGGAGGTTGATCTCGGCCACCGAGCCGGCGCCCTCACAGATCACGACGTCGAAGTCGCGCCGCAGCCCGGCCAGCTCGTCGGCGACGACCCGCCGCAACCGAGAACGCCACCGCATGTAGTCGGCGGCACCGACGTCGCCGGCGGGACGGCCACGCAGGACGACGTGCGATCGACGGTCGCTCCCCGGTTTGAGCAGGACGGGATTGAACCGGGTGGACGGCTCGAGCCCACACGCGAAGGCCTGCAACGCCTGTGCCCGCCCGATCTCACCACCGTCGAGGGTGACCACGGAGTTGTTGGACATGTTCTGCGCCTTGAACGGCGCCACCCGCACCCCGGTTCGGGCCAACGCCCGGCACAGTCCGGCGACGATCAGGCTCTTGCCGGCATCACTGCTGGTACCGCCCACGAGCAACGCACCGCCGAAGTCGTCCACGTCGACAGAGTAGTGGCGACCGCCTGCCGGCCCCGCCGGAGTGGGCTCGCGACAGTGGCGTCGTTCACACGACGCACCGTTCGCCTCGAGCTAGCGCATGTCTGGCTACAGTGACCCCATCGGCAGTCGGGACTGCCGCTCGAGTTCGTCACCGAGGGGGTCGTCAGCGTGCAGGTCGTGGAACCCGGATCGATGTTCGCCGGGTACCGCGTCCTCTCCTTGCTCGGACGCGGCGGCATGGGCCAGGTGTGGTTGGTCGAACACCCCACCCTGGGCAGGCGCGAGGCCCTCAAGATCATCTCGCCCAATCCCGCCGACCCCAGCTTCGACGAGCGGTTCCGCAACGAGGCCCGCACCGCCGCGGCCCTCGACCACCCGGGCATCGTGACCGTCTACACCCACGGCGTCGAGAACGGCAGTCCCTGGTTCTCGATGACCTATCTCGAGGGCCAGGACCTCAACGGGGCGGCTCCGCTCCCGGTCGACGACGTGGTGACGATCGTCAGCCGTGTCGCCGACGCGCTCGATTACGCCCACGCGCAACGCGTCATCCACCGCGACATCAAACCCGCCAACATCGTCATCGCGCGCGATGCCGATGGCCGGATCACCCGGGTCACCGTTCTCGACTTCGGGATCGCCCGGCTCATGGACGGCGCGAAGATGACCGCGACCAATCTGTTCGTCGGCACGCTCGCCTACGCCGCGCCGGAGATCCTCACCGGCGAGGCCGCCATTCCGGCATCGGATCAGTATGCCTTGGCCTGCACGGCTTTTCAGGTCCTGACCGGGCAGCAGCCGTTTCCCGGTCAGACCCCGATGGCGCTCATCGCCGGCCACGTGAACACACCGCCGCCGCGGGTGTCCGACCACCGGCCGGAGCTCGCCCACCTCGACCCGGTGTTCGCGCGCGCCCTCGCCAAAGCGCCTGCCGACCGGTTCGCGTCGTGCTCGGACTTCGCCGCGACGCTGGCGCGGGCGGTCGAGACCGGCCCCTTCGGTCCGCACGGCCGACGCCCTGCCGGTGACCCGAAGCCCCCCGAGGGCTGGGTCGCGACGGCCCCCGCGCCCACTCCGGCGCACCAGACGCCACCCCTCCGGCCGGCCGCTCCGCAACCGGCGCACCAACCCCCGTACCCGCCCCCGTTCCCGGCGACCGTGCATCGTCCGGCGGCCCAGGGCCAATTCGCTCCCTCTCCGGCCTACGCGGCGGGTGGGCCGCCGATGCCGCCGCAGAACATGTATCCGATGAGTCCGGCCGGATCGCGCCCCGGTGGCGGTTCCGGCCGCGGTTCGGGCGCTCGGACGGCCTGGATTGCGGCGGCAGTCGTCGGTGTGATCGTCCTCGTGGCGGCCGTGGTGGGCACCGCGGTCGCGCTCACCGGTTCCGGGTCCGATCCTTCGACGTCTCCGGTCGCCGGTTCGTCGACGTCGAGTTCGGGCAGCCCGAGCAGTGGAGCGAGCGCCGCGGGCGACTTCGACTCCATCGCGTCCAGCGGTGACAGCACCTGCGCGGTCCGGGACGGCGAACTGTTCTGCTGGGGCGGCAACGAGCGCGGCACCCTCGGCGACGGCACCACCACCGATCGTCCGCGGCCGACCCCGATCGACGGGATCTCCGACGTCTCGGCGGTGAGCATGGGCGGTCTCGGCACCACCTGTGCCATCAGCCGCGGGGACCTCTACTGCTGGGGTTACGGAATCGGCGGGCCCGGGCAGAATGTCCCGCTCCCCACCAAGGTCGCCGGGTTGTCGCAGGTGTCCGCCGTGTCGGTCGGGTTGACGATCTGCGCCATCAGCGACGGCGATGCCTACTGCTGGCGCAACAACTCCAACGGACAGGTCGGCAACGGCAGCACGGGGACCGTCGACGTCCCGACCCGCGTCACCGGGCTGTCCGGGGTGACGGCGATCTCGACGTCGCACACCACCTCGTGCGCGATCGCCTCGGGGTCGGCGTACTGCTGGGGCGGCAACCGCGACGGCCAGATCGGCGACGGCACGACGATCGACCGCTCGACCCCTACGCGCGTCCTCGGCCTGACCGCACCGACGTCGATCAGCACCAGCCTCTACTCCACCTGCGCGGTCGCCGGCGGGGGCGGAGTGTTCTGCTGGGGACAGAACAACTCCGGCCAGCTGGGTGACGGCACCGAACAGTCTCGGCGCACCCCGACCAGGATCGATGTCCGTGGCGCCACCGAGGTGTCGACCGCGGCGTACGGCGGATGCGCCGCGGCCGGCGGTTCGGCCTACTGCTGGGGCTCGCGCAGCGGTCTGCCCGACAAGGGCCCGGACCGGGTGAACGGACTGTCCCGGGTCACGCAGATCACCACCGGTTCGGCGAATGTGTGCGCGGTGGCCGGTGCCGACGACATGTACTGCTGGGGTCTCAACGGCAACGGTCAGCTCGGCAACGGCACCACGACCGCGAGCAGCGAACCGCAGCCGGTCCGGTTCCCCGCCTGAGCCGCGGGCCGCCGCGTCGCGATCGGTGAATCGAGCCCGATCAGTTGTCGGGAACCGTGAGGATCTCCGCACCGTCCTCGGTGACCACCAGCGTGTGCTCGAACTGCGCGGTCCAGCGCCGGTCGGCCGTCACGACGGTCCACCCGTCGTCCCACATCTCCCACGGCAGGGCGCCCAGATTGATCATCGGCTCGATGGTGAACACCATCCCGGGTTCGAGGACGGTGTCGACGTTCGGCTCGTCGTAGTGCAGCACGATGAGTCCGTTGTGGAAGGTCTCCCCGATGCCGTGTCCGGTGAAATCGCGAACGACGGTGTAGCCGAAGCGATTCGCGTACGACTCGATCACGCGGCCGACGACGTTCAGCTCACGACCGGGTTTGACGGCCTTGATGGCGCGTTCGGTCGCCGTACGGGTGCGCTCGACGAGGTCGCGCGCCTCCTGATCGACGTCCCCGGCGAGGAAGGTCGCGTTGGTGTCGCCGTGGACGCCGTGGATGTAGGCGGTGACGTCGATGTTCACGATGTCGCCGTCGGAGATCACGGTCGAATCCGGGATGCCGTGGCAGATGACCTCGTTGAGCGATGTACAGCACGACTTCGGAAAGTCCTTGTAGCCCAGCGTCGACGGATAGGCGCCGTGGTCGATCATGTACTCGTGGGCGATCGCGTCGAGCTCGTCGGTGGTCACCCCGGGTGCGACCGCCTTGCCCGCCTCGGCGAGCGCGTTGGCCGCGATCTTGCTCGCGATCCGCATCTTCTCGATGGTCTCGGGTGTCTGCACCCACGGCTCATGACCCTCGTTGACCGTGGGCTTCCACACGTATTCGGGACGCTCGATCGAATCGGGCACGGATCGGATGGGCGACACGATCCCAGGGGTGAGGGCACTGCGAACTGGCATGCGTCCAGACTATCGCTGCCGATCGGCGTGAGGCCCATGGGCGGGCCCGGGGTAAGGCCCCACTAAGCTCGCCGGTGGGCGCGTCGGTGTCGCAGGCCGGTCCCGGCCGCCGCGCGGACGACGCCGAACCGAGGGAGGTGCCCTGTGGGCAGCGGAGGGTTCAGAGCCCGTCGGCGACGGTCGTGGGCGCTTCTGTTGGTGATGCTCAGTGTCCTGAGTGTGTCCGGGTGTTTCGTGACACCCATCGAGCAGGAACGGCACTCCCCCGGCGCTCACCTGCGCAGCGGTCCCCAGACCGCGACGCTGCCCGATTCCGACATCACCCCCGTCGCCGATGATCCCGACCCACGGTTGCCGTCGACGGTTCCTTCGCTGCGCTACGGCGACGTGACCGTCACCGACGCCGACCGCATCATCGCGGTCGACATCAACGGGACACTCGGCAACACGGTCTTCGCGCTCGGACTCGGATCGCGGGTGGTCGGCCGGGACACCTCCACGGCATTCCCCTCGGCGGTGTCGCTTCCGGTGGTCACCAATCGCGGGCACAGCCTCAACGCCGAGTCCGTACTCGCCCTCGCCCCGACCGTCCTGCTCGTCAGCGAATCGACCGTGCCCACGACCGCCGTCGACCAGATCCGCGACTCCGGCGTCGAGGTCGTCGTGTTCCCGGCGATCCGCAACCTCGAGACGAACGACGCTCTGATCCGTTCGGTGGCCGCGGCGCTCGGCGTCCGCGACGAGGGCGAGAAACTCGTGGCCCGGACCGACGCCCAGATCTCGGCGGCGCGCGAACTCGTCCCGAATCCGTCGGGTGACCCGACGATGGCCTTCCTGTACATCCGCGGGCGCAACCTCCTGCTGCTCGCCGGTCCTGGTTCCGGCGCCGACGATCTCATCGAGACCCTCGGCGGCCGGGACGCCGGGGCGGCCGCGGACCTCACCGGGGCCTTCACCGCGATCAGCGCCGAGGCGATGATCACCGCCGACCCCGACGTGATCATCGTCATGACGCAGGGGGCGGCCACCGTCGGCGGGCCCGACGGTGTGCTGACGCTCCCGGGTGTCGCCGACACCGAGGCGGGACGCAATCGCCGGGTCGTCCAGATGGACGAGAGTCAGATCCTCGCCTTCGGACCGGACGTCGGTCAGGTCCTGTCGGCGCTCGCGAGGTCGATCTACACGTGAGCTCCTCGGCAACCAGCACCGGACCGGCGACGGCGACCTCGAACCCGGCCCCCTCCGCCACCGCCCATCGCGTCCGCGACACCGCGGTCGTGGTCACCATGCTCGTCGCGACCCTCGTCCTGGTCGTCGTGTCCGCCGGGTCGGGCAAGGTGTCCGTGCCCCCGCTGGAGGTGCTGGGCAGCATCGCCCACCATTTCCATCTCGACCTCGGGCCGCTGCCCGCGCATCCGAACGGCGAAGGAGCGCTGTGGAACGTCCGGTTCCCGCGCATCGTGCTGGGCCTGTTCGTCGGTGCCGCGCTCGGCGCCGCGGGATGTCTCCTCCAGGGCGTCCTCGCCAACCCGCTCGCCGAACCCGGCATCATCGGGGTGTCCTCGGGCGCGGCGGTCGGCGCCTGCCTGATGATCGTGCTCGCCGGCGGAACCGCGGGAGCCGGTGGCGCGGCGGGCAACTGGGCGCTGGCGGGCGCAGCGTTCGCCTTCGGCCTCGTCACCGCCGCTGCCGTCTACCTGTTGTCGCTGCGGGACGGATCGTCGTCGGCCATCATGTTGGTCCTCACCGGCATCGCCGTGAACGCCTTCGCCGCCGGGATCATCGCGTTCCTCACCTTCGTCGCGACCACCGCGGCTCGTGAGCAGATCATCTTCTGGCAACTCGGGTCACTGGCCGGGCGCACGTGGAGCGAGATCTGGGTGGTGGCACCACTCGTCGTGGCGGGCGTCGCCGCGTGCCTGTTCCTCGTGCACAAACTCGATCTGCTCGCGCTCGGCGACATCCAGGCCGCATCGTTGGGGGTCAACGTCGAGGCCGTGCGCAGGCAGGCGATCGTCCTCACCGCCGTCCTCACCGCGGCGGCCGTCGCCTTCGCCGGGATCATCGCCTTCGTGGGGCTGGTGGTGCCGCACGTCATGCGCCTCATCGTCGGTCCGCGTCACGCGATCCTGCTGCCGACCAGCGTGATCGGCGGTGCGCTCGTCATCACCGGCGCCGACCTGGCGGCCCGCACCATGCTCGGCGACGCCGACCTGCCGCTCGGCATGTTCACCTCGCTGATCGGCGGGCCGGTGTTCTTCATCCTGTTGCGCCGCAGCCGTCATGCGGGTGCGGGGTGGTGAACGAGGTGACCGGCACCGCCGCGACACCGGGGATCCGCGCCGACGGGGTGCATGTCCGCCTGGGCGGGCGCGATGTGGTGCGCGACGTGTCGCTCGAGGTACATCCCGGCGAGTTGGTCGCACTGGTCGGGCCCAACGGGTGCGGCAAGTCGACGCTGCTCTCCGCGCTGGCGGGCACCCGAACACCCCATCGCGGACGGGTGCATGTCGACGGTCACGACGTCGCGTCGACGTCGACACGCGAACTGGCCCGGCACCGGTCGCTGGTGACCCAGCTGAATCGGGTGGACACACCGTTCACCGTCGCGCAGGTGGTGGCGATGGGACGGTTCCCGTGGCTGCGCACCCCACGCGCCGCCGACTCACCCGCGGTCATCGCCGATGCGATGGCCCTGTGCGAGCTCGACGAGATCGCCGACCGTCCGTTCGCGCAGCTCTCCGGTGGACAGCAGGCACGGGTGTCACTGGCCCGCGCGCTCGCCCAGGACACCCCGGTGATGATGCTCGACGAGCCGACCGCGGCACTCGACATCCACCATCAGGAGCAGGTGCTCGACATCCTGCGCGTCCACCGTGACGCGGGCAACGCGATACTGCTCGTGGTGCACGACCTGACCCTCGCAGCCGCCTACGCCGACCGCGTGGCGGTGATGAAGGACGGCGAACTGCTGGCGATCGGACCCACCCGCGAGGTCATGACGGTCGAGTTGCTGACGCGCACCTACGACCACCCGGTGGAGGTCATCGACCACGCCGGACGTCAGGTGATCCTGCCCGTCCGTTAGGACCCGTTCGCTACGACACCGATCGGATGGCGTAACCGGGTCCGAGACCGCTGAAGAAGTCGCGCGTCACGGCCACCGCGTTGTTGGAGTCGCCACCGCGGACCACCAGGGTGGCGAAGGCGATGTCACCCCGATAGCCGGCGAACCAGGCGTGCGACCCGCCGTCGAACTCCGCCTCACCGGTCTTGCCGAAGACGGCGCCCTGCCCGTCGATCACCGATGCCGTGCCGCTGGTGATGACCGCGCGCATCATCGGGCGCAGCTGACGGTAGACATCGGGGCTCATCGTGGGCTGTGGCCCCTCGACCTTGGTCGGCTTGTCGAGGATCAGTTGCGGCACCGGGGCTTTCGACCCGTTCGCGACGGTCGCCGCGACGAGCGCGAGGCCCAGCGGCGACACCAGGACCTTGCCCTGTCCGAAACCGTCCTCGCTGCGGGCTACCAGTTCGTTCTCGATCGGCACCGACCCGGACACCGCGTCGAGCCCGGCGATCTCATACTGCTGACCGATACCCATCGCGGCCGCGGCGTGCGCGAGGTCGGACGGACCCATCTCGCTGGCGAGCTTGGCGAACGTGGTGTTGCAGGACTGTGCGAAGGCCCGCAGCATCGACACGGAACCCAGCGAGAAGCCGTCGTAGTTCGGGATCAGTCGCGGGCCGATCTGGATCGCACCGGGACACCCGACGGTCGTGTCCGGGGTCGCCATCTCGCGGTTGATGGCGGCTGCCGCGGTCACCATCTTGAAGGTCGAACCCGGCGGATAGAGACCCGTCGTGGCGATCGGACCCTGCGCGTCGGCGGCGTTGTTCTGCGCGACCGCGAGGATGCGGCCGGTGGACGGCTGCACGGCGACCATCGCGATCTGGAAGCGATTGGTGGCGTCGACCGCGCGCTGCGCCGCGTTCTGGACCGTTCGCGACAGACTCAGCGACACCGCCGGTGAGGGGTCCGCGTCGTGATCGGCGAGTACGTCCGCGTCGAGGCCGTTGGGGTTCACCGTGACCACCCGCCAGCCCGCGCGCCCGGCGACCTCGGTGTCGACGACCTTCTTGACCTCCGACAGCAGGGCGGGTGCGAACCGTGGGTCCTTGGCCACCAGCTCGGCCTGCTCGTTGGTCACCACACCCGGGATCGCCAGCTGATCCCGGAGACGGTCGAACTGCGCATGCGAGAGCCGTGCGAGGGGGTACTGCTGCCCGCTCGCGGTGACCTGTTCGGCGATGGCCTGTGCATCGAGGGAGGGGGTGAACCGGCGCAGCACCGCCACTGCGGCGGTCACCGATTCCGCGACCGACGCGCCCTGCTCGGTCGCGGCCGTCGGATCGAAGTTGACGCCGACGACACTGCCGTTGACCATCACCTCGGAGCCGTCGGCTTCATTCACCGTGGCGCGCGGCGCCTCGATGATCTGCAGCGAGAGCCGTTGATCGGCACCGAGTTTGGGGTGGATGTTCGTCGACGACCAGCGGACCGCCCATCCGCTGTCCGAGCGGCCCATCCGCAGTGTCGCGTCGTAGTTCCAGGTGCGGCCGCGCGGGAGGGCCCAGGTGTAGCCGACCTCGACCTCGGCGGTGTCACCGGTGACGCGGACGCGTCCGGCGTGCGAGTCGAGCGCCTCGGCCGCCAGTCCTGACCAGGCCGACTGCATCGCGGACTCGGCGATGTCCGGGTTGTCGGTCAGGCCCGCCGCGGCGGCGACCTCGTGGTCGGCGTAGGCCGACAGGAAGCGTTCCGCAGCACGACGCGGGCCGTCGTCCTCCGACGTCGAGCAGCCGACGGTCGCAACCGTCACGGCAGCACACAACGCGACGATCACCGCCGGGGTCCATCGAGTTCGCATGCGCCACATCGTGGTCGAGTCTATGGCCGCCCGTCGCGCATTCCCGGGACGCCACGCGGTAACCACCCGGCTGAACGGATCCGCGGAGAACGATCAGTCGACCAGGACGGTCGCGAAGGTCCCGACCTCGGCGAAACCGATGCGCTCGTACACCGCGCGAGCGGTGACGTTGAAACTGTTCACGTACAGACTCGGGATGCGGCCGTGAGCGGCAACCGCCTCGGCGACGGCCGCGGTACCGCCGAGTCCCAGACCCTCGCCGCGGCGGTCGGGTGAGACCCAGACCCCCTGGATCTGTCCGACGCGCCGTGACAGCGAACCGATCTCGGCCTTGAACACGACGTCGGGGCCGTCGAAGCGGGCGAACACCCGCTGCGCGGAGACCAGCGAGGCGAGGCGGCGACGGTATGACCGCCCGCCGTCACCGGCCGTCGGGTCGACCCCGACCTCACCGATGAACATGTCGACCGCCGCCGGCATGTAGGCGTCGAGGTCGTCGAGGGTCACGAGTCGTACCTGCGGGTCGGCGGGCACCGCCGGACATGAGGAGAGCGCGAGGAGAGGTTGCACCGGCCGGACCTCACGGGCCGGGCCCCAGACGGGCTCGATCTGCTCCCACATCTGCAGGACGAGCTCGGCCCGGCCGACGATGGACGAGCAGGCCCGGGGCGCGGCGACGGCGCGATCGGAGAAGTAGTCGAGGTCGTCGGACGAGCCGCTGAGCGGGATCAGGTTGGCTCCGGAGAAGCACAGGGACGACGCCGGGTCACGAGCGGTCCACAGCTCCCCACCGAGCAGACGTGGGTTGATCCCGTGCGTCTCGAAACGTGCGGCCACCATGCACATGGCGACCGGGTCGGAGGTGAGCACACGTTCGACGACGGGCGCGTCGCGTGCGCCAAGCGGCTTGTCGCCCAGAAGCTTCAGCAACGCCGCTCCTCCCTGTCGAGCCCGACCGACTCCTACGAGACGGTCACCACGGGCGAGCCCACTTGTGTTCCGTCTCCAGTTTGTCCTGTTTCCTCGGCGATCCGCAGCGCTTCTTCGATCAACGTCTCGACGATCTGCGCCTCGGGAACCGTCTTGATGACCTCGCCCTTGACGAAGATCTGGCCCTTGCCGTTGCCCGAGGCCACACCGAGATCGGCTTCGCGGGCCTCGCCCGGACCGTTGACGACACAACCCATCACGGCCACCCGCAGCGGGACCTCCATACCCTCGAGACCCGCGGTCACCTCGTCGGCCAGTTTGTAGACGTCGACCTGAGCGCGGCCGCACGACGGGCACGACACGATCTCGAGCTTGCGCGGGCGCAGGTTGAGCGACTGCAGGATCTGGTCGCCGACCTTGATCTCCTCGGCGGGCGGCGCCGAGAGCGAGACCCGGATGGTGTCGCCGATGCCCTCGCTCAGCAGCGCACCGAAGGCCACGGCGGACTTGATGGTGCCCTGGAACGCGGGCCCGGCCTCGGTCACACCGAGATGCAGTGGGTAGTCGCTGGCGGCGGCGAGCTGGCGGTACGCCTCGACCATGATCACCGGGTCGTTGTGCTTCACCGAGATCTTGATGTCGCCGAAGCCGTGCTCCTCGAACAGGCTCGCCTCCCACAGGGCCGACTCGACCAGCGCCTCGGGTGTCGCCTTGCCGTACTTCTGCAGGATGCGCTTGTCGAGGGAGCCGGCGTTCACGCCGATACGGATCGGGATACCCGCATCGCCCGCCGCCTTGGCGACCTCCTTGACGCGTCCGTCGAACTCCTTGATGTTGCCGGGGTTGACGCGCACGGCGGCGCAGCCGGCGTCGATCGCCGAGAAGATGTACTTCGGCTGGAAGTGGATGTCGGCGATCACCGGGATCTTCGACTTCTTGGCGATGATCGGGAGCGCTTCGGCGTCCTCCGGCCGCGGGCAGGCGACGCGCACGATGTCGCAGCCCGACGCGGTGAGTTCGGCGATCTGCTGCAGGGTCGCGTTGATGTCGTGGGTCTTGGTGGTCGTCATCGACTGCACCGAGATCGGGTGGTCGCTGCCGACCCCGACCGAGCCGACGAACAGCTGGCGGGTTTTGCGGCGCGGAGCGAGCACCGGCGGCGGTCCGGCGGGCATGCCGAGTCCGATCGGCACGGCGTTCGCGGAAGTCGGGGCGTTCATCTCGTTCACCTCTGAGGATCGGGAGTGTTGGTGTGAGTCGTGTCCGTGTGAGTCGGTGAACTCAGACGGTGTTCGTTGTGAGGGCTGACCCCGGATGTGTTCACCAGGGGTTGATCGGGTTGACGATGTCGGCGGTGAGTGTGAGCACCATGAAGCCGGCCATCACCACCACGGCGGCGTAGGTGATCGGGAGCAACTTGTAGTAGTCGACGGCACCACCGGGCGCACGGCCGAACCAGCGCCGGACGGTGTCACGGGCCTTCTCGTACCCGACGATCGCCATGTGGCCGCCGTCGAGCGGTAGGAGCGGGATCAGGTTGAACAGGCCGAGGAAGAAGTTGATGCTGATCAGCAGCATCCAGAACAGATCCCACAGGCCGCGTTCGACGGCCTGCCCGCCGAGCACGGAGGCGCCGTAGACGCTCACCGGGGTGTCGAGGGCGCGCTCGCCGCCGGTCACAGCGGTCCACAGGGCACCGACCTTCGACGGCAGGGACAGCAGGGCGTTCCACGTCTCGACTGCGAGATCGCCGGTGAAGCCGATCGCGCCCGGGATGATCGCGAAACCGCTGTAGTGGATGATTCCCGGCGGGAGGTCGTAGGCGATGCCCACCATGTTGTAGGTCTGGGTCTCGGTGGTCCCGTCGGCCTTCGTGGCGGTGACGGTGACCGGTTCCGGTGTCATCGACAGGTCGAGTCGTTGTCCGTCACGTTCGACGGTCAGCGCGACCGGACCGGTGGACTCACGGATCACCGGGGTCAGGTCCGACGCCTGGTCGACCGGCTGGCCATTGATCGCGACGATGTCATCGCCGGGAAGGAGCCCGGCGGCACCCGCGGGACCGGACCCGGAGCAGGGCGAGTTCGTCTGGTCGCTGCCGGCGATCGTGATGGTCGACGAGACGCACTGGGTCTTGCCCACCGTGGCCGGGGTGGGCCCCGGGTTGAGGTTGGGCAGCCCGAAGGTCAGTCCGACGATGATGATCAGGACGAAGCCGAGGAGGAAGTTCTGGGCCGGGCCGGCGAACAGGACGACGAGCCGCTTCCAGGCCTTCTGCTTGTACATGGCCCGCTCGCGCTCGTCCCAGGCGAGTTCTTCGTGGGGCGTCATCCCGGCGATGTCACAGAAGCCGCCGAGCGGCAGGGCCTTGATGCCGTACTCGGTCTCCCCGCGCCGGGTGGACCAGATGGTGGGACCGAAGCCGACGAAGTACCGCCGGACCTTCATGCCCGTTGCCTGCGCGGCCCACATGTGACCGCACTCATGCCAGGCGACCGACAGCAACAGCGCCAACGCAAACAGCGTGACACCGATCGCGAAACTCACGTACCTACTCCATCCGGATCACGGGGATGCGACTGCCACGAGCTGGGCGGCACGATCCCGGGCCCACCGATCGGCGGCGAAGACCTCTTCCACAGTACCTGGCTTCTGATGCCACTGATCCGCCTCGCCGAGCACGTCACCGACGATCTCGACGATGCGCGGGAAACGGATCGCACCTGCGAAGAAACCGGCGGCCGCGGCCTCGTTGGCGGCGTTGTAGACCGCGGTGAGGCTGCCGCCGGCCCGGCCGGCGGAACGGGCGAGTTCGATGGCCGGGAACACCGCGTCGTCCACGGGCTCGAAGGTCCAGGCCGACGCCGTCGAGAAGTCGCAGGCCGAGGACGACCCGGGCACCCGGTCGGGCCACCCGAGCGCCAGGGCGATGGGCAGCTTCATCGAGGGAGGCGACGCCTTGGCGATCGTCGCGCCGTCGACGAAGGTCACCATCGAGTGCACGATCGACTGCGGGTGCACCGTGACGTCGATGTGGTCGTAGTCGACGTCGAACAGCAGGTGGGCCTCGATGACCTCCAGCGCCTTGTTGACCAGGGTCGCCGAGTTGAGGGTGATCATCGGCCCCATCGACCAGGTCGGGTGATGCCCGGCCTGCTCCGGGGTGACGTCCTGCAGCTGCTCACGCGTCCAGCCGCGGAACGGTCCGCCGGAGGCGGTGAGCACGAGTCGCTCGACCTCCGCGGTGGTCCCGGCGCGCAGGCACTGCGCGATCGCCGAGTGCTCGGAATCCACCGGGACGATCTGACCGGGCGCGGCGGCCTCGAGCACGAGCGAGCCACCCGCCACGAGGGACTCCTTGTTCGCCAGGGCCAGGCGGGCACCCGATCGGAGCGCGGCCAGACTCGGGGCGAGGCCGATCGATCCGACGACCGCGTTGAGCACGACGTCGACCCCGGTGTCCGCGGCGACCGCATCGATCAGATCGCTCATCGCCTCCGGGCCGCCGAGGACCGCGTCGGCTCCCCCACCGAGACGGTCGGCGAGTTCGCGTGCTCTCCCCGCGTCGGCGACCCCGAGCCGGGACGCCGGGACACCGAACGCGGCGGCCTGCCGGGCGAGGAGATCGAGATTCGCCCCGCCGGCACCGAGGCCGACGACCTCGAATCGATCGGGGTGCTCGGCGATCACCTCGAGCGCTTGGACGCCGATGGAACCGGTGGAGCCGAGGATCAGCACGCGAGTGGGCACCCGTCCATTCTGGACCATGCCGCCGCACACCGGACCGACCGCCGCCACCGGCATACCGCTATGCTGATCCGGAACTACTACCGATCGTCAGAGATCTGACGTCCGCGCTGTGAGGAGTGGCTGTGGCAAGCACCGATGTTGAGCACACTGTGGGGCACGGCGCTGGGGGCCACGCCGAGATCGTCGACACCGGCTGGCGCCGTGAGCCCGCCGATGCACCGTCGGCGCGGTTCGGCTGGCACGGCGCCGCGACCAAGACCTTCTACGGCGCTGCGGTGTTCTTCGCGGTGTTCCTCGTGCTGATGATCATCGGCAACCACACCGGCCACATCGAGGACCTCTACCTGATCGGCTTCGCCGTCGCGGTGCTGGTCCTCTGCGTGCGCGGCTGGTGGATGAACCGCGGAAAGTGGTCCTGACCGGCCATTTCCGTCCTCTGGAACGACGAACGCCGAGCGGTGATCCGCTCGGCGTTTTCTCGTCTGCCCGGGTCTCGCCGGACCGTTCAGCGTTCTTCGGCCGCCAGCTGTCCGCACGCGGCGGCGATCTCCTGCCCGCGGGTGTCGCGGACAGTGCACGAAACGCCCTGCTCGCGTACACGACGCACGAACTCGCGCTCGACCGGTTTGGGACTGGCGTCCCATTCCGACCCCGGCGTCGGGTTCAGCGGGATGAGGTTGACGTGTACCAGTGAGCCGAGCGCCCGGTGCAGCTTCTGCCCCAGCAGGTCCGCGCGCCACGGCTGATCGTTCACATCCCGGATGAGCGCGTACTCGATCGACACTCGGCGGCCGGTGGTGTCGGCGTAGTAGCGGGCGGCCTCGAGAACCTCGTCGACCGACCAGCGGTTGTTCACCGGGACGAGAGTGTCGCGCAGTTCGTCGTCGGGCGTGTGCAGTGACACGGCGAGCGTCACCGACAGGCCCTCGTCCGCGAGGCGGCGGATCGACGGGGCGAGGCCCACGGTCGAGACCGTCACCGACCGCGCCGAGATCCCCAACCCCTCGGGTGCCGGCGAGGTGATCTGCCGGACCGCGCTCACGACCCGCTTGTAGTTGGCGAGCGGTTCGCCCATCCCCATGAACACGACGTTCGACAGCCGACCGGGCTCCCCCAGCTCGCCGTCACGCAGGGCGCGCGCCGCGGCACGGACCTGATCGACGATCTCGGCGGTGGACAGATTGCGGTCGAGGCCACCCTGGCCGGTGGCACAGAACGGGCACGCCATCCCGCATCCTGCCTGGCTGGAAATGCAGAGCGTGTTGCGCTCGGTGTAGCGCATCAGGACACTCTCGAGAAGAGTGCCGTCGTGCAGGCGCCAGAGCGTCTTCCGGGTCGAGTCGTCGTCGCACGAGATGTGCCGCACGGGGGTGAGCAGTTGCGGAAACAGGCGTTCGCGCACCGCGTCGCGGGCACCGGCGGGCAGGTCCGTCATCTCGTCGACGTCCCCGTTGAGCCGGGCGTAGTACTGCCGGGCCAGCTGATCGGCACGGAACCTCGGCAGCCCCAGCTCCGCCAGCGTCGCGACGCGACCTGCGGCGTCGAGATCGGCGAAGTGTGTCGGCGGACGCCCGCGTTTGGGCGCGTCGAACACAAGTGGCAATGAGGTCATCAGGCCATTGTCGCATGTCATGATGAAGCGATGACGACACCCGAGGACAGGCGGAGCACGGGCCCGGTACCCGCGTGGGGCGAACAGACCGCGGGTTCACCGGTACCGGCCACCGACCACACCTATCCCGAGCAGGGCCAACCCGCGGACGCCCCCGGCCCCGACGACCATCGCGATCGGCTCAGGCGCACGGTGCGGGACGTCGAGCACACGCGTACGCGAGCGACATGGTTCGGCGTCGTCATCGGCGCGATCATTCTGATCCTGTTGCTGGTCTTCATCGTGCAGAACCTGACCAGCCAGACGATCGAGCTCCTCTTCTGGGAGGTCAACCTGCCGCTCGGGGTGAGCCTGCTGATCGCCGCGATCGCGGGCGCGCTGATCGTCGCACTCGTCGGCGGGCTCCGCATGATGCAGCTGCGACGCGCATTGAAGAAGGCCGCCAAGTAGATCTGGAAGTCACGAGTCGTAGGCCAGTACGTCGGCTCCGACCATCGGTCACAGGAGCGCGGTCAGGACTGCCCACACGACGAAGGCCGACGGCAGGAGGCTGTCGAGCCGATCCATGATGCCGCCGTGCCCGGGCAGCAGCGTCCCCATGTCCTTGATCCCCAGGTCGCGCTTGACCTGCGACTCCACGAGGTCGCCGAGAGTCGCGCAGACGACCAGTGCGGGACCGAGGATCATGCCGATCCACCAGTGACTGCCGATCAGGAAGACGATGCAGCAGACCGATCCGACGCTGCCCAGCAGCAACGATCCGACCATGCCTTCCCAGGACTTCTTCGGACTGATCGCCGGCGCCATCGGATGTTTGCCGAAGAGGACCCCGGCGACATAACCGCCGACGTCGGAACACACGACGACGACCATCAGGGTCGCCACTCGCGCGGCCCCGTCGTCCTGCACCACCAGGTGAGCACCGAACGACGCCAGCAACGGCAACCATGCGAGCACCAGCACGGTGACGGCGAGATCGCGCAGATAGTTCACCGGCGCGTGATTGATGCCCTGCCCCAACAGCTTCCACACCATCGAGACGAGGACCGTCGCCGCGAACGCGACGAGCACACCGGTCGGACCCCACGGCCAGCTCACCCAGATGATCGCCTGGCCCCCGATGAGCAGGGGCCACAGCGCGATGTCGTACCCCCCGGTGCGCAGCCGCTTGGCGACCTCCCAGGTGGCGATCGCGAAGGCGACCGACACGAGGACGTACCAGAGCTTCGGGGCGAAGAGCAGGATGGCGATGATGCTCACGCCCAACGTGCCACCGACCGCTATCGCCGCGGGCAGATCGCGACCCGCGCGGGACTTCTTCTCGGGGGGCGACTTCTCGGGGCCCGGCGTCTGAGACGCCGGCCCGTCACCGCCTTGTCGCGGAACCTCGCTCACACCTCGAGCAATTCGTCTTCTTTGTGCTTCACGATCTCGTCGACCTGCTGCACATACGCCGCCGTGGTCTTGTCCAGTTCCTTTTCGGCGCGCGACACCTCGTCCTCGCCGGCCTCGCCGTCCTTCTGGATCCGCTTCAACTCGTCGGCGGCCTTGCGCCGCACGTTGCGGATCGAGACCTTGGCGTCCTCACCCTTGCCCTTGGCCTGCTTGACCAGGCTGCGGCGGCGCTCCTCGGTCAGCTGCGGGATGGCCACCCGGATGATGGTGCCGTCGTTGGTGGGGTTGACCCCGAGGTCCGAGTTGCGGATCGCGGTCTCGATGTCACGCAGGGTCGACGCCTCGTACGGCTTGATCACGACGAGACGCGGCTCGGGTGTGTTGATGCTCGCCACCTGGGTCACCGGCGTCAGCGCACCGTAGTACTCGATGTTCACCTTGTTGAACATCGACGGGTTCGCGCGTCCGGTGCGGATCGAGCCCATGTCCTCCTTGGCGACGTTCACCGCCTTCTCCATCTTCTCCTCGGCATCGAGCAGCGCGTCGTCGATCATCTTCGTCCTTGTTCCGTTCGTCGGTTTCTCGTCGGGCTCGGTTCTCGTCGGGCTCGGTTCTCGTCGGGACCGGGTCCGGCTCGGGTGATGGTCAGGTGCTGACCAGGGTGCCGATCCGGTCCCCCGCGACCGCACGGGCGATGTTGCCCTGCTGGAGCAAATTGAACACCAAGATCGGCATCTTGTTGTCCATACACAGACTGAAGGCGGTCGCGTCGGCGACCTTGAGCTCCTTGTCGAGCACCTCGCGGTGGGTGATCTCGGTGAAGAGTGTGGCCTCGGGGTCGATGCGCGGGTCGGCGTCGTACACGCCGTCGACGGCCTTCGCCATCAGCACCACCTCCGCCTTGATCTCCAGCGCCCGCTGCGCGGCCGTCGTGTCGGTCGAGAAGTACGGCATACCCATTCCGGCACCGAAGATCACCACGCGCCCCTTCTCGAGGTGGCGCTGGGCTCGGAGCGGAAGGTACGGCTCGGCGACCTGCCCCATCGTGATGGCGGTCTGCACACGGGTGGAGATCCCGCGCTTCTCCAGGAAATCTTGCAACGCAAGGCAATTCATGACCGTACCGAGCATGCCCATGTAGTCCGAGCGGGCCCGGTCCAGACCACGCTGCTGCAACTCCGCGCCGCGGAAGAAGTTGCCGCCACCGATCACCACGGCCACCTGAACCCCGGAGTTGACGACGTCGGCGATCTGGTCGGCGACGGTCCCGACGACGTCGGGGTCGAGACCCACCTCGCCACCGCCGAACATCTCACCGCCCAGCTTCAGCAGGACCCGGTGGAATCCGTCCCGGCGCACCCCGTCCGCGGTCGTCGGCTCATGGCCGGAAGGGGTGGAATCGGACTGCGTGGCGTCGGGCGCTTCACTCATCGGCTTCCTCACTCGTCGGTTCGGTGAACTATCGTACGTCTTCACCCGATCCAACTCGCGACACACGTCACGTCACGGCATCCGGTCATGGCGAACGCGACGCCCGTCCCGGGGCGCCCGCGCCTCAGAGTCCGAGGACGGTCCGGAACTGCGGCCACGCGCGGTGCAGTTCGTCCTGCCAATACGGCCACGAATGCGTGCCACCCTCGTACAGGTGGAAGGTCGCCGGTACGCCGATCTCCCGCATGCGGCGCTGCAGGTTCTGCGTGCACCGGGCGGTGGCGGTCTCGATCACGGCGCCGACGGCGAGCTGTTCGACCAGTTTGGACCCGTTGCCGTCGATGCCGGGGCCCTCGATCGTGTCGTAACGGCCCGGCAGTCCGGAGCCGTTGGAGACATAGATCGACTTGCCGCGGAGGCGCTCGGCATGGACGTAGGGATCGTTGGCACGCCACGCGGGATCGGTCGGCGGCCCCCACATGTTCAGCGTGTTCGCCCTGCCTCGGCCCTCGACCACCATGCGGACCACGGCCTGTCCGAGCGGATCGCTCGTCTGCGCGCACCCGCTGAACGATCCCAGCGCCTGATAGAGCGACGGTGCGTGCAGCGCGAGTTGGAACACCGACGTGCCGGCCATCGAGATCCCCGCGACGGCGTTGCGCCCGGTGCCCGCGAAACGCGCGTCGATCACGTCGGGCAGTTCGCCGGTCAGGAACGTGGCCCACTTCTGCACACCCAGCACCGGGTCGGGCCGCTGCCAGTCCGTGAAGTAGCTCGCCGCACCACCCATCGGCACCACGACGGTGACGTTCTCGTCGGCGAAGAAGGTACGCACGTCGGTCTGGTCGAACCAGCTGCTGCCTCCCACCCCGCCGGCCGCGCCGTTGAGAAGGTAGAGGACCGGTGCAGGTCGTCCGCTGCGACTCGGCCACACCTTCACCTCGACCGCCCGCCGCATGGCCGCCGATCGCACGGTGAGTTCGAGCTCTCCACCGGGACGGACCGTCTCCCCCACGATCCGTACGGGCGCAGGCGCGGCCGCAGCCGGGCCCGCGAGTGCCAGTCCGCCGGCCACCAGCGAGAGCACGGCCATCAGCGAGAGCACGCCCGCCAGTGCGGCCGTGGCCCTCGGGGCCGGCTCGACACGTCCGTGCACCGCCGGGGTCCCGTTGCGAGACTGCTCGTCCATACCCTCCGCTTTCGACAGGATGCGACCGCCGTCACACCGGAACCCCGGCAGTCTGCCGGATGCGATGCCGCGGTGTCCACATGGGTCAAACGTCCCATCGGTCCGAGGAGACGATCGGGCACAGACCTGTTGGAGCGCACCGCGTGTCACCGAATTCTGACAACAACCGTTTCGTCGACTGCCGGACCTACTGTGCGGTAGGGTCCGTGCCGATCGGCGCATCCGGATTCGGCCGATCCCCCCATCGAGGACGGCGCGGCGACCAAATCCGCCATGTCGCAGGCGAATCGAGGTAGATAGATGATGAAGTTCGGCCTCATCGAGGAATGGGACCCGCGCCCAGGTCATCTGACCAGCTGGGTCGCCTCTCTCGCCTCGGTGACCGAAGCCGAACGAGCCCCGGTCCACCCGGTGCCGCCGTCGCACCAGCAGGAGGAGTACCTGCGCGTGGCCTGGCGCAACGAGTCCGCGGGTTTTCGGTTCGCCCGCCTGTGCCTCATGGCCTTCGACGTCTCGGCGCCTCTCGACGTCGACGCGATGACGACCGCGGTCAACGAGTTCGTGCGCCGCCACGACAGCTTCCGGTCGTGGTTCTCGATGGAGGACGACGGAACCGTGCACCGTCATCTCGTGCCCCCGGAGGTCGTCGAGATCGTGCCGGTCCGTCACGGAGACCGCGACGCGATTCAACTGCGATCCCATGTGCAGGAGGAGACTCCCGGACCGTTCTCCTGGGACTGCTTCACCTTCGGCGCCATCGAATGGGACGGCGGTTTCACTCTGTACGCCGCAGCCGACCATCTCAACACCGACGGGATCTCACAGGCGATCACGTGCGTGGATCTGCTGACGCTCTACATGAACGCGGCCTTCGGGGCCGGCGCCGAACTGCCCCAGACCGGTAGCTATCTCGACTATTGCGAGCGGGAACGAGGCGTGTCCCGTGGACTGACCCGGCAGTCGCCTGGCGTCGAGCGCTGGATCGATCTCGTGCGGGCCAACGGTGGCCGCCTGCCGAACTTCCCCCTCCCCTTGGGGACCGGCGAACAGACCTACACGCGTAGCGCGATCGTCAACGCCACGCTGTTCGACGAGACCTCCGCGGCGGCGTTCGAGAAGGTCTGCCGCGATGTGGGCGCCAACATGATCGGGGGCATCATGGCGGCCGCCGGTCTCGTCTTCGCCGAATTCACCGGCCAGACCGAGTATTTCGGCATGACACCGAAGAGCACGCGATCCGGCGCCGCGGAGATGAAATCGGTGGGCTGGTTCACCAGCCTGATACCGGTACCCCTGACGATCGGTGAGTCGACGACGTTCCGTTCGCTGGCACCGGAGGCCGCACGCAGCTATGACGCTGGAAAAGCGCTCACCGACATCTCTTTTCACCGGGTACTCGAGTTGGTGGAGCCGTCCGACGGGGTCGCGGTTCGATCCGGCTGGTCGGTCCCGATGGTCTCCTACATCGACGTCCGCAAGCTGCCGGGGGTCGAGATCTTCGAAGCCGGCAACGGGTGTCTGTTCGGCAACCGGGGCAGTAGTGAAGAGGTCTACATGTGGGTCAACCGATTCTCCGACACCACCTCGATCACGTTGCTCTACCCCAACACCGAGATCGCACGCGAGTCGGTCGGGCGCTACGTCGCCCGTTTCGTCGAGGTGATGACCACGGTGGCGGTCCAGGGCGACTACGCGCCGTCGGTGCCCGCACTCACGCCGTGAGCACCGACCCGGCGCTGCGCCGGGACCTGCCGATGCAGGCCGCCGACCGCCCCGGGGCGTGGGCGGCGCTCGCCGGCTGCCTCCTCGGTGTGTTCATGCAGATGTTGGACACGACCGTCGTCAACATCGCCTTGCCCGACCTCACCACCGATCTCGGTGCGTCGACCTCACAGCAGTTGCTGGTCCTGACCGTGTACACGCTGGCCTTCGCGTGCGCGCTCCTGCCTGCGGCGAACCTGGGTGCCCGACTGGGTCGTCGACGACTGTTCGTGACCGGCATGATCGCGTTCACCGTGACCTCGGTGCTGTGCGGCGTGGCCGTCGGGCCATGGGACCTCATCGTCTTCCGGGGTGCGCAGGGCGTGAGTGCCGCGCTGATGTCCGCACAGACCCTCGCCCTCATCGCCACGTTGTTCGGAAAGCACCGTCACGGACTGGTGTTCGGGATCTACGGCGCAGTGGCCGGTATCGCTGCCATCCTCGGCCCCGTCGTCGGCGGCGTACTCGTCGACGCGGACGTCCTCGGTTGGGGATGGCGCACCATCTTCTTCATCAACGTGCCGTTGGGTGTACTCGCGTGCCTGCTCGCGCGGAGTCGCCTGCCCGTGGCACGTGACGACACCCCGGCCCGCATGGACGTCATCGGGGTTCTGCTCTCCTCGGCCGGGTTGTTCCTCCTGTTGTGTCCGCTCGCCCTCGGCCGGGAAACGGGCTGGCCGCCGATCCTGTGGGTGATGATCGCGGCGGCGGTGGTGTTCCTGGCGTCGTTCGCGATCCACGAGATCCGCGTCGACGCCCGCGGTGGCACTCCCCTACTCCGTCCGCAGTTGTTCCGGTCGCGACGGTTCACCGTGGGATTGATCCTGTCCCTGCTGTTCTTCAGCGTCTTCGCCGGCTTCTTCTTCACCGTGTCGATCTCGGCACAGTTCGGATTGGGCTGCACCGCGACCCGGACCGGGATGGTGGCCCTGCCGTTCGCCGTCGGTGCGGCGATCGGGTCGCTGGCCTCGGCACCGCTCGTCGTGCGGATCGGGTCGCCGCGTGGGCTGTTCGCGGGTTCGCTGACGGTCGGGGCGGGTCTGGCCTGGCTCGCCGCGGTCATCGACCCTTCGTCCGAATCCCTGTCCACGGCAACGATCCTCGGGCCACTGGCCCTGGCGGGAGTCGGCACCGGGTTGTTCATCGCACCCCTGCAGACGGTGATCCTCTCCGACACCACGGAGGCCACGGTCGGAACCGCGACGGGATCGATCCCCACGGTCCAGCAGATCGGCGCCTCGATCGGCCTCGCCGTCGTGACGATCTTCTTCTTCGCCCAGGTCTCCGGACAGAGCACCACCACGGTTCCCGAGGTCCGGAGCGAACTCGCTGCCGCATTGTCACACTCGCCGGTCGCCCCGTACCTGCACGAACCGGTGGCCGACCGTTTCGCGGCATGTGCGAGCACCCAGCTGCGGTCCTCCCACCCGGAGCGGCCGGTGCCCGGCTGCACCGGGTCCGCGGGCTCCACCGCGGTGGCGACGGTCGCCGCGCAGACCCGTCCGTGGACCGATGATGCGCGGCAGTCGGTCTCCGCGAGGACGTTCCTGGGCGCGCTGCGCGTCACACTCGCCGTCCTGTCCGGCGTCGCGGTCGCGATCGGCGTACTCACCCTGGCCCTTCGGGATCGACGGACTGACCGCTGACGCCGAATCGCCCCGTCTCCGAGGGGAGACGGGGCGATTCGGAGTTGTGTCCGGGTCCCGGGGGACCGTCAGGTCAGGCCTGGCCGACCTCGAAGCGGGTGAAGCCCTTGACGGTCACACCGGCGTCGTCGAGCAGAGCCTTCACGGTCTTCTTGGAGTCCTGGACCGACGCCTGGTCGAGCAGCACGACATCCTTGTAGAAGCCGTTGACCCGACCCTCCACGATCTTGGGCAGAGCCTGCTCCGGCTTGCCCTCTTCCTTGGCGGTCTGCTCGGCGATGCGACGCTCGTTCTCGACGACGTCCGCGGGGACCTCGTCGCGCGTGGCGTAGCGAGCCTTGAGCGCCGCGACCTGCATGGCCGCGCCGCGAGCGGCTTCCTCGGCGGCGTCGCCCTCACCGGCGTACGAGACGAGCACGCCGACAGCCGGCGGCAGGTCGGACGCACGCTTGTGCAGGTACACGGCCACGGGACCGTCGTAGTAGGCCACGCGACGGAGCTCGAGCTTCTCGCCGATCTTGGCCGAGAGCGCGGCAACCGCCTCGTCGACGGTGCCACCGCCGAGCGGAGCCTTCTTGAGCTCGTCGACGTCATTGGTCTTGGCCGCGGCGGCCGCGGTCACGATCTCGTCGGCGAGCTGCTGGAACTCGGCGTTCTTGGCGACGAAGTCCGTCTCCGAGTTGATCTCGACCAGGGCACCGTCCTTGGCTGCGACCAGGCCCTCGGCGGTGGAGCGCTCGGCGCGCTTGCCCACGTCCTTGGCGCCCTTGATGCGCAGTTCCTCGACGGCCTTGTCGAAATCGCCGTCGTTGTTGGCCAGCGCGTTCTTGCAGTCGAGCATTCCTGAGCCGGTGAGCTCACGAAGACGCTTCACATCAGCTGCGGTGTAGTTCGCCATCGTCGGCGAGCCTCCTTCGGGAAGTGTGGTGTGGACCGATCTGCACAGCAGTCGGAACTACTGGGCCGTCAGGACTACTGAGCCGCCGGGGTTTCGGCCGCCGGGGTTTCGGCCGCCGGGGTCTCGGCGGCTGCGTCGCCGCCGGCCGGTGCTGCGGCCTGGGTCAGCAGTTCCTGCTCCCACTCTGCCAGCGGCTCGCCGCTGCCGGCCTCGGGCTTGGCGTCACCACTGGCCGCGCCTGCACGGGCCTGGACACCTTCGGCGACGGCCGAGGCCACGACGCGGGTGAGCAGAGCCGCGCTGCGGATGGCGTCGTCGTTGCCCGGGATCGGGTAGTCGACGAGGTCGGGGTCGCAGTTGGTGTCGAGGATCGCGATCACCGGGATGTTCAGCTTGCGGGCCTCACCGACGGCGATGTGCTCCTTGTTGGTGTCGACAACCCACACGGCCGAGGGAACCTTGGCCATGTCGCGGATACCACCGAGGGTGCGCTCGAGCTTGTTCTTCTCACGCGTGAGCATGAGGATTTCCTTCTTGGTGCGTCCCTCGAAGCCGCCGGTCTGCTCCATGGTCTCGAGTTCCTTCAGGCGCTGCAGGCGCTTGTGAACGGTCGAGAAGTTGGTGAGCATGCCACCGAGCCAGCGCTGGTTGACGTACGGCATGCCGACGCGGGTCGCCTCGCCGGCGATCGATTCCTGCGCCTGCTTCTTGGTGCCGACGAAGAGGATGGTGCCACCGTGGGCGACCGTCTCCTTGACGAACTCGTATGCCTTGTCGATGTAGGTCAGCGTCTGCTGCAAATCGATGATGTAGATGCCGTTGCGGTCGGTGAAGATGAATCGCTTCATCTTCGGGTTCCAACGGCGGGTCTGGTGCCCGAAGTGTGCGCCGCTGTCCAGCAGCTGCTTCATGGTCACGACAGCCATGATCGTCCTTTTGTCGCAGTTGTCGTCGGCACCGGTCGGCGCCGACCCTGGCGTCTGCGCACCGGGTGCCACCCGGAACACGAACCGTGTCCGGGACTGCTCACTCGGCGGGTGTGTCGGAACTGTGCTGGTCAGGGAGCTGTGTCCCGACGCGGCTCAGGCCTGAGTGCAGACGCGCGAAGTCACCTCATCAACAACCGATGAGGTGCGTAGGGAAGTTTACGCTCGCGCGCGATCGAAAACCAAAACGCAGCCCCTCGTCAGACGATGGATCCGATCGGTCGGCCGGTGCGTCGAAGGAGAATGCCGTCCCCACGCCCCGACCCGCCACGCCGCCCGGTTCCGGGCATCGTTCCCGCCGTGGTCTTCGTGCTAACCCTCCTGATGGTCGCCGTGTGCCGGCCGGAGACGGCCCGGGCCACTGCCGACCCGGGTGACTACGCGGCTCCGCTGACACCCCGGCCGCTGGTCGTGACCGGGTTCGATCCGCCGGAAAAACGATGGCAGAGCGGGCATCGCGGAGTCGATCTGGCTGCCGCGTCGGGGGCGCAGGTCCGCTCCGCCGGCGCGGGGCGTGTGCGTTTTGCCGGGACGGTGGCCGGGCGTCCGGTCGTGTCCGTGACCCACCCCGACGGCGTGATCACCACCTATGAGCCCGTCGAAGCCGTGGTGGCCGCGGGCGACCACGTGTCCCGCGGAACGGTGATCGGCACGGTCGTGGCGGCGCACCCCGGGTGCCCGGTGGTCGTGTGTCTGCACTGGGGCGCTCGCCGGGGCAGCGGTCGCGCCGCGGAGTACATCGATCCGCTGGGGCTTCTCGGCGCGGTCCGGGTGCGTCTCAAACCGATCGGGCCGGGACCATGATCAGGCCCGCGGATGGGCCTGCCGATGGACCGCGCGCAGACGTTCGACGCTGACGTGGGTGTAGATCTGCGTGGTGGCGAGCGACGAGTGGCCCAGCAGCTCCTGGACGACGCGCAGGTCGGCGCCGCCCTCGAGCAGGTGGGTGGCGGCGCTGTGCCGCAACCCGTGCGGTCCCATCGCCGGTCCCCCACTCGCCGACACCGCACGGGAGACGACTGTCCGGGCCATCCGCTGGTCGAGCCGACCGCCCTGCGCGCCGAGGAGGAGGGCGGCGTCTGAGCGGTCGGTCGCCAGCAGCGGACGCCCACGGCTCAGCCACGCATCGATCGCGCGCGCGGCCGGCTCCCCGTAGGGCACCGACCTCTCCTTGTCCCCCTTGCCGATCACCCGGACCACCCGCCGCCCGGTGTCGACATCGTCGACGTCCAGGCCGCACAACTCGCCGACCCGGATCCCGCTGGCATAGAGGAGTTCGAGTATCACGCTGTCGCGCAGGGCAATCGGGTCGTCGGGTTCGCGCTCGGCGACAGCCGCGGCGAGGGCGGCGTCGGCCTGCGCGGGCGCCAGGACCGCCGGTAGCGTCCGGTGAGCCTTCGGCGCCTTCAGCCGCTGCGACGGATCGGTCGACATGATGCCCTCGCGAACGGCCCAGGCGCAGAAGGTCTTCGCGGCCGACACCTGGCGGGCGATCGTGGTCCGCGCGGCACCGCGCCGCGTCAGTTCCGCGAGCCAGGCGCGCAGCAGGGCCAGGTCGATGTCGGCCGGGGCGACGCCGCGCGCTCCGGCGAACGTCACGAGCGCCCGCGCACCGCCGACGTAGGCACGGATCGTGTGCTCACTGCGGCCCTTCTCCAGGCGAAGGTGATCGGCGAAGTCGTCGAGCATCCTCCGACCTCACCGTGTCCGCCACCCGACCGCAACCGCACACGCGGTGTCGTGGCCGAATCGTCGCATCATGCGCACCCGCCCGGGTCTAACCGTTCGCGCCGACGCCCTCCTCCGCGGTGCGCAGGTCGGCCTTCCACTTGCGGAAGCCCTCCTCCGTGCGGCCGCGGCGCCAGTACCCGGAGATCGACGCATTCGCCGCACTCACCCCGCGTTCCTTGCGGACGTATGCGCGCAGGTTGTGCATGACGGCCTGCGCCTCGCCGTGGATGAACACGTGGGGTTCTCCGTCGAGCCAGTCCGCGTTCCGCACGGCCGCGATCAGCGGTGCGTTGTCGCCGGCAACGGATTCGTCGACCTCGCCGGCGGGACCGCCCCGGTGCACCCACACGATGTCGGCGCCGGCGGGCGCCTTCAGTTCGAGTTCGTCGTCGGGTCCGGCGACCTCGATGAAGACCTTCGCCACCGCGTCGGCGGGTAGCGCCTCGAGTGCAGCGGCCAGCGCCGGCAGTCCGGCCTCGTCGGATGCCAGGAGATGCCACGGGGCGTCCGGGCGCGGGCGGTAGCCGCTGCCGGGCCCGATGAATCGAACGGTCTCCCCGGGCTCGACGGATGCCGCCCAGGGGCCCGCGATGCCCTCGGTGCCGTGCACGACGAAGTCCACAACGATCTCTCTGGCCGCGGTGTCGACGCGGCGGACGGTGTACGTCCGCAGGACGGGTTGACGCTCCGGCGGTTCCGCGGTGCGGATCTCCTGGAGATCGAACGGCTCGGGGTAGGTGACGCCCTCCGGGGCGAAGATGAACTTCACATACATGTCCGTGTCGGGCTCTCCGGACTTGCCCACCGCGGGCTCGAAGTCGTCGAAGCCCTCCCCACCCAGGTACAACCGCACGAAATGCGGGCCGAGTCGCTCGTTGCGGAGCACCGTCATCGTGTTGACGCGTTTGGCCATTCGAACCTCCTCATTCGCGCCCAGAGTACGCCGTTGATAGGGCACCCTTAGCTTTAGCCGAGCGAACTACCCATACACGGTTGTAAGGTTTTCTCACGATCGAGCGATCTGATCTCTGAGTTTGCCCTGACCGAGATCAGACGTCGCGAGACCCGACCAGAGGTGATTCCATGCCGGATCAGCCAGTGGAACAAGCCGCCCCGCGCCGCGGGTCGCGGTTGAGCGTGGACGACTGGCTGGACGCGGCAGCACACATCCTCGTCGAGGACGGCATCGAAGCCCTCAAGATCTCTCGGCTCAGTACCCGTCTGGGTGTCACCAAGGGCAGCTTCTACTGGCACTTCACCGACATCGGGGCACTCAAGAGCGCGCTGGCCGAGCATTGCCGGATGGCGCAGTCCGCGGCGGCCGCGCGGATCGAGGCGCTCGAGTCCCTGCCACCGATCGAGCGCATCGAGGGTATGGCCCGGCTCGTCTCCGACCCGCGTCGGTGGGCGATGGAGTCCGCGCTGCGGCGATGGGCCGAGACGGAGCCGGCGATAGCGGACTCCGTCGATCAGCTCGACTGCCGCATCTTCGCCATCGCCATCGCCGCCATGCGCGAACTCGGGTTCCCGGAGGCCGAGGCACATGCGCGCGCCACGACGCTGCTGTACGCGGGCATCGGCTTCGTCCACGCGCATGGCCGACTCAACGAGGCGACCGTCGACGACCTGCGCGTCATCATCGACGTGCTGACGCGTGCGGGGACCTGAGCACCTCGGGTTCAGCCCAGGCGCCACTGTCCGCCGACGTTGCGTACATGTCCGTCGACGTCGAGCCGTGCCAGCGCCGACCTCACGACACCGACGTCGAGTCCCGCCGCGAAGGCGATCTCCTCGATACCGACCCCACCTCGGGCGGGGATCGCGTCATGGACCCGGAGCTGTTCGGGCGTGAGAGCGTCGGTCGGCTTGGCGCGTCCGCGCCCGACGTCACCACCACCGCCGGGGTGGACCAGGTTGACCACCGACGCGACGTCGGACACCAGCACCGCCTGCTGGTCGGCGATCATCCGGTGACACCCCACCGAGGTCGCGGACGTGACCGGCCCGGGAACGGCGCCCAGTGGCCGACCCAGCTTGCGAGCCCATGCCGCGGTGTTCGCCGCCCCGGACCGCCTGCCGGCCTCGACCACGACGGTTCCTCCACTCATCGCGGCCACCAACCGGTTGCGGGTCAGGAACCGATGCTTGGCCGCCGTTGTCCCCGGCGGGTACTCGCTGATCACCGCGCCCGTGCGCGCGATCGCGGTCAGCAGAGCGGAGTGCGACGCCGGATAGTCCCGGTCGATCCCGCACGCCATCACCGCCGCGGTCACCCCGCCCGCCGCCACCACCGCGCGGTGGGCGGCGCCATCGATGCCGAACGCCCCGCCGGACAGCACTGCGAACCCCTGACCCGACAGTCCCGATGCGAGTGTCTGCGTGACGTGTTCGCCGTAGGACGACGCGGCGCGGGACCCGATCAGCGCCACCGACGCGGCGGCGAGATCGTCGAGGCGGGCCGGACCTCGCACCCACAGGGCGAGCGGTTCACCACCGCGCGCCGCGGTGTCGGCCTGCCCGAGGGCCAGCAGTGACCAGGCCGGCCACTCGGGGTCGGACCGCGTCACCAGTCGCGCCCCGATCCGATCTGCGATATCGAGATCGTCTGCGGCGCAATTGGTGTCACACCGACCGGCGGTGGCGTCGAGAACCGGCTCGTGTCCGGCGGGGACCACCCGGCGACGGATGGCCGACGCGGCGTCGATCGGACCGATGGCATCCACCAGCGCGATGACCGCGGCACAGGGCGGCTCGGCCACCCGCGCGAGGTAGGCCCACGACGTCAGTTCCGCATCGTGTCCGACGCCGGTCACGCCGCTCCTCGATCCCGGTACAGAAGGGCCTGTGCGACATCGTCTTCGGTGGGTTGTACGGTGCCCCGCAGGTCGTTGAGGGTCCAGGCCAGTCGCAGTGCGCGGTCGGCTCCGCGCGCGGTCACCCGCCCATCACGCAGGAACAACTCGATGGGGCGGAGAACCTGCGGGGGCAGCCGAAACCTCTGTCGCAGCGCCGATCCCGGGACCTCCGCATTGGTGCGCCACCCGAACTCCGACCACCGTTCCACGGCAGCGGCCCGTGCCGCGGTCACCCGTTGTCGAACCTCCGCGCTCGTCTCTCCCGCACCGCTCATCAGCGCGGTGTTGCCGGGCGGATCCATCCGCACCCGGATGTCCACCCGATCCAGCAGCGGCCCCGACAGTTTGCCGAGGTAGCGGCGCCGTACCACCGCCGAGCACACGCAGTCGACGTCGTGCGCGGGCGCACAGGGGCACGGGTTCGCGGCGAGGATGAGCTGAAATCGCGCCGGGTACACGGCGACGCCGTCGCGGCGCGGCACCCGCACCTCGCCGTCTTCGAGGGGTTCCCGCAGGGACTCGAGGACCTTGACACTCATCTCGGCGCACTCGTCGAGGAACAGGACTCCGCGGTGCGCCTTCGACACCGCACCGGGCCGGGCGAAGCCGGTGCCCCCACCCAGCAGCGCCGTCGTCGACGAACTGTGGTGCGGCGCGATGAAGGGCGGCTCGGTGATCAACGGGCGGCCGGGCGAGAGCTCGCCGACCAGCGAGTGGATCGCCGTCACCTCCAGCGAATCCTCGATGTCCAATGACGGCAGGATGCCCGGCAGGCGCCGCGCGAGCATCGTCTTGCCGATACCCGGCGACCCCGTCATGAGCACGTGATGCGCCCCGGCCGCGGCGATCTCGAGAGCATGCCGCGCCTCTCGCTGACCGAGGACATCCGACATGTCCGGGATCGGCGGCGGCGACACCGTCGGCACATCGTGGACGGTGTCGAGGACATGGTCACCCGCGAGCCACCGGGTCACCTCCTTGAGGTCGGTCGCCCCACCGACGTCGACGCCCTCGACCAGCGCGGCCTCGGCGACCACTTCGATCGGCACGACCGCACGCCGGTAGCCGTTCTGTCGCGCCGCGACGATCGCCGGCAACACCCCGCGGATCGGACGCAGCGTCCCGTCGAGGCCGAGCTCCCCCAGGAAAATCGTCGACCCGAGCTTCTCCGACGACACCTGTTCGGTCGCGGCGAGAACCGACACAGCCATCGCCAGATCAAATCCCGACCCGATCTTCGGCATCGCCGCCGGCGACAACGCCACGGTCACCCGCAGGTCGGGAAAGGTGAACCCGGAGTTCTTGATCGCGGCCCGCACCCGATCGCGCGCCTCGCGCACCGACGCGTCCGGATTCCCTGTCACCGCGAACCCCGGCAACCCCGAACTGATACTGGCCTGCACGACCACCACCTCCGCGGCGAACGCGTTCAGACCCACGGCCTGCGTCTGTCCCAACATGGGCACAGTGTCGGCGCTCGACGAGCCCCAGAACGACGTCGCCGCAGTAGGGCGGCCGATCTGTGGAGAACTGCCGGGTTGTGCACGTACACCCATCCGTGGCCGCTCTCGAACACCCCACCCGGTCCCGACTAGGCTCGACACCCGATGAGCGACGGAACATTCGACGATGCGTTCGTCGGCGACCTCGACCGACTGCTGCGCTGGCGACGGGACGTCCGCCGTTTCCGCCGCGAACCACTCGAACCCCACGTGCTTCCGGAGATTCTCGAGGCGGCTGAACTCGCACCGTCCGTGGGCAACAGTCAGCCCTGGCGCTGGGTCGAGGTTCGATCCGGGGCGGGCCGACAAGCGGTGCGCGACAGCTTCACTCGCTGCAATACCGATGCCCTCAGAGGTTATGCGGGTGAGCGCGCACGACTGTACTCATCGCTCAAGCTCGCCGGCCTCGACGACGCCCCGGTCCAGTTGGCCGCCTTCTGCGAACCCGACCCGGGTCAAGGTCACGGCCTCGGCAGGCAGACCGCACCCGAAACCCTCGAGTACTCGGTCGTCACCGCCGTGTCCACACTGTGGCTCGCAGCCCGAGCCCGCGGTGTCGGCGTCGGGTGGGTGTCGATCCTCGAACCCGCCGAGGTGACGGCGGCGCTTGACGTCCCGTCCACCTGGAAGCTGGTCGCCTACCTGTGCATCGGCTATCCGGCGCGTGAGACCGACACCCCAGAACTCGAACGGGCCGGCTGGCAGTTCCGCACGTCTGCCGAAGAACGGCTGTTCGTGCGCTGACACCAGATCGTGACCCGTCTCGAGGCCCGATCCAGCCGCAACTCCAGTAACAATAGTCACGTCATTCACATGCGTAACAGCTATCTGTCACGGAGGTACCGGTGTCGAGCCGTCTCACCACGAGTGTCCGGCTGGCACTCGCCGGGGTCATCGCCTTCAGCGGGACTGCCATCGCCCTGACCACCGGGGCGGGCGTGGCCCACGCCGCGCCCTGCGGCAACGCGAGCACCGGCTCGAGCTTTCTGGGCTTCGGTTCGAGTGGCCCATCGGGATCGGCCGGCAGCTCGAACGTCCCCAATCTCGGACCGCAGGCGCCGCTCGTGCCCTACGTCGGACAGATCTCTCGCACCGCCGGATGGGTCACCGGCCCGCTGAGCAGCAACCGCACCTTCAGCCGTTTCGGGATCAGCGGGACGGACCTGGGAGTGGCCTGGGACAACGGCCGCGGTCAGACGCTGATGGCGTTCGGCGACACCTTCGGCAACTGCAACGCCGCCGGGCAGCAGTGGCGTCACAATGTGCTCCTCCGCACCGACGACGACAACCTCGCCAACGGCCTGTCGGTTCCCGACGGCCGGGCAGGCGACGTGACCTCCGGTTCGGTGATCGCACCCGGCCAACCGAACTACGCGCAGGAACTCATCCCCTCGGTCGGGATCTCGAACGTCGAGGTCACCACCATCCCCACCGCGGCGATATCGCTACCCCACGGCAATGGATACCGGCAGTACATCAACTACATGTCCGTCCGGTCCTGGGGTTCGCCGGGCAACTGGGTCACGAACTTCTCGGCGATCGCCCACTCCGACGACAACGGGCAGACGTGGACCACGGATCAGGACACCATCCTGATCAACGCACCTGTCTCGTTGCGCCTGCCCGGCGAGTTCCGTCCGGTCGAGTACAACAACGGCAAGTTCCAGCAGAACGCGTGGGTCCGCGGACGACCGGGCACCGCCGATGAGGGTTACGTCTACCAATACGGAACTCCCAACGGACGTTTCGGGGCCGCCTTCCTCGCGCGCTTCAAGGCCGAGGACATCCTCGATCTCGACGCCTACGAGTACTGGGCGGGAAAGGGGCCCGGCTGGGTGCACGACATCGCCGCCATTCCCGATGACGGGTCCGCGGTCGTAGTCCGACAACCGGTGACCGAGCTGTCCGTGGCGTGGAGCCCGTACCTCGAGAAGTACGTGATGCTCGTCGGCGACAACGACATCACACTGCGGACAGCGGATCGCCCGGAGGGGCCGTGGAGCAATCCGCGAACCGTCGTGCCGAGGGGCGCCCTCGTTCTGTACGGCCCGATGATGCTGCCCAACTCCCCTGCACTGCAGGGAGATTCGAAGGAACTCTACTTCAACGCATCGCGGTGGAGCGACTACAACGTCATGCTCATCCGCACCGATCTGAGCAAGTTGTGACGCAGGCGCCGGGCCATCACACGTAGACGCCGGGGTGGTGGCGTATCCGGGCACGAGAGCGATCGTCGGGGTCGTACCGGTCGAGTTGCACACTGAGGACGTCGAATCGGATCTGCGACCACCGCCGGTCCTGCGCGGCAAGCCACATCCGTGCCAGTCGGCGCATGCGGGCCAGCTTGTCCGGCGTGACCGCCATGACCGGGTCGTCGAATGTCCGGCTCGCACGCGTCTTGACCTCGACGATCACCAGGACCGCCCCGTCCGCGGCGATCAGATCGAGCTCACCGTAGCGGTTGCGCCAATTGCGTTCCAGGACAGACCAACCGAGAGAGACCGCGTACTCCGCGGCCGCGTCTTCGCCGATCCTGCCGATGTGACCGCGGCGGTCGGGGGAACGTCGGGGTTCGGGTGCGGGATCGCCGGTCATGCCGATCAGCGTCGCGCAGAGTCGACGACGGTCGGTGTTCTACAGCGTGCAGGCTGGTGATCTGTGGACTACCGGAAGATTGTCAACAGCCCGGCAGACCTCACGGCTCGTCGGGCAGCCGCAGTTCCGACTTCTCGAGTTCCTCGATGTTGACGTCCTTGAAGGTGATGACCCGGACCTGCTTGACGAAACGTGCGGGGCGGTACATGTCCCAGACCCAGGCATCGCTCATCCGGAGCTCGAAGTACACCTCGCCGTCGGTGTTCCGCGGGATCATCTCGACCGCGTTGGCCAGGTAGAAGCGCCGCTCTGTCTCCACCACGTAGGTGAACTGCCCGACGATGTCCTTGTACTCGCGGTACAGAGAGAGTTCCATCTCGGTTTCGTACTTCTCGAGATCCTCAGCACTCATCCTGTCAGCCTATCCCTGTTGTCGTTTGCGCTGGTGACCACTCGTGCCGCGACATTACGGTACGACATGCGGTGTTGCGGTGAGGGCCCCGCCGCATCGATCCGCGACATGTGCAGCGCGGTGCTGTAGCCCTTGTGGATCGCGAAATCGTAGCCCGGCAGCTCGTCGTCCATCGCCACCATGATGCGATCCCGGGTGACCTTGGCGATGATGCTGGCAGCGGCGATACAGGCGGCGGCTCCGTCGCCGCCGATCACCGGCAGCGACGGTGCGGTCAGCCCCGGGACCGCGAACCCGTCGGACAGCACATACCCCGGCTTCACGTCGAGGGCGGCGACCGCTCGACGCATCCCCTCGATGTTCGCGACGTGGATGCCGATGCGATCGATCTCGTCGGCGTCGATGATCACCGCGCTCCAGCTCTGTGCGTAGCGGGTCACCGATCGATACAGACCCTCACGGGTTCGCTCGGTCAGCTTCTTCGAGTCGTCGAGGTCCGCGAGGGACACCAACTGCGTGGGTTTCAGCACGCAGGCGGCGACCACCAGCGGACCGGCACAGGCCCCGCGTCCCGCCTCATCGACGCCGGCTACCGGCCCGAGACCCTGGCGGTGCAAAGCGAACTCGAACGTCCGCAGACCCGCCGCCCGGCGGACGGGTGAGCGCGGTGGCCAGCGATTCGTCACCCGGCTCATCACTGCTGCGGATTGAACGAACCGACACCACCGATCCGCGAGAAGGGATAGATGATGGTGCGGACCTTGCCCCGGATGTCGCCGACCGGGACGGTGCCCTGGTACTGATCGTCGACGTGGTAGCGGGAGTCCTGCGAGTTCAACCGGTTGTCGCCCATCACCCAGACGTTCCCCTCGGGCACCTTGATCGGACCGAAGTCCGGACCGAGGCACGACGGGACCTGGTTGCCGGGCCCGGCGACCCCGGGGCCGAACGCGGCGACCGTCTCCTCCTGGAGCTTCATGTCGATGTACGGCTCGCGCAGCGGACGACCGTCGACCTTGACGCCGACACCTTCGTCGTTGCGGCATTCGACGGTCTGACCGCCGGTCGCGATGACCCTCTTGACCAGGTTGTTCTCATCCGGGGGAGCGAAACCGAACCAGGACAGCGCATCCTGCACCTTGTGCATGACCGGGTTGGTCGACCGCGGGGAGACCCACGAGCCGTTCCACGACTCCGACGGGCCTTTGAAGACCACGACATCACCCGGTTGCGGATCGCCGAACCGATAGGTCAGCTTGTCGATCACGATCCGGTCGTTGGTGCAGCCGGTGCAGCCGATCAGCGTCGACTCCATCGACTCCGACGGGATGACGTACTGCCGCCCGATGAAGGTCTGCAGGACCCAGGTCAGCAGCAGTACGCATCCGACGATGATCGCGACTTCTCGCAGCAGCGATCCCGAACCGGACTTCCGCTTCTTCGAGTCGCGCGCGTTCCCGCGATCGTCGTCCCCGTCGGACTTCAACCGCCAAGGGCGTCTGCCGCCGTCTGGAGCGTCACCGTCCGGGGTGTCACCGTGTGGGGCGTCACCGCCGGGATAGACGTCGCGGTCGTCGCGGGGTCGTTGTGTGTCGGCCACGTCGTCAGGGTAGACGCGTCAGCGCTTTTCCTTGATCTTGGCGGCCTTGCCGCGCAGGTCGCGCAGGTAGTACAGCTTGGCGCGACGCACGTCACCGCGGGTGAGGACGTCGATCTTGGCGATGTTCGGGCTGTGCACCGGGAAGGTGCGCTCCACGCCGACGCCGAAGGACACCTTGCGGACGGTGAAGGTCTCGCGGATGCCGCCACCCTGGCGACGGATCACGACGCCCTTGAACACCTGGACGCGCTCCTTGCTGCCCTCGATGACCTTGACGTGGACGTCGAGGGTGTCGCCGGGACCGAAGTCCGGGACATCGTCGCGGAGGGACTGCTTGTCGAGGAAGTCGAGCGTGTTCATGTGTCGGGTCCTTGTCTGGCGAAATCAATGAGCAGAGGAACCTGGCGGCCCGCGGGCTCGACCGGTTCGTGCTCCGAGTCGTTGGTGTCGCCGTGGTCAGATGAGTGCTCCAGGCATGGAGCATCGTCGACAGGCAACCCGACTATTGTGCCAGAGACACCCCGGCGCGACGAAATCGCCGGTCAAGGTCGGCTTCCCGGTTCGACGACGACGATGTCGGCGGCCCGCAGAGCCGACACCGTGGCCGGCGCCATGGGCGTCGCGGCCGCGATCGCGAGCGGGATGATCCCCGAGCTCACCATGTGATCGGCGATGGCCAGCTCCGGTGCGCGGCCGTCGGCGGTGAGCGCCTCGTCGTCCGCGAGCTCGAGACCGGGACGCTGGTAGGGCTGCGGATCGTTGGTACCGACGACGATCACGCGGACACCTCGTTCACCGGCACCCACGCCGACGGCGGTGCGGAACCATCCCGCGACCGCGCCGGGAACGGTCGTCTGCACTCGTTCGGCCCGTTGCCGGAGCCACACCAGGTCGGCCACGTCGGTGCGCTCGCGCGCGACCCCGGCGCCGGCCAGTGCACCCACCCCGGCAGCCACGGCCCCGGCTGCTCCCATGGCGCCCGTCGGCATCATGGGCATCATCCCGCTCGTCGCGGCCGGGGCTCCCGCGTCCTGGCCCGCCTCGCCGGACCGCTCGGTGTGGTCGTCGCCCGCGGCGGTGAGCGCCATCCGCCCGGCACTCGCCGCACCCACCCGCCAGGAGTCGTCACCCACCTCGGCGAGCACGTCGGCACGGCGTAGATCCCGGTCGGCGACAAGGGCGATGAGAGCCATCTGCTGCCGTGTCTCGACGACTGTGTCGGCGTAGGCGTCGACCGATCCCGCCATGGCCAGCAGGCGTGTGACGACAGCGGGTGACGAGTCGGGCCCGGCGCCGGTGATCGCCTCGAGGCCGACGACGACCGCGTCGCGGAACTCCCCCGCCGACTGCGCTGCTCGGTTCGCGTACTCACCTGCCGCCGACGTCACCGACCCGGCGACGTCCTCCACCGCCCCGGCGAGCGCACGAAGCCGGTTCGCCGCGTCGCGCAGTTCCGCGGCATCGGCGGTGGGCCAGACACCGGGCGCCAGATCCTCGACGACGCGCCTGGCGTCCGCGGGAATGGGGTGGTCACGCATCAGCCGTCGGCCCTGTCGATGGTCGCGGCGCCGGTGGCGTCGGCGTCTGCCAGGGCGTCGGCCCCAGCGGTGACCCCGCGGCGCCGATCGGTGACGCGGGCGGCGAGTGCGCCCAGCGCGTCGAGGAGTTCCACACCGGCCGGGCCGAATCCCCTTCGGAACGCGTGCGCGGACTCCCCGACTCCGACGGCCCGGTCGAGATCGGCGAGCACCTCGGCGAGTTCGGTCGTCAGGGTCTGCAGTCGGCTGGCGGCGGCGTCGAGCCGCGCGGACAGATCCGCGGTGAGGCCGGCGTCGACGGTGACACGGCCGGTCGTCGGCTCGACCGGTGTCACCGGTCTGCCCCGTCGGACCCCGCACCGAGCCGGGCGTCGGCATGATCGAGCGGGAGATCTGCTGTCCGAGCGAGTAATTCGGAGCTCTTCGTACGCAGCGCGGCATCCGCCTCGGCGATGAGCGTGGTCAACAGTGCGGCGAGCTGGTCGGCGCGGTAGCGTCGCAGGGCGGCCGGCTCGATCGAGATGTCGGTCGCGAGTCCGCGTGCGTTCACGGTCACCGCGACGAGGCGATCGACACTGGTTGCGCGAGAGGTCAACTGCGACAACGATTCCCGGACTCGATCGAGCTCGGCGCGTTGCCGTTCGAGCTCGTCGAGCATCGCCGAATATCCGTGCATCGCCCCCAGGCCCCCAGTGCGCGTCGAGTTGTCCGGGATATTAGCCGATCCCCGGGTCCCCGGTGTCCGTGCTGTGCACAGCCTCGTCCAGCAGGTCGGGCCGACGTGCGCGGGTGCGTTGCAACGACTGCTCGTGACGCCAGCGGGCCACCTTCGCATGGTCGCCGCTGAGAAGGACCGCCGGGACGTCGAGGCCCCGCCAGGTGACGGGACGGGTGTAGCTCGGCCCCTCGAGCAATCCGTCGGAGAACGAGTCCTCCTGATGCGACCGCGGGTTGCCGAGCACCCCGTCGAGGAGTCGTACGGTCGCCTCGATCATCGCCATGACCGCGACCTCTCCCCCGATCAGGACGAAGTCGCCCAGCGACACCTCCTCGACCCGGACCCGCCGGGCCGCATCGTCGAAGACGCGCTGGTCGATACCCTCGTAGCGGCCGCACGCGAACACGAGATGCTTCTCGGCGCTCCAGCGACGGGCGGTGTCCTGGGTGAACGGCACCCCGGCCGGGGTCGGCACCACCAGTAGCGCATCGTCGGGACACACGGCGTCCAGGCAGGGACCCCAGACGTCGGGTTTCATGACCATCCCCGGCCCGCCGCCGTAGGGCGAGTCGTCGACGCTGCGGTGCACATCATGTGTCCAGTCCCGGAGGTCGTGGACATCGACGCTGATGCGTCCGGCGTCGATCGCCTTGCCCAACAAGGCGACTCGCAATGGTTGCAGATACTCCGGGAAGATCGACACGACATCGAGGCGCATCAGGGCGCACCGTCGAGGGAGTCAGGGTTCAGCAGGCCGTCCGGCGGGTCGATGACGATGAGTTCGCGACTGACGCTCGGCACGATCTCACGGACGAACGGGATGAGCACCTCCCGGCCGTCGGTCGTCCGCACCGACAGCAACTCGCCACCGGGAAGGTGGAGGACCGATTCGACGACCCCGATCGCCGTGCCGTCACCGAGTTGCACGGCGACGCCCTCGAGTTCGTGGTCGTAGAACTCGTCGGGATCGTCGGACGGCTCGACCTGTGAGCTGTCGATCAGGAACAGGGTGCCGCGC
The DNA here is from genome assembly GCF_022206305.1 of Gordonia sp. 'Campus'. GTDB lineage: Bacteria > Actinomycetota > Actinomycetes > Mycobacteriales > Mycobacteriaceae > Gordonia. The sequence continues at coordinate 144,252 of NZ_JAKOIW010000002.1, read as the reverse complement.
AGGGCATCGGCCGTGCCGCGATCGGACACACCGGCCAGAGACACGAGCAGCCGCCCGGAATGTTCCCGGGCGGCTGTCACGGTGAACTCGCGTTCCCCGCCACCGCGCGGCAGACGGCCACGCAGCACCGAGTCGCGAGCGAAACGCACATCGGGTTCGTCCGTACGGACGTCCACCACGACCTCGCCACGGATGCCGTGGGACTTCACCACACGGCCGACGACGAGATCCACGGTGCGCTCGATGTTCGGGTGTTCGGTCAGCGGTCGGTGTCGACGATGTCGACGCGCATCCCGCGCCCGCCGATGCCGGAGACGAGGGTGCGCAGTGCGGTCGCGGTACGACCGTTACGACCGATGACCTTCCCGAGGTCATCCGGGTTCACGTGGACCTCGACGAGCCGGCCGCGACGGCCGGTCACGAGGTCGACCTGGACGTCATCGGGGTTCGAGACGATCCCGCGAACCAGGTGCTCGACAGCGTCGGCGACGACTGAGCTCACGCGTCACCCTCGGCGGCGGGAGCCTCGGCAGCCTCGTCGTCCTTCTTGGCGGCCTTCTTCTTCGGGGTGGTCGCGGCGGCGACCGGCTCGTTGTCCGCGGCGGCGAGCGCGGCATTGAACAGGTCGAGCTTCGAGGGCTTGGCCTCGGCGGTCTTCAGGGTTCCCTCGGCGCCCGGCAGGCCCTTGAACTTCTGCCAGTCACCGGTGACCTTGAGGATCGCGGCGACGGGCTCGGTCGGCTGCGCGCCGACACCCAGCCAGTACTGAGCGCGCTCGGAGTCGACCTCGATCAGCGAGGGCTCTTCCTTCGGGTGGTACTTGCCGATGGTCTCGATCACCCGGCCGTTGCGGCGGGTGCGAGCGTCGGCGACGACGATGCGGTACTGGGGGTTGCGGATCTTGCCGAGCCGCGTGAGCTTGATCTTGACAGCCATGTCTACTTCTTTCGTGTGGTCACTGCGCAATTCAGCAGCCCGTCCGGAATGACGGGCCCGGTTTTGCGAATGTTTCGGTGTGACCGTCGGGCGGCCGTGACCGGATCCGACGAACCAGCGAGCCATTGTGCCAGATGGTGCGGCCCGCACAGAAATCCCGGCGTCGGCGACGACCGTCAGGCCATGAGAGCCCCGGAGGGTGTTCCGGCATGTGGTCACCCACCCCGCGAGGACGACCACATGCCGCACGTCGCTTCCGTCACTCGATGTGTTCGTCACCAAGGTGAATCGGTCCATCGGTACCCAGGATGTGCAGCGCCACCCGGAGCCTCCCTCGACCCCCGGCTCCGACGGCGTCTGCGAGTGCCGGATCTGGGCTGACAGCTCCGGACTGGACCGGTTCGTCGTACTCGAACCGTTGCAACGCCGCTGCTACGTTACGCGGCGGTAAGAAGCGCACACCATAGGCCGACTTGTGGCGTTCCTCACACGATGTGGCGGCCCGTGGAGACCACTGCTACCGGGTGCCGCAGCACGCCGAGATCCTCACACGGATTCTCCGCGTACACCACGAAGTCAGCGCGGTGACCGTCGTCGAGGACGTCCGCGCCCAGCCAGCGCCGGGCACCGGTGGAGGCCGCATCAATCGCGCCCGCGGCCCCGAGACCGACCGCAGCGAGCGCCTCGATCTCGTCGACGATGCGCCCGTGCTCGACGAACCCACCCGCGTCGGTCCCGGCGAACACTCGGACACCGGCCTCCCGCGCGGCCTCGAACACTTTCGGGGCCCCGGCATGCAGAGCCCGCATGTGCGCGGCATAGGTCGGGAAGCGGTCCGCGCCATCGGCGATACCCGGGAAGTTCTCCACCTGGATCATCGTGGGCACCAGCGCAATCGAGCGCTGCGCCATCTGTCCGATGAGGTCGTCGGTCAAGCCCGTGCCGTGTTCGATACAGTCGACCCCGGCCGCGATGAGATCGACGAGGGCGTCGGTGCCGAACACATGAGCGGTGATCCGGGCCCCGTGTCGGTGGGCCACCTCGACCGCTGCCTCGATCTGGCCGCGGGTCCACAGCGGTGCCAGGTCGCCGACCTCGCGGTCGATCCAGTCGCCGACGATCTTCACCCATCCGTCGCCGGCCTCCGCCTGCCGCGCGACCTCCGCGGCGAGCTCGTCCGGGTCGTCGAGGTCGATCCCGTAGTCGCGCAGATATCTTTTGGGACGGGCGATGTGCTTGCCCGACCGGATGAAGCGAGGGCAGGCGGGATCGTCGTCGAGCGGATGGGTGTCGAGAGGCGACCCCACCTCGCGGATCAGGAGGGTGCCCGCACGAGCGTCGGCGTAGGCGAACCCCCGCGCCTGCTCGATGTCGACACCGAGCCCGGGCGCTATACCCACATGATTGTGGGCGTCGACGAGGCCGGGAAGAATCCACCCACCGTCGACCGCGGTCTCGGCCTCGGCGACCGGCGTGGCGCTCACGACCCCGTCTCGCACCCAGAATTCGACGGGCTCCCCGGTGAGCGGGTCGGAACCGCGATAGTGGCGGGCCCCGTCTCCGCCCACGACTACTTCTTCTTCTTCGGCTGGAACTGCGAGACGTCGAGCCCTTCGAGTCCGGGCGGCAACTGGTCGAGCCCCGCGGGCATGTTCGACAGGTCCGGGAATCCGGCGGGCATCCCGCCCGGCATGCCGGGGAATCCGCCGCGTGCCTTGGGCGGTGTGGGGCCGCGGCCGGTGCTCTTCTTTCCGCCGCCCTTCTTCCCCTTGCCCTTCTTGCGGTTGGACTTGCGGTTCACCGCGCCCATACCCATGCGGCCCGACATCTGCGCCATCATCTTGCGGGCCTCGAAGAAGCGGTCGACGAGTTGGTTGACCTCGCTGACCGTCACGCCCGAACCGTTCGCGATACGGAGTCGGCGAGATGCGTTGATGATCTTGGGGTTGTCCCGCTCGGCGGGTGTCATGCCCCGGATGATCGCCTGCACCCGATCGAGCTGCTTGTCGTCGACCTGCGACAACACGTCCTTCATCTGACCCGCGCCCGGCAGCATGCCGAGGATGTTGCCGATCGGGCCCATCTTGCGGATCATCAGCATCTGCTCGAGGAAGTCCTCGAGCGTCAGGTCGCCCTGCGTGATCTTGGTGGCGGCGGCCTCGGCCTGCTGCGCGTCCCAGTGCTGTTCGGCTTGTTCGATCAGGCTGAGCACGTCGCCCATACCGAGAATCCGGCTCGCCATCCGGTCGGGGTGGAAGACGTCGAAGTCCTCCAGCTTCTCTCCCGACGACGCGAACATGATCGGCTGGCCGGTGACCTCACGCACCGACAACGCCGCACCACCGCGGGCGTCGCCGTCCAGCTTGGTCAGCACGACGCCGGTGAAGCCGACGCCGTCGGCGAAGGCCTCGGCCGTGGTGACCGCGTCCTGACCGATCATCGCGTCCACGACGAACAGGACCTCGTCGGGAGTGGTGGCATCCCGGATGTCAGAGGCCTGCTTCATCAGCTCCGCGTCGATGCCGAGACGGCCCGCGGTGTCGATGAGGACCACGTCGTAGTGCTTGGCGCGGGCCTCGTCGACGCCGGCCTTCGCGACCGAGACAGGATCTCCGGAGGTGACGCCCAGCGTCCCCTCGCCGCCGACGGACGTGCCGGGGTGCGGCGCGTACACGGGGACCCCGGCCCGCTCGCCCACGATCTGCAGCTGCGACACCGCGCCGGGCCGCTGCAGGTCACAGGCCACCAGCAGCGGCGTGTGACCCTGTTCCTTCAGCCAGTTGCCCAGCTTGCCGGCGAGGGTCGTCTTACCGGCACCCTGGAGGCCGGCCAGCATGATGACCGTCGGAGGATTCTTGGCAAACCGCACCCTGCGGGTCTCGCCGCCGAGGATGCCGACCAGTTCCTCGTTGACGATCTTGACGACCATCTGCGCCGGGTTGAGCGCCGCGGAGACCTCGGCCCCCTTCGCGCGCTCCTTGATCCGCGCGATGAAGGCACGCACCACCGGCAGCGAGACATCCGCCTCGAGCAGGGCCAGTCTGATCTCGCGGCAGGTGCGGTCGATGTCGGCGTCGGACAACCGCCCCTTGCCACGCAGGTCCTTCAGGGCACCGGTCAACCGGTCGGAGAGGGAATCGAACATGATCCCATCCTTCCATGAGGGTCGCCGGTCGTGACATCTAGGAGATCGGCACGCCCGACCGTCCGGTCCCGCCGTACGTCTGCGGTCCGTCGCCGTCCTCGTCGCGTGTGGGCTGCAGCGGCGGACACACCGCGACGATGGCCTCGGTCAGCTCGGCACGCGCGTCGGCGGACTCGACCGCCGGGCGCAGACTGAAGACGTCCACGACGGTCGCACCGAGCGTGGAGACCTTGGCCCAGCGGATGTCGACCCCATACTGCTCGAGCACCGCGCTCACCCGGCTCAGGAGCCCGATCCGGTCGTCGGACCGAACCTCGAGCATCGCCTCGCCATCCGGCGCGTCGAGCCACGTCACCCGCGGCGGGGCCACCGCGAACAGTGCGGGCACCGCGTTCTTCGGGTGCCCTGCCCCGTCGACCTCCGGGTCGGTGCTGCCCGCGCTGGTACCGGTCGACACGAAGGTTCCCGGGACCGTCGCGACGGTGCCGATCGTGGGGATCGGCGAGTCCCGCTCCCGCGCCGCGAGGCGGGCGAGGACGTCGATCTTGCCGTCGACGGACGCGATCAGTTGCTGGCGAAGCAATCCCGCGTCCGGAGGGCTGCCGAACATGGGGACCACGACGAAGGAGTTGATGGCCTTGCCGTCGTGGCTCTGTGCGCACGCGGAGTGCGACCGCAACCCGCCCAGCGCGAGGACGCCGGCCATCTTCGACAACAGCCCGGGCTGGTCGGGCGCGACCATCGTGACGCGATAGGTGTGCTGCCCGTCCGCACGCACGAGACGAACGGCATAGTCCCCCTCGGCCGCGGTCGCCAGCTGATCGGCGGTCAGCGGGTCGGGCTCACTCGGCGGCACTCCCTCGATGTGGCGCATGCATCGCCGGACGAGGTCCTTGATGAGCGACGCCTTCCAGTCGCCCCAGACGCCCGGGCCGGTGGCCAACGAGTCCGCTTCCGCCAGTGCGGCAAGCAGTTCCAGCAGAACCCGGTTGCGTCCGAGGGTGTCGACGACATGCTCGGCGGTCGCCGGGTCGTCGAGGTCGCGTCGCGTCGCGACCTGCGGCAGCAACAGGTGGTGCCGGACCATGTCCGACAGGATCGACACATCCTGCGGCCACAACCCGAATCGGTTGCCCACCTGCACGGCGAGTTCGGCCCCGACGATGCTGTGATCGGCACCGCGCCCCTTGCCGAGGTCATGGATGAGCGCACCCAACACCAGCAGGTCGGGACGCGACACCCGGGTCGTCATCGCGCTCGCGTAGGCCGCGGTCTCCACGAGGTGCCGGTCGACGGTCCAGGTGTGGATGGCATCTCGAGGGGGCAGGTCGCGGACCGCGCCCCATTCCGGCAGGAGCCGACCCCACAGGCCGGTGCGGTCGAGTGCCTCGATCGGGTCGACCATGTGATGGCCGGAACTGAGCAGGACCAGCAGATCGCTCAACGCCTCGGCCGGCCACGGCTCGCGCAATTCGGGCGCGTAGTCGGCGAGCCGGCTCAGCGTCGACGCGCTGATCGGCAATCCGGTACGGGCCGATGCGGCCGCCACCCGCAGGATCAGGCCCGGGTCTTTGCTGGGAATAGCGTTGCGCGCCAACACGATCTCACCGCTGTGCTCGACGACGCCCTCGTCGAGGGGCCGGCGCAGCGGCGAGCGACGCAGCTTCGCGAGCCCGCGCCGCGGCAGGGCGTTGCCCGCTGTCCGCAGACCGACGTCGATGGAGTAACTGATCGTGCGGGCGGAGTCGCTGATGACCCTGGCGAGGTCGAAGCGGTCGCCGATGCGCAGCGCGGCCCCGATCTCGTCGGCATCCTGGGCCTGCACCTGTTCGCGCGGGCGACCCGCGATGCGGTGCAGTTCGGTGCGGATGTCGAGCAGGCGGGTGTAGGCGACCTGCGGGCCCGCGCCCGGGGAATCGGGCCGCAACCCGGCCATGTTGTCGGTGAGTTGGGCGATCGCCAGGGCGCCGAGCAACTGCACGTCACGCAGGCCACCCCGCCCGTTCTTCAGATCCGGCTCGGCGCGGTGCGCGATGTCGCCGGCCCGCCGCCACCGGTCCTGCGCATGCGAGACGACCTCGGGAAAACGGCTGCGGATGTCGTTGCGCCACTGCTGCCGGACGCCGCCGATCAGCAGAGCCGACAGGTCCTCGTCACCCGCGATGTGCCTGGCTTCGAGGAGCCCCAGCGCGGCGGTCACGTCGTCGCCGGCGACCTGCATCGCCTGCGGCACCGTCCGGACGCTGTGATCGAGCGGTATGTTGGCGTCCCACAACGGATACCAGAGACCGTCGGCGACCTCGGAGACCCGTTCGAGGGGCATGTCGTCGTGTAGCAGGATCAGGTCGAGATCGGAGTAGGGCAGCATCTCCCCTCGTCCGAGACCGCCGACCGCGACGATCGCGAAGCCGCTGTGCGACTTGATCCCGAGTTCGGCGCCCTTGCTGGTCAGCCAGAACTCGTGCAGGTCGACGAGCACCTGGCGCAACGCCGGTGCGTCGAGTTTTCCCGTGCGGCCGGACTCGGTGAGTTGCCGTCGGGTCTTGGCCAGGTCTGCAGCGCTTACGGGAGCCTCCGAGGTAGTGGTTCGGCGAGTGTGGATCGGGTGTCGAACGGATCGGCCCCGTACCCGACTGATCGTCGGACACGGGGCCGCTCAACGGGATTCGTCACACGTGTGCGGTTCGCTACAGCGCGTCGCCACCGCGCTCGCCGGTGCGGACGCGAACGACGGACTCCACCGGCGACACCCACACCTTGCCGTCGCCGATCTTGCCGGTCCGGGCGGCCTCGACGATGACGTCGACCACCTTGTCCACGGCGGCGTCGTCCACGACGACCTCGACGCGCACCTTCGGCACGAAGTCGACCGAGTACTCCGCGCCGCGGTAGACCTCGGTGTGGCCCTTCTGCCGGCCGTAGCCCTGGACCTCACTGACGGTCATGCCGAGGATTCCGGCCTGCTCCAGTCCGGCCTTGACGTCCTCGAGCGTGAACGGCTTCACGATTGCAGTGATCAGCTTCATTAGTTATCCCTCTCCACAGGAGTCAGCGTAGTAGCGAATGGCTCTGAGCGTCATGCCAGCTCATAGGCCGTCTCGGCGTGTTCTGCCTCGTCGATGCCGCTCTTCTCGTCCTCGTCGCTGACTCGCCAACCCAGCGGCTTGAGCGCGAAGGCGATGATCGCGGTGAGGATTGCGGTGAACAGGAGCGCGAAGAGCGCGATGACGATCTGGACCACGAGCTGCTTGTAGTCGCCGCCCCAGAAGAGCCCGACGTCCTCGCCGAGGAGGCCGATCGCGACGGTGCCCCAGAGTCCGGCGACGAGGTGGACGCCGACGACGTCGAGGGAGTCGTCGTAACCGAACTTGTTCTTCAGTCCGATGGCCGTCGCGGCGAGCGCACCTGCGACGAGACCCAGGATGAGCGAGCCGATCGGGGTCAGCGAACCACATGCCGGGGTGATCGCGACCAGACCGGCGACGATGCCCGATGCGGCGCCCACGCTCGTCGCGTGCTTGTCGCGGATGACCTCGACCACGAGCCAGCCGATGATCGCGGCGGCCGTCGCGGCGGTGGTGTTGACCCACACCTGTCCGGCGAGGAGGTCGGCACCCAGCTCGGAGCCGACGTTGAACCCGAACCAGCCGAACCACAGCAGGGCGGCGCCGAGCATGACGAAGGGGATGTTGTGCGGACGGTACGCGGTGCGACCGAAGCCGACGCGCTTGCCGATGATCAGGACCAGGACCAGCGCCGCGATACCTGCGTTGATGTGGACCACGGTGCCGCCGGCGAAGTCGATGGGTGCGACGTTGGCTTCGCCGTCGGTGGTACCGAACATCTTGGCCGCCAGGCCGTCCTCACCCGCACCGAGGAGGCCGCCGCCGCCGACCAGGCCGCCCCAGACCATGTGCGACAGCGGGAAGTACACGATCGTCGCCCACAGGACGGTGAAGACCATCCAGGTGGAGAACTTGACGCGTTCGGCGAGCGCACCGCTGATGAGGGCGACGGTGATGACCGCGAAGGTCAGCTGGAAGCCCATGAAGACGATCGCCGGGATGGTGAGGCCGCCGGTGACGTACTGCTCGGTGTCGCCCTCGCCGATGGTGCTCATCAGCTGGTCCGAGCCGAACAGCGCGAACGGATTCGCGAAGATCCCGCCGATGTCGCTGCTACCGGTGATCCCGTCGCTGAACGACATCGAGAAGCCCCACAGCACGTAGACGACGCTGATCGACGCCAGTGCGCCGAAGGACATCATCATCATGTTCAGGACGGACTTGCCTCGCGCCAACCCCCCGTAGAAGAACGCGAGACCTGGGGTCATCAGCAACACGAGCGCGGCCGACACGAGCATGAATGCCGTGTTGCCCGTGTCGATGGGGCCAAACGATTCGTTTGGCAACAGAGCCGAATCCACTACGAAACCTCCTCAGGATGCGCCGACGGCTCGGCGCCTCCAAAGAGATTGTCGGCACTCGGTTTCAGCTGTGGTGCCCCGACGTTTCGGGCGCGTAACCCCCTGGCCGGTTTGTATTTCGCGCGTGTAACGTCCCAGTTCGCTTCTGAGGTGCGTCTCAGAATCGCCGGACGACCGCTAGCGCGGAGTTTCCGATCGCAGATCCCGGGTTCACATCAGCGTCTCCGGCAATCACAGGAGGGCGTCGACGAAGGCCTCCGGCTCGAAGGGCGCGAGGTCGTCGGCCCCCTCCCCCAGCCCGACAAGCTTGACCGGCACGCCGAGCTCCTTCTGGACGTGGAAGACGATCCCGCCCTTCGCGGTGCCGTCCAGCTTGGTGAGCACGACACCGGTGATGTTGACGACCTCGGCGAAGACCCTGGCCTGCATGAGGCCGTTCTGGCCGACGGTGGCGTCGAGCACGAGGAGCACCTCGTCGACGGGCGCCTTCTTCTCGACGACCCGCTTGACCTTGCCGAGCTCGTCCATCAGACCGGTCTTGGTGTGCAGGCGTCCGGCCGTGTCGATCATCACGACGTCGACCCCGGTTGCGATGCCGCGGTCGACCGCATCGAACGCGACCGCCGCGGGATCGGCCTGCTCCTTGCCGCGGACGATCTCGGCGCCGACACGCTCGCCCCAGGTCTGCAACTGGTCGGCTGCCGCGGCGCGGAACGTGTCCGCCGCACCGAGCAGCACACGACGCCCGTCGGCGACGAGCACACGCGCCAGCTTGCCGGTCGTGGTGGTCTTCCCGGTCCCGTTGACCCCCACGACGAGAACCACCGCGGGCCGTCCGGCGTGTGGGAGGGCCCGGATCGAGCGGTCGAGGGTGGGGTCGAGCTGATCGACGAGCACCCGTTTGAGCAGCGCCCGCGCCTCGGCTGCCGACCGGACCGGGTTGGCGGCGAGCTCGGTTCGCAGTGTCTCCACCACGGTGGCCGTCGTCGACGACCCGAGGTCGGCCATGACCAGGGTGTCCTCGATCTCTTCCCAGCTGTCCTCGTCGAGGTCGCCTGCGCCGAGCAGGCCCAGCACGCCCTTGCCGATCGCGCCCTGCGAGCGGGAGAGCCGTCCGCGCAGACGCCCGAGACGGCCGGCGGTGGGCGCGATGTCATCGAGCGGAACCGTCGTGGTCGCCTCTGCCGCGTCGTCGGGGACGACGGTCCCGTCCGGCGCCACGGTCTCGGTCTCGGTGACCTCGGGTGCGGCGGTATCGGTGACCTCGGGTGCGGCGACCTCGGGTGCGGCGGTCTCGGGTTCAGCGACCTCGGGTTCGGAAACCTCCGGTGCAGCGACCTCCGGCGCAGCGGCTTCGGGTGCAGCGGCTTCGGGCGCAGAAACCTCCGGTGCAGCGGTCTCCGGCGCAGCGGTCTCGGGCGCAGCAGGGGCGTCGTCGACGTCGGGCAGGGACACGTCGGTGACACCGCGTCGAACCGAGTCGCGCGGCACGGCGGCGTCGTCGCCGACCCCCGGCTGACCGTCGGTGTCGGTCCGCTCGACCGGCGGCCGCACGGATGGCTCGTCCGGTTTGCGTGCGGGTTCGGGCTTGCGCGCCGGCGGTTCCGCGAGCGCCGTGCCGGTGTCCCCGCGACTGAAGTTGAAGCCCGACCCCGCCTGATATCCCCCGGAACGGTCGACCTGCCGCGTCGTGCCGTCGACGATCTCCTGCGGCTTGTCGTCGGACAGCGAGATGCGACGGCGGCGCGACAGCACGAGGCCGAGCACGATCAGCGCGGCCACGACGAGTACCGCGACGACGATCCCGATGATGATTCCGGTGTTCACTGGCTGGTGTCCTCCTGTTGACCCACGGGCATGTTCACCCCGCGCATGCGCTGCGAGATGACTGTCGTGATGCCATCGCCGCGCATGCTGACTCCGTAGAGCGCATCCGCGACCTCCATCGTGGGCTTCTGATGGGTGATGACGATGAGTTGCGACTTCTCCCGCAGCTGTTCGAAGAGCTTGATGAGACGTCGGAGATTGGTGTCGTCGAGCGCTGCCTCGACCTCGTCCATGACGTAGAACGGTGACGGGCGGGCGCGGAAGATCGCGACGAGCATGGCGACCGCGGTCAGTGACTTCTCACCGCCCGACAGCAGCGAGAGCCGCTTGACCTTCTTTCCGGGCGGCCGCGCCTCCACCTCGATACCGGTGGTGAGCATGTCGCCCGGTTCGGTGAGCACGAGCCGGCCCTCTCCTCCGGGGAACAGGGTCTGGAACACCTGCCCGAACTCGCGCTCGACGTCGGCGTAGGCCTCGGTGAACACCTGCAGGATGCGCGCGTCGACGTCCTCGACCACGTCGAGCAGGTCCTTGCGCGCGGCCTTGACGTCCTCGAGCTGCGACGACAAGAAGTTGTAGCGCTCCTCGAGTGCGGCGAACTCCTCCAGCGCGAGCGGATTGACCTTGCCGAGTGTGTTGAGGTCCTTCTGTGCCTTTTTCGCCCGGGCCTCCTGCGTCGCCCGGTTGTATGGCATCGGAGCGGGTGCGACCACCTGCTCGCCGCGCTCCTTCGCCTGCTCGTACTCCGCCATCTCCAGCTCCGACGGCGGCATCGGGACGTCGGGACCGTATTCGGCGATCAGGTCGTCGGGGGTCATCGCGAAGGTCTCGAGGACCTGCTCCTCGAGTTGTTCGATGCGCAATGCGACCTGCGCGCGGGCCACCTCGTCGCGATGGACGGTGTCCCGCAACGAGTTCAGCGTGCCCGTCAACTCGTTGACCTGGACCCTCAACCCGTCGAGGGTGGCGGTACGGGCGACCCGGATCTCCTCGAGTTCATCGCGTCCGGCCTGGGCCGAGGCCACCGCTGCCGCGAGCCGTTCGGTGACCTGCGCACCCGCGCGTTCGACGGCCGCGGCCACACCGGCGGCCTGGCGTCGGATCTCGTCCTGACGGCGTGCGCGTTCGCGGGCCTCGCGCTCGCGTTGCGCCGCCCGACGGAGCGAGTCGGCCTTGCCGCGGACCGACGCGAGACGTTCCTCCGCGGTGCGCAGCGCCAGCCGGGCCTCCATCTCCGCGCTCCGTGCGACGCCGACGGCTGCCGCGGCGGTGGCGCGTTCGGAGTCATCCGCGGACATCTCGACGCCCTCGTCGGACTCGTCGCGCGCGAGGCGGAGCCGTTCGGTGAGCTCGTGCAGTGACGCGAGGGTCTCGGCCCGGCCCTCTTCGAGGAGTCTGCGCTGGCGCGTCAGTTTGTCGGCTTCGGCGCGCGAGTTGCGCACCTCCTGACCCAGACGAGCCATGTGTTCGTAGGCCGCACCGACGCTGGCGTCGGATTCGTGCAGCGCGGCGAGGGCCTCCTCGGCGGCCTCGCGACGGTCATGTTGTTCGGTGAGTGCGCCGTCGAGCGCCGCCTCGAGTTCTTCCACCCGCCGTCGCGTTGCCGCGAGTTCGGCGGTGGCGGTGTCGATGGCCGACTGGACCTCGAGGGTGGACGGACGACGCGACGAACCGCCCTCGATCGAGGCCGGGCCGATGCGGTCGCCGGCGTGGGTGACCGCACGGACGCCCAGCGAGCGGGCCAGTTCCAGACCGCGGGCCGGATCGTCGACGATGACGGTGTCGGCGAGGACGGTGTCGACGGCCGCCCTGATGTCGTCGGGCGCGCTCACCACCGAGGCCGCCCACCGGGCACCCTCGGGCAGGTCGACCGCGCGGCCCCGGATCGGGGCGGTGAGCCCGCCGCAGATCAGCGCCGCTCGTCCGCCGTCGCCGGACTTGAGTGCCTCGAGTGCCCGGACGGCGGCGACCCCATCGACGGTCACGATGCCGTCGACCGCGGGTCCGAGCGCTCCGGCGATGGCCGTCTCGAAGCCCGGCTCCACGGTCACCAGCTCCGCCATCGGACCGCGCAGGCCCTCCGGGGCGTGTTCGAGCAGCCAGGCACCGCCGTCGCCGCGTTCGAGCCCCATCGAGAGTGCATCCACCCGTGCCGACAGCGACGCGATGGACTGTTCGGCTTGTCGGTGCGACGCCTGCAAGGTGGCGACCCGCTCGTTGGAAAGGTTCAGCGCGGCCACGCACCGCTCGTGGTGTTCGTCGAGCGCACGTTCGGAAGCCTCCAGCTCCGCAAGCTCACCTGCCGCGGAATCCTGTTGTGCGGTAGCGGCTTCGGCGCGCTCGGTGGCCGCCGCGATCCCGGCGGTGAGGCGCGCGGCCTCGCCGTCGACCGATTCCGACCGCGTCCGCAGATTGTCGACCTGGCCCTCGAGCCGGGCCAGCCCCTCGCGACGGTCGGCGATCGCACGTACGGCCGCGAGGTGCGCGGCCTCGGCCGCCTCGGCGACGGATTCGCGCTCGCCCAGCACCTCGCGAGCGGTCTCGAGCTGCTCCGCGGCGATCTCCACGCCCTCGGTGAGTTCGGCCTCCAGCTCGGCGGCCTCCAGAGCCTGCTCGTCCAGCTCGTCCGGGTCGGGGCCGGATGCCTCGGTCGACGACTCGCTCAAGTAGCGGCTTCGTTCCGCAGCGACCCGGCGGGTCGCATCGACACGCTCCGCCAGCGCCGACAGCCGGAACCACGCGCGGTTGGCGGCGGCGGCCGCGGGAGTGATCTCGGCGAGATGCTGTTCGTGTTCGGCGAGTTCGGCGTTGGCCGTGTCCAGCTGGGCCGCGACCTCGTCCTGGCGACGGCGGACCTCGTCTTCGACCGCCGTGTGTTCGGCCATCTCGGCACGGCGGGTGACCAGGTCGTCGGCGGCGAGGCGCAACCGGGCGTCGCGCAGGTCGGCCTGGACGGTCTGCGCGCGGCGGGCGACCTCCGCCTGGCGGCCGAGGGGCTTGAGCTGGCGACGGAGTTCCGCGGTCAGGTCGGTGAGCCGCGCGAGGTTCGCCTGCATGGCGTCGAGCTTGCGGACCGCCTTTTCCTTGCGCTTGCGGTGCTTGAGGACGCCCGCTGCCTCCTCGATGAACGCACGGCGGTCCTCCGGCCGGGACTCGAGAATCGCCGACAGTCGGCCCTGTCCGACGATGACGTGCATCTCCCGGCCGATACCCGAGTCGGAGAGCAGTTCCTGCACATCCATCAGTCGGCACGTACTGCCGTTGATCTCGTACTCACCGGCACCGTCGCGAAACATGCGGCGGGTGATCGACACCTCGGAGTACTCGATGGGCAGCGCACCGTCGGCGTTGTCGATGGTGAGGGTCACCTCGGCGCGACCCAGCGGCGGGCGTCCGGATGTGCCGGCGAAGATGACGTCCTGCATCTTGCCGCCACGCAGCGCCTTGGCGCCCTGCTCGCCCATGACCCAGGTCAGGGCGTCGACGACGTTCGATTTACCGGAGCCGTTGGGTCCGACGACGCACGTGATACCCGGCTCGAAGCGCAGGGTCGTCGCCGAGGCGAACGACTTGAAGCCCTTCAGGGTCAGGCTTTTGAGGTGCACGACGGTACAGAGTACTCACCATCACGATCCGTTTCGGGCTCTGCTCACCGTTCGACGAAGCCGCTGAGGTCCCCTCGCGGCGCGTCGAGGCGTTCGACGACCAGATCGACGCGGCCGGGCGTGTCACCGGACCGCAGTGCGTCGAGAAGGGCCAGCGCGGCGCGCCGTGGTCCCTCGGCGACCACCAGCACGCGACCGTCGGCCTGATTGGACGCATATCCGACGAGGCCGAGCTCGAGTGCCCGCGACCGCGTCCACCACCGGAACCCCACGCCCTGCACATGACCGTGGACATGCGCGGTCAACCGGACGGAGTCTGCGCCGTCGCGGTCGCTGTCGTCGCGGTCGCTGTCGGTGTTGTCGCTGCGGTCACCGGCCATGGGGTCAGTCCGTCTCGATCCGCAGGTCGACCTCGGCACCGGCCTTGACGGTGCGTCCGACCGTGCACACCGCCTCGATGGCGCGCTCGACGACGACGAGAAGCCTCGAGGCGGCATCGGGATCGAGCTCGGACAGGTCGACCTGGAGGATCTCCTCGATCCGGGGATAGACCTCGTTCTCGCGGTCGGCGTCGCCGCTCACGCGGATGGTGGCGTCGTAGTCGTCCCCGAGTCGGCGCGACAACGGGCGGTCCGACGACATGCCCGTGCAGGCGGCCAGCGCGATCTTGAGCAACTCACCCGGGGTGAAGACACCCTCGACGTCCTGCGATCCGATCAGCACCTCGGCGCCGCGTGAGCTGCGGCCGGTGTAGCGCCGCGTTCCGGTGCGATCGACCCACAGTTCGGTGTGTGCCTGCTCGGCGGAGGTGGGATCAGCTGCTGCTTCGGTGGTCATCGACGACGAGTCCTCTCGAAAAGTGGCCGACGTACACCGCCGGCACCGCGAACAATAGTAAGAGCGCCCGATCGCGGATTGTTCCCGGCGCTGAACGACTGCTCACTCTCTCCGTTCCCGCTCACACTTTTTCGGTGAGCGCGAACGGAAGGGGTGAGCGATAACCGGGCAAGGCCGGCGCTCCGCTTCAGCCCCGGGACTCGACGTCGGACGGGCGTCTCTGACATCGCGGGCAGTAGAACGAGCTCCGGTTCATGAACGATTCCCGCCGCATGATCGCTCCACAGCGCCGGCACAGCTCCCCCGCCCGGCCATAGGCGTTCAGCGATCTCTCGAAGTAGCCGGACTGACCGTTGACGTTGACGTACAGCGCGTCGAACGATGTCCCGCCGACCTTCAGCGCCTCCGCCATCACCACGGTGACCGCTTCGATCAACTCGCGGAGTTTCTTGCGGCTGATCGTCTCGGCGATCCGGGCCCCGTGCAGGCGTGCCCGCCACAGCGCCTCGTCGGCGTAGATGTTGCCGACGCCGGAGATCACCGTCTGGTCGAGCAGGACGCGTTTGATCTCGGAGTGCTTGGCGCGCATGCGGTTCACGACCCGTTCGACGTCGAAGGCCGGATCGAAGGGGTCGGTCGCTATGTGCGCCACGGAGACCGGGACATCGGCGGCCGGCATGCCGGCGGGAGCGTAGGCATCGACCGTGTAATCGTCGAGATGCCAACCGCCGAAGGTCCTTTGGTCGACGAAACGCAATTCGTTCTCGTCGTCGAGCAGCGCCCGGACACGGAGGTGGGTGTGGTCCGGTGCGCCGCCGCGAGCGATCAGCATCTGCCCGCTCATGCCGAGATGGACCACGAGCGCGGCGCGGTCGGTGGCGTCGGAGACGTCGATCCACAGGTACTTGCCGCGACGACGCACCCCGGTCACCGCCTTGCCGGTGAGGCGGCCGACGAGGTCGGGCTCGCCGCCCGCGTGCCGCCGCACCGCGCGTGGATGCGCGACGTCGACCGACGTGATCACGCGGCCGACGAGATGGGTCTCGAGGCCGACGCGGACGGTCTCGACCTCGGGGAGTTCAGGCATGAGGTAGCTCAGGCATGTCGGGCATCAGGGGTGGGTTCACGACGCAGATGCGCGCTCGGTCAGCACTTTCCATGCATGCGCCGCCGCCTGCTGCTCAGCTTCCTTCTTGGTACGCCCGACGCCCTCGCCGAGGTTCTCGCCCGCGACGACCGCGACCGCGGTGAACTCCTTGTTGTGGTCCGGACCCGTCGCGCTGATCTGGTACTGGGGCGGGCCGAAACCCCGCTCCGAGCTGAGCTCCTGCAACGATGTCTTCCAGTCCAGGCCGGCGCCCAGCTGTCCGGCCCGCTCGATCCGCTCCTCGAAGAGTCGCAGGATGATCCGCTGAGAAGTCGCGAGACCGTGGCTCAGGAAGACCGCCCCGAACAGCGATTCCAGGCCGTCGGCGAGGATCGAGTCCTTGTCCCGGCCACCGGTCATCTCCTCGCCCCGGCCCAGGTACAGGTACTTGCCGAGGCCGCCCTCGTCGCCGAGGGCGCGTGCGACATCGGCCAGCGCGTGCATATTCACCACGCTGGCTCGGATCTTCGCGAGCTCCCCCTCCGGGCGGTCGGGAAAACCCAGGTAGAGGCGCTCGGTGATGACGACACCGAGCACGGAGTCGCCCAGGAACTCGAGGCGTTCGTTGGTGGGGAGCCCGCCGTTCTCGTACGCATAGGAACGGTGTGTCAGGGCGAGGGTGAGGAGGTCCTCGGGGATGTCGGTGTCGAGGGCTGCGAGCAGCGCGGCGCGGGGGCCGTCCTCGCGCACGGCCTCAGTCACGACGCTTCTGGGTGTCGGCATCGGCGTCACCGTCGGTCGCCTCGCCCGGGGTCTCGTCGGTGAGGTCCGCGAACTTGTTCGCGAGTCCCGCCCACCGGGGGTCGATCAGCTCGTGCCCGTGTCCGGGCTCGGCGATGGCGAGCCGTACACCGCACACCTGGCAGAGACCGGGGCAGTCCGGAGAACACAGCGGAGACATCGGGAGCTCGAGCACCACGGCGTCGATGATCGGCTGTTCCAGATCGATACGGTCATCGACGATGCGGTGGATGTCCTCCGCGTCCGACGTCTGGTCGGTGGTGCTGTCGGGGTAGGCGAACAGTTCGGTGAGGAACACCGTCACCGTCCCGTCCACGGGTTCCAGACACCGGGCGCACTGCCCGACCGTCTCACCGCACACGGTTCCCGTCACCAGGACTCCCTCGCTCACCGCTTCGAGGCGGAGGTCGAGGTCGACGTCGGAATCCGCAGGGATCCCGATCATCTCGACGCCCAGCTTGTCGGGCGTACGCACCGTCCGGTGCACCTCGGACATGGTGCCCGGGCGGCGCCCCAACGACCGGATGTCGAGGACGAAGGGATCGCGCCGCGGCGCCGAACCGGGACCGTGCGACGCCTCTGAAGTCACAGCATGATCAGCCACAAACGCCCACCATACGCTCGCCCTCACGAATCATCGACCGGCGCCGCGCAGCGTGGTGCGGACGCGCGATCCGTGCGTCACACCGCGAGCGGTGAGCCCTGATCGCGGTCGTAGGAGTTGCGGGTCGAGGTCTCCCGCGACCGGGTGTTGTCGGCCCGGTTGTCGCCCCGACCGTGCTCGTCGACGCTGCGCGGGTACTCCACGTAGTCGTGCATGCCGGCCCCGGTGCGCAGCTGATGCCGCCCGCGGTTCACCGAACGCAGGGTCCCGGTGAGGACCTCTTCGAACTGGGCGAGCTTCTCGTCGACGTAGACATCGCAGTCACCGCGCAGGCGGTCGGCCTCGGCGTGGGCCGCGTCGATGATCCGCTCGGCCTCCGACTTGGCCGCACCGACGACCTCGGTCTCCGAAACCAGTCGCTGCTGTTCGGCGATGCCGTCGGCCACCGACTTGTCGTAGGAGTTGTTGGCGGCGTCGATGGTGCGCTGGGCCTCGGCGCGTGCCCGACCGGTGACCGCCTCGAACTCGCGTGCCGCGCTGGTCTGCAGCCGATGAGCCTCGGCGCTCGCGTCGTCGATCAGTGAACTGGAGTGGGCACTGGCCTCGTCGACCATGCGGTCGGCTTGGGACTTCGCCTCGGACAGGATGCGGTCGGCCTCGGCGCGGGCGTGCGCGAGCACGGCCTCGGACTCGGAGTCGGCCTTCGCCACCGTCGTCTCGGCGTGTTCGCGCGCATCCCCGATGAGGGTGTCGCGCTGATCGAGGACGTCCTGGGCGTCGTCGAGCTCGCCGGGGATCGAATCCTTGATGTCGTCGAGGAGTTCCAGTACATCGCCGCGTGGAACGACGCACCCGGCGGTCATCGGCACACTCCGCGCCTCTTCGACAATCGCGACGAGCTCGTCGAGAGCCTCAAATACCCGGTACACAGCCACCCCAATCCGGCGCTTGCCTGTTTGCAACAGTTGGTGAATCTGTGACTATTGTGCCGAATGTTGCGCTTGTGACTCGTGAAGCGGATGGGGTGTGTCGCGTCGGACCGTGGTCAGACCGATCGCTCGCCGGACAGTTGCCGGGCGAGGTGCTCGTGGATGTGCGCGGACAGGAAGGGCGAGACGTCACCGCCGAGTTTGGCGACTTCCTTGACCAGCGAGCTCGACACATGCGCGAAGCGGGGATCGGTCAGCAGGAACACGGTCTCGACATCGGCGAGTTCGCGATTCATCTGCGCCATGGGCACCTCGTAGTCGAAGTCGACCGCCGAGCGCAGGCCTTTGACGATCGTGTGGATCGACTCCTGTCGCAGATAGTCGACCAGGAGTCCCTCCCAGCGGTCCACACGCACGTTGCCCAGGTCGGCGCAATCCTCGCGGATGAGCGCGATGCGTTCGTCCACACTGAACATCCCGCGCTTGTTCGGGTTGACCACCACGGTGATCACCAGCTCGTCGAAGCACGCGGCCGCACGCTCCACGACATATCGGTGGCCGAGGGTGAAGGGATCGAAGGAACCGGGACACACTGCCGTCGTCATGGGCTGAACTTACCGGCCGGCCGCGAGGCGTCAGACCCGGAGACCGACCTCCACCCGGGTGTCGCCGTAGGACTTGTCCGCGATGACGTCGAAGCCCGGGGGCCACACGTCTCCTGATGTCCGACTCGCGCGCTCGACCACGACCAGGGCGCCGTCGGCGAGCCGCGGGAGCAGGAGCCCGAGATCGTCGGCGACGCGGTCCGCCCCGAGGGCATAGGGAGGATCGGAGAACACGAGGTCGAACCGGCGCTCGGGTGGCGACGACAGATAGGCCGACACCGTCCGAGTGGCGACCATTGCCTCCGCAGAGATCCCGCAGGCCTTCAGATTGGACGCGATCGTCGCCACGGCCCGCCGGTTGGAGTCGACGAAGGTCGCCCCGGCCGCGCCGCGGGAGATCGCCTCGATGCCGAGCGCCCCGGAACCCGCGTAGAGATCCAGCACCCACAGACCTTCGAGGCCGAACCTCGCGGCGAGCAGGTTGAACAGCGACTCCCGAACCCGGTCGGAGGTGGGGCGCGTTCCCTCGTCCGGCACGCGCAGCCGGCGGCCTCGCAGCCGGCCGGCGATGATCCTCGTCATCCGGCCATTCTGCAACCCGAAACCCCCTTGCGACCAACCCTGAATCACGTCTTTGTGACTCACTTCACATTGCATGCCTGATCAGGCGTAAGGTAGGCGATCCGGGGGGCAATTTCGACCGATGCATGACTTCGCCGACACGCGTTGTTAACGTCAAATGCGTTATGAGCCCTTCCCACACAAGAACGGCCCCAACAACCACCCTCGCTGTCGACTACCGTGAGCCCACGGTCGACGACGGCACCCGCCTCTGGGAAATCGCTTCGGACTCAAAGGTTCTCGATGTCAATTCGAGCTACGCCTACGTCCTCTGGTGCCACGACTTCGCCACGACCTCCATCGTGGCCGAGGTCGACGGCCGCCCGGTCGGTTTCGTGACCGGATACCGCAGGCAGAACGACCCGTCGACCCTGATGGTCTGGCAGGTCGCCGTCGACGACGACGCCCGCGGCCATGGAGTCGCCGGAACCATGCTGCACCAGCTCTTCGATCGCGCCAACAAGCAGGGCATGGTCGCGATGCACACGACCATAAGCCCGGACAACGTCGCTTCGCAGCGGTTGTTCGCATCGGTCGCCAAGGCTCGCGGCCTGCGGTTCGAGCGGCGAGATCTGTTCCCCGCGAACACATTCCCGGATTCGCACGAACCCGAGGACCTGTACATGCTGGAACCGGAGATCCCCGAGCCCTGACTCGGACGAGATCCCTCTCGCATATCCCGCCATCCCGGCGGTATCGGGCACCACTTCGGGTACCCACCACGCAGAGCTGTACTGCAGCTTCGGTCGACAAGGCCGTCGCGCAACAGGTTTCACCGCAATAGGCCTGAAAGTTCTCTGTCACAACAGAAGGAAGCACGATCATGCAACTTCTCGACACCACCATCGACGATTCCGTCTTCACCACCCACGAATCCGAGGTTCGCAGTTACTGCCGCAACTGGCCGACTGTGTTCACCACGGCCAAGGGTTCGTACATCACCGACCAAGAGGGTCGCGAGTACCTCGACTTCTTCGCCGGTGCCGGTTCGCTGAACTACGGGCACAACAACCCGGTCCTGAAGAAGGCGCTTCTCGAGTACATCGAGGCCGACGGGATCACCCACGGTCTCGACATGGCCACCGTGGCCAAGGGCAACTTCATCCAGAAGTTCACCGATCACATCCTCGAGCCGCGTGGCCTGGACTACAAGATCCAGTTCCCGGGACCGACCGGAACCAATGCGGTGGAGTCCGCACTCAAGTTGGCCCGCAAGGTCACCGGTCGCACGTCGATCATCAGCTTCACCAACGCATTCCACGGTATGACCCTCGGTTCGCTCTCGGTGACCGGCAACTCCATGAAGCGTGCCGGCGCGGGCATCCCGCTCGTCCACGCGACCCCGATGCCGTTCGACAACTACTTCGACGGCGTCATGGAGGACTTCCACTGGTTCGAGCGCGTCCTCGACGACTCGGGCAGCGGTCTCAACCGTCCCGCCGCGGTCATCGTCGAGACGGTGCAGGGCGAGGGTGGCGTCAACGTCGCCCGCCCCGAGTGGCTTCGGGCCCTCTCCGACCTGTGCCAGCGACGCGACATCCTGCTGATCGTCGACGACGTGCAGATGGGTTGCGGCCGGACCGGCGAGTTCTTCTCGTTCGAGGAAGCCGGCATCAAGCCCGACATCGTGACGCTGTCGAAGTCGATCAGCGGGTACGGCCTGCCGTTCGCTCTCACGCTGTTCAAGCCGGAACTGGACGTCTGGACCCCGGGTGAGCACAACGGGACGTTCCGCGGCAACAACCCCGCGTTCGTCACGGCCGCGAAGGCAATCGAGACCTACTGGTCCGACGACAACCTGACCCGTGACATCCACGCCAAGGGTGAGCGCATCCACGAGGTCTTCACCGACCTGTGCAACCGCTACGAGGGCATCACGACCCGCGGACGCGGCATGGTGCGCGGACTCGCCTTCGAAGACCACACCGCGGCCGGCAAGGTCTGCGCGTCGGCCTTCGGCGCGGGGCTCCTGGCCGAGACGTCGGGTCCGTCCGACGAGGTCGTCAAGCTGCTCCCGCCGCTGACCATCTCCCGCGAGGACCTCGACCGCGGCCTGACCATCCTGTCCGACGCAGTCAAGGAGGTGATCGGATGATCGTCCGCACCACAGAAGAGATCACCGGTACCGAACGCGAGGTCGCCGACCCGAAGGGCAACTGGGTCTCCAAGCGCATCGTGCTCGGGGGCGACCAGGTGGGCTTCTCGTTCCACGAGACCACCATCAAGGCCGGTTCGGTGAACGAGTTCCACTACGCCAACCACGTCGAGGCGGTCTGGCTCGTCGAGGGCACCGGCAACCTTCTCGATCGCGAGACGGGTGAGACCTATCCCCTGGCTCCCGGCACCATGTATCTGCTCAACGGGCACGAACGGCACACCGTGACCGCCGATACGCAGATGCGCATGCTGTGCGTGTTCAACCCGCCGGTGGTCGGCACCGAGGTGCACGACGAGAACGGCGTGTATCCGCTGGTGGCGGTCCCGCAACCGTCCGGCAAGCACGCCGAGGAACCCGTTTCCTGACGTCTGCGGCCCGCGCGCAACGAACACTCGAGTACGCACCCTGCCTATCCTGGGCAGGGTGCGTACTCGTCTCCAGCTCGGAACCACCCCCGCCGAGCACACCCCGCTCGACGACGACGTCGAGGACCGCATCGCCCTGGCCGCGGACATCCTGGCCAGCCGCCGTGTCGCGGTGCTGACCGGCGCCGGCATCTCCACCGACTCGGGCATCCCCGACTACCGGAGTCCGGGCTCGCCGCCCCGCACCCCGATGACCCTCGAGATGTTCCTGTCGTCGGCGGACTTCCGACGCCACTATTGGGCTCGCAATCACCTGGGCTGGCGGCACATGGACGCGGCCCTGCCGAACAGCGCACATCTCGCGCTCACCGATCTTCAACGCCGAGGCCGGGTGACGCGGGTCCTCACCCAGAACGTCGACATGCTGCACACCAAGGCCGGAACACGCGGAGTCATCGAGTTGCACGGCTGCTACGGACGCGTCCGGTGCCTCGACTGCGGCTGGCGCATCTCACGGCACCAGCTGGCGGTTCTGCTGGAGGCGGCGAACCCGGGATTCGCCGAACGCGTCCGCGGTCAGGGAGCGATCGAGGTGGCCCCCGACGCCGACACGACCCTCGCCGACACCTCCGACTTCGCCATGATCGACTGCGCCAACTGCGGCGGAATCCTCAAGCCCGACATCGTCTACTTCGGTGAGACCGTTCCGAAAGATGTTGTCGACGAGGCTTATTCGGTGGTCGACGACGCTGACGCGCTCATCGTGGTCGGTTCGTCGCTGACGGTCATGTCCGGGCTGCGGTTCGCCCGCCGGGCTCACCGCGCAGGCAAGCCCCTCATCATCGTCAACCGCGGCGTGACCCGCGCCGATGAACTCGCAGTGTTGAAGATCGACCACGAGGCCGGGTTCGTACTCCCCGCGCTCGCGACGTTCTGACCCGTCCGGGGGTCAGCGCGCAACGACGACCAGGTCGTCGGCATGCACCACGGGACGCTGGAGTTCCGGCGGCAACGCGCTCGTGGAGCGCCCCACCATCGACGTCACATCGTCCACCCCGTAGGCGGCGACCCCGCGGGCCCGCACCGCGCCGTGTCGGTCGACGAGCTCGACGACGTCGCCCTCGAAGAAGCGACCCTCCACTCCGACGATCCCCGCGGCGAGCAGCGAGCGTCGACGCTGCGACACCGCGGCCACGGCTCCGTCGTCGAGGATGATGCGGCCGCGGGCGTCGGCGGCGTGCCGGACCCAGAACCGGCGGGCCGACAGTCGCTCGGGGCGGGCGGCGAAGACCGTTCCCACCGAGGCGTCGGCCAGTGCCTGCGCCGCCGACGACGCCGCGGCGAGCAGCACCGGCACACCGGCGTCGGCCGACAGCCGCGCCGCGGCCAGTTTCGACGCCATGCCGCCGGTGCCCAGGGCGCCGCCTGAGCCTGCGATCACGCCGTCGAGGTCCTCGGGTCCGTGCACCTCCGGGATGAGGCGCGCCCGCCGACCGTCGATCCCGACCTTCCGCGGGTCGCCGTCGTAGAGCCCGTCCACATCCGAGAGCAGGACGAGGGCGTCGGCGCCCGAGAGGTGCGCGACGAGAGCGGCCAGACGGTCGTTGTCGCCGAAGCGGATCTCATTGGTGGCGACGGTGTCGTTCTCGTTCACCACAGCGACGGCACCCAGCGATCGCAACCGGTCCAGCGTCCGCTGCGCATTCGCATGGTGGCTGCGATTGGAGATGTCGTCCGCCGTCAGCAGGACCTGCCCCACGGTCCGGCCGTACCGTCCGAACGACGTGCCCCACGCGTGGGCCAGTGCCAACTGCCCGACACTCGCGGCAGCCTGCTTGGTCGCCAGATCAGTGGGTCGCTTGCGCAGACCGAGCGGCGCGATACCGGCCCCGATGGCGCCAGACGACACGACGATGACGTCGGACCCCGTACGCATCCGGGACTCCAGCGCATCTGCCAGCGCGTCGAGCCGGTCGCGGTCGAGACCGTCCGCGAGGTCGGTCAGCGCCGACGAGCCGATCTTGACGACAATGCTTCGGGCAGAAGCGATCTGGTCGCGAACCGAGCCGCGTGGGCTCGTTCCGGCGGCGGCACCGGCGCTCACGGCAGGTCCCGCTCGCCGCCGTCCTCGTCCGGCAACCCGCGGCGCAATCGACGCGCCTGCTTGCGTTCGGCGGCACCCACCCGATCGGAGCGGTCGAGCCGGATGTCGGTGCCACGCCCGGTCACCGGCACGTCGTCACCCATCGGGGTGGAGGGTTCCCAGTCGAAGGTGACCGCGCCGATGGTGACCGGCGCACCCGGTTCGGCACCGCGGCGGACCAGCTCGTCCTCGACCCCGAGGCGATTGAGCCGGTCGGCGAGATAACCGACTGCCTCGTCGTTGTCGAACTGGGTCTGGGCGATCCAGCGTTCGGGGCGGGTACCGCGCACGATGAACCCGCCCTCGTTGTCCGGGTCGGTCTCGATCGTGAAACCCGCGTCGTCGACGGCCTTGGGCCGGATCACGGCGCGGCGAGGAGTCTTCGGCGGCTGCGCTTCCCGGTACTCCCGCACCATCCGGGCGAGGGCGAAGCTCAGCTCCCGCAGACCCTCATGGGCGACCGCGGAGATCCGGAACACCGGCCAGCCGCGTTCTGCGAGTTCGGGTTCGATGAGGTCGGCGAGCTCGGCGGCGTCGGGCACGTCGAGTTTGTTGAGGATGACCACACGCGGACGCGACGCGAGGTCGCCGAGTCCGTGGTCGGCGTCGAGCGCGGGCCGATACGCCGCCAGCTCGGCCTCGAGAGCATCGATGTCGGAGATGGGATCACGGCCGGGTTCCAGTGTGGCGCAATCGACCACGTGCGCGAGGACCGCACAGCGCTCGAGGTGACGCAGGAACTCCAGCCCGAGCCCGCGCCCGGTGGACGCACCGGGGATCAGGCCGGGGACGTCGGCAATCGTGAAGACGTCGCCGGCGGTCTGCACCACACCGAGATTCGGCACCAGGGTGGTGAACGGATAGTCGGCGATCTTCGGCTTGGCCGCCGACAACACCGACACCAGGGATGACTTGCCCGCCGACGGGAAGCCCACGAGCCCGACGTCGGCCACGGACTTCAACTCGAGGACGAGTGAGCGCTGTTGCCCCTCCTCCCCCAACAGGGCGAATCCGGGCGCCTTGCGCGCCTTCGATGCGAGGGACGCGTTGCCGAGCCCGCCGCGACCACCCTGGGCGGCCTCGAAGGTAGTACCCTCCCCGACCAGATCGGCCAGAATGGTGCCGCGTTCGTCGAGGACGACGGTGCCGTCGGGCACCTTGAGGACGAGGTCGTCGCCGGTGGCGCCGTCGCGATTGTCGCCGGCGCCCGGTTTGCCGTTGGAACCCTTGGCATGCGGGTGGAAGTGGAAGTCGAGGAGGGTGTGCACCTGCGGGTCGACGACGAGACGCACCGAACCGCCGTTACCACCGTTGCCGCCGTCCGGCCCGCCGAGAGGCTTGAACTTCTCGCGGTGCACCGACGCGCAGCCGTGGCCGCCGTTGCCCGCCGCGACGTGGATGGTCACGCGGTCGACGAACCGAGACATCGAAATTCCTTCTTCCGTGAAAAACAACCAGGGCGGGCAGGGTACGCAATGACCCTGCCCGCCCTGGAAAGGCTGTGTCGTGCCGGTGCTCGGGTCAGACCTGAGCGGGTTCCGGGACGATGTTGACCGTCTTCCGGCCGCGCTTGGAGCCGAACTCCACCGCACCTGCGGCGAGCGCGAACAAGGTGTCGTCTCCACCGCGACCGACGTTGACGCCGGGGTGGAACTTGGTGCCGCGCTGGCGGACCAGGATCTCGCCTGCACTCACCTGCTGGCCGCCGAAGCGCTTCACTCCGAGTCGCTGGGCGTTGGAATCGCGACCGTTGCGCGAGCTGGACGCGCCCTTCTTGTGTGCCATGTGTCAGTCCTCCTGAGGTCTACTTCGAAGCTGCGTCGAACTACTTGATGCCGGTGACCTTGAGGACCGTCAGCTTCTGACGGTGGCCCTGACGCTTGTGGTAGCCGGTCTTGTTCTTGAACTTGTGGATGCGGATCTTGGGGCCCTTGACGTGCTCGACGACCTCGCCGGTCACCGAGATCTTCGCCAGCTTGTCGGCATCGGTGGTCAGGTCCGACCCGTCGACGACCAACGCGACCGGCAGGCTCACCGTGGCGCCGACCTTCTCGTCGATCTTCTCGACCTTGACAGTGTCGCCCTCAGCGACCTTGTACTGCTTTCCGCCGGTCTTGACGATCGCGTACGTTGCCATCGAAGCTCTTCCTCTTACTCGTCTTATCGGACCCCGGGCGCGACGAGCGCGCCCCGGGCGTTGGTGTTGTGCGTGCCGGCGCGGGCCGCAGGGCGCCCGGTCACGGGGACGGGGGTGGCTGCGGTTCGCGCCGAAGACCTGCCGACGGAATTCGCACCGTTACCGTGCCGGAGCAGGCAGAACAGCGCAGACCCTCCGCGGGAGGCGACTTTGCAAGGTTACGGGACCGGCGGCGGTCGGGTCAAACTCGCCCACGGTCCCGCATCCTCGAATGCTCAGGCGTCGGCGGGCGGCGGCCCGGCGGGTCGTCCTGCGCTGCGCTTGCGGGGTCGACGACGGACCGCGACCACGGCTTCCGCCGGTTCCGAGGACATCGGCCCGAACGTCGTCAGCGGGGTCTCGGGGACCACGTCGACGGCGGTCATCACGACGTTCTCGGGAGCAGTCGTCGTCTGGGCCGGACGCCGGACGACCCGCCTCCGGCGTCGCGCCGGTGCCGGAGCCTGTCCGTCTGCCTGCCCGGACCCGTCCGCGGACACCGTCGCGGCCGCAGATACCGGTTCGTCCTGTGTCGGCCCGGCCGGCGCGACCTCCGCGTGCACGACCCCAGCCTCCACGACCTCGGTCGGCGCGGCTGCGCTGGTCACGGCCTCGGGCGCCGCGGATTCTGTCGATGACTCTGCCGGGGTCGGCTCGCTCTCGACCGACTCCGTCCGAGGTGCGTCCACATGTCCGTGGGCGTCCTCATGCTCGTCGTCGTGGGTGTGCGCGGCCATCGCCCGGAACATCGGATGCTCCGCGGGCTTGTGGGCCGGGGCTGCGGCGACCGCCGGCTTGGCGTCCGGCTGCGGCTCTGCCTTCTTCTTGCCACGTCGCGACCGCTTGGAACCGGCACCATCGGATCGTGCCGAGTCATCGGTCTTCACCTCGACCGGGTTGGCGTGCACGATGATCCCGCGCCCGTTGCACGAGGTGCACGTGGTGGAGAAGGCCTCGAGCAGCCCGGTACCCAGACGTTTGCGCGTCATCTGCACCAACCCGAGCGACGTGACCTCCGACACCTGGTGGCGAGTGCGGTCACGGGCGAGCGCCTCGGTGAGCCTGCGCAGTACGAGGTCCCGGTTGGACTCGAGGACCATGTCGATGAAGTCGACGATGATCATGCCGCCGATGTCGCGCAGCCGCATCTGGCGCACGATCTCCTCGGCCGCCTCGAGGTTGTTGCGGGTCACCGTCTCTTCCAGGTTTCCGCCCGAGCCGGTGAACTTTCCGGTGTTGACGTCGACGACCGTCATGGCCTCGGTGTGCTCGATGATGAGCGTGCCGCCCGAGGGCAACCACACCTTGCGGTCGAGGGCCTTGGCGAGCTGCTCGTCGATGCGGTGGACGACGAACGAATCGGGCGCGTCGGCATGCGGCTTCTCGAACTTCTCGACGCGCTCCATGAGGTCGGAGGCCACCGAACCGACGTAGCCCTCGACGAGGTTCCACGCCTTCTCGCCCTCGACGACGAGCTTCTTGAAGTCCTCGTTGAACAGGTCGCGGACGACCCGAACCAGCAGGTCGGGCTCCTCGTACAGCGGCTTCGGCGCCGAGGCGCCACCCTTCTTCGCCTGGGTGACCGATTCGTCGATGGCCTTCCACTGCGACTCGAGGCGCGCGATGTCGGCGCCGAGCTCCTCGGCGCTGACACCTTCGGAGGCCGTGCGGATGATGACCCCGGCCTCGTCGGGGACGAGCTTGGCCAGGATCTGCTTCAGTCGCTTGCGTTCGACGTCGGGCAGTTTGCGGCTGATACCGGTCGACGATCCGCCCGGCACGTACACCAGGTACCGGCCGGCCAGCGAGATCTGAGTGGTCAGGCGGGCACCCTTGTGCCCCACCGGATCCTTGCTGACCTGGACGAGCACGTTGTCACCGGGCTTCAGGGCCTGCTCGATCTTTCGCGAACCACCGTCGAGTCCGGCGGCGTCCCAGTTCACCTCGCCGGCGTAGAGCACGCCGTTGCGGCCGCGGCCGATGTCGACGAAGGCCGCCTCCATACCCGGCAGGACGTTCTGCACCCGTCCGAGGTAGATGTTGCCGACCATCGACGACGACGTCGCCGTCGTGACGAAATGTTCGACGAGGACACCGTCTTCGAGTACCGCGACCTGGGTGTAGTCCTCCACCGCGGTGTGCTCGTGCCCGTCGCCGTCCGAGATCTGGGTGTTGGCGCTCCGCTCCCGGACGACCATCACACGGTCGACGGCCTCGCGCCGGGCCAGGAATTCGGACTCGGTCAGGATCGGCGGCCGCCGGCGTCCCGCATCGCGACCGTCGCGGCGGCGCTGGCGCTTCGCCTCGAGTCGCGTCGATCCCGAGATCCCCTGGACCTCGTCACGGGCACGCTTGCTGCGTGGCTCGCGCTCGTGGACCACGGTGTTCGGCGGATCGTCGGCAGATGCCTCGTCAGAATCGCCTCCGCCCTTGCGGCGGCGACGGCGACGGCGGCGACGCGTCGACGACGAGTCGTCGTCATCGGTCGAGTCGTCGGAACCGTCCCGGGAGTCGGCGTCATCGGCGCCCTCCGACGGCTGCTCACCCTTGGACGATTCACCCTTGTCTGAATCGCTCTTGTCGGAATCGCTCTTGTCGGGCTCGCTCTTGTCAGGATCGTTCTTGTCGGTACTCGACCGGCGGCTGCGGCGGCGCGTGCGCTTACCGGACGGGCGCCCGTCCTCGGACTCGGCATCGTCTGCCGCGTCGGTCTGCGACTCGTCGTCTCCGGCGGCGTCGTCCGACGACGACTTCGGGCCGGACTTTTCCGCACTCGACGAGTTGTCCGACGGCGACTTGTCGGTGTCGTCGGTGTCCACGCCACCGTCGGTGTCGGCGTCATCTGACTTCTGGCTGTCGGAGGCCCGGCTGGCGGAATCTCGGCTCTCGGCGTCCTGGCCGTCGGGGTCCTGGCTGTCGGTGTCGTCCGAGTCGCCCTGGTCACCCCGGCCCCGTCCGCGGCCCCGGCGTCCGCGACGGCGCCGACGCGCCCGGCCCTGTCCCGAATCATCCTGTCCCGAATCATCCGAACCCGAATCGTCTGAATCAGAGTCATCCGAGCCGGAATCGTCCGAGCGCGAATCGTCGGGAGCGGACACATCCGAACGGGAGTCCTCGGTGACCGCTTCGTTCCCGGCGGGCGAGTCCTCGGCCTTGGCGGTGGCGGGCTCGTCGGCCCGCGACTCACGGGTCTCGGACCCGTCGGCGGTCTCGGCGCCGTCCTGGGAACGAGTCCCGGTGTCGCTGTTCGCGGTGTCGGACTTGGCCTTGGCGCGGCTCGGGCGTGCCGACTTCGGCTTCTCGGCGGGCGCCTGCGGCTGCAGGAACAGTGGCTGCGTCCCGACGCCTGCGTCTCCTTCGGATGCGGCGGCGACCACCGGCGCATCGAACTGCGACGATGCCGCCGAGAACAGCGTCGGCATGCCCTCGTCTGGGCCGGCACCGCCCGTCGAGGTCCCGGCCCCTGTGACCTCGGACGCCGGGGCCTCCGACGCCTGGGTCTCCAACGCCTTGGTCTCGGCCTCAGACTCAGCAGCCGTGGATGCCGGCGCCTGGGGTTCAGGCGCTTGGACTTCGGACTCTTGGACTTCTGGCTCCCGGACTTCTGGCTCCCGGACTTCTGGCTCCCGGACTTCTGGCTCCCGGACTTCTGGCTCCCGGGCTTCTGGCTCAGGGCTCACCGTCTGGGAACTCCCGGCCGCGTCGGCGGTCTCGGCGGACTCGGCGGACTCGGCACGCACCCGCTCGGCCACCGCCTTGGCCAGGTCGCGGTCGACACTCGACTGCGGGCTGCGGGTCTGCACCCCCAGCGACGCCAGGTGCGCGAGCACCTGACGGCTGGTCAGGCCCAGGAAGCGGGCCAGTGCGTGCACACGAAGTTTGGTCGGAAATTCCTCCGCCGGTTCTGACGCTGCGTTCGCGTCAGCCGGCGACCCGTTGTCGGTCACTCAGTCTCCTCGAACCCCCGGGCGCGTCGGGCTGACGCGGCCACGCGGGGGTCTGCTCTGTGTCCCGGTCCGAACAGGACCGGTGTTGTGTGGTCTGCGCGTGATCATGACGATCCGACCTGCGGATCACCCGACCACGCTCTTGCTGTGTCGATGACCGCATCCCCGGACGCTTTCCACGCCACCGGGCACAGGGAGAACCTGAGTGTTCGGCTGCTGGCAGCAGTGCGAACCTCGGTGGGGTCAGCTGCGGTTACGTGCGTCGCGGTGCAGCGGTGCTACACCGCGACGCGCCGGAACCAGGGCGCGTCATCCGGTTGCCGTCGACAAAGTGTGTCGGCGATAACTGTGCAAGTATCCCACACCGCGGTCTGATGACCGCAAAGGATGAGCGTTTGACGGCGCGCGTCGAGCTGAGTGACCGGTCAGCCGGCGAGTTCGGGGAACCAGAGGGCGATCTCGCGCTCGGCCGATTCCGGCGAATCGGACCCGTGGACGAGGTTGTACTGGGTGTTGAGCGCGAAGTCACCACGGATGGTGCCGGGCACCGCCTTCTCGACGGGGTCGGTGCCGCCCGCGATCTGCCGGAACGCGGCGATCGCACGCGGACCTTCGAGCACCGCGGCGACGAGAGGCCCCGAGGTGATGAACTCGAGCAGCGACCCGAAGAAGGGCTTGTCCTCGTGTTCGGCGTAATGACCTCGGGCGACCTCGTCGCCTGCGGTCTTGAGCTCGAGCGCCACGAGGGTCAGTCCCTTGCGCTCGATGCGGCTGATGATGTCGCCGATGAGCGCGCGTTCGACGCCGTCCGGCTTGATGAGTACGAGAGTGCGTTCAGTCACGCCTGCCACCTTATCGACCGGCCCGGCGAACCAGACGGTCAGGAGCAGTACTCGCCTGCGACCGGGAAGAAGCCGTAGTTGAACAGGCTGCCACTACGTGCCCGCGGGTCGACGACGATCTGCAGGCACCCGCCGGGTGAGGCGAGCGCGCCCGCCAGGGCGATGTCGAACTGTTGTGCCAGAGCCAGATTGGCCGGCCGGTACTGGGCGGGCACCGGCATGCTGGCAATCGCTTCCGGCGCTTTCATCGACGCGGCGCGCTCGGTGATCGCGTGCGTCGCGATGTAGCTGAACTCCCCCGGCCCGACGGGAACCGGCGCGTCGGCCGCAGGCACACCGATCAGGTTGGCGATTCCGACCGGAGGTTGGTCCGGCGCCGGCTCTGCGGACGCTGCTGCGGGCACGGCCAGTGCGAGAGCGGCGCCGGCGAGGAGAAGCGAGGAACACGCCGGGGCACGGCGGCCGTGGTCGGAGTTGGCGGTCCGGCGGAGTTGAAACTGCACGTATGTCCTCACGATGGGTGTCGGCGATGGTTCAAGGCGCGAGGAAGCGACCCGATCGCCCCCGCGGCTTGGGCCATTGTTACAGCAACCTTCCGAGTCCGACGCAGTTCGCCGATAACGGTCCGGCCACAGGTGTTGCGATCACCAAAGGCCGACCTGATCAACGCGAACGCACCTGGTCAGATGACCAGAACTAGTCGATCGGCTCCTGGCCCGGGAGCATGCCGCGCTCCATCCGCTTCTCCACATCGGCTTTGATGTAGCGGATGTAGAGCCACACCGAGCCGAAGATCACCCCGACCACCGCGATCGACCAGTGGAAGACACCCCCGACGATGAGCGCGACCTGCAGTGCCAGGTCGATGGTCAGGGCCTGCGGACGGCCCTGCATCCCGGCCGCCGCGATCATCGCGAGAAGGACCACCGTCAGGTAACCACCCGACAACCACGTCAGGCCATCACCGAGACGCCACACGATGGGGAACGCCAGGATCACCACGATGACCTCGAGGATCATCGTCCCGGCCATCACGCCCCGCAGCCCTTTCCACGGATCGTTCGTGGGCGGGGTGTAGCGGGTCATGAGGGCTCCTTACCGAAGAGGGTGCGCGCCGCACCGGCGGTCACGACGGAGCCCGTGATGACGACCCCGGCTCCCGACACCCGCTCACCGTCGGCCTCCTCGGCGAGCGCGATGGCCTGCTCGACCGCATCCGGCAGGAACGGTGCGATCACGACACGCTCCTCACCGAAGACCTCTCTGGCGTACTCGCCCAGTGTCTCGGGTTCGAGTGCGCGGGGCGATCCGTTGTCGGTGACCACCACCGCGTCGAGTACCGGTTCCAGCGCTTCGAGCAGTCCGCGGGCGTCCTTGTCGCCCAGCACTCCGACGACTCCGACGATGCGGCGGAAATCGAACTCCTCGGCGAGCGCCTGCGCCAGGGCGCCGGCACCATGCGGGTTGTGCGCCGCGTCGGCGAAGACGGTCGGCGCGCTGCGGAGCCGCTCGAGCCGGCCCGGGTTGGCGACGGAGGCGAACCCCGCACGGACGGCGTCGATGTCGAGCTGCCGGTCGGGCCCCGCGCCGAAGAACGCCTCGACGGCCGCCAGTGCGAGTGCCGCATTCGCCG
Organism: Gordonia sp. 'Campus'; assembly: GCF_022206305.1. Classification (GTDB taxonomy): domain Bacteria; phylum Actinomycetota; class Actinomycetes; order Mycobacteriales; family Mycobacteriaceae; genus Gordonia. The sequence continues at coordinate 111,565 of NZ_JAKOIW010000002.1, read as the reverse complement.
CCTGATGTGCTCCGTGCAGCGGCACGAAGATCTCGTCGTAGACGCCGCCGAGGCCCTGGATGCGCAGCATCTGACCGCCGACGGCGATGACCGAGTCGAGGACGGCGAACTCCGAGCCCTGTCGGGCGACGACGGTTCCGGCGTCGACGGCGGCACGCAGCAGGACCTCCATCACCTCCGGGGTCTGCTCGGCGATGACGGTGACGGGATCGACCGCACCGGGGGTGTCCGTCTCACCCGGTTTGATGATGCCCGCCTTCTCCCCCGCGATGGCGGTGAGTGTGTCGCCGAGGTAGTCGGCGTGGTCCATCGCGATCGGCGTGATGACCGAGACCGCCGCGTCGATGACGTTGGTGGCGTCCCACCGGCCGCCCATACCCGTCTCCACCACGGCGACGTCCACCGGCGCCTCGGCGAACACTGCATACGCCATCGCGGTCAGAACCTCGAACTTGCTCATCCGCGGACCGCCTGCGGCGGTGGACGAGTCGTCGACCATCGTGATGTAGGGCTCGAGTTCTCGGTACGTGTCGATGTAGGTGCGGGCGGCGATCGGCTTGCCGTCCACGGAGATCCGCTCGGTCACGCGCTGCAGGTGCGGACTCGTGATCCGGCCCGTCCGCCGGTGCAACGCCGACATCAGCGCGTCGATCATCCGGGTCACCGATGTCTTGCCATTTGTTCCCGCGATGTGGATCGCCGGATATCCGTGCTGCGGCGAACCGAGCAGATCCATCAGGGTGGCGATCCGGGTGAGCGACGGCTCGATCCTGGTCTCCGGCCACCTCGTGTCGAGTTCGGCCTCGACCTCGGCCAACTCGGCCAGATCATCGGCACTGTCGGTCACCCGCAACGGGGCGACCTCGCGCGGCTCCTCCGGCTCGTCCTCGCCCAGGATCGCCGACAAGCCCAGGGGGTCGTCGCCCACCACGGCGGGATCTTCTTCGGGGAAGCCCGTTTCGTCGCTCACGCGCCGGCCAGACTCGCCAGCTTCGCGTTCAGCCGCTCGACCTCTTCGGTCGCGATCCGCTGACGGTCGCGGATCTTCGCGACGACGTTGTCGGGCGCCTTCGACAGGAACTGCTCGTTGCCGAGTTTCGCCGACGTCGTCGACAACTCTTTCTCGGCCACCGCGAGATCCTTGGTGAGACGCTTGCGCTCGGCCTCGACGTCGACGGTCCCGGAGGTGTCGATCGCCACGACGACGGTGGCCACGCTGAGGCGGACCTCGATGGTCGCGGTCGCGGTGAAACCGGGCCCGGCCGGGTCCAGGCGTGCCAACGAGGCCACGTACGGCAGCAGCGGTTCGAGACCGGCCTCGTTGAGACCCTCGAACTGGACCGCGACACGCTGCCCCGGACGCAGCCCCTGGTCGCTGCGGAATCGTCGAACCTCGGTGATCAGCCGCTGCAGGTCGTCGACGCGCGCGGCCGAATCCGTCGACCACTCGCGCCCGGACTGCGTCGGCCAGGACGCGACGACGAGCGATTCCCCGCTCGTCAACGTCTTCCAGAGCACCTCGGTGACGAACGGCATGACCGGCGACAGCGCGCGCAAGAGCGGCTCCAGCACCGCACCGAGAACGAGTGACGTTGTCTCCGAACGCTTCTCGTCGTCCTCGGCGAACTGCACCTTGGCGAGTTCGAGGTACCAGTCACACACCTCGTCCCACGCGAAGTGGTAGAGCGCCTCGCAGGCTTTCGAGAACTCGTACGACTCGAACCCGGTGTCCACATCGGCCAGCACCTGATCGAGCCGGCCGAGGATCCAGCGATCGGCATCGGTGAGTTCCGCGGCGTCGGGGAGCTCGCCCACCTTCGCACCGTTCATGAGGGCGAACTTGGTGGCGTTGTACAGCTTGGTCGCGAAGTTCCGCGACGACTGCGCGTGATCCTCACCGACAGAGATGTCCGAGCCCGGGTTCGCACCTCGCGCCAGCGTGAATCGCAGCGCATCGGCGCCGAAGCGCTCCACCCAGTCCAGCGGGTCGATGCCGTTGCCCTTGGACTTCGACATCTTGCGACCGTGCTCGTCGCGAACGAGGCCGTGCAGGAAGAGGTTGTGGAACGGGATCTCGTTGCCCGGCCCCAGGTCCTTGCCGACGTAGGTGCCGAACATCATCATGCGCGCCACCCAGAAAAACAGGATGTCGTAACCGGTCACGAGAACCGAGGTGGGATAGAACTTCTCGAGGTCGGCGGTCTGATCCGGCCATCCCATCGTGGAGAACGGCCAGAGACCCGAGGAGAACCAGGTGTCGAGGACGTCGGTCTCCTGGACGTAACCCTCGGGGGCTTCGTCGTCCGGGCCGACACACACGACCTCGCCGTCGGGTCCGTACCAGATCGGGATGCGGTGACCCCACCAGAGCTGTCGGGAGATACACCAGTCGTGCATGTCGTCGACCCACGCGAACCATCGCGGCTCCATCGACTTCGGGTGGATCAGCGTCGACCCGTCCCGCACGGCGTCGCCCGCGGCGGCGGCCAGCGAGGAGACATCCACCCACCACTGCATCGACAACCGCGGTTCGATGGGCTCGCCGGTGCGCTCGGAGTGTCCGACGCTGTGCAGGTACGGACGCACCTCCTTGACGATGCGCCCCTGAGCGGCCAGGGCCTCACGGACCTTGACCCGCGCCTCGAACCGGTCCATGCCGTCGAACTGCGTTCCCGTGTCGGCGATCCGCGCCGAGGCGTCCATGATCGTGGGCATCGGCAGGTTGTGCCGTTGGCCGAGGGCGAAGTCGTTGGGGTCGTGCGCGGGCGTGATCTTCACTGCGCCGCTGCCGAATTCGGGGTCGACGTAGTCGTCGGCGACGACGGGGATCATGCGGTCGAGGAACGGGTGTGGCAGCTCTGTTCCGACGAGGGAGGCGTAACGCTCGTCGTCGGGGTGCACTGCGACCGCGGTGTCGCCGAGCATCGTCTCCAGGCGCGTCGTCGCGACGACGATGTGCGGCTCGGAGTCGTCGAGCGACCCGTAGCGGAAGCTGACCAGCTCGCCCTCGACGTCGGCGTAACTCACCTCGATGTCACTGACCGCGGTCTTGAGCACCGGCGACCAGTTGACGAGACGCTCGGCCTGATAGATCAGGCCGTCGTCGAACATCTTCTTGAAGACCGTGTGCACGGCCCGCGACAGACCTTCGTCCATGGTGAAGCGTTCGCGCGACCAGTCGACGCTGTCACCGAGGCGGCGCATCTGTTCGCCGATGTTGCCGCTGATCTCCGCCTTCTCCGCCCAGACCCGTTCGATGAACGCCTCCCGGCCGAGGTCGTCGCGTGTCTTGCCCTCGGCGGCGAGCTTGCGTTCGACCATCGTCTGCATCGCGATCGCGGCATGGTCCATCCCGGGCAACCACAGCACCTCGTAGCCCTGCATGCGGCGGCGTCGTGAGAGCGCATCCATCAACACGTGCTCGTAGGCGTGTCCCATGTGCAGGGAGCCGTTGACGTTCGGCGGCGGGATCACGATGGAGAACGGCGGCTTGTCGCTCGCCGCGTCCGCGGTGAAATATCCGGCGTCCACCCAGCCCTGGTAGAGCGACGCCTCGTGGTCAGCTGGGTCCCAGGACTTGGGCAGCCCGGTCTCGGGCACGGCAGTCCGGGTCGACGCTGTCTCGGGCGCGGAAGTCTGGTCGGGTGATGTCACGGGCGCCATTCTATGTTTCCGCCGGGCACCACCTCGCCCGGGACCCGTCGGCGTCGGGTTGGGACGCGCCGGCGACGCTCAGCCCGCCGACACCCGCAACCTGTGCAGGTCCTCCGGCGCGTTGACGTTCACGAGCCAGTCGGGGTCGGACACGCCCACCCGGTGGGTGTTGAGGGCTTCGATCGCACCCAGCATGCGTCGTTCTCCCCCGGCCACGATCTCGGCGATCACCGGTCCGGCATCCGTTCGGTACACGCCGGCCATGGGGTGGTCGCGCTGCGAATCGTGGGCGATGACGGCCTGAGTGGACCCGGTCAGACCGCGACACAGTTCGTCGATCAGCTCTCCTGCGATGAGCGGCATGTCCGTCGCGCACACGAATGCGAACTCGGCACCGGCGGCAGCAGCGGCGGCGAGTCCGGCGACGAGGCCGCCGAGCGGACCTGCCCCCTCCTGCTCATCGGTCACCCACCGCACCTTCGACGAATCGATCCCCGGAGCCGCCCGGTCCCGGATGTCGTCGATACCGCGAAAGGCCGCCGACGACTCTCCGGCGACCACGAGCACCGGGTCGCACCGCTGCGCCACCACGCGCACGACCCGGGCCAGCATGGGTTCGCCCTGCCAATCCAGCGCGGCCTTGTCGCTTCCCATGCGTTTCGAGCGTCCGCCCGCCAGGACGATTCCCGCGAGCCCCGACATGTCCGATCCCGTGTGTTCCGTCACAGCGTCCAGTGTGCGGGATCGGCGGCCCCGACGGGGCCGGATCGGCATACACGAGAAATCCCCGCCCGGGTACCGGACGGGGATCTCTCGTTATTCGAAACTGCTTGTGTCTCAGGCGGTCTTGTCGCGCCGCTCGTCGCTGGCGGCCTTGCGTGGAACGATGGTCGGCAGAACGTTGTCCCGCACCGTCTCTCCGGTGACGACGACCTTCTCCACATCGTCTCGGCTGGGGATGTCGTACATGACCGGGAGCAGGACCTCTTCCATGATCGCGCGCAGGCCACGGGCACCGGTGCCGCGGTGGATCGCCTGATCGGCCACGGCCTCGAGCGCGTCCTGGGTGAACTCCAACTCGACGTTGTCCATGTCGAACAGGCGCGTGTACTGCTTGACCAACGCGTTCTTCGGCTCGGACAGGATGCTGACGAGTGACTTCTTGTCCAGGTTGGTCACCGAGGCGACAACCGGCAGTCGGCCGATGAACTCCGGGATCAGACCGAACTTGATCAGGTCTTCCGGCATCACGTCCGCGAACTGATCGGACGTGTCGACCTCGTCTTTGCTGGCGACCTCCTGGCCGAAGCCGAGTCCGCGCCTGCCGACCCGCTCGGACACGATCTTCTCGAGTCCGGCGAAGGCGCCGGCCACGATGAACAGGACGTTCGTCGTGTCGATCTGGATGAACTCCTGATGCGGGTGCTTGCGACCCCCCTGGGGCGGCACCGACGCCTGGGTGCCCTCGAGAATCTTCAGCAGAGCCTGCTGGACACCCTCGCCGGACACATCGCGGGTGATCGACGGGTTCTCGCTCTTGCGCGCGATCTTGTCGACCTCGTCGATGTAGATGATTCCCGTCTCGGCACGCTTCACGTCGTAGTCGGCAGCCTGGATCAGCTTCAGCAGGATGTTCTCGACGTCCTCACCGACATAACCGGCCTCGGTGAGCGCGGTGGCGTCGGCGATCGCGAACGGGACGTTCAGCATCTTCGCCAGGGTCTGGGCCAGGTACGTCTTGCCGCACCCGGTGGGTCCGAGCATGAGGATGTTCGACTTCATCAGCTCGACGGTCTCACCCGTGCGGGCGTCCTTCTTCTCCCCCGCCTGGATGCGCTTGTAGTGGTTGTAGACCGCCACTGCCAGCGTCCGCTTCGCCGTGTCCTGACCGATGACGTACTTCTCGAGGAAGTCTCGGATCTCTGCCGGCTTGGGCAGCTCGTCGAGTTTCACGTCGCCGTTCTCGGCGAGCTCCTCTTCGATGATCTCGTTGCACAGGTCGATGCACTCATCGCAGATGTAGACGCCGGGACCGGCGATGAGCTTTTTCACCTGCTTCTGGCTCTTGCCGCAGAAAGAGCACTTGAGCAGGTCGCCGCCATCTCCGATTCGTGCCATCTCGTGCTCTACCTACTTCCTCGTTGCCGGGCTGTCGTGTCTGGTCCGTCGCGTCGCACGCAGCCGGGCATGGGTCATTTGATCGACATCGCCGATGCCCAGTAACCCGACGGTACCCGCGTGCCGCTCGAACTTCGACCGATAAGGCCAAATGTCGCGACAGAAAATGAACGGGACTTCTGTACTGATTGCTCGTGATTCGTCGCCGGGGATCGATCACCGCGGGATCGATCACCGCGGGATCGATCGCCGAGGGATCGTTGCCGACGAATCGTCTGAGGTTCCGTCACCGGAACCGTGGCCGCCACGAGGACGGCCGACGGGTCACGAGCGCTTCATCGACTTCTTGCGGTACTCGAAGACCTCGTCGATGATCCCGTATTCCTTGGCCGCGGCGGCGGTCAGGATGTTGTCGCGGTCGGTGTCCTTGCGGATCTTGTTCTTGTCCTGACCGGTGTGACCCGCCAGGATCTCGTCGAGACGGTCGCGGATGCGCTCGATCTCGGCGGCCTGGATCTCGAGGTCGGACACCTGCCCCTGGTAGGCGCCACCGGTGCGCGGCTGGTGGATGAGCACCGTCGCGTTCGGCAGGGCCGCGCGCTTTCCGGGCGTTCCGCCTGCGAGCAGGATCGCCGCCGCCGACGCCGCCTCGCCGAGGCAGACGGTCACGATGTCGCAGTGGACGTACTGCATCGTGTCGTAGATGGCGAGCATGTCGGGCACGCTGCCGCCGGGCGAGTTGATGTACATCGTGATGTCGCGGTCGGGATCCTGGGACTCCAGCACGAGCAGCTGCGCCATCACGTCGTTCGACACGACCTGGTCGATGGGGGTGCCGACGAACACGATCCGCTCCTCGAACAGCTTCGCGTACGGGTCGTACTGCCGCTGGCCGTTCGGGGTGTGCTCGATGAACTGGGGCAGGATGTAGCGCGCTTCGATGTTCTTGAGCGCCAGCGCCGACGCGGGGATTCCGGCGGCGACCTCGGCCGGCATGCCGTCGAGGGAAAGGGAGTTGGTCATGTGTTGCTCCATTGAGTAGAGGTGGCTCGTGGGTGGCTGGATCGCGCGATCACCGGATGCGGGTCACTGACCCGGACGCGAGATCACCTTGTCGACGAAGCCGTACTCCAGGGCCTGCTCCGCGGTGAACCACTTGTCGCGGTCGGCGTCGGCCTCGATCTTCTCCAGGGGCTGACCGCTGAACTCGGCGTTGAGCCGGTTCATCTCCTTCTTGGTGAGCGCGAACTGCTCGGCCTGGATCGCGATGTCGGCAGCGGTGCCGCCGATGCCCGCGGACGGCTGGTGCATCATGATCCGGGCGTGCGGGAGTGCATGCCGCTTGCCTTTGGTGCCGGCGGCGAGCAGGAACTGCCCCATCGACGCGGCCATGCCCATCGCATACGTCGCGACGTCGCACTCGGCGAGCTGCATCGTGTCGAAGATGGCCATACCCGCGGTGACCGAGCCACCGGGCGAGTTGATGTAGAGGTGGATGTCCTTCTGCGGGTCCTCGGCCGCGAGCAGGAGGATCTGGGCGCACAACCGGTTGGCGATGTCGTCGTCGACCTGGGTGCCCAGGAAGATGATGCGTTCGCGCAGCAGACGCTCGAACACCGAATCGGTCAGGTTCAACCCAGCCACACCCGAACTCATCGCGGGTGTGTGGATGGTCGGCTCACTCACGGATTCCTACCTTTGCCTTGTTGTCATGACCTGTGCGACACCGACGAGGGTGAGGCACACGCTTCCGATCTGTCTGATGACGTCCTCACCGACACTAACCAATCGAGACCCGCGGACACTCCCGAGGACACGCCGATTCGCTGAGAGCAGAACCACCCTCGCCACCGTGAACGACCGATGCACGGTGGCGGACCAGAGGTGCCACGGGACGGCAATCGCCGGCCCTCGGAGAGGACCGGCGATTGCGGGTGGAACTGCGGGGTGTGCGGCCGATCAGTTGTCGGCGTCGGCACCCTCGGCGTCGGCGTCGGACTCATCGTCCTTGCCGCCGAAGTACTCCGAGGTGTCGACGGTCGCACCGTTCGAGTCGGTGACGGTGACGTCGCCGACGATGCTTGCCAGCGACTTGCCGCGACGCACGTCGGCGTAGACGGCGCCGACCTGATTGGCCTGGGTCAGCTGCTGGATGAACTCCTGCGGCTGCATGCCGTACCGCTGCGCGGTGAAGATGATCTGCTGGGTCAGCTCGTCCTGGCTGACCTCGGTGTCCTGCTGGTCGGCGATCGCGTCGAGCAGCAGCTGCTGCTTGACCGACTTCTCGGCTTCCTCGCGGGTTTCTGCGTCCCACTCTTCGCGCGTCTTGCCCTGCGCCTCGAGGAACTTCGCAACCTGCTCGTCGTCGTGTCCGAGGGCGTGGATGACCTGGTGCTGCTGCCCCTCGACCTCTTCGTCGACGACCTTCTCGGGCAGCGCGATCTCGACGGTCTCGAGCAGCTTGTCGAGCACGGCGTCGCGGATCTTGTTGGCCTGCTCCAGCTTTGCCGACTGTTCGACGCGCTCGGCAAGGCTCGCACGCAGCTCCTCGACGGTGTCGAATTCGCTGGCCATCTGGGCGAACTCATCGTCGACCTCGGGCAGCTCGCGCTCCTTGACCGACTGAACGGTCACCTTCACGAGAGCCTCCTCACCGGCGTGGTCACCGGCGACGAGCTTGGTGGTGAACTCCTTGTCCTCGCCGGCCTTCAAGCCGATGAGTGCCTCGTCGAGCCCGTCGATGAGCTGGCCGGAACCGACCTCGTGGGACAGGCCCTCGGTGGTGGCTTCCTCGACGGTCTCGCCGTCGACGGTCGCAGCCAGGTCGATGGAGACGAAGTCGCCGTTCTCGACTCCGCGTTCGACGCCCTTGAGGGTGCCGAAGCGGGCGCGCAGTCCTTCGAGCTGCTCGTCCACGGCTGCCTCGTCGACCTCGATCGCGTCGACCTCGACCGACAGGGTCGAGTAGTCGGGCAGGGTGATCTCGGGACGGACGTCGACCTCGGCGGTGAAGGTCACCGACTCGCCGTACTTCAGCTCCGAGAGATCGATCTCGGGCTGGCCGATGGCCTTGGTCTCGGTCTCGGCGACAGCCTCGGAGTACTTGGCCGGGATGGCGTCGTTGACGACCTGGGCGAGGATCGAGTCGCGTCCGACGCGGGCCTCGATCAGCTTGGCCGGCGCCTTGCCCGGACGGAAGCCGGGGATCCGGATCTGCTGGGCCAACGACCGGTAGGCCCGGTCGAAGTCTGCCGACAGCTCCTCGAAGGGGACCTCGACGTTGAGCTTCACTCGCGTCGGGGTGAGTTGCTCGACAGTGCTCTTCACGCCTGAATACTCCTTATATCTGCGTTGGCAGCGAAAGTTCGGTTTCGGCAGCCGTATTCCGGGTGACCGGGTCGGCCACAACGATCAAGTCGGGATGACAGGATTTGAACCTGCGACCCTCCGCTCCCAAAGCGGATGCGCTACCAAGCTGCGCCACATCCCGCGGTCCGAACACGCGTTGGCAGCCCGTAGGGCGACCGCGCATCAGGGCCAACAGAAGATAGTACGTGCCTCGTCCGTCGACTCCACGCACGGGTGTCCGAAGCGGCGGACGGCCGACCCCGATTTCGAATACCGCGCACCTACCGGTACAGTCTGTCAACGCACACGGCTCCGGTTTCGGGGCCGTACGCGAACGCGGGTGTAGCTCAATGGTAGAGCCCTAGTCTTCCAAACTAGCTACGCGGGTTCGATTCCCGTCACCCGCTCCCCCAGGCCCGGAGGCATCTCGCCTCCGGGCCTCTCGCTTTCCCCGGACCCGTATGTTCAGGCGGTCCCACACGTTCCGGCGTGCGTGAGATCAGGCGTCGGCGGGCGGCTCCGATTCGAGTAGCCACTCCGGCGTCTTGTATTCGTGGGTGACCTCGGGCGCCGGGTCTTCGGCGGGATGTCCGGGCGGAGCGGGATCTCCCGGTCCGGTCGAGACGATCGGCGGCGGACAGGGCGCGAGCTGGCCGTTGCCGAGCGACATCATGCAGGGCTCGGCGTTGGACAGGCCTGCGCTCCCGATGAAAGCCGCGATGGTGAATGTCAGTATTGCCAGGAGTCGGGTCATCGACTTTCCTCACTGTGGGTCGCCCCTCGACACCGAGAGGCGTCTGGACGTGACAGCACTCCTCTCCGGCATCGAGCTGCGGATATTGCTCCATCCGACGGTCCTCTTCCGGGAGAACGGCGCGCCGCGAACCCGCCCCGATGTCTCAAAACCCACCCTTAGTCGATCGACCGGACCACAGCGCAACGGACAATGCGGGCAGAAATGATGGATGTGATCCAGGCCACACCGGGGCGTACGCTGAGGCCATGTCTTCCAGCCATTCCAAAACCCAACGCAGATGCCAGTCCTGCGGCGCCCCCCTGTACCTCCGTCGCGATGTCACCGAATCCGAGGCAGGCATAGGCCGTGTCGACGTGATGCTCGTCTGCCGCGACGAGGCCTGCGCACAACCCGCGCGCCACCTCCGCACGGAACATCCGCAACCCGCCTGAGTCGACGGAAGTCGACACCCGGTCGGGCATCGAAGCCGAAGCACCACTGGGACAAACGACCTTCTTGACACCAGGCGCACGCCGACGAAGATGGACCGCATCGGTTTCCCGGGGATCCGTGATGCTCGCTGTGATGACCGTCACAGTTGTTCTTCGTAGTCGCCGCAACCTCGGGTTTTTGCGACGTCGTAGACAGACTTCGCGATCGTGGGTCGGCCGGCGGGCCGAACACCTTGGACCGTCGGCAACGGTTGTGTAACGATGGATTCGCGCTCAGGCCGATGCGCGGCCTTTCCATCGAACCGAAGGTACGACCAAGTGCTGAATTCTCAAGTGCCGACCCCGCGGGCAGCCCGCCGCCGCTCGGCTCGACGACTCACCGCAGTCGTCGTCGGCGTTCTGGCGATGGCCCTCGCGCTGCCCGGAGTCGCCAACGCCGTCCCGGTCACGGTCATCCCGGGTCTGCCGCCCGTCGAACTGCCCGCCATCCCCGGCCTGCCGACGCCCCCGGCGCCGAGCACCCCCGAAGCCCCGCAGCCGCCGTCCTCGACACCCACCGAGGAGAAGCCGGCCGACCCTGCGATGCCGAACGTCAAGACGTCGACCGGGTACGTCGCCCTCGCCGACGACGCCACCCACACCATCACCTGGTGGCACAACGGCAAGGTCGTGAAGAAGATGCCGATCTCGATGGGCTCGGACAAGAACCCGACCCCGAACGGCGTTTACCACACCAAGGAGAAGTACCGCGACATGTACATGGACTCGTCCACGTACGGCGTGCCGGTCGACTCCGCCGAGGGTTACCGCACCTACGTCGAGTACGCGACCCGTATGTCGTGGGACGGCATCTTCATCCACGCCGCTCCCTGGTCGGTCAATCAGCAGGGCCGCAGCAATGTGAGCCACGGCTGCATCAACGTGACCACCGAATACGGCAAGTGGGTCTACGACAACGTCCCGCGCGACACCCCGATCGTCGTGCGTAACACCGTCGGCCCGAAGTACCAGGGCACGTAGGTCGAAGTAGTTGGTCAGTCGACGAGGGCCGGTCACCGCAGGGTGGCCGGCCCTCATCGTCGTCTGGGGTCTGCCATTTTGTTCTGGCCCGTTCTACGAGGGCCCGTTTCTTCCGGGCCGACCGCGCCCTAGGCCGCGGCGAGACCGCCGAACGTGGCCTGGACCTGGAGCCACTGCGCGATCACCTGACACCCCGTCGACACCGGGTCGGTGACGGACGCCCGTCGGTACGGCTCCGTGGGATAACAGGTGTGCCGGCCGCCCCGGGTGTTGACCACACGAACGCCGCTGACCTTGATCACCGACGGGAGGTAGCAGCGGACCTCGCTCCAGGCCGATGCCAGTCGACGCACGTCACGACGCCACTGGGACGGCCCGACCGTGGTGCGTCGAGCATTCTGAAAACTGTTCGCGCGCAACACCGTCCACGCACTACTCCCCCACCGGCCGAGCGCCGCGAGGGTCATACCTCCGGTGAGGTCGGCGATGTCGCGAACGAACGAATCCGGCCCGGCGTTGCAGATCATGTCGTCGGTCGCTCCGACCCAGTGGACCGGTACCCCGGGCGGCAGGTCGACACCCGGGCCTGCCACACCCCAGCCGTCGCAACCGGGGACGACACCGGGCGGCTGATGCGGATCGGCAACGAGACCCACGCCGAGGATCCGGCTCGGAACGGGCGATCCGTCGGCCCACAGTTCTGTAAGCGCGGTGCGGATGACCACCGCGCCCTGCGAGTACCCCACCAGCGCCACGGGACCCGTCGTGGCGGCCAGCGCGCGGCGCAGACGGACCGCACCCGTCGCCACGCTCTGGGTGAAGCTCATACCGTCGCGGTGCGGTGCCGGTCCGTAGCTGGCGGGATAGCCGATCCATCGGCAGTCGAAACGATCGTCGAGTTCATCGGCAACCGCCGCGAGCAGACCGGTGACCTGCGTCCGGGTGTCGCCGGTGTGGGATTCACCCGTACCGCCGACCACCAGCACGGTGATCCAGGACACGCCGCCCTCAGCCGCTGCGACGGTGCTTCCTGGGGTCGGGCTCTGCTGACGTTGCTGCACATCATCCAGAGTGGCAAGACCACATGTGATCAGCCCGGGGTTACCGCTGAAAGATCACTGAGTTTCGGTTCCGCAGGACGTTCCCGCTCACGACGCCCGGGCGGGCGGCGGCTTGGCGACGTACTCGGCGGTCTCGATGATCGCGATGAAGAAGCCGCTGCCCTCGATCACATTGGCGCTGTGCACGAGACCAGCGGGGATGTAGATGCTCGCCGGCGCCTCGACCTCGTAGACCTCATCGCCGAGGGTGATCTCGTAGACGAGGTGGTCCAGAGACAGCAGGATGTTGATCTCCGGACAGTCGTGGACGTGCGGCTCGCAGTAGTCGCGCGCGGCGGCCGACACGGCTCGCATCTCGTGTGCGACCACCCGCTTCTCGGCTTCCGGGAAGATGTTCTCTCCCGCGAGTACACGCCGGGTGATCGGCGCGTCCGCGGCACCGTGGAACGGCACGTCCTTGAGCGGCGACACCTCCCCGCGCGAGATCAGTCCGGCGTGAGACCGGATGCTTTCGCTGATTGTCACACTGCCCCCTGGTTCATCCCGACCGTTCGCACGAGGAAGACCTCGCGACTCGGTTAGATGCTACTGAGGTTCGGCTAACCACACCTACCTGAGCAAGACCGGTCAGGTCTGACAGACGGGGCACCAGTACAGATTCCGGGCCTCCATCTCGGCGACCTGGACGGGCGTCCCACAGATCCGGCACGGTTCGCCGGTACGCCGATAGACATAGGTCCGCGGACGGTTCGGCGCGTAGGACGGAGCCCCGTGATCGTCCTCCGGGCGCATCACGTGGATGCGGCCGCGACGCACGCCGACCTTCATCAGGGCCACCAGGTCCGCCCACAGATCGTCGAATTCGCTTCGGAGAACACGTTTTCCGGGGCGCATCGGATCGATCCCAGCGCGGAACAGGATTTCGGCGCGATAGACGTTGCCGATGCCGGCGATGACCTTCTGGTCCATGAGCAGCGCACCGATGGGCCGTGCCGAGCGAGAGATGGCGGCCCATGCCCGCTCGGGGTCGGCGTCGCGCCGGAGAGGGTCGGGACCCAGCCGGGCCACGAGCGCCTCGAGGTCCGCGGGGTGGTAGATCTCACAGGCGGTGGGGCCCCGCAGATCGGTTCCCGCCGACGCGCCCTCGATACGCAGACGCACCTGACCCACCGGCTCTCCGAGAGGGGCGGTCAGTTCGGTGAAGGACCCGTAGAGCCCGAGATGGATGTGAACCATCTTCTCGACGCGACCGTCCCGATAACGGTGCACCAGATGTTTGCCCCATGCCTCGGCAGCGTGAAAACGCATCCCGTCCACCTCGGCGGCGCCGTCGGCGAAGCGGCCCTGGGGACTGCTCACACGAACGTCCTGCCCGCCGAACAGACGTTGCTGGCGGCGGGCGAGACGATGGAGAGTGTGACCTTCGGGCACCGGTCAGGCCGGTGCTCCCGGTACCGGCGGTGCCTGGCCGGTCCGCTCGTACTCGGCGAGGATGTCGATTCGACGCTGGTGGCGGGCCTCGTCCGACCACGGCGTCGCGATGAACGCGTCGACGATGGCCAGCGCCTCCTCGGTGGAGTGCATGCGGCCGCCGATGCCGATCAGCTGGGCGTTGTTGTGCTGGCGGGCGAGCTGCGCGGTCTCGACGCTCCACGCCAGGGCGCATCGGGCACCGGGGACCTTGTTGGCGGCGATCTGTTCGCCGTTGCCGCTGCCGCCCAGCACGATTCCCAGGCTCCCGGGGTCGGCGACGGTACGGGCGGCGGCGTCGATGCAGAACGCCGGATAGTCGTCGGCGGGGTCCATCACATGTGCCCCGCAGTCCACCACCTCGTGGCCCGTGGCCTTCAGGTGGTCGGCGATCTGGTTCTTGAGTTCGAATCCGGCATGGTCGGCACCGAGATAGACACGCATGGCGCCACTATAGATTGACAACGTGGACACGCCCCCGCCCATCCCCCGCGAGCCCGAACCGCCGGTTCCGCCCACAGCGGGCGCGAACACCGAGATCACTGCCCGGGCACTTCATGCCGCGGGCCTGCCGGCGCCGATTCCGAACGTCCCCGGTGTGGCCGACCCGCCTCCCGCCGGACCCGCCGATCCGAATCGACGATGGCTGCGGCCGGCGCACTATGCGGCTCGGCCCCGCCTGCACCCCTGGGAGATCCCCACCCTCGTCGTCGTCATCCTCGCGACGATCCTGGGATACGGGGCGGTCATCGCCCTCGTCGCGACGGGCACGCTCGATCAGCTATTGTTGGGCACGTTGGTCTTTCCGGTCCTGCTGTATGTGATCCGCGGCCTGACCTACGCCTCACCGCGGGTCAACGGCGTCCAGATGACACCGACGCAGTTCCCCGACGGACACCGCATGGTCGTCGAGGCCGCTGCCCGCTTCGGACTCGAGTACGTACCCGACGCCTACGTCGTCCTCGGCAACGGGGCGATCAACGCCTTCGCGTCCGGCCACGGCTTCCGACGGTTCGTCGTGGTGTACTCCGACCTCTTCGAGGTCGGCGGCGCCGCGCGAGATCCGCAGGCGCTCGAGTTCATCATCGGGCACGAGGTGGGTCACATCGCCGCCGGACACACGTCGTACTGGCGACAGTTGTCGACGATCGTCGGGATGAACATCCCCGTTCTGGGGGCCGCCCTGTCCCGGGCTCAGGAGTACAGCGCCGACAATTACGGCTACTACGCCCGGCCCGCCGGGGTCCCTGGCGCCATCGGTGTCCTGGCCGCGGGCAAGTACATGCTCTCGGCGGTCGACCTCGATCAGTTCGCCGACCGCGCCACCCACGAGCGCGGATTCTTTCCCTTCCTCACCAACGCGATGTCCTCGCACCCGGTACTCACCTGGCGGGCCGCAGCGCTTCGTGACCGCAGCCGACCCGGGGCGATGCTGCTGCGTCCGCGCCGGATCGTGCGAGGTGTCGGCAGCGGGAACGTGGTGGCGGTGCCACCGCCACCACATCCGGCCGGAGTCGCCCCCGGTTCGTTGCCGAACGGGATCGAACCCCCGCCGCGGTTCTGATCCGCGCACCGCATGTACCCGGGGACCTGCCGAGCGCGTCAGTCGAACTGCGGGTCCTCGTTGCGACTGCGCTTGAGCTCGAAGAAGTGCGGATAGGACGACAGGGCCAGCGCGCCGTCCCACACCCGGCCCGCGTCCTCCCCGCGAGGGATACGTGACAGGACCGGTCCGAAGAAGGCGACATCGTTGACGTGGATGGTCGGGGTACCGACGTCGTCACCGACCTTGTCCATGCCGGCGTGATGACTCTTCCGGATGGCGTCGTCGAACTCCTCGCTGTCCGCGGCTTCGGCCAGTGAGGCGTCGAGCCCGACCTCGGCGAGCGAACCCGAGATCACCTCGTCGAAGTCCTTGATGCCGTCGTTGTGGATCCGCGTGCCCATCGCCGTGTACAGCGGCGCCAGGACCTCGTCGCCTCGCTGTGCGGCTGCCGCGGCGATGACCCGCACGGGACGCCAGGCGTGCTTGAGTCCCTCGCGGTACTCCTCGGGAATGTCCTTGCCCTCGTTCAGGACGGCCAGACTCATGATGTGGAAATTCACGTCGATCGGACGGACCTGCTCGGCCTCGAGGATCCAGCGGGAGGTGATCCAGCACCACGGACACAGCGGATCGAACCAGAAGTCGACGCGATCGGTGGTCTGGGACTGCTCTGACATGAAACGTCCTCTCGAAGTCGCTGACACGATGAGTCCGGCGCCGAACCGGCGACGCCGTCGGTCGAGGTCAACATACCCCCGCGCGGAACTGTTCCCCGCGGGTCCGGAATCCCCGATGACCTGTGGACACACGCGCCCACCGGCCGTGGTGATGTGAGATGGTGCAAGGGCCGTCGACGAAGAAGGACCTGCCTCGATGCCGTCTACCCCGTCCCTCCCGGAGGAGTCGTCCCTCCGGCCCGGCGTACACGGCCGCAGCCACGGTTCCCGATCGGAGCAGATCGTCCGCGCCGCGACCAGACTCTTCCAGGACACCGGGTACCGGAACGTCGGCGTCGAGCAGATCGGCGCGGCCGTCGGCCTGACGGGTCCCGCCGTCTACCGCCACTTCCCGAGCAAACACGACATCCTGGTGCGGGCGCTGGTCACTCAGTTCGACCTCGTCGAGGGGCTCGTGACCGACGCGATCACCCGTGGCCACTCGCCTGCGGACCGGCTCTCACGGTTCCTCGACGGGATCGGCCATCTCTCGGCGCGTCACGACGTCTCCACGTTGTGGCGTCGCGAGCAACATCATCTCCAGCCCGACGAATCCGGCGTTTTACGAGACAGTTTCGTGCGTCTGAGCGACCGGGTGTCCGCGATGATCGCCGACACCCGACCGGAGGTGAGCCCGTACCAGGCCGAACTCCTCGGAGCGGCGGTGCTGAGTGTCTACGCGACCACCTCGGGGATGCGTGGTCCGCTTCCTCCGGAGCGGCTCATCGAGGTCCAGCGAGCGGTTGCCGACGCCATCATCGCCTGTGATCTGCCGTCCGGCCCCGCCGACGGGCATCCCGCACCGTCCGATCGGAGACGGCGCCGTCCGACGGCCCGCCGCGAACGCATCCTCGATGCCGCGGCGCAGCTGTTCTCCGAGCGCGGCTTCCCCGACGTGCGCATCGACGAGATCGCCCGCGCGGCCGACATCTCGGTGGCCACCCTGTATCAGGAGGTGTCCGGCAAGACCGAGGTCCTACGAGCCGTGTTGTGGCGTGGGGTGGACGGCATCATGTACGTGTCCACCCATGCGCTCGACGGTGTCTCCGATGCCGACGCCCTGGATGCGCTGATCGGCGTGTTCGTGGAGTACTCACTCGGAGTCCACGGCCGCATCATGCCCGTGTTCACCCGCGACCTGATGTACCTACCCGAGGCCGATCAGGCACGGTTGCGGGCCGGGCAACTCGACCATCGCGCACTGTGGATCGATGCGATCAGGTTCGGCGACACCGCGTTGTCACCCGCGGACGCCAACGCCCTGGCGCAGGCCCTGTTCGGGGTGACCGGTGAGGTGATCGAGTCGCCACGGCTGCGGGCGCGGGCCGGGATCGTCGCCGAGGTGACCGCGCTGGCCCGGGCCGCCCTCGCACCCGCCGGACTCGGCCGGCCCTCGCCGAGCCCATCACCTGGATAAGCTGGCCTGCGTGACTGCCCCCAACCTCACCAGAGACCAGGCCCGCGAACGCGCAGCGATTCTCGACGTGTCGAATTATCGGATCGAGCTCGACCTCACCGACGGTGCCGGCGCACCCGGCGCCGAGACCTTCCGGTCGACGACGACGGTCACGTTCTCCGCGACCGAGGGCGCCGACACCTTCATCGACCTCGTCGCGCCGACCCTGATCTCCGCGACCCTCAACGGCACCGACCTCGACGTCTCGGCTTTCGACGAATCAGTCGGCATCCCGTTGTCGGGCCTGGCCGCCGACAACACACTCACCGTCGTCGCCGACTGCGCGTACTCCAACACCGGCGAGGGCCTGCACCGGTTCGTCGACCAGTCCGATGATTCGGTGTACCTGTACTCCCAGTTCGAGACCGCCGACGCCAAGCGGATGTTCGCGTGTTTCGATCAGCCCGACCTGAAGGCGACATACACGCTGACCGTCACCGCGCCAGAGGATTGGAAAGTCATCTCCAATGCGGCGCACGAGGACTCGCCGGTGTCCGGTGGCGTGCACCGTTTCCGGGAGACCGCGTTGCTGAGCACCTACCTCGTCGCGTTGATCGCGGGCCCGTACGCCGAATGGAACGACGTCTACTCCGACGAACACGGCGACATCCCACTGGGCATCTTCTGCCGGGCATCGCTGGCCGAGCATATGGACGCCGACCGGCTCTTCGCCGAGACCAAGCAGGGTTTTGCCTTCTACCACAAGAACTTCGGCATCCCCTACCCCTTCGGCAAGTACGACCAGCTCTTCGTCCCCGAGTTCAACGCCGGCGCCATGGAGAACGCGGGAGCCGTCACGTTCCTGGAGGACTACGTCTTCCGCTCGCGCGTCACCAAGTATCTCTACGAGCGTCGCGCGGAGACCGTGCTGCACGAGATGGCGCACATGTGGTTCGGGGACCTCGTCACGATGCGGTGGTGGGACGACCTGTGGCTCAACGAGTCGTTCGCCACCTTCGCGTCGGTGCTGTGTCAGTCCGAGGCGACTGAATACACCAGTGCCTGGACCACTTTCGCCAACGTCGAGAAGTCGTGGGCGTACCGGCAGGACCAGTTGCCCTCGACCCACCCGGTCGCCGCCGACATCCCCGACATCGCGGCCGTCGAGGTCAACTTCGACGGCATCACCTACGCCAAGGGTGCGTCGGTGCTCAAGCAGCTGGTCGCCTACGTCGGCCTGGAGGATTTCCTCGCCGGCCTGCGCGACTACTTCGCCGCCCACGAGTTCGGCAACGCAACGTTCGCCGACCTGCTCGGGGCGCTGGAGAAATCGTCGGGACGCGACCTCTCCGAGTGGGGCGATCAGTGGTTGCGCACCACCGGCATCAACGTGATGCGTCCCGATTTCGAGGTCGACGCCAGCGGGGCGTTCACTCGGTTCACCATCGTCCAGGACGGCGCAGCACCGGGTGCCGGCGAGACCAGGGTCCACCGCATGCGCGTCGGCGTCTATGCCGACAAGGGTTCGGGGGCGTTGGAACAGGTGCACAGCGTCGAACTCGACGTCGAGGGTGAGCGGACCGATGTCGCCGAACTCGTCGGTGTCGGGCGCGGCGATCTGGTGCTCCTCAACGACGGCGACCTGACCTACGCCTCGATCCGGCTCGACCCCGAGTCGCTCGCCACCGCGACCGCGCGGATCGGCGACATCTCCGATCCCATGCCCCGCACCCTCGTGTGGTCGGCGGCATGGGAGATGACCCGTCAGGCGGAGATGCGCGCCCGCGACTTCGTCGAACTGGTGCAGCGCGGTATCGCCGCGGAGACCGAGATCGGTGTCGTGCAGCGGGTTCTGCTCCAGACGACCACCGCGATCGACTCCTACGCCGATCCGGAGTGGGCGGCGTCGGTGGGTCGGCCCGGATTCGGTGCCCGGATGCTGGAGCTGGCCCGCAACGCCGACGCCGGCTCCGACCATCAGCTCGCTTTCGTCAGCACCTGGCTGGGCGGCACCCTCAACGACGACGAGATCGATGTGGCGCGTGCGCTTCTCGACGGTTCCGCACCCGAGGAGCACGGGCTCGACGGACTCGCGGTCGACACCGATCTGCGGTGGAAGCTCGTGACTGCGCTCGCGACGGCCGGGGCCATCGATCCCGACTTCGCGTCGACGCCGGTCATCGACGCCGAGGCCGAGCGCGACAACACCGCCACCGGTACCCGATCGGCGGCACTGGCCCGGTCGGCCCGTCCGCTGCCCGAGGCCAAGGCCGACACGTGGACTCGGGCCGTCGAGGACGACACGTTGTCGAATGTCTACACCCGCACCATGATCGGCGGCTTCGCGCGGCCCGGGCAGTCCGGGCTCCTCGAACCGTACGTGGAGAAGTACTTCGAGATGGTGCCGAAGGTGTGGGCGCGACGGTCCAGCGAGGTCGCCCAGACCGTCGTCATCGGCCTCTACCCGAGCTGGGCCATGTCGCAGGAAGCGCTGGACCTGGCCGAGGAGTTCCTCGCCGGCGACCATCCGCCCGCACTCAAGCGGTTGATCGCCGAGGGCCGCGACGGTGTGGCGCGGTCGCTGCGGGCGCGCTCCTTCGACGCGCAGGACAGCTGACGTCGTCGGTCCGGCGCGGCTCGATGCAGCCCGCCGGACCGGCTCGACGCGTCAGCGTCGTCGCCACCGGTATCGGACCTGCGGCCGTCCCGCCGAGCCGTATTGGGTGTCTCGCTCGAGCACCTGGTCGTCGGCGAGCCGTTCGAGGTACCGCCACGCCGTGACCCGCGACGACCCCAGCGCACGCGCCACCTCGGAGGCGGTGAGACCGTCCGGACTGTCGCGGACCGCGCGGCTCACCGCATCTTCCGTCTGAGGGGCCGCCCCCTTCTTCGCTGAACGCCGGACATCGCTCGTCCGCAGTTCCGCCAACGCGCGGTCGACGTCGCGCTGACTGACCGCGTCGGCGTCGCCGGTCAGTGCGTCGCGGTAGCGCAGGTACTGCTCGACCTTCTCCCGGAACGCCGCGAACGTGAACGGCTTGAGCAGGTAGAGCAACACACCGCGGGACATCGCGCTCCGCACGGTCGCCAGGTCTCGCTGGGCCGTGATCGCGATGACGTCCGGGGCCGGACGCACACCCGACAGCGCGGAAGCCAGGTCGACGCCCCGCGCATCGGGCAGGCCGAGATCGAGCAGCACCAGGTCCACCGGCTCGGATGTCGCCAGACGCAGCGCTTCCTGGGCGGTGGACACCACCCCGACGACCTCGAATCCACCGAGCCGTGCCAGGTAGTCGCGGTGCGCCTCGGCGATGACCGGCTCGTCCTCGACGACAAGAACGCGGATCATCGAATGTCCTCCCCTGTCGCGTCGGCGCACACGCGCACCGAGACGACCGACCCGTAGGTGTTCTCGGTGTGCATCGAGCCGTGGTGGCGAGCGACGACCTGGGCCACGAGGGCGAGTCCGAGACCTCGCCCCACCTCGTCACCGCCGGCTTTGGTCGAGTATCCCCGGGTGGTGGCCAGTGCGAACTGTTCCTCGTCCATCCCGGTCCCGCTGTCGGCCACGACGATGTCGAGGGTGGCCGCGTCGCCCACCACGGTGACCTCCACCCACGGGTCGCCGGCATCGCAGGCGTCGAGCCCGTTGTCGATCAGGTTTCCCACGACGGTGATCATCTCCCCCGGGGAGAGGATCTGGGTGGCGGCGTCGCTGACCTGTGACTCCTCGGTCAGCGTCAGTTGTATCCCGCGTTCGGACGCCTGCGCGGTCTTGCCGAGCATCAGCGCGACGAGAGCCGGCTCCGCGACGGCCTGGGTCATCCGGTCGATGAGTTGCTGCGACAGTTCGAACTCCGTCGTGGCCAGCCGGACGGCGTCCGCCGGGCGACCCATCTCGACCAGCGCAACGATCGTGTGCAGCCGGTTGGCCGCCTCGTGGGCCTGCGACCGCAGCGCCTCGGCGAACCTCGTCATCGAATCGAGTTCACCCATCGCCTCGGACAGTTCGGTCCGGTCGCGGATGGTGATCACCGATGACCGACGACGCCCCGACACCGGCGAACGACTCACCAGCAGCACCCGCCCACGGTCGGCGTACAGGACATCGGTGACCTCGTCCTCGTCATCGAGGAATGCGGGGAGGTCGTCGGGCGGGGTCTCGGTCGAGATCTCGAGCAATCGCCGCGCCTCGTCGTTGACCAGTGCCGGGCGCCCGCCCTCCATCACGATCAGACCCTCCCGGACCGACCGCAGGACCGCATCATGATGGTCGTACATCAGGCGCAGTTCGCCGGGGCCCAACCCACCGGTCTGGCGCACGAGCCGTCTCCGAATCCACCACACCCCGGCGATCGCGGTGATCAGCGCGGCCAGCGCCGTCAGGCCGATCAGTGGCAGCTGACCGCGCCACGCCGAGGTGAGCGTCCGCTGGGTGATGCCGGCGGCGACCATTCCCACGATTCGTCCGTCGGGTGTGCGCACCGGGGCGATCGTGCGGATCGAGGGACCGAGCGTGCCGGTGTAGGTCTCGGTGCTGATCTGCCCGCGCAGGGCGGCGTCGATGTTGCCCAGGTAGCGTTCGCCGATCCGAGACGGGTCGGTGTGGGTGTAGCGCGTCCGATCGGGCGCCAGGATCGTGATGAAGGCGACGTCGGTCGCCGAGCGGACCCGCTCGGTCACCGGTTGGAGAACCGCGCTCGGATTCGGTGAGGTCAGCGCCGAAACGGTCGACGGCGACTCCGCCAGGCTCACCGCGACCGCGGTGACCTCGGCACGCGCCGCGCGATCCCCGTCGATCCGGGCGTCGACAGCGGCCAGGGCACTTCCCGCCGCGACCACCACGGCGATGACGGCCAGCGCGAGTGCCGCCACCTGGCCGGCCAGCGTTCGCGGATACCACCGCACCCGTTCCGACCTCGTTCCTGTCCGTGTCGCTGCTGTTGTATGTCGCTGCGGTTCGGCCGCACTGTCCGGTGTCGCTGCCGTCACGGTCGCGCGGCAGCTCCGACACGCAGTGAACGTAATGAACGCAATCGTGACCCGCGTCACCCCACCGGGTCACAATCCTAGTCACCGATGTCCCAGGTGTACGAGGAGAGAATCACCGATGAACGTTCGAGGGAGGTCCGGCGGCACGCCGGCCGAAGATGGTTCCGATCCGATCGCGACCACGACAGACGATACGACCGCGGGCCCGGCCCGCGGTAAGCGGGACCGCACACACTGGCTCTACATCGCCGTCATCATCGCGGTGGTCGCCGGTGTCGTCGTCGGCCTCGTGGCACCCGGAGTCGGCAAGGACCTCGGCGTGCTGGGCACGATGTTCGTCAGCCTGATCAAGATGATGATCGCGCCGGTCATCTTCTGCACGATCGTGCTGGGCATCGGCTCGGTCCGCAAGGCCGCGACCGTCGGGAAGGTCGGAGGCCTGGCCTTCGCCTACTTCCTCGTGATGTCGACGGTTGCACTCGCGATCGGCCTGGTCGTCGGCAACATCATCCAGCCCGGCGATGGCCTCAACGTCGACGCGATGTCGGGCAAGGGTGCCGAACTGGCCGAGGACGCGCACGAATCGGGCGGAACCCTCGACTTCATCCAGGGCATCATCCCCGAGTCCATGCTCTCCGCGCTGACCGCGGGAAGCGTCCTGCAGGCCCTGTTCGTCGCCTTGCTGGTGGGCTTTGCGATCCAGGCCATGGGCCGCACCGGGGAGCCGATCCTCACCGCGGTCTCGTACTTCCAGAAGCTCGTCTTCAAGGTTTTGACGATGGTGCTCTGGGTGGCACCGATCGGCGCGTTCGGCGCCATCGCCAACGTGGTCGGACAGACCGGCTGGGCGGCGGTCCAGCAGCTGCTCACGCTGATGCTCGCGTTCTACCTCACCTGCCTGGTCTTCGTCTTCGGCGTGCTCGGCGTGCTGCTGCGGACGGTCGCCGGGGTCTCGATCTTCCGCCTGGTGCGCTACCTCGCCCGTGAGTACCTGCTGATCTTCGCCACCTCGTCGTCGGAATCGGCGCTCCCCCGCCTGATCGCGAAGATGGAGCATCTAGGCGTCGAGAAGACGACCGTCGGCGTCGTGGTTCCGACCGGCTACTCGTTCAACCTCGACGGCACCGCGATCTACCTCACGATGGCGTCGATCTTCATCGCCGATGCCATGGGCGATCCGCTGTCGGTCGGCGAGCAGATCGGTCTGCTGGCGTTCATGATCATCGCGTCGAAGGGCGCGGCCGGAGTCAGCGGCGCCGGGCTGGCCACGCTCGCCGGCGGACTGCAGGCCCATCGGCCGGAGATGCTCGACGGCGTGGGACTGATCGTGGGCATCGACCGGTTCATGTCGGAGGCCCGCGCGGTCACGAACTTCTCCGGGAACGCCGTCGCGACCCTCCTGGTCGGGTCGTGGACGAGCACGGTCGACAAGCAGCGCGTCGACGACGTCCTCTCCGGACACGATCCCTTCGACGAGACCAACATGGTCGACGACGATCTGGACCCGCAGGACAGCGGTACGCGAGAGAAGGCGCTCACCCACTGAGCGACACGACCCGGAAACGACGAGGCCGCCCCACCGGAAAGGTGGGGCGGCCTCGTGGTCGTGCTGTCTTGTGGTGCGCTGTCGGGCGCTGGGGCGGTTCAGCCGCCGGCGGCCGCTGTGGCCATCACGCGCAGCGACGCGATGAGCCCGTCGACCAGGTGGCCCTGACGGAATCCGGTGACCGCTGCGGTCACGCCGAGTGCGGCGACCCGGTCGTTGACCCGGCTGGACACCTTGCTGCCGGAGACGATGACGACGTCGCGGGAGTTCGGCGAGACGGCGATGAGCGTGCCGTAGGCCGGCTCGGGCGACTTCGCGAGGATGTCGCGGGCGCTGCCCTCGAGGTCCTCGCCGAGGTCACCGATGTACACCGAGAAGCGGACGAGCGCCTTCTCACTGGCGGCCTTCAGCGTGTCATCGAGTGCGATCAGATCGCGCTTGCTGAAGGGCGGTGTCGTCGGCGCGTCACCCGGGTAACGGGCCGCGGAGATCCGACCGCTGTTGGTGATGACCGAGCCCAGCGGGAGTTCGGCGGCCGAGCGGGCCGCGACCTCTGCGCTCACGTTCGCGTGTGTAACCTCACCACTTGCCACTGGCCGAGCTCCCATCCACATCGCCGGGTTCCGCATGTTGCGGCAATGCCATCGGCTCGATGTCCGTGGCACTGAAGAGAAGCGGTGCATGCTCCCACTGCTGGTCGAGGGTGTACTCGTCGACCTTCGGGTACTTGACCCCCGAGGAGAACACCATCGCGACAACACAGAGCAGCACGAAGAGCACCGTCACGATCGTGACTGGCACTCCGATGGGGACGATCAGGCTGTCGACGTCCATGTCACCCTTTCGATGGTCGCGCCGGACCCGCGCTGTTGTCGGCGCAGGTCATCGTTGATCAATCTAACGCACCGGAGGCCTCCCGGGACATCGACCCCTACAGCGCGTCGTAGACGCCTCCGGCGTGGCGTCGTAGACGCCTCCGGCGCGGCGTCGTAGACGCCCACGTTGAGAGGCGGCCCGACGATGAGGACAATGGAGAAGGTGACTGGCGAACCCGGCAACGCACCCGCGGCATCATCGGCACCGGAGACCCCGGCGCGCACCTTCTACGACGAGGTCGGTGGTGCCGAGACCTTCCGGCGGCTCACCGCGGTGTTCTATCGCGAGGTGGCCGAGGACGAGGTGCTCCGGCCGCTCTATCCCGAGGAAGACCTGGGGCCGGCCGAACGCCGGATGCGCATGTTCCTCGAACAGTACTGGGGCGGACCACGAACCTACTCCGACGAGCGGGGCCATCCCCGGCTCCGCATGCGGCACAACCCGTTCCGAGTCGGCCCCATCGAACGAGACGCCTGGCTGCGGTGCATGCACACCGCGATCGCCTCCATCGACGAGGAGACCCTCGACCCGCCACATCGCAAGGCGCTCACCGACTACATGGAGATGGCCGCGCAGTCGATGATGAATTCGCCGATCTGAGACCCTTTCTCGTCCGACACGCCGGACGACTCGCCGACTGACCTGGATTTCTCTACGAAAACTCAGGTAGGGCACAATGACCACGGTGAGCGATGAGACACCCGATGATGTCCCCGCCGCGCCATCTGACGGGGGTCAGCCAGACGGCGCGCACACCGGCGCCGAGGTGACGGATCCGGCGGCGGTGACCGCTGCCGACGACGCGGAGAGCGGCGACGACGCAACGGACGCGGACACCATCGCGGACTCGGACGATCCGGCCGACCCGGACACCGACCTCCCGCAGACCGAACTCCCCGACGGCGAGCGTGCAGACCCCGAAATCACAGACCCCGAACTCGTAGATTCCGAGCCCGCGGACACCGAACCTGCAGATGCCGGGTCGGCCGACATGGCGATCGGTGACGCGACAACCCGGCCCGTCGTACCGCAACTCGACCCCACCGACGAGACCTGGTGGAAGTCCGCGGTGTTCTACCAGATCTACCCGCGCTCGTTCTCCGATCTCGACGGCGACGGTGTCGGTGACCTCGCCGGGGTCATCGACAAGCTCGGCTACCTCGAACTCCTGGGCATCGACGCGCTGTGGTTGAGCCCGATCATGGCCTCCCCGATGGCCGATCACGGCTACGACGTCTCCGACCCTCGCGACATCGACCCGCTCTTCGGCGATCTCGACGTCTTCGACGAGTTGATCGCGGAGGCACACGAACGAGACATCCGCGTGACGATGGATCTCGTCCCCAACCACACGAGTGATCGACACGAGTGGTTCCAGGCCGCCCTCGCGGCCCCGCCCGGCAGCCCCGAGCGAGCGCGCTACATCTTCCGCGACGGTGTCGGGGAGAACGGCGACGAGCCGCCCAACAACTGGCACAGCATCTTCGGCGGCCCGGCCTGGACCCGCGTGACCGAGGCCGACGGTTCGCCCGGCCAGTGGTATCTGCACATCTTCGCCAGGGAACAACCGGACCTGAACTGGGAGAACCCCGACGTCTGGGCTGATCTGGAGAAGACCCTCCGATTCTGGCTCGACCGGGGTGTCGACGGCTTCCGCATCGATGTCGCCCACGGCATGGCCAAACCCGCCGAGTTGCCGGACATGGATCTCTCGTCGACCAAGCTGCTGCAGAACTCCGACGACGACCCGCGCTTCAACAACTATGCGGTGCACGACATCCACCGCAAGATCCGCAAGGTGCTCGACGAGTACCCCGGTGCCGCGAACGTCGGTGAGATCTGGGTCAGTGACAACGAACGATTCGCCGAATACCTGCGACCCGACGAACTGCACCTCGGTTTCAACTTCCGACTCGCGAAGGCACCGTTCGAATCCGGAGCGATCCGGGAGGCGATCGAGAACTCACTCGACGCGGTCCTGTCGGTGTCGGGAACCCCGACGTGGACGCTGTCCAATCACGACGTCGCCCGCGAGGTGACGCGATATGCCGTTGCCGATCCGGAGACGGGAGTTCTCGACCTCGATCGCGGCACCCGCCGGGCGCGCGCCATGCTCGTGGTCGAGATGGCGCTGCCCGGAACGGTTTTCCTCTACAACGGTGCCGAGCTCGGCCTGCCCAACGTCGACGATCTCCCCGACGAGGCACTGCAGGACCCGGTCTGGGAGCGGTCCGGTCGGACCGAACGCGGACGCGACGGCTGCCGGGTCCCGCTGCCCTGGGAGGGCACCGACCCGCCGTTCGGTTTCAGCACGTCTGCCGACACCTGGCTGCCGATGCCGGCGTCGTGGGCCACCTTGACCGTGGAGGCTCAGCTCGAGGACGTCGGGTCCATGTTGTCGCTCTACCGCGCTGCGATCGAATTGCGCATGGAACGACCGGAATTCGCGGGCGACCACATCGAGTGGTACGGGGCCCCCGAGGGTTGTCTGGCGTTCCGTCGATCCGGCGGCAGGCTGATCTGCGCGCTCAACGCCGGCGAGGTGCCCGTACCGCTTCCCCCGGGCGAATTGCTGCTCGTCAGTTCACCTCTCGTCGACGGCATGCTGGCCCCGGATTCCGCGGCCTGGCTGGTCTGAAGCGCCGACGGGGCGTCCGCGATCGGTCAGAGGACGGTGACCGCGAGATCGCGGTGCCGTCGCTGATACACCGACCCGTACCGCGCGTCGACTCGAATCCACGCCGCGGACATGCGGATTCGTACCGGTTCGTCCGGGGCAACGGCATCGGCGTCCGAGGTCTCGGTCACCGCGCGGCCGTTCGCGTCCCGGATGAATCCCATTCCGGTGAGCGCGAACACCGACCGCATCGTGACCGCCGCCGTGAACGCACCGTCGTCGGTGGACACCTCCAGGACATCCTGGTCGAGCAATCCGGTCGCGGGCCCGTGGGCGCTCCCCTCGTCACGGGCCACACGCGCGCCGTCACGGGCGAGGGCGATGACGCTGCGCGCGGGGACGTCGTCGATGTGCCGGAACCCGACCGTCGCGGGAAGTGCACCGCGCCAAGCACTGTCGAGCGAGAACCCGGGATCCACCGGTTCGCCGGGGATGCCCGAGCCGAGGGCCGCATGCAGGGCCGACGCGTCGCACACCACGTCGCGGGGAGCCACCGAACCGGACACCGCCCGCGTGGCCAGCACCTCGAATCCGGTGTGGGTCCAGAGAGCGATCAGGCCGTCGGCACGCGCGACCACCCGTACGACGGCCGCGTCGTCGAGTCGCACCGCGTGGGCGAGGAAGGCCGTCGCATTGGACAGGTCGGACGCCGCTACCGCGACATGGCGTTCCATCAGGGTCGTCCGCGTTGCGACGGAACGGACTGCGCGTCGGCCCGCCGGAATCCCGCGAGGTAGTCCTTCTGTTCCGGCGTCAGCCGCGCGATGCGTTGCGCCGCGACATCGAAGGCGACGAGCTGGGTGCTCGCCACGACAGCGGGCCGCGACGCCGGGTCGGCTCCCGCCGCCCGCACCTCGTACCCCACCGTGAAGTCGACGGCACGCAAGCGCTGGACGTACATCGTGACCTCGATCGGCCCTTCGGAATGCCGGAGTTGCGCTTGATATTTCACATGCAGGTCACTGACGAGGCAACCATCACGCAGGGGCGCGGTGGGTCGTCCGTCGTAGAACAGCCACGGGATGCGGGCCTCTTCCAGCAGGGTGACCATCCGCGCATGGTTGATGTGCGCGTAGACGTCCATGTCCGACCAGCGCACGGGCACCTTCACCAGATAACCGTCGGCGGTGGTCGTACCGGCATCCTCGTTCAGCACGTGAGTCATCCCCTGTCTGGTAGGACTGGCCGGCCGGTCCCGGATGGCCGGCCCGGTCCAACCCTACGCACCGTCACTCGGGGTCAGGCAGGCGCGATCTCCACGGGCAGACCGTTGAGCACGACCGTTCCGGACAGCGGATCCAGCACTGTCCCGTCGTTCAGGTCGTTCACGTTGACCCCGGGGTCGGCGGTGGCGACGCTCAGCTGGATGCCGTCGGCGTCATGACCCCAGCCGTGCGGCAGTGATGCGACGCCGGGCCGGATGTCGGAGGTGATCTCGACGGGCACCGTCAGCGATCCGCCCG
This sequence comes from Gordonia sp. 'Campus', assembly GCF_022206305.1. Lineage (GTDB taxonomy): Bacteria > Actinomycetota > Actinomycetes > Mycobacteriales > Mycobacteriaceae > Gordonia. The sequence continues at coordinate 82,494 of NZ_JAKOIW010000002.1, read as the reverse complement.
AGCCGCGGATCTTGGCGACATCGGAGATCCCGAGTCGATCCGCGTCGTCGGGGTGCATGAGCAGCGTGCAGCGGTTGGTTCCGCCGGTCAACGCCGGGAGATTGTGCATCCAGCTGTTGTTGGACCGCAGATGGCGCCGGCCGACGAGGAGTAGACGACCCTCGGCGCCCACGTCCTCCCCACCGGCGTCGAGTGCGGACCGTAGGCGCTCGAGGTCGCCGATGAGCGGATCGGGCGCGAGTTCGACCTTGCCCGACGCGGTCCGCACCACGCCGGGCAGGCGGGGTCGCATCGGTCCCAGGTCGATGCCGTGCGGCGCGGCGAGCAGATCGGCGAAGGTGAGGCCGTCGCGGGTTCCGAACGCATCGCCGTACGCGCCGAGTCGCAACTGCATGTCCAGCCGCCGCTGGTGACCGGGCGCCTCGGGCAGCATGGCGATCAGCGACTCCACGGCGCGGCCCGCGACCGGTGAGTGCGGGTCGGTCACCTCCTTCGACAGGGTCGCGCCGATCACCTGTTCGTCGACGAGGCCGGGATCGGCGCCGACCCCGGCTCCGGAGAGGCCGAGGATCAGCCGGGCCACGATCTCGATCTCGTCGGGGCGCCCGGGCGCGAGCGGCAGCACGGGTGGTGAGTAGCGGGCCGTGGCGCGGACCGCCAGATTGTTCAGGATCGCGTCGAAGTGGGGACTCTGCGACGGGCGCGGCGGCGGCAGGATGACGTGTGCGTGCCGCGTGGTCTCGTTCAGGTACGGGTCGACGCAGACCACGAAATCCGCCTCGTCGAGTGCACGTCCCAGACGTCCGCCGTTGGGCGCGGACAGGACGGGGTTGCCCGAGACCGTCACGAGGGCACGGAGTCGTCCGTCCCCCGGGGTCTCGAATTCCTCGGCCATCGCGACCGCGGGTAGCTCGCCGCCCACCTCGGCGTGGCCGGACACCCGGCTGCGCCACCGTCCGGTGCGGAATCCGCGGCCGGCGCGCGGCGGACGCGGCGACGGTGCCGTCGGCGCCAGCGGGAACATGACTCCACCGGGCCGGTCGTAGTTGCCGGTCAGGATGTTCACGACGTCGATCAGCCAGCTGCCGAGTGTGCCGAATTCCACTGTGGTGGTACCCATCCGGCCGTAGACCGCCGTGGTCGGCGACCCGGCGATCGATCGTGCGAGCGCCCGGATGTCCTCGGCAGGGATTCCGCAGTACGGGGCGACGCGTTCGGAGGTGAGGTCGCCCAGCTCGCGTCGCACCTCGTCGACGCCGATGACGTGCGCGGCGATGCCCCCGAGGTCGTCGGCGACGAGTCCCTCCTCGAAGAGACACTGCACGACCCCGCACAGCAGCGCGGCGTCGGTGCCCGGTCGCGGTGCGAGGTGGGTGTCGGCGAGTCTCGCCGTCCGGGTGCGGGCCGGGTCTATCACGGTGAGGCGGCCGCCGCGCCGGCGCAGCGCGGCGAGCTTGCCCGGGAAGTCGGCCGCGGTCGTCACGCTCCCGTTGGACACCACCGGATTCGCGCCGATGACGACGAGATGATCCGTGCGATCGAGATCCGGGACCGCGAAGGTGCCCGCGTGACCGACGAGATAGCCCGTGGCCGCTTGCTTGGGCATCTGATCGAGGGTGCTGGCGCTGAACACGTTGCGGGTTCCGAGGGCACGGATGAGCAGCGGTGCGTACATCGTGCCCGCGACCGTGTGCGCCGAGGGATTCCCGAGGTAGAAGCCCACCGCCGGGCCGCCATGGGCTGCGATCACTTCCGTCAGTCCGTCGACGGCCTCGGTCAGGGCCGTGTCCCAGTCGGTCTCGACCAGGCGTCCGTCGCGCCGGACGAGTGGCCGGTCGAGCCGGTCCGGGTCGTTGTCCAGCTGAGCCAGGCTCGCCCCCTTGGGGCAGATGTATCCGTGACTGAAGACGTCCTCGGAGTCCCCGCGGGCGCCCGTGACACGTTCTCGTCCGGTGTCGGGATCGTGATCGACGACGAGCGAGAGACCGCAGGTCGCCTCGCAGAGCGGACAGATTCGTGGTGCCGTGCGGGTCATGGTGTCAGGCTATTCGGCGGTGCGAGCCGACGACGCGACTTCGCCCAACGTCGGCTGTCCTCCGCATCAGCGGATGAGACTTCGCAACTGCCGCGCCGCGACCGACAGCGTCGCGAGGTCGGCGGTACCGGACTCCTCGAGTTCCCGGAGCACACTGCGCACTCGGCTGAGCCGATTGGACTGGGACGACTCCCATTCCGCGATCTTCTCCGCGGAGCTCTCGTCCGGCTCGCTGACCTCGAGGATCTTGAGCGTCAGCGACCGCAGGGCTCCGTGCATGTCGTCGCGCAGCGCCAGGCGTGCGAGTGCGTGCCATCGATCGCCGTAGTCGAGATCCGACACCGCGGAGAGCAGGCCTTCGAGCCCGAAGTGCTCCATCACCGCGAAGTAGAGCTCACCCACCTCCTCGGTGTCGCGGTCGGCGATCTCGGCGGCATCGATGATGTCGAGCAGGCAGAACCGGTGGAGGCTGACCGCAACGGTGTGGGCGAGGTCCTCGGGCACACCCTGGTCGGCGTACGACGCGGCTCGTTCGGAGATGTCGAGCGCCGAACTCTGGCCGTACCAGCGGTCGGCGACCTCGCTCAGCTCGGCGATGCGACCGCTGTAGCGGGTGATCTCGGCGGCCATGGCCAGCGGCTGGGGCCGGTATGCGAGCAGCCAGCGGGATGCGCGGAACAGCAGCCGTCGCGCGTAGAGCATCATCTCGTCGATCGCCTGGGCCGGGGCCGGCGCGTGCCGGATGCGCTCGAAGACCTCGTTCATGCCGAAGACCTTGTTGGACACCACGTAGGCGCGCACGCCCTCCTCGGTGGAGCAGCTGCTGCCCTCGCTCAGCCGGAAGAGATGTGTCATGCCCGCGTGGTCGACGACGTCGTTGACGAGGGTCGTCGCCACGATCTGCCTTCGCAGGCGGTGCCCGCGGATCTCGTCGCCGTAACGATCACGCAGCGCCTCCGGGAAGTACCGCGCGATCCGCGGCGCGAAGACGTCGTTGTCCGGCAGGTCCGTGGCGAGCAGATCGGACTTGGACTCGAGCTTCACATGCGCCATGAGCGTGGCGAATTCGGGAGAGGTGAGTCCGCGGTTGAGCTCCCCGCCGACGCGTCTGCGCAACTCGCGCGGTTCCGGCAGCGCCTCCAGCCGGAGGTCGACTCCTCGCTTGTCCCTGAGGTGTTCGAGCATCCGGGCATGGACCTCGACGCGCGTCAGCTCGAAGGACCGGCAGAATCCGAGTTCGGAGTTCTGCGAGATGTTGTCGGCCAGAACGAGATCCGCGACATCGTCGGTCATCGATTCGAGCAACGGGTCACGATCGGCGGCGTCGAGTCCGCCCGACGACACCGCCGCGTCGAGCAGGATCTTGATGTTGACCTCGTGATCGGAGCAGTCCACGCCCGCCGAGTTGTCCAGGGCGTCGGTGTTGATGCGGCCGCCGGACAGGTCGAACTCGATGCGTCCGCGCTCGGTGACACCGAGGTTGCCGCCCTCCCCGATCACCTTGGCCCGCACCTCGTTGCCATCGACGCGGATCGCGTCGTTGGACTTGTCGCCCACGCTCGCATGGGATTCGGTGGACGCCTTGACGTAGGTGCCGATGCCGCCGTTCCAGAGCAGGTCGACCGGAGCGAGCAGAATGGCCCGGATGAGATCGGGCGGCGACAGTTCGTCCACACCGTCGGAGATGCCCAGTGCGCCGGCCATCTCCGGGCTGATCGGGATCGACTTGCGGTCGCGGGCCCACACTCCGCCGCCGGCCGAGATCAACTCGGCGTCGTAGTCCTCCCACGACGACCGGGGCAGATCGAACAGCCGTCGACGCTCGCCGAAAGACGGCTCGGCTTGTGGGTCGGGGTCGACGAAGATGTGCCGGTGGTCGAAGGCGGCGACGAGGCGGATGTGTTCGCTGAGCAGCATCCCGTTCCCGAACACGTCGCCGCTCATGTCGCCGATCCCGACGACGGTGAAGTCCTGCGACTGGGTGTCGGTGCCCATCTCACGGAAGTGTCGCTTCACCGACTCCCACGCCCCGCGGGCGGTGATGCCCATCGCCTTGTGGTCATAACCGGCCGACCCGCCCGACGCGAACGCATCGCCCAGCCAGTACCCGTAGGACGTCGACACCTCGTTGGCGATGTCGGAGAACGAGGCGGTCCCCTTGTCGGCCGCGACGACCAGGTACGTGTCGTCGGCGTCGAGCCGTACGACGCCGGGGGCGGGGATCACCTCGCCGGTGGTCAGATCGATGTTGTCGGTCACATCGAGCAGCCCGGCGATGAACTGCCGGTAGCAGGCGATCCCCTCCTCCCGTTGAGCGTCCCGGTCGCGCGTGCTCTCACCGGTCGGCTGCGGGGGACGCTTCACCACGAAACCGCCCTTGGCACCGAGGGGTACGATCACCGCGTTCTTCACCGCCTGGGCCTTGGCCAGGCCGAGGACCTCGGTCCGGAAGTCCTCGCGACGATCCGACCAGCGCAACCCGCCGCGCGCCACCGAACCGAAACGCAGATGCACTCCCTCGACGCGCGGGGAGTAGACGAAGATCTCATGCAGCGGACGGGGTTTCGGCGTCTGCGGGATGTCGCGGGGTCGGAGTTTGAACGAGATCACCGGTCGGTGTGCGTCACCGTCACCGGGGACGAAGTAGTTGGTCCGCGATGTCGCGTTGATGACGGATGCGAAGGCGGAGACGATCCGATCGGCGTCGAGGCTCAGGACGAGCCCGATCTCCTCGGTCAGTGTGTCGCGCAGTTCTTCTCGACGTTCCTCGTCGGCTCCGTCCGGGTCGAAGGAGGCCACGAAGAGGTCCACGAGTCCGCGCGTGATGGCGAGGTGGGCACCCAGCACGCTCGCGACGTGGGCGGGGCTGTAGGAGAACCCGCACTGACGCAGATACTGCCCGTAGGCCCGCAGCATCGCCGCCGACCGCCAGTCCAGGCCGCATCGGATGATCAGTTCGTTGTAGGCGTCGACGTCGGCCCCGCCCTGCCAGATCTGACGGAACGCCTCGGTGAAACGCTCCTCGAGATCGTCGATGTGATCGTGGTCGACCGTCATCCCGGCGGTGAGATCCACGCTGAACTCATAGGCCCAGCACACCGTCGAGTCCGCACGGTGGATCTCGTACGGGTGCTCCTCGAGGACGTCGAGACCGAGGCTGTGCAGCACCGGGAGCACGTCGGTCAGGGTCGCCGACGCGCCGCACAGATAGAGCGTGAACTTCCAGCTCTTCTGCGCCGCTTCGGATTCGACGCCGTCCGGGGCGTCGAGGGTGACCGCGATGTCGCCGGGCGAGAGCCCGACCACCCTGGCCAGATCGTCGAGGGCGTCGCGCGGATCCCGCAGTTCCTTGTAGTCGTCGGACAGGGACGACAACTGACGCAGCAGGATGTCGGCCCCGCCGTCGACCCCGGCCGACTCTTCCTCCGCGGCGAGTTCGCGGACGCGTTCGTCCCAGCCGCGGATGGCTGCGGCCAGGGCCGCCTGCATACGGGCATGCGCCGGGGACCCGGTGTCGACCGAGCCGAGTTCGGCCGCGGTCGACGGGTCGATGCACACCAGCACTTGCAGGAGCGCAAGGGGCATCTCACTCACGCGCGCCGTGTATTCCAGTGCGTGGCCGTCCAATTCGTCGACGAGCGCCTTCTCCAGCGCGAGCCGGGTTGCGGTGTTGTACCGGTCGCGCGGCAGATAGATCAGCGCCACCGCGGTCCGACCGTCGTAGTTGGTGCGGAGGAACAGACGTAGTGAACGGGTCGAAACCGCATCGAGCATCTCGGTGACACGGCGTTCCAGTTCGTCGTCGGTGGAGGCGAACATCTCGACGAGCGGGTAGTTCTGCAGCAGCTCGATCATCGACTGGCCGGCGAACGAGTCCTCGTCGACACCCGCCCGTGTGAGCACGTCGTGGACCTTGGTTCGCAGTACGGGGACGTCGAGGACCGCCTGATGGACGCCCGCGGAGGTGAGCGTGCCGAGGAACCGGTGCTCGCCGTCGTGACCGCCGTCATCGTCGAACGCCGGAACCTGCAGCAGAACCGGGAAGTTGGAGCGCTGGATGCCCGTGGCGACGAAGACCCGGCTGGCCCGTGGCAGCAGCGGGCGGTCGGTCACCGACGGGAAGTCGCGCGTGATGGAGTCGGTGCGCCAGACACCACGACGTGCACTGGTGTCCTCCGTGCCGTCCGCCGACATCCTCGCGTATCCGAGTGGGTGGAAATGGTTGCCCGCGAACCACTCCAGCAGCTCGGCGTACTCGTGCCGCTCGGTGTCGGAGACTCCGGACGCGTCGGGCGGCGGCGTCGTCGACAGGCCGGTCGCGCATTCGCTCAGCTGCGCGCGCATCCGTGGCGCGTCGGCGTCGACATCGGCGACGCGCGAGATGACGTCGAACAGTTCGGTACGGAGAGGCTCGATGCCGGAGCCGGGATGGGCGGCGAGTCCGCGGACGAGAATCCACGACTCCCAGTCCGCGTCGGCGGTGTCGTCGATCGCCTCGAGAGTGCCGTCGGCGTCTCGCCGGACCGGCACCACCGGATGGTCCATCCGGTCGATGGTCAGGTCGTGGCCCTCGACCGTGGCCAGGACCGCTTCGACCAGCATCGGCATGTCGTCGTTCACGACGACGATCTCGACCCCGCCGCGGTCGTCTTCGGTGGCCTCGACGAGGGCGCGTCCCGGTGTGCGGGTCCGGACGACGTCGAGGTGTCGAACGACCCGGTCGGCGACCGCCTCGGCAGCCGACCCGTCGGTCCGCGACTTGAAGTAGTGGTTCACCGCGTCCGGCACGAGTGACGTCACATCTGCCGATGCTAGTCACCCGTGCCGGACGGGGGCGGGATTAATCGCGAGTGAGTTTGCGGTGGGTGACCCGGTGGGGGCGGGCGGCGTCGGCGCCGAGGCGGTCGACCTTGTTGGCCTCGTAGGCCTCGAAGTTGCCCTCGAACCAGAACCACTGCCCTTCTTCGACGTTGCCCTCCCACGCGAGGATGTGGGTACAGGTCCGGTCGAGGAACCAGCGGTCGTGGCTGATCACCACGGCGCAGCCGGGGAAGTTCTCGAGCGCGTTCTCCAGAGAGCCCAGGGTCTCGACGTCCAGGTCGTTGGTCGGCTCGTCGAGCAGGATCAGGTTGCCGCCCTCTTTCAGGGTCAGCGCCAGGTTCAGGCGGTTGCGCTCACCACCGGAGAGGACCTCGGCCTTCTTCTGCTGGTCCGGCCCCTTGAAGCCGAACGCGCTCACGTATGCACGCGAGGGCATCTCGTTCTGGCCGACCTCGATGTAGTCGAGACCGTCCGACACGACCTCCCACACGTTCTTCTTGGGGTCGATGTTGGCGCGGCTCTGGTCGACGTAGCTCAGTTTGACCGTCTCGCCGACCTTGACGTTGCCCGAATCGGGCTCCTCGAGCCCGACGATCGTCTTGAACAGCGTGGTCTTGCCGACGCCGTTGGGACCGATCACACCGACGATGCCGTTACGCGGCAGAGTGAAGGAGAGGTCCTTGATCAGGACACGGCCGTCGAATCCCTTGTCGAGGTGGCTGACCTCCACCACCACGTCGCCCAGGCGCGGCGGGGTCGGGATCTGGATCTCCTCGAAGTCGAGCTTGCGCGTCTTCTCGGCCTCGGCGACCATCTCCTCGTATCGGGACAGTCGCGCCTTGTTCTTGGTCTGGCGGGCCTTGGAACCCGACCGCACCCAGGCGAGCTCCTCTTTCAGGCGACGCTGCAGCTTCTGGTCCTTCTTGCCCTGGACCTCGAGACGCTCGGCCTTCTTCTCCAGGTAGGTGGAGTAGTTGCCCTCGTAGGGGTGCAGCTTGCCGCGGTCGACCTCACAGATCCACTGCGCGACGTGGTCGAGGAAGTACCGGTCGTGGGTCACGGCCAGCACGGCGCCCGGGTAGGTCGCCAGGAACTGCTCGAGCCACAGCACGCTCTCGGCGTCGAGGTGGTTGGTCGGCTCGTCGAGCAGCAGGAGGTCGGGCTTCTGCAGGAGGAGCTTGCACAGTGCGACGCGACGGCGCTCACCACCGGAGAGGTGGGTCACCGGGGAATCCGCGGGCGGGCAGCGCAGCGCGTCCATCGCCTGCTCGAGCTGTGAGTCGAGGTCCCAGGCGTCGTTGTTGTCCAGGTCTTCCTGGAGCTTGCCCATCTCCTCCATCAACTCGTCGGAGTAGTCGGTGGCGAGCAGTTCGGCGATCTCGTTGAAGCGGTCGAGCTTCACCTTGATCTCGCCCATCCCCTCCTCGACGTTCTCCTTGACCGTCTTCTCCTCGTTGAGGGGCGGCTCCTGCAGCAGGATGCCGACAGTCGCATCGGGGTCGAGGAAGGCCTCACCGTTCGACGGCTGGTCGAGGCCGGCCATGATCTTCAGGATCGACGACTTACCCGCGCCGTTGGGACCCACGACACCGATCTTGGCGCCCGGGTAGAAGGACATGGTGACGTCGTCGAGGATGACCTTGTCGCCGTGCGCCTTGCGCACCTTTTTCATGGTGTAGATGAACTCAGCCACGTAGAACTCCTTCGGACTGCTCGTTGCCGGTGATTGTCAGCCGCGGACGCGGGGGGTGCGCGCCTGTGCACACACACATGGAATCCAGCCTAGTCGCCGCCGGATGCCGGTCGACGGTCCGGTGCGCTTGGACGCAGGACCGGTGTGGACGGCCCGTTCTCGGGTTGGCGCGCGGGTCAGGAGGTTTGCCGGGACAATGTCGTGGGGACAAGAAGGGGGCTGGGCGAGGCGGCCGTGCCGGTGCACGGTGGCGAGGCGACGGGAGTGGTCGATGGGTGTGGCACCCGGATGGACCATCGTGATGGTGGTCCTGGGAGTGCTCGGCTCCTCGCTGGGCGTCGCCGCCTGTTCCCCGACACCGCGCGAGTGCCCGTCGACCATCACCCCGCTGCACGAGCCGGCCGGACCCTGTCTGCGGTTCGGCGTCAGCACCCCCAGCGGTCCGCTGGCCCCCGCCGAATTGGCGACCGTGACCGAGGTGACCGGGGTCCGGCCCACCGTCAACATGTTCTTCGCGGACTTCACCGCGATCCCGCCCATCGCCGCGCTCGATGCGGTCGTCGCGGAAGGGGCCGAGCCGATCGTCACCTGGGAGCCGTGGCGTCATCTCGGCGGCGACGACTACGACCGTGGTGCGTTCTCGATGTCGTCGATCGTCGCGGGGACGCACGACGACTACCTGTATCGCTGGGCCGACGAGCTCGCCGCCTGGGGTTCGGTGGTGTACCTCCGCTTCGCCCACGAACCCAATGGCGACTGGTACCCGTGGAGCCCGGCGGGTGGCACGTCGCCGGAGCTCTATGTCGCGGCGTGGCGCCACGTGCACGATCTGTTCGCGTCGAAGAACGCGGCGAACGTGAAGTGGGTGTGGGCGCCCAACGTCCCGCTCGCCGACGACGCTCCCCTGTCCCGCTGGTATCCCGGTGACGGTTACGTCGACGTCCTCGGCATCGACGGTTACAACTGGGGATCGGTCCCGGGCCACCGATGGACGTCGCCCGAGGACCTCTTCGGGCCCTCGTTCGGACAGCTCCGTAACTTGTCGTCGCGCACACCGATACTCGTCACAGAGGTCGGATCCGCCGAGGAAGGCGGGTCCAAGGCCGAGTGGATCGCGGACCTGGTCGCCTACCTCGACGGCGCCGAGAACGTCACCGGCTTCGTCTGGTTCGACCACGACAAAGAAGCGGACTGGGGTCTGCGGAGCACGGCGGCAGCCGGGGCAGCGATGGCCCGCGCCCTCGAGGAAGCAGGACTGCGATGACGGGAGCAGGCATGACCGTGACGGACGCCCACATCGACCCGGAGATCGAGGAGGCGCGACTGCACGCGGTGGAGCAGCTGCATCTGCTCGACTCCCCTCCCGAAGATCGCTTCGCCCAGATCACCCGGATGGCGAAAGCCGTGTTCGGCGTGCCGATGTCGACGGTGTCGTTGCTCGACCGCGACCGCCAGTGGTTCAAGGCGGTCGATGGCATCGAGCTCGAGGATCTCCCGCGCGAGCAGACGGTCTGCCAGGTGACCGTCGCGCGCGCCTACGACCATCCCGAGGACCCGGCCCTCATCATCCGCGACGTGTCGAAGGTCCCCGCCTTCGCCGCCATTCCCCAGATCGCTGCCGACGACGGCATCCGGTTCTACGCCGGGTATCCGCTGTACGGTCCGGGCGGTCACCCCGTGGGGACGTTCTGCCTCTACGACACGCAACCGCGCGAGCTCACCACCGACCAGCAGGCCGCGTTCCGTGAGCTCGCCGCCTGGGCACAGCGCGAGATCGAGAACTCCGACGACCTCGAACGCGCAGCGCTCGTGCAGCGCCGACTGTTGCCGCCTCCCCTCGGCGTCGTTCCCGGTTACTCCATCGCGGCGATGTGCCTTCCCGCTTACGCCGTCGGCGGGGACTTCTACGACCATTACCGATGGCGGCACGGCCTCGTGTTCACCGTCGCCGATGTGATGGGCAAGGGTCTCGGCGCGGCCATCCTGACCGCAACCGTCCGCTCCGCTGTGCGTGCCGCGTCTCGCGCGATGGACTCGGGCCGGCGCGACTCGAGCGGTACCGACGACCTGGGTGAGGTGGTCACGGCGGTCGCCGATCAGCTCGCCGATGACTTCGCCGGCACCGAGACGTTCGCGACCGCTTTCCACGCGCGGCTGCGCACCGATGACGGGCGCATCGACTATGTGGATGCCGGTCACGGACTGTCGGTGGTGCGGCGGAACAGCGGAGCGGTGGAACCGGTCACCAGCGGCGGTCTGCCCATCGGCATCCTGCCCCACGAGACGTGGGAGTCGGCGACGATCGACCTCGCGCCCGGCGACATGCTGGTGATCAGCTCCGACGGGCTTCTCGATCTCCTGCCCGACGGCGACGACGCGGCGCTTCGCGCGGCGTTCGAGGAGACCGCGACTCCGGCCGACGTGTGTTCGATGGTGAGCGATCTGGTCTCGGCACTGACACCCATCGACGATGTGACGGTCGTGGCGATCCGGCGAGACGGGTCCGGATGAGCGAGAGCGCCGACACCGCCTCCCTCACCCGCACCGCGCCGTCCCCCTGGCTGCGGGCGCTCATCGTCGTCGCCGCTGCCCTGGGCATCAACTACATCGTCTGGCGATGGCTGGTGTCGGTGAACTGGCACGCCTGGTGGATCGCGGTGCCGCTCGTCGTCGCCGAGACCTACAGTCTCATCGATTCGCTGCTGTTCGGTCTCACCATGTGGCGACTGCAGCACCGGCCCGAACCTCCCGCACCTCCCGAGGGCGCCACGGTCGATGTGTTCATCACCACCTACAACGAACCGATGGAACTCGTGATGACGACCGCCCTTGCCGCGAAGGCCATCACGTACCCGCACACGACGTGGATCCTCGACGACGGTGATCGTCCCGAGCTGGCCGAGGCCGCCGCGAAGGCCGGCATCGACTACTTGACCCGGTCGTCGAACTGGCTCGACAAACCCCGACATGCCAAGGCGGGCAACCTCAACAACGCCTTGATGCACACCGATGGTGAGTTCATCCTGATCCTCGACGCCGACCAGATCCCCGAACCGCAGATCCTCGATCGCACCCTCGGGTACTTCCACGACGAGAAGATGGCCCTCGTCCAGACCCCGCAGTACTTCGTCAACGTCCCGCCGTCGGACCCGCTCGGCAGTCAGGCGCCGCTCTTCTACGGGCCGATCCAGCAGGGCAAGGACGGCTGGAACGCCGCGTTCTTCTGCGGCTCCAATGCGGTGCTTCGTCGCGAGGCACTCATGCAGTTGGGCATCACCCAGTACGTCGGCGCGGTACACGACGGGATCGATCGCGCCCTGCGCACCGCACGTTCGGTCCTGAAGACGACGCGCAAACAGGTGGGACGCGGCAATCCCGTCGCGTCGGCGGCGCTCGACGCGGTCGACGAGGCGGTCCGGGATGCGCGGACAGAGCTGAAGAAGCGAGAACCCCTCGCCGACATCACCTACCGATTCCAGCAACGAGTCGACTCCGCGGCTCGCGGGCTCGTCGAGGCAGACGTGTCGGCGATGCGCGCCGATCTGGAGGCGATCGAGGCTCTCACCGAGTTGAGCGAACAGGAGCCCGGGGCGGGGTCGCTCGACTACGACGCGCTCGCCGTGCTCGCCGATCGAGAGTGGTCGCCGTTGGGTGCGATCGAATCGATCCGGGCCATGGTGGCCGCGGTCGACGTCGGCAGAACCGATGAGGCCCAACCCATGCTGCCGCTCGCGACCATCTCCGTGACCGAGGACATGGCCACCTGCATGCGGTTGCACGCGCTGGGCTGGAACTCCGCGTACCACCACGAGAACCTGGCCTACGGACTCGCACCGGAAGACCTGAAAACCATGGTGACGCAACGGTTGCGATGGGCACAGGGCACCATTCAGGTGATGTTGCGGGAGAACCCGCTTGTCCAGAAGGGCCTCACCGTCACCCAACGGCTCATGTACTGGGCGACGATGTGGAGCTACCTGGCCGGCTTCGCAGCGATTGCCTTCATCGCCGCGCCGATCGTCTATCTGGTCCTCGGAATACTTCCGGTGCAGGCCTACAGCTGGGACTTCTTCATCCGCCTCATCCCGTTCCTGGTCGTCAATCAGCTGCTGTTCCTGGTGGTGGCACGCGGGACGCCGACCTGGCGCGGGCAGCAGTACAGCCTCGCGCTCTTTCCCGTGTGGATCAAGGCCTGTACCACCGCCTTTCGCAACGTGTACATGAACCGGCCGCTGGGTTTCGCGGTCACACCGAAGACCAAACAGTCCCAGGATGCGTTGCCCTGGCACATCGTTCGGCCTCAGCTGATCGCCATGGCGCTGCTCGTGATCGCGTCGGTGATCGGCATCGTGCAATTGTGGCGGGGCGCCATCTCTGTTCTCGGGGTGGGCGTCAACCTGTTCTGGGTACTGTTCGACCTGGTGATCCTGAGCGTTGTCATCACCGCGGTGCGGTACCGCGGTCCCGACGAGGAGAGGCAATGATGGCGAAATTCGCGACCCGCAGCGTCGACGGCGGTGCGGTGGTGGTCAGGCCCGAGGGGCGGCTCAACATGGTTGCTGCACCGCGGTTACGGGACCAGTTACACGAACTGGTCGGTGCCGGGTCGGCGCGGATCGTCGTCGACCTGTCCGGCACCGACTTCATCGATTCGTCAGGGCTGGGAGCCCTCGTGTCCGGCCTGAAGGTGGCCCGCCAGGCGGGCGGAGACCTGCGGATCGCCGCTCCTACCCAGCAGGTGGTGACCGTACTCGAGCTCACCAACCTCAATCGCGTTCTGCGGGTGCACACTTCCCCCGACACCGCGTTCGACGGGGCCTGACGGCCCCGCCGGTGACCCCACCGACACGACCGAGGAGTCGGCGATGACAGAGAACACCGCGACCCGCGCCCTCGAGGAGATCACCTCCCCCGAGACGATGGAGCACATCCACGCCCTGCTCGCCGACCTCCTCGCCGAGTGTCCGATCGATGACATGGACGCGATGCAGTTCGAGCTCGCCATGGCCGAGATCGGCGCCAACGTCGTCGAGCATGCCGACAACGGCGGAGCCCTCACGCTGCGCCTCGAACTCGAGGTGTCCCCGGACCGGATCGAGGCTCGGTACTCCGACGACGGGAACCCCGCACGCATCGATCTCGACGCCGTGCGACTGCCCGACGGGCTGGCCGAACGGGGTCGCGGTCTGGCCATCGCGATCAACGTTCTCGACGAACTCGCCTACCGCCGCGCCGACGGTCGAAATCACTGGCGACTGGTCCGCAACCGGTCGGCCTGACGGTCCCCGGCTCGCCGGCCGAACGCTGACCGCTCCTTCACGCGGCTGATCGCCGCCCCTCGGTGGACCCGGCGACAGCCGGCGCGTCGGCCGCACGGCCGTTCGCCGGGGTGCCGCGATAGTCGACGACACATCGGCTGAGGTCGAGTCCGACCGCCACCGCGGTCATCTCGAGGTCGGACCGGCGTGACCCGTCGGCCGACGGATACTCGTTGGTCTTGATCTGACCGTGCGCGATCACGGGTCGGCCCTTGGCGATGGCCGCGCCCACGCCGGTCAGCAGGCGTCGCCAGCAGCTCACGGTGAGGTAGAGCGTCGGGCCGTCCGACCACTCGCCGGTGGCCTTGTCGATGCGGCGCGAGGTACATGCCACCCGGAACGAGATCACGTCCTCGCCGGTCGTCGTCTGGCGCCGGCGCGGGTCGGACACCACGGTGCCGATGACGGTCGTGTACGTCTCAAACATGGTCGTCTCCTACAGATGTCGGCCACGGGAAGGTGTGGCCGCATCAGCATCACCCGCCGTCGTGCCTGTGATCGCGATCGACGTCTGGCTGTGGAGAACGCCGGGGTTTACCCACAGATCGCCGACGCATCGTGCGGCTGCGGCCATAGACTCGCCGAATGCGGATGCGAGTGATGCTGACCGGTCTGATTGCCGCGGCCACGATGGTGATGGCCGCGCCCGTCTCGGAGGCGGCGCCGGTCTCGGCACCACCGTTGACGGGCCTGACCGATGCGCTGGCGGGCAGACTCGCGCTGGCCGACACGGTGGCCGCGACGAAGTGGGCGTCCGGCGCGGCCATCGATGATCCGGCCCGCGAGCAGGTCGTCCTCGACACGGTGTCGCAGCTGGCCGTCGAGCGTGACCTCGACCCCGCCTACGTCCGCAGTGTGTTCCGTGACCAGATCGAGGCGAGCAAGACGGTCCAGCGCGGCCTGTTCGCGCAGTGGCAGCTGCCGGGACAGACGGCCCCACCGGCGACCGAGGATCTCGGTCCGGTACGGACGGCGATCAACGAGTACAACGTGGCGATCGTCGACCAACTGGCCGCTGCACGCGGCATCGTGACGAGCCTTCGGTGCCCGCCGGAACTGGTCGCCTCGACCAGCCAGACGCTGGCCGATGTCGGGTTCGATGCCTTGCACGTCGCCGGTCTGCTCCAGGCCGAGTCGTCGGTCTGCCAGGTCGGCGCGGGCTCCAGCTGAGGACGGGCCGGTCAACCGCGCTTGTTGAGTTCCTTCAGCATCTCGTTGTACCTGCCGAGGTCGGCGTCGTGGTCGCGGACGGCGTTGCGGTCATAGCGTCGCGCCTGCCGGGTATCGCTGCGCTGCCACTGTACGAACAGCGCGAGCAAGACCACCACCAGCGGGATCTCGCCTGCGGCCCAGGCGATTCCACCACCGACGCGCTGGTCGTCGAACAGGTCGTAATTCCACGGGAGATTGAGCCCGCGGTAATACGTCTCGGCGATGACTGCGGTGGTCATCATGAGCGCGATGCCGAAGAACGCGTGGAACGGTATCGAGGCCATCACGATGCCGAGCTTCGCCACCGGTGACACCTGACGCGGAGCCGGGTCGATGCCGATCACCAGCCAGTAGAAGAGGTAACCGCTGATGAGGAAGTGAAGGTTCATCAGCAGGTGCGCCGCGTGGTACTGGACCACGGCCTCGTACAGACCGCCCAGGTAGAGAACGTAGAAGCTGCCGACGAACATGACCGCGGCGATCAGCGGGTGGGTCAGGATGCGCGACGGCGCCGAATGCACACCCAGCTGAATCCACTCGCGCGGGCCCGGTGGATTGCCCCGGCCCGCGGGCGGCAGCGCACGCAACGCCAGCGTCACCGGGCCGCCGAGCACCAGCAGTACCGGCACCATCATCGACATGAGCATGTGCGCGATCATGTGGATGCTGAACATCGCCGGCGCATAGCGGCCGAATCCCGACGAGGTCGCCAGGAGCAGCAGCAGACAACCGAGAACCCACGCCACGGTACGGCCGACCGGCCAGGCGTCGCCCCGGCGCTTCAGTCGGATGACGCCGCGCAGATACACGACGGCGAGGACGATGGCGGCGAGACCGAAGATCAGATCGAAGCGCCACTCGGTGAGAAGGCGGACGAACGTCGGCGGTCCGTCGAGGTCGTACCCGATCGCGTTCTCGGTCGCCGAGATCTCTGCGGTGTCGACAAGGGGCGGCGGAGTACGGCTCAGACCGACGGCGAGCCCGAAGGTCGCCGCGAACACCGCCAACTCGACCAGACCGAACCTGACGAACAGCGACGGCTTGGCGTCGGAATCCAGCTGCGCGATCGTCACCCGGCGATGCCACGCCCCGAGCCCGCCGAGGACGACGAGGGCGACCACCTTCGCCACGACGAGTCGGCCGTAGGTGTCGGTGAACAGGTCACTCAGGGGCACGCGGACCATCGCGTTGACCACGCCGCTGACACCGACGACCAGGATGCACCAGAACGCCACCCGGGAGAATCGTCGAACCGCGAGGGTTCGCCAGTGTCCGGAGGCGAGCGCGTACACCAGGACGGCGCTGAGGCCGCCGAGCCAGAGGGCCGCACCGATGATGTGCAGGATGAGGCTGTTGGTGGCGATGTCGTGATTGCCACCCGACGACGAGTGCCCGGCGAGCGCCGAGGGCATCAGGCTGAAGATCGAGAAGGCGATGACCGCGATCGTGGGACCCCAGTGCAGGGTCGACCTCGCGATGATGGCCGCGACCAGCGCGAACATCGCCGTCCAGAACCAGGTGCGCACCTCGGCGACCTGCCCGTAGGCGGTCAGCAGGTTGGCGGGTTGGATGGCCTGCGACAGTGTCGACCCGCTCACCTCCGACGCCGACAGCGGCATCAGGAACAGGGCACAGACCGACCACGTCAGCGCACTCGCCGCCGCGATCCGGATGGCGCGGTAGCCACCGACGTCGAGGACGCCGCTCGCCTGGGGCGGCACGAAGAAGGCCGCGAACACCGCCGAGCCGAGCGCGAGCGCGGCAGCGAACTCACCGATGGCGGTCAGGGCGGGGAGACCATAGGTGGTGAGTGCGCCCGGGTCGGGCACCCCGGTCAGCTTCAGCGCCGACGCCGCCGAGATCGCGGTGACGGCGACGGCGACGATCGCGGCGAGCCAACCGGATG
The DNA here is from genome assembly GCF_022206305.1 of Gordonia sp. 'Campus'. Taxonomy (GTDB): domain Bacteria; phylum Actinomycetota; class Actinomycetes; order Mycobacteriales; family Mycobacteriaceae; genus Gordonia. The sequence goes on along the minus strand of NZ_JAKOIW010000002.1, from coordinate 65,509 downwards.
CCCAGAGGATCGCGGTGACGACGCCGCGCGGTTCGTTCATCGCGTCGCGATGCTGCTCCGCGGGGGCGGGCGTCGACGTGCGGGTCATCCCTCAACTGTAGGACCGGCAGCTGACACGATCCCAATTCGTCCTGGTGTGGGGTGGTCTGTGTCTCTCCCCGGGGCGCCGTCCCGCCCGTGTGTCGACGTCCCTCGCCGCGGCCGCGGGCCGAACCGCGCGCCGAATCGAGGTCGCACGCGACCTCGTTCCGTCCATGCGACCTCGATCGAGGTCGCATCACCGGAGTGAGGTCGCATGCGACCTCATCCCGACCCGGGCGGACCGGAGCCATGCGGTTCTGCGGGATGCCGCCGAGCATGTCGTAGACTCCATGTGCCCGACGCCACGTGGCATGCCACACGCGCCGGTCAGCCTCCGTAGCTCAGGTGGATAGAGCAAGGGCCTTCTAATCCCTAGGTCGCAGGTTCGAGTCCTGCCGGGGGCACCCACGTGTCCGCCACAGATGCCCGCCGGCATTCCCGGCGCGGCCGGTCGACCGCCCGTCGCGAACCGTGCGCGGCGACTCGGGGTGAGTGCACAACGGATCGGGAACCGACGAGTGCACGCCGTGCGTCATAGTCCTGCCCCACACATCGGTGGGTCGCGACTCTCTGGAGGATCATGACGCTCCCCCGCTCGCTGTCCGGATTCCCGCCGCTGTCCGTCGGCCCACCCGGCCGATGGAATCGAACCGGTTCGGAGACTTCGTTGTTCGGCATCGACCGTGATGAGGTCCAGTCGATCGCACGCACCTGGCAGGCCTCCGGGATCGCCGTGCATGCCACGGATGTCGAGGCCATCGGCGCGGTGGTCGGTCCGTCGAGTCGGGTCGCGCAAGCACTGTCCGCGACGGTCGGTCCCGCACGCCTTGCGGTTGACTCGATCGGTGAGCGCCTGACCTCGATGGGCGAGATGTTGCGGACGTTCGACTCCGCATCCGCAGCCGCCGACGCCCGCTCGGGCGCGAGCTTTCGAGCACTCGAGGAACGCTGATGCGGCCGACGCTTCCCGAACTGCGGCAATGGCATCCGCAGTCCTTCGCCGATGCCGGTATCGCCGCAACGGACTCCGCCGCCGCGATCGACACCGGTGTGAACGGCTCGGTACGTGCGTTCGAGCTCGCCGAGTCGTGGCGGGGCGTGACGTATACGGCCGCGCGACAACGTCTCTCGCAAGAGCAGGATCATGCCGGGGAGGTGCGCAACGTCCTGCAGATGATCGCCGACGAGGCGTGCGACGCAGGCGCCGACCTCTCGCATGCCCGTGACCTCGTGTTGCGCATCGTCGATGCGGCCAGATGGTCGGGGTTCGCCGTCCACGACGACGGCACGGTCACCCACACCGATGCCGATCGGATGCGACAGGCAGCTGACATCGAGGGGGCCATCTCCCATGCACTGGCCGCGGTCGACACACTCGACGAGCGATATGGCGGACGCCTCGAGGCGTGCGCCGCCGACCTGGAGTCGATGATCGCGGGTCAGCCCGAGGTATCGCTGCCGCATGGCGGACAACTGGATTCCGATGAGGCCGTCCGCATGCTCGAGACACTCACCCCCGCCCAGATCCGCGACGTCGTCGAGCGCATGGCACCCGCCGAGGTACGACTCCTGGTCCAGGCGAATCCACATGTCATGGGGAATCTGCCCGGCGTTCCGTTCGACGTCCGCGGCCAGGCCAACGAGATCAACATCCGCAACGCTCTCGGTGACGAGGTCCGTTCCGGACGAGGCGGCGGCCGCCGGGCACAGACTCTCCGGGGACTCCTCGAACCGGCAACCGGCGTCGAACTCCGCAGCGGCATGGTCGAACGCCGGTTCATCACGTTCGTGAACACCCCGAAGGGACGGATCGTCGAGATGATCGGGACCCTGCGGCCCGGCACCCGCAACACGGCGACCTATGTGCCCGGGACCGGTACCGACCTCGACTCAGTGGTCGGTCGAAACCGAACCGCCGCAATGGAGTTGGCGCGGCAGACGGGCGGTCCGGTGTTCCTCTACGTCGACGGTGACCTGCCCGCCGACCTCGTCGCCGCCGCGAGTCCCGGTTTTGCCGCGGCGATGGCACCGCGCCTCGCACTCTTCGGATCCGAACTCGGGGCCGAGATCGATCGACACTCCCCCGGCGCGACAACGACGTTCGTCGGTCATTCGTACGGCGGCTCGGTTGTCGGAACGGCCGAACAACTCGGCCTGGCGCCCGACCGGGTGATCTACGCGTCGTCGGCCGGCACCGGGATCCACGACACACCGCATCCCGGTGGTGTCGACCGGTACTCGCTCACCTTCCCCGGTGACCCCATCCACTATGTGCAGTCCCTCCCCGGGAACCCCCATGGCCACGATCCCGACACCGCGCCCGGCGTGATCAGGCTGGACACCGGCACAGTCGACGTAGATGGACGCACAGTCGACAGGGGTCTCGTCACCCATGGCGCCTACTGGCACGACCCGGACTCGACGGCGTTCCAGAACATGGTGAAGGTCATCATCGGCGCGGAGCCCGACGTGTACGTGCCACGTGCACCGGATGTGCCCACGCTGCCCCCACCACTGGGGGCGCCCCCACCCGTGTGGTGGCTCTATCTCCTCAACGACCGCGCCGACGGCGACATCGACCTTCCGGGGCCACTCCCCGACATACCGCTACGGCTGCGATGAGGGCGGTTCCGGACGATCCGGCTCGCCGCCGATGTCGAGTGTCCCGCGCCACCGACCGATCGCGTGCATGGAGTGATAGATGACCAAGGCCGCCACGGAACCCAGCGAGATACCTGCGAAGACGAGATCACCGACGCGCCAACTGTAGTCGGCGATGCCGATGATGAGCGGAATGGCCGCGGTGAACTGGTTGATCGGTTTGGAGAAGTCGACTCTGTTGTTGACCCAGATCTGCACGCCGATGATGCCGACCAGACCGTAGAGCGCGGTGGTCACACCGCCGAGCACACCGTCCGGGATCGCCGCGATGACTGCTCCGACCTTCGGTGACAGACCCAGGAGGATCGCCGCGCCACCCGCGACCCAGTACGCCGCCGTCGAGTACACCTTGGTCGCCGACATCACGCCGATGTTCTCGGCGTAGGTTGTCGTCGCAGAACCGCCGCCGCTGCCGGCCAGCATGGTTGCCAGACCGTCGGCGGCCAGCGCACGGCCCATGCTGTCGTCGTAGTCCCGGCCCGTCATGATCGCCACGGACTTCACGTGACCGATGTTTTCGACGACGAGCACCAGCACCACCGGGAGGAACAGGGGCAGCACCCCCAGATCGAAGGTCGGTGTCTGGAAATCGGGCAGCCCGATCCACGCCGCGTCGCCGATCTTCGAGGTGTCGATGAAGTCGTTGTTCTCGTCGAGCCAGTCGAGGACCAGAGCGAGGACGTACCCGACGACGACGCTGAGGAAGATCGCGAGGCGTCCCAGGAGCCCGCGGAACAGTACTGCGGAGGCGACGAGCAGGACCAGGACGACAGTGGCCAGAACCGGGTCCTTGACGAAGTTGTCTTTGGCGACCGGGGCCAGGTTCAGGCCGATCAGGGCGACGATGGCGCCGGTCACGACCGGCGGCATGAGCGTCTCGATCCATCGCACCCCGGCGAAATGACTGATGAGTCCGATGATCACGAGGAGTGCACCCACCGCAACGAGACCACCCAGCGCCGACGATGCGCCGTCGGAGGCGACGGCAGCGGTCACGGGCGCGATGATCGCGAAGCTCGATCCGAGATAGCTCGGTAGCCGGTTACGCGTGATCAGCAAGAACAGCAGGGTGCCGATGCCGGAGAAGAACAGCGTCGTCGACGGTGGGAAGCCGGTCAGCACCGGCACGAGGAAGGTCGCGCCGAACATGGCGACCACGTGCTGGAGTCCGATGGTCACCGTGCGCGGCCAGGTCAACCGCTCCTCCGGTGCCACCACGGTGTTCTCGGTCAGCGTCCATGACAGCAGGCTCTGGGACCTCGTCCCCGGTTCGTTCATGCGGAACAGTCTGCGGCACGGGGCCTCACGTCGCCTCACTTCGGTGCGCGCTCGTCGCTGCGGCACGTGCGCAGGAAGCAACCGTTATGCAACTAGGCTCATATACACCTTGTTGCATAGTGCACTGTTGCAGTGTTAGCTTGCTCGCATGGCGCTGGAGCATGCGATTCTGGTGTCGCTCGCCGAGCGGCCCGGGACGGGTTACGAGATCGGTCAGCAGTTCGACCGGACCATCGGCTACTTCTGGTCGGCGACCCACCAGCAGATCTACCGAACCCTGAAGAAGCTCCTCGACGACGAGCTGGTGAGCGTCGAGTCGATCAGCCAGGACGGCCGCCCGGACAAGAAGGTCTACACGATCTCCGATACCGGCCGCGATGCCCTGGCCGAATGGGCGATGAGCCCGACCCCGCTGCAACCCCTGCGCAGCGACATCGGGGTCAAATTGCGGGCCGCGGAGTTCGGCGACCTCGCCGCCATCATCGGCGAACTGAAGGCACACCGCGACGAGCATCTCGCACAACTCAAGCTGTACACCGGATTCCAGGCCGACTACTACCCCGAGCCCGACACACTGACCGGTCGCAAACTCCACCAATATCTCGTCCTCAGAGGCGGCATCCGCCAGGAGCAGGGGTTCATCGAGTGGGTCGACGAGGTCATCCCCGCACTCGAACGCGAACTCTCCGAACTCTGAATCCACCTCTCGCACAACGTGATCAGCATCTAGTACCGATTTCCGCCGAACCGAACCCCACGAACCGATCCACCGAGACGAAAGGTCGCGCCATGTCAGCCCACACGGCACAGCCCAACCCGAACTATCCGCATCTGTTCATGCCCTTGCAGATCGGCGGCATGACCATCGAAAACCGTCTGATCATGGGCTCCATGCACACGGGTCTCGAGGATCGCTTCTGGGACACCGACAAGCTGGCCGCCTACTTCGCCGAACGCGCGAAAGGTGGTGCGGGCCTGATCATCACCGGCGGATTCGGTACGAGCCGGACCGGCCTGCTCGCGTTCGCCGGCGGCAAGATGACCAACGCCTTCGACATGACCCGTCACAAGCGCGTGACGAAGGCCGTCCACGACGAGGGCGGCAAGATCGCGATGCAGCTGATCCACGCGGGCCGCTACGGGTACACGCCGTTCAAGGTCGCGCCGGGTACCGATCCGTCGCCGATCCACCCGTTCAAACACCTCCGGATGACCGAGCCGATCATCCGGCACGTCATCAAGTCCTTCGGACGATCCGCCAAACTGGCGCGCAAGGCCGGTTACGACGCCATCGAGATCATGGGCGGCGAGGGCTATCTCATCAACCAGTTCCTGTGCCCGCACACCAACGACCGCACCGACAAGTGGGGCGGCAGCACCGAGAACCGTCAGCGTTTCCTGGTCGAGGTCATCAAGGAGATCCGCCGCCAGGTACCCCGCGACTACCCGGTCATCCTGCGTCAGTCCATCGCCGACCTGATCCGCAAGGGGCAGACCTGGGACGAGGTCGCGCTCATGGCCCGCAAGGCCGAGCAGTACGGCGTCGACGCGATCAACACCGACATCGGCTGGCACGAGGCGCAGGTCCCCACCATCGTCACCTCGGTCCCCCGCGGCGCGTTCGTGAAGTTCACCGAACGTCTCCGTGACGAGGTCTCGATCCCGCTGATCGCCGCCAACCGCATCAACACCGCCGAGCTCGGCGAGGAGATCCTGGCGAACGGTCGCGTCGACGCCATCCAGATGGCACGCCCGTTCCTCGCCGATCCGCACCTGGCGAACAAGGCGCGCGAGGGACGTGCCGACGAGATCAACACCTGCATCGGCTGCAACCAGGCGTGCCTGGACCACGCGTTCGTCGGCAAGCACGTGTCCTGCCTGGTGAACCCGCGGGCCGGCCGTGAGACCACCCTGGTGCTCGGGCCGACGCGAAAGGCCAAGCGCGTGGCCGTGATCGGCGCCGGACCGGCGGGCCTCTCGGCCGCGGTCGCCGGGGCGCAGCGCGGGCACAAGGTCACCCTGTTCGAGGGTGGTGACTCCATCGGAGGCCAGTTCTCCATCGCGTCTCGCATCCCGGGCAAAGAGGAGTTCAAGGAGACGATCCGGTACTTCACCCGGCAGATCGAGGTGCTCGGCATCGAGGTGCGGCTCAACACCCGCGCCGACGCCGACACGATCATCGCCGAGAAGTACGACGACGTCATCGTCGCCACCGGTGTCGTCCCGCGCATCCCGGTCTTCCCGGGCGTCGACCACCCGATGGTCATGTCGTACGCCGACGCCGTGCTCGGTCACCGCGAGATCGGCAAGCGCGTCGCCGTCATCGGTGCAGGCGGAATCGGCTTCGACGTCAGCGAGTTCCTCACGACCGATGAGTCCCCGACCCTGAACCTCAAAGAGTGGGAACAGGAATGGGGAGTGACCGAGGACCCGGAGAAGCCCGGCTTCGTCACCAAGCCCCGGCCCCTCCCACCCGTTCGCCAGGTCTACATGGTCCAGCGCAAGGCCGGCAAGCAGGGCAAATCCCTCGGCAAGACGACCGGTTGGGTCCACCGCGCCACCATGAAGATGAAGGGCGTCGAGCAGATCACCGGGGCCACCTACGACAAGGTCGACGACCAGGGTCTGCATCTGAGCTTCCGCGACGACGAGGGCAACGTGACCGAGACCCGCGTCCTCGAGGTCGACAACGTGGTGATCTGCGCGGGACAGGAATCGGTGCGCGATCTCATCGATCCGTTGACCCTCGCCGGCGTGACGACGCATGTGATCGGCGGCGCGGATTACGCGGGCGAACTCGACGCCAAGCGCGCCATCCGTCAGGGCACCGAAGTCGCGGCCGGGATCAACTGAGCGTCGTCAGGGGTTGAGACGGCGGCGGTTACCATGGCGACATGCCGGTACCGCCGCCCTCAGCCAACGCCCGCGCAGTCGTCACCGGCGCGTCGTCCGGGATCGGACGCGAGCTCGCGCGAGCACTGGCCGCCCGGGGTCATTCGGTCATCCTGGTGGCCCGCCGCGGTGAGCTCCTCGAAGAATTGGCCGGGGAACTGCGAGGCAGGCACAGCGTCTCCGTAGAGGTGCGTGCCGTCGACCTGTCCGACCCGTCGAAGGTCGAGGTCCTCGCCGCGGAGTTCGCCGGCCGCGAGATCTCCATCCTCTGCAACAACGCCGGCATAGCGACCTTCGGTGCGGTCGCCGACCTCGACGCCGACTACGAACGCGCGCAGGTCCGGTTGAACGTCAACGCCGTTCACGACCTCACCCTGGCGGTCCTGCCGCAGATGGTCGAGCGGGGTTCGGGCGGAATCCTGATGGTCGGGTCGGCGGCCGGGAACATGCCCATCCCCAACAACGCCACCTACGCCGCGTCCAAGGCGTTCGTGAACTCCTTCAGCGAATCGCTGCGCGGCGAGGTGTCGAGCCGGGGCGTGCACGTCACCCTGCTGGCGCCGGGGCCGGTCCGCACACACACCCCGAGCCCGGACGAGGCGTCCATCGTGGACAAGGTGGTCCCCGACTTCCTGTGGCACTCGTCGCAGAAGGTCGCGCAGATGAGTCTGGATGCGATGGCGCACAACAAGATGCGAGTCGTGCCCGGAACCCTGTCCAAGGCGATGTCGGTGGCGGGCGGTTACACCCCGCGCGGCGTCGTCGCACCCATCGTCGGCGGTTTCTACAAGAAGTTCAGCACGGAGTAGACGAACGCCCCGGGTTGGCTAAGGTTGTCGCGTGCAGGACAAACTGGTGTGGATCGATTGCGAGATGACCGGACTCCGACTCGAGTCGGACAAACTCATCGAGATCGCGGCCCTCGTGACCGACGGCGACCTCAACATCCTGGGTGAGGGCGTCGACGTCGTCATCCATGCCGACGACGAGGCGCTGGCGGCGATGCCGGACGTGGTGACCAAGATGCATGCGGCGTCCGGACTCACCGAGGAGGTGCGCGCCTCCACCGTCACCCTCGCCGAAGCCGAGAAGTTGGTCCTCGACTACATCCGCAAGCATGTGACCACCGCGGGCGCGGTGCCTCTCGCGGGCAACTCCATCGCGACCGACCGTGGATTCATCACACGGGACATGCCCGAGCTCGACGCGTACCTGCACTACCGCATGGTCGACGTCAGCTCGATCAAGGAGCTGTGCCGCCGCTGGTACCCGCGTGTCTACTTCGGCCAGCCCGAGAAGGGCCTGGCGCACCGCGCACTCGCCGACATCCGGGAGTCCATCCGGGAGTTGCGCTACTACCGTGCAGCAGCCTTCGTCCCTGCTCCCGGGCCCGACACCGACGCATTGGCCCAGATCGTCACGGATCTCGGACCTGCCTGAACACGCTGGTCGGTAACCGATTGGAGTTCTGCGGCACCGACCCGCTAGAGTATTGATGGCTCTGAGGCCCGGCGCACACGCCAGGTTTCCGACGCCGATGGTGGATGTAGTTCAGTTGGTAGAGCACCAGGTTGTGATCCTGGCTGTCGCGGGTTCGAGTCCCGTCATCCACCCCGACGAAGCCCCGTCTGCGACTCGCAGGCGGGGCTTTTCGTATAGCTGTCGATCTGCGCTCTCCCCGTACGTCACCATGATGTCGGACCGCCCCGGTTCGGCCCAGAAAAAGTCCAGAACGAGTGGAGACACGATGAAGTACGCATTGCTGCTGATGGGACACGTCAACGATCCGGGATGCGGCGAGGACGGCGGCGCCAGCCCCGAGGAGTTCTTCGCCTTCGACGAGGAGATCACCAAGGCCGGTGTCGTGGTCAGCTCCTTCGCCCTGGAGGACGAGCGCGCCGTCGTGCACACCGATGACAGCGGGGAACGCGTCGTGGCGTCGTCGGGCCCGTTCGCGGAGGTCCGCGAGTTCGTCGGCGGTGTCTATGTGATCGACGTGGAGAACATCGACGAGGCGCTCGAATGGGCACGTCGCAGTCCCGGCTCGGCCCCCGGTGGTCACGTCGAGATCCGGGCCCTCGCCCCGTACTGACCGATGACCGAGAACCCGCACCGTCCGGCGGCCGCCGAATCCGCGGCCCGTCGGGCGGTGTCCGGCATCGACCGCGACGTCCGCGCCCGGGTGCTGGCGACGCTGACCAGGAAGTTCGGCGACCTCGACCTCGCCGAGGACGCCCTCCAGGACGCCCTCGCGCAGGCTCTCGTCAGCTGGCCGCAATCAGGAATCCCGACTTCCCCGGAGGCCTGGCTGACGACGACGGCCAAACGCAAGGCGCTCGACGTCGTGCGGCGGGAAAGTGTACTCGCGGGGAAACTGGCACAGCTGCAATCGGATTCGGAACGCGCACCCTCTCACCCCGACTTCGCCGACCCGGCTGACGCCGTCTCACCCGTGATGCCCGACGACCGGCTCGGCATGTTCTTCGCGTGCACGCACCCGGTACTGCGACTCGAGGACCGGATCGCGCTGACCCTTCGGTTCGTCGCCGGGTTCACCACGTCCGAGGTGGCCCACGCGCTGCTCATCCCGATACCGACAGCTCAACAGCGAATCGTGCGCGCCAAGAAGCGAATCGGCGTTCTCGGCGTCCCCTTTGCACCCCCACGTCCCGACGACCTCACCGATCGGCTCGGCGGGGTACTGCGCGTGGTGTACCTGCTGTACTCGGAAGGGTTCGCGCGGTCGACAGGTGACTCGCACACCCGCGACGACATCACCGCCGACGCCATCGCCCTCGCGCGGACTCTGCGATCACTACTCCCCCGCGCCGAGACCACCGGCCTGCTCGCGTTGCTGTTACTCACCCAGTCACGGCGCCCGGCGCGAACCGACGGGCAGGGGCGTCCGATCCCGCTCGCCGAACAGGACCGGTCGCTCTGGGACGCACAACTGGCCGCCGAAGGTGTCGGCCTCGCCGAAGTGGCTGCGGCGCAACGTGATGCCGGGCCCTACGCGATTCAGGCCGCGATCGCGGCGGTGCACGCGGAGTCACCGACCGCCGATGACACGGACTGGGCACAGATCACGGTCCTCTACCGACTGCTCGAAGCACACGACCCCGGGCCGGTGGTGCGCGTCGGACGCGCCGTCGCGGCGGGGCGGGCATTCGGCCCCGCCCGCGGGCTCGCGATGCTCGACCGGTTGGCCTCGGACAAGGCCCTCGACCGATTCCGCCCGTTCCACATCGCACGCGCACTCACACTCGCCGAACTCGGCGACGACGCCGCGGCTGCCGCGGCATACCGGCGAGCCATCGATCTTCCCGGGAACGACGCCGAGCGCGACTACCTCGCCGATGCATTGGCCGGCCTCGCGGTCAACGGGTCCACGGCCCCATGACGGTCGGGACCTTCGACTCCGAAAGCCCCGGAAGCCCGGCGCGAGAGCCTGTCCCGCAGTAACGTTCACCACATGCCTTCCTACTGGGTCATGCCCGCAGTCGCCCTGATCTCGTGCATCATCATCGGAGCCGGCTTCATCGTCGGAATCCCGGGCCCCGGCAAAGATCACCACCACGACGAGGACTGATCCCCTGTCGTCGACCCCACGGCCGCATCCTCGGGACGCGGCCGACGACCGGTGTTGCCATCGTCCGGTACCCGTAGGGCTCCCCGCATGGAGGTGACCCGCCGGCAACTCATCGCCGGCGCCGCAGTCGCCGCAACCGGAGCGGCTCTCGCACCCACCATCACCACCGGGCAGGCCGTGGCGACCCCTGCGGACTCCACCGATTACCTGGTCGGATGCGGCATCGCCGATATGACCGGGGCGGTCGCGGGGCAGGGCATGATGGGCTACTCCAACCCCGAGCAGGTCGCGGCCGGGCTGCTGCAGCGCTGCTGGGCGCGTGCCTACATCGTCGTCGACCGGGCCACCGGCAAGCGCGTCGTGTTCCTGACCGCGGACATCGCGTGTCTGTTCCAGTCGCACCACATCGGCCTGATGGCCAGGCTCCGAAACCGGTTCGGGTCGCTGTACACCGAAGCGAACGTGAACCTGAACGCGCAGCATTCGCACGCGTCCTGCGGCGGCACCGCATGGGATTACGCGTACTCGCTGGCCGCGTTCGGGTTCAAGAAGAACTCGTACGAGGCCGAGCTCGACGGCATGTTCGCCGCCATCGAGCGCGCACACCATAACCTCGCACCCGGCAGCATCAGCATCGGCCGGGAGGAATTGCACGACGCGAGCCGGAACCGGTCGAGAGTCGCCTTCGACGCCAACCCGGCGTCGGATCGGCGGTCATTCCCCAATGCGATCGACCCGCAGGTCACCGTGCTGCGGCTCCGACACCACGACGCGTCCGGTGACCGGGATGTGGGTGCCATCACCTGGTTCCCGACGCACGGCACCTCTCTCACCGACCACAACGTCCTCATCGCAGGCGACAACAAGGGATACGCCAGCTACCTGTGGGAACGCAGCCGGCCCGGCTTCGTCGCCGCATTCCCGCAGACGAACTCCGGGGACATGACGCCCAACCTGGCGCTGACGCGGTTCAGTCCGAGCGGGCCGACCTCGGACAACCGCCGCAACTGCGAACTCATCGGCGAACGTCAGTACGTCGCAGGACAACGGGCATTCGACACCTCCCGCGCGATGTCGCGGGGTGGGGTCGACTCGATCACCCGATACGTCGACATGTCGTCGGTCCGGATCGCCGGGACCTTCACCCCCGACGGCAGAGCGGCGACGACGACACCGGCGATGATGGGCGCCGGCGCGGCGGCCACCAGTACGGAGGACAACTACGAGCAGCCGCTGCCCTTCCTGGTCGAGGGCATGACCAACCCGCTCGTCACCGCTCTCGGCGGCGATCGCCCACCGCCCGTCGCGCCGTGGATGCGAGACATGCAGGCGCCCAAACTGATCGCGTTCCCACTCGGACTACTTCCACCGTCGGGATGGATCCCGTCGGTGGTCCCGCTGCAGATTCTGCGGATCGGCGAACTCGTCCTCGTCGGGGTACCTGCCGAGGTGACCGTGGTGGCGGGCCTGCGCCTTCGCCGGGTCGTCGCAGACGAGCTCCGCACCGACATCGACAACGTCCTCGTCCAGGGTTACTCCAATGCGTTCACCCAATACGTCACGACGCCGGAGGAATACGACCTCCAGCAGTACGAGGGCGGAGAGACGATGTTCGGCCGGTTCACGCTGGCGGCCTACATGCAGGAGTTCGCCGGGCTCGCGGCGGCGATGGCGTCGGGGCGTCGGCTCGGACGTGGCCCTGCACCAGTGGACAAGTCACGACTGCAACCCGATCTGCTGCCACCGGTCCCGCCCGACCGTCCGATGGCCGGACGGCGATACGGCGACGTCCTGCGGCAGCCACGGGAGAGCTGTCGCCCCGGTTCGACCGTGACCGTAGAGTTCGTCGGTGCTCACCCCAACAACGACTTTCGGCACGGACGGACCTACCTGGAGATCCAACGACGCACCGCAGGCGGATGGACCACGGTGGCCGACGACAACGACTGGTCCACCGAGTTCCGATGGGCGCGACCGGCGGGCAGCCCGGACGCCTCACGGATCACCGTCATCTGGCGACCACCGGCGGGCACCGCCGGGGTGCATCGTGTGCGCTACTTCGGGGACAGTCGCACCGCCGACGGACAGTTGCGGCCCGTCATCGGCACGTCCCGGACATTCCGGGTCGGCTGACGCCGACGGACCGCGCAGTCAGCGCGTCTGGCCCGGATCGGTCAGGCGTTGTCGGCGTTGCCCTTACGCCACACCGACCACGGGATGTTCCAGTCGCCGAGGCCGTCGGTTCCGGAAAGGGTTCCGCCCGTGGTGTTCTTCACGACCACCGGGTCGCCGCGCAGGGTGTTCTCCATGACCCACAGCGCATTCTCCGGGCTCAGGTTGAGGCAGCCGTGACTGGTGTTCGTGTTGCCCTGCGCCCACACCGACCACGGAGCGGAGTGGAAGAAGATGCCGCTGTAGGACATTCGCGTCGCGTAATCGACCGGCGTGCGATACCCGTTCGACGAGGTGATCGGCACACCGTACGTCGACGAGTCCATGATGATGTGATCGTGCTTGTCCGAGACCAGGTACACGCCGTTGTCGGTCTCGTCGCCGGGCTTGCCCATCGACGTGGGCATGGTCCGGATGACCTTGCCGTCGCGTTCGAAGACGACCTGCTTGGTGTTGTCGTCGGCGGTGATGACCATAGAGCGGCCCACCGTGAAGTTGGTGCGCACGTTCTCCTGACCGAACAGGCCGTCACCGAGGTCGATGCCATAGGTGTTCACCGCGACGCGCACCTTGGTGCCGGGCTTCCAGTACTCGGCGGGACGCCAGCGCACCTCGCTGGGGCTGATCCAGTAGAACGCCCCCTCCACCGGCGGATCGGTGGTGATCTTGATGGCCTGCTGTGCGGCACGACGATCCGCGATCGGTTCGTCGAACTTGACGGCCACCGGCTGCCCGATGCCGACCGTCTCGCCGGGACTCGGCGTCAGGTAGGCCTGCGTCAGATTGTTGGGGCTGCTGGTCGTGAAGGTGACCTTCTTGGTGACCGCGCCGCCGATGCCGACCGCATCGGTCTCCAGGGTGTACGTGCGGTTGTAGCCGAGAGCCTCGCTGCTGACCCACACCGTGTCGTTGTCGGCGAAGTTGCCCTTCAGCGGCGTGCCGTCGGACTTCTTGATGAGCACGCGGCTGATGGTGCCCTCACTGGTCTTCACCTTGATGGGTGCGCCCGGTTGCACACCGACGGCGTTGTCGCTCAGCGGACGCTCGGCCAACTCGGTGATCTCGAGACCGGGCTTGAGCAGATCGTCGAAAAGGCTGGAGCTGCTGACGTTGTCGGAGTATGAGGGCTCCTGCGTGCACGACGTCACCAGCGCGACCACTGCCAACAACACACCGCTGATGATCAGCGGCATCCGTCGAGTACGACCGATCCCCATCTCACTCCCGCCTGTCCCGTCCCGACCCCGAGCGGCCGGTCCCCGATGCACCGAATTCTCCGAAACCGAGATGTCGAACCCGATGTCCCGGACCAGTGTACGAGAGATCGGGCCGAATCAATGTCCGGTCATCCGTTCGAGTGGCGCGTCGCGCGCCGGAACGGATGAACGTTCACCTGCTGTTCATCCACCGCCGTCGGTGGGCGAAACGATCCGAGATGCCAGAAGACGCCCCGCAGTGATGCGAGGCGTCTTGTGGACTCTGTGCGCCATCAGGGACTCGAACCCCGAACCCGCTGATTAAGAGTCAGCTGCTCTGCCAATTGAGCTAATGGCGCTTGGCGGTGCGAGAAGGAACCTTACAGGACCCGCGCGGCAGAAGTGAAATCGCCTGTTCGGAGCGGGTTCTGCAGCCGAGTGGGTCTTCCTGGGAAGGCCTCTCGCACCCGGTGATCGCGGATGGCTAGGAGGCGACCTTGCGGATGACGAGGATCAGCACGAGCGCCCCGACCCCGGCGAGCGTGTACTTGACCGCAGGCGTCTGCAGCGTGGCGAGCGCCTTCGACTTGGCGTCGTCGGCGAGGCGCTGCGGGTTGGCACGTTCGGCCAACGCGTCGAGCGTGCCGGCCAGATCCTCCCGGGCCTTGGCGATCTCCTGCTCGATACGTTCGGTGTCTCCGGCCACGTTGCATCCTTCCGGCGCTTCTCGATTGACTTCTCGCCCGTCGACGGTCCGACACAGGTCCGACCGGCGACCGGCCACGGCGTCCACCGCGGCCAGGGCAGCGCTTCGATGCTACGACATCCCGACGTCCCCGCACGTGGCCATGCACTAGCCTGGCGTGCATGGCAGAGCTCACTTCCTCGGACCCGGCACCGGCCACCCGCCTGGCCGCCGGTGACCGCGCCCCGGCGTTCACCCTGCCCGATGCCGACGGCAACCCGGTCTCGCTGTCGGATTACGCGGGTCGCAAGGTCGTCGTCTACTTCTATCCGGCCGCCTCGACCCCCGGATGCACCAAGCAGGCGTGCGACTTCCGCGACAACCTCGGCGAGTTGAACGAGGCGGGCATCGCCGTGCTGGGGATCTCTCCGGACAAGCCCGCGAAACTGGCGAAGTTCGTCGCGGCCGAGGGACTCACGTTCCCGTTGCTCAGCGATCCGGAGAAGAAGGTGCTCACCGAGTGGGGCGCCTTCGGCGAGAAGAAGATGTACGGCAAGACGGTCACCGGTGTCATCCGCTCGACGTTCCTCGTCGACCCCGACGGCACCATCGCTCTGGCGCAGTACAACGTCCGGGCCACCGGGCACGTCGCCAAGCTGCGGCGCGACCTGTCTGTCTGAGAGATCCGATGTCCGAGGCCGCCCAACCACTGGTGCCGCGCAAGCGGCCCACGCAGGAACGCAGCAAGCGCAAGTTCCAGGCGATGCTCGAGGCGGCCCGGGAACTGCTGATCGACGTCGGCTTCGAGTCGCTGACGTGTGAGGAGATCGCGACCCGTGCCGAGGTGCCGATCGGCACCCTCTACCAGTACTTCGCGAACAAGTACGTCATCGTCTGTGAACTCGACCGCCAGGACACCGTCGACGTCCGTGAGGAACTGACCGCGTTCTCCTCAGAGGTGCCGTCACTGAAGTGGCCGAGTCTGCTCGAGAAGTTCCTCGACCACCTCGCCGCGCTCTGGCGGACCGACCCGTCGCGGCGCGCCGTGTGGTTGGCCGTGCAGTCCACACCCGCGACCCGCGCGACCGCATCGCTGAACGAACGGGTGCTCGCCGAACAGGTGGCACGCATCATCGCGCCGCTCACGCCGTCACAGCGGGAGCGACGCGAGATGATGTCCCAGGTGCTGGTGCACACGGCCTACTCGTTGCTGAGCTTCTCCGTACAGGACGGTCACGATCACGACGAGACCGTCTCCGAACTCAAGCGGATGCTCGCGGGCTACCTGCTCCTCGAGGAGACCACCAGCACCATCTGAGCCGGGCCGGGCTACCTGCCCTCGAGGATCGCAACGGCCGCCGCGGTGTCGCCGTCGTGCGTCAGCGACACGTGCACGGTGGCCTCACGCAGATGCTCACCGATCTCGCCGGACAACCGGATGGCCGGACGGCCCCAGTTGTCGGTGACCACCTCGATGTCGCTGTGCCGGATGAGCGGCAGCAGCGGCGATCTCGAGAACCGGCTGACCGACCACGCTTTCACGACGGCCTCCTTCGCCGCCCAGCGGGCCGCGAGATGCCGTGCGTCGTCGCCGGTTCCGGCAGCCGAGTCCCGACGCTCGCCGACCGTGAACCGGTCGGCGAACGTCGTACCCGGCTGTCGGAGCTGCTCGCCGAACTCCGGGATCGACACGATGTCGATCCCCACGCCGAGGACACTCATGCCGTCGGAATCCGCCGTGCCGCCAACGGATTGCCCGCTCGCGTCATGCGCCGTCACCGGCTCCCCGCGACCGGTTCGCTCGCGCCGTACACGTCGGCGCCGTCGAGCCGGACCTGCGGATCGAGCAGCATGCCGGCCTCGGCGTCGTGCTCGTCGACCGCTTCGTCGAAGCGGCGGTTCGGGGGACGCTGGTAGGCCGCCTCGCCACCACAGATCGACTGCAGGAAGCGCTGCTTGCCCTGGCGCGCCCGCTCATCGGCGCGCTGCCGGTAGGCATCACGCTGTTCGGGCGCCAGCGACGCGATGAACGCCTCGGGATGGACGACCGCGATCAGTCCGGACACGTGACCGAAGCCGAGGCTGGTCAGCAGACCCGCCTTGAGCGGGAACCGCTCCCCCAGCTGCAGGGTCTCGCGCGGCCACACCAGATGCGGGTACTCGGCCATCTTGTCGTCGACGCAGTCCAGGCTGCGGTTGGGCGGGATGACCCCGTCGCGGAGCATCTGGCACAACCCGATGAGCTGGAAGGCGGCCGCGCCACCCTTGGCGTGACCCGTCAGGGACTTCTGCGACACCACGAACAGCGGCGCACCCTTGCCCCGGCCGATCGCCGTCGCGAGCCGCTCGTGCAGCTCGGACTCGTTGGGATCGTTCGCCTTGGTGGACGTGTCGTGCTTGGACACGACCGCGACGTCGTCGGCGCTCACCCCGAGGGCCTTGAGCGAGTTCGCCAGCGGCGAGGACAGCGCCCCGCGGGCCGCGCCGAGCGCACCGAGTCCCGGAGCCGGGATCGAGGTGTGCACACCGTCGCCGAAGCTCTGGGCCCACGCCACCACACCGAGGACGGGCAGGCCCATCTCCGCTGCGATGTCACCACGGGCGAGCAGGATCGTGCCGCCACCGGCCGATTCGACGAACCCGCCACGCCGACGGTCGTTGGCCCGGGAGAACCGGCGATCGTCGATGCCGCGCGCCGTCATCTTCGCCGAGTCGGCGGTCGCCGACATCGCACCGAATCCGACGATGCCCTCGATGCCGAGGTCGTCGAAGCCGCCGGACACCGTGAACAGCGCCTTGCCGAGGCGGATCTTGTCCACGCCCTCCTCGACCGAGACCGCTGCCGTTGCACACGCCGCCACCGGGTGGATCATCGCGCCGTAACTGCCGACGTAGGACTGGACCACGTGTGCGGCAACGATGTTCGGCAGGGCCTCCTGCAGGATGTCGTTGGCGTTGGCCTCACCGAGCAGGGTGTTGACGTACAGGTCGCGCATCGACGTCATGCCGCCCATGCCGGTGCCCTGGGTGTTGGCCACCAGACCGGGGTGCACCCAGCGCATCAGTTCACTCGGGGTGAAGCCCGACGACAGGAACGCATCCACGGTCGCCACCAGATTCCACAGCGCGACACGGTCGATCGACTCCGCCATGTCCGGGGTGACTCCCCAGCGGGTCGGGTCGAACCCGGTCGGGATCTGGCCGCCGACGGTCCGACTCAGCGCGAACTGGCGCGGGACCCGGATCTCGGTGCCGGCCAGGCGCGTGACCTGCCAGTCACCGTCGGCGTTCTGTGTGACGCGGGTCTTCTCGGGATTGGCAGCGGCGAATGCCCGTGCCTCGGTCTCCGAGTTCACCGTGAAGGTCAGGTCCTCGTCGATGTAGACCGAGGTGAGCAGCGGCGAGGTGTTGTCGATCATCGCCCCGTCGTCGGCGTAGCGACGGATACCGCACCGCGCGACGACCTCGTCGTGGTAACGCTCGGCGATCTCGCTCTCGGGCACCGGATCCCCGGAGGCGGTGTCGTACCAGCCCGGCTTGGGGACCGAATCCCAGTGCACCAGACCGGTGTTCCACGCGAGCTCGAGGACGCCTGCCGCCGAGAGCTTCTCGTCGACCTCCATCTCGAAGCGGGTCCGCGCCGAGCCGTACGGGCCGAGCTCGCCGGCGCCGACGATCACGACCATGTCCTCCGGACGTGCGTCGATCGACGGCCACGACGGACGCAGACCGCGAGGCGCGCGCGCCGGTGCGGGCAGTGCCGCGACGGTCGTGGCGGTCTCGGCGTCTGCGTCCTCGACCGACTCGGCCGAGGCTGCGGCCGTCGCCGCGAGTGCCTTCAGATCGGTCGAGCTGTCGAGCCCGCCGGTGAAGTCGGCCAGGATCGGAGCCTGTGCCGCCGACGCACGCTGCTCCGGCGTGCACAGCGTCAGCAGGTTGGCAGCCATCTCGTCGGTGCTCCAGGTGCGCACACCGGCGGCCTCGACCGCGTCGACCATGCCGTCGTTGTGGCCCATGAGTCCGGTGCCCCGTACCCAGCCGATGAGCGCGTGCGCCAGGGTCGTCTTGGAACCCCACGACTCTTCAGCCGACCAGCGCTGTACGAGGGCGTCGAGCGATGCCTTGCTCTCGCCGTAGGCGCCGTCGCCGCCGAACATGCCGCGGTTGGGCGAACCGGGCAGCACGACGTGCACGCGGGCGGCGATGTCGTGATCGGAGTGGGCGTCGGCGAGACCGGCGATGAGCCGTTCCACCGACCAGAGGAGCACCTTCATCTCGAGTTCGGCGCGACCGCCGGCGTCGGTGAGGTCACCGGCGACCCGCGGAGCGGCGAACGGGAACAGCATGGTCGGCTTCATCGCCGGCTTGACGACAGCCGTTGTGCCACCGAGGTTCTCGGTTTGCTCAGCAGCGATCCAGGCGACGAGGTCGTCGACATCGGCGTAGGACGCCATGTTCGCCGGTGCGACCCAGAGGGCCGCTCCCGTTCGCGCGTTCTCGCGGTAGAGCTTCTTGTAGAAGGCCAGTCGCTCGGAATCCAGGCGCGACGTCGTGGCGATGACGGTTGCGCCGCCCGCGAGCAGCCCGGCCGTCACGCCCGCGGCGATGGACCCCTTGCTGGCGCCGGTGACCACGGCGATCTCGCCGCTGTAGATGCCGGTGCCGGGATCTTCCGCAGCGTGCGCGATGGCGGCGAAAGCCCGTGCGTGCACGGCGTTCCCGGCGGCCAGCGCCTTGCCCTGCCACCACGCCGCGTGCTCGGCGACAGCGTTGCCCGCACCGGTGAACCCGCGCACGATGGCGTCGAATCCGGCCTCGACGTCGTGCTCGTCCCGCAGCCAGAGACGGACGAGGTCCTCTCGGCAGGTGGCCCACCGGTCGTCGATGAGCACCACCTTGGCGGCGTCGAAGGCCGGCGCCACGGTGCGGGCCCAGTCCGAGCCCAGTTCGGCACTGACCAGTTCGGCGAGTTCGGCATTCGGGTCGGCCGCGGCCTCGGCGAGGTCGGCGACCTCGGAGAGTCCGAGCTTCTCCAGGACGGTGTAGGCCGCGGAGGCCAACGCGCCGGAGCGACCGGTGATCTGCTCGGTGAACTCACCCAGCGCGGCGGCATCGACCGTTGCGCCACCGCCGGATTCGGCGGCCGGCTTGCTCACCGGGATGCCCTTGACCGACCCGACCGCGGACACGGCCCGGTCCACGAGGGCGTCGAGGGCCTCGGCGTTGGTCAGCGGACCGTCGAGCAGGTTGCCCAGCGCCTCGCCGCGGACGGACGCACCTTCGCGGGTGCCCAGCGCGAGGGCGACCGTGGTGTGCAGTCCCCATCCCGGCCCGAGCTGCCACACGTTCGCGACCCGGTCGGTGATGTAGTTCTGTCGCTTGCCCACCGGTCCGAGGACCTTGCGGATCTGGTCGCTCACCGCATCGGTCAGTACCGCACCGAGTGGGCGGTATCCGCGTGCGAGCGCTTCCACCGTCGAGGACAGGGCGTTCATGTCGGCCTCGGCGGCACCGTCGATGGCTCCGAGTCCGAGCTCACCGCCGATGTCGAGGAGCAGCTGATTGCGTCGCGAGGACACACCGTCGCACAGGGCCTCGATGGTGTCCGCCGACCCGATCTGGTCGACACGCATCTTGGTCCACAGCGCGATCACGGACTTCACCGCGTCCGACGGACTGAACGCGATGTCGTCGGGGCGCGGACCGCCCGCGGGTGCTGTCGGCGCCGCGGGCGCTGCCGGGGCAGCAGGTGCCGGGGTTGCCGCCGCGGACTCGCTCGTCTGCGCGGCTGCGGGGGCCTCGATCTCGTCCTCGTCCGGCTCATGACCGGCGTCCTTCGCGAGGATGACATCGCTGTCGCGTTCGACGTTGAGCACCTCGGTGGTGGCCGCGGCGTAGTCGTCGAGCTTCAGCGTGTTGGTCGCCAGGCCCGAGAGCGTCGGTGCGCCCTTGAGACCGATCTCGACGAAGCGCTGGACGCCGAGTCCGTTGCGCTCGGGACCGCTGAAGAGCAGCTCCTGGGTCTCGATCCAGCGAACCGGGCTGGCGAACTGCCAGGCCAGCAGCTCGATGAGCAGGACACGGGCCAGCTCGTTCGGCGTGGCCTCCCATGCCTCCCAGTCGGCGAGCACGGCGTCGAGCGGCTCGGACGGCACGAGTGCCGCGATCTCCTCCACGAAGTCGCGTCCGAGGTTGAACAGCCGCGGCACGAGGTTGGGGATGTAGCGACCGACGAGGATGTCGATGTCGATGTCGGCGGGGAGCAGTTCGGCGAGCTTGCCGCGGAACTCCGGGACGCCGGCGCGCAGGACACTCGAGTGGAACGGGACGTCGATACCCGGGATCAGGATGAAGGCCCGCTTGCCGCCGAATTCGGCGCGGCGGCGGTCGATCTCGGCCTCGAGTTCTTCGAGTCCCCGTACGGTGCCGGCGATGGCGTACTGCGATCCGAGCAGGTTGAGGTTCACGACCTCGAGGAACTCGCCCGCCGAGGCACCCACGCCCGCGACGAAGTCGGTGACGTCGGCGTCGGCCAGACCGAACTGACTCGGCCGGATGGCGGCCATCCGATAGTCGCTGCGCCCCTGCGCATCACGCGGAACCAGGTGATGCATCGCCTCGCCGCGCTGGAACACGACCTCCAACACCGCCTCGAGCGGCAGGACTCCCGCACACGCCGCGAGGGCGTTGTACTCGCCGACCGAATGGCCGCAGGTGATCGCACCCTCGACGAAGCCGCCGGACTCCTTGAGCTCGGCGATCTGCGCGACACCGAGGGTCGCCATCGCGACCTGGGTGAACTGCGTGAGGTACAGCACGCCGTCGGGGTGGTTGTAGGTGGTCCCGTTGGCCACGAGGGTGGTCGGGTTGTCGCGGACGACGGCCAGGATCGAGAAGCCCAGTGCCGCACGGGTGTGCTTGTCAGCGCGGTCCCAGATCTTGCGGGCCGCCTTCGAACGGGAGCGGGCGTCGAGACCCATGCCCTTGCTCTGGATGCCCTGGCCGGGGAACGCGTAGACGGTCCGCGGCGCGGCGAGCAGGCCGGTGGCACTCATGACGAGGTTGTCGCCGACCTTGGCGCTCACCTCGACGACCTCGCGGCCGTTGTCGAGGCCGACCCGGTCGACGCGGACGGTGATGGTGTCGCCCAGCCGGACCATGCCGAGGTAGCGCGCGGTCCAACCGATCAGCGGACGTGCGGACGGGGTGGGCTTCTTCGAGTCGGTGGCGGTCACGACCTGCTGGGCCGCGGCCGAGAGCCACATCCCGTGCACGATCGGATCGCCGAGACCCGCGAGTTTCGCCGCGGCGGAGTCGGTGTGGATGGGGTTGCGATCACCCGAGACCACGGCGAAGCCGTGCATCCGGTTCGGGGCGGTGATCGTCGCGGTGCGGAGCAGTTTGCGCGTGGCCGACTGCTCGGCGACCGGGGCGCCGCCGGCGCGGGCGGGATCGGTGAGCTCGGCGGCTCCGAGGCGTCCACGGATGGCGAACCGCTCGTCGAGCGTAGCGATCTGCCCGGACGGTCCCGTGATCTCGACCGACACCTCGACGACACGGCCGACCTCGGCGTCGCGCACCGCTCCGGTCCGCGCGGTGACGGTGAGTTCGGTTGCGGTCGTGGGGATCTCGCCAGTCAGGGCGATCGCGTGGTCGAGGTGGACCAGGTCGAGCAGCCCTTCCACCACCGGCTGGCCGTCGTCGGTGCGGGCTGCACCGATGACGCTGAAGACACTCGGCCAGCATGCGCCGACCAATGTGTCGGGCACGGCGAAACCGAACGGATCGGTCGGCGTCGTCGGACGCAGGTGTGCCGGGAGCGAGAAGCCGGTGACCGAGGCGTGGTCGGCGACCGAATCGGGTTCCCAGGTCACGGTGGTGACCGAGACCCCGTCGGCGACCTCGGCGAGGCTGCCGCCTGCGGCGACGGTGAGGATCTCGCGCATCGCGTTCGACGCGTCGTCGAGCCCGACCAGCGGGGCACCGCCGTCACGGAGGCTGTCGCCGGCGAGCAGCGGGATGCGGACGGAGGCGCCGGAGATCGGCACCACTAGATCGAAGCGGGTGGCACCGTCGGTCGCGGGACCGGCCTGCTCGAGCACCGCGCCACTGGTGGCGTGCTCGGCACGCTCGGGGGCGACCACGGTCCAGGACTGCCGGTCACCGAGCAAGGCGACGGGGCTCGCCACGATGCGGCCCGCCCAGCTGACGTCGTCGGATTCCAGCACGGAGGTCAGCACGCCGGCGTCGTCGACGAGTCCGGCACGGTGGCGCGAGGCGACGGCCACCGGCTGCTCCCCCGCGGTGTGCAGATCGGCCGCGACCCGGGCCTCGAAACGATCCAGCAGTTCGCCGACCGGCTCGTCGACACGCGTGATGCCGGCCACGGCGACCGGCCCGGGGATGACGCACACGGCGTCGGCGCCGTAGCGGGGGTCGTGGGCCTGCCACAGCGAGTCACTGCGCCACCAGCGTCGGACATCCTTGTCGATGACCGGCACGAAGTTGACCGGCTTGCCGGGGGTGCGGCACAGCTCGAGGAAGAAGGCGACGTCGGCGGGGTGCAGGACGTCGGTGTCGATCTCGGGGTACACGCTGCCGAGTGCGTCGATGGCGGCGTGCGGGTCGTCGGCGGAGACGACGTCACCGAACATCGTCGGGATGGGCCCCGAGTCCTTCGGGTGCATGCGCGCCTCGGTGCGCTGGAGCATCTCCACGAAACGCTGCTGCCAGGTGATGTCGGCCCACGGGACCTGCTCGCCGCGCGCGTCGCCGACCGCGAGGGTGGCGTAGCGGTCCAGCCATCCGCGGTAGGTCATGGTGGCGACGTCGCCGAAGTACGGCTTGGCGGTGTCGGCCATCGCGGCGATGATCTCGCCGCGTCGTGCGGCCACGGCCTCGGCGTCCCCGGCCACCTCGTCGAGCAGTCGGCCACAGCGGGAGGCGGTGTTGTCCACCTCGTGGATGTCGGCTCCGAGCTGGGAGCGGCCCGACGCCATGCCCGCGGTGGCATGTCCGGCACCGATCCACTCGTCGATACCGGCGGTGTCGACGAGAAGCTGCTTGACCTCGGGCGTGGTGGTGGCTTCCTTCGCCGCCATCGCAGCGGTGCCGATGAGGATGCCGTCGAGAGGCATTCCCGGGTAGCCGTAGCCTGCCGACCAGGAGCCCGTGAGGTACTCGCTGGCGCGCTCGGGCGTCCCGATTCCGCCGCCGACGCAGATCACCACGTTGGGACGGGCCCTGAGCTCGCCGTAGGTGGCCAGGAGCAGGTCGTCGAGGTCTTCCCAGGAATGGTGACCGCCCGCGCGCCCGCCCTCGATCTGGACGATGATCGGGTGGTGCGGGACCTCGGCGGCGATGCGCACGACCGACCGGATCTGCTCCACGGTGCCGGGCTTGAAGGCGACGAACCGCAGTCCGGCTTCCACGAACTCGTCGACGAGCGCGACCGCGTCCTCGAGTTCGGGGATGCCGGCCGAGACGATCACGCCGTCGAGGGGTGCGCCCTGCGCGCGGGCCTTCTGCACGATGCGCTTGCCGCCGAGCTGGAGCTTCCACAGGTAGGGATCGAGGAAGAGGGCGTTGAACTGCGCTTCCCGGCCCGGCTCGAGCAGATCGGTCAGGGTCGCGATGTTGCGCGCGAAGATGTCCTCGGTGACCTGGCCGCCGCCGGCGAGCTCGGCCCAGTGGCCCGCGTTCGCCGCGGCGGCGACGATCGCCGGGTCGACGGTGGTCGGGGTCATACCGGCCAGCAGCATCGGGGAACGTCCGGTGAGGCGGGTGAACGCGGTCTCGACCACGGTCCGGCCATCGGGCAGTTCGGCGAGCGTGGGCGCGAACTGCGACCACGGCGCGGCGACCTCGGGGACGCCACCGGGGCTGAACAGGTTGCGCTGCCCGACGCGGAGGGCGGCGGGGACCAGCCCGACACCCTGGCCACGGACGAGCGATGCGGTGAGACGGGTGGCGATGTCGCCGGGACCGAAGTCGAGGACCCATTTGGCGCCCCCGGCGACGACCGAGTCGACCGCGGACACCCAGTCGACGCGGGCGACGAGGATGTCGTGGGCGTGACGGGTGGCCAGGTCGCGGTCGATGCCGCACCGGTCCGCCCAGTCGGCGACGAGCTGGACGGCCTCGGCCATGCCCGGGTGGTGGAAGGCCACCGAGACCTGCAGCTGGTCGAACTTCGGGGCGAACGGGGCGCCACCGGTCAGCTTGCGCTTGCGTTCGTCGGCCTCGGTGGCGGCGATCCGCTCGCAGAGTGCGGTGAAGGCGGCCAGATGGCGCGGCGCGCCGGACAGGACCAGGGCGTTACGGCTGTTGACGATGGACACGACCGGCGCGGTCGTCAGGTCGCTCTCCGGGAGTCCGGCACGGTACTGCGCCAGGATCTCGTCGACTCGCGCCGGGCTGACGTTGTTGAGCGCGAGCATCGGGGTGCCGTCGGTGGTGATACCCAGGCCGCGACGGCGCGCGACGAGCGAGCCCGCCGCACCGATCAGATGCGCGACCGCGAGCAGCAGTCCCTGCCCCGACTCGGCGACCTTGCCTTCGGCGCCGACCGCATCGGTGGCCAGCGATCCCTGCGAATGACCGACCACGGCGTTCGGCGGGAGTGCGGCGGTGTCGAGCCCCTGCTTGCGGAGTGCCTCGATGGCGGCCAGTTGGGTCAACAGCACGCCGGGCCCCGAGAGGGTGAAGTCGGCGAGCGCGGTCTCGGAGGGGACCTCGTCGCCGGCATCGTGCGCGTGCACCCAGGTGAGCGGATGGAAACCGGCCGCCCGGGCGACGACGAGGTCATCGGCGACGGGCGCGACGAGCCGTTCGGCGGAATCCACGATCTTGGCGATCCGGTGTTCCAGGTCGGCGTCGACGACCAGCTCGGCCAGCGTCGGCAGCCACGCGCCGCCCTGACCGCCGAAGCTGACCGCGTAGGGCTCGCCCTGGGTGAGCCGCTCGATGAGCGTGGTGGTCGGGCGCTCTGCGTTGGCGGCGCCCTGTGAGCCGGAACGGAACTGGTCGACTGTCACTGGTACTCCTGTGTAGTGGTCGGTCTGGAGAGTGTGAGGTGGCGGAGTGTCTATGGGGTTGAGCGTCTTCGGTGTGCCTGTGTGTGGCAGGCGGGGTCGGCCCCTGCGGAAAACTCTGTGTGACCGGAGTTCTCACGCGTACGCCCGCGACATCCGCGATGTCGCAGGCGCGATCGGCCGCCTCGGCGACTCTGCCTGGTGTAGCTAGCTGGTACAACGGACGAACACGATTGCCGCGCAGGGGCATTGGCAGGTGTCGACTTCTTCGTGAATCGCTGCCGGCGTGAACGTGACACCCATGATGACACACGAAAGTGAGGGAACCCTCATGTTTCGCGGTGACCTGTCGGTATACCCGCCAGTAACCGCGCGGGTAACTTAGAGGACCTCGTCAACGGGCATGAGAAGGGTCTCGAAACACGCAGGCCAGGCGTAGCTGGTCAGACGGCACGACGCCCCGAACATTCGCTCGGTGAACCGTTACCAAACCGTTATGTGATGTGAGCCACGACGGCGCGGCGGATTGAGCGAGAAGGCGACCCGCCGGTTGTCCTAGAGTCGGCCCATGAGCAGTTGCATCTTCTGCGCCATCGTCGAGGGCACGGCGCCCGCACGCATCGTCTACTCGGACGACGACATCGTCGGCTTCCTCGACATCCGGCCCGTCACACGCGGCCACACCCTGCTCGTCCCCCGAGTCCACTCCACCGGGCTCGACGACCTCGACCCGACGATCGGATCGGCTCTGTTTCGTGCGGGACAGCGGCTCGCGGCTGCGCTGAAATCCGGTCCGATGGCCGCGGACGGGGTGAACCTGGCACTGAACGACGGGAGCGCGGCCTTCCAGACGGTGTTCCACACCCACCTGCACGTGGTTCCGCGGCACGCGGGCGACAAGTTGAGCTTCGCCAAGGGGTTCCTCGTGCGCCGGGATCCCGACCCCGACGAGACCGCGGCACGGGTGCGCGCTTCGCTCGAATCCGCCGGATGACAGACGGCGAGACACCGCGGCCGGACATCCCCGACGCCGTCGTCGATCTCATCCGGGGCGCCGACTGGATCACCGTCTTCAGTGGCGCCGGCATGTCGGCCGAGAGCGGGATCGCGACCTTCCGAGACGCGCAAGCGGGCGGGCGTTCGCAGGCCGCGCTGTGGGATCGGTTCGATCCCGCCGAATTGGCGACGCCCGAGGCCTGGGATCGGGACCCGGCACTGGTCTGGGGCTGGTACCGGTGGCGCGCCGGACACGTGCGCACCGCCCAGCCCAATGCCGGTCACCACGCGCTTGCCGACCTGGGCGCCAACCGCACCGTGATGGTGGTGACCCAGAACGTCGACGACCTCCACGAGCGGGCGGGCAGCGATGTCATCAGCCACCTACACGGAAGTCTGTTCGCGCCAAGGTGTTCGGTCTGCGGTACACCGTACGAAGGCGTCGACGCCCTTCCCGACGACAGACCCCGCGACGACAGCACGTTCGACCCTCGTGTGCCGCCACCGACCTGTCGACGCTGCGGCGGGTCGGTGCGTCCGGGCGTCGTGTGGTTCGGCGAAGCGCTGCCCGAGTCCGACTGGCAGCGGGCCGATCAGGCATTCCGCGCGTCCGAGGCGATCATCGTCGTCGGCACCAGCGGGATCGTGTACCCGGCCGCGGCTCTACCCGAACGTGCTGTGCGCGCAGGGATTCCGGTCATCGAGTTCAACCCCGCGCCCTCCGCGCTCTCCGAGGTGGCGACCCACAGCCTGCGCTTGTCCGCCGCGCAGGGGCTGCCGGCCCTGCTACGCGCGCTCGACTGAAGCGAACGTCCCGGGGACATCAGCGGAGCTGCCTCACTCCCCCGCGGTGAGGTCGATCGGTTCCCATCTGGAAGCGTCGTCCGACTCGGTCGCTCGCCCGATCGACGTGGCGGCCAGCGACCCCGGCTTGCATCCACGCTCGTCGAGCATGGACGCGACGTGATCGATCACGCGATCGGGGTCCAACACGAACTCGGACTCGCGCACCCGGACGAACTCCCACCCGCACCGACGCAATTCGCGCTCGCGTTCCAGGTCCGACCGCGCCTGACGTCCGGTTCCCCGAAACTCGTCGGCATCGCATTCGACGGCCATGCGGGCGTCCGCGCCGAGGACCACGAGGTCGACGACCCGGTTGTTGACCTCGACCTTGGGTGTCACGTGATAGCCAAGCGCCGCAAGGCGATTGAACACACGCTGTTCGAGGAGGTTGTCGAAGGGGGCGACGCGGCGGTCGTCGGGGACGTCGGCGGGCATGGGCGCGATCGACGGCCCCTCGGCGGCCGTCACATACGACAGCAGCGAGTATCTGAGGTCGTGGGGCCGGAGGTCGTCGAGCCCGACCGAATGGAACAACCACAACTGATCCATCGCGCGGGTCGCCGCCACATTGAACCTCCGCTGCGACTCCGCCCGCGTCAACGCCGAGATCGAGTTGGGATCGGACACGACCATCGACAGGAACATCACACGACGCTCGTCACCCTGGAAGTCCGGTGGCGACCCGACCCGGATCCGCCTCCGCAGCCAGGTGTCGGCGTCGAAGGCCTTCCGAAGGGCCCGGTCGAGCGCCTCGACCTGCTTGGTGCCCTGCAGGGCGATGACCCCGAAGTCCATGGCGTCGTATGCCGGATCGGCCAGACAGTGTCGGAGGGAGTCGACGACCGCCGCGATCTCGGCTTCATTGATGATCCCCGCCCCCGTACCGGTCGACGCGCCCTCGACCGCGACCCCACGCAGCGGCTCGAGTCGATCGGCGCCGTACTGGCGCACCGGGATCAGCGGCGAGTTGCCGTAGAACTGCCGTGACGAGAACTCGATGATCTCCGGCATCGAGCGAAAGTGCTCGCGCAGGCCGACGACATTACCGAAACGACTGCGCAGCAACGAGAACAGGCTGGATCGCGGGGTGAGCCCGTCACGGAGATAGGGCGGCAGGTCCGGCAGGGCCGCATCGAGTTCAGCGAAGGCCGCGTCGAGTGTTGTACCGCTCAAACCGACCGGGGCGCACTGCTTGTCGTCACCGACGACGATCACCCGCGGAGCGAGCCACAGAAGGAACGCACTGGTGATGTCGGCCTGCGACGCCTCGTCGACGATCACGACGTCGAACGAGTTGCGGCGTGGCGGCAACGTCTCGGCCACCTGGCTGATGGACATGATCCATGCGGGGATGGCGTTCTGCGCCTCGGCCATCGCCTCGCGGGCCGCACGCCGGAATCGGTTGGCGTGCTTGCCCGACCCCTTGCCCAGGTTGATCATGTGGTCGCGATAGGACTGGACGGCCTGCATCTCGGTGGCGGTGGTACGCGCCATCAGTTCGCGGTGTGCGCGTGCGGAAGCGAGTCGCGTGGTGAGAGCAGCGATATCGACGTCGAGGGCATCGAGCTCGTTCTGCAGTCGTACCTCGGCGAGCGGATCGCTTCGCTCCATCGCCCAGGTGTGGGCAAAGCGCCACGCCCACGCCGCCCCCATGTCACGGGCGCGTTCGGCCCAGACCGGATCATCGGGAGTGGACCACATCGATTTCGCGAGTTCGGGAGCGCGACTGCGCAATCGGAGACCGAGGAGTTCCAGGGCATTCTGCGCTTCCGCCTCGGCGCGTGCGTCGGCGAAAGCCCGGCGGGCGTCTCGGATGGCCTCGGCATCGGCCCCGGCAAGCGCCGCGATGAGCGCATCACCCTCCGGCGACGGCCCCTGTTCCAGTTCGGCCGTCAGCGCGTAGGCGCAGTCGGCGAGCTCCTGCTCGGCCAGCGCGGCGTCGTTGGCGACCGCGATCGAACGGGCCTGCCGCGCGACGGCCGCGACGTCGTCGACGCTGCGCGGGCGGGGTCCGCCCGGGCTGATGGCCTCGAGTTCACGGACCAGGTGCTCGCGCCCGGAGATCAGTCGCGAGATCCAGCTCAGCTGGGTGTCCAGCCGGACGAGGTGATCGAGTTGCGCCGAACGCGAACCCGATGCGTCGACGGGCACATGCAGGTCGGCGAGGATGCGATGGACCTGGTGCACCGCATCGACGACCGTGAGGTGGTCGGCCACCCGGCGCAATGCGGCCTCGTCCCGGGGAGGCCGACCGTCGACGGTGGCCCGCACCGACGATTCCTCGACCGCGCGTTGCTGCGGCGACCGCCGCAGACGCCCCCGCCACTGTCCGCCATCGCGGAGGTGGTCGGCCGCCGCGTCGAACAACGCCGCATCGCCGGGTCCGTCACCGTCGACGATGACGGTGTGTGCCCCGAGGTCTCGGTCACGGCGGGCAGCCTCGGCGATCACCGGTGACAGGGTCGTCACCCTCGACCACAGGTGGGTGGCCCGGCCGGCGAGCAGCCGGTCGGCCATGTCGATCATCGGAGCGGGGTACGACGCCACCTCGGTCGCCGCCACCGCCAGCTGGTCGCAGATGTCCTTGATCCGCAGAAGGCGATCGCTCTCGACACCGTCGAGGACCGCCAGCAGCGACCCGGCGCCGGCCATCGGCTCGCGCGGGCGGGCGGCGATCCGCGTGCAGATCGCATCCATCGCGACCGGATCCGGCAAGTACTCGGAGGGGTCCGGGAATCGTTGCGACAGGCGGGAAGCGGAGCCGCCCGTGACAGCGAGCAGATCCGCCAGGCGGACGAACTCGGCCGAGTCGAGCGGCGGCACCGCACCCTGCACCGGGCCGGGCATCCACTCGTACGCCTCGGCGTCTGCCTGCACCTGACGGACGATCTCCGCCGGTGTCCCGCGGTAGTCCCCTGCGAGCCACTCGCGGACCTCGGTCTCGTCCGCGCGGAGGTCCCACAGTTCGCGGAGCGTGTGGTCGCGTTCGCGCAGAGCGTGGTCGCGGCGCGCGGTCAGATCGGCGATCTCGGCGTCGGCGACCCCCGGCGAGAAGGCCGCCCGGCGCTCGGCCAGTGCCGTGACGGCCTCCACGATGCCGTCGGATCGATCCTGCGAGATGTCGGCGATGGACACGGACAGTTCCCGCAGCGCGGGCGGGAGCATGTCCCGCAACACGTGGAGGGCGTGCGCCTTCTCGCTGACGACCAGCACGCGCTGCCCCTTGGCGAGCAGAGCCGAGGTCACGTTGGCGATGGTGTGGGTCTTGCCGGTTCCCGGCGGACCTTCGACGACGACGCCGGTGTCGGACCCGAGCCGGACGAGTACGTCGCGCTGCTCGACGTTCGACGGCAGCGGGAACAGGGCATCGGCGATGAGTTCGGACGGCGCGAGTACACCGGGGGCGTCCAGCGCGTCGAGCCGGTCGGCAGCTTCCACCGGTGCGACCAGTTGCGCCAATGCCACTGGGACCGGCGACTTCTCGTCGCGCAGATCGTCGAGGATCGCGTCGTAGAAGGCGAGGGAACTCTCGATCCCACGTTGCCGCAGCACCAGCGCCGGCCGCATGTCGAGTGCGAGCGTCACCCGCTCGGCGTCGATCTCGATCGCCTCGAGCCACTCGGCGGTCAGGTCCGCGACCTTCGCGGCAAGCACCGACGACTGGCCGGACAGTTTCGCGCGGATCTTCATCGCGCCTGCCAGATCCAGCCCGTCTACCGTGGCCAGCAGGTGCGTGTCGTGCATGGCCGGCGCCGATCCGGAGGCGATCGACAGACGGATGACGCC
The DNA here is from genome assembly GCF_022206305.1 of Gordonia sp. 'Campus'. GTDB lineage: Bacteria > Actinomycetota > Actinomycetes > Mycobacteriales > Mycobacteriaceae > Gordonia. The sequence continues at coordinate 34,294 of NZ_JAKOIW010000002.1, read as the reverse complement.
GTCCTCGTCGCGTTCGGCGACGACGGCCTGGGTGAGCAGGTGCTCGCGCACCAGGGGCCCGGACTCGGGCTCGGTCGGGTCCCGGACCTCGACGAACGCCTGGGCGATGACGAGCTCAAGGGTCTCGGGGTTGTCCGCGAGTTCGTCGACCAGTCGAGCGAGTTCCTCGTGTGCGCCGCCCGTGTCGTCCGCGTCGGTGCTCTGCGGGGGCCCGGACTCAGCAAGGACCTGCCCGGGCTCTGCTCCGGCCCGAATCGGCACGGGAGTCCCCGGACCGACCCAGACCGAACCCGGGTGATCGTCGATGTCGCGGATGTCGCCGGAGCGGGACCGGACGAGGTCCCGCAGGAACGTCATCAGCCGGGTGACCTGATCGCGCACCACATCGCGAGCGTCATCCTGCATTCCGATGTGTTCCTCTCGTCGCCGGCGACTTCCACGCTATCAAGACGCTGGTCAGAGGAATGCTGCCGCGCAGTGGCGGCGTGCGTCCCGGTCTCAGCTGTTGGTGCTCGACCGCAGTGCCGGGTAGCCGCCGTCGACGTAACGCACGTTGGTGTATCCGAGCCCGGCGATCTGCTCGGCGATCCGCGGCGCCTCCGAACGCACCGACACGACCGCGATCTCGGTGTCGCGGTCCCGGATCACCGGGAACGTGCCCGATGGCGTCGGGGCGAACCGCCTGGGAACCTCGTTGGGATCGACCACGAGCGCGCCGGGCAGGCTGCCCTGGTGGCGGACCACCTGTGGGCGCGCATCGACCACGACGGCGTGGCCGTCACGGCTGTGATCCATTGCTTCTGCTGCTGAAATTGCATTCACCACTGACACTGGTGACTCACCGATCCTGTACTCACTCGACAACCGGCCGCGATCTTCGCGGGTCCGGTGACCATCTGTTGGATGACCCCCGTCGACCAGGTTACGGAATGATCTCGGATTGACAAGGTCCGTCTCACTGACCCCAGGTCAGGAGCGGCGGCCGCGTCCGGCGACCCGCGGAGACGGACGCTTTCCCCAGTTGCCACCCTGTCCGCCGGCGTTGCGCTTGGCGCCGCCACGTGTCCGCGGCGATCCCATGTCCTTACGGATGTCGATCGGGTTCTTGCCGATCTTGGTGTGCCGCAGATTCGACAGCGTCTCGTTGTCGAGATCGTCGGGCAGTTCCACGAGGCTGAAGTCGTCGCGGATGCTGATGTTGCCGAAGTCGCCACGCGAGAGGCCGCCCTCGTTCGCGATCGCACCGACGATCGCACCCGGGGACACCTTGTGCTTGCGGCCGACGGCGATCCGGTAGGTCGCGAAGGTCGCGCCCGGACGTCGCGGGGCACGCTCGCGTTCGGGACGCCGCTCCGACTGGGGCGGATCCGGGGTCATCAGGAATCCGCCGTCGCGGGTCTCGAGTGCCAGTGCGGCGGCGATGTCGGCCATGGCGACGTCGTTGTCCCGCGCATAGTTCTCGATGAGGCCCCGGAACAGATCGAGATTGTCCGACGACAGGTTCTGGGTGATCGAGTCGGCGAACTTGGCGACTCGCTGGGCGTTGACGTCGTCGACGCTGGGCAGCCCGATCTCGGTGAGGGTCTGACGGGTGGCCCGCTCGATCGCGCGCAGCAGATGACGTTCCCGCGGCGAGACGAACAGCAGCGCGTTGCCCGACCGTCCGGCACGCCCGGTCCGGCCGATGCGGTGCACGTACGACTCGGTGTCGTGCGGGATGTCGTAGTTGACGACATGGGAGATGCGGTCGACGTCGAGCCCGCGCGCGGCGACGTCGGTCGCGACGAGGATGTCGATCTGACCGTTCTTGAGCTGGTTGATCGTCCGCTCGCGCTGCGCCTGGGCGAGGTCGCCGTTGATGGCGACCGCCGAGAACCCGCGGGACCGGAGCTTCTCGGCGAGCTCTTCGGTCGCCTGCTTGGTACGGACGAACACGATCATGCCGTCGAACGTCTCGACCTCGAGGAACCTCGTCAGCGCATCGAGCTTGCGCTGGTGGGAGACCTGCAGGTACCGCTGCGTGATGTTCTGCGCCGTTGCCGTCTTGGACTTGACGGCGATCTCCTGCGGCGACTTCAGATAGCGCTGCGCGAGGCGTCGGATGGTGCTGGGCATGGTCGCCGAGAAGAGTGCGACCTGTTTGGTGTCGGGTGTCTCGGCGAGGATGCGTTCGACGTCCTCGGCGAAGCCCATCGTGAGCATCTCGTCGGCCTCGTCGAGGACGAGGAACTCCAGTCCGGAGATGTCGAGGGTCTTGCGATCGAGGTGGTCGATGACGCGGCCCGGGGTGCCGACGATGACCTGGGCGCCGCGGCGGAGCCCGGCCAGCTGGACACCGTAGGACTGCCCGCCGTAGATCGGGAGCACCTTGACCTCGGGCATGTGCGCCGAGTAACGCCCGAAGGCCTCGGAGACCTGCAGCGCCAGCTCGCGGGTTGGCGCGAGGATCAGCGCCTGCGGGGTGCGGGCCGAGGTGTCGATTCGGGAGAGGATGGGGATCGCGAAGGCGGCTGTCTTGCCGGTTCCGGTCTGGGCCAGCCCGACCACGTCGCGCCCCTCCATCAGGGGCGGGATGGTGGCGGCCTGGATCGGTGACGGCGTCTCGTACCCTACGTCGGTGATCGCGGCGCGGACCCGCGAGTCGATCTCGAGGTCGTCGAACGTCCCGACGGGGGGTTCTGCCGGCGCGCCGTGTTCGCCTTGATCGGAAGTGCTCATGCGCTGCGGGTCTCATTCATCACCCTCAACTGTAAAGGCCCCGCGCCGGAATGTCGGCATCGCGCCCTGAACGCGTCTCATCCCCGCCCTGAACAGGGCATACACCACGATGCCGGAGCCCTGTGATGCATCCCACGAATACTGGTACTGTCAGTGCCACTCATCCGGCCATCGGTCCCGGTCACACGCATGCCGATGTCCGGAATGTCCATTTGTTCTCCCGTCTCAGGAGTGCCATGCAGCAGCAGTACGCCACCCCGTCCGATCTGACGATCGACGACAAGGCGACGACCGTCGACACGATCCTGCGCTACCGCGCGGAGCGCCCCACGATGCCGCTCTTCCGCAAGCGCTCGCACAACCAGTGGGTCAACGTCACCGCCAAGCACTTCACCGACGAGGTCGACGCGGTCGCCAAGGGTCTGATCGCCTCCGGCGTGCAGGCCGGGGACCGCGTCGCGATCCTCTCCTCGACCCGTTACGAGTGGACCGTCCTGGACTACGCGATCTGGCGCGCCGGCGCGTGCACCGTCGCGATCTACGAGACGTCCGCACCCGATCAGGTCCAGTGGATCCTCGAGGACTCCGGCGCCAAGCTGCTGTTCGTCGAGAACCACGAGCACTACACCCGTCACCTCCGCGTGATCGACGAGACGCCGACCCTCAAGGAGACCCTGGTCATCGACGACCACGCGCTCCCCACGGTCACCAAGCGAGGCGCGAAGGTCGCCGACGCCGACCTCGACCAGCGCCAGGCGAATGCGCTGTCGTCCGACGCGGCCACCCTGATCTACACCTCCGGCACCACCGGGCGCCCCAAGGGCGTCGTCCTGACGCACGCGAACTTCCTCGCCGAGACCGCGGCCACCCGCGACGCCGTCGGCGCCGGCATGCGCGAGGGCAAGTCGACGCTGCTGTTCCTCCCGCTGGCCCACATCTTCGCCCGCGTGGTCACGGTCGGTTGCGTGGAGAACGGCGTGATCCTCGGACACACCAACGACCTCACCAACCTCGTGGCCGATCTGGGCGTGTTCAAGCCGAACTACGTGCTGTCGGTGCCCCGCGTCTTCGAGAAGGTCTACAACTCTGCCAAGCAGAAGGCTTACGACGGCGGCAAGGGATCGATCTTCGACAAGGCGACCGACACCGCGATCGAGTTCAGCAAGGCGACCGAGGCCGGCAAGGTCGGCCTGGGCCTCAAGCTCCGGCATGCCCTGTTCGACAAGCTCGTCTACGGCAAGCTGCGCGACGCGCTGGGCGGCCAGTGCGAGGGCGCCATCTCCGGTGGAGCGCCGCTCGGCGCCCGCCTCGGGCACTTCTTCCGCGGCGTCGGCATCCCCGTGTACGAGGGCTACGGATTGTCGGAGACCACCGCCGCGGTGACGGCCAACAACGAGGACAACCAGAAGGTCGGTTCCGTCGGCCGTCCGATCCCGGGCGTCACCGTCGCCATCGCCGAGGACGGCGAGGTCCTGCTCAAGGGACCGGTCGTGTTCGGCGGGTACTGGAAGAACCAGGCCGCCACCGACGACGCCATCCGCGACGGGTGGTTCCACACCGGTGACATCGGCACGCTCGACGACGGCTACCTGTTCATCACCGGCCGCAAGAAGGAACTGATCGTCACCGCCGGTGGCAAGAACGTCTCGCCGGCGCAGCTCGAGGACACCATCCGCGCGCACCCGATGGTGAGCCAGTGCTTGGTGGTCGGCGACAACAAGCCCTTCATCGCGGCGCTCATCACGATCGATCCCGAGGCCGTTCCCGGTTGGCTGGAACGTCACGGCCTGCCTGCCGACACCCCGATCTCCGATCTGGTCGACAACGCCGACCTCAAGGAGGAGATCGACGCGGCGGTCAAGGAGGCGAACACCAAGGTGTCCAACGCCGAGGCGATCAAGAAGTTCTCGATCCTCGACACCGACTTCACCATCGACACCGGTGAGCTGACGCCGACGATGAAGCTCAAGCGCAACGTGATCCACGACGCGCACAAGCAGGCGATCGCCGACCTCTACACCTGAGACAGAACTCTTCACGCGACTCGCCGCGGCCCGAGGTGACCTCGGGCCGCGGTGCTGTCTAGGGTGCAAGTCAATGAATCGAGACCTGGCCATCGACGCCACCCGCGGGGTGGCGATCTGGAGCATGATCACGGCGCACTTCGCGCATGAGTCATCCCTGGCCACGCCCACCCACGCGTTCCCATACGTCGACGGCATGTCGGCATTCGTCATGCTGTCCGGGATCGTGCTCGGGCTGGTCTATCAGCGGTGGGTCACGCGCCACGGTCTGACCTTCGCCTACAAGCGACTCGCCAAGCGCATCGCGGTCCTCTACCTGTGCCAACTGGTCATCGCGCTCGTGGCGGTGGCCGCCGCACTCGAAGGCCACCGGTGGCTGACGCTGCTGCTGCCCGTCGACGGTTGGCGGGACGGCATCTGGCTCTCCCTGACCATGCAGTACCTGCCCAGCGGCGGCAACATCCTGTTGCTCTACATGGTCCTGATGATGTCGGCGTTCGCGCTGTTCCCTCTGCTGCGCCGCGGGTGGTGGGCGTGGGTGCTCGGCGGGTCCCTGGCGCTCTACGCGCTCTCCCTCGTCTGGTCCCCCGACTGGTTCTACGTGAGCGCCTATCAGGCCGCGCCGCACATCCAGAACGTCGCGGGCTGGCAGATCATGTTCATCCCGGCCCTCGTCATCGGCTGGAACTGGTCACGCTGGAGTGTGCCCGAGTTCGTCGACCGGTGGCTGCTCGTCATCGTCGCCCTCGCGATCGTGGTGGCGATGTTCTTCCACTTCGGGATTCACGCCGGCCCCTGGGCCCATCTCGAACCGGATTTCGCGGACAAACTCGATTTCCGCCCGGCCCGCGCGATCGGGGCATATCTGGCTGTCCCGGCCGTCTACGGCGTCTTCCGCCTGGTCCTGAAGTGGTGGCATCACGACTGGTTGCGTCCGCTCGTGATGACCGGCACCCGCAGTCTCGACTCGTATGTCATCCAGGCCGTCGCCCTCGTCGTCGTACCGATCCACATCGCGCACCGTCCGTGGAACTCCATCACGATGGACGCTGTCGCGTTGCTGGTCTTCGCCGTCTGCTGGGCGTGGGCCGAGTTCCGGTACTTCGCGGCCATCGACAAGCTCCACCGGGTTCCGGTGCGCATGGTCGGACTGCTCCGTCCGGCCCGGTCGGGTGTCACGGTCCCGACACGTCCCGCCGACGATGTGGCGCCCCGCCCTGAGCCCGGTGTCCCCACTCCAGAGGTCCCCGAAATCCTCGCGTCGGGCGCCGAGGGGCCGACGAGGCCGGGACCGCCCGCCGAACGCGCCGACGAACCGATGGGAGCCCACCCGTGACCGGCGAGATGACACGCAGCGTCCACGCGGGCAACGACTCGTCGGGCCCCTCGGTCCGGACGCCCATCACGATGGCGAACTCCTATCACCTCCCACCCAACCCGGAGGAGATCAGCTGGTCGGGCACCGATCAGCTCTTCTACACCCGCAACACGGGCGCCAACCAGGTCGCGTTGCAGGACAAGCTGGCCGCGCTCGAGGAAGCCGACGACGCGGTCGTGCTCGCGTCCGGCGTCGCCGCACTCCACTCGGTCTTCTTCACCTTCCTGTCGGTCGGCGATCACGTCGTGGTCTCCGACACCACCTACGAGGCGACCTGGAAGCTGTGGTCGGAGCTACTTCCGTCGAAGTACGGGATCGACGCGACGTTCGTCGACGTCGGTGACCCGGACGCGGTGCGGGCTGCGGTCCGACCGAACACCCGGATGCTGGTGGCCGAGACCATCGCCAATCCGACGACCAAGGTCGCCGACATCGCGGCACTCGCCGCCACCGCCCACGATGCCGGGGCCCTGCTGCTCGTCGACTCGACCTTCACCCCGCCCACGCTCTACCGCCCCCTTGCCGACGGCGCGGACCTCGTGGTCCATTCACTCACCAAATACATCAACGGTCATGGCGACGCGATGGGCGGTGCCGTGCTCGGTCGGACCGAGCTCATCGCGCGGATCAAGACGCAGGCAATGGTCGATGTCGGCGGTGTCATCTCGCCGTTCAACGCCTGGCTGATCGCGCGCGGGGCGATCACCCTGCCCCTGCGCTTCGCCCAGCACCAACGCACCGCGGAGCGGGTCGCAGCCTTCCTCGACGACGACCCCCGCGTCGCATATGTCCGCTACCCGGGGCTGGCGTCACATCCCGAACACGACCTCGCCGCACGGCAATTCGGCGGTCGGGGCTTCGGCGCGATGATGGCTTTCGCGGTACGCGGCGATCCGTCGACACAGAACCGGTTCGTGTCCGCGCTGTCGACCATCACCTCGGCGGTGTCGCTCGGCCACGACGAATCGCTCATCGTGCATGTCGGCACCGACGGTGCCCGGGTCGCCGCCTATCCGGCGCCGTTCCGCGAGTGGGGTCACCTGCGCTTCTCGGTCGGTCTCGAGGACGCGGACGACCTCATCGCCGACATCTCGACGGCACTGGACGCGACATTTCCGGAGTGAGTCAGCGCGCCTCGTAGAGGATTCCCCGGCCGATTGCTTCACGGACCACGGGCAGGGCCGCCTGGGCGAGTGCGTCGGCGTCGACCCCGTGGAAGTCGGCGAGCAGTTCGAGGAGCGCGCCGAGCGGCACCTGTCCGCGACAGCCCGCCAGCAATGCTCGCGACACCTCGTCGACGCCGAGGACCGCGGCCGGTCCGCCCGGCCGCCGGACTGCCGCCGACACCTGCTGCCAGCCGTCGTCGCCCGGCAGCGAATGCTCCTCCAGCATCACCGGCGCGACCGACAGTCGCTTGCCGAGAAGATCCTCGTCAGAGGTGACCCGCAGGTACCGGCGGCGCGCCAGGAACGCCTGCGCCTCGTGACCGGTCACCTCCTCACCGGCCCCGGTGATCTCCTCGATCACGACGTCGGGCTCTCGCTCCTCCCCCACCTCAGGTGCGCGGGCGGTGATCGATCCCATCCCGATCGCGACGATCCCCTGTTCCTCGAACCACTCGAGCCATTGCGATCCGCGGCGTGCCGCCGAGTACTCGTCCTCGCCCGCGTCGGACAACCAGAGGGAGACGTAGCTGATCGGGTCGGCGGCCTCACGTTGGACAACCCACGCGTCGAGTCCGGTGCCGTCCAGCCACGAGCGCACCCGATCCTGCCATTCGTCACCCTCCCGAATGACCCAGTTGGCCAGGATCTGGGCGGTGCCACCGGGATTCAGGTGGTCGGGCAGCCCACGGACCAGTTGTTCGCAGAGACAGTCCCCGACGACGCCGGAGTCGCGATAGATGTAGTCCTGGCTGCCGGTCCCCACGACGAACGGCGGGTTGGACACGATCAGATCGAACCGCTCACCCGCGACGGGCTCGAACATGCTGCCGGAACGCAGATCCCACGACATACCGTTCAGTCTCGCCGTCGCCCCCGCCAGGGCCAGCGCCCGCGGATTGGTGTCGGTGGCCACGACCTGCTCACAGTGCCCGTCGAGATGCAGGGCCTGGATGCCACATCCGGTGCCGATGTCGAGTGCCCGCCGGACCGGTTCACGAATCACCGCCCGCGCCAACGACATCGACGCGCCGCCGATGCCCAGGACATGATCCCGGGCGACCGGCCCCGAACGCATCGCGGCATCCTGATCGGCGACGACGAGATAGTCGCGGGTGTCGTCGCCATGCGGCCGGATGTCGAGGTTCGCGCGCAACCGGGAGTCGTCGGCGCGGACGAGCACGCCGTGCGCGATCAGCGCGTCGACGCCGGTATCGGGAAATGCCGCGGCGACCGAATCCGCCGGCTCGTCCGAGCCCAGGAGGAACAACCGCACGAGGGTCGCGAGCGCCGCCGACTCACCGGACACGTCGGCGGTGGCGGCAAGGGCCGGCCACCAGACCCCGCGGGTGAGCGCCCCGTGGACGTCCTCGCCCAGGAGTTCCGTCACCCCGTCGGTGGTGTAACCGGCCGCACGCAGATCCCTCCCGAGGCCGTCGACGACGGAACCGTCGGCCAGCGGATGGCCGTCGGCGTCGTCGAATGGCTGGGGTCGTCCCTGGTCCGCGGTCACGGTCGCCAAGGTTACCGACGGGGCCGGCGCATGTGGTCGGACGGGCTCAGCACGATCCCAGCACCCGGCGCATGGCGTCGCGTTCGGCGGGGGTCACCCAGAGACCGTAAGTCTTCTTCACCTCGATCTGCCGTCCCACATAGGTGCATCGGTAGGACTTGTTCGGGGGGAGCCAGGTGGCCGCGTCACCGTCGCCCTTGCTCTGGTTCACCCTGCCGGTGACGGCCTGCAGATTACGGGGATCGTTGGCGAAGTCGGTGCGGCGTCGGGTATCCCAGGTCGCCGCACCTTTCTGCCAGGCATCTGACAAGGCGACGACGTGATCGATCTGCACGAGCGCCGAGGTGTCCTCACCACGTGTGAACGGCACCGTCATCCCGGTGTACGGGTCGTGCAGGGTGCCGGTCAGCACACGGCAACCGTCGGCATGGAACGAGATGTCGACGAGATCGCGTCGCAGGATGTCCTCGCGGGTCCGGCAGCCGTTGCGGCCGTAGACGACGTCGACGGCGTCGTCCCACGCCCGGCCGAACCGGGACCGCTCGTAGCCCGTCTTCGGCGCCCGGCCCTTCACCTCGAGGGTCTCGAGGTCGGCGAGAGCCCGCCCGGCCGACGACCCCGCGGTCGGCGATTGCGCACTGGGCGGAGAGTCGGACACCGGCGGTAGGCCGTCTCTCGGCTGCGCGGGGCGTTCGACCAGGTCGGACGCCGGACCACATGCGGACACCACCACCACGACGGCCATCAGCAGCCCGGTCGGTATCGGTATCGCGGTCATTCGACGTCTCACGCGGGCATCGTCGCACGACACCCCGACGGACCATCGAATCCACCCGATGCGCGGACCACCGCCGGGCACCATAAGATTCGTTCGACCAACTTCCCCTTCGCGGACTTCTCTGGTCGCGCACGGTGCCGTGATGGCGACGGGCGCGACACTGTCGCCGGGGTATCAGACGACTATTCGGGTAGTGGGTGCATGAGTTCAGGTCGGGGCAATGCAGCACGGCGGGTACAGCCATGGGTTCTGCGAATCGTCGCCGTGTTCACGTTGACGCTGTCGTTGCCCACTCTTGCGGCCGGGACGAGCACCGCCGTGATCGTCGGCAGCGCGGCACCGTTCTCCGCAGTTCCGCTGCGCGCGACGCCGGTCCATGAGCCGACCCCGACCGTCGACCCGGAGACCGAGACCTACCCGGAGCGACTCGAACGCATCGAGGCCCTGACCCGCCCGCTTCTGCCCACGCCGAAATCTCTCGAAGGTGCCGATACGCGCTGCGCGAGCGGCGATTTCACAACCCTGTCCGTGGTGTACGACTCGATCTTCGAGTCCGTGTACGACATCCTGCCGCCGTCGCTGCGGGCGTCGGCACGCGCCAGCCGGGTTGCGGCGCACCGCGACATGCGCAAGTTGCACATCTCGACCCTCGCCGTCACCGAGCACCCACTCACCCTCGGTGCCGACGACGACGATCCCGCCCTCGACTACCGCGACCCGATCTCGCAGCTGCTCGTCTCGAACCTCCTCAAGATCCGCGACGGCCGGCACACCGAAGCGATTCCGCTCGGGAACATCACCGTCACCCAGGCCGTGGAAACGGTGTGGCTGTACATGTTCACCACCGTCGTGATTCCCGCACGACTCCTCGTCGGGTCGGCGCCCGACCTCGGCAGTCCGTTCGCCGGCACCGACGCCGACGGTCTGGCACAGTTCGTGACCTACAACTGGCTGCTCTCCGCCTTCGTGTTCTCCTCGGAGTTCGCGGTGAAAGCGCTCTTACGTGCCACCGCGAAGACCGTTCTGGATCAGTGCGTCGCACGTGTCACCGACGAGCAGCGTGCACAGGCGGGACGTCCGAGCGACACCGTCCGCTTCGACATCCCCATCCCGCCGATGGTGGCCGAGATCGCCGACCACCTCGCGCTGGCCGATGTCGAGACCTGCACGCCGATCGGCTCCCTCACGCTGGGCCGGCTGGTCCGCTACGTGTCCGCGCAGGCACAGGAGAACAACCCGGCCGATGCGGCCGGGATTCGCGCCGAGACGACGCGGATCCTGGGCGTCATGCGTGGAATTCGCGTGCACCACAACCTGATCCCGCTCGACCCGGCGGAAGAACGCTCCGTCGGCGAACAGGGTGCCTCGTTGTTCGGTTCGCTGATCCCGATCTTCGGCGGCGCACCGCTCGACATCCTCTTGGGGATCGGACACAACCTCGGCCACGGCGCGGACCCATGGGAAACCGTCTCCCTCGATGAGCTGGCCGTCAGCAAACCGATCACCGCGGCCCACTATGCGTACAAGCTCGCGCTGCACCTCATCCGGGAGGTCGGCAACGTCGTCGAGCCGTCGATCCTCGGTGACAGCCCGCTGCGTCCGACCCGCCTTCTCGTCACTGTCCTGGGGCTACCGATGACCTACGGCCTGGTGACCGCGCACCATGTGATCCGCTCGATGTGCCTGCGCGTCGACGACACCACCCGCACCGGCCTCGGGGCCGAGGTTCATCGGCGCGCACCGGCGGCCGCGCCCTCGGCCGGCCGCTCGGCGGGCCGCTCGGCGGGAAACCGTATTCCGCGAATGAATTGATCAAATGGCCGGAGCGTAACGCCTGGCGTATTCAGCCTTTCGGCGAGAGATTCGACACCGTCGCAGTGCGAGGTGCACGAATACCGCCTGGTGATCGACTACCGTGGAGGCGTGTCGAAAATCCAGACAGTGACCTTTGTCGACGACCTCGATGGCCGTGAGCTCGATCCCGAAGACGCACAGACGGTTTCGTGGTCGTGGCTCGGGGTGGACTATGAACTCGACGTCTCCGCCGCGAATCTCGACAAGATCGAACAGGGCAAGGTGACTGTCGCCAAACTCCTCAAGGCGTCCACTCGAGTAGGCGGCCGGCGCCGTTCGCCGTCCACCGCTGCGCGAACGAAGCAGGGGAATTCGGGCGGAAACACTTCGTCGGCCAATGCGTCCATTCGGGAATGGGCTGCCGAGAATGGTTATGAGGTCTCGGCACGCGGGCGTATCCCGAACGACGTCGTCGAGGCGTACAACTCCGCACACTGACGACACGAGTCATTCCCGCTCCGCCCTGTCCACCTATTCAGTATCGCAACCTGAACATTTGCTACTGTAACAGGCGTTCGATGTAACCAGGGCTACGAGGGGGCCATCATGGGCAAGACCGACGACACCGAGAACATCGCCGACCATTCCGGCGATGGTGGTGAGGTCCCACGAATCTCGACGCGGGTTCGGGTGACCCTCGACGACGGGTCGGTTCGCGAAGGCGAGATCGTCGACGACTTCGCCGATCTCGCACCCGATGTCACCACTGTCGAAGCCCGAATCGACAGCGAGCATGTCGCCCGGCTGCGTAGGTGGGCGATCGCCACCGACGATGACGACATCGTGTTCGCGGATGACGATGCGGTCGAAGTCATTTCGGCCTGACGTCAGCTCAGGGGGGTGAGTCCGATCATCCGGCGGTCCGAGGAGAAGATCCACCCGTCGCCGTAGGGTTCGAGTGCCCTGCCGGTGGCGAACGCTTCCGGGTCGGAATCGATCGCGAGAAACGGCGCCGTCCACTCGACCTCGCCGGTGGTCACGTCGATCGCGGTGAGGGCGATGCCATCACTGCCGGCCAATAGACCATCACGGTACGCATCCGGAGTCACCGTGGCGTTCGCATACTCGTCCCACACGTTGTGCCACAGGCGTTTGCCTGTGTGGAGGTCGATGCCACTCTCGCTGCGGATCTTGCTATTGGTGTCGAGCAGGTATACGACGCCGTCGACGACCGCGGTCACCGTTCCCGTCGCGTTGGTCCCGCCCGATATGAGGTCACTGTTGGTCCACAGGCGCTCGCCGGTGGCACGGTCGTAAGCCGAGTCACCGAGCACGACGGGGTCGGCGTCGGTCGTGGTCTCCAACCCCGGTCGTTGCACGGTGGGATTCGAGGTCGACGCGACCACCTTCCCGTCCGGCCCCCTGAGCAGTTGCTCGGACGCATGGCCGGCCACCTCGCAGCCAGTGTCGGCATGGACTAGAAAACCACCCGGCAGCAGTGACGACGTTCCGACGCATTGTGATCCGTTGCTCCACAATTCGGCGCCCGATCCGGCATCGAAGAGAGCGAGGTCGCCACCGGTGCGCAGCAGGCCGACCCCGTCGATCACGGTGAGCGCCTCGCTGTTGTACACCTCCTCATAGGAGGCACCGACGTCGAATTGGCGGGTCCAGTGTGCCGAGACGTCGTCGAAGGTGCCCGAGTGGACTCGCACGTCGTTCTCTTCGACGCTGCCCTCGGCGACGAGCAGGGCGTCAGACGTGGTCGTGATCGCGAAGATGCTCTCGGACACCGTGCGTCGTACCGACTCACCCGAGGCGACGTCGTAGGTGACGAGTTCGTAGCCCTTCCGCAGGGCGTGACAATAGATTTTGCCGTGTAGCGGAATGTCACTACAGCTGACGAGGTCGTGTGCGGGAGCCTGCCAGCGCACCTCCCCGTTCCTCGCGTCGATCCCGATCATCACCGGATCGCCGAGTGTCGTTCCCTCATTCGGGGTGCCGACGACGGTGACGAGCGTGTCGCCGGCGCGAATCATGCCGGGCTCGCCGATCGCGAACGCAGTGCCCTCGCGCGGGTCGGCGAAGGCCGCGAAGGGACGGCCCAACCGGTCGGCAGGATCGAGCGACCACGCCAGACCCGGTGTCGCCGCGGTGGTTCCGGTGATCTTCTTGACCGTCGTCGGAACACGGTCCACCCACACCACGGTCGCCGCGGAGACCGTCACGACCGCGGCCACCGCGGCGGCGACCAGTGTCCACCTGCTCCTGGCCGGCATCGTTCAGAGCTCCAATCCTGGTGTCAACGCGATGTTTTCGAGCTCCTCTACCGACAGCGGATCGGTCGGTGAGGTCGCCGTGGAACTGACCGAGACGCGGGTGCCCGTCGGGCGGGTCACCACCGCGGAATGGGTCGTCTTTCGCACCTGTTCGCGCGGGTCGGTCGTCGACGAACTCGATTGCCACACGACGTCGGTCTGCACAACGGTTCCGTCGGGAAGTGTGCGCAACGTCTTCTGACCACCCCGACCGGGAACCGGGCGTTCCCGAGACGGTCTCGGCTGACCGCCGACGATCGTGATCTCGAGCGCCACGCCATCTCCGAGGTTCGCGACACCGGTACACAGCATGCCCTCGGCGTTCGAGCCGACCGGCACCATCGGCGGCAACCGGGCGCCGCCCAGATCGACGGCGGCGAGAACGGAGTCGAGGGCGCGAGCCTTCGCACGCGTCACCGACGGGCCTTTGTACGACTCGAACGGGTCGGCGCAGTCTTCCATCGGAGCCGGCGTCCCCGGGGCGACCGGAGTGCTGACGCGGAGTCCCGGGTCGACGACGATGCGCACCAGGTCGTCGATCGTCAACGGAATAGAGCCGCTGTTCTCTCGCTGATTCGCTCCGACTGTGTCGCTTGCCCACACGGCGATCCGAGACCCGTCGGCCACATAACCGTATGCCGACCGCTTGAGGGTGCGGACCCCGTCGGTTTCCTGCCAGGTGTCGTGGACGTCGACCACCACGCCGCCGGGCAGCGAGCGACGCTCGTCGAGTTGCCCCGCCACACATGGCGGAATCGGTGCCGATGAGCGCTGAACATTGACCGACACCGAACCCCTGCTGTCACCGTTGATCACCTCGCCGGAGGCGTACGTGAACCCGCGGGGCTCCGGATCCGGGGCACCGAAGGAGCTGATCGGTTGGAAGATGAGCGATTGCATCGGGCTCGCGAACGCGATCTCGGCCCGGGCCGGGAGCGCTCTCGCCAGCGCGGTGGACATCGCGGTCGCCTTCGGTCCGTTGAACCACGGGAACTCCGGATTGTCGTACGTGGGCGGCGACCCCATTCCGGTGAACGCGGTGTAGCCCGACTCGTCGGGCGCCTCCACGGTGTCGCACCCGGGGATCGGCGCGTTCCGGTCAACGGGCTCGTCGACCACGGTCGGCGTCTCGGTGGCAGTGGGATCGGCCTGTTCGGCCCCCGACGACGCAGGCGGCGGTGTCGTCGTGAGCTCGGGTTCGGGTGACGGCAGCACGAGGCCGACGACAACCAGCGCCAGCGCGATGACCGACACGGCCAGGAGGGCCCCGGTCCAGATCCGGGTCGCGCGCGACGTGCTGTCGTCGTTCACCATCCACTCCGCCTCACTTGCGGTTCCTGGATCGAGCCGAATGCCGGGCAGCTTTGGTGCGCGAGGGGGGACTTGAACCCCCACGTCCTTAGACACTGGAACCTAAATCCAGCGCGTCTGCCAATTCCGCCACTCGCGCGTGGGCGCGACCACCCGACGCACCGGGAGCCGCACGAATGTAACGGCGACCACCCTACCGGCCCGCTTCTGATCATCGCAGGCCAGGTACCGTCGTAGGTATGTCCTCGACCCGCCGCCACACCCACCGGCCTGCGCTCGTGGTGTTGACCGTGATCGCCGCGGTGGCCTGTCTGGCGCTGGCGTGGTGGCAGTGGTCGCGCTACGAATCCGCCTCCGGTTCGGGTCAGAATCTCGGCTACGCGCTGCAGTGGCCCGCGTTCGCCGCCGCTGTCATCTATGCCTACCGCCGCTTCGTGATCCTCGAGAGCGATCCCGACGAAGCGCGGAAGATCGCGACAGACAAGTCCGCGGCCGAGATCCCCGAGGGGATCCTCCCGGAGCGACCCACCACTCCCAGCGCCTCCTCGCTCACGGGCTCGGACCCGGCGAACGACGCCGCCCTTGTCGAGTACAACCGCTACCTCGCCGAGCTGCGGTCCGCCGACTCCCAGGATCCCCAAGCCCCCCAGAACTCACGAGCACACAGCTCGCAGACGCAGTCCGTCCCCACATCGAAAGGCCCGCAGTGACCGAGACCGAACCCACCGCCCCCGCTCTCGCCGCACCGGTGGAGAAGATTCGCGGAGCGTTGCTGCGGTATCGGATCCTCGCCTGGATCACCGGTGTCTGGCTGCTGCTGCTCGTCGTCGAGCTCGTGCTCACCTATGGCTTCGACAATCACGCACTCGACTTCGTGCCCTTCGTGCACGGCTGGGTGTACTTCGTCTACCTGATCATGGCCATCGACCTGGCCATCAAGGTCCGTTGGAGTGCGGGAAAGACCATCGTCACCGCGATCGCCGGCACGATTCCCTTCCTGTCGTTCTGGTTCGAGCACAAGCGCACCCAGGAAGTGAAGGCGCAGTTCAACCTCTGATCTCCCCACGCTGGACGTCCGTTCACCCGGGTCCGGCTCACTGGACCCCGTGCGGATCGTCCAGCTCGCGAACTTCTACGGCGGACGCTCCGGCGGTCTACGCACCGCGGTGGACCGATGGGGCGCCGGCTACGTGGAGGCAGGACACGACGTCGTCCTGATCATCCCCGGCGCCGACCCCGGCGAGGAGGTGCTCCCCTCTGGCGTCACCCGGATCACCGTCGCGGCACCACGCATCCCGGCCTCGGGTGGCTACCGCCTGGCGTCGGCACGTCGGGTCGCCGACGTGCTGGCCCACATTCGCCCGGACGCCCTCGAGGTCTCCGACCGCCTCACTCTCCGCGGCTTCGGCCGGTGGGCGCGCGCCCGGGACATCCACTCGACGATGGTGTCCCACGAGCGTCTCGACCGCTTACTCGGTCAGATCATGCCCGGCCCGACGGCGCGGGCGCTCGCCGACCGAGCCAACGCGGCCACCGCCCGCGACTACGACACCGTCGTCTGCACCACCGACTTCGCCGCCGCGGAGTTCGATCGCGTCGCGGCGCCCAACGTCGTACGCGCCCCACTGGGCGTCGACCTCGACATGTTCGACCCGCGGCACCTCGATCCGAATCTGGGCGAGCAATGGTCCGACGGCACCGGCGCACTCATCGCCCACTGCGGACGCTTGTCGGTGGAGAAACGCGCCGACCGCAGCATCGCCGCGCTCAACAGACTTCACCGATCCGGGACATCCGCGCACCTGGTGATCGCGGGCGACGGGCCGATGCGAGGCCCGCTGCAACACCTGGCGCGCGGACTCCCGGTGACATTTCTGGGCCATCTCTCCGATCGGAAGCAGGTCGCCGCACTCCTTGCCAGCGCCGACCTCTCGCTCTCCCCCGGACCGCACGAGACGTTCTGCCTGTCGGCGCTGGAATCACTGGCCGCCGGTACACCGGTCATCGGCTCCCGATCATCGGCCGTCGCCAGCCTGGTCGACGACACGTGCGGCGCGGCTGCCGAGGACTCCGGGTCGGGTTTCGCCACCGCGATCCGCCAGGTACTCAGCCTGCCTCGACTCGACCGCGAACGTGCGGCCCGGGACCGGGCCACCCAGTACCGCTGGCCCGATTCGGTCGCGCGGATGCTGGGCGTCCACGCCGGCACCTGAACCTTCCCACCCCACCCGTGCGCACAGCCGACGGGATCAGACGCACAGTCGGCGGGATCGGGTGCACGGTCGACGGGATCGGGTGCACGGTCGACCGGTTGAAACTGTACCGTCTGGACGGTACAGTTATAAGCGAGGTCAGGATCGATCGGAAGGAGGCCACCATGGCACGGACGACCGGACGCAGCCCGGCCGACACCCGGCGGTTGATCCTCGACGCCGGCGCCCGGCTGATCGCTCGACGTGGCACAGCGGTGTCCGTCGCCGACATCGCGGCCGCGGCCGGGGTGTCCAAAGGCGGACTGCTCTACCACTTCCCCAGCAAGGACGACCTGCTCGTCGACCTCTCGGCAGACCTGATGGCGCGGTTCCGTGCCGACGTCGAGCGCGCCGCGGACGAGGAGGAACAGGGCCCCGGTCGGCTCACCAGGGCCTACATCCGGGCGAGTTTCGCCGACGCGAAAGACTCCGAGAGCCTGCGCGACCAGATCGCACTCGCCGCCCGGTTGATGTACGAATCCGGTGCCGAACACGTCGCCCAGGAGGACGCGGATCGGTGGCGCGCCGCGCTGCACGACGACGGCCTCGACCCGGCGATCACACGGTTGATCATCGCCGCAGCCGACGGCTCCAACACCGCACCACTGTGGGGGGCCGTCCTCGACGACGCCGATCGTGCGGCGCTCGAAGCCGACCTCCTCGCACTCACCTACGACCCGACGAGCCTGTGCGGCTCGTCATCCGACACACCCGCAGAGAAGGGATCATGACCGACATCATCTACCGCCCGTACCGATCCACCGACGCCGACGACGTCAAACGGATCATCGACGAGGCGTTCTACATCCATCGATACGTCCACGGCTCACGTGTGCTCGACAGTGCGCTCGAGATCTACCTACGCGAACGCCTACTGGCGAGCACCTGGACCCGCGTCGCGGAGAAGGACGGTTCCGTGGTGGGCATCATCATGGGGCGGGTCGACGGCGAGCCGCGCCTCGACGACCGGACGACCAACCGTCTGCGCCTGTGGGCGCACACCGCCCGGGCCACGATACTCGGACTGCCACAATGGAAATCGCTGCAGGGCTTCTTCGGATTCGACGACGTGGCCGCCGAGATCGCCGCCGCAACGGGGAAGCCCCTCACCGATGAGCTGACCCTCTTCGCGGTCGCCTCCACGACCCGGGGACACGGCGTCGGGAAGTCGCTGTACCAGGCCTATCTCGACCACCTGCGGGACCGTGGTCGCACCGACTACTTCCTCTATACGGACTCGCTGTGCACGTTCGGGTTCTACGAACGACAGGGCATGTCACGCGCCGGGGCCGGCGACATGGGAGTAGTGCTCGACGGGGCCCCGGAGAAGCTCGGGGTGTACGTGTACACGGGCAGCGTGAGCTGACCTCGCAGGCCGCGGTCACGCCGCGAGAGCCATCAGCCGGCCAGGGCCCGCAGCGCCGGAACCAGTTGTGCCAGAGCCTTACCGCGGTGACTGAGCGCGTCCTTCTCCTGCGGCGACAGCTCGGCGGCGGACCGCCCCGCAGCCACCTCGTCGTCGGGAGCGAACAGGGGGTCGTATCCGAAACCGTGCGGCCCGCGTTCGACACGCAGGACGCGGCCGCGCCACTCCCCTCGCACCACGGTCTCGTCGCCGCCGGGCAGCACGAGCGCGCACGCCGACACGAACGCCGCGCCGCGCCGCTCGTCCGGGATGTCCGAGAGTTGGGCGAGCAGGAGCGCGTTGTTCGCCGGGTCGTCTCCGTGACTGCCCGACCAGCGTGCCGACAGCACTCCCGGCATCCCGTTCAGTGCGTCCACCGAGATCCCGGAATCGTCGGCGAGACAGGGTAATCCGGTCGCCCGAGCACCGGCGTGCGCCTTGATCAGGGCGTTGGCCTCGAAGGTCGCCCCGGTCTCGGGTTCCTCGGGGTACTCGGGCACCGCGTCCAGGCCGAGAACGTCGAGGCCGGTGATGCCCGCGGCATCGACGACGCGCTGCAGTTCGGCGAGCTTCTTGCGGTTGCGGCTCGCAAGCAGGACCGACGGCATCAGACGCGACCGGGGAGTTCGCCCGGGTACGGCTCGGCCAGGACCTCTCGCTGCGCCGCGAACAACTTCTCCGTGCCGATGGCTGCGACGTCGAGCAACGCATCGAGTGTCGACCGGGCGAAGGTGGCACCCTCCCCGGTCCCCTGCACCTCGACGAGTGTTCCCGCGTCGGTGGCGACGACGTTCATGTCGACCTCCGCGCGTGAGTCCTCCTCATAAGGCAGGTCCAACCGCACCCGGCCGTCGACCACACCGACGCTGACGGCGGCGATGGCACACGAAAGCGGTTGCGGGTCAGACAATTTGCCCGCAGCTCGCAGGTAGGTGACCGCATCGGCAAGTGCGACGTAGGCTCCGGAGATGGCCGCGGTCCGCGTACCGCCGTCGGCCTGCAGGACGTCGCAGTCGAGCGCGATGGTGTTCTCCCCCAGCGCGCCGAGGTCGATGCACGCTCGCAATGAGCGACCGATCAGACGGCTGATCTCGTGGGTACGTCCACCGACGCGGCCCTTCACCGATTCGCGGGAGGACCGATCATGGGTGGCGGCCGGCAGCATCGCGTATTCGGCCGTGAGCCAACCGAGTCCGGACCCACGACGCCACGGCGGCACGCCGTCGGTGACGCTCGCGGTACACATCACTCGAGTCTTGCCGAATTCGACCAGGACCGACCCCGCGGGATGGCTGGTGAAGCCCCGCGTGAACGTGATGGGACGCAGTTCGTCGTCGGCTCTGCCGTCAGCTCGTGTGGTCACGGGTCTCACTGTAACGATCCGGTGCCGGGCCCCGCCTAGGTGAGGTCGAAGATCTGGCCCTGATGCACGAGGTCCACCGGCCCTGAGAAGGTGCTGCGCGCCTCGGCCAGGATCTCGGCCGAATCCGACCACGGCGCCACATGCGTGATCGCCAGCGCGCGGACATTGGCCTTGGTCGCGGCCTCCCCCGCTTCGATACCCGACATGTGCAGATCCGGCGGTCGTTCCGAGGGGGCGTGTGTCCACGACGCCTCGCACAGGAAGAGGTCGGCGTCGGCCGCGAGATCGATGAGTTCGTCGCATGGCGCGGTATCCCCGCTGTAGACGACGACCTGCCCGTCGGGCCCCGTGATGCGCAGGCCGAACGTCGACGGCGGATGCTTCACGCTCATCGCCCTGATCCGCATGCCGCCGAGGGTGACCTCGACGTCGTTGCTCAACTCGTGGACGTCGAACGTGTCGCTGATGTCGTCGGGTTGCCCTGGGAACTCCGACGATCCGTACCCGATGCGCAACGCTGTCCCGGGCGGGCCGTACAGGGGCGCTCGTTGTGTCGCCGGCTCCGGGGCGTACCGACGCCAGACGAGCATGGCGGGCAGGTCGAGACAGTGGTCGGCGTGCAGATGACTGAGCACGACGGCGACCCCGTTGGGATCGGTGACCCGTTGCAGCTCACCGAAGACCCCCGGGCCGCAATCCACCAGGACGGGTTGTTCGCCGGGGACGGAGAGCAGGTAGCCGGAGCAAGCCGCCCCCGGTCCGCCCACACTGCCCGAACACCCGAGGACCGTGAGACGCATAGGCCCCACTGTGCCACGATTTCGTAGGTCGCCGCCGTCATACCGGGTCACAAGTGCGCGGCGATGGACCGCGCGCCGATCACACGTGCTGGACCGCTCCGATCACCGGACCGAGGAACCTGCTGGACAGCTTCGCGAACATGTCCGGGTCGCCCGTCGCCTGGAAGAGGCGCGTGGCGGCGCGCCCGGCGTGGGGATGCAGCATGTCGTTCTCGGTGAGGACACGGAACAGGTCCTTCGCGGTCTCCTCGGCACTGGAGACGAGCGTGACCTCGTCGCCCATCGCGAGCTGGATCACCCCGGAGAGCAACGGGTAGTGCGTACATCCGAGGACCACCGTGTCCACGCCTGCCTGTTGCAGGGGTTCGAGATAGCCCTGGGTCAGCCCGAGGATCTGGCGGCCACTGGTGATCCCCCGCTCGACGAAGTCGACGAACCTCGGGCACGCCACCGCGGTGATCACCGCATCGCGGGCCGCCGCGAACGAATCCTGGTACGCGCGTGAGGCGATCGTGGCCTCGGTGCCCAACACCCCGATCCGCCCCGTCTTCGTGGCGACCACCGCGCGCCGCACGGCCGGGAGCACGACCTCGATGACCGGGATGGGTGCATACCGCTCACGGGCATCGCGCAGGCACGCCGCCGAGGCCGTGTTGCAGGCGATCACGATGGCCTTCACGCCCCGCTCGGCCAGGTCGTCGCCGATCGCCAGTGCGTGTCTGCGGATCTCGGGAATCGTCAGCGGCCCGTAGGGCCCGTTCGCGGTGTCACCGATGTAGACGATGTCCTCGTCGGGCAGCAGGTCGATGATGGCGCGCGCGACGGTGAGTCCGCCGACCCCGGAATCGAAGATGCCGATGGGTGCCCCCGCGTCGGAGACGCCGGCGGCCAGACCCGCGTCCCACCCGGCTATGACGACACCCCCGTGGTTTCGGCACCCTGCCGCCTGCGCCGGTCGCGAGCGCCCAGCAACCAGGCCGCGAGCACGCCGGCGACCGCGCCGAACAGATGCGCCTGCCAGGAGATCATCGGGTCCGACGGCAGCACCCCCCACAGGATCGAGCCGTAGACCAGGAAGAGGACCGCGCCGCCGAGGATCTGCCAGAGGTCGCGGTTGAACAGACCCCGCACGATGAGGAACGTGAGCCAGCCGAAGATGATCCCGGAGGCACCGACGGTGATCGAGTACGGGGCGGCGAACAGCCACACCCCCAGACCGGACACCACCCAGATGATGCCGGTGACGACGAGGAACCGCTGCGTCATCAGCACGAGGAAGCACAGCACCGCACCGGGCATCAGATTCGCGAACAGGTGCTGCCAGTCGGCGTGGAGCAGGGGCGCCCACAGGATTCCGTCGAGTCCGTCGACCTGACGGGGCTCGATTCCCGCGGAGTCGAGGTCGTAGCGCAGGGCCGCGTCGATCAGTTCGATCACGAGCAGCGTCGCGACGATGCAGACGGTGATGATCGCCGAACGCAACCACAGCGGGCGCGCTCGCCGCGCGGGCTGCTGCCCGACCGGCGGGGTGTACGAGCTCATGGCCTAGGGATTCCTCGGTAGCGGGGTCATGCCCAGAGCTGGCCTTCGAGTGCCTGCTCCGCGTCGTCGAGACTACCTTCGTACGCGCCGGTCGACAGATACTTCCATCCCGCGTCGGGGACCACGAACCCGATGTCCGCCCGGGTCCCCGCCTTCAACGCGCGCCTGCCGATGCCTCGTGCCGCCTGGAGGATCGCACCCGTGGAGATGCCCGCGAAGATGCCCTCGAGATCGATCAGTTCGCGGACTCGCGCCACCGCGTCGACACCGGTGACCGAGAATCGCCGGGTGAGGACCGTGTCGTCGTAGAGCTCGGGGATGAAGCCCTCGTCGATGTTGCGCAGCCCGTAGACCTCGTCGCCGTAGCGCGGTTCGGCCGCAACGATCTCGACCTCGGGATTGCGTTCGCGCAGAAAACGTCCCACACCCATCAATGTTCCGGTGGTCCCCAGACCGGCGACGAAGTGGGTGATCTCGGGGAGGTCGGCGTAGAGCTCCGGGCCCGTGCCCTCGTAGTGCGCGGCAACGTTTGCCGCGTTCCCGTACTGGTAGAGCATCACCCAGTCGGGATTCTCCCCGGCGAGCTTCTTGGCCACCGCGACCGCGGTGTTGGACCCGCCCGCCGCGGGCGAGGAGATGACCTGTGCGCCGAACATGCGCAGCAACGACCGCCGCTCCTCCGAGGTGTTCTCGGGCATCACGCAGATCAGCTGGTAGCCCTTGAGTTTGGCGGCCATGGCGAGCGAGATCCCGGTGTTGCCGCTCGTGGGTTCGAGGATCGTCGAACCCGGGCGGAGCAACCCGTCGCGCTCGGCCTGCTCGATCATCCGCAGTGCCGGCCGGTCCTTGATCGACCCCGTGGGGTTGCGGTCCTCCAGCTTCGCCCAGAGTCGGACGTGCGGACCGTCGTCGGTGTCGTCCCAACGCGGGGACAGCCGTTGCAAACCGATCAGCGGGGTGTTGCCGACCGAGTCGATCAGTGAGTCGTAGCGGGTCACGCTCAGCAGCCGCCGGCGACCGCGGGGAGGATGGTCACCTCGTCGCCGTCGTCGATCGAGGTGTCGAGGCCGCCGGAGAACCGCACGTCCTCGTCGTTGACGTAGATGTTGACGAAGCGGTGCAGTTTCGCGGTGCCGGTCGCGTCCGGGGCGACGAGGCGTTCCTTCAGACCGGGATTGCCCGCCTCCAGGTCGTCGATGAGGGCGGCGAGCGTCGCGCCCGACCCCTCGACGCGCTTGGCGCCGCCGGTGTGGGTCCGCAGGATCGTCGGGATGGATACGGTGACGGACATGCTCAGCTCCTGATCTCGATGTCTTCTTCGGTGACCGCACCGTCGACGATGCGATAGCTGCGGATCTCGGCGGTCTCGGGGTCGCGCGTGGACACCAGCACATAGTGCGCACCCGGCTCCCCCGCATACGAGATGTCGGTGCGACTGGGATAGGCCTCGGTCGCCGTGTGCGAGTGGTAGATGACCACGGGCTCCTCGTCCCGGCGGTCCATCTCGCGCCACACGGACAGCTGTTCGGCAGAGTCGAATCGGTAGAACGTCGGCGATCGTTCGGCGTTGACCATCGGGACGAATCGTTGCGGGTCGTCGGAGCCCTCGGGGCCGGCGATCACCCCGCACGCCTCGTCGGGATGATCGGCACGCGCATGCGCAACCATGGCGTCGATCAACTCCTGATCGATCCTGAGCATCGGTCTCCCGTCTCCTGCGCGGACGTTCGTGGCGCCCCGAGTCTTCTCGCGGCCTCCTCGGTTCGGCAACATCGCCGCCGGCGCCCCTATTCCGCGACCCGGTGTGATCGGCGTCGCGTGCGGTCCCTGCAGCCACCGACCACGGGGCTCGCGTCATCCGCCGGAACGTCATTCGGCAGCCGTACAGTTCCGCGATCAATCGCTTGACGCCGCTAGTGTCCAATCGCAACGGCGCCGGGGGTGCGTCGAAAACCCAACGGAGGAGACACTTCTCATGCAGCGAGTGCAACGGGTGGCGACGACCGCTCTGTCCGCGGGGATCGTGGCCGCGATCGCCCTGACGGGATGTTCGCCGTCGGAGACCGGATCTCCCACGCCGACCGGGAGCGTGTCCGCCTCGACCACGATCATCGCCGACCCCGCCGCCCAGATCGCCGCCGCCGCGGACAACACCGCCTCCCTCGACGGCGCCCACCTCGATCTCGACGTCGCGGGTACCGTGCCCGATCTGAATGCCAAGAAGGTCACCGCAGATCTGGTGACCACACCGGACGACGCCGCGAAGGGCGAGGCGACCGTCGTCCTGGGCACCAAGGATCCGCAGGAGGTCGCGGCCCCGTTCGTCTACGTCGACGGAGTGCTCTATGCCGACATAGCCGGCGACGGGTACCTGAGCTACGGCGACGGCAAGTCCATCTACGACGTCTCGGTGTTTCTCGATCCGGAGAACGGGCTCGCGAACGTCCTGCGCGAGTTCCGGAATCCCACCGAGATCGGATCGGAGACGATCGCCGGGGTCGAGACCCGGCAGATCAACGGCACCGTGCCCGCGGGAGCCCTCGCCGCACTGACCGGCGCCCGGCAGATCGTCGGCCCCCGGGACACTCCGGTGCCGATCACCGTCTGGCTGACGACCGGCACCAATCAGCTCGCGCGGCTGGTGTTCGGTCCCGACCCTGCCGACAGTGCCACGACGATCACCGTCGACCTGTCCGACTGGAACAAGACCGTCGCGGTCACCAAACCCGACGTGATTCAGACCCCGACCGAAACACCCTCGGGTACAACGACTCCCGGTCAACCGACCCGCGACCCGGCGGGCGGGTAGTCGCGATGCGCACTCCGTCCACCACCCACCGAGGAGCACCCATGACCGATCTCCGCCAGGGCCTGTCCCGGCGCATCACAGGCCTCGCCATGGCGGTCGTCGCCGTCGCGGCCGCACTCACCGGCACGGCGGTCACGGCAGCGCCCGCCCACGCGTACCACGACTACTACGGCGCGCTCGCCCTGTCCCCGTCGACCGGTTCGGTGGGCCGGGCCCTCGACTACGGCTCCGCTGCCGCTGCAGCAGCAGCGGCGACCCGCGTCTGCCCGGCTGCGGACTGTCGGGTGGTGGCGCAGTTCGTCAACGGGTGCGGCGCGATCGCATCGTCACCGAGCTACTGGGGATACGGGACGGGGTCGCGGCTCTACACGGCCCAGGCCGGTGCGCTGTACCACGCCGGTGGCGGGTCGATCTACTACTGGGGTTGCACCAGCGGACACCGCTGACCCCGGCTGACCGCCCCGGTCGGCCCGGTCGGCCCGGTCGGCCCGGTCGGCCCGGTCGGCCCGGTCGGCCCGGTCAGCCGAAGGCCGATGGCGCCGCCTGGGCGTAGGTGGGGATCGAGGCGACCGGCTCGGCCGCCAGGACCGCGTCGACGATCGCCCGCTGCACCACATCGGCCGCGACCCGGCACACCTCGGCGACCACCGCGACGTCGGCGTGCATTCCGGCGGGCGACGGGACGGGCGACACGGGCCGGACCGCTCCGGTCGCCACACCGAAGATGGTGTCGCCGTCCAACGGCGAGTGGGCCGGCCGGATCGCGCGACCGAGCCCGTCGTGTCCGGCCATCGCCAGCCTCTTGGTCATGGCGGCGTCGAGCACCGCGTCGGTCGCGACGACGCCGATGGTCGTGTTGAGCACTGTGTGTTTGGCGGCGAGGTCGGCGAGCCGGGCGATGTCGTCGGCGTCGGGCCGGCGGAGACCGAGTCCCGCGAGCGCGCTGTCCCCGAGATCCCACGGCGCACCGGTCTCGGGGTCGATGACCGCGCCCACCGGGTTCGCGACCATCACCGCGCCCACCGTGATGCCCGCCGCCGGACCCGCCTCGATGGTCGTCGCCGCCGTCCCGACGCCGCCCTTGAGCGCACCCGCGCGGGCACCGGCGCCCGCGCCGACGCATCCGACGGCGAAGTCGGTTCCGGCGGCTCGCGCGGCCTCGGCCCCGAAGCCGGCATCGGGCCGCAGGTCCCAGGCCCCCACCGGCAGATCGAAGATCACCGCGGCCGGCACGATCGGTACGACGTGGCCCCGGTCGTCCAGCGGCAGACCCACGCCCTCGGCCTCGAGCGTGCGCATCACCCCGTCGGCCGTCGCGAGACCGTAGGCGCTTCCGCCGCTGAGCACGATCGCGTGCGCGGTCTGCACGGTGTTCGACGGGTCGAGCAGATCGGTCTCCCGGGTGCCCGGACCTCCCCCGCGGACGTCGACCGCGGCGATCGCCCCCGGTGCGGCCACCCGCACCACGGTCGTACCCGTGGCCCAGCCGTGTCCGTCCGGTGTTCCGGAACCGTCAGACGAACCGGCGACCCGCGCATCGGGGTCGACGCGATGAGCGTGCCCCACGGTGATCCCCGCGATGTCGGTGATCCGGTCACCCTGTCGGGCCGGTCGTCCGGTGGTCGTCACAGAATCCCTCTCGTCGTCACGGACACAGTTCCTTCGCACGCACGGCGCGTCCCGTCGAAGCGAGTCACATCAGGGCTTCGACGAGCAGATCCTGCATCACGGTCAGCCAGTGATAGACGTCGAGGTGCGCCGCGTGCGGATGGTCCGGCGGCAACTGGTCGGGGGTGTCCTCGGAGATGCCGAGCATCGCCCCCAGCGCCAGGCGGACGTCGTTGAGCGCGGCCAGCCACGCGGTCGCCTCGTCGGGCGTCAGTGCGAAGTCGCCACCGCCGGCGGGCAGGGTGTCGAGCAGCACCCGCGCGGACTCGAGCTTCGCGTCGATGATCTTCGGCTCGTTCACACTGCGCAGAGCCGAGTTCAACTTTCCGTTGACCACCTCGGCGGAGAGCTCGTCGTCCTGGTCCGGCCGGTGGAAATCGGGTAGCAGCCGGCCGAGGGTCACGTCGTCCGGCGCCTCCGAGTGCCCGACGCGGATACCGGTCAGCGTCGCGAGATCGTCGCGTGGCGCGGAATCGGCCCGCTCCGTGAGCAACTCACACATCGACGTGACCATCGACGCGAGGAGCTCGGCCTCGTGGGCGTCGAGTTGGGAGGCGATGCGGATCGAATCGCCGCGGCCCTTGCGTTTCCAGGTGCGCACGGCTTCAGTGTGCCCGGGCCGTCGCGGACGGTGGCGATGCGGTTCCGGATCGGGCGGTCACGAATCCCGCTGCATCGTCGCCCACAGGCCGGCGGCGTGGAGTTTCCGGACGTCGCCCTCGACCTTGTCGCGATCGCCGGAGGACACCACGGCCTTGCCCTCGGTGTGGACCTGCATCATCAGTTCGTTGGCCCGGGACTCGGAGTATCCGAAGATCTTCTGGAAGACGAATGTCACATACCGCATGAGGTTGACCGGGTCGTCCCACACGATCGTCATCCAGGGCTTGTCGAGTCCCGCCGCGCCGTCGGCGACCTCTGGTTCGGCGACCGCCGTACCGCCGGGGGTAGCCTCGTGCGCACGAGTTTCGTCAGGCGCCATAGGGACAGGGTAAGCGATTGTGAGCATCGACAACACCGCGCTGCTGACCGATCAGTACGAACTGACGATGGTCGCGGCAGCGCTCCGCCACCCGGTTGCACACCGGCGGTGCACATTCGAGGTGTTCGCACGCCGCCTGCCCGACGGGCGGCGTTACGGCGTGGTGGCCGGCACCGGGCGGATTCTCGACGAGCTGACGCAGTTCCGGTTCGGCGACGAGGAGATCGCGGTCGTCGAGAGGTTCCTCGACGCCGACACCGTCGCCTGGCTGCGGAACTACCGGTTCTCCGGAGACATCGACGGGTACCGCGAGGGCGAGTTGTATTTCCCGGGATCGCCGATCCTGACGGTCCGCGCGACCTTCGCCGAGGGCGTTCTGCTGGAGACCCTCATCCTCTCGATCCTCAACCACGACAGCGCGATCGCGTCGGCGGCCGCCCGGATGGTCAGCGCCGCCGGAGCGCGCCCGATCATCGAGATGGGATCGCGTCGCACACATGAGCGGGCAGCCGTCGCCAGTGCGCGCTCCGCGTACATCGCCGGTGTCGCCGCGACCTCGAATCTGGAGGCGGCGCGTCGTTTCGGGGTACCGAGCGCGGGCACCGCGGCCCACGCCTTCACCCTCGGCTTCACCGGGCCCGACGGCCCCGACGAGAAGGCTGCGTTCGCTGCTCAGATCGAGGCCCTGGGTGTCGGCACGACACTGCTCGTCGACACCTACGACATCACCCAGGGCGTCCGCAACGCGATCGAGGTCGCCGGACCGGAGCTCGGCGCCGTCCGGATCGACTCCGGCGACCTGGGCGTGCTGGCACGTCAGGTCCGGGCCCAGCTCGACGATCTCGGCGCCGTCGACACCAAGATCGTGGTCTCCGGTGACCTCGACGAGTACGCGATCGCCTCGCTGCGCGCCGAGCCCGTGGACACCTACGGCGTCGGCACGTCGCTGGTGACCGGAAGCGGTGCACCGACTGCCGGTATGGTCTACAAGCTCGTCGAGGTCGACGGCGTACCGGTCGCCAAGCGGGCCAGTCACAAGGAGTCGCGCGGCGGCGCCAAGTCCGCGGTCCGCGCCGCGCGCTCGAGCGGCACGATCGTCGAGGAGATCATCTATCGCGCCGACGCCGACCGCCCGGCCGCCGACGGGTTCGGGTTGCGGGATCTGCAGATCCCGCTCGTCCGGGGCGGCGATCCGGTCGACTCGCTGTCGACCCTCGCCGACGCGCGCGCCCACCTCGCGGCAGGTCTGGTGAGCCTCCCGTGGGAGGGTCTCGGCCTCTCGCACGGAGACCCCGCCGTTCCCACCCGCTACGAGCTGGGTTGACGACCCGCCGATCCGCCCGAAGAACAGCGGCCCCCTGAGCCGACGAACCCGCTGAGCCGACACACCCGACAGATGAGCCAGGAGATCCGATGAGTACCGAACGCAACGACGGCACCAGGCCCGCCGACGCGTTGATCGTCGTCGACGTCCAGAACGACTTCTGCGAGGGCGGTGCCCTCGGGGTCAACGGCGGCGCGGCGGTCGCCCGGGCGGTGACGACCATCCTCGACGAGTACCGGACCGTCGTGGCGACGCGGGATTACCACATCGATCCCGGGGACCACTTCTCCGACGACCCCGACTACGTCGACACCTGGCCGCCGCACTGTCGGGTCGGGACCGACGGTGTCGCGTTCCATCGCGAATTCGATGCCGATGCAGCGCACGAGATCTTCTCGAAGGGTGAGTACAGCGCCGCGTATTCCGGCTTCGAGGGCGCCGCCGAGGACGGCTCGACACTTGCCGAGTGGCTGCGCGACCGCAAGATCGCGACGGTCGACATCGTGGGTATCGCCACTGATCACTGCGTGCGCGCCACGGCGCTCGACGCGGTCACCGCCGGCTTCACCACCCGGGTGCTGCTCAACTTCACCGCCGCGGTCGGGCAGGAGACCACCGCAAAGGCGCTGACGAGTCTGCGCGAGGCCGGGGTGGAACTGGTCGGCGATCTGCTCTACGACGGTTCGACCCGCACCGGCTGACCCGATCGGAGAACCCACGACGGGCACGGCACCGCCGCACCCGAGGGAACCGGCGGGCACCGCGATCCGTCTGATACACCACAACGCACGACCGTCGCGGATCCATCAGACGCGACGCCCACCGAGAACAACCCCGGAACCCACATCACATGTCCAAGACACCCCCGGTGACCGATCTGCTCGACGCCGCGGTCACCGCGCTCGGCGGAGCCCGTCGCGACGGCCAGGTCGCGATGGCCTCCGCGGTGGCGCACGCCATCGACACCGGCGAACACCTCGCGGTCCAGGCCGGCACCGGCACCGGCAAATCGCTCGCCTACCTCGTGCCGGCGATTCGCCACGCGGTCGAGAGCGGCCGGACGGTCGTCGTGTCCACCGCGACGATCGCGCTGCAACGCCAGCTCATCGAGCGCGATCTCCCCCGCCTCGCGAAGGCGTTGAAGAAACCCATCGGCCGCGAGCCCACCTTCGCGATCTTGAAGGGCCGAGGAAACTACCTGTGCCTCAACAAGATCCATTCCGGGACGGCCGATGAGCCGGATACCGAGCTGTTCGATCCGTTCGAGCTGTCGCGCACCGGCCGGGAGGTCACGCGCCTGCGTGAGTGGAGCAGCGACACCGAGACCGGCGACCGTGACGACCTCGTGCCCGGCGTGTCCGACCGCTCCTGGCGGCAGGTGAGCGTCTCGGCCCGTGAGTGCCTCGGCGCGGCGAACTGTTCCTACGGGGAGGACTGTTTCGCCGAGCAGTCCCGTCGCCGTTCCGGCAAGGTCGACGTGGTCGTGACCAACCATGCGCTGCTCGCCATCAACGCGACGAGTCCGGCCAACGTGCTCCCCGAACACGATGTCGTCATCATCGACGAGGCCCACGAACTGGTCGACCGGATGACTTCGGTGGCCACCGACGAACTCTCGGCCGCATCCGTGGCGCTCGTCGCCCGACGCTGCGGCAAGCTCGTCGACGAGGAGACCGCCGACGCCCTGCTCGGAGCGGGCGAGCAACTGGGCGAACTGCTCGAGAACGCGCCGATGCGGCAGTGGACCGGACTCCCCGCCGATGCGACCACGGTGTTGGTCATGCTGCGCGACCGGCTGTGGCAGGCCCGCAGCGCCATCGGACCGGTGCGCATGGCCGGAGCGGCCGACGACGGTGCCGCGGCCGCCCGCTCCGCGGCGTTGACCTCCCTGGAGGACATGCACGACTCCGTCGTCCGTATCTTGGGCGCCTTCGACGAGCCCGACGAGGCCAAACGTCGCGACGTGGTGTGGGCGGCACTCGACACCTCGCGGCGCGGAGCCGAGCCGCGACCGGTCCTGCACATCGCACCGCTGTCGGTCGGCGGGCTGCTGCGGGCGTCGCTGTTCGCCGACGCCACCGTCATCCTGACGTCGGCGACACTCACCATCGGCGGCTCCTTCGACGCACTCGCCGCGACCTGGGGCCTACCCGCGTCCGGCCGCGGAACCGACCGTCCGGTCGCCGATGAACAGAACGTCTCCGATGTCACGGCGAACGGCAAGGCGGTGCCGTCGGATTCGGGTTCGGCGCGCTGGACGGGCCTCGACGCCGGATCGCCGTTCGATTATCCGCGCTCGGCCATCCTGTACGTCGCGCGGCATCTCCCCCGTCCGGACCGCTCGGGGATCTCGTCACGGGCGATGGACGAGATCGCCGAACTCGTCGGCGCTGCGGGCGGGCGCACCCTGGGTCTCTTCTCGTCGATGCGCGCGGCCCGAGAAGCCGCCGAGGCCATCCGGGAACGCATCGACCACCCGGTGCTGTGCCAGGGCGACGACACCACCTCGACGCTCGTGCGTCGGTTCGCCGACGATCCCGCCACCTGTCTGTTCGGCACGTTGTCGCTGTGGCAGGGCGTCGACGTCCCGGGTCCGTCGCTGAGCCTCGTGCTGATCGACCGGATCCCCTTTCCACGCCCCGACGACCCCCTGCTGACCGCCCGCCAGCGAGCGATCGACGCGCGCGGTGGCAACGGTTTCCTGTCGGTGGCGGCCAATCACGCCGCGCTGCTCCTGGCCCAGGGCGCGGGCCGCCTGCTGCGGTCGGTCGACGACCGCGGGGTCGTCGCGGTGCTCGACTCCCGGCTCGCGACGGCGGGATACGGCGGATATCTGATGGCGTCACTACCACCGATGTGGCGCACCTCCGACCCGTCGGTGGTCCGTTCGGCGCTCACCCGGTTGACCGCCGCGGCGCCCTCGGTGGGCTGACCTCGCCAGACGCCGCGACACCCGGCCGGCGAACACGACGGGCGACCGGTGAACGAGACAATCCCCGCCGCGGGGCACTAGGTTGGGAACCGGTGATACCAACGACGGCGAGACCGACAGCACACCCAGGCCAGGCGCGGGAGCTGACGACAGGAGGCTCCACGTGATCGGGCGCATGGGTATCGACGACATCGCACCCCTCGTCTCGGCCGGGCTTCAGCCCGCCAAAGCCGTTGTGGGAGAGATGCTCCCGGTGAGCACCACCGCATGGCGCGAGGGCCACGACGCCATCGGCGTCACATTGCATGTCGAGGCACCCCAACGACGCGCGCTCGACATCCGGATGACCCCCGCCCCCGAACCGGACACATTCAACGCCGCGTTCGTCCCCGACTCGGTGGGCTTCTGGTCGTACCGCATCGAGGCCTGGAGTGACCCGTACACGACGTGGCGTTCCGCGGTGATCAAGAAGCTCGACGCCGGGCAGGGTGCCGCGGACCTCGCCAACGACCTCGAGATCGGCGCCCGGGTGCTGACCACCGCGGCGGGGCTCGTGTCCGACGACCGACGCGAACTGTTGCTCGACGCCGCCGAACAGTTGCGCGCCCGCCGACGCCGTGTCGAGAACCGCGTCGGCCTGGCGATCTCGGACGAGGTCGTCGAGGTCCTGACCGACAACCCGGTCCGTGAACTCGTCACCAAGAGCCGCACGTACCGGGTGTGGGTCGACCGCAAGCGCGCCCTCTTCGGCTCCTGGTACGAACTGTTCCCGCGATCCACCGGCGGCTGGGACAACGACGGCAACCCCGTCCACGGGACGTTCCTCACGGCGGCACAAGATCTACCGCGCGTCGCGGACATGGGATTCGACGTCGTCTACCTCCCGCCGATCCATCCCATCGGCGAGGTCAACCGCAAGGGACCCAACAACACCCTCGTCGCCGGACCGGACGACGTCGGATCGCCCTGGGCCATCGGCTCCAAGGACGGTGGACACGACGCCATCCACCCCCGCCTGGGCACCGAGGACGACTTCGAGTACTTCGTCGGCCGGGCCCGCGAACTCGGCCTCGAGGTCGCCCTCGACCTCGCCCTGCAGTGCGCACCGGATCATCCGTGGGCCCTGGAGCATCCGGACTGGTTCTTCGTCCAGCCGGACGGAACCATCGCGTATGCCGAGAACCCGCCCAAGAAGTACCAGGACATCTACCCGCTCAACTTCGACGACGACCGCAACGGCATCTACCGCGCCGTCCTCGAGGTCGTGCTGCACTGGGTGAACCTCGGGGTCGACATCTTCCGCGTCGACAACCCCCACACCAAGCCACCGAACTTCTGGGAGTGGCTGATCACCGAGGTCAAGAAGCGCCACCCGAACGTGCTGTTCCTGTCGGAGTCGTTCACCCGGCCGGCCCGGCTCTACGGTCTCGCCCGACTCGGCTTCAGCCAGTCGTACACGTACTTCACGTGGAAGACGCTCAAGTGGGAGCTCGAACAGTTCGGCCGCGAACTCGCCGACCACGCCGATGAGGCCCGGCCCAACCTGTTCGTGAACACCCCCGACATCCTGCACGAGAGCCTGCAGCACGGCGGCCCGGGGATGTTCGCACTCCGTGCGGCGCTGGCCGCGACACTCGCCCCGACCTGGGGTGTGTACAGCGGATACGAGCTCTATGAGCACCGTGCGGTGGCCGAGGGCAGCGAGGAGTACCTGAACTCTGAGAAGTACGAACTGCGGCCCCGCGACTACAAGGCCGCCGCGAGTCGCGGTGAGTCCCTCGAACCGTGGATCACCTCACTCAACGAGATCCGGCGACGGCATCCGGCGCTGCAGCAACTGCGCAACATCCACTTTCACCACGTCGACAACCCGTCGCTGATCGTCTACTCCAAGATCGACCCGGTGTCCGGGGATCGGGTCGTCGTCGTGATCAACCTGAATCCGTTCGGCGCCGAGGACTCCACCGTGTGGCTCGACCTGCCGAAGCTCGGCTTCGAGTGGTACGACCACTTCCCGGTCCGCGACGAGGTCTCCGGCGAGGAGTACTGGTGGGGGCAGGACAACTACGTGCGCCTCGAACCCTGGCGTGCGGTCGCCCACATCCTCGCCCTGCCGCCGTTGCACCCCGACGCCGCACAGCAGCTCGCCTACCGGATCCAGTGAGGTACCCGTGACCGACCGTTCCGATCCCTCGAACACCACCCCGCCCCCGGCGGAAC
>NZ_JAKOIW010000019.1 GCF_022206305.1 Gordonia sp. 'Campus' | reverse complement strand
CCGCCACCGCCACCACCGCCGCCGACGTCCCGCCGTGACCGAGCGAAAGCGTGGTTGCGAGACCCGCCCTGGTGGGTCCGGGACATCGTCGTCGTTCTCCTTGTGTCTGTACTGGTCCTGCTCGCAACAGCGGAGATCGACGATCGGCGCGCAGAGACCGATCGCACCATCGCGGCGCGGGCGAATGCGCAGGCAGAACGCCTGGAGAACCTGAGATTCGTCCGAGAACGGTCCGATTGGTCTAATCCGGATCCGAAGACGGTCAGACCGTTCGGAGGACTAGACCTTGAACAGCAACACCTCGTCGGGTTGGTAATGACTAGGTCGGATCTGCGCAGCGCGAACCTTCGGGATGCGAACCTCACCGGTACAAACCTCGCCGCCTCGTTCGTTAACGATGCAGACTTCACAGGGGCAGACCTCGTACGCGCCGACCTCACCGGCGTGGACGCCGGCGGAGGAGAGGAGATTCGCGGACTCCGAGCTTCTGGCGCAGACCTAACGGACGCAACCGTATACGGCGCGAATCTCTTAGCGACGGACTTCCGCGGGGCCACGCTCACCCGCGCGGATCTCCGTTCAACGTCCCTCGACGGCTCCGACCTCTCGGGCGCGAAACTCACGGGCGCGAGACTTGCCTACACTACTCTCGGAGGGGCCAATCTCGAGCACGCCGATCTGACTGGTGTCTGCTGGAACTCTTTCACTGTATGGCCCAAAGGCTTCTCGCCGCCGCCTGAAAAGAGCTGCGACTAGTCTGGCTGCGCTCGCCCTAACCGAGCTGTCGTCATCCGACACGAGCCCCGAGAGGGCAACTTTTCACGGAGATGGCCGCCCGCCGGCTGCCCAGCTGCGCAAATGTCATAGTATCTATTATCGGCTAAAATTCTGGCTAGTTCAGCGGCGAGGCTGGATGCATGACGACAGTGCCTCTCGGTGAAGCCAAGGACAAGCTCTCCGCGCTCATCGACAGCGCCGAGAGCACGCACGACATCATCACCATCACCAAGCACGGCAAACCTGCCGCGGTGCTCATGTCAGCTGACGACCTCGAATCGCTGCACGAAACGATCTACTGGCTCTCACGCGTCGGCGCCCGCGACGCCGTCGCGGTCGCCGATGCCGACGGCCAAACTGTTTCCCTCGAGGATCTGCGCGCCGAACACGGTATGCCGCCCCGGTGAGCGACAAACCCACGGACTTGGCCGACCCGTACGGAGTCGAGGTCGCATCCCCCGCACGCCGCGACCTGCAACGACTTCCGTCGCGGATCGTCCGCGCCGTCATCGGGTTCATCTCCGGACCCCTCGCCGGCCACCCCCACCGACTCAGCAAACCGCTGCGCGACGACCTCGAAGGTCTTCACTGCGCACGCCGCGGCGACTACCGCATCCTGCTGCGCGTAGACGAACCCAACCACACCATCGTCATCGTCCGCATAGACCACCGCGCCCACGCCTGCCGCACTTAACCGGTTGCGCCGCAACTCATCTCTGACAACCATGAGGAGCAATGTGAACGACTCCGGCCGCACACTCGACCACGCCATCGACGCGCTCTACGACCCCATCAACGCCTTGCAACGCCAGGTCCTCGACATTGAACGCAGCTACCGCGACCTCGCGCAACGCGACGACCTCGCCGTTGACACCCTCGGCGCGCCCACCACCCCCGCCGAAGCCATCGCCGGCATCACCGAAGCCCTGGGATCTCTCCGCCACGCGCTCCGCGCCGCCGAAGAACACCGCGACAACGCCAAGCAGCATGCAGCACGTCTCTAACATTGACCGCTGGCGCCTGTCAGATCCTCGACTCAGGTCCGCGTCTTCAACCGGTGAGCTGGCCCTTTCGAAGGCGTCTTCGTGGCACGTTGCCCCAGTCGGACGTCGTTAGAACACGTAACCAGCAAACGGGGACTGCTCGTGATAGAGGCGCTGTCTGGTGGAGAGCAGCGGTGGAGCGAGCCTACGCCGGTCTAGCGCCGGTGCCGCATCATTCGGGCAACCGGCGCGGCGCCTTGCGCAGACCGCAGCGTTACCACCGGTGGTCTGCGCAAGGTGTTCTACATGGCGGCACTGCGCACCTCGTAGCGCGACGGGCCCTCCTGCGAGTTTTACCAGCGTCAACGACGCGAGGGGCGCTCGCGCGTGGGTCGGGTGGTGGTGCCGCGCCCGACCGTCGAGCGGGTGTCAGTCGATGAGGGAGGCGCGATGGCTGGATGACTGGCTGGGCCGGTCAGATTCGTTAGATGTGTTGCTAGCGGGATGCCGGACGCGTGTCGGTTCGGGTACTCGGCCACCAGCTTGCTCCACCGACAATTGTGGCGATGGTGGGCACGACGATGGTGCGCACAATAAAGGTGTCGAGCAAGAGACCAATGCCGATGATGAGTCCGACCTGGGTCATGATCGAGATGGATCCGGCCATGAGTCCGAACATGCTGGCAGCGAAGATGAGTCCGGCCGAGGTGATGACCGATCCGGTGTTGGTGACGGTTCGCAGGACCCCGATGCGGATGTTGTTTTGGGATTCTTCGCGTAGACGAGAGATGAGAAGCATGTTGTAGTCGGCGCCAACCGCGACGAGGACTATGAAGGCCAGTAGTGGCACGGGCCAGGCGATATCGGTTTTGAGAATGTGTTGAAAGATCAGGACGCCGATACCCATTGCCGCGGTGTAGTTGAGAACGACGGTGCCAAGAAGGTATAGGGGCGCGATGAGTGCGCGGAGCAGGAGGATCAAGATCAGGCCGACGATAGCGAGGGTGGCCAACGCTAGGAGTCGAAAGTCATCGGCGAGTAGACGTTGCAGATCGGCGTTGATGGCGGGGAACCCGGCTATCGCGATGTTGGAGTCCTGCAGGGTTGTGTTCGGTCTCGCGGCGCGTGCGACATCGGTGATTGTGGCAGCCAGCTGCATGGCCTCGGTGCTGTAGGGGTCGAAACTGGTTTGTATTGCGTATCGCACGGTATGGCCGTCGGGCGAGACAAACTGGCGAGCGACATCAACGAAACGGCGGTCTGAGTTGGCCTGAGGTGGGAGATAGAAGCCGGTTGCGGAGTCTGTTCCGGAGGTCTCGCGGGCGGAGGTTTGTAGCTGTGTGGCTAGCGTGGCCATCCCGGCGAGTTGTTGCAGGTTGCTGTCGATTAGCGCGGACACACCAGCGGCCAGCTCTCGTGATCCCGCCGCGAGTTGACTGATACCTGTTTGCAGTTGGGTGAGCTTGCCGGGAAGGTCTTGGCTGTTGATGCTTCCCAGCGTGGAGCCCAGGGAGTCGGCGGTTGAAGTGAGCTGATCGGTGATCGTTGCGATCGGTGTATCCAACTGCGCGAGTTGTGTTGACAGCGTGGTGAGCTGGTCGAGGGGTCCGTTGTTCAGTGCGGCGTCGAGATTGCGGGTCTGCGCGCGGAAAGCTTCGCACTGCGGGACTTGGGTGCACCAGGGCGCATTATCGAGGATTGGCAGGATCGAGGTCACTGTTGCCAGGGCTGCAGATGTTTGGCGAGTGAGCGCGGCCAACTGTGGGGCATTCTGAGAAGCGCGATCGAGTGCTGGTGCGGAGGCGGCGAGTTGGCGTAGAAGTGGCTGGTACTGCTGAATCTGTTGCCCAGTTGTGCTCGCCTGATCGAGGATGCCGGCCAGCGGTGCCAAGTTGGTGCGTACCTGGGTGTCGAGCTGAGTAAGCCCGTCAGCGAGTTGAAATGCGCCGGTACGTAGCTGCTCGAGGTCACCTCGGCGGTTCTGGCCATCGTCGACCGCACTCGCCAACCGGTTTCCGATCTGGCCGTTCTGCCAGGACAACTCAGCTTGCTCGAGCTTGTCCCCAGTGGGACGGGTAACGCCGATGACTCGAGTCACTCCTGGGATCTGGGATATACGTGAGGCCATTTGCTCAAGATCGGCCAGCCCGCTGGCAGTACGGAGATCGATTGGCGCATCTACAACGAGGAACTCAGTGATAGTGACGTCTTGAGGGAAATGACGGTTGAGCAACGCGTAGCCTTCGTTGCTGTCGGTTGTCGCGGGTTGCCCCTCACGATCGTCGAAGGTGATCTGGATGCTCATCGCGAAGACGCTGAGCACGACCAGCCCGACCAAGGTCAGTGCCAGCAGCGGCACAGGACGCCGAACGACGAGCACGGCGACGCGATTCCAGTACTTCCGCGTCAGATCTCGTCGGGGTGCGCCCCAGCCGAATCGTGCCGCCCACAGCAACACCGGTGGTAACAGGGTGATCGTGGCGAGGAATCCGATGAGGATGGCGATCGCGCATGCCGGACCCAAGGTAGAGAACACGCTGAGCTGACCAAATACCATCGCCAGAAAGGCCAGTGCCACCGTGGCAGCTGAAGCCAGGATGACCCGTCCAATGGTTGCTGTCGCGTCCACGAGAGCAACCTCAGTGGAGGCGCCCTGGCGCAGCCGTTCGTGATATCGACTGATGAAGAAGACTGAGTAGTCGACCCCTGCTCCAAGCAGAATGACGGTCATGAACGCGACGGTGAACTGCGACACCGGCATACCGAGCTCGCCGAGCGCGGACAAGATGCCACGGCCCACGCCGAGGCTGACGCCGATCACCAACAATGGCACCAGCGCGGTGAACAGCGATCGGTAAACGACCAACAGAATGATCGCGATAAGCGCCACCGTCGCCAGAGTGATCACGACTAAATCGCTTTCAGCACTCACGATCTGATCACTGAAAGTGGCCGTCGGTCCGGTGACATGAACAGTGGTGCCAGTACCCTCAAACACCCGATGCGCGGTTTGGCGCACGGTCTCCACAGCATGAGTGGCCGTTGGCCCCCCCAATGTTCCAGCTACCCCGACAGGCAGGTACCAGGCTTGCCCATCCTCACTCAACGCCTGACCGGCCGTCGTCGGATCGGAAAGCAAATCCCGCACCGACTGCACATCGTCGAAATTTTCGCGCAACTGCAGAACGAGCATGTCGTAGCGTTCCCGCGCCACGTCGGTGAACCCATTCGGATTCTCCATGGTCACGAGAACAGTGGTCTTGGCGCCCTTCTCGCCGAACGCGCCACCCATCTGATCGAGTGCTCGAAACGATGGAACCCCA
The DNA here is from genome assembly GCF_022206305.1 of Gordonia sp. 'Campus'. Classification (GTDB taxonomy): domain Bacteria; phylum Actinomycetota; class Actinomycetes; order Mycobacteriales; family Mycobacteriaceae; genus Gordonia. The sequence continues at coordinate 94,046 of NZ_JAKOIW010000019.1, read as the reverse complement.
GCAGGGATCGGATCAACCGACTGCTGCCGCACCACCGTCTCCAACTGGGGAAACAGAATCGCCAAGACGACACCCACGGCCACCCACACCCCGATGACGAGAGATCTGTGCGCCAAGGTGAACCGCGCCAACCGTCCCAGTGTTGTGCTGTACTCGCTGCGCTCCACCAACCGGCGCGCCGTCAAGCGCCCATCACTCGGACGTTGGACCACCATACGCAGCACCTCACCCTCGACCCAGCCCGCTTCTGAAACCGGCAGTAGCGTTACGGTACTAGCAGTAGCGTGGATGTGGAAGGGGGTTAGGTAATTTGGTGCCGCCGGTGGGCCGTGAGGAAATCGTCGACAAGTTGTTCGAGATCGTCAACGGTCATCGACCGAATACCCGTGAGCTTGGCAAAGATAAGGGGGCCTGCCAGCTGAGTGACTGCCATGGTCAGATCGAAGTTGTCGAGCTCAGCCGTGGCCACATCGGTCGTTAAAACTCGATCGAATGGCTCTCGATACTGCTCGACGACTCGACGGCGCAGTGGCGCGAGCGCGTTCTGCTCCCCGTCGGATTGCTCGGGTTGTTCGGGAAGCATTGCCAACCATGCCAGCGTCGTCAACTGCAGCGGTGCCTGCTCGATTAGTTCAGCTTGCCGCTGCATCAGCTTTAGCAGGTCATCGCGGATCGACGTCGTCATCGCGGGGGTCTCGGCCTGGGGTAACAACCGCTCGAAAGCAGCCGCCACCAGATCTGTGGAGCTCTCGAAGTGACGATACAAGGTAGTGCGAGCAACACGAGACAGTCGAGTGACCGCCTCCACGGTAACGGCTTCGACCCCGCCGCTGTTCAGCAAGGTCACAGCGGCATCCAACAAACGCTGGCGCGACCGAACCCGCCTCGGGTCAACATCGTCGAAATCGATGGTTTCCACCCTGGCCACTCCCTACGAAACCAAATCAAGAACCTCTGACTGCACAACAATACCGTCGGTAACAGAACGAAACAGCCAGTGGCGGTACCGATGGAAGGCTCGAGGGGGGGCCTTATGAGTGGCGCCACGACTGTGGCACTGTCGTCAACAGTACTGTCTGTAGCGCTTCGCTACTAAGATGAGCGGCGACCAAGGATGATCCCCCATGACAGCCAGCAGTCAGGATTGTGAAATGCGCTCCGTTTGTGTGAGCAGTTCTGCCGCGTGCGTGACTACAGGGCGGACCACCCGTACGAAGGGGATCAGACGGCGTCGAGGCGAGTGGCGAATCCAGGGTTGCCTAAGGGCCTGTCCCTATGAAATCGAACGCCTACTGTGGCCGCAGCGCCGTCTATGATCCCCCACGACGTCTGGCACAGGTGCGCGGCAAACATGTCCCTGCTCATTCCATTCTGCCGACCGTTATCGATCCACCACTGGGTCGCTGATAGGCCGGCCCCCAGGATGGAGGCTACTGCTACGGCGACGGGGGACTCCTCGGCACCGACCTCTCGGAGGCCACGTGCGAACTCGTCGGAAATAATCTCCATTGCCGATCTCAGCTGATCTGCGGCCCCACCCTCGCCGGACTCAGAGTACTGGAACATGTGGTTCGTCATGAGGAAACGGACGACCGCTGGATGTTCATCAACCAAGGATACGTATGCGGACACCGCTGAACGGAAAAGTTCGTCGACGGTGCTGTCTGCCTGTCCGGAGAGCAGAGTTGACTGCGCTGACTCCCACATCATAGAACCCAGACGGGCTGCCACGGCGGAGTAGAGCCCAGCCCTGTCACCGAAATGGCGGTAGAGCTTAGGCTTCGACGCACCAGCCTCTTCCGCAAAATCGTCCATGCTCACGGCATCGCCGAACTTTTCGATCGCGCGTATCGCTGCATCGACGAGTTCAGCTTTGACGACGGCGCGGTGGTCGTCCCAGCGCGTGCTTCGAGCGTCGCGCACACGTCGCTGCACTTTCACCGGGGCCGCGGAGATGCGACGGACTACAGACATGACCTCCTACGTTATCAGGATGGCTGACTTGTCGCGCCAGTGACGCACTAGCCAGTGAACATGGGTTGGGTCGACGAGACCCGCTTCAGGCGGATTTGTCTAATCTGGCCACGGCTGAATTGAAGTCTTCGACGGCCTCTAGGTTGGACATGTGACCGACTTTGTCAAGAAGAGTGAATTCAAATAGAACGCCCTTCCGACCCAGGCGCGCTGCGAGATCCACTGAATGGGTCGCTGGGGTCAGTCTGTCGGCATCACCTACGATGACCGTCGCCGGCACCTCCAGCGAGTCAACCCCCTTACTGACGTCGATTGTCGCCAACACTGAACCCCACATCCCGCGCACCTGTGGTGGGCATCGCAACACGATGTCGGCGCACTCATCGACTACCTCGGCAGTCGCGCCCGGGCCCAGGGTTCCGTAACGAATCAGGCGGCGAGACAAACGCGTGCCCTGCATCTCGGGTCCGGCGACTGCAAGACTGGCCGCGAAGGCCCGCTCAAGTCTCGGTCGTAGCTGTCGGGGAACCTTGAGCAATGTAGACCGATCCACCAACTGTGATGGCCCGGTGCTTGCCAGGACTACTCCGCGGGCCAGCTCCGAAACCGAGGCGGGGTACTCAGCCGCCCAACTCATGATGGACATGCCTCCCATGCTGTGTCCGACCACGACAGCCTTGTCGGCGGGAGTCGCCACTGCCCGGACTACGGCCTCCATATCATCGGCCAGGAGCTTCGCCGAGAACGGTACCCGGCCCCGGTCGCTCAACCCGTGTCCGCGTTGGTCGTAGACCACCACCCGATGCGTCGCCGCGAACTGCTCGACCTGCGGACGCCAGAAACGTCCCTGACAAGCCCAGCCGTGACTAAAGACTAGGAGCGGAGCATCCCGGCCCGGACCGAATTCCTGAGCGAACAACTTGGTCCCGTCGGAGGAAAGGACCTCGAGGTCACGCGATCCTCGCGACGCACTCGCTAACTCAGAGGTCATCGAAGCTCACCGTGACAGCATCCGTCAGCGGAAGTGCCTGGCATGCGAGCCGTTCACCGTCGGCAACATCATCCTCAACGAGGATGTGGTTTTGCGCCATTTCTACATCACCCTCGACCAGCTTGCATACACACGCGCTGCAGGCTCCTTCTCGGCAGGAGTACGGGGCATTGTGGCCTTGGGCCAGTAGCACGTCGAGCAACGGCGTGTTGCGCGGCCACTCAGTCGTGATGGACTGCCCATTCAGATAGACCGTAGCGGTCGCCACACCGTCGTCGTCACCAAGCTGACGCATCGTGGCTGTATCGAACGGATCCCCGGTCAGTGACTGGAAGACTTCTCGATGTACCGAGGAGTGCTCGACACCGCAGGCCTCCGCCGACTTCTGCACCAGATCCATGAACGGCGCCGGACCGCAGGTGAAAATCTGTGCACCGCGGTGCTCACGTATGGCGGACTCGACATTCTGAGGCGTCGGAATACCCATAGCCGACTCCAACCAATGGAAGACGGTGAAACGCTCAGGAAACTCGGAGACGATCTGCGTCAGTTGCCCCCCGTACATGATCGACTCGGCATCGCGGTTCGCGTAGAATAGTGTGACTTCGCCCCCGCCGCACACAAGTGCCGACTTAATCAGCGACAAGACCGGAGTGATCCCACTTCCTCCTGCGAAGAATAGAAAATCGACGTCGAGATTCTTCGCCGTGAAATGCCCTGACGGCGGGAGGACGGTCAATTCCATTCCCGTGATCGCGTTATCGCACAGCCAGTTCGATGCGTAACCGTTCTCGGTCCGCTTGATGCCGATCTCGAGACGGAAGTCGTCGACGTGAGGCGAGCTGCTCAATGAGTAGCACCGTGCGACATGACCGGTCCGATCAGATGGGATCTTGACGGTGATGAATTGCCCTGGGGTATGCTTGAACTCCTCGACCATGGCGTCGGGGATTTCGAACGAAATGGTAACGGAGTCTTTCGTTTCCTGGATCACTTCCGAGACGGTTAAGGTGCGTGAGCGGGCCGCCGCGGCAGCCGGACGTGAATCGGGTTCGACGGTCACTTGAGGATCCCCTGTCTACGTGCGACCGCGTAACCCGCTCGTGTCAGTGGAGCCGCGATGTCCTGGTAGCGGGGACCGATCACCCGTGCCACGAAGTCGAAACCGCGGGCGTCCGCACCGATCAGCACTCGCGCTCTCTTCTTGTCCATACCTTTCAGGATTGTCGCCGCTGCTTTCTCTGGGGTGCTTCGTGCGATCTTGTCGAACAGCGAGGCGACAGTCGCGGTGTCTGCCCCCATGGCGGAGACGCCTCTGGCATTGTTGACGATATTGGTTTTTACCCCCCCCGGGTGCACACAGGTCACTGTGACCGGGTAACGACTGATCTTCATCTCCTGTCGGAGCGCCTCGGTAAAGCCTCTGACGCCGAATTTCGCGGCATTATAGGCGCTTTGGCTGGGGATTCCGACCAAGCCGAACACGCTCGATGTGTTGATGAGATGTCCGTCCCCGGACGCGATCAGGTGAGGCAGAAACGCCTTTGACCCGTTCACGACTCCGCCAAAGTTGATGCCCATGAGCCAGTCGAAGTCTTCCCAGGCCATGTCGACTACGTCGACGCCCAAAGCCACGCCGGCGTTGTTGAACACCATGTCTACGTGGCCGGACTCTGACCGCACTGCGTCGGCATAGTCCTGAAAAGCAGCACGGTCCGCAACGTCTAACACGGCGGCGGTTACCGTTGCCCCATGCGTGGTGCGGCAAAGTTCTGCAGTCTCCTTCAAGTGCATCTCATCAACGTCGGACAGTGCCAATGCCGCACCTCGCTTCGCCAACTGGAGTGCCAGAGATCGCCCGATCCCTGACGCAGCACCGGTGACCACTGCCACCTTGCCGGTATAGTCATGCCGATTAGAACTGCTCACCGTCGTCCCACCATCTCTTCGAATCGTGTCTCCGTGCGTTCGGGCATCAGGCGATGTCGTACTCGGCGGGCTCGAAATCTTTCGTGGCGCGCCAGTACTGCCAGGTGAAGCCCGGCCACACGGTGCGGTTGACGCCCTTCGAATCGAGATACCAACTCGTGCAGCCGCCGTTGGTCCACACTCCCTTGGCCAGCTTCCGCTGGATGTCGGTGTTGAAACGTTCCTGCACGGACGGGCGTACGTCGACCTTCTCAGCGCCTCGGCGTTCTACTGCGTCGATTGCCTTCATGATGTACTTGATCTGCTGCTCAATCATGAACACCACGGAGTTGTGGCCGAGGCCCGTGTTGGGTCCGAGGAGGAAAAACAGGTTGGGAAAACCCTCGGTCGTGATGCCCAGGTGCGTATTAATGCCAGTCTGATGCCAATGGGACGGGAGATCCTCGCCACTGGCGCCCTTGAGGGCGAGCTGATCGAAACCGTCAGTCACGTGAAAACCGGTCGCATAAATTATAACGTCCACGAGATGCTCGACACCGTCTGAAGTAATGATGGAATCAGCGGTCACCTTCTCAATCCGGTCGCTGATGACAGTGGTGTTAGGTGCCGCAAGCGCCGGGTAATAGTCGTTTGACCCCAGAATCCGCTTACAGCCGATACGATACGACGGGGTCAGTTTCTTGCGCAATGCCGGATCAGTGATGGAGCGTTCGATGTTCCATTGAGCGACCTTTTCAATTGGCCGCATGAGGTTAGAGTGACCGTTGAGGCCGAAGGCCAGGCTCTCCGCACCCCAGTACACCGACCACCTGGCGATACGACGTGCAATCGGGAGTTTACTCAGAAGAGTCCGCAGGGCCGGCGGAACGGAGAAATTCTTGCGGGGTAGGACCCAGGCGGGGGTTCGCTGGAATACCTTGAGGGACATGGCCTCCTTCTGCACGAAAGGTACAAACTGGATAGCGCTGGCGCCAGTGCCGATCACGGCGACACGCTTGCCCTCTAGATCCACCGAATGATCCCACTGTGCGGAGTGAAACGCGTCGCCTTTAAAGTCCGCAATACCCGAAATTTCGGGGAAATTGGGGATATGCAGCGCGCCGACTCCTGACACCACGAACTGAGCAATGTACTCACGTCCGGACTCAGTGCGCAGGTGCCACCGCGACTCCGACTCGCTCCAGTATCCAGAAACCAATTTCTGGCCGAAATGAATCTTTTGTGTCACGCCACGCTTATCCGCGACATCCTGTAGATACCGCTCAATTTCTGGCTGTGATGACCACACCTTCGACCAGCTACCTCGACTCTCGAATGAGTACGAGTACATCAGCGACGGAACGTCACATGCACAGCCTGGATAGGTGTTGTCGCGCCAGGTCCCGCCGACGGAGCTGGCCTTTTCCAGAATCAGAAAATCGCTATACCCGCGACGTCTAAGCTGCGCGGCCATCCCGAGACCAGAGAACCCGCTTCCAATAATCAGAATCTTGGTGGAAATCGGGTCGTTGGTTGAATCCGTCTTGGCGGTTGCGCGCGTGGCGCGCCGGGTAGTCGATGATGCCATGGTTATGCTTTCTCCCTCGTAGGTTGGATCGCACAACACATCACCTGCGCACAGTGGCGGCAGGTGATCTGTTGAGGCGGAAGTGATCGCGAAGCGATCGAGCATGCTTCGCGCGGGTCTATAGTGTCGATCACGACGTCACGGTCGCGTGAACGGAGATCAGCGAAGATCGTCGGGAAGGCTGCGCGTCGCACGCCACATGGCCATTGTGAATTTGCCTTCCAACATTCCCGCCTCATGGAAGAACCGAATCATGGGCTCAGACATAAATTGCAGGTTGGTTCGGTAGTTTGGGCTGGTCTGCTGCGCCCACACGCCACGCCAGCGACTAATTCCCACTGCGGGGTACACTTTCGGATTGATGAGCAGCGGGTACGCCAGGTTCGCGATGACGGCGAGCACGCCTCGGTGCCAGGCGCGCGTTGCCTTACGACGACGCTGCATGCCTTCGATCATCTCCAGTCGCGCAAAGGTAATGTGGCGGGCTTCCTCAAGGACGTGGATCTTCATGAGCTGGCGAAGCTGCGGCTGCATGTTGGGGTCGTTCATCGCCTCGCGTTGGGCGCGGTCCAGGATTTCCTCGATCAACAGCGTAGCTCCAGACACCGACGGCCCGAGAGGGACGAAATGCAGGATCTTCGCGAAGCTTAAGAAGCCCTTAGGAAGCTTGTAGGGGGGCACGCCCGTCTTGTTGATGAGGCGCGCGAACATAGTGGAGTGGCGGGACTCATCGCCGATCTCTGTCAACGCGTATAGAGACTTCTGATCGGTTAAAGCCCCCTTCGCCGACATGCGCAGAAGCGCTGAACTCAACAGATTCTCTGCGTAGATGCCGAAACTGAGGATGCTTACGATCTCATGGCGCCCCAACTCGCGGCGCTGCTCCTCAGTCATCTTGTCCCACAGCCTGGTGCCGTATAGCGACACTCGATGCTCTGGCAGAAAGCACTTGCCGTCCTCCCAGGGCGACTCCCAGTCGATGTCGATCTCCGCGTCGTAGAACTTCTCTGCGGAAGACCGCAGCAATCGACCCGCAGATCGTTCCATGTCGACGGGCTTACGCCCGTTCACCCGAGCCATGCCCTCCTTCGAAAAGTCGGGGTTCATCTGGACATCCTGCACGGTCATGTCGTCTCCTCGGTCGTTCAAGGCTGGGAGTTGGGTCTGGCGCCCAGTACCCATTACTCGTAGTATCTGGTACTGCTAGTATCCACGAACTGCGATATTTGTCAACGCTCAGTGCGAAGAAGGTAGGACTGTATGTCTGACGACCATGACCTCGACTACTCCGGCGAAGGGACCCTGGTGTGCCGCGGGGCGGAGATCCATGTCGAAGCGAAGATCAAAGGCTATTTCCAGCCGCTGAACGGCCTGTACACCTGGTATGGCCGTATTCAGAAGAATGAAGAGCTCGACGGTCTCCTGAAAGGCGCTCGCGCGATCGCTGTGTTTACGACCCCCGAGGGCCGAGCGGAGTGTGTCGTCGGGGATCCCGACTTCTGGGGCCGATACCGCATCTCAGGCAAGAGCACTCCCCCATACCACCTGCCCACCACTCTCGAGGAAGTCGAGAACATGGTCGAGCATCACCACAAGTGACAATCATCCACCGCATGGACGTTCGCGAAACGGGTCCGCACGATTGGGTCGCCCACTGTAGGTCGAGAGGATATTGCACATGGTGAGTTCGTCTCCCATTCGAACCCGCCCGTCGAGAGGGGGCGAGAGACTCGGCGAGTACAGTCCGACCCTTGAGCGGGTTGCATGGTTTACCCTCCGGCGCAAAGGAATTGTGACGCTGGTCTGGCTCGGCGCTGCTATCGGCTTAGGCCTTGTCTTTCCTCAACTGGAGTCGGTGGTCAGGGAACAATCTGTGGATCCAATCCCGGCCGGAGTCCCGTCTTTTCAGACCTTGGACCGTATGGGTGCCTCGTTCGACGAGCGCGGCGCCAAGACCACTGTATTCGTTGTGATGGAGAGCAGTGCAGGCCTGTCCGACAACACCCGCGATCGATATCACGTGCTTGTCGACACCCTGCGGGCGGACGACAGGCACGTCATCGCTGTCCGGGACCTGCTGAGCGATCCCCTCACCGCAAGTCAGGCTCTCAGCAAAGACAAGCAAGCCTGGTATCTGCCCGTGGGAGTGGCCGGCACACTCGGGGGACCCGATACCGCGGAGGCGGTCGCAGCGGTGCGTGAGATCGCTGAGAGTATCTTTCGTGACAGTGGGACGACAGTCCGTGTGACAGGCCCGCCCGCGACCTTTAGCGACCAACTCGCCGTGGGCGAGTCGGATCTGGTCCTGATCACTGTTGCCACCGTGCTGCTGATCGCCGTGATCCTCCTGATCGTCTATCGTTCGGTCTTCACCGCGCTGATGCCGCTGCTTGTCGTGGGCATGAGCTTGGCTGTGGGTCGCGGAGTTCTATCTGGACTGGGCGAGCTGGGCATGCCGGTATCCCAGTTCACATCAATGTTCATGACCGTCATCATCTTCGGTGCCGGAGTTGACTATTCGGTGTTCCTCATCAGCCGCTATCATGAAGGTATTCGAGCGGGTTACTCTCCTGATGTCGCTATCGCCCACGCGAATGCAACTATCGGCCGCGTGGTTCTAGCGTCGGCGGGCACTGTGGCCCTAGCGTTCCTGGCTATGGCCTTCGCCAAGCTCAGTGTGTTTAACACTTTGGGTCCGGCCTGCGCAATCGCCATAGCGTTCGCATTCTTGGCGACGGTGACATTGCTGCCCCTCGTACTCTCTTTCGCTGCCAAGAAAGGTGCCGGCCTTCCCCGCCGTGACCTGACGCGGGATTACTGGAGAAGAGTCGGAGTCATGGTTATCCGGCGGCCGGTCCCTCTGCTCGCGATCAGTGTGGTCGTGTTGATCGGCCTCGCCATGGTCGCCGCAACAATTCAGATCACCTACGACGATCGCGAGGGGCAGCCAACTGACACAGGGAGCAACGAAGGATACGCGCTTCTCAACCGCCACTTCCCGAAAGACATCATCATCTCAGAATTCTTGGTGGTGGAGTCCGAGAACGACATGCGCACGGCTCAGGGCCTTGCCGACCTCGACCAGCTAGCCTCCCGCGTCGCGCAGATTCCCGGCGTGACCAGGGTCATTGGCGTGACGCGGCCGACCGGTGAGAAGCTAGAGCAGGCGCAATTATCTTGGCAGAATGATCAGATCGGTACCAAGATCACCGAGGAGACCGGTGATGGACAGGCCCGCAAGGATGATCTGGCCGTCCTGAAGACGGGGTCAGAGCAGCTCGCCGGAGGCCTGGCACTGTTAGAAGACCAGATATCCTCCAACCTCGCTCCGCTGTCGGGGTTGCTCGACGAGGTGTCGTCATTTGGCCCGCAGCTCGACGAGTATCGGCCGCTTGTGAACCAACTGGCGAACGCTGCCCCAAGGCTTAGACAGTTTTCCAAGCAAGCGCCTGAGCTGTCTCAACTCGCACGTCGGGCCCAGTCTGCGGCAGATGCGGTCGCGCCGGCGTTGTCCGCGTTAGACAATCCGTGGTGCCAGCAGATCGCGCAGTGCTCGGCACTGCGCGCGCAAACGGCCGACATCCGGGCACTCGCGGATGATCAGTCGCTTGGGAGGGTGGCTGACTTTGCCGCGCAGCTCGGCCGCGTGAGTGCGCCAGGCTCGACCAACATTGCACAGCTGCAGCGTTCTCTTCAAACGCTGGATTCTGCACTACAAGCCATCGGCGGACAGGACCTGGGGAACAGGCTCTCGCAACTCGAATCCGGCGTCGGCGCACTTGCCGACGGCGCGCGTCAGTTGTCGAACGGAGTCGGTGCTCTGGTGGACAGCAACCTTCAGCTACTCAGTGGACTGGCACAGGTCGCCGCACAGCTTCGGGCTCCCGCACGGGAGGTCGGCGATTCTGACTCGGCAACCGGCTTCTATCTCCCCGCGGATGCGTTCAAGGACCAGCAGTTCAGTCAGGTCGCTCGACAGTTCATCTCGTCCGACGGGAAAACCGTGCGCTATGCGGTACAGACCGCCTACGACCCATACTCTGCCGATGCAATGACGCTGGCGAACGAGCTGTCCAGCGTCGCCGAGAACGCGATGCCGAACACCACTCTGGAGGGCGGACGTGCTTCTGTTGCGGGCTTTCCTGCGATCAATTCCGACGTCCAGCGGCTGTTGTCGTACGATTTCAAACTGCTCGGCATAGCCACCCTTCTCATCGTGGGTCTGATCCTGATGCTGCTGTTGCGGGCCGTCGTTGCACCTGTCTATCTCCTTGCAACCGTCGTCTTGAACTACATGGCGGCTCTCGGTATTGGTGTGCTCGTACTTCAACACATCCTCGGTGCCGGGATCGCCTGGCCCGTGCCACTGGTGTCGTTCATTGTCTTGGTGGCGGTGGGCGCCGACTACAACATGCTGCTGGTGTCACGGCTGAGAGAGGAAACGAGGTGGAGCGTGCGGGTCGGCGTAATGCGTACCGTCGCTTACACCGGGTCGGTCATCACCTCGGCTGGGTTGATATTCGCGGCCAGCATGTTTGGGCTGATGGTCGGGTCCATCGATGTGATGGTGCAAATCGGGTTCATCATCGGTGTCGGTTTGCTGCTCGACACGTTCCTGGTGCGGACCTTAGTAGTCCCGGCGCTAGCGGTGCTGCTGGGCACTGCGAGCTGGTGGCCGGGTGACATCGACCGTTTCCGGCTCGCCCCTTGACCATCGCAAAAGTCACGCGGACGGACAAACTCACGCGGACGGACCCATGGGGATCTGACAAGCGTCGGTCGCTGAATATCCCGACCATTCCGTCAACAGGTAGGAGGGGCATAAGCATGACGCAGCACCGTCGGCCGTGATAGATGAGTTGCGTCCTAATTCAAACGCTAGCTGCACTGACCTTGGTACGCGGCTGGCTGGTGGTTGCCTTCCGAGTGCGGTTGACCGCGGTGATGATTGTAGTTGTGTAGCCGTACCGGAAACTGTGCACAGGGTTCGGCGTCCCCTGGTGTACAGGCGGCCATTGGCCCGGTCATCGGCTAGGGTTCGGTGAAGCCGCTTAGCCTTGCCATTAATTGTGACGATACGGTCGGGTGCGCCGGTGGATGATCGACGGCCCCCGGGGTATGGGTGAAGACATGGGAGCGGTGGCACGAGCCGTTGTCTCAATACTATCCGTACCTCGGTGCCACTGTCCGCGAACCATTCCTGGGCCTCGAGCCCGTAATTCGGTGGCGGTGTGCTGACCTTCGTCGGCCAGGACGATCTCGGAGTAGGTCAGATGTGTTGGGCATTGATCGCGGTGGGCAGCAAATGAGAGCGGCGCACCGACTGGTCGTACTTGTTCGCTTGGCCGCTGCTTCTGTCGGTGTGAGGATGGTGGTTGCCGACGGTGCAACCGAGTTTGCGCCAACCACCGTCCGGCGAGGATCTTGCCCAGCTTCTCCACGTCGACTGCACCAGATCACCCGGGTGGTCGGCCCTAATGCGTCGGACTACCCGCGCGGCGAGTCGGTCTGCCAGCACAGCTGGGCCAGCACAGCCGGGCCAGCCCTAGCGGGCGAGAACCCGGTACACGGTCGATACGTTCAGGCCGACGAGGTCGGCGATGCGGGCCGGGTCCCAGTGGCGCAACACTCGGGCTTTGATGAAGCGGCGTTCGGTGCGATTGGGGCTGTTAGTGCGGACGACAGTTGCGATGGACCAGCCCGGCCGGGCCGTGTTCGCGGTAGCGGGTGGGCCACCGCTGGGCGGTAGTCGGTTCGACTTGAAAGCGTGCAGCGGCAGGGCGAATCGACCAGCCTTCGTCGACGACAGATTGGGCAAGTCGTAGGCGACCGAGTGCGGTCAAAGGGGCGTTACGGTGAGACACCCAGATCTTTTGAGTTGAGCGGTGCTGACCTATGCAGTTCGCACTTCACTCGGAGGTCTTCGTCATGTCACCCCGCCACTCCGTACCAAAGTCCGCCGCCGGACAGCTCGCTCTGTTGCGCCTCCCTGAGTTAAACGGCCCTGCGGGCAACGCCGTGCAAATGGGGTGGAACAAACGCGAAGACCAGCCCAGCTTGTCGTCGGTGGCTCGTAGTCTCGAGTGACGGTGCTGTGCTGTCTGTCCCACCCGGGGGTGTCCATCGGCAAATGCATTGCTTCTATAGAAGTGTGCCCACCGAACGCTGACGACGTTCGGTGGGCACACTTGCGGCCTATAGCGGCGCTAATTCGATACAACCGGCAGCTCGCCCTGCTCATGCTTCGCGCGTAACACCTTCTTGTCGAACTTGCCCACGCTCGTACGCGGTACCTGCTCCATGAACGTCCAGTTCTTCGGGATCCACCAGTGTGGGATCTCCTCCGGGCAATTTCTTAGGCACCACTCGTGAAGCGTGTCAGCCGACACCTCTCGACCCGGTACCGGAACCACCACAGCGAGAGCTGTTTCCTGCCAGCGGGGGTCGGGCATCGCGACAACCGCGGCCTCGGCGACATCCGGGTGCGACATGATCCAGTTCTCGAGCTCCACTGACGAGATCCATTCGCCCCCTGACTTGATGACGTCCTTGGACCTGTCGGTCAGCGTCAGGTACCCGTCCGGGCTGATGTGTCCCACGTCGCCCGTCCGCAACCAGCCACCCCGAAACCTCTCGGCGTCCTCGAGCCGGTAGTAGCTGCCTGTAACCCACGGACCCCGCACTTCGAGTTCGCCGACGGACTTGTCGTCACGGGGAACCGGCAGGCCGCCCTCGTCAATGAGGCGCATCTCCACCCCGCAAATTGCCCGTCCCTGCCGCTTGCGGTACGACATTTCCTTTGTGGGGCTGATCCCGGCGGGAGGCCGACTTACCGCCGCAAGCGGGGACGTCTCAGTCATGCCCCAAGCCTGAATAATCTGAACGCCGAAGCGGTCCGCAAACCCCTCGATCAACGACTGCGGGACAGGCGCTCCACCACAGGCGACAAGGTCGATCGATGACAAGTCGACACCCGGATGCGCGGTACCGTACTGGAGAAGATCGTTCCAGATTGTCGGTACTGCTCCTGCCTTCGTGGGGCGATGTTGTTGGATCATGTCAGCGAGTGGCGCTGCTTGAAGGTATCGATCAGGCATCAGCAAGTCCGCACCCGCCATCAGCGACGCGTAGGGCAGACCCCAGGCGCTAGCATGAAACATCGGCACGACGGGAAGTACACGATCGGCTTCTGCGATCGCCAGAGCGTTACCGGTACAAGCTGCCATGGAGTGCACAAACACTGAGCGATGACTGTAGACGACCCCCTTGGGATCGCCTGTGGTGCCGCTCGTGTAACACATACCCGCAGCTGACCGCTCGTCGGGATCAGTCCAAGAGAACATTGGTGATTCTGCTGCGAGCGCGTCGTGGTATCGCATCACGGTCACGCCGTGGCCGTCGAGCGGGGAGGTGTCACCGTCGCCGGTAACCAACACAACCCGAACCGTCGCCAAGCCCGGTAGGACCGCCGCCAACAATGGCACCAGCGACCCATCCACGATGATGACTTTATCTTCGGCGTGGTTGGCGATGAACTGCAGTTGAGCCGGTGATAACCGGATGTTCAACGTATGCAGCACCGCGCCCATCGCGGGTACCGCAGCGTACGCCTCGAGGTGTTCCTGGTTGTTCCACAGCATCGTTGCCACGCGGTCGTCGCCGACCACGCCAACCCCACGCAGAGCGTTCGCCAGACGTGCGCATCGCTCTTCAAGATCGCCGTAGGTCGCATACCGGGCAGAACCGTTCGCGGAATAGGTAATCACCTGTCTGACAGTATGATTGGTTGCGACGTGGCGCAGTATCGATGACACTGTCATCGGCACCTCCTGCATGGTGCTTTTCATTAAACTCTCCTTTCGCGGCGGACGCTGGACTATTCAGCTGGTCCGTAATCCTGGATCTGCCAGCCGTTGTCGGTCTTCAGTACGACTACTTTCAACAGTGTTGGGAGTTCGCTCGGCTGGGGGTTCTGAACATTCTGGGTCTTCTGGGTGGCGAAGACGAGCACCGTGTATTCCCCCCGGTTTTCGCTGGGGTTGCCGGTGACACTGGTCGCCAGTACGCGGCCCGACGCTTGGACCTTGGCCTGTTCCATGATTTGGGTCAAGGTGGGTTTGACATCGTCGTATCGCTTGACTAAGGCATCGCTGGCGTTCTTTTTGACTTCGGTAAAGAATGCGCCGGTGTTTTGGTAGCTGTAGGTGAGCGACTTTGTGGTGTATTCCGATGCTGCCTGCGCTGCTTGCGCTCGTTGTGTGGCAGCGTTCTCCGCGGACGTCTTTGCTTCCCGCATGTCGATGTAGAGGTAAGCAAAGAGGCCGGCCAGCACCGCGAGTGCCACCACGAAAGCGCCGGCGGCCACCGCCTGGAGGCGTGCTGATCTCCATCGGTGCCTGGCCTCGGACGTCGGGGGGCTTGCCTCGTCCGGGGCGGGACCGTCTTGGGACGTCGCAGATTCTGTAGCACCAGTGGCGTCGCTGCGATCTGCTTTGTCGGAAGCCGCAGTCAGCTTATCCTCAGCGCTGCTGTCCTTGGATTCTGGTCCGTTGTCTTGTGCCGTCATTTGCTGCCTTCTGTGAATGCTGGTGTAGGAGGTATCCATCGGGCGTCAGCGAGGTGATGGCGTGACGGCGATCGGAATCTGCGCCTGCCCCCGATGTGACGCTGGGAATGTTCGAGCCAGAAGATCACCGATCGATCCGAAGTCGATGTATGTGTCTGCGACTTTCGCCGTCGCCGGCTTCACCGCGCGGGTAATGGCGACAATATCGGGCTGGAGTATCTGGATGTAGCCGCTGAGCTTCTCCACTAGCTTCAGGATCGGTGGCCATTTGTCGTAGGACGTAGAAGTGAAAACGATGAACGCACGTTGGATCCTCGCCAAACCGTCGACGGCATCCGGGGTCCGGACCGACGCGGTGCTGAGCACACCGCCCACGTTCGACATAAGGCCCAGGAGGAACTCGGCATTGTCCGCAGTGGTACGGACGGCACCGTCGTCACCGACGAAGTCCACGAGGCGGTGCATCATGTCTCCGATCGTGTCGAGGTCCTTTTGCCGGCCGTCGACTGCCGCCGAGATCGTTTCGTTGATGGACTGAATCGATGCTGGATCGAGCGCGTCCGCCACTGCCGACATTTTCGGGAGTACCTGGGGAACGGATTGGGACACGTGGATGGCGCCGGCGGGCACTAGGTCCCCACTACGCAAGTACTCACTGGTGGTTGTGCCCGGTGGGATGAAATTGATGTATTGTTCTCCCGCGACCGAGAGGTTCTGAATCGTCATGATACTATCGCGAGGAATCTTATAATCGGAGTCGATGGACATGTCGACGGCGAGCTGATTACCTGTGACGCGAATTGATGTCACCTTTCCCACCGGCACCCCCTCTAGCATTACCGGTGATGTGTCTAGAAGGCCGCCCGAGCTCTCGAGTATGGCCGAGATCGCGTAGTCGGTGCGGAACGGGTTTACCCGTGCCACGTCGATGATCAAGTATGTCGCTCCGACGAGGAGAACGAGGACAAGGGCAACCAGCGATACGAGGGTGCTGCGGATCATGGCATCATTCCGATCGCTCGCAATACGGTTATGAACGACTCGGCATCACGCCGCGCCAGTTCTCGGCCATCGATAGACACATCGGAGACGTTGATATCTGGGGAGCTTACGAATGGGATGAGCTTTTCGCGTATTACACGAGCCGCCTTGTCGGAGACATCTTTGGAGTAGATGTCTGAGTGCGCGATGGACGCGACCACTGGCGCGATCGCGCCCACCGTTTCCTTGATGCGGGAATACTCAGGATCGACGATACGGCCTGCGGATACCGCGAAGTCGCGCAGATTAGCGATGAGTAGCGCTACGTCAATTAGCGAGTAGCCCAGACCATAAAAGTTCACTCCCCCCTTGGTCAACATTCGGTCTGTACCTGACGGGTCGGCCAGGATCACTTTGAGTGTGCGATCGGCCGACTGCAGGATTACGTCGAGTTTGTCGGTGTTGGCAGACACCTCAGACACGGTGCGCAAGGTCGTGCGGTAGAGCGCATCGAACTCGGCGGGGTCACTCGGAAAAGTCGAGTTCAGCGTCGATATCGCGGTATGGATTTTATCGAGTTCACCCCCGCCCAATACGTTAGCCATACCCCGCATCACGTCCTCGACGTTGGCAGCCGGTGCGGTGCGTGAGAGAGGTATTACCGATCCCGCGCGCAGCAAGCCTTGGGTGGACTGCTGTGCAGGGGGAAGGATGGCCACGTAAATCTCGCCCAGGAGAGTGTCTTGGCGGAGTTCTGCGCGCGAATCTTCAGGCAGTTGAGCGTCTCCGTTGATTCGGGCGGCAACCAGCGCGTGGCCTCCGTCGTAAGCGACGCTGGTGACGGTACCGACGTCAATCCCTCGAGAGAGGACTTTGGCACGGGCAGGCAAGTTCAGAGCACTCGTGAACTCGATCTCGATGTCGTAGCCGTCTCGGGCGTGTGATCCACCGATGGTCGGCGGGTTGTCAGCACTGATGCTGCAGGCGGCGAGGGCGATAGTCGCTACGAACAGCGTCACGATCGCGGCCGTGACGCGGCGGAGGTAGCCGTAGATCATCATCGAGATTGCCCTCCGATCAAGTTGGCGATCGTCGCCGCTTCGTTACCCGTCGCGCAAACGTCCTTGACGGAAGGAGGAGCGCACGCGTTCTTGAGGGCCTGCAGTGGTACAGATATTGCGAATGCCCGCAGGATCGACTTCGCATCTGGATGCTCAACGATGAGGTCAGCTGTTCGAGCGGCGACGGACGCAAGTATGTTTTCTTGCTTGCCCGCTTGCGAGAGGAGAGGAACCGCAGCATCTCCAAGTGAGAAAATAGGTGGCCCGAAGTCAGACGATAGGCGCGACAGGATAGGGACGAAGGTGCCTGCGTACTCTGTTGCGGCGCCGAATGTTTGACCGAAAGCAACAATCACCTCAATTGCGCCTACGAAGTTGTCGAATAGCTGGGTCACCTCAGTACTGTTTTCGGTGGCAACACCGGTTAAGGTGGCGAGATTGGCGACAATCCTGCGTATCTGGCTATCACGCCGGGTCGGATCGTTGATTAGCGTGGCCGAGTCCTGGAGAATGCCGGATATATCACCCTGGGTCCCTTCCATGTTTTTCGAGACGAGTGTAAGTGCCTGAAGAATCGCATCCGTGTTACGTCCGTCGTCCTTGACGAGTTCGTCTGAAAGAGTGCTTATCGCGTCGAGTGTTTGACTAATCCCCAGTGGGGTCTTGGTCTTTTCCAGTGGGATACACTCAGCCGACTTGTAATATTCTCCGCCACGATAGGGCTGGGTGAACTCGATTTGTCGTTCGGTGACAATCGAGGTGGACACCAGGGTCGCACCCACATCTGCGGGAAGTGGCACGGTCTTGTCGATCCGCATATCGACACGCACACCTTTCTGTCCCTCCTCGTGGATGCTTACGACGCTGCCCACCTTCTTGCCGAGCATCGCGACGGAATTGCCTTCGTACAGACCTGATGCGTCAGAAAACTCCGCACATAGTGATCGCGTGTCGTCGTCGGGTGTCGCATAGTCGATTCCGACGCCCCCGATCACTACTGCCAGTGTGACAATGGTGGCGATCGGGATCAGATGCCGACGCATCCGCTCCGTCAACATTTGTTATCACCAATCGGGATACAGACGCGGACGGTCGGTTCATGACTCGCAGGTCCGACCTGCGGAGCATTGAGGAGAATGCTCAGTCTTCTGGTGATCTGATCGACCTGGGCCAGCGCGTCTTGGTAGGCGGGCATCTGGGCTGACACCTTGTTTAGAAGGATCTTAAACTGCTGTACCGATGGTTCTATACCGTCGCGGTACGCGACAAGCGGCCGGGTCAGCAACTTAAAAAGACGACGTAGATAATCGAACCCGCTCTGGACGTTGGCGATGTCTGGTCCAAGGGTGCGGGCAAGGAAGCTGAGCTGGCGGAGGAAGTCCACGAGTACCTGCTTGCGGTTGGCGAGGGCGGCGACATACTCGTCGGACAAAGCCACCGTCTTGTCGAGTTGTGCGTACTGACGCTCCAGCAAGTCCATCAGGCTGCTCGCGTTTTGAAGGGCGTTTGGGATGTTGGTGTTTCCGTCGGAAAAGGCATCCTGTAGCAACGCCGCCGTGCGCCGTAGATCAACACCACGCACGTCACGGAAGACCGGTGTAGATGTCTCCAGGGTGCTGGAAATATCATAGGTGCTGCCTGTCTGCACCAGTGGGATCGCGCCGTCAATGGCCGATGGGCCTGAGCCTGGGTCGAGGTCCAATACGCGTCCACCGATAGGGGTGATGAGACGGACGTTCGCCGTCGCGTCCGACCGAACGGCAATCGAGTCGTCCAGCCGGAACCGCACGGTGATGAACGTTCCGGTCAGGTCGACCGACGCTACCTTGCCTTTCCTGATCCCGGCGATACGTACCTGGTCGCCAGCTTCCAATCCGCCGGTGTTGACTAACTCAGCGCTGTAGATAGTTTGTCCGGGCGGCGAGATATACACAGCTCCGGCGGCGACGAGACCGGCCACCGTGACCATAGTTACGACCCCCGCCAGGATGAGGTCCCGCCGACGCTGCGGGCGGTGATGCGGACGCTTGCCGAAGAAACGGGTCATTGGCACACCACCAGTCGTTGACCCATCAGGGCGATCTGCACTGTTCTCGGTAGGTCGAGCACCCCTCGGGTACACCCTGCCGCCGAGGGCGGGGGAGTCGCGTTGGATGTTGCGGCCAGGGCGTCCAGGAGCGGCTTCAGGAGAACGGCACCATTCAGTAGGCCTTCTGTATCCCCTGGCTCCCGCACTAATCTCTGAAAGATAGCCGCGAAGCTGGTGTCGTAGGTCGACTCGATCTGCTCACCGGCGAGTACAGTCTTTGCCATCGAACGGTTGACCTCTCGCAGCGAGGCCCGCAGTCGATCGCTCACGCGGCTGAACGCATCGACGATTGACCCCAATTTGTCTATCAACTCAACCAGTTCAGCGGAGCGCCCCATCAACTGGTCGGACACCTGCCCCAGGCTCGTCACAATATTGGTGATGATCTCTGAACGCTGGTTCCCGTAATCAGTGATGTTCGCGACTTGCTTCATGACTGGTGCGATACCTCGACCGTCTCCCTGGGCAACCCGTAGAAGGTTCGACTGAAGCTCGTTGATTTCCGCAGTATTCAATGTATCGAATACTGGTTTGAAACTGTTGAATAGTGTCGATACGTCGAAGGACGGGACGGTCTTCTCGAGTGCCACCTGTGTGATCGAGTCCTGGTCGGCGCCTTGTCCGGCATTGATAAGTTCCACATACCGCTGCCCCAGCAGATTTTGGTAACGCACAGCGGCAGTCGTCGCGGGGGTAATCGCGACACCGTCATCCAGTTGGAAACGGACGATCGCTGTTGAGCCCTCGAGATCGACAGCCGTTACATATCCCACTTTCACTCCAGCGAGTCGTACCCCGTCGCGGGGCTTGAGTCCGGAAGCGTCGGCAAACACCGCGGAACGCTGCGAACTGGGTGATCCTTCGTTGGTCGGCTGCAGAATCGCGATGATGACATATGAAAGGACTCCGATGAGAGCGATGAACGCGACGATTTTAATGATTGTGGGTGTTAGCGACCTCAGAGTCATCGAGTGGCACCCCCCATTCTCAATGCGCCTTGTAGGGCAGGCGACGTCTGGACCACCAGCGCTAGCTGGAGCTGGACCCGTTCGTTGAATTTCGGCAAGGCTTTGTCGATGCCATCGAGGATCTGCGGGATCGTGTACACCGTGCGAACTAGCCCCGAGGCGGATCTGGCGACGGGCCGCGCTAGGTCAAGGCCGACGTCTAACAGCGAACTCAGGGCTGGGTAATTCTTATCGAGCAGGCCGCCGAGCCCACCGAACAGAACCTTTCCCGTGTCGCCGAGATTACTCTTCGTGCGGTCGATGTTTTGTTGGGTGGCGAAAAAGTCAGCGATATCGACGTTCTTCAAGACGCCAGGGACAAACGGCGTCATGAAGTCGGCGACTCCGGTGGACAGGTTAGCCGCAATTTCTAGGTCCTCCCCGACCGGCCGTTTCTGGACATCCCGCGTGAGTTGCGCAATCTGGAAAACGAGTCTTCCGCTATCAGCCATTGCCTGCGAGTCCTCAACGATGAACCTCACTACCGCTTCAAATGAGGGCTGGTCCAGTGCCTCGACCAGCGTGGAGATCTTGCGAACAAGCGTTGACACCGAGGTCTGTTCAGATTGCAACCTGCTCACGTAGACACTCCCGCCGGAACCGATGGGTGGTCCTTGTCCAGGATCTACGATCTCCAGTGCAGTTGGTCCCAATGCGTTTGACGAGGTGTAGTTCACCGTCATGCCCTGCCGGAGAACTAGGTCGTTACCGGAACCGGTGAGGTTGATTTTGACCGCCGCGCCACGGTCTCGAACCGCGATGCTCGAGACCTCCCCCACGGTGAACCCAAGGTACTTCACCTCCGATCCCCCCTTCAACCCGTCGCCTATCGCGTCGGTGTTGATGGTCAACGACGTGTGATCGCTGAAGTCGCCGTTAGCGTCACTTATCAGTAAGTAGGCAGCTATCGCGCCGAGGATCAATAGGGCGACCCCCCGAAGGGCCAGGTTCCCGTGCGACGGCTCGCGTCCGGACGGATCATGAAAGACAGCCACTGAACCCCCTACCCTGAAATCCGTACGCCGGAATCGAATCCCCACATCAGAAGGGTCAAGATCATGTCCTCCACGACGATGACTATGAGGCTCGTGCGGATCGCTCGACCGGACGCTCGACCCACCCCCTCAGCTCCGCCCGTGGCGAAGTAGCCCTGATAGCTATGGATAATCACTACAGAAATGACAAATACAAGAACTTTGATAAGCGAGAAGGCAAGATCCTGAGGTTTGAGGAACTGGTCGAAATAGAAATCGTAAGTGCCGCCGGATTGGCCGTGAACTTGTGTGACGACGAGTTTGGCGGCCCCGAATCCGAGAATGAGCGCGACGATGTACAAAGGAATCACGGTCGTGATCGACGCAACTACGCGAGTGCTGACGACGAATGGAATAGGACGTACCGCCATAGCCTCGAGAGCGTCGATCTCCTCGGAAATGCGCATGGAGCCGATCTCAGCTGTCAACCGGCAGCCGGCTTGTGCTGCGAACCCGATCGCCGCGATCATTGGCGCAAGCTCTCGGGTGTTGGCATAGGAAGAGATGAACCCCGTCAGTGAACCCATCCCTACGAGGTCCAGCGAGGCGTAACCCTGGATACCGATTGAGGCGCCGACGGCGATGCCGAGGATGGCGAGGACGATGGCCGTTCCACCACCGACCAAGACTGCACCTCTGCCCCAGGCGAATTCTTGTATGTAGAGCAGGGTTTGGCGTCGGTAGGTGGTGATCACATGGCGGATGCCGAGGACCGCGGCGATCACAAAGGTCGCGACGTGCCCCAAGCGTTCAGGTACGTGTACAACTGGCGCGATCACGGCTTCGACAGGGCGGGTGGCGGCGGAGAACCTCCGGGAGGGAACGGTGGTCACGAGGCGTTTCTCATCCAATAGTTTGGGGGACGAACATGGTTGTTAATTGCGTGATAAAGACATTGATCACGAAGCATGCGACGACGCCCAGTACTACGGTGGCATTTACTGAGGTTGCGACGCCTTTAGGGCCGCCTTTCGTCGACAGGCCGCGGTGACAAGCAATCGTCACCACTACAAGTCCGAACACCAGCGATTTGCATAGAGCGACAACGATGTCTGTTATCGATGCGAACGAAGCGAACGAGGCGACGTAGCTGCCTGGTGTGATGCCTTGGACGTCGACGCTGATGGCGTAGCCCGCCAGCAGCCCGGTGAAGACGATTAGCATGCAGAGCAGCGGCGCGGTGATCAACACAGATACGAACCGGGGCGCTACGACTCGCCTGATCGGATTGAGTCCGAGTGTCTCCATGGCAGCAATTTCTTCGCGAATCGTTCGAGCACCCAAATCAGAGGCAATCGCTGATCCGGCCGCGCCCCCGAGTAGGAGGGCGGTAACGATGGGCGCTCCCTGTTGAATGATCCCGAGGCCGCCAGCGGCGCCAGCTATTGACGTGGCCCCAACTTGCTGAGTGAGGCTACCCACCTGTACTGACACGATGACACCGAATGGCACAGCTACCAGAATCGCCGGCAGAGTTGTCACGACGATGACGAACCAGGTCTGCGATACGGCTTCGCGAAACGGAAATCGTCCTGTAGCAATGTCTACTGCTACCCACCGCAGGGCCTGACCAGCCAAGCCGACGGTGTTACCAAAAGTGGCAGCGCCGTCTAGCAGACGGTTGACGCCGGTGCCGGTGGTGATGGCCATCTCCCCCCCCTAGTGCGTGTGGTGTGCGCCACTCCATTCGCGTGTGCGTAATGGACAGTATCAGGTACTCGCAGTATTACCTATAGTGGTGAGCACAGACCGTGTTCGGGACCGGTTCCCCACACCTCATCGATCCCCCCGCACCCTGTTGCGTAGGTGGCGGGCTGAGTTAAGGACAACGATCAGAGATGACCCCCGAAGCAAGACTGCCGGCACACTCGTCCCAATGCATGGGCTGCGGAAGCAGCAACCCCCACGGACTTCAACTTGAGGTCTACCGGAGCGGCGAGCGGGTGTACGCCGATCACACCTTCGACGAGAAACACCTCGGCGCGCCCGGGTTGGCGCACGGTGGCGCGATCTCGGCCGCCTGCGACGACATCATGGGTTTCACCCTGTGGATCGCGCGGACCCCCGCGGTGACCCGCACCCTGACCGTCGAATACCGCCGGCCGGTCCCGCTGCACACTCCCATACGTCTCACTGCCTGGATTGACCACGAGTCGGATCGCCTACTGCACATCGCGGCCGCCGGATCGTTCGATGAGCAAACGTACTTCACCTCTAGCGGTGTTTTCGTCAAGGTCGACGTTGCTCACTTTCGACGTTATGCCGACGTATCAACAATCGATGACTTCTTCGCCAACTTCACGCGGTCAGACTGACGCCGCACGCGTCTCCGTTCTGCGCGCCGCCAACTCTGCGAGGTACGCGACCACGTTCGGCGATCCACCGCCAGCGGTCAGGCTGCGACGGTCAACAGGGCTGGAACTGCAAACGCTCGGCCTTCCACTGCCGGTTCAGTAGCGACAGGAAAACAACACCGCAAGGACCGGCTTGACCGCGAGGGTCAGGCCGAGCGGAATGCCCGCCCACCAGTCGCGGCGCTGCAGCATCAGGCTCGTACACAGCGGCTGAACCATAACGGTCACCGGCAGCACTGTTCTCACAGGATTGGAGGGGAGGGCGGCGAGCTCCCTCGAATGTGCAGCTCTCTTCCTTCCGTCCTGGCTACAGTCGCTACGACTCGCGGTAGTACTAGGTTGGCCGACTGTTTAGGCCAGTGCGAGGAACAGTTTCTCAAGCTCCGCTTCCGTGAGCGGTGGCTGCTCGCCATCTTACGGTCGCGATGCATTGACGCATCCCTGATTAGTCCGGATGGTCCACCGCCAGTCCGGGAACTCGGTCTCGAGCCGTTCGATCCGCTCGGCCGACAACCGGCCCTTGCGGTAGTCAGCGCTGCGGCTCTGCACCCAGGTGCCGATCGCGAATCCGTCAATGACATCGCGCCGGCGGGCGTTGCTGGTGCCGTACACCGCGACGTAGCGGTGCAGGTGCTCGAGCCCGGCCTCGAACCGCCCATCGCCAATAGATTCAGCCACGACAGCTCACGAGTGTGTTCGACGTTGCCGTAACGGGAAGACCGCGCTCAAGTGCGGTCTTTCCAACGTTCATTTGCTGATTGTCGGGTCAGTCCGGTTGCTGGGCGAACATCGGCACATGACTAGCCCAGTCGGCGTGCCCTGCGGGCGTACACAGCCTCCGGGTCTCGTTGTCGTCTCCCAGCCAACGCCAAGGGTGGGAAACCCTCTTCTGGCCGCCGGGGCCGCCCTTCTACGATCGCAAGCGTGAAACAGGCCCCGATATCTCGTGCACAGATCGAGAGGTGGGTCTCTGCGCCGCGGTTGCATACATACGCGCAGAGGACTGTGCCGCCAGGGTAGTGGACGAATACGAGTGGGCAGTTCGTCTCAACTCGGTCTACATGGAGCTCATCGCGCACATCGAAGTTCTGCTCCGCAACGCCGTGCATTCGAAGCTGACTAAGCAGTACCCGGGACTGGCGCCTGGTTCGATGACAATGGTCTTAAGTGCCATCTCTTGCTCAGTGCTTCTCGGCGGTGGGGGCGTCGTCATCACTGGAATGTAGCGCGGCGAACCCCACCTAGCGGGAATTATGTCATAACGTAAGTTATCAGCACTTCAAAACTGTTGGGGAACAGGGTTTCACCTACGTGACCGACATAGCATGCTCCCCGCAGCGGCGCCCCCGTCAGCGTTCTTACGCTTCGCCGCAGGTGAATTCGGCGTTGCGCAGGAATTCAGGGGTGATCGCGAGACCGGTGTGATTGGCGGCCATCGCCAGAGACCCATCGATGATGTGGTGCAACCCGTCGTCGCCGGTGCCGTCTTCGTAGGGATCGGGCTCGAGGCCGGCGGTCTGCATGAGTGATGGCCAGTCGCCGGCGTTCGGGTCGCGGGTGTACGCGGTGCGCAGCAGCGGGTCGAAGCTGGTGACCTGGGTGCCGTCCCGCCAGATCGTGAACGCGCTGAGCGCTTCGACATCTTGGAACAGCGATACGATTTCGCGGCCGCGAGACAAATCGGCCATGGCGGTGTCGCTGCCGGCGGCCAGGCTTGTCGGCGCCACGGTGATCGTCCAGGTGTCGAGCTGGGCGGCTCCGATGACCCGGAAGTGGTCCCAGCTGGTTTCGTTGACACCCTCGAGGCTTGTCGTGTTCGGCAGCGATCGGGTGGTCAGCGCCGCGATCACTTCACCGGGCTCGGCGTTGCTGATGTAAGCCAGGCTGAATGCGTTGGTCGTCCAGGGATAGTCGATCGAGAGCCATCCGAAGTCGCGGTAGGTGTAAGCCACGCGCCGAGCCTGACACGTTCGGCGGTCTCACTGCTGTTCCCTGCTCGGCGCATAAAGTCAGGTGGTGTCCCGCAGCGGCTTCGATACTTGTCGCGCGTGCTTCTATCAGGGGAGAGAGATGGCACGCTTCGGTCGAGTTCGTTCGGGTGTAGTGGCCCTGGCGGTGGTGTTGTGTGCCGTGATGCTGGCCTCGGCCTGCGGGTTTCAGGAACCGCCGTCTCGCAAGAGCATCGACGCCGACGACGCTGCTGATCGCGTCGAACAACGGAGTGTGCACGTCCCCGGTGGTTTCGAGTTCTCTCAGGGCTTTGTGTGGCCGGTGAATTCAGTCGGCTCCTCGGCGTTCGCCATCCGGTACGACGGTCCTGCCGGTCAGTTCCGGACGTTGCGGGCGGCCGACGGCAGTGGCGTGTTGTCCGAGTTCGAGGATCTGCCGTGCGCGTCTATCCCCTCACCTCGCAGATACGATCTCGTCGAGCTTGGTTTGTCCTGCCCCGCCGGCGGTGGTGCGCGGATCAGCCGCTCCGAGAGTGGCCGCGAGCCCGACAGCCCCGTGGGCCAGGTTGAACATGCCGTCATTCTGAACCTAGCCCCGCCGCACACCCAGCTGTTCGTTATATACGGGGGGACGTAGCCGAGCCGCCGGCGCACAGTCTGGCGACTCAGCTACCTACTGACTTGCTAGCGCAAGCCTTCCCACGCGATCTGGCTGCCGTGTCCGAAGACCTGGAACCACTCGTTGATTTAGAGCCGGAACCCTGGGAGCTCAATCCCGGTGACGAACTCGACCGGCAGCGATCCGTCATAGTTGGTGTCGTAGTCGTACACGTCGTAGGTGTGTGCCTGCTGCACCAGTTTGATCGGATGCCGGCCAGCCGGACCGGGCCGGGCGATGACTGAGGTGCACGCCGACATCGAGTACACGCCGGCCGAGTACCACTGATCACTACCGGGCAGTCCTCGGGTCACAATCCAGCCCTTGTACTCATCTCCCTTCTCATCCTTGCCGATCGCGAGGAAGGTCGCCTTGAAGGGCTTGTTGAGCCGATCAGCGAACTCGATGGCGGTCGCGACCGTGCGGTCACGATTGGCGGCGCGGACCGGCGCGGGTGCAGTGAAGCCATCGAAGCCAGTGAACGACACTTCCATCCACTCATCGACCGTGCTCGGCGCCAACGTCACGTCGATGCCCGGGTCTTCGTACAGGTGCTTCCACAGGTAACGGGCAACTTCCCCACCCCCCTTGGTGGCCAGGGCGTTATCGACCAGGACCGCTTCCTGGCGATTCTGCTCCGACAGGGAGCCGTCGGGATCATCGACGGTATTCCAGTCCGCGAAGGTGTCTGGCTCGGGCGGCCACACGGGATACTCCGGGAAAATCCAGGTGTCGTCGAGGGTCAACTCCTCAGAGTCGTCGACCTGATGGACGCCGCCGAGCTGGCCGTCCCACAGTTGGATCGTGCCTCGCTGGAACGTCTGCGAGACGTTGTCACCGGTATAGACAGGGCCAGCCGTCGGATAGCCGTACGGTCCGGCTTTGTATGCGTGTCCAGACGCTGCGTCGCCACCGACGAAACTATCGTCGCAATTGCCGCATCCGAAAACCGTTGCTGCAGCGTCGTGTCCGGGTCGTCGATCTGGTAAGTTGGGTCACACCCATTCCACGATCGGAAGACGTTGTGACAGAAGCGAATAAGTCCGCCCGCCGCCCGGCATATCAGGTGGTGGCCGACGCGCTTCGGGTTCGCATCCTGGCCGGCGAGCTGACCCCGGGCACCAGACTGCCACCCGACACCGAGCTGCGCGCCGAGTTCGGGGTGGGGCAGAGCACCGTGCGTGAGGCCATCCGGTCCCTCGCCAGCGAGAACCTGGTCCACACCACGCGCGGTGTGACGGGTGGAACGTTTGTCGCGACCCCCGACATCAGTCAGCTCAGTGCCCACCTCGAAGCCGGGGTCACCTTGCTCGCGGCGGCCGAGGGTGTGACCGTCGATCAGCTGATGGAGGTCCGGCAGCTCACCGAGGTCCCCGCCGCCGGGGTCGCCGCCTACCGGCACACCGACGCGCACCTGGAAGAGTTGCGCGCCACCATCTTCGACCCCCTGGGTGAGATCGGTCCCGAGGTGTACGCGAACAACCAGGAATTCCATCGCGTGCTGCTCCGCGCCGCCGACAACCCGCTCCTCGACCTGATCACCGTGCCGGTCTTCCGGGTGATCGGCAGCCGGTTCAGCCGGGACACCGCACCCGAGGACTTCTGGAAGTGCGTCGACGAAGACCACCGGGCCATCCTCGAGGCGGTCGAGGCGCGGGACTCGATGACCGCGATGACGCTCATGCGCCGCCACCTCGACCACCTCGGCGACGTCTACAAACAGATGGATCTGCTCCGACGCCAGAGCTGACGCGGGCGCCTCACCCGTCCACGCGGACCGGCGGGCGTCGAAGGTGCCAGTCGGTGTGCTCCTGGTATTGCTCGGCCAGCGCGAACAGCGTGGCCTCGGCGCCGTGGGCCGCGGTCAGCTGAGCCCCGATCGGCATCCCGGACGGGTGAACTCCCACCGGCAGCGCGAGCGTCGGGCCGTCGTGCAACGACCACGGGTAGGTCAGCTGCCCCATCCGACGCGCCTGTTCCACCACCGCATCACCACCACCCAGCAGTGGGACGTCGACGGGCATCGCCGGCGTGAGGACCGCGTCCACCGTGGCGAACACATCCAGCAGGGCCGAACGGAACTCGTCGCGCCGGCGCAGCGCACCGACCAACTGCTCATCGGAGATGCTGAGTCCCAACCGGATTCGCTCACGAGTCGCCGGTTGGAACCGACTCGGCTCGTCGCGCAACCGCTCCGCGTGGGTCTTCGCGAGATCGGCGTAGATCAGCGTGTAGACCACGTCCTGTGCCGTGTCGGCCAGGGGCACAGGCATGTCGACGATCCTGTGACCAAGCCGGCGTAGCAGGTCGGCGGTCCCGAGCACCGCGTCACGAATCGCCGGGTCGACCTCGTCGGTGACGAACGGCCAGGGCACCGCGACACGCATCGGCCCGGCGGTCGCCGGCCCGGGGTCGGCGCCGGCGAGCACTCCGAACGTTTCCCGCACCAGAGCGGCCGATCGGGCGAGCGGACCGACGGTGTCGAAATCGGCACTCACCGGGAAGATCCCGGTCATGTCGAGCACTCCGACGGACGGCCGCAGGCCGGTCACACCGCAGCACGCGGCAGGCAGCCGGATGGATCCGCCGGTGTCCGTGCCGAGGGACACGTCGACGATTCCCGCCGCCACCGCGACACCGGACCCACCGCTCGATCCACCGGGTACGCGGTCGGCGGCCCAGGGGTTCACCGGCCCACCCGATGCCGAGTTCTGACTCGTCACACCGACGGCGAACTCGGCGAGATTCAGTGTCGAGGTGAGGACGGCACCGGCCTTTTTCAAGGCGGTCACGCACGCCGCGTCGGCGGATGCCACCCGGTCGGCGAAGTACTCGGACCCACAGGTGGAGCGCACGCCACCGACCTCGATGTTGTCCTTCACCCCGATCCGCACACCCGACAGGGGGCCGGACGCCGCAGGATCGGACCGCAACTCGGCGGGAACCCACGAGATGACCGTGTTCAACCGCTCGGCAACGGAAACGACGTCGGCAGAACGACCTTCGCCCGCTTCGCTCTCGGACACGCCGGAGGGGCCGGCGCTGGAATCGCCGGCCCCTCCGATGTCACTGGTCAGGACGCCACCCGCGACGCGCGGAGCTGCTCGGTGGCCGCTGCGTCGACGGTCCAGTCGTCGGTGTTCACGACGACACCGTAGTCCTGACGCGCCTCGTCCGCGGACAGGTACTCGTCCCACACGTCGGAGAGCACCGCGAACGGATCGCGCAGGAACGGATCGCCGAAGCCACCGCCCGACGGCATCCGGATCTCGAGACGCTCGCCCTCGCGGATGACCTCCTGGGTCACCTTCGAGAACAGCACCTCCTCTTCGGGCGTGCCGGGGTTGCGGACGAACGAGCCCGATGCGCCGTCGCCGCCACCGAGCGCGCCTGCGGGCGGGTCGGTGCGGTTGTCTGCCTCGGAGCCGAGGAAGGTGTCGGTCTGCATGTACCAGGTCCGCACGCTGCCGATGCCGCCGCGCCACTGGCCGGGTGCCGGTGACTCGTCGCGGAGCTCGTAGCGCTCGGCACGCATCGCGTGGTTGAGCTCGAGTTCCTCGATCGGGTTGTTGCGGGTGTTGGCCATGAGGGCGTCGACGGCGTCCATGCCGTCCTTGCCGTTACGGGCGCCGTAGGAACCTTCGTTGATCTCGATGTAGACCCAGTACGACTCACCGTCCTCGGCCAGACCCGAGTACGCGATGGCGCACAGCGCCGCCGACGAACCGGCGATCGCCCGCTCGGGCAGCACCGGCGCCAGCGCCAGGTTGATCGAGTCGAAGATGCGGTTGACCTGCGAGAAGCGAGCGAAACACGATGCCGGGAAGTCCGGGTTGAAGATCGTGCCCTCCGGCGCGTAGGCGCGCACCGGGCGGAAACACCCGTCGTTCTGCGGGACGAACTCCTCGGTGAGGTACTCGTCGAGCAGGATGGTGCGAATCGCGCTCACCGCCACCGGCAGCACCGAACCCTCGAACGGCACGTTGAACGCCGTCGGCACCTGGTCGTTGGAGCCGGTGAGATCGATGAGGACGTCCTCGTCCTCGACCTGCACGCGCACGGCGACCTTCAGCGGCACACCGCGGTTCTTGCCGTCGTCGTCGAGGTAGCCGATCGGTGCCTCGTAGCTGCCATTGGGGATCTGGCGGATCCGGCTGCGCAGCATCTCTTCCGAGTAGTCCATCCACCGGTCGGCGGCACTCATGACGGTGTCGAGCCCGTGCTTCTCGAGCAGTTCGACGAACCGCTTCTCACCGATACGCGAGCAGGCGATGAGAGCCTCGAGGTCACCGCGGTTCTGCTCCGGGGTGCGCACGTTGTCCAGGATGTGCTGGATCAGCATGTCGTTGCGGACGCCGCCGTCGTAGATCTTCATCGAGTCCATCAGCTTGCCCTCGGCCCAGACGTCGACGACGTCCATGCACAGGCCGGGGAAGTTGCCGCCGATGTCGGAGACGTGACCGGTGCAGCCGGCGAACCCGATGTGCTCGCCCTCCCAGAAGATCGGGATGATCACGCCGTAGTCGGGGGAGTGCGCGGCACCGTGATACGGGTGGTTGTGCAGGATCACGTCACCGGGCCTGTAGGTACCGGCGAGCTTGCGGTTGACGCCGCGGATGTAGGCGGGGATCGAACCACAGTGCATCGGAGTCGAATCCGACTCGCACAGTTCGCGACCGTTGACGTCGAAGATGCCGGCGCCGAGATCCTCGGACTCACGGATGAGGCTCGAGTAGGCCATCCGGTAGAGGACCTGGGCCATCTCCTTGGCCATCGAGTTCAGCGCACCACCGATGACGCGCAGGGTGATCGGGTCGACCTCGACGGTGTTCCAGGTCCGGTTGGCCTCGGCGGCGAGCGAAACGCCCTCCGTGGGCATCAGAGCTTTCGCCATGTCAGGCGCTCCTCTCGATGATGATGTGGCCCACGGCGTCGACCGTGGCCTTCTGTCCGATGCCGACGATGGTCGTCGAGTCGAACTGCTGGACGATCGCGGGACCGTCGAAGGTGTTGCCCGCCTTGAAGAGTGCGCGGTCATAGATGGGGGTGTCGACCCATTCCGGATCGGCCGAGTCGTTCTTCCAGAACAGCGCGCGAGTGGTGGCCTTGATCGCCGACGACGCGTCCGCGTCGCCCTTCTCGATCTCGGCGATGCGGATGTGCTCGACCGCGCCCACTCCGGTCACGCGGATGTTGACCAGCTGGACCGGCTTGTCGTCGAAGCGTTGCGAATACGTACGACCGTGGACCTCGTGGAAGGTGGCCGCGGTCTGCTCGACCCATTCGTCGGTGATGTCGCCGGCGGGTGCGGGGACCCGGAGCTCGTAACCCTGTCCGACATAACGACAGTCGACGCTGCGCTCGAGAGTGATCGCGTCCTCGGCGATACCGTCGGCGCGAAGCTGGGCGACGGCCTGCTCGGACAGCCGGTCCATCTCGCGACGCAGCAGCTCCAGATCGGGTTCGGCCGACGAGGTCCACACGGTGGTCGGCACCTCGTAGCGAACATCGGTGGTCAGCAGGCCGACCGCCGAGGTGATCCCGGGGTGACCGGGCACGATGACACGCGGAATGCCGAGGTGTTCGGCGATCTGCCAGGCGTACAGGGGCCCGGCGCCACCCTCGGCGACCAACGAGAACTCGCGCGGGTCATAGCCTTTGCGCACCGAGTGCAGCGAGATGGCCTCGGTCATCGAGTGCGCGAGGATCTGGAAGATGCCCATCGCCGCGTGCTCGATGTCGGCACCGAGCTTGTCGGCGATGTGGGTCTGGACCGCCTCGGTGGCGAGTTCGGTCTTGACCTCCATGGTTCCCGACAGGAAGCTGTCCTCGCGGAGCCAGCCCATGACGACCATCGCGTCGGTGGACGTGGGTTCGGTGCCGCCGCGGTTGTAGCAGGCCGGGCCGGGCATGGCGCCGGCGCTGCGCGGTCCGACGCGGAACATGCCGCCCTCGTCGATGCTGGCGATGGATCCGCCGCCGGCACCGATGGTGTCGACCTCGGCCATCGGCACCATCGCGTGGTAGTCGCCGATGCGGGTGTCGAGCAGGTGCTTCATGCGGAGCTTGCCGTCGGGGGCGACGCCGATGTCGGCGGAGGTGCCGCCCACGTCGAGGGTGATGACGCTCGGGTAGCCCGACGCCTTGCCGATGAAGCAGCCGCCGAGGAGTCCGGCGACGACACCGCTGGTCAGGAGCGAGACAGGGACCTCGCTGGCGCTGCGCGACGTGACGAGACCGCCGGCGGAGGTCATCAGGTGGACGTCCTCGCCGACCTGTGCGGCCTTGGCCTTGCCGGCCAGGTTCTCGATGTAGCGGGAGGTCTTGGGGCCGACGAACGCGTTGAGCGCGGTGGTGGAGAAGCGCTCGTACTCGCGGTACTGCGAGGCGACGTCGCTGGACAGCGAGACGAACACGCCGGGGTACTCCTCGGCGATGATGTCCCGGACGCGGTGCTCGTGGGCCGGATTGCGGTAGGCGTGCAGGAAGGCCACCGCGATGGCTTCGACACCGCGCTCGCGGAGCAGGCCCACCTCGCGGCGAACGGCATCTTCGTCGAGCGGGGTGAGCACGTTTCCGGCCGCATCCATCCGCTCGGCGACGGTGCGCCGGTTGCGACGGGGCACCAGCTGCCACTTCTGCCACGGCAGATCCTGGTAGTTGGAGTAGTTCAGGGGGCGCTTCTTGCGCGCGATGTGCAGGATGTCCCGGAAGCCGTCGGTGGTGATCATGCCGACGTCGCTGCCGTTGTGCTCCAGCACGATGTTGGTGGCCACGGTCGTGCCGTGGAAGAACATCTCGATGTCCGCGACGTCGATGCCCGCGCGTTCGGCGAGCACCCCGATCCCGTCCATCGTGCCGATCGAGGGATCGTGGTTGGTCGACGGCGTCTTGTGCACCGTGACCGTCCCGTCGTCGTCCCACAGGACCAGGTCGGTGAACGTGCCGCCCACATCCACGCCGATTCGCTTCATCGAAACTCGCTTCCTCTGTACATGCCGTCACCCCGACGTCTTCAGCTGTATCCCGTTGACGGGAGTGATCTGAGCCATAGCTGCGCTCCGGAGCATCATGCAATACATCGGAGGGTTTCGGCAACACCTGCGACGAAACTCAGGGTATTGCCAGGATGGACACATCCTTGACGTTCTAAAGATCAGATGTTTATGGTGGTCCGCGTCACGGCTCGTTGTGTGCACTCCACGACGCCGCACCCTGAGGAGGACCATTGACCACCCATCCCGCCACTCTCGGACGCTTCTTCGAGGACTACGTCGTGGGCGACGTCTACCAACACCCGATGGGCCGCACCATCACCGACACCGACAACGCGTGGATCACGTGCCTGTCGATGAACACCAACCAGAACCACTTCAACTCCCACCTCGCCGCGACGAATCCCATCACCGACGGCAAGGTCATCGTGAACTCGGGTCTGACCATCGCCCTGGTCCTCGGACTCTCGGTCATCGACATGAGCCAGAACGCGGTCGCGAACCTGCAGTTCACCGACGTCAAACTGGCCCACCCGGTCTACGTCGGCGACACCATCTACGCCGAGAGCATCTGCACCGACCTGCGCCTGTCACAGTCGCGTCCCTATGCGGGGATCGTGTCGATGGTGACCCGCGGGATCAACCAGGACGGCGAGGTCGTCATCTCCTGGAAGCGTTCGGTGATGGTCGCCACCCGCGAGAGCGGCATCGGACAGAACTACTTCCCCGAGGTCAAGGCCCCGTCCCTGACCGAACTGACCGGAACCACCGAGGGGAGCGTCGGATGAAGCCGCTCGAGGACGTCCGCATCATCGCCATCGAGCAGTACGGCGCCGGCCCGTTCGGCAGCGTCCACCTCGCCGACCTCGGCGCGGACGTGTTGAAGATCGAGGAGCCGCAGTCCGGCGGCGACGTCGGAAGGTATGTCCCCCCGTACAACTCGGGCGAGGATTCCCTGTTCTTCGAGGCCTTCAATCGCAACAAGCGCAGTCTCTCATTGGATCTCGCGACCCCCGGCGGTCGCAAGGTGTTCGAGGACCTCGTGCGGACCAGCGACGCGGTCTACTCCAACCTGCGCGGCGACGTCCCGGCGAAGATCAAGATCACCTACGACGACCTCAAACACCTCAACCCGGCGATCGTCTGCTGCAGCCTCACCGGCTTCGGCATGACCGGTCCGCGCGCCAAACAGCCCGGTTACGACTACATCCTGCAGGGCCTGGCCGGCTGGATGGACCTCACCGGCGACCCGGACGGACCCCCCACGAAATCCGGTCTGTCCCTGGTGGATTTCTCCGGCGGATTCGTCGCCGCCCTGAGCCTGATGGCCGGTCTGCACGCCGCGCGCCGGGACGGTGTCGGCGGCGACTGCGACGTCTCGCTGTACGACACCGCGGTCTCCATGCTCACCTACCCGGCGGCATGGCATCTCAATGCCGGTTACCGTCCGGGTCGCACCAAGAATTCGGCGCATCCGTCGCTGGTGCCGTTCCAGGCCTTCGAGGCCACCGACGGTTGGTTCGTCGTCGGCTGCGCCAAGGAGAAGTTCTGGGTGCGCCTCGCCGAGGCCATCGGTCTGGCCGAGCTGCTCGACGACCCGCGGTTCACCGACTTCGCCGCCCGCGGACAGCACAAGGACGAGCTGCTGCCGATCCTGGAGAAGCGATTCGCCGAGTCGACCGTCGACCACTGGGTGTCGCTGCTGACCGAAGCCGGGGTTCCCACCGGGCCGATCAACGACGTCGAGCAGGCGCTCACCGAGGAGCACACGCTCGCACGCGGTCTCATCGCCACCACCGAACACGAGGTGTGGGGTGAGGTCCGGCAGGTGACCTCGCCGGTGCGTTTCGGCACGGACAAGACGGAGTATCGTCGGGCACCGCATCGCAACGAGAACTTCGACGAGGTGATGGGTCTGCTGGGCTACAGCGCGGACGACGTCCGTGGTCTCGTCGACGGCGGCGCCTTCGGCGCGGTCGCCCAGGCTCCCTCTGGTCAGGCCCCGTCGTGACCGCCCGCCGACTCGCGAGCTGGGCCGCCGGCCTGAGCATCGACGCCATCCCCGAGACCACCCGCCGCGCCGCACTCCGACACCTGCTCGACGGCATCGGCAACGGGATCGGGGCCCGGCGCCTCGGCCAGGGCGGACCGGGGTTGACGGTGGCTCGCGCGCTCGGCGGTCCCGCCCAGGCCCACCCGCTCGGAGATGCCGAGGCGATCTCGGCCCCCGCGGCGGCGTTCGCCAACGGCGTGCTGATGCATGCGCTCGACTTCGACGACACGCACGCCGGCGCGCTGGTGCACCCGACGACGGTCGTGGCCCCGGCGGTGCTGGCGGTCGCCGAGGAGGTCGACGCGACCGGCGCCGACACCGTCGTCGCGCTGGTGGCCGGGCTCGAGGTCGCGTGCCGTCTCGGCGCGGCTGCGCCCCACGGGTTCCATGCGCGCGGACTGCACGCCACCGCCGTCGTCGGTCCGCTCGCCGGTGCCGTCGCCGCCGGATTGCTGTACGGCGCCGGGACCGGTGTGCTCACCAATGCGATCGGCATCGCCGCGTCGTCGTCGGGTGGGCTCCTCGAGTTCCTCGACACCGGCGCGAACACCAAGACCCTGCACCCCGGGAACGCCGGCTTCAGCGGTGTCCTGGCCGCGCGGCTCGCGGTGGCCGGGGCGAGCGGACCCGAGTCGGTGCTCGAAGGCCGCCGCGGTCTGTACCGTGCGCTCGCCGATCGCGAGATAGATCCCGACACCATCGTGGCCGACCTCGGAACCCGCTGGGAGAGCGCCAGTATCGGCATCAAGCCGTATCCGAGTTGCCAACTGATGCATGCCGCACTCGACGCGGTCGGCGCGGCAGTGGTCACGGCCGGTGAGCAGGGGCGCGAGATCGTGCCGGGAGAGATCACGAGCATCGCCGTCGACGTCCACCCCGACAGCGTCGAGATCGTCTGCGGCCCGGGCACCGGTACCCGCAGCCCGCGCAGCGTCTACGACGCCAAGTTCGACCTGCCGTGGAGCGTCGCCGCCCTCGTGCACGACGGTGCCGTCACCGTGGACACCTACGCCGTGGACTCGATCGGGCGCCCCGAGGTCGCGACCACCGCGGGACTCGTCGAGGTCACCACCGTGCCCGATGGCCGCCCGGCCGCCGACGCCGCCGGCCGGGCGGTCATCACCTTCGCCGACGGCTCCCGGGTCGTCGGCGAGGTGCCGTGCAGCCGTGGCACTTCGGGCCGGCCGATGGACGACGACGCCGTGGCCGCGAAGTTCCGTGGGAACAGCGGTGGCGGAGATGCCTCCGATGACCTCGTCGACGCGGTGTTCGGTCTCTCGAACGCGTCGTCGGTCGTACCGATCACCACCCTCGCGACGACCATCGTCGCCGCCGGCTGACACACACCACGCCCATCTCGCCGTGGGTTTGCCGCCGCGAACCCGTCCGGTCACGCCTGAGAGCAAGGATCACAATGGATTTCAGCTTCAACTCCGAACAGCGCGACTTTCGCGCCGCCCTGCGCCAGCTCGTCGACAAGGAGATCATCCCGGTCGCCAACGAGTGGGAGCGCACCGGCCGGTATCCCACCGAGATCGTCGACCGGTTGCGGGAAATGGGTCTGTTCGGGATCACCACGCCGGAGGAATTCGGCGGACTCGAACTCGACATGGTGTCCTTCACCCTCGTCTACGAGGAGCTCGCACGCGGTTGGATGGGCATCGCCGGAATCCTCGGCAGTCACAATCTGTCCTGCTGGATGATCGCGCGCCACGGCACCGACGAACAGAAGGCACAGTGGCTCCCGCGCCTGGCAAGTGGTGAGTGCCGCACCGGAATCGGCCTCACCGAGCCCGGGGCCGGAACCGATCTACAGGGCATCAAGACGACCGCCACCAAGGACGGCGACGACTACGTCATCCGCGGCACCAAGACCTGGATCACCAACGCGCGTCACGCGAATGTGCTCCCGGTACTGGTGAAGACCGACCCGTCGGCCACCCCGGCCCACAAGGGCATGAGCATCCTGCTGGTGGACACCACCACTCCCGGCTTCGAGGTCCAGCGGGACATGGGCAAGCTCGGCTACAAGGGCACGGAGTCGTGCGAGATCTTCCTCGACGAGGTGCGCGTCCCGCAGTCGACGCTGCTCGGCGGCGTCGAGGGCCGGGGCATGCAGCAGGCGCTGTCGGGCCTCGAGATCGGCCGGTTGAACATCGCCGGCCGTAGCGTCGGCATCGCGCAGGCGTCGTACGACGCCGCGCTCAACTACTCCCGGGAGCGGACCGCGTTCGGCAAGCCGATCTCGGACTTCCAGGCCATCCAGCTCAAACTCGCCGACATCGCCACACAGCTGCAGGCCGCACGGTTGATGACCTATTGGGCTGCGGCCAAGGCGGATTCGGGTGCGCGCGTCGACGGTGAGGCCGGCATGGCCAAGTACTTCGCGTCGGAGACCGCGATCACCGCGAGCCTCGAGGCGATGCGCATCCACGGCGGATACGGCTATTCGACCGAGTTCAACGTCGAGCGGTATTACCGTGACGCGCCGCTGATGTCGATCGGTGAGGGCACCAACGACATCATGCGCACGGTCATCGCCAAGGCGCTCGTCAACGGCACCGTCACGGTCGGATGACGCAGGCGCTGGTCTTCCTCTACGTCCCGGGTGACCGGCCCGAGCGCTTCGACAAGGCGGTCGGCTCGGGGACCGATACCGTGGTCCTCGACCTCGAGGACGCGGTGCCGTTGTCGGGCAAGGACACCGCTCGCATCGCCGTCGGCGGGTGGCTGGAGAACCGCGACCGGGACGGCGTCCCCGCCTGGGTGCGGGTCAACCCCGGAGCCGAACTCCTCGACGACCTCACCATGGCGGTGCGTGCCGGGGCCGACGGCGTCTGGCTGCCGAAGGTCGACGACGCGGCGACGCTCGAGCGGGTGGACGCCATGCTGGCCGAGCTCGAGGCCGAGTGGGGACGACCCCGCACACCGGTGTCGCCCCTGATCGAGACCGGGGCCGGACTCTGCAACGCGGCGTCCATCGCGGCCGGACCGCGGGTCGAGTTCCTCCAGATCGGCGAAGTCGACCTCGCCGCCGACCTCGGGGTCACCACAGTGGTCGGCAACGAACTGCTGTGGGCACGCTCGCAGGTGGTCGCCGCGTCGGCCGCCGCACGGATCGGTCCACCGCTCGGGGCGGCGTCGCCGGTCATCGACGACCCGGACGGCTTCGCCGACGAGACCCGACGGCTGACCGCCATCGGTTTCCTCGGGCGCGCCTGCATCCACCCGCGACAGATCGCTCCCGCCCGCGCGGGGATGGCGCCGACCGACGCCGAGGTCGCCTCCGCCCGCGACGTCCTGACCGCCTTCGACGCCGCGGGAGGCGCCGCGGCCACCGACAGTGCGGGCCGTCTGATCGACGAGGCGGTCGCGCGGATCGCCCGACGGACGCTGGCCCGGCAGACGCAGGCCTGACACCGGGTGGTACGCAGTTCGGTGGCGGTCGGTGACTCGCCGGCCCACGCGAAAGGCGGTCCCACATGACCACGACCATCGAGACCGGCTCGGTCACGGAACGTCCGGCACCGAAGAAGAAGGTCCTCTACGTCGACATGGACAACACCTTGGTCGACTTTCAGTCCGGGGTCGACCGCCTGAGTCCAGAGATCCGGGACGAATATCAGGACCACCTCGACCATGTGCCGGGCATCTTCGCCCTGATGGATCCGCTGCCCGGTGCGCTAGCGGCCTTCCGTGAACTCGCCGAACTCTTCGACACCTACATACTGTCCACGGCGCCGTGGGAGAACCCGAGTGCGTGGACCGACAAGCTCCTCTGGGTGAAGAAATACATCGGCGGTGACGAGGACTCGCCCGCGTACAAACGCCTGATCCTCTCCCACCACAAGAACCTCAACCGCGGCGATTTCATCATCGACGACCGGGAAGTGCACGGCGTCAAGGAGTTCAAGGGCGAGCACATCTTCTTCACGCAGCCGAGCTATGAGGACTGGAACGTCGTGATGAAGTACATGCGCACTCTGGCGTGATTCGTCCTCAATTCTGGGACAACACCAGAAATGCGACCGATCTTTTCTCAGGATTTGTTCAGGATGTCCGTTTGGCCCGCTAATGTTCAGCAATGCGCAAAGGTAAGGGCCGCTTTCGTCGGTCGATCCGTCTTTCGGCGGCCGTTCTCGTACTGACCCTGGCGACGACCTTCTCGTTCGTCGCAGCGGGTACCTCCGACGCCGCGCCCGTGGTGAACCCGCAGTCCGGCAAGGTGGTCGCTCGATCCGACTTCCAGGTCAAGCGGGACGGCTTCTCCTTCGAGAACTGGGGACCGAACACCCCCGAGCACACGCGAGGTCTGTCGATCGACGGGATGCGCGCCGTCTTCGGAGACGAGGTCTGCGCACGCGTCGTGCTCGGCGTGTGTTCGCCGACGACCGTTGCCGAACTCCTGCAGGACGAGTTCAACGACTCGATGACCGGTGGGCACTGTTTCGGCATGGCGGCGCTCGCCGGCTTGTATTCGACCAAACGTCTCAGCCCGTTCCCGCTCGCGTTGCCCTGGCAGCCCGTCTACGGGATCCGACCCTCGGCGCCGCTCGACGAACTCATCGCCCGCATGTTCATCACGCAGGGCTTCCCACCGACCGACCTCGTGCAATCGGAGGTCACGGTCGCGCAGGCACTGTCGCAACTGCGGTCCGCCTGGGCACGCAACGACAACTACGTGCTCGCGATCTACACCGACGAGGAGCAGTCCGCCGGACACGCAATCAACCCGATCGCCATCCGCGACCTGGGCCAGGGCAAGCGCGGCATCGTCGTGTACGACAACAACTTCCCAGGCGTCGAGAAGATGATCGTGGCCGATCCGGCCGCCAACAGCTGGTACTACTCGACGGCCACCAATCCCACCGAGCCGACCCTGCTCTTCCAGGGCTCGCCGAAGAACAGGATGATGCTCGTCCCGCTGGCGCCGATCCTGGCCCGACACCAGGATCCGGACCTGCGCAACGACGAGACGGTGGTCATGGTGTCGGACACCAACGGTGGCGCACGCGGTGTCGGCGACGTGGACTGGGACGTGCGCGTGACCGACCTGTCCGGACGCGCCATTGCGGGTGTAGACAAGAAGGTCCATTTCAACAACGACAACTCCGCGACGATCACGGTGCCCGCCGGGCGCACCTTCCGACTCGTCGTCGACGGTGTCGAAGCCGGCCGGACCGCGGACATCAATGCGACCGTACTGAGCGCGGGCGGAGCGGTGGCGCTGGGCGACCTCGAGGTGCCCGCGGGCGCGGTGGCCGCGATCGACGTCGATCCGGTCCGTCACGGACTGCGCGTGAGCTCGTCGGCACCGTCGACCGCCGAATTCGCGGTGGCGACCGAGAACTCGCTCCGGTCGTTGTCGACCGAGACGACGCAGCTGGCGATCGGTCCGGGATCGGCTGTGGCCGTAGGAACCACGACGACCGGCGTGAGTGTCCGGTCCGAGGGTCGGGCCCAGCGGTTGCGCCTCTCGGTCGAGCGCAGTGACACCTTCACCGATCGGACCGCGGTCAGCCCGTCGGTGATCACGCTGCCCGCCGACGCGACGGTCGCCGTGCCGGTGAACCTCTGGACCGGGTGGGGCCCGATCCTCGCGACGGTGCGCAGCGGTCCGTCGATCACGCCGGTGCCGCTGAGCGTTCGGTGAGGTCGCCCGGGGTGCGGAGCGTCGTCCGACGGCGGCGGATGGTCGCACTTCTCGGCGTGTTGGTGGCGGGGGTGACCGCCTGCGCCGATACCGGTTCGGACGCGCCGGCCGCCACGTCGAGCAGCGCGGCGTCGACCGCGGAGTACCTCGACGAGGTGACCGTGCATCGCTTCGACTATCCGACGCCCGATGGTGGTGACTCCGAACAGAACTGGGCGGAGCTGTATCTCCCGGCGGGGGAGCAGCGTGTCGATTCGATCCCGCTGGTGGTCCTGATCCACGGTGGTGCTTGGCAGAGTGCGCTGGGCGCGGACATCTTCGAACCGCTCGCGCAAGATCTCGCGGGCCGGGGCATGGCCGTCTACAACATCGAGTACCGGCGAGTCGGCTCGGGCGGCGGCTGGCCGACGACGTTCCGCGACGTGGCCTCCGCGCTCGATCACGTGGCCGTCGTCGATCGGGAGTTCCCGCAGATCGACACCGATGACGAGCTCGTCGTCGGACACAGCGCCGGAGCGCAACTCGCGGTCTGGGGTGGTACCCGGCACAAACTGGACGACGACGAGGTCGGTGCACGACCGGTCTTCCGTCCCACCCGGGTCGTGTCCCTCGCCGGACCTCTCGACATGGTCTACGCGGCAACCCACGGTGACGACCGCATCGTGACGGCGCTCGGCGGGACGCCGCGGCAGATCCCGCAGCGCTACACGATGGTCGATCCGATCCAGAACATCGATCCGGACACACCCGTCGTCGCCGTGCACGGGACGGCCGATCGGATGGTGTCGCCGGTCAATTCGCAGCGCTACGTCGACGCCGTCGTCGAACAGGGGGGTGAGGCCGAGGCCGTGCTGATCAAGGGCGGCAGCCACGGATCGGTGGTGTCCTCCGACGCAGCCGAGTATCCGCGCGTCCTCGACATCATCACCGGTGCCTCGGCAGCCGACATCGAGGACGTCGCCTGAGCGTCGGGTCAGATGGTCACCAACGAGATTGCGGGGGTGTACTTCTCCCGCCTGATCCGGCGCGGAGGCATCCGCCTGCGTTTGAGCGCCTTGACTCCCGCTTCCACCATCGCGGGCGGACCGCACAGGTAGGCCGCGTGATTCCGGCAGGAGTCGAAGTCCTCGGTCAGCGCGTCGCCGACATACCCGGTGCGGCCGGACCACGGTTCGCGGCTCAGGCACGGCGTGTACCGGAGGTTGGGGTGCTCGTCGGACAATGCGCGCCAGAAGTCGACGTCGTAGAGCTCGGCCTGCGTGCGCACGCCGTGATAGACGTGGATCTCTCGCGTGGGGTCGAGGTCGAGCGCGGTCCTGGCGATCGACTTGAGCGGGGCGAGACCGGTGCCGCCGGCGAGCAACACCAGGCCGATGCCGAGATCGTCCGGCTCATAACAGAAGTCGCCCCACGGACCGGTCATCGCGACCGGTGCTCCGACGCTCAGTGAGGAGAAGATCCACCCGTCGGTGGCCAGGCCGCCGGGCTGGCGTCGGATGTGGAACTCGAGTTCGTCGGATCGACTGGGTGGGTTGGCCATCGAGTAGGGGCGCGTCTGGCCCGTGCCCGGTATGGACAATTCGACGTACTGGCCTGCCGTGAACTCGAGCGGTTCGTCGAGCAGCACCGTGACCGCGACGGTGTCGTCGGCGATGCTCGTCATGCTGCTCACCGTCCCGGCGAGGTCCCGCAGGACGTGGTGAGGTGTGCCCGCGTCCTGCACGGGTGGTTCGACGACGACGTCCGAGGTCGGGATCGACTGGCATGACAGCACATAGCCCTGGTCCTGCTCGGCGGTGGACAATATGGAGTCGTCGACCGGCGGGGAGACCACCGTCCCTCCGAGGACGCGCACCTTGCAGGTGCCACATGTTCCCTGGTTGCAGGAGTTGGGGATCCAGACCCCGTTCCGCAGGAAGGCGTCGAGCATCTTCTGTCCGGTCCCGCACCGCACGGAGGATCGGCCGGCCTGGACGGTGACAGTGGGTGAGTCCGGCATCGTCACACCTCCCACACCGTGTGCAGCGAGGTCGGACCACGGAATCCCCAGCCCCAGAACTCGACGTCGCCGGCGTTGTCGCGTTCGAGGTTCGGAATCGATTCGAAAAGTTCCTCGAGCGCGATCCGGCAGACGTGGTTGGCGAAGTAGATGCCCGCGCACGCGTGATTGCCGGCGCCGAAGGCGAGGTGGGGAAGCGGTGGCCGGGTGATGTCGTACTCGGACGGGGCCTCGTAGACGGAGTCGTCGTGGTTGGCCGAACCGTATGACATCAGCACCACCGAACCCTCCGGCAACTCGACGCCGGCGACCTCCACGTCCTTGGTGCTGATGCGAGCCGTCGCCGACCAGATGGGCGAGGTCCACCGCATCCCCTCGGAGATGGCGCGCGGGATCAGACCCGGCTCGTCGACAACCTGCTCGAACTGGTCGGGGCGGGTGAACAGACCGACGAGGGTCGACGCCATGGCGTGACCGGGCTCTTGCATCGCGCCGAGCAGATAGACGTACAGCGTCGGGTAGATGTAGTCGCGGTCGCGGGTCTGCCCGTCGGGCATGCCGTCGTGCAGCCAGTGTGAGATCGCGCTGTCGTCGGGATTCACGATCCAGTTGTCGATGAGCGGATTGACGATGGATTGGATCTCGAGTTTCGCCGCGTCGGCCTCGGCGAAGCCGCCGGGGTTGGTGAACTCGCCGTTCTCGTCGACACCCGCGTTGGTGAAGGAGTTCGACAGTTTGTGGAACCACTCGCGCAGCTTGTCCGAGCTCACCGACTGCAGTCCGAGCAGGTCACCGAGAGCACGGACGCTGACCGGTTCGCAGTACTGCGCGACCAGTTCGGCCTTCCCCATGTCCTCGAAGTCGGTCAGGTACCTGCGGGCGATGGGACGGACCAGGTCGTCGATCCAGCGGTCGACCTCTTGTGGTTGCAGTGCCGGGTCGACCATCGAGCGAAGGTCCTCGTGGATCGGTCCGTTGACGCCGATGACCGCGGGATGACCGAAAGTACGTCCACCGGCTTTGGTGATCACCGCTTCGAAGTCGGGGCTGGTGGCGATCGACCGGCAGATGTCGGCAGTGGTGGCCACGTACGAACCGAGGACCGGCACATAGGCCAGGGGCGCCTCGGCCCGCAGCCGTTCGTAGACGGGATACGGGTTACGTTCGAGCTCGGTCATGGTGATGTCGTCGATCCAAGAGATGGTGCTGGTCATCGTCGTCTCCTCGTGGTGTCGCGATCGGGGTTCCGGGGACCGGGCGGGCTGCACCGGTGTGGTGTGTGGCGACATTAGGGATCGGCTCGTCCCGGGGCGATACGCGAAGCGCGATGTCGGCACGGATTCCGCGATCGATGTGAGCTCGATCTCGACAACACTGGCGAGTGCGGTGGATCACCAGGTTGAATCGGGGGACCGGCACACCCGGCGGATCTGGATCGGAGCACGAGGAAGAACGATGCCCAC
This sequence comes from Gordonia sp. 'Campus', assembly GCF_022206305.1. Lineage (GTDB taxonomy): Bacteria > Actinomycetota > Actinomycetes > Mycobacteriales > Mycobacteriaceae > Gordonia. The sequence goes on along the minus strand of NZ_JAKOIW010000019.1, from coordinate 49,723 downwards.
GCGGAGTGGTACCCACACGAAGGACTGGGAGACGGCGCATCGGGCCGTCGAAGAGGTGTACTTCCCGCACGAATTGACCGCCCTGTCCGCACCCGACCGGCTGGAACTGATGCTGCAGACGGTCGAACTGGGTCCGGTCACCATCGGGCGGCTCAACTGGGGGACAGACGTGTCCATCGCGTGTGACTATCCGGGTGCGTATGAGGTCAACATCCCGATCCGGGGAGTACTGGATTCGCGTGCGGGTTCGGTGCGCACGACATCCGAACAGGGCAAGGCGACGGTGTTCACCGCCGGTCGTCCTTCGGTCATCACCAGGTGGTCAGCCGACTGCGACGTCGTCGGGGTCAAGTTCGACGCCGAGTACCTGGAGCGTGAGGCCGACCGGGTACGGGCGACGGCGTTGCGGTCGCAGTTGATGCTGCCGGATCAGATCGATCTCTCCGGACCCGATCAACAGGCGTGGTTCTCCCTCGTGCGCGCGCTGTCGGCCCAGATCCGTGAACCAGCGGATCTGTTGTCCAATCCACTTGTCGGACCCCAACTCGCGAGTGCGATCAGCAGTGCCTTCCTCCTCGCGGTGTCGCCTGCGGACGCAGGTACGGGGCTCCGGCCGCGGACGGTCAAGCGGGTGCTCGACGCGTTGCACGACGATCCCGGCAGGGACTGGCGTCTGGCGGACATGGCCGAACTCGGCGGGACGAGCCTGCGTCGTCTGCAGGAGGGATTCGCCGAACACGTCGGCTCGAGCCCCACCCGAACGCTGCAGGACATCCGCCTCGACCGTGCGCACACCGAGCTCACCTCCCCGGACAACGCCGGCACCGTGACGGAAGTGGCTGCGCGATGGGGGTTTTCGAGTGCGAGTCGGTTTGCGGCGGCCTACCGCAAACGCTACGGTGTGCCGCCGTCACAGGACCGTCGGCAGTGATCTGGCTGCGACTGGCAGACCTCAACTCGACCGATGGACTTCGATCGAGGTCTGCCGGTCGAGTTGAAGTCTGTCGGTCACAGGATCGGGCCTCCCTGCCGATGGGATGAGACAGACTGTCCTTGACGATCCGGTAGTGAACGAACAATCTGTCAGTGTCCTCAGCGGCCCAGAGCAGATGAAGATGTACGCACAGCGCATCGTCGCGCGATATGACCATCGCGCCCGAATCCATCGGGCCGACCACTCTGGACGGACTCCATGACCGCAACCGATGCCGCACCTTCGCCGGCCCCCGGCCCCGACCATTCGGTTCTGCAGGCCGAGGCCGAACTCGAACTCATCCCCGAATCCGCGAAGACCCACGATGTACGCGGCCAGTTCTGGATCTGGGCCGGGGCCAACATCGCGCCGATCAACTGGGTGCTGGGCGCACTCGGCGTCACGATGGGCCTCGGGCTGTGGGAGACGGTGGCCGTCCTCGTGGCCGGAAACGTCATCGGCATGACGATCTTCGGCATCTTCGTCGTCATCGGGCAGCGCACCGGGGTGACCGGCATGGTCCTCTCACGTGCGGTCTTCGGGCGTCGCGGCGCTTACGTGCCGGCCGCTGTGCAGGCGCTCGTCTGCATGGGCTGGTGTGCGGTCAACACCTGGATCGTCCTCGACCTGGTGATGGCCCTGCTGGGTGAGCTCGGCCTCGTCGACCCCGACCTGGACAACAACGCCGCGCGGATCGTGGTGGCCGCCGTCATCATGGTCATGCAGGTGACGATCGCCTGGTTCGGATACCGTGCCATCTCGGCATTCGAGCGCTGGACCGTGCCTCCCACGGTGGCCATCCTGTTCGTGATGACCGTCGTCGCCTGGGTCGGCCTCGATGTCGACTGGGGACGGTCCACGGCCCCGGAACTGACGGGCTCGGCCCACATCGGTGCGATCACCGCGGTGATGACCGCCATCGGCATCGGCTGGGGACTCACCTGGCTCGGATATGCGGGCGACTACTCCCGGTTCGTGTCGCGAGATGTGCCGTCCCGCAAGCTGTTCCTGGCCAGCGCGCTCGGTCAGTTCATCCCCGTCGTGTGGCTCGGCGTCCTCGGCGCCTCGCTGGCTACCCTCAGTGACTCCGCGGACCCGGGCGAGATCATCGTCGACGCCTACGGTGCACTGGCACTGCCCGTGCTGCTGCTCGTGGTCCATGGTCCGCTCGCCACCAACATCCTCAACATCTACACGTGCACGGTCTCCACACAGGCGCTCGACATCCGCGTGGACCGTCGGGTGCTGAACGTGATCATCGGCGTCGTCGCGATGGCGATCGTCGTCTACTTCGTGCTCAACAGCGACTTCGCCACGACCATCGACAGCTGGCTCGTCTCGATCGTCGGCTGGTTGAGCCCGTGGGGCACAGTCGTTCTGGTGCACTGGTTCCTCATCGCCCGACGACAGATCGACGCCGAGAGCCTCTTCGCGAAGCCGGCCGACAGCGTATTGCCCATGGTGCGCCCGACGGCTCTCATCGCCCTCGCGCTGGGTGTCGTCGCAACCTGGCTGTTCATGTACGGCATGCTGCCCGCGCTGCAGGGCCCGGTCGCGGTCGCGCTGGGCGGCGTCGACCTGTCGTGGCTCGCCGGGGCGATCGTCGCGGGCACCTCGTACTGGGGGATGGAGAAGGCCACCTCCACTCGCACCGCCGCCTGACACGTATGCGGAGCGGTGCATGTCGCGACCGCCGAAACACGGTCCCGGCCGGCGCCGGTCGATTAGGGTTCGGCGCAGCGGGAGGCGACGCGGCCTCCCGGTGAGGAGGGTTCCATGGCCACCGTTCACACCGCGACCGGCCCCGTCGACTCGGCCGACCTCGGACACGTGCTGGTACATGAGCACGTCTTCATCGTCGGGGAGGAGTTCCGCCAGAACTATCAGGACGACTGGGACGAGGACGCCAAGGTCGCCGAGGCGGTCCGCGACCTGACGGAGCTCAAGGAACTGGGCATCGACACGATCTTCGACCCGACCGTGCTCGGCCTCGGTCGCTACATCCCCCGCATCCAGCGCATCGCCGAGCAGATCGACCTCAACATCGTCGTCGCGACCGGCCTGTACACCTACAACGACATCCCGTTCCAATTCCACTACGCCGGACCCGGCATGTTGTTCGACGTCCCGGAGCCGCTGGTCACCCTCTTCACGAAGGACCTCACCGAAGGCATCGCCGACACCGGTGTCCGGGCGGCATTCCTCAAGTGCGCCATCGAATCCCAGGGTCTGACGCCCGGCGTCGAACGGGTGATGCGCGCCGTGGGGCAGACGAGTGCGCAGACCGGCGCGCCGATCACGGTGCACACCGATCCGCACAGTCAGTCGGGCCTGGTGGCGCAGCGTGTGCTGGCCGAAGAGGGAGCCGACCTCACCAAGGTGGTGATCGGCCACTCCGGTGACAGCGTGGACATCGACTACCTGATGAAGCTCGCCGATGCGGGGTCCATCCTCGGCATGGACCGCTTCGGCCTCGACCTGCTGCTGCCCTTCGACCAGCGCGTCGACATCGTCGTCGAGCTCTGCAAGCGCGGGTACGCCGACCGCATGGCGCTGGCACACGACGCCGCATGCTTCATCGACTGGTTCGACCACGAGGCGAAGAAGCAGGCGCTGCCGAAGTGGAACTACCGACACATCAGCGAGGAGGTGCTCCCGGCGCTGCGCGAACGCGGCGTCAGCGACGCCGACATCACGACGATGCTGGTCGACGTCCCTCGACGCTACTTCGAGTAGCCGGCGATCACTGCCCGCGGAGCGCGGTCTGATAGCGCCGCATCCCGCGCAGCCAGCGGTCGTAATCGGCCCCCTTGTGCCGATACATCTCGAGGACCTCGGGGTGCGGCAGGATCAAGAATCGTTCGTCGGCAACGGCTTCCAGGACGATGGCAGCCACCGCGCCGGGGGTGAGCACGGCGCCTGCGGTCTCGACGGCGCGTCGCATCAGCTTCTGGTCCTCGGTGACGGAGTCGTCGTCGGACCGGAGCAGTTTGGTGTCGACGCCCATCGGGCACAGGCAACTCACCCGGATGCCGTCGTCGCCGTGGGTGATGTTGAGCCACTCCGCGAAACCGACCGCCGCATGCTTGGTCACCGAATAGGGCGCATTGCCGATCTGGGTGAGCAGACCCGCCGCCGACGCCGTGGAGACAAAGTACCCGCTGCCGCGCTCCACCCACTCCGGTACCAGCCGTCGCGCCGCTCGGATGTGGGCTCGGAGGTTGATGTCGAGTGTGAGGTCCCAGACGCTCTCCTCGGTGTCGACACCGCCGCCGACGCCCACGCCGGCATTCGCGAAGTACAGATCGACGGGTCCGAAGCTGCTCTCCGCCAACCGAACCGCCGCATCGATGTGATCGTCGCTCGACGCGTCGCCGCCGATCGCCGCCGCGGAGTCGCCGAGCGCGGCGGCCACATGGTGTGCGGTGGCCTCGTCGAGGTCGGTGACCACGACCTTCGCGCCCGCGTCAACCAGAGCGTGGGCGATCGCCCCGCCGATGCCGCCGCCTCCGCCCGTGACGATGGCCACCTTGCCTGCGACGTCCATGGAACTCCTCTGTTCGGCTGGTGTGTCGATCCAGAGTTACCAGACAAGCGGGGGCTTCGACAGGCTCAGCCGGCGGGAGGGGGCTCAGCCGGCGGGGCCACGACCGCCGATGACTTTCCGGCGGTGGCCCGGTCTGACATCGTGACACTCACTCATCGAGACGAACGAGGAAACGCCATGGGAAAGATCCACGTCCACGAATTCATCACCCTCGACGGAAGCTACGAGGACCCGAGCTTCACGATGCCGTATGGATTCGCCGACGGCATGGGTGAGGTGCTGAACTCGTTCATGAGCAGCTGCACCGGGATTCTCCTCGGGCGCAACACATTCGAGATGTTCGCGCCGGCGTGGTCCACCCGGACCGCCGCCGACGACCCGGGCGCGCCCTTCTTCAACGACACCACCAAGTACGTCGTGTCGTCGACTCTCGAGTCCGCCGAGGGTTGGCAGAACTCCGAGGTCCTGGGACCCTACGACGCCGACCGCATCCGGGAGCTCAAGCAGGACCGCGACCTCTACATCAGCGGCAGCGGAACGCTCGTGCGGGCGCTGTTGCGCGACAAACTGATCGACGAGCTCCATCTGCTGGTCTACCCGGTGGTCCTGGGGTCCGGCGCGCGGCTCTTCGACGGGCTCGCGGACATCCCGCTCACGCTGGTCGATTCGGATGTCTTCGACAACGGGGTCGTGCACCTGTCCTATGGTTCGGCGGGCTGAACCGCCCGGACTCAACTCTCGATGGACCGTTCCGGCGATCCGCCCGCCAGTTCCATCGCGTTCAGGAGTATCCGGGCGAGCCGCGCGTAGGCGCGGTGCTCGGCTTCGCAGAGGGCGATCTCCTCGTCGCCCAGCTCCGCCCGGCGGGCCAGGGCGAGACTGTCCATCCAGTCCCGCATCTCCGCCGCGCAGATGTCGAAGAACTCGTGCACCCTCTCGGGGTCGTTGCGGCAGGCGATGAGAGCGCTGCCCGGCCGGAGGTTGGAGTCCTCGCGGTGGGCCACCCGCAGGAGGACCTGCAGCGCGCTGGGGAGGCGATCACCGCGGAGTCGGCGTGGCAGCTTGTGGTTCTCGTCGGCCTCGAGGCGTCGGACCATGTCGCGTCGGGCGCCCTGGGTGAATTCGTCCCAGCGTCGGAGGGCGGCGACGAGGTTGGCGGGGCTGAACACGGCGACGTCGATGCGGCGCTGCGCGTAGACGAGTCCGTTGCGCACGACCACAGCGATCTCGGGCCACCGCGGGGAGAACTCCGTCACGATCGAGCCCACCACCGAGGGGGCGGGCACCTTGGAGCTGAGGATCGTCACGAGCTCCAGCGCGCGGCCATCGCGCGCCGGTCGCAACAGCGAGGTGTGCGTCGCCCGCAAGAAGATGGACTTGCGCGGGCTGACCACCACGGGCCGGCCGGTCGCCGCCATGGCGGCCCGGACCAGTTCGACCAGATGGTCCTGCGACTGCGGCACCACCCCGCCCTCGGCCGGCGCGTCGACGGGCCGGGTGAGGGAGGCGAAGCGGATGGTCTCGGCGTCGACGTGGCCCCGTCCGGCATCGGAGACGTCGCCGGCGTCGAGATCGGTCGTGGGTGTCGTCGAGTGGTGCCGGGCGAAGGACGGGTCGCTGATGCTGACGAAGGACGGATGGATCACGCCCCAGACCTCGCGGAGTGCGCGCACCGCGGCGGCGGAAAGGTCGGCGAAGCGCGCCGGGTCGACCTCGTAACAGAACGCGCTGCGTCCTTCGAGACGACACCACCCGCGGTCGACGATGTAGGTCGCCTGGCGCATCCACCGGTCCTTGTCGGTCCAGGTCAGGTCTCCCGCGGAGATGGTGCACCGCAGCCGGGCCGATTCGCCGGGCTGCTCGACGACGGCGAAGGTCATCCGACGCCGCCAACCGCCCGCGGCCGCCTCGACGACGGCGAGCGTCTGTCCCGGGACGAGCTGGGGCACGCGGGTGGAGAGGGTGTCGGCGAAGTCCCGCCAGGCCGCCTCGAGGACGGCATCGAAATCGGGGGACATGCAGTCTCCTACTGGGTGTTGCGTGAGCGCGGGACGTGTGCGGACCGGGATCCGAATACTACGACGCCGCGATGACACCCGGGACGGGATCTACCGCGGTGTCCCGCGCGTGGCGCGTGGCGAGTCAGGGCGGCGGAGAATCACCCGCACGGACGACGTGTGTGACGCGCCGATCATCGGCGAGATGAGCTCACTTGGCCGACGGACGACGGTCGGCGGTGTCGTCATCGGACAACACGACGACCCGCAGCGCGGCGCGGAGATTGTGCGTCGTGGCCTGCCATGCGTCGGCTTCGTGCCGGCACGCGTCGGCCTCCACCGAGTCCGACGCGGCGGCCGCGTCGACGGCCGAGCGGCGCCAGGTGAGGTACTGCTCCTCGCTGGTGTGGATGTAGGAGAGGATGTCGGTCTGGTTGTGCCCGCAGATCTTCGCGACCTCCCGCGCACTGAGCGACCGACCGTCCGGGTCGAGCTCCAGCAGTGTCTGCAACGCGTCGGGCAACCGGCCGCTGTTCGTGACCGACACGGGGGCACCCTCGGTGACCTTCGAGATCACGCTGGGCGCGCAGTCGGCCAGGAAGCTGAACCACTCGGCGAGCGCCGAGCTCAGGTTGTGGGGATGGTAGACGGCGCATTCGACGGTCAGGGTCGCGAACACCTCGTTCTCGAGCAGGTGCACGCGGACCGCGGAGCCCATCGTCGGCTGCGCGGCGACCACGTCGGCGGCGCGGCGGCGGTCGGTGATGTCGCCTGCGAGACGCGCGAAGAACTCGAGTCGTGGCGCATCCGAACGCGGGCTGAGCCACGAGGAGACCGGTTTGGTCGGGAGGGCGATGTCGCCGTCGGCGTCGGTCTGGATCCGGCACCCCGTCAGGTCCTCGAGTGACCCGACGAGCAGGGCGCGCAGGTGATCGGCGTCGAAGGGCTGGACGGCCACCTCGATCTGCGGCTCGGGCCGGGCCGCCGGGCTGTGGTCGAGGAACGCCGGGTGGACGACCTCCCACACCTGTCGGAGCGTCTGCACGGTCACATGGGCCAGCTGGTCGACGCGGCGCCTGCCGACCTCGAAGATGTGGGTGTTGTTGCGCAGGCGACGCCAACCGAGTGCGGCCAGCATCTCGACATGCTCGGCGAAGTGTTCGGGGGTGGGGTGCAGGTCGGCGTCGTCGATGGTGCAGCGCAGCCGACGCGATCCGGTGACCGAGAACCGGAGCGTGCCGTGGGGGCCCTCCGGGATCGTGGGATCCTGCTGGATGGTGAGTGTGGCCCCGGTGTCGAGGTGAGACAGGCGGTCGCCGACGTGCAGGGCGAACGTACGCCAGGCATCGTCGATGTTCGAGTCCACGGTGAAGTCGGTCATGTCGACTCCCTTCTTCGCGCTGACCTGCGTGCGCATGTCTGCGGTGTCAGATCGGAGAACGGCTCGACAAGAGCTATGCGATGGCCGGCCCCGAACCTGCCTTCGGGTTCAGGTTAGGCGACTTCGCCGACAGACTTGGTCGGTTGATCAGACTCGCGCCCGAATCCCTGCCCGAACCGTACCCCGATGGTCGCCGACCGGCAGACTCAGGCGGGGTTTGCCGGCCGGGATTCCCCGAACCGACGAACGCGCCGAGGCCCGCGATCAGACCCGCGCGCCGTCGCGGACCAGGTGCCAGCGGAGGGTCACTGCGGTACCGGATGGCCCGGTCGTGACCTCGGAGTCGTCACTGAGAGCGGTGAGCAGCGCCAGGCCGCGCCCGCGGAACTGATCGGAGTGTCCCGGCTTCCAGGTGCCGGTGTCGGTGACCGCGGCCTCCAACTCGCCTGCGGGCGTCACCCGGGCGCGGACCCCGATGGAGCCCGGCGCTTCCTGGGAGGCGTACGCATGTTCGGCGGCATTGGCGACGGCTTCGTAGACCGCGAGGATGATGTCGCTGCGCCGCTCGGCGTCGACGCTGATTGTGGCGTCGAGCCACTCGGAGAAACGCAGGCGAAACCGGTAGGCGGACTCTGGAGTCGCGGCGACGGACAGCTCGAGGCCGCCGTCGGGGTCCCCGGGTCCGGGTCGGTGTGCCGATGAGATCAACGCCATGGGGTCATCCGGCCGGGCGGTCGACCATTCCCTCAGGGCAGGTCATGGCCGTCACCGCTGCGGTGAGCGTCGGGTACAGGATCATGGTCTGGTCGAGCCCCATGATGGTCAGCGGTCGGGTGGTCGCCGGGCCCGCGGCGACGACCCCGAACAGTCCGTTCGGCGCGATCGCCTCGTGTGCCGCGACCAATGCCGCCATGCCGGCCGAGGCCAGGAACTCGGTGGAGGTCAGGTCGATGATGAGACCGCGGGGGCGTCCACTGAGCGCCTGTGACACGGCTTCGGAGAGCTGCGGGGCGGTGAGGACGTCGATGCTGCCCTCCACCGTGAGGATCACCAGTTCCTCGTGCGCGACCGAGACCACCGACATCAGCGCGCGTCCGGCGCTGACACCGCTGTCGTCGACGATCACAGCCTCAGGATTGTCTGCCTGCATCGGTGGCGGCCCTCTCTCCTGGGGACGGGCTCGCCTGAGGCGATCCGTCCGACAAAGACATGACGGCAACTGCTTCACCGGTGTGACCATCCTGCCACGGGGTCACATCTCGCGGCCAGCGAGGTGTGTCCAGTTGTGCCCGTTTCGTTGCGTGTCACGGCCGGAGAGACTATGCAGCAACCTGTTTCGGAAATTCGATGACAGGATCTCGGATCAGCGTCCGAAGAGACGGCCGAGGAAAGGGATGGTGTCGGCCTGCGATCGGATCAGCGTTCCACTGTGGTCGCTCGGATATGTCCGGAACGTCACCGGCGCTCGATTGGCCGTGAGCGCGGCGACGTAGGCGGCCGTCGTCGGGTAGGGCACGTCGGTGTCGAACAGGCCGTGTCCCATGAAGAACGGCTTGTCGAAGCCCCGCTCGGGCATGCCCATGTAGCTCGCGAGCGTCGACGCGAATCCCGGCAGGCCGATGAGCGGAGCGCTGAAGAAGTCCCCGAGCGACACGCCCCGCAGCTGGTCCTCGAATTCACCCACGCACTGCGTCTCGGCGAGGGCCAGGTACTTGCGGCCGGTGGGTGTGAGGAGGCGGTCGATGCCCAGCTCCGGGTGCGCGTACCGCAGACTCGCGGCGATGTAGCTGACGTACGCGGTGAGCGCGGGCGAGATCGCGATCGGTGGCACCCCGGGTCCGGCGACCTGCACGAGGCGTTCGATGTAGGCCGGTGTGCCGGTGCCCACCGCTCCGCGATAGTCGAGGTCGGCGCCGCCGAAGGCCGTCGCGTGGCGCGCGGTGTAGATGGCGGCGCCACCGCCCTGGGACTGGCCGACGACCGCCCAGGATCGCGACAGGCGCTGGCCGACCGGCAGGGTCGACGTGTACTCGCGCCCGGCGCGCACCATGTCGACGACGTTGTGGGCGGTGGTCCGTCCGTCGAGGTAGGCGTGCAGGCCCGGGGTGCCCAGCCCGGCGTAGTCGCTCGCCACGATCGCGTAGCCCTGCTGCATCCATCTCGCGAGGTAGGGCAGGTCGCGTTCGGGCAGACCCGGACCCCTCACCGACGGTGCGCAGTCGTCCCCGAGCCCCGACGTCCCGTGGGCCCACGAGATGACCGGCCAGCCGCCGCGCGGAGCCGTTCCCTGCGGGATGAACACCGTCCCGGTGCTGAGGGCCTTCTGTCCGAACGTGTTGGTGGTGACGTAGGTCAGCACCGTCGCGCGGGCCGATCCGGGCACCCGGAACTGGGGTGCGAGGTCCCGTGAGGCGACGACCGAGCCGACGTCTCCGGTCGGCGGTGAGGCGGTCGCGGATCCGGCGGCGAGGGCCCCCGAACCCCCGATCGCGACCGCCGCGCACGCGATGAGTGTCAGAGCCCTGCGGTGCCATCGAGTCACGCGTGTCACCGTACTGCGAACCGATCCCGACCGTCCGACCGCTTCCGAATCCCGTGATGACGCACGGCTGTTCGAGAAGCGGGAACGGATCCGGTGCGGGCGCCGGGCGTCACCGCGGAGTCACTGTGTGCGGAGTTCGCGTTTGAGAAGTTTGCCGCTCTGATTGCGGGGCAGCTCGTCGACGAAGCGCACCCGCTTGGGGACCTTGAACGGCGCGATCTGCGCCCTGACGTGCTCGATCAGCGCGTCCTCGGTCACCGATTCGCCGTCCCGCAGGACCACGACCGCGGTGATCGCCTCGATCCACTTGTCGTCCGGTTCCCCGATGACGGCCACCTCCGACACCGCCGCATGTGTGTAGAGGGCGTCCTCCACCTCGCGTGAGGCCACGAGGATGCCGCCGGTGTTGATGACGTCCTTGATCCGGTCGACCACCGTGATGAAGCCCTCGGCGTCGCGGGTCACCAGATCTCCGGAGTGGAACCATCCGTCCCGGAACGCCTCGTCCGTCGCCGCTGGGTTCTCCCAGTAGCCGCGGCACAGTTGCGGCGATCGGTAGAGGATCTCGCCGGGGACGCCGGGTTCGACGTCGTGGCCGTCGGCGTCGACCACCCGTGTCTCGACGAAGAACACCGGCCGTCCGCACGACGACGCCCGGTCCCCGTGCTCCTCCGGCCGGAGAACCGTTGCCAGCGGGCCGATCTCGGATTGGCCGAAACAGTTGTAGAACCCCAGCTCGGGGAAGCGCTCGCGCAGTCGGTTCAGGACGGTGACCGGCATGATCGACGCGCCGTACTGCGCCTTGCGCAGGGACGAGAGATCGCGGGTGTCCAGGTCCGGATGGTTGGCCAGCGGCACCCAGACCGTCGGCGCGAGGAAGAGTGAGCCGATGCGTTCGGCCTCTATCCGGCGCAGGATCTCGGGGATGTCCGGGGTGGCCATGAGCCGGACGGTCGCGCCCACCGACAGGTACGGGAGCAGAAAGACGTGCATGCCCGCCGAGTGGTAGAGCGGCATGGCGATCAGCGGGTTGTCGTCCGCTGCGAAGTCCAGGGCGATGACCGACGAGACGTACTCACTGATGAGCGCCTGATGAGTCATCATGGCGCCTTTCGGTTTCGACGTGGTGCCCGAGGTGTACAGCAGCTGCGCCAGGTCGCTGCCCCCGGCCCCGGAACCGGGCTCGGGCGCCTCGTCGGACGTCGACGACGCCAGAAGGGAGTCGGTGGCGTCGCGGAACGGGATGACCCATTCCACGTCGGCGAGATCGCCGCGCACCTCGTCGAGAGTGCCGGCCAGTGCCGGATCGACCAGCACCGCGCGTGCCCCCGACTGGGCCGCGAGGTATCGGAGTTCTTCGCCGCGCAGCGCGTAGTTGATCGGCACGTGCACGAGTCCGGCGCGGCAGCAGGCCAGGAATCCGATCACGTAGGCATCGGAGTTGGTGCCGTAGGCGGCGACCCGATCGCCGCGTCGAAGACCGTTCGCCAGCAATGCTGCGGCGGCCCCGTTCACCGCGTCGTCGAGCTCGCGGTAGGTGTGCGACCGGTCCTCGAAGATCAGGGCCGTGCGCTCGGGGTGCCGGGCGGCCGACCTGCGGAGTATGCCGTCGATGGTGTTGGCGGAAGACGAATCCGTGGACATGCCCCCGACGGTACTAGGACATCCTAGTGAACAGAAGCGGTTGTCGTCTTCGTCCCGGAGTTGCGTTGTTCAGGGCCAGAAGATGGTGCCGTTGAGGAAGTCCTGGGCGAACCGGCCGCCCGGCCGGTACTCACCGCCGAGGGGGACGCCGAAGTACCCGCCCGCACCGCCGGTCTGTTGCCACTTGAGCAGGATCTGACCCCAGACGATCTGCGCACCGCCGGACTTGGACCAGGTGACCACACCGCCCTGGAAGTCGTTGCTGCGTCCGCTGCCCGACTTGTACTCGTTGGTCGTCGGGAAACCCAGGGCTCCGCGTTCTGCCCCGGCTCGCTGCCAGCGGGCACGGATGGCGCCACCCACCTGATGTGCAGTCCCACCGTCGACCGCCGGATGCCAGTAGAACGAGGTGTCGCGCGAGAAACTCTGGTAGCGCCCGCGTTTGGCGGCGGCGCGCTCGGGGCCGGTCGGCACACCCCACTTGAAGAAGCCGCCCGTCTGCGCGTAGGCCTCCTCGATCTTCCCGCCGACCAGGTGGCCGTTGATGATTCGGTCGGCCTGCGCGGTCGGCGCGACGGCGACGAGCGAGAGCACCGTGCCGATGACCACCGCGATCATGAGGGCGAACCGGAGACGCGGCCGGTTGGGGCCGGGAACCGGATCGTGGGAGTCCTGCCGCAACGAAGAAGTCAGAGCACTCATGCGCGCGATAGTACGGGCGTACCGAGAAGCCCGCCGTGTGCCCCGGCCCGCACGACGTCGGCGACGGGTCAGACCCGTCCGAACACCATCGACTCCTCGACCTTGTTCCTGCGGTGATCGATGGCGTCGCGGTAGTAGTTGTGCCGGACCTGCCAGTGGCCTCGGGTGCCGGACTTCGGCAGCGCGTCCGGCGACCGTTCGACATAACCGGCCTTGAGATCCCACAGCGGTCGCGCGCCCATGGGTTCGGAACCGAGGTGCGGGTAGGCGTGCGTGTAACCGTTGACGCGCATGTGCTTCACGAGATCGGCCACCGCACGCGCGGTCATGTCCGCGCGGAGCGTCCACGACGCGTTGGTATAGCCCACCGACCAGGCCAGGTTGGGCACGTCCTCGATCAGATAGCTCTTGAAGACGAAGCGGTCGTGCGGTTTGACCTCGGCACCGTCGACGCGCAGCCGCGTACCGCCGAAACCGAGCAGCTGCAGACCGGTGGCGGTGACGATGATGTCGGCGTCGAGGTGGCGTCCAGAGGTCAGCAGGACACCCGACTCGTCGAACCGGTCGATGTGTTCGGTGACCATCTCGACCGAACCGCCGGTGATGTGGTCGAACAGGTCGGCGTCGGGGACCATGCACATGCGCTGGTCCCATGGGTTGTAGGCCGGGTTGAAATGGACGTCGACCGGATAGTCCTCGGGCAGATTCGCCACGACGTTGCTCCGGATCAGCTTGCGTCCGAGCGACGGGAAGCGGTGGGTGAGGTGCACGATGGCGGCGGTCTGTGTCGCGTAGCGGGTGCGGATGACCTTGTGCGCGGCGCCCGGTGGCAGCAGACGCTGCACCAGCGGGGCGAGGTACTGCTTCTGCTTCGACGAGAAGATGTACGACGGTGATCGCTGCAGCATCGTGACGTGCTCGGCCTGCTGGGCCAGGCTGGGTATCAGGCTGACCGCCGTCGCCCCGCTGCCGATCACGACGACCCGCTTGCCCCGGTAGTCCAGATCCTCGGGCCAGTGTTGCGGGTGGACGATCGTGCCCGCGAAGTCGTCGGCCCCGGTGAAGCGCGGGGTGTAGGGATTGTCGTAGTCGTAGTACCCGGTGGCGAAGATGACGAAGCGTGCGCGCCGGGTCTCCATACGCGTCTCCGTACCCCCGTCAACCCCGTCAACCCCGTCGACCTCGACGCCGAGCGTCCACGTGTCGGTCGTCGAATCCCAGTCCGCGGTGACCACATGCCTGCCGTGGCGGATGTGCTCGTCGATCCCGAACTTGCGGGCGGTGTGCTCGATGTAATGACGGATGTCCTCGCCCTGGGCGAGCGCGCCGGGCTTGCGCCAGGGCTCGAACGGGTAGCTGAGCGAGTAGATGTCGCTGTCGGAGCGCACGCCCGGGTAGCGGAACAGATCCCACGTGCCGCCCATCCGCGCACGCCGCTCGAGAACCAGGTAGTCGGCGTCGGGATTCTGCTCCCGCAGCCGGTACGCGCAGTCGATGCCGGACAGGCCGGCGCCGATGATGATCACGTCGTGCAGGGGCGGCTGCGGGTCGTCCGCCGGTGCCGCGCCGGCGCTCTCCGGATCGGTGCCGATCGTCGGATCGGTGATGTCGCTGTCGGTCACATGGACCTCCTCGGGAGGGATGCCTCGGTTGCTGTCATCATGCAACACTTGTCATCAGATGTGAACGGAATCACATCGAACCGCTGGCCAGCCCACTGTTCGTGCCGCGGTTTTCCGAGTCGAGGGGACGCGTCATGGCGTTGGAGAAGCACACCTATTGCCGGATCTGCGAGCCGCTGTGCGGGATGATCGCCACCGTCGAGGACGATCGGCTGATCTCGTTGCGGCCCGACAAGGACCACCCGTTGTCGAAGGGTTTCGCGTGCCCCAAGGGGATCGCGTTCACCGAGATCGTCAACGACCCCGACCGCCTGCGGCACCCGCTGCGCCGGCGGCCGGAAGGCGACTTCGAGCAGATTTCCTGGGACACCGCGCTGTCCGAGATCGGCGACCGCCTGGTCGACGTGCACCGGACCCATGGCGCCGGCTCGATCGGGTGGTACTTCGGCAACCCCGCGACGTTCTCCACGGGGCACACCCTGTGGACCGCTATCTTCATGAATCTGCTCGGGACCCCGCACGTGTACTCCGCGGGGTCGCAGGACGTGAACAACCGATTCGTCGCGAGCCACTTCCTCTACGGCAATCCGGTCACCGCGCCGATCCCCGACATCAACCGGGTCGACTACCTGATGATCATCGGCGCCAACCCGATCGTGTCGCACGGCAGCGTCATGAGCTCGCCACGAATCCGGGAAGGGCTGCGGGCGATCACCGCCCGCGGCGGAACGGTGCTCGTCGTCGATCCGCGCCATACCGAGACCGCGCGCGAGTTCGACTGGCAGCCGATCACCCCCGACACGGATGCCCTGTTCCTGCTCTCGCTGCTGCACGTGATGTTCGACGAGGGGTTGGCCGACGAAGACCGGTTACGGCGGCAGGCACGCGGTGTCGACGAACTCAAGACGACGGTCGCGGCGTATGCACCCGAGGTGACCGCCGCGCGCACCGATATCGATCCGGGGCGTGTTCGTGAGATCGCCCGGTCGCTGGTGTCGACGCAGCGGGCTGCGGTGTACGGCCGCGTCGGCACCTCGCTCGGGCGCACCGGCACGCTGACGACAGCGCTGCTGGACATGGTGAACCTCGTCGCCGGCAACCTCGACGTCGTCGGCGGATCCATGTTCGGCGACCTCGGCATCCCCGGGCAGAAGCTGGGAGTTACTGCGCTGCAGAAGGTCTCGACCTTCCGCTGGGCGGGGCGTCGGAGCCGGGTGGGGAATCTCCCACAGGTCTTGGGGACGGCCCCGGCGTCACTGATGGCCAAAGAGATCACCACACCCGGCAAGGGGCAGCTGCGCGCCCTCTTCGTCAGTGCGGGCAACCCGGTGCTCTCGGTGCCCAACGGTGACGAGTTGCGTTCCGCGCTGGACGAACTCGATCTGACGGTCTCGTTGGACATCTACCGCAACGAGACGAACGCGCACGCCGACTACATCCTGCCGGCGACGACGATGTACGAGCGTGAGGACTTCCTGCTCCCGTTCCAGGCCCTGTTCACCACACCGTTCAAGCAGGCGACCGAAGCGGTGATCCCGCCGCAGGGTGAGGCCCGCGAGGAGTGGACGGTGATCAACGAACTCGTCGGAGCGCTGGCATCGCAGAACCTGTTGATCCGGTCGTTGCACACCACCAACACGCTCGCGCGCCGGTTCGGGCGACCGGTGACGCCGCGACGGGTCTCGGATCTGGTGATCCGGCTGGGTCTGGGTGGTGACCGGTTCGGACTGCGGCGGGGCGGTCTCAGCTATCGGCGGCTCATCGAGGAGCATCCGCACGGCGCCGTGGTCGCGGATGGTCTTGCCCCCGGTCAACTTTCGAAGAACATCACGTTCCTCGACGGCCGTATCCGTCTCACCGCACCGGAATTGATGGCGGAGATCGACCGGCTCGAGGTCGAACCCGACTCGGGATTCCCGTTGCGCCTCATCGGGATGCGCGAGATCCGCTCGGAGAACAGCTGGCAGCACAACGCGCCGATGCTGCTCCGCGGCGGTCGCTCACACGCCGCCCGAATGCATCCGGACGATGCGACGAGTCGTGGACTGGCCGAGGGTGATCTGGCCACGGTGGAGTCCCGCCACGGCCGGATCTCGCTGCCGGTCACGATCACCGAGGACATCAAGCCCGGCGTCGTCGCGATCCCACATGGCTGGGGCCACAACGGTTCCGGGGGTTGGACACAGGCCAATGCCGCCGCGGGCAACGATCTGGGCACCGGGGGCGTGAACGTCAACGCGCTCATCTCCTCCGACCCGGCCGACCTCGAACGTCTTGCCGGGATGGCGAACATGACGGGTGTGCCGATCCAGGTCACGGCGCTCGACGACTCCCGTGTACGCGCGGGCGTGTCTGTGGGCTCCTCGCACAACTGAACGCGCACAGGAGCTTTGAGCATGACGATTCCCGGCGACGGGGTGTGTCGCCGGGAATCGAGTCGAAACGTGTTGTCAGCTAGGGGTGTAGCCGACTCACATACCGGCCGGGGGCATCAGCACGGTGTCGATCAGGTAGACCTGCGCGTTGGAGGTCATGACTCCACCGCACACGACTCCGGACTCGTTGACCTTCAGGTTGTCGCCCGAACCGGTCACGGTGACCTTCTGGCCCTCGAGCGTGGTGTGCTCGCCGACGATCTGATCCGGCGTGGCCTGACCCGAAACCACATGGTAGGTAAGGATCTTGCTCAGCAGATCGGAATCGGTCTTGAGCTGCTCGACGGTCTCCGGGGGGAGCTTCGCGAACGCGTCGTCGGTGGGTGCGAAGACGGTGTACTCGCCCTCGTTGAGGGTCTTGACGAGGTTGACGTCAGGGTTGAGCTGGCCGGACAGCGCCTGGGTGAGCGTGGTCAGCTCGGGGTTGGTCGCAGCCGCGGTGGCGACGGGGACACTGGACATACCGGTGACCGACGCGGGGCCCGAGGGATTCGCCTCGGCGTATGCCGCGCAGCCGGGTCCGACGAGGTTGGCGGCCGGATCGGCCGACGCGCTCATCGACGACATTCCGGTTGCGGCGCTTGTGGTTTCGTTGGACGAACCGGAGTCATCGCTCGAACATCCGGCGATCACGCCGACGGCGAGGACCAGTCCGGTCACCGCTCCTGCTACACGGGGAACTCGCTTGATCATCGTTGATCCAATCTTCACGGTGGGTGAGCTGCCCTGTCTGGCAGCCTCACTGACTCATTCGGGCCAGGTTCCCGACCGGATGGGTGGTTTGCGAAATCAATTGCGAATTCCCGGTGTCGCGCAGGTGGCGGTGCCGGGGTGGCCGACCCCTCGTGCCTCTCGGGCCGGCGTCTACTGGGCCCAGTCGGCGTCGGCCCAGTCCTTCGCCCAGTCCTGGCCCTCCGAGATGGCGCCCATCGTGTTCTGGCCGTCGAGCGCCTCGCGGATGATGTCGGCATGGCCGCTGTGGTGCGCGGTCTCGCGCAGCAGGTGGAGCATCATCGTCCGGATCGACGACCACTCGCGCTCGGGCGCCCACGGCGCCGTCGGCTGGGGGATCAGCTCGTCGAGGCTCGCGGCGTCGGCGATCACCCGGTCGAGTTCGGCGGCCGCGCGGTCGTAGGCGTCCAGCCACCCGGCGAGGGTCTCACCGTCGCTCATCTCGTACTCGGTGAGCGCCTGGCTCATGTCGAACTCCGCGTTCTCGTCGCGCTCGATGATGACCCGCGCTGCATTCTGTTCGCCGTGGGCGAGGTGCTTGATGAGTGCGCCGATCGTGAGCGTGCTGACGGTCGTCTGCTTGCGCGCGTCGTCGTCGGAGAGGTTGCGCGCGGTGATCTTCAGCATGTTGCGCTGGTCCTGCAGCACGGTCAGCAGTTCCTTCTTCTCTCCGGTGACCTCGACGCTGAGTTCCGCGGGGGTGTAGGTGCTCATGATGGTTCCTCTCGGTGGGTGTGAGGACCACGCTATGACCGATAGAGGACAGCTTCGGTCCTCAAGGAAACGTGTCCCTTGCGGCACCGAGTCAGCAATTCTGTTGAGCCGGGAGCCGGCGCGGGCGACCATGTGCGCATGACTTCGAACGGTGGCGAACACACAGACGCGACGTCGCCGCTCGCGTCCCTGACGCGCAAACCCGAGCGGTCCGCCGACCGTGCGTTGCTCAACGCACTGCTCGACGAGGCGAAGGTCGGGACGCTGAGTACCGTCGTCGACGGCCAGCCCTGGTCGGTACCGATGCTCTTCGCCCGGGACGGCGACTCGATCCTGCTGCACGGATCGACCGGGGCGGGCGCACTGCGTCACGTGGCCGCGGGTGCTCCGGTGACCTTCACGGTGTTCGTCCTGGACGGGCTCGTCGTCGCCGACACCCTCTTCGACCACTCGGCGAACTATCGATCGGCCGTGGTGCGCGGGGTCCTCGACGTCGCGCATGATGCCCGGGCGTCTCTGGAGGCGTTGTCCGACAAGCTCATTCCCGGACGGGTCGCCGAAGTCCGGCCGACGAACCGCAAGGAGCTGGCGGCGACCGTCGCCCTCACCTTGCCGATCGTCGACGGTCGGTGGATCGCCAAGGCCCGGACCGGCGGACCTGGTGGGGAGTCGACGGACTGGACCGGCGTCGTCCCCGTACGAACGGTGTACGACGCCCCGACCACCCACAGCGGCGACGCACCGCCGGCCTCGGTCCGGGCTCTCGTCGAGAAGACGCGCCCGGACCGCTGAGCCATGACCGGACCGTTGAGGTTGACCGGACCGTTGAGGTTGACCGGAGCGGTCAGCGCTGACGCAGCAGGAACCTCTGGATCTTGCCGCTCGGGGTCTTCGGGAGTGCGTCGACGAAGTGAACCGTCCGGGGATAGGCGTGCGCGGCGAACTGCGTCTTGACCAGTTGCTGCAACTCGGTTTCGAGTGCCTCGGAACCCTCGACGCCGTCGGCGACGACGACGAACGCCTCGAGCACCTCGCCGCGCAGTTCGTCCGGCCGTCCGACGACCGCGACGTCGACCACCGACGGGTGGGTGATAAGGACGCTCTCGACGTCGAACGGGCCGATGCGGTACCCGGCCATGATGATCACGTCGTCGTCGCGTGCGGTGAAGAAGTACCGGCCCTCGTCGTCGACGCGTCCGGTGTCGCCGGTGAGGTACCAGCGCCCGTCGGCCGAGTAGCGTTGCGCGGTCTTCTCCGGGGCGTCGAGGTAGCCCGAGAACCACATCAGCGGGCTGGCCGGGACGTCGATGGCGATCTGACCGTCGACGATGCCGGCCGCGAAGCCGGGCATGGGCTTGCCCATCGAGCCCGGGACCAGCGGCTCGTGGACGTCGTCGTGCCAGTGGTTGTTGATGAACATGCCGTGCTCGGTCTGGCCGTAGTGGTCGCGGACCTCGGTGCCGATCGATCGCAGCGCCCAGTCGATGACGTCCGGAGTCAGGGGTTCGCCCGCCGACGACGCCCGTCGGAGCGAGAATCCCGAGATACGCGGGTCCTTGCTGAGTGCGCGGTACACGGTCGGCGCGGCGGCGAAGTTGGTGACCGCGAGCTCGCCGAGGATCCGCGCGGTGAGCTCGGGGGTGAACCCCGCGCGCAGCAGCAGGTTGCGGCGCCCGGCGGCGAGCGGACCCAGGACCCCGTAGTAGAGGCCGTAGGCCCAGCCCGGATCGGCGGCGTTCCAGAAGACGTCGTCGGCACGGACGTCGAGTCCGAAGTGCATGTAGGCGACGAACGAGGCCAGCGCTTTCACCGGCACCGGAACGCCCTTGGGTGCTCCGGTGGTGCCGCTGGTGAACAGCAGGATGAGCGTTCCGTCGCCGCCGACCGCGACCGATTCGGCGATCGGCTCGTGCGCGGAGATGAGGTCCTCGAACTGCTCGCCGGCGACGAGGGCGGTGATGCCCTCGATCCCGTCGAGTTTGTCCGCCTGACCGGGCTCGGTGATGACGACCTTCGCATCACCCGCCCGCAGGCGCATCTCGATCGCGGGGGTCGCGAAGGCGGTGAACAACGGGATGTAGATCGCACCGAGGCGTGCGATGGCCAGCAGTGAGACGACGAGTTCCTCGCGTTTGCCCATGAGGACACCGACGGTGTCCCCGCGGCCGACCCCGAGTTCGGCGAGCGCCGACGCGAACCGCTTGGACCGCTCGGCGAGCTCGCCGTAGGTGACATCGGTGGTGACCGGGCTCGCCGAGCCGGCCGCGGCGCCGTCGGAATCGACCTCGATCACGGTGAACGCGACGGCATCGGGGTCGTGACCGTCGACGAGGAGTGCCGCCGCGTCGGCATCGGGCGCCCCGTAGGTCGCCATCCAGCGTTCGACCATCGCGGTGGGGGTCATGGTGGCCTGAGTCATCGGTGAACCTCGTTCTCGACTGAGTAAGCTGAGTCACAGTGTCCTCCGTGGACGGTCCCTGGAACACCCTCTGAAGAGGGGGAGAAGTGAGGTGAGATGCCCGAGCCGATCAGCGGGATCGTCACCGATGCGCTACGCCGGGTGCGCAAGTCCAGCGGGGTGCCGCTGGCGTTCGCGGGAGTACTGAACGGGCCGTCTCACCTGCGGCTACAGCACTTCGCCGGGACCACGGTCGGGGCCCTCAACGGGGTGTCGGTGGAGCTCGGGCACGGGCTGGGCGGCAAGGTCGTGTCGCTGAACCGGCCGATGGTCGTCGACGACTATCTCCGTACGCCGCGGATCACCCATCGCTACAACACGATCATCGAGCGCGAGGGACTCCGCGCCATGATGGCGGCCCCGGTGATCGTCGACCGGAGCCCGGTCGCGGTGATCTACGGGGCCCTCCACACTCCCGACCCGATCGGCGGCCGCATGCTCGACGTCCTGGCCATGGAGGCGCGGACCGTCGAACACGAGATCGTGGCGACACGCGCGCGTCTGGAACACGCGGCGCAGGACGAGGCCGAACTGCGCGACCGGATGACCGCGGCGTACGCGCGGTTGCGGACGTTGGCCGACACGGTCGACGACGCGCGCCTCGCGGACGAGATCGCCGCGATCACCGAGGTTCTCGTCGCCGCGGAAACGGCGCGCACCGCGCAGGTCGATCTGACCGGACGCGAACAGGACGTCCTGTCCCTCGCGGCTCTCGGCTACTCCAACGCCCGGATCGCCGAGACGCTCGGTGTCACCGTCTACACCGTGAAGGGTTACATGAAGGACGCGATGCGCAAGCTGGGGGCGTCGTCGAGGCTGGAGGCGGTGGTGACCGCCCGCCGGTCGGGGCTCCTGCCCTGACCCAGCGCGTCTCTGAGCCACCGCGTTTCGTAGCAACAATGCGCGCCATGTCCGCATTGTCACTACGAAATCCGGGTCAGAGGGTTCATCAGGGCGTTCGCGGGTATCACCGGGTTCCATGCGAGCACTTTCTGCGGCACTGGTGACATTGGGTGTGGTCGGAACACTTCTCGTCGCCGCGCCGGCCACGTCCTCGGCGGTACCGGCCGAGACGTGTGGCACCGAGCTCCGCCCGGCCGACCGCGAGCGGATCGTCGAACTCAGTACCTACGATCAAGATTCGCGGGACCTCCCGCTCGTGCAGCTACGACGCAACGTCGCGAAGCTGTACGGGATCGTCGACATACTCACCGACCGCCGCGACCGTCGCGGGTTGTTCGCCCTCGGACTGGCCGCAGTCGAACGCGACGCGGTGATGCCGCTACAGAACAATCCGCGCGTGTTCCAGACGCCACGATGGGCCCCGGTCATCAGTCTCGAACTCCTCAACCGGTTCCTCGACGCCGTGCGAGGCGAATTCGGCGGGGGACCGGTCGCGCCCCAGTGGCGGCACTACTTCGACATGGCCGACGATTGCGCGGTCCCCGGCCAGCGGGTGGCCATGGCCGGTTACAACTCGCACATCACCGTCGACCTGGCGTATGCGACCGCCGACGCCCGGGCGACACCATCGAACGCTCGCGACTTCTTCTTCATCGTCGACGCCATTGCTGCGCACGGAAACTCGATCGTCGCGGAAACACTGCGGGAGTACGGCGTCGACCTGGGTCCGATCTTCCGCTTCTACTTCGTGGGCGAGGGACTCGACCGGGTGGTCGGCGCCGGGCGGGCGACCGGCCCGCTGCTGCGCGCCGCCGACGTGGGCTACAACGTACTCACGTTCCGCAACGGCCTTGCACTCCAAGACGTCCGTGCGGCGGCAGGTGCGCGCGGCGACGTCAACGCGCTCTGGAACACCGGGGAGACCGCGCTCACGGCGTTCCAGCGTGTCGGGCTGGTTCGCTGATCGCTGTCCGAACGCCCGGGCCGAGTGCGGACGAACTCTGCGGAATAACTTGCCGGGGGGTGCGGTTGTAACCCTCGACGGTGACGGATCCACTGCCCCGGGTCCCACCCTTTTGCCGCTTCGAGCGGCCTGTTTGCCGAGAGGCGCACTGGCCGGCACCGTCCCTTTCCACACCGAAGCCGCCGATCCCCAGGGATCGGCGGCTTCAGTGCGTGCAGAGACCTTCAGGCCGGTGCCACCCGGTCAGTGATCGCGTAGCTTCTCGATCAGCTCGTCCTTTTTCAGGTCCGAATAACCGGAGAGGTCCAGCTCCTTGGCGCGCTTCTTGAGCTCGTCGACGGTCCAGTCCTCGTACGACCCGGACTTGCCGCCGCTCTTGCCGACGTCCGAGCGTGAGCTGTTGGCGGCGGCGTTGGCGATGCGGGCGGACTTCTCTTTGGAGTTCCCCTCGTCGCGGAGCTTCTCGTAGAGTTCGTCGTCCTTGACCGAGGGTCCGGGGTCCTTCTTGTTCTCTGCCATGATCTACCTCCTCGTGGTCGAGAATGTTGTGTCCGCCGCACGGTTGCCCCGGCGTGGTAGTCGCGAAACAACCGGAACCGGCTCGGACGCGGCGGCCCCGGTGTCCGCGATGGCCGAAACCGGGTCGACGCCGCGGATCGCGAGCCTAGGGTGAGGTCCGAGCAGGCCACGGCGGTCGATCAGAGTGGCCGGCGACTAACGAGAGTAGACGACGACTACTCCGAGTAGACCGAGGTCAGCCCTACCGATAAGGTTGTGGCGATGTGTTCCGGCGACACCACGACGCGTCGCCGTGCTTGCGAACACACGTCGGACACGGACCCCGAACAACGCAGTTGCGGAAGGAACCAACGCATGTCTCAGACAGTCAAGGGAGTCATCTCGCGCAGCAAGAAGGCGCCGACGGAGGTCGTCGACGTGGTGATCCCGGACCCGGGCGCGCGCGATGTCGTGGTGGCGATCAAGGCGTGCGGTGTCTGCCACACGGACCTGGCCTACCGCGAGGGCGGTATCAACGACGACTATCCGTTCCTGCTCGGGCACGAGGCCGCGGGTGTGGTGGAGTCGGTCGGCTCCGACGTGACCCACGTCGAGGTCGGCGATTTCGTCGTCCTCAACTGGCGCGCGGTATGTGGTCAGTGTCGTGCGTGTAAGCGTGGCCGCCCCTGGTACTGCTTCGACACCTTCAACGCCAGCGTCCCCATGACGCTGACAGACGGCACCGAACTGACCCCGGCGTTGGGGATCGGCGCGTTCGCCGAGAAGACGCTGATCCACGAGTTGCAGTGCACCAAGGTCAATCCCGACACCGATCCCGCGGTCGCAGGTCTGCTCGGTTGCGGTGTGATGGCCGGTATCGGTGCGGCGATGAACACCGGCAACGTGGGTCGTGGCGATTCGGTCGCGGTCATCGGCTGTGGCGGTGTCGGTGACGCCGCAATTGCCGGGGCGCGGCTGGCGGGTGCGACGACGATCATCGCGATCGACCGCGACCCGGCCAAGCTCGAGTGGGCCACGGACCTCGGCGCCACGCACACGATCGACGGGTCGAAGGTCGACGACGTGATCGCCGCGGTGCAGGAACTGACCGACGGCAACGGTGCTGATGTCGTGATCGACGCTGTCGGTCGGCCGGAGACCTACAAGCAGGCGTTCTACGCCCGCGATCTGGCCGGCGTCGTCGTGCTGGTGGGTGTCCCGACACCGGAGATGACCCTGGAGATGCCGCTGGTCGACTTCTTCTCGCGCGGTGGCGCACTCAAGTCGTCCTGGTATGGCGACTGCCTGCCCGAGCGGGATTTCCCGATGCTGATCGATCTCTACGAGCAGGGCCGTCTGCCGTTGGACAAGTTCGTCACCGAACGCATCGGTATCAACGACGTCGAGGCCGCGTTCTCGGCGATGGAAGCAGGCAAGGTCCTGCGATCGGTGGTGGAGTTGTGAGCGGCGAGTTGCGGATCGACAATGTCGTCACCTCGGGCACCTTCAGTCTCGACGGCGGCACCTGGGACGTCGACAACAACGTGTGGCTCGTCGGCAACGACGACGAGGTGATCATCATCGACGCCGCGCACTCGGCGCAGCCGATCCTCGACGGCGTCGGCAACCGCACGGTCAAGGCGATCGTGCTCACCCACGGCCACAACGACCACGTCACCGTCGCCCCGGAACTGTCGGAGGCCACCGGCGCACCGATCCTGTTGCACCCCGGTGACGACATGTTGTGGAACGACACCCATCCCGACGTCGCCCATCAGGACCTCGAAGACGGCCAGCGAATCAGCGTCGGCGGGACCGAGCTGACGGTCATCAACACCCCCGGCCACTCGCCGGGCTCGTCGGTGATCCATCTGCCCGAGGCCAAGGTGCTGTTCTCCGGTGACACCCTGTTCCAGGGCGGGCCGGGCGCGACGGGTCGTTCGTATTCGAGTTTCCCGACGATCATCGCCTCGATCACCGAGAAGATCTTCACCCTCGACCCCGAGACGAAGGTCTACACCGGCCACGGCGACGGCACCACCGTCGGCACCGAGGCACCGCACCTCGAGGAATGGATCAAGCGGGGTAGCTGAGCCACCCGTGCTCCCTGAGGCGTGAGGAGCGCAAGCGACGCCCCACCCTTGCTCCCTGAGGCGTGAGGATCGCAAGCGACGAGCCACGAAGGGCGGGAGAGGCAGGTCACCACGCCCTTCGTGGTTCGCTGCGCTCGCACCTCAGGGCGCGGGCCGGCGCGCGTAGCCCCGGGGAGCGGGGCCGGCGGGCGTAGCCCAGGGAGCCGGCCACCGCGCCACTCAGGCTTTTCTCAGGGGTCGAAACGAAGGGCTGATCCCGCAGGCGTAACGTCGCGCGGATGAGCGATTCCGCGGTCCGCAACATCGACCATCCCGACCAGGCGCCGGTACCCCGTAGCCGCATCGTGATCGCGTCGATGATCGGGACGAGCATCGAGTTCTTCGACTTCTACATCTATGCGACGGCCGCGGTTCTCGTGTTCCCGGTGCTGTTCTTCCCCAAGGGTGACGACACCGCGGCGCTGCTGTCGTCGTTCGCGACCTTCGGACTCGCCTTCGTGGCGCGACCCATCGGCTCGATCCTGTTCGGCCACTTCGGAGATCGCGTCGGCCGCAAGGCGACACTGGTGGGGTCGCTGCTCACGATGGGTATAGCCACCTTCGTGATCGGTCTGCTGCCCACGTACGACTCCGTCGGATACCTCGCACCGGCACTGCTCGCGCTCATGCGCTTCTGCCAAGGCCTCGGATTGGGTGGAGAGTGGTCGGGCGCAGCGCTTCTCGCGACCGAGACGGCCGAGAAGGGCAAACGCGCCTGGGCGGCCATGTGGCCGCAGCTCGGCGCACCGATCGGTTTCTTCTTCGCCAACGGCACCTTCCTGCTGCTGATGCTCGCCCTCGACTTCGACGCCGCGTCCGCCGACCCCGACCACGCCTTCATGACCTGGGGCTGGCGAATCCCGTTCCTGGCCAGCGCCATCATGGTGGCCGTCGGGCTGTACGTCCGGCTGAAGCTGACCGAGACACCGGTGTTCGCGAAGGCCGTCGCCGACGGCAAGAAGGTCAAGGCGCCGCTCGCCGAGGTCGTGAAGACGAGCTGGCGTCCGCTCATCGCCGGCACGTTCATCATGGTCGCGACGTACACGCTGTTCTACATCGTGACCACCTGGGTGATCTCCTACGGCACCGGCAAGGTGACCGACTCCTCGGGCGTGAAGCTCTCGATCAGCTACGTCGACTTCCTGCAGCTCCAGCTCGTCGCGGTCCTCTTCTTCGCCGCGTGCGTGCCGATCTCGGGACGTCTCGCCGACCGCTACGGTCGCCGCGCGTTCCTCATCATCATCACCGCCGCGATCATCGTGTTCGGCCTGTGCTTCCAGTGGCTGCTCGATCCGTCGTCGATGTCCGACGGGATGATGCTGTTCTTCCTGATCCTCGGTATGACGTTGATGGGCCTGACCTTCGGTCCGATGAGTGCGATCCTGCCGGAACTGTTCCCCACCAACGTCCGCTACACGGGCTCGGGGATCTCCTACAACGTCGCGTCGATCCTCGGCGCCGCGGTGGCCCCGTTCATCGCGACCTGGATCGTCGCCGACTACGGCGTCGGCTGGGTGGGTGTGTACCTCGCGGTGGCCGCGGTCGCCACGTTGATCGCGCTGCTCAGCGTCCGCGAGACCAAGTCGGTCGACCTCACCGAGGTCTGAGTCGCGGCTGCGATCGGGTGATCGCAAGGGTTGCCGAACCGGATTGACCGGTTCGGTCCGATCGGTTGCTGTGCGGCGAACCCGCGACCCGCTGTGAACTTTCGATGTAGTCTCACCATGTTGAAATCGTATCGTTGCAGGAAACCGCAAATGGTGCCTTGCACGAAGGTGACTTCGGTGGAAGGGGCGTGCGGTGAATGGAACGCGAGCTGTGAGGTCGGGTATGGCGCCACAGCAGACATGGCGTCGCGGGGTCCATCGTGGCGTGCGCTCGATGATCACGGTGGCAGCGACCCTGGCCGTTGCGCTGGCATCCGGGGCGGCCGTCGCCACAGGCGCCGCGCCGCCCATGACGCTGTACGTCCTGGATGACACAGGTGTGGGTTCGCTGGCCCCCGGAACCGGCAAACTGACCTCTCTCGCCGACAGCCACGGTGGGTACGACATCGCCGCGTCGGGACCGATGCTGTTCGTCACGAGAAACTACGACGGGACCGTCGTCGCGGTGCCCAAGACCGGCGGTGCACCCACCGTCATCGCGTCCGGCCTCGAGGTTCCCGAGGCCATCGCCGCGCGGGGTGACACCGTGTACGTCGGCGAATGGCGCACAGGCAGAGTTCTGGCGTTTCCGGCCGCCGGTGGCGCGGCACGCGTTGTCGCTGAAGGGATCGACAGACCCCGAGGCATTACCGTCATCGACTCGACCCTGTACGTCAGCGATTACGGTGCCGGTCGGATCGTGGCGATACCGGCAGCCGGGGGGTCCCCGAGAGTGGTCACGACCGGGTTGTCCGGTCCGCGTGGCATCACCGCGAAAGGCGAAACCCTCTTCATCGCGGAGTTCGGCCGTGATCAGATCGTTTCGGTCCCTGCCGCCGGCGGCGCAGCCACCACGGTGGCCACCGGGCTGAGCGATCCGCGAGGAATCAGCGCCATCGGCAGCACGGTCTACGTCTCGGAGTACGGCTACGCCAGTCCCCGGATCTTGTCCGTCCCGGCGAGTGGCGGCACCCCCACCACTGTGTTCACCTATCCTCCGCCGGCAACGAACTCACCCCTGGCGCTGGTCGCAGCCCCGTCGCCGCGTGCATCGTGCACCGGCAGTGTCTGTCTTCCTTCGCGGTAGGGCTCCGCAACGGTTGTCCGGCGGCCTCGGAGTGTCGGAGGCGCGGCGTACCGTCGAACGGGTGAATGCCCGTCCGGCTGGTGAGACGACATGAAGCTGATCGATGTCGTGCAGACCTCCGCGGATGTCGCACGCGACCGGTCGCGGACCCGCAAGACGGCGGTCCTCGCGGACGCGCTCTCGGCGACGACCGACGCGGAACTGCCGATCGTCGTGGCATGGCTCTCCGGTGAGATCCCCCAGGGTCGTCTGGGCGTCGGATGGCGGTCGTTGTCGAAACTGATCGCGGCACCGGCGGATTCGCCGACTCTGGAGGTCGCGGCCGTCGACGCCGCGCTCGATGAACTCGCGTCGTCGTCGGGCCCCGGCTCGACGAAACGTCGCGGTGAGATCATCGCGTCCCTGTTCGCCGCGTCGACCGAGGCCGAACAGAAGTTCCTCGTCGCACTGCTCACCGGCGAGCTGCGCCAGGGCGCGTTGGCGGGTGTCATGACCGACGCCATCGCCAAGGTCACCGGCCAGGAACCGACGCTGGTGCGGCGGGCGAACATGCTGACCGGCTCGCTGCCGGAGACCGCAGCCCTCGCCCGGTTCGGGGCCGAGGCGCTGGCCGCGGTCGGCCTCGAGGTGGGCCGTGCCATCGAACCCATGCTCGCGACTCCGGCCGACGATCTCGATTCCGCGCTCGCACTCCTCGGACCCGACCTGATCGTCGACTACAAACTCGACGGAGCGCGCATCCAGGTGCACCGCAAGGGCACCGAGGTCTCGGTGTTCACCCGAACGCTGCGGAACGTGACCGCCAACGTGCCCGACCTGGTGTCGGTGATCGCCGCGCTGCCCTGCGATTCGGTGATCCTCGACGGGGAGACGTTGATGTTGTCCGACGACGGGCGTCCGCGGTCGTTCCAGGACACCATGAGCCGCTTCGGTTCCGGGCCGACGGCGGCGGGTGAACCCGAGCGCCTGCTCAAGCCGTTCTTCTTCGATTGCCTGCATCTCGACGGCACCGACCTCATCGACCGCCCGTTGTCCGAGCGGCTCGCCGCGATCGACTCGATCGCCCCGCAACTGCGTATCCCGGCCGTGACGCGGCCGAGTGCAGAGGAGGCGCGCAACCATTTCGACGCCGCGATGGCCGACGGTCACGAGGGCGTGATGGTGAAGTCGCTCGACGGCCTGTACGTGGCCGGTCGTCGTGGAAAGGCATGGCAGAAGGTCAAACCGACGCACACCTTCGACCTCGTCGTGCTGGGTGCGGAGTGGGGATCGGGGCGTCGCTCGGGCTGGTTGTCGAACTTGCATCTCGGCGCTCGCGATCCCGAGACGGGTGAGCTCGTGATGGTCGGCAAGACGTTCAAGGGCCTGACCGACGAGCTGCTCCGCTGGCAGACCGAGGAGTTCCCGAAACACGAGACGCACCGGGACTCGTACACGGTGTACCTACGTCCCGAGATCGTCGTCGAGATCGAACTCGATGGCGCGCAACGGAGTTCGCGCTACCCGGGCGGTGTCGCGCTGCGCTTCGCGCGCGTGGTCCGGTATCGGCCGGACAAGACCGCGGAGCAGGCCGACAGCATCGAGGCGATCCGCGCGTTGTTGAAGTGAGCGAGCCCTTCGAGGCTCGTCGCTTGCGCTCCTTGCACCTCAGGGGTCGGGGCTCGGTGGTTTGCAGGAGGGGTCAGAGCAGCGACAACTGCGCCACCGGTGTGGTGGTGGGTTGCGCCGACCCGCCGGGCGGTTCGACGGTGAACGCCAGCGCGGACGCGGAATTGATCCCGGACAGCACGGCGGTGGTGACCGGTTCGACGTCCTTGTCGGTCATCGTGCCGGCCGACCGAGTGCCGTTCGGGCCGATGAGCCACATCTGGTAGACGGTGCCCGGTTTGGGTGGCGGCACGGAATTCATCACCAGCACACCGGTATCCGCGGAGTTCGCGAGATACACGGTGGCGTTGCCGGTGGCGACCGGGCCGGCCCGCGACCGTAGATCGTCGGCGGAGAAGACCTGTTCGGCAGGCGATGCCAGGGGCGCGGCCGGCTCGGGGTCGGAACTCGACAGCCCGATGGCCCAGCCCGCCGCGCCGATCGCGATCGCGGCCACCGCCGCGGCAGCCAGGTACGACCAGCGTCGTTGTCGACGCCGCCGTGCGGCGAGGTCGTCGGGGGCGTCCGGTGCGGGGGCGGAGCCGTCCTGTTCGACGGAGGGAGACCGGGTCTCGGCCGGAGGTGTGACCGGAGGGACGACGGGCGCCGCGTCCGCGCCGTCGAGCCCGGCCTCGGCCCGGGCGGCAGCGAGCACGCGGTCGCGCAGCGTCGGCGGCGGAGGGGTCGCGGTGATCTTGCTGATCGCGGCCATGGCCTCACGCGTCGCGCGAACCTGCTTGTCGAAGAGCGCACGGAACTCGTCCGGCGCGGCGGCCAGCCGAACCTCCACGTCCCGCGACTCGGTGTCGGACAGTGCGTCGAGGGCGATGAGCGGTGCCATCTCCAGCAATTCGGCAGCGTCGGGATCGAGATGATCAGACATCACGCACCTCCTGCCATGGTCGTCCGAGCTCCAGATGTCCCATTCCGCGCCGTCGCGGACGGGGGACCATCACGTTCCTGCGAGCGTCCGGGAGAGAGGAAGTCGCGGCAAGCAGTATGACGTGCGGTGCCGGAGGCCCGGCGACAGGCCGGAGCCGGGCCGGATCGTGAGTGTCATGCTCACTGTTCGGATCTGACGTCCTACCCGGATGGGTGGCGGTGTATCGGCGGAACGTACGGTCGGTCACATCCGCGCGGGCACGCCCCCGGGCATCTGCTGGTCGGTGGGAACGATCTCGGCGCCGAGCGGCAGGAGCGACACCGGGACCATCTTGAAGCTCGCGATGCCGAGCGGGATCCCGATGATCGTCAGGCACATCGCGAGACCGGTGGTGATGTGGCCGATGGCCAGCCACAGGCCGGCCACGACGATCCAGATGACGTTGCCGATGGTCGACGCGACGCCGGCGGTCGGTTTGCGGACCACCGTGCGCCCGAACGGCCACAGCGCGTAGCTGGCCATCCGGAACGACGCGATCCCGAACGGGATGGTGATGATGAGAATGCAGCAGATGATGCCGGCGACGACGTAGCCGATCGCCATCCACAGTCCGCACAGGACGAGCCAGATGACATTGAGGATGGTCTTCATCCCACCATTGTCCACGTGCCGACGGGGCGCGGGGTGGAATGGAAGACGAGGACCGGCACCTGTCGGTGCGCGCCACATTACGATGTCGGCGTGGGCGGACGGTCGGCTCGGACCCGAGAAACTGTGTGGGCGGTGCTGGCCACCGTCGTGCTCGTCATCCGCATCCTCGCGACCATCGCGCTGGTCCTGTTCGTGATCGGCTGGGCGGTGGCCGCCGTTCGGGACTCGCTCGACAACGTCTTCTTGTGGCCGTCGGTCTACGCCGGGATCGGCTTGCTGGTGAGTACCTACGTCTACGGCCACCTCCGCGCCCGGTACCCACGACACAACGGCTGGATTCCCTGAGGTGTGGGCGTCTCCGACCTTCGTGCTCCCTGAGGTGTGAGCGAAGCGAGCCACGAAGGGTCGGCTCTCGGGTCGCCGGGCCCTTCGTGGCTCGTCGCTATCGCTCCTCACACCTCAGGGATCGGGCGGGGAGTGCTTCCGCACACCTCAGGGATCGGCGGGGGAGCCCAGCTCAGGACGTGCGACGGCCCAGCTTTGCGAGCAGCGTCGTCTGCCGATCGGCGTCGGCCGGGATCTCGACGCGTTCGCAGACCCCCTCGGAGTACAGCGCGTCGCCGAATCCGTCGACGGCGGTCTCCATCTCGGTGAGCTCGTCGTCGGTGAAGGTGTGGTCGACCCCGGCGGCGCGGGCGATGTCCCATCGGTGCGCCACCATGTCGAATCCGTAGAAGCGGATGAGGGTTTCACCGATCGTCGTCGGTCCGAAGTGTCCGTCGAAGGCCCGGTCGCCGACGGCCGGGTCGGCGAGGAGACCGGCGACGGTGTCGCGGTGGGCGCGCCAGGCGGCGGCCGGGTCGTCGAGCGGCGGCGCCGCGCCGAGGTCGACGTCGTGGCCCGAGAAGAACTGTCGTTGGGTGTCGATGACGTGGGCGACGACGTCGCGGCCCGACCAGCCCTCACACGGGGAGGCGTTGGTCCAGGTCTCGGCGGGCACGGAATCGAGGACGACGGCGAGCCCGTCGGCGAGTCGGGTGTAGTGGGCGAGGAGTGGTGAGGTGTCGTTCAGAGCGGTCATGATGGAAGTCAACCGCAACAGCACGGGACGGTGATAGATGAAACCCGACAAGCCGGGGTCGACGCGACTCGACGACGTCGAGCGCGCCCATCTCGTGGACCCCGCGGACGCGACCTATCGCATCGGCCGCTGGACCCCGAGCCCCGACGTCGGCGATGTGGTGCGGCGCTTCTGGGTGCCCGTGTGGTCGGTCCCGCCGGGCGCCGAGTCGCCGCAGCGGGTCCTGCAGTATCCCGTCTGTCTCATCGTCGTCAGCAACACCTATGCGCGGTTCTACGGCGTCGTCACCGGACTGTCGGAAACGGTGCTGACCGGAGACGGGTGGGCGGTCGGAGTCATGCTGACACCCGGCGCGGGGGGTCTGCTGGTCGGGGACGTGAGCTCGTGGACCGACCGGTTCGACGAACTGTCGGAGGTGTTCGGAGACCGCGGTGCCGAACTCGAGCACGCAGTCCGCGCCGTGATGGCCACCGGGTTCGACGACGAGACGACCCAGCGGGAGGCGACCGACCTCGTCGAGAACTGGCTGCGGGCCCATCTGCCACTCGACGATGACGGTCGGTTGATCAATGCGATCGTCGAGTACGTCGAAGACGATTCGTCGGTGGTCTCGGTGACCCAGATCTGCGATCGGTTCCATCTCACCGAACGCAGCCTGCAGCGGCTGACTCGTCGCCGCCTCGGCCTGACCCCCAAATGGCTCATCCAGCGTCGTCGACTCCACGAAGCTGCCGAACGACTGCGCGAGGACACCCAGCCGCTGGCGACGCTGGCCGCCGAACTCTCCTACGCCGACGAGGCGCACTTCGTCCGGGACTTCCGGACGGTGACCGGCATGACGCCGCGGACGTTCTCGGCGCGCTTCGGGTGAGGCGAGTCCGCCCACCGCGGCGGGCGGTGACGCGTCGAACTGGGCGAATGTTGCCGACATCACAGTCGGACGGGCACAATCGTCGGCACATGGACGAACCATGGAGGGTGCATGGCTGACGCGGCTGCGGGTGTCACGCGCATCCGCAGGGCGTACGAGGACTTCCTGTCCGGCGTTACCCCACCTGCGGACGCGGTGCGTTCCATCGTGCGCGATTCGTGGGCGCGGTCGCTGACCAGAGGGGTGGACCCCACCGAAGCCGCGCGTGAGGGTGACCGCGCCGCCGCGATGTCGGCGGAAGAATTCGCCCAGTACCGAGCCTCACACCCCATCACGGCGGTCCGGCCGCTCGTACAGTCCCTGATGGTCGACGCGATCGCCGACACCGGCGTCGTCGTAGCGCTCACCGACCAGGCCGGGCGACTGCTGTGGATCGAGGGGGACTCGGCGGCCCGCGACCGCGCCGGGCACATCAACTTCGTCGAGGGGTCGGTGTGGAGCGAGGAGGTCGTCGGCACCAACGCTCCCGGTCTGGCCCTCGCGGTCGACCGCGGCGTGCAGGTCGTCGGCCCGGAACACTTCTCCGGTCCGGTGCAGGAATGGAGTTGCGCGGCGGCGCCCGTGCACGACCCGCTGACCGGGCACGTGATCGGTGTGATCGACGTGACCGGCGGGCGAGAGGTCGCGGCACCGTTCGCTCTCGCCGCGGTGCGGTCGGTGGTCGCGGCCGTCGAGCGGGAACTGCAGGCCGGTGCCGTCGATCTCGCCGACCCGTCGACCTTCGTCCCGACCATGGCGCGGACCGCAGCCGCGCACCTGAGCGTGCTGGGCGACGGACCGGCGCGCTGGCGACGAACCGCCGACCCGGCGAGTGCGCGTACGCCGTCCCGACGACATGCCGAGATACTCGTTCTGCTGCAAGCCTTTCCGGAGGGACTCAACACCGAGCAGCTCGCACTGAAACTCGCCGAGGACGGACTCGACCCGGTCACAGTCCGCGCCGAGATCTCCCGGTTGCGCCGCGACCTGGGTGCCGACGTGGTCGCCAGCCGGCCGTACCGGCTCACCCTGGACATGTCCTCCGACGTCGACGACATCCGCGCACGCATCGCCGCCGGGACCGATCTCACGTCGGTCGTCGACGATCTGGGACGCGGTGGACTGCTCACCGCATCGACGGCTCCGGGGATCGTCGAGATCTTCGAAGAACTGCTGGAGGACCTGCGTTCGCGGGTCATCTCGGGTGGCGACGTGACGACGCTGCGCAGATGGACGTCGTCCACTCATGGACGCGATGACCTCGCCGCGTGGCGTCGCCTCGAACACCGGCTGCCCGTGGGGCATCCCGACCGTGCGGTGGCCGGCGGGCGAATCCGGTTGCTGGACAAACGCTACGGCGCCTGACGCAGTCGGTCCCCCGCCCGGTTGCAGGCGTTGCAACGCTCGTGCAACCAACGCACTCTTACTGTGTGGAGCAGATCACAGCGAGCCTCTCAGGTGGCCCGTGTGACATCCGCAGAGCGTCCTCAGTTGAGGCCCACACGCAAGGAGCAACCATGACCGTCTTCGCAAAGCCGGGTGCCGACGGCTCGGTGACGAGCTACGAGTCGCGTTACGACAACTGGATCGGCGGACAGTGGACCCCGCCGGTGAAGGGTCAGTACTTCGAGAACCCGTCGCCGGTCGACGGCAAGGTGTTCTGCGAGGTGGCTCGCTCGACCGCCGAGGACATCGACCTCGCCCTCGACGCCGCCCACAAGGCCGCACCCGCGTGGGGCAAGACCTCGGTCGCCGAGCGCTCGCTGGTCCTGCTGCGGATCGCCGATCGCATGGAGGAGAACCTCGAGAAGCTCGCCGTCGCCGAGACCTGGGACAACGGCAAGGCCGTCCGCGAGACCCTCGCCGCCGACATCCCCCTCGCGATCGATCACTTCCGCTACTTCGCCGGTGCACTCCGCGCACAGCAGGGTTCGATCTCCGAGGTCGACGAGGACACCGTCGCCTACCACTTCCACGAGCCGCTCGGCGTCGTCGGCCAGATCATTCCGTGGAACTTCCCGATCCTGATGGCCGTGTGGAAGCTCGCGCCCGCGCTCGCCGCCGGCAACGCGATCGTCCTGAAGCCGGCCGAGCAGACCCCGGCGTCGATCCTCTACCTCGTCAACCTCATCGGGGATCTGCTGCCCGCCGGAGTCCTGAACGTGGTCAACGGGTTCGGTGTCGAGGCGGGCAAGCCGCTCGCGTCGAGCAACCGCATCCGCAAGATCGCCTTCACCGGTGAGACCACCACGGGCCGTCTGATCATGCAGTACGCGTCGGAGAACCTGATCCCGGTCACCCTCGAACTGGGCGGCAAGAGCCCCAACATCTTCTTCAACGACGTCATGTCCGCCGACGACGGTTTCCTCGACCGTGCGCTCGAGGGCTTCTCGATGTTCGCGCTCAACCAGGGCGAGGTCTGCACCTGCCCGAGCCGCGCGCTGATCCAGCAGGACATCTACGACGAGTTCATCGCCAAGGCCGTCGAACGCGTCGGAAAGATCAAGCAGGGCAACCCCCTCGACACCGACACGATGATGGGTGCGCAGGCGTCCAACGACCAGTTCGAGAAGATCTCCTCCTACCTCGCCATCGGTCGGGACGAGGGAGCCGAGGTCCTCACCGGTGGTGAGCCGGCGCAGCTCGACGGTGACCTGTCCGGCGGCTTCTACATCAAGCCGACCGTGTTCCAGGGCAACAACAAGATGCGCATCTTCCAGGAAGAGATCTTCGGCCCGGTCCTCGCCGTCACCACGTTCAAGGACTTCGCCGACGCCATGAGCATCGCCAACGACACCCTCTACGGACTCGGTGCGGGCGTGTGGAGCCGCGACGGTGCGACCGCATACCGGGCCGGCCGCGAGATCCAGGCCGGTCGCGTGTGGACGAACACCTACCACGACTACCCGGCGCACGCGGCCTTCGGCGGCTACAAGCAGTCCGGCATCGGGCGCGAGAACCACCTGATGATGCTCGAGCACTACCAGCAGACCAAGAACCTGCTGGTCGGATACGCTCAGAACGCCAAGGGTTTCTTCTGACCCGAGAAAGGTGACTGACGATGACCGCCGAGCAGAGTGTCCCTGATCGCGTGGTCGCCACAGACTCCGCCGTGCAGCTCCTGACCAAGTTGTCGGAGCTGCACGGCGGCCTCATGATCCACCAGTCCGGTGGATGCTGTGACGGCTCGGCACCGATGTGTTACCCGGTGGGTGAGTACCGCGTGGGCCAGCGAGATGTGCTGGTCGGCGAGATCGAACTCCCCGAACCCATTCCGGCCGTGCGGGTCTGGATCAACGGTGACCAGTTCGAGTTGTGGAAACACACTCAGCTGATCCTCGACGTCGTGAAGGGGCGCGGTGCGGGGTTCAGCCTCGAGGCGCCGGAGGGGGTCCGCTTCCTCTCGCGTGCACGCACTTTCACCGACGAGGAGAACGAGATCCTCGAAGCGTCGCCCCCGCTGACCGGAGCCACCGCGGGGCCGTAGGCGCCGCTACCAGGAGTACTCCGGCCCGATAAGCGCCCAGACCGATAGGCACCCAGACCGAAAAGCGCCCCAGGAAAGCGCCCTCCAGAGCACGACCGGCAACCATGTGACCGCCGGTCGTTTCCCGAGGGTGTTTTTCTGGGGCGCTTTCGTCGCGTGGATCCCCCGGGGACCGGGGCGGCGTGGGCCTACCATCGAGGAATGTCGAATGCCGGCGCCTCACCACCGCCCCGCCCGCGCGTCGCCATCACGCCGCTGCGCCCACAACAACCGATCGAGCGGGCGCGCGCCGTCGGATACGTCGTCCTCGGGTGGGTGGTGACCGTCGTGCTCGTCGTGGCGACGGTGGCGATGGCCGCGGTATCGCTCACCGACATCCGTGCGGTCTTGGCCGCGGACCTCGTGCGTCGTCACCCCGAGAGCGGAACCGACGCCGCTCGCGCGGTCGACATCTCGCTGTGGGTGGGTGCGGGTCTGGCGCTCGCGGTCGTGGCCGCCGGGCTGTTCGGTGCGGCGCGCCTGTGGGACAGCCGGCGATCGGGCCGGACCGTCCTCACCATCGGGGCGGTGCTCGCTGTTGCCGCCGCGGTGGGGTTCCATCTGACCGTCAACCCGTCGGCCGCGGCGCTGACCGACGCAGGTCTGCCGACCCCGATTCAGTGGGCGCCTGCGGCCGCGGCGGTGATCGCCGTGATCGCCACCGCGGTGACCTTCACCCGTTCGATCGGTGCGACCCTCCGCTGACACCCCGCTGGTGTGCGCCCCCGGTGTTCGCCGAAGCGCCCGCTCCGATCATCGCGACGATGCCCTCGGCGCTGCGCACCGCCACCTGGCACGCCGACGCCGCGGTCGGGGAGAGCAGGGGGTGGGCGGCACGCGCGCGCCATGTCCGAGCGGCATCGACGGCCGCGTCGCGAATCCGGTGGGTGTCGGTGTCGAGGGGCAACCCGAGGCGCGTCGTCGGGTCGATCCCCGACCCGCCGATCAGTCGCGTCAGCTCACCGATCTGATCCGGCGGCAGTTCGAGTCCACCCGCACGGATCGTGCTCAGCAGGCGCAATTCACGGAAACCGTGGACGTCGGCGAGCTCGCGCCGCACCGCGGCCCGCACCTCACGCGCACGCGACGACGACGAGCCGCTCAGCAGATGGTCGAGGGTCACCAGTGCAGAGTGCGACTTGAGCTGGTCCGCCCGCTGGGCGAACTGCGTGTCGATGATGGCGCCCAACTCCGACAGTCCGCTGCGTTCGACGAGCTCGGTGGCCAGCGTCGACGACGAGGTCGCGCCGAATCGGATGAGCGTCACCGCCATTCGGATTCCGAAGGCCCCGAAGCGTTCGGCGAGTGATCGACGGAGGTCGACCGAGATGGCCGGCAGGATGTCGGGCCGGGTGAACCGGTCCATCGTCAGCAGGGCCGACTCGAGGTCGGGACCCGGGGTGGCGGCCAGCTGCGCGAGCGCCCGGAACTCGACCTCGCGCAGCGTTCGCGCGCCGAGGGCGAGCAACCCCGCGACCGGGACGACCGCCTGGCACAACCCGGTGCGTTCGAGTTCGCCCGCGAACCGCCCGGCGATCTGATGCGCCGAGATCATCGCGTCCATTCGACCGGCACCGAGTTCGTCGGCGCGCGAGACGACTCCGATGACGCCCAGCGGTCCGGACGAGCCGCCGATGGCGGTGCCGATACGACGCAGCATCGCGGTGTCGGTGGCGGTCAGCGAGCGGAGCAGATAGACGACGGCATCGACGCCGGACTGTCCGTCCTCGGGGGTGAGGAGGCGGATCGTCGACGCCGACAGCTCCGTCGACAGCGACGCTGTGCCCGGGGTGTCGACGATCGTCGTCGAGTGCAGGGCGCGGGCGGGCCATTCGACGTCGAGGCGGTCGACCCGGTCGGCGGTGAGCCGGCCGAAGTCGAATCCGAGCCTGCCGTCGATGCGGGTGACGGGGATCGGTACGGACCTGCCGTCGTCGACGTGCGCGGTCACCGACGGCGATTGCCCGTTGCGATACCAGGTCACGACGCGGGTGCACTCTGTTGCATCTGTCGGTGCGATGTCCTGTCCCACAAGGGCATTCAGCAGCGTCGACTTGCCTGCCTTCAGGGAGCCGGCGAGTGCGACCCGCACCGGCTGATAGAGCCGGTGTTCGCAGAGGTCCAGGTCGGCCCGGGCGTGCGGGTCGTCGGCGAGCACGGTGCGGGCGGCGTCGAGAAGTGTTCTCGCGCGGTCGACACCGGCCATCAGCGGGTCAGCTCGCGGTCGAGATGGTCGGCGGCCCTGCGCAACGCGGCGACGGCGGTGAGCCTGGACTCGAGTTCGGCGGCGCGGCCCGATCGTTCCGACTCGGCGAGGGTCGCGGCCGACTGTGCGGCGGACAGGGATTCGGAGATGGAGCGGGCGGTCTGCTCGGCCACCGAGGTGAAGTGGTCGCGCAGGACGCGCTGGATCACCCGCAGCCGGTCCCGTGACTCCTTGCCGACCTGGAAGCTCACGTCGTCGGTGAACGCGCGGACCGCGACCTTCGCCTTGGCCCGGCGCTCGAGGACCTTGGACTGTTTGTCGTCTCGATAAGCCTTGGTGCCCAACAGGAGTCCGGCGCCGACAGATACCGGGTTGATGAGGGCCATGCCCACCATCGTCGAGATCAGCCCGAACATCAGCACGCCACCATAGGAACCGCGCATGCCGATCAGGAGCTTCTGCGCGACCCCGACGCGGCCGCTGTCCAGTTCGGCGAGTTCGGCCACCGAGTCGAGGACGCCGGTCATGTCGGCGACGTCGATGTCGGGCAGCGAGTTCTGACCGGCCGCCGCGAAGTGGTCGGCGACCTTCTCGGCCAGCCAGACCGATCGTTCGTGGGCCCACACGAAGTTGTCGCCGATGACCGCCGCGGTCTGATCCGCGAGCCATTCGCTGAGCTGTTCCCAGTCGACGCCGGGATCGCCTTCGTCGATGGCTCTTTCGGCTTCGCGGGTCACCGCCCGCAGTCGATCGCGCAGATCGTGGTCGATGTCGGCGGCGAGGTCGGCGATCCCGTCGGCGAGGGTCTGTTGCCATTGGGCCGACTGGCGTCGCATCGCCTCGGCATCGGACTTCGCGCCCTGCAGCGCTCCGACCGCGCGACCGGCGGTGTCCGGGTCACGCAGTGCAGCCAGTTCACTGCCGAGCGTGAGGGCGAGGTGCTCGCTGACGACGCGGAGATCCGTGGCGACCGTGCTGCGGGTGGCCTGCTGTGCCGTGGCCACCACGCGCTCGCGCAGGTACCGGTAGAGGTCGAGGAATCCGGCTTCGGCATTGAGCTTCTCGTCGCCGAGCCGGAGCGCGTGGGTGCGCAGCGTCGACGACACCGGCAGCAGCGGGATGTCGATGCCGGCGGTCTGCAGATGTCCGCGGTCGGCGTCGACGATGGCCCGCCAGTGCGGGTACAGGTCGGTCTTGGTGATCAGACACGCGACGGTCGGGCACAAGCCGATCACCTGCTGGATGAACGACATCTCCGGAGCGGTGAACTCCTGGCTGGCATCGGAGATGACGAGCACCGCGTCGGCCGCGGCGACCATGCCCAATGTTGCAGCGGCATAGGGATGGCCGTGTCCGCCGACGCCGGGAGTGTCGACCAGGACGAGGCCGTCGGCGAGCAGTGGACCGGGCGCCTGCACCTCCAGCCGGAGCACTTCGCGCCCACCGGCGAGCGGCGAGTCCGGGGTGACGCCGCCGATCGCATCCATCGGCACCGGGATGCGGTTGTCGGGAGACGGGCCGTCGACGACGAGGTGTGCCGACGGTTGCGGCGCGTGTGAGATCACGGTCGGCACCGCGGTGGTCTCGTCGTCGCCCACCGTGCAGACGTCGAGGTTCAGCAACGCGTTGACGAAGGAACTCTTGCCCTGTTTGAGCTGACCCACCACGACGATCCGAAGTCGGGGATCGGTGATGCGCGTGCGTGCGCCCTCGAGTCGGCCGACGAGGTCGGTGCGGCCGGCCTCCCGCGCCACATCCGCCATCGTGGCCAGCAGATCGCCGATCGTGGTCGGGGCCTGCGAGTCCGCCTGCGGACCGGGGGTCGGAACCCGCGCCGGTGACGATGTCGGTGTCGCAGTGGGTGCCGGTGTCGCCGGGACCACCGGTGCCGCGGACGTCGGCGAGGGAACGGCGGCGTGGGCCGCGCGACGGGGCGCGGCGGGAGCGGGGGCGTCCCGGTCGGCGGCGTGCCGACCGGCCCGTGGCGGTTCGGCGGGAGGAGTCGTCATGGTGTCCTCACGGTAGCGGTGAGTCGGCGTGTGTGGGGCCCGCATCGGCGGGGCCGGACGGTGGGACGAGGACCGCCCCGGGACCGGCCGCCGTCCAGGATTGCTGGTCGGAGGCGGTCCCGGGGCGGGATACCGTCGATGGTGTGGGTCAGTCGGCGTCGGGGCCGGCGTCAGGGGTGTCGACGCCGATCCCGGTGTCGGTGTCGCCACCGAGTGCACCGCCGAGTCCGCCGGTCAGCCCGCCGGTGAGTCCACCGGTCAGGTCGGCCGTCGTGTCTGCCACGCCCCCGACGGTGGTATCGAGTGCGCCACCGAGTCCGGCATCGGTATCGGTTGCGCCGCCGAGGTCGAGACCGCCATCTGCGCCACCGCCCGCGCCGACTCCGCCGCCGGCCTCTGCGCCACCGGTGAGTCCACCCGTCACATCGCCGACGATGCCCGTCGTCGTGTCGACGGTGCTGCCGACCGTGCTCTCGAGCGAGCCGCCGACGGTCGACTCCAGGGCTCCGCCGACCGTGGTCTCGAGGCCGCCCGTGCCGACAGCTCCCGTGCCGATCGAACCGGCCGCGTCGACCGCGCCACCGGCGGTGCCGGCGATCGCCGTGGTCAGGTCGGAGGTGACGTCCGCCGGGAGCTCGGTGTCGAGGGCACCGCCCAGTCCCAGGCCCCCACCCAGTCCGAGATCGCCACCCAGTCCGAGGTCGCCGCCCAGACCCGATCCGGTGTCGAGTCCCAGATCGCCGCCGAGGACGGGACCGATGCCGGCCAGTGCGCCGTCGAGTCCGGTCTGCAGGGTGGTGTCCACCCCGGCGACCAGGTCGCCGCCGGTTTCGGCGACGGTGCCGAGACCGGCCAGGGTCCCGGCGCCCAGGTTGCCCGTGAGGCCGTCGACGACGGTGCCGCCGAGCCCCTCGGTGACCAGGATCGGTCCGCCGACGGTGATGGTGCCCTCGGGGGAGAGGATCAGGCTCGGGTTGATGATCGCCTCGAGTTCGCCGGTCAGCGCGCCGCCCAGACCGCCCGTCGCCTCCAGGGTCGAGTCGAGGGTGGCCACGAGTCCGTCGGTGGCCGAGAGGTCGACGTCGAGTGCGGTGCTCAGCACGGTGCTCAGTGCGGCGGGCAGTTCCGCGCCACCCGCCAGCTGGCCGGCGAGTGAGCCGCCGAGGTCACCGCTGAGTGCGGTGCCGAGGACGGCGCCGAGTGATGCGCCGAGATCGGCGCCCACATCTCCACCGGCGGCCAGTACGGTCTCGAGGGTCCCGGTCAGATCGGCGGCGGTCTCGGTGACGAGGCCGAGGCCTGCGCCGGCATCGAGTGCGGCGTCGAGCGCGCCGCCCAGCTGTGCGATCAGGGCGCCGTCGACACCGAGTGCACCGCCGAGGTCGGCAGCCAGCAGGTCGCCGAGGTCCAGGCCGGCACCGGCCGCGGCTTCGAGGATTCCCTCGATGCCGGTGGACGCGCCCAGCACACCGCCGAGTGCGGCGCCGAGTTCGGCCGCGACGTCACCGCCGCCGCCGACGATCGCGCCCAGTTGCGCGGCCAGGTCGGTGGCCAGTCCGCCCTCGAGCAGGCCGGTGAGGTCGGTACCGAGAACGCCACCCAGTTCGAGTGCGCCACCCAGTGCCGCGCCCAGGTCGGCCCCTGCGGCGGCCCCGAGGACGCCGGTGAGAACGGTGCTGAGCGCGGTGTCGAGTCCGGCACCGGCGGACAGCAACCCGCCGAGCGCCGCGCCGAGTTCGGTACCGAGTCCGGCTCCCAGTCCGAGTCCGGCACCGAGGGCACCTTCGACGGCACCGCCGAGTCCGGCACCCAGTCCGAGTCCCGCACCGAGGGCGCCTTCGACGGCACCGCCGAGTCCGGCTCCGAGGCCGAGCCCCGCGTCGATCGCTCCGCCGAGCCCGGCGGTGATGTCGGCGGCCAGGCCGCCTTCGAGTGCTGCTGCGAGAGTGCCGCCCAGGGCTGCACCGAGGTTGCCGGCGACCTCGCCACCGGCTTCGAGTCCGGCTGCCAGTGCGCCGGCGAGTGTCGCGCTGAGGTCGCCGCCTGCGCCGAGGACGGCTTCCACGTCGACCAGGCCACCGGCCGCCAGCGCGGATTCCAGCGTGGCGGCCAGGCCTGCCTGAGCACCGCCGCCCACTCCCAGCGCTGCGGTCAACGCACCGCCGAGCAGGGCGTTCGCGCCGGCCGCGCCGGTGAGGGCCAGCCCGCCTGCGGCCGCTGCGGTGGAGGTCAGCGCGACTCCGAGTGCGGCGCCGACCGATGCGGCGGCCGTCCCGCCCGCTGCCAGGGTGGAGCTCAGTGCGCCGGTCAGGGTGGCGCCGAGCTCGCCGGAGAGGTCCGCGATGGCCTGTGCGTCGAGAAGTCCGGCCAGCGTCGCGGACAGGTCGCCCGCCACGTCGAGGGTCGAGGTGAGTGCCGCGGTGAGGTCGCCCGACAGTTCGGCACCGAGGCCGAGTGCACCGGTGAGGACGGCCGAGATGGCGCCCCCTGCACCGAGACCGGCTCCGAGTGCCGCGGCGAGATCAGCGCCGAGGGCACCGCCGGCGCCGATCGTGGCACCGAGCAGACCGCCCAGCGTCGCACCGAACGAGCCGG
Source organism: Gordonia sp. 'Campus' (assembly GCF_022206305.1). GTDB lineage: Bacteria > Actinomycetota > Actinomycetes > Mycobacteriales > Mycobacteriaceae > Gordonia. The sequence goes on along the minus strand of NZ_JAKOIW010000019.1, from coordinate 6,238 downwards.
CGAGTTCACCACCGAGCCCGAGGGCGGCGGACAGTTGCGCGGCGAGCCCGCCACCGAGCTCGAGCCCGAGGTCGGCGCCCGCGGCGAGAAGTGCGTCGAGCGAGGCGCCGAGCTGACCGATCAGCGCGCCTTCGGCACCGATGGCCCCGGCCAGCGATCCGGCGATGACGGGGCCGATGCCCACGCCGAGTTCGAGTGCGCCGCCGACCACGGTCTCGAGCGCTGCGCCCAGAGCCGCGCCGAACTGTGCTGCGATGGCCCCGCCGGCACCCAGTCCGGCAGCCAGCGTCGCGCCCAGTGCGACGGCCAGCTGGCCCGCGAGGTCGAGGTCGCCGAAGGCGATGCCGCCGAGGTCGAGGTCGGCGAGCGACAGACCGGACAGGTCCACACCGCCCAGGCCGATCCCGCCGATGAGGCCACCGAAGTCGATGTCACCCAGATCGATTCCACCCAGGTCGAGATCGCCCAGGCCGATGCCACCGAGATCGATGCCACCGAGATTGATGTCACCGGTGTTGATGTCTCCACCGCCGATGTTGATGTCCCCGAAGTTGACGTCGCCGAGGTTGAGGCCGCCCAGGCCCACGCCGGCCCCGCCGCCGATGACCCCGCCGCCGATCACGCCACCACCGATGGCCCCACCGCCGACCCCGCCACCGGCGCCGATGATGGCGCCGAGGCCGCCGCCGGCCGCGAGTCCGGTGTCGGCGACGAGGGGCGCCGCGGCGGAGATGTCGGCCGGGGTGATGCCGGTGAGGCCGGCGCGATCGATCGCACCCTGCGGGTTGCTGCAGTAGGCGTTGAAGGATTCCTCGTCGCGAAGCAGACCGAGGATGAAGTCGAGTACCGCGTTGGTCGGCATGGCGTCGTTCCTTGCGTCGGGGAGATCGGAGTTCGATCCCGTGTCGAGTACGACGTTATGGATCGGCGCGACGTACGGCATCGGGGAAAAACCCCAGTCCTGTCCGCGCCGGGGGGTGGGGGGTGGACCGATAGGGGATCGGTGTCGACGCGGCCGTCCGGGATAGGGGCATCGGGTGTTTTCCCCCAATAACCGTTCAGGGCTAACGCCTCGGGGGTCATCCGCGACACACTGGTTGAAGTGCACCGTTCGGGACCGGGGCACACCGGACATCGACGGCCAGCGCGCCACGGCGTGGCAGGCGCACCGTCATCGACCACCGTCTGCAGGTGCGAACAGAGAGTTGACCGCCATGGCCATCGGGATCGGTGTGAAGATCGGAACGGCGAACAGTGTCGCTGTCGCTGCGTCGGAGCAGGCCTGGGAGAACTCGGTCTCCGTCGAGACCTCGGCGCTCGTGGGTGCCGCCGACTTCATCGAGCGGGTCGGGGACCCGGTGCCGATGATCGACGATCATGGACCCACGCGCGCCGCCGCGGACATCTACGCCGATGCCGTGGTCGAGCTGATCACCCGCCTCGACCTCTCCGAGGCCACCGAAACACAGCTCACGGTCGTACACCCGGACTCGTGGAATGACCAGGCGGTCGAGGAGGCCCGCGCCGCGCTCGACGCCCGGAACCCCATCTCCGCTGCCGCCGTCAGCTGGGTTCCGGAATCGCGCGCGGTACTCGCCGCCGTGGAGCACAGTGACGGCGCGTTCGCCGACGGGATCGTCGTCGCGTACGACCTGGGCGCGTCGGGTCTGACCGTGACGGTGCTCGCCACCGGTGCCGAACCGCAGGCCGTCGGCCGCCCATTGCACCTGGACACCGTGAGCGGGAACGAATTCGACCGCTTGCTGCTCGGGCACGCACTCACGGTGACCGGCGCGGATGCGACCGTCGAAGCGGCCATGGGCGACCCCCTTCAGAGCGCCGCCGTGCTCGACGACCTCGGCCGGCTGCGCGGCGAGTGCCGACGTGCCAAGGAATCGCTGTCGGTGGACACCGACACCGTGGTCGACGTCCGTGTCGGAGACATGGGTACCGAGGCCCGGGTGGTCCGCGACGATGTCGAAGAACTTCTGCGCGCCCCGTTGCTGGAGTCGGTGGCCCTGGTACGTGAGGCCCTCGCCGCCGCGGGTGCCGACCGCTCCGGCGTCGGTCCGGTCGGCGTGTCCGCGGTGCTCCTGGCCGGCGGTGGCGCTGCCATACCGCTGGTGACCGAACTCCTCTCCTCGACGCTCCGACTCCCGGTCGTGCTCGACCCTGACCCTGCATCTGCTTCCGCCGCCGGTGGAGCTCTGCTGGCCACCGCAGCCCTCGCCGCCCGGGAGCCCGCGACGACGGCCCTGCCGGTGGCTGCGGGCGCGATCGCCGCGGCGTCCCCGGAGGACCGGCCGCTGCGCGAGATCATCCCGGCCCCCAGCACCCCGGTCGCCGAGCCGGCCCCGCGGTTGTCCCGGCGCAAGCGCGGCACGCTCATCACTCTCGGCGCTGCGGCATTGGCGCTGGTCACCGCCACCGGATTGTCGGTGGGCACCGGCCTCGTCGGTTCCGTCGGCGAGGCGACACCACCGCCCGCCGGCGCGGCCACCACCACGGCCACCTCGTCGCAGAACCCGGGTACCGCACCGGGGACTTCGGTGGCGGGAGCGCGTCCCGGCACCACCGCGGCACCCGTCACCGGTGCGGGCACCCGTGCCCCCGGCGCCGGAACCGGCACACCGGGACGCGCCGCCACGGAGGCCCCGTCGGGTGGTTCGCCCGCCACCGGGAACTCTCCCGGTCGGCCGGCGCCCGCACCGGCCCCGGCAGCGCCGTCGGTCCCGTCGGCACCCGGCACCCCGTCGATACCCAGCCAGCCGGAACCGGAGGCCCCGGAGCCGGACCCGGGCACCGGTGGCGGCTCCGGCGGTGGCGGCATCACCCCGGGCGGGGTCCTGGAAGCCCCCGGTCGAGTCCTCGACGGCACGGGTCAGATCGTGTGCGGCGTCACCGGCGTCATCGGCGTCGACTGCTGACGCCCGGGTCTGATCGGTGACCTCCTCGAGTCCGACGGTCGGCGACCGTCGGGGATCCACCGCAGAATCTCCCGCGTCGTCCTGGGTGACCGGCATCCTCGACCGCGCTCAGGCCGGAATCCCGTTGTGCGCTGTGCTCATCGGGACGCCCGGCAGCGGGCGGTCGGCACTCCTGAGGGATGTGCACGGGCTGCTGGATCGCCGCGGTGTCCGGGTCAGTGTCGGCATGCCGGCCGGCGAGGTGCCGATCGATCACGGACTGGTGGTCGTGCTCGCCGACGACATCCACGCCTGGCCGGGTGAGCTGGTCGAGACGGCGATGACGATGCTCGACGCCGGCCGGATCGGACTGGTCGCCACCACCGAACCCCGGGACGCGCATCCGCACGTCACCCGATTGGTCGCACGCGCCCGGCTCTCCGGTGCCGTCCTCGAACTCGACACCGTGAGCACAGCCGAGGTGCTCACCCGCGCCGCCCGGGCCGGTCTGAGCCTCGAACCGACCACGGCGTCGCTCATCCGCAGACGATGCGGTGGCGCGCGCACGGTGATCGATGCCGCGATCGCCGCGATCCGGGAGGCGACCGTCGACGCCGCAGCCGGCGTCGACGAGGTCGCCATCGCGGAAAGCATTGCCCGCGACCGGCATCATCGTCTGCTCCGCGGTTTGGACCCGTCGACCCTGTCGGTACTGGCGCTGGCTTCGGTGCGCGCGCCGCTCGACCCCGACAGCGTTGCCGAGGCGGCGGCGATCGATCGGGACGCCGCCGTGATCGCGGTCGACCGCGCACGCGGAACAGGACTGTTGCGGGGCGCCGACACCTTCGTCTCCGCTGCCGCGGTGCCCCTACGGGAAATACTGGGCGACAACCGTATCGACGATCTCCGTCGGCGGTCCGCGGTCGCGCGACTGCGGTCGCCCCACCTGTCCCCCGACGACGCCTTACTCGCGGCGCAGGCAGGCGTGGCCGACCCCCGACTCGTGGAGGTGTTGCTGGCCGGCGCCGCGGAGACGACCGCGGCCCGCGCCGTGGTGTTGCTGCGTGCGGCAGATCGGGTGGAACCCGGACGCGATGACATCCGGTTGATGATGGCCCAGCGCGCGTTGGCATCCGGCGATGTCGACGGAGCCGGCACGGTCGCCGACCGCCGACTCGAGACAGCCTCCGCGGCCGACAACGGGGTCGGTCGGTGGGTCGACGTGGCGGCTGCGGTGGCCGTGCACCGCGGGTTGTCGTCTCACGCCGCAGACCTGTATCGCTGGCTCGGTCCGGAAGCCGCTGTGTCGGAACCGGTGTCGGCCGTCGCAGCGCTGATGGCAGTCGGTGACCGTGACGCCGCGACCGCGGTGGCGGAGGCGGGTGGCGGACTGCCCCCGGTCGGGAGTCGTGCGGCCGGGGCACTGGCCATCCGCGGGTTGCTGGGCTCGCTCGACGACTCCGGCGAATTCGGTTCCGGGGACGTGGTCGACATGCTGGTGCGTGGACTCTCCACGCCCGGCCCGGCGCGCAGTGGGCCCGTGGCGACGCGAATCCTGCACGCCGGCAGCGCGCTCGCCCTGAACGACGGCAACATGATTGCAGCGCAGACGATCCGGCGGTCGGCACCCGAGTCGCAAGGAGCCCTCCTCGACGCCGAGCTCGCGTTGTCGGCCGGTGATCTCGAGGCGGTCGTGCGACTGTTGCCGACAGACGAGCCGGCCGGTGTCCCCGACCGGATACGCGTTCACGCGCTACGTCTCGGTCTCGCCCGACGCCAGGGCGATCTCCCGGCGCTCTCTGCGTTGTGGGAACCGGCCCTGTCGGTGCTGGCCGCGAGCGAGGTGGACCTCTTCCTCCTCAGACCGCTGACGGAGTTCTGGCAGGCCGGTGCCCGGCTGGCCCGGTCATCCGCGATCGCCCGGCATGTCAACGCGGGCGACCGGCTGCTCGCCGGCCTGGACGATCCGGCTGCATGGGCGGCACCATGGCATTTCGTCGGCGTGCAGGCCGCGATCGTCGCCGGTGACGTGGAAGCCGCGCGTGACCGGATGGGGCGGCTCGACGCTGCGGCGACACGGACTCCGACCGCCGCGGCACTGGCTCTCGGCGCGCGCACCTGGGTCGCGCTCACCATCGGTCGAACCGACCCGGTTCCCGTCGAACGGGTCGGCGAGGCGGTCGGTGCTCTCCGCGGGATCGGATTGTCGTGGGAGGCGGCGCGCCTGGCGGGCATGGCCGCGTCGCACGCCGACGATCCGACCACCGCCGCGGAACTGCTCGACACCGCTCGCTCGGCAGGCGAGGAACGGCGTCGGACCCAGCCGGTCGGCGGACCGCTGACCGACCGCGAAGCCGAGGTCGCCCGCGAACTCCTCCAGGGGTACACCTACCGCGAAATCGGTGAGCGACTGTACATCTCGGCGAAGACCGTCGAGCATCACGTGGCGCGCATCAGACGCAGGCTCGACGCCGGGTCGCGCTCGGAACTGCTCGCGGCCCTCCGCGCGGCCGGCTACAGCTGAAGGTCGCGACCGGTCCAGCCGACGCCCCACGACAGAATGCGTCGTGCGTACCGGAAGCCGGTACTCACGACGCACTTTGTCGAAGGTGTTCGGTGCGAACACCGTTCACCACTGGTCGAAGCCGACGTTGACCTGGGGGTAGTGGGTGTCGATGTGGCTGTTGAGCCAGTAGTTCTGGGCGTGGGGTCCCCAGATGGTGCTCATGTCGGTGTTGACGTTGTGGGGGTGGTTGGTGAGTTGGTAGTTGGCGGTGGGGCCGAACAGTCCGATGCGGTAGATGGCGTTGACGTCGAGGTGGTTGGTGTAGGGGGCGGTGGCGGTGAGGGTTTCGGTGGCGCCGGGGTAGAGGATGTGTTGGGGTGCGTTGACCCATTGACCGCCGTCGGCGTTGGCGCCTTGGAGGTATTCGGGCTTGTCGGTGTGGTTGGTGATGGTCATGGCGACGGTGGGTTCGCCGGGGCGGGTGACGGGGAGGGTGCCGGCGTGGGCGGTGCCTGCGGCGCCGAGGGCGATGCCGGCTGCGGCGGCGAGTCCGAGGGTGGCGGTGGCGATGCGGGTGGTGGTCTTCATGGTGTGCTCCCGGTGGTGTGGGGTTGTTGTGGTGACACCAATGACTTTCCTCGGGATGTGGGTGTGGTGGTTTCCGCTGACCGGGTGATGGTGGGGGTGAATGGTGCATCCACCGATCGGGGACACCCGCGGCCGGCGACTCCGTCGTCATCGAGCACGAAGCGGTGACATGCCACGGACCGGAGACGATCGGTGGTACCAACTAGTCATGAAACACAGCATGGGCCGTGCCGTGCGG
>NZ_JAKOIW010000018.1 GCF_022206305.1 Gordonia sp. 'Campus' | reverse complement strand
GGTCTCCGGGATGTCGCTGTCCGACATCGACCTCGTGGAGATCAACGAGGCCTTCGCGGTTCAGGTCCTCGGGTCGGCAGCCGAGCTCGGCATCGACCACGACAAGCTGAACGTGTCCGGCGGCGCCATCGCACTGGGGCACCCCTTCGGCATGACCGGCGCCCGCATCACCACGACGCTGCTCAACAACCTCCGCACCCACGACAAGACGTTCGGCATCGAGTCGATGTGTGTCGGCGGCGGGCAGGGTATGGCGATGGTGCTGGAACGCCTCAGTGTCGTGTCGATCGACTAGTCGGAGTTGAAGTAGGTCAGCAGTCGCAGGATCTCGACGTAGAGCCACACCAGGGTGACGGTCAGGCCGAGTGCCACGCCCCAGGCGGCCCGCTCGGGAGCGCCGGCACGGATCAGGCGATCCGCGGCGTCGAAGTCGAGCAGGAAGCTGAACGCGGCGAGCGCGATGCAGACCAGCGAGAAGATGATCGCGATGGGACCACCGTCGCGGAGGACGCCGGCTTCACCGGTGAACAACCCGATGACCAGATTGCCCAGCATGAGGACGAGCACACCGATCATGCCCGCGAACAGCATGCGGGTGAATCGAGGCGTCACGCGGATGGCGCCGATCTTGTACACGAACAGCATGCCGAAGAACACACCGAAGGTGCCGAGAACGGCTTGACCGATCAGCGCCCCGGCGGAGGTGTCACCGGCGACGGCCCAGTTCGCGAAGACGAACGAGATGGCACCGACGAACAGACCTTCGAAGGCTGCGTAGGCCAGCACGATGGCTGGGTTGTCCTGCTTGCGGCCGAAGCTCGCGACCAGGACCAGGACGAGGCCGGCGATGGCGCCGACCAGCATCAGCGGGGTCGCGAGAGCCGCCTGCGCGGACTCGGTCGCCTGGCTGCTGATGGCGAAGTAGGTCGCCACGGCGGCGACGGTCAGGACTCCGAGCGTGATCGCGGTCTTGGTGACGACGTCGTCGATCGTGAGCTGACGCGTGGCCGGTGGTGCCGGCTGGGTGTAGGGGTCAGTGGCCTGACCGTAGTGATTCGCGGCGGCGCCGGCGCCGGCCATGCCGGCCCCGAAACCCGCGTATCCGGATTGATTGTCGCGGACGACGCCGCGCATCACCGGATTGCTGCTCTCTCGCACGAAGCGCTCCTTAATCGGTACGGATGTATACCGTCTCAACGTCAGGTCGTTCCTGTGAGTTCCCTGACGAGGACACAAGTCGACCGTGTCGCAGTCGACTTTACCGACTCTTGACTCTTCTGTCGCGAACACCCACGCCGCGGACCGGAACAGCGGCTACCGCAACGCCCGCAACCACGATCGAGTGGCGTCGTTGTCGTTGCACACCCGCCCCGTCGCCAGCACGGCCCGACCGAGACACACGGCCTTCAGTGTCATCTCGGCACGGGCGAAGTCGTCGCCCCACCGGAGGTCGGGTTTCGTGAGCATCAGAGACGCGATCCCGTGTGCGGTGGCCCAGAGCTCGACGACGATGTCCCCGATGTCCGCATGGTCGAACAGGCCCTCGTCGGCGAGCTGGGTGATCGTGTCGACGAAGCGCGAATACGCACTGGCCGCGAGTACCTCGTCCACTTTCGACGGATGCCCCGGCGACGTCGGCTTACCGAAGGCGACGCGATAGAGCACCGGGGTCGCCACAGCGAAACGCACGTACGCCATGCCCTGGGTGAGGGCTCGCTCGAGCGCGTCGTCGATCCCTTCCGATGCGGCGGCCAGCTCATCGTCGAGCCGCTCGAAGTAGCGGGCGCACACCGCGTCGAGCAATGCCTCTTTGTCGGCGAAGTGCAGGTAGATCGACGGCGGGGTGACGCCCACCCGGTTGGCGACGGCGCGGATGGACATCGCGGTGTCGTCCCCGTTCTCGACCAGGAGTTCGCCGGCTGCCTCGATGATCTCCTCCGCCAGGATGTCCCCGGATCCACGAGGTGATCGCGCCCGTCTGTGTGTCGTCACTGCACTCCTGAGTCCCGCACTGCCATCGTCGGCCCCGACAAGAGGTATTCGGCGTCAGACCTTCGACGGCGTTGTCGTCGCCACCGGTTTTCCCTCGTGACCGGCCTCCGGGAGCTCCTCGGTCAGACCGATCTTGTCGTGCAGCCGGCGCAGCGGACGCGGCGCCCACCAGTTGGCCCGGCCCGCCAGGCGCATGAACGCTGGTACGAGGAACATCCGGATCAGGGTCGCGTCCATCAGGACGGCGAGGGTCAACCCGACGCCGAACATCCGCATGAACGAGACCTCCGAGGCGGCGATGGCGGCGAAGACGATGCTCATCAGCAGTGCGGCGGCGGTGATGACGCGGCCGGTTCTCGCGACCCCGAGCGCCACGGCGTGGTCGCTCGCCGCTCGGGTGCGATCCGATCGCAGCCACTCCTCACGGATCCGTCCGAGCAGGAACACCTCGTAGTCCATGGACAAGCCGAAGGCGACGCAGAACAGCAGCACCGGCATCGTCGCACTCAGGGTGTCCGTCGTGGTGGTGCCGAGGCCACCGAGGTGCCCCTCCTGGAAGAACCACACCATCGCTCCGAAGGTCGCCGACAGCGACAGGATGTTGAGCGCCAACGCCTTCAGCGGCAGCACCACGCTGCCGGTGAAGAGGAACAGCAGCACGAAGGTGGCGATCGCGATGAGGCCGAGAACCCACGGCAGGTGCGCATAGATCGACTCGACGGTGTCGTCGGTCGTGGCAGCCAACCCGGTGAAGAGGGTCTCGGTACCGGCCGGCGTCGCCACCGCACGCAGCTCGTCGAGCTGGGCGATGCCCGAGTCGCTCATCGGGTCCTGATCGGTCGACACGTTCAGCACGTGCACGTCGTCGCGGCTGTCCTCCGGGCTTCCCGGGGCGACCGGTGCGCCGCGGACGAACGTTCCCGCCGACGATCCGGCGGAGTTCACATCGTCGACCTCCGACAGTGCGCTGGTGTAGGTGGCGAGGGACTGCCGATCGACCGGGCCCCGCACGACGATGGTGACCGCGGCGGACAGATCGTCGTCGAAGTCGTCGCGGATCTCCTGCTGGATCGAGTGCGAGCTCGCCGATTCGGGCAGCACGCGGTCGTCGGGGAATCCGAGCTTGATCGAGAGGAACGGCGCGCCGAGGACGAGGAGGAACAGCGTGACCGCGAGGGCCACCGAGAGGGCGTGGCGCAGCACCCACTGCACCAGGCGATACCACCACGTCTCCTCGGGTTCGCGTGGCCGGGGTGCCGGGAGCCGCAGCAGCCGCCGCGCAGGTTTGCGGGCGTCGAATGCGTCGATGCGGTCGCCGAGCAGCATCAGGACCGCCGGCGTCAGAACCAGCGCGGACACCGCTGCCACGGCGACGACGCCGAGACCGGCGAATGCGAAGGAGCGCAAGAAGTACTGCGGGAACAGCACGAGCGCGCTCAACGACAGCGCGACGGTCACGGCCGAGAACGCGACGGTCCGTCCCGCGGTGGCGAGGGTGCGCACGATGGCGTCGGGGCGGGCCAGTCCCCGTTCCACTTCTTCGCGATATCGCGTGAGCAGCAGCAGCGTGTAGTCGATCGCAAGGGCGAGACCCATCGCAGTCGTGAGATTCAGCGCGAACACCGACACGTCGGTGGCCGAACCGATGACGCGCAGCAGGGCGAAGGTGAGGATGATCGAGGCGATGCCGATGCCGACCGGCAGGGCCGCGGCGAGCAATCCGCCGAAGATGAAGATCAGTACGACGAACGTGATCGGGATCGCGATCGCCTCGGCGACGAGCAGATCCGATGCCGTTTGATCGTTGACCTGCGAGAACACGAGGGCCTGACCTCCCACGCGGACGCTGATCCCGTCGCGGACGCCGGACAGGGCGTCCTCGATCTCCACCGCGCGCGCCGGTGCGAGATCCTCACCGCCGTCCAGCGAGGCGATGATCAGCGTCGACGTCCGGTCTCGACTGACCAGGGCTGTGTCGAGCGCCGGGTCGGCCCAGACGGAGAGGATCTGATCCTGGACGTACTCGTTCTCGCGGAGCTCCCGGATGAGATCGTCGCCGACGGCGCGGGCGTTCGCGTCGTTGGAGATGTCGACGCCGTCGGGACCGTCGAGTTTGAGGACCACCTGAATGCCGCCGCGGTTGAAGGTCTCGTCGAGGACCCTCTCGGCGCGCGCCGAATCCGAGTTCGGGTCGCTGTACCCGCCGGCGAGGAGGTGTTCGGCAGCGGTCGCACCATAGGCGCCGCAGACCACGAGCAGGATGAGTGCACCGAGCAGCACCCGTCGTGGCATGGAAATGACAAGCCGTGTCAATCGGACCAGCATGCGGACCCCTGTCGCGTCGGTCGACTTTACGGCGTTAAGTTATCAGCAATCAGGCGGACAGGTATGTTTCGGACGCCTCGGTCATGCCGAGTCCGCGTCGCACCGTCCGCAGTTCCCGTTCGATCACCGTCGACTCCGACCCCAGGAGTCCGGTCGCGCGGGCGATCTCGCGCAGACGGACCGCGGGCCGCGCGACGTCGACGAGGTGATGCAGGGGCGTCCGCCGCAAGCCCATCCGGCGCGCCACGGGCCGTTCGACCCAGCGGGTGCTGATCGCGGAGAACGACGACATGAGCAACGGCCTGGTCAACGTGTCCACCGCGGACACCAGCAGCCCCGGCACGGGGACCGGCGCCGCGCTGTGGACCACACCCGGTAGGTCGTACCCCTCGCGCAGCAGCGCCTTGATGAGGATCTTCGACGAGTCGTCCGGGCGGAGCTCGAATTCGCCTGCCACCTGGAACAATTCACGCGCGTCGGCGTAGCTGGGCGGGAGCAGGTCGTCGTCGACGCCGATCACCCAGCCGATCCACCGCCACAGATGGGTGATCGCCTCCTGTTCGGCACTGCTGTAGTGGATGCCGAAGTCGCGGGCCACGACGAGCGGCAGCGCGAGGAACCCACAGGAGATCGTCATGACCGAGTACGTCTGGTTGATCGGCGCACCCCACTCGCCCTCATCCCAACCCTCGGCGTCGTCGACGGGGTGCCGCAGGACATCACGAATGTAGGCGTGCAGCAATCGGATTCGCAGGGTCGCCACCCAACCCGGATGACCGGGCAGCATCGACCCCGGTGTGGTCGCCTCGGCGACCCACCGCGCGGTCGACTGCACGCGATCGCGGGTACCCGACCCGAGACGGCCCGTCGCCACCAGCGGCCGGACGAAACCCTGCGCCTTGAACCCGTAGATCAGCGACTGGTAGAGCGTCGACGACTGCAACGTCCCGAAGCGCCACCAGGCGCGTGCCCCCGCCGCCGCGAACGCGGGGTCGAACCACGGCGGTGGCTCGCCGGCCACCTCCAACAGTCGAGCCATCGATGCCGGCATCTCGAGATGATCCGGATCGGTCGGGGTGTCGGTTTCGGTGTTCGCTTCCAGCAGTGCGACGAGTGTGGAGAACGAGATGCCCTGCTGCCGGGCCTCGACGATGACGGCGTCGGCCAGCGGGTCGCCCTGCACCAGACCGGCCTCGAGACGTGCGACGCGTTCGGGATGCCGCTCCCGCACGGAATCCCAGTTTCGTGCCCCGGTCACTGCTGCCGCGTCCATGCCCCATGATGGCCCCGGCTACGAGGCCGGTCAAGGATGCTTCGACTCCCAGACTTCGACTCGACCGCCAGACCTCGATCGAAGTCTGGCGGTCGAGTTGAGGTCTGGCGGTCGGATCGAGTCGGTCCTCGCGGCCCCGCGACACCCCTCTCGATCCCACGCCTGACTATGCTCACCGAGGACAGCCGTCGCCGCTTGGCGGCCAGATAGAACACCAGCCCCCATAGCCCAATTGGCAGAGGCAGCCGACTTAAAATCGGCACAGTGTCGGTTCGAGTCCGACTGGGGGCACTTCTGAACAGGCATTTCTAGCTAACTACCTTGCGCCTACCCGCTGTCGGTGTCACGAGTTGTCACATCTCGTCCGAAACTACTCGCAGCAGCTCTCAGCGCTTCGTCCTGGGAGTGCGCGTAGGTCGCCAAGGTGAACGCTGCAGACGCGTGTCCCATCCAGGCCGCAATGACCGCGATCGGGACGCCACGTAGGTGCATGAGGGTGGCGCACGAGTGTCGTGCGTCGTGCAGTCGGACGTGGTCGATCTTCAACGCCTCGAGCAGCTTTCCCCACCGGAACGTGAGCAGGTTCGGATGGTAGGGCTCCCCGGCCTCGTCGCATGCGACGTACTCCCCCGGCCCGTACGCCTCCCCCAGGCCCATCCGTTCCTCGAGCTGACGCTTGCGCGCGGTCTTCAACACCTCGACCACTTCGTCAGGCATAGGCAGCGTCCGCAGCGACCGCTTCGACTTGGGCGACCCAGACACAATCTCGGAGCCGACTGCGACACGGTTCTCCGCTACGGTCACCGTCTTCCCGACCAGGTCGACGTTCTCCCACCGGAGGCCGGCGATCTCGCCACGCCGCAACCCGTACAGCGCGAGGGTCCACAGCTGTCGATCTCGGCACTCGTGGTCGAGGATCTGGAACATCTCTGCTTGCGTCAGAGTCTTCATCTCTGGGCGGTCGGCGGGGAGGCGGTCGACGAGCTTCGCGACGTTGCGCACCACGTGCCCCTGGCGCTGCTGGTCCTCGAGGACGGCGACGAGTAGGCCCAGCATGTGGTTCACGGATCGGGGTGACCACTTCTTGCGTCCCTCGACAGAGCCGGCGCGAAGCCGCCCGACGAGGGTGTCGACGTCGCGCTTAGTCAGCTGCTGCACGAGCGTGTCACCGAGCTCGTCGCGTATTGGGGCGAGTCCAGTCGTGTGACTGCGTCGCGTCGATGGCTTTAGCCGATGCTTGGCAGCGAGCCATCCTTCGATCGCTTGCGCGGTGGTGAGCTTGGATGCGTGGATGAACGTTCCGGCCGCAACCGACGCCTGGACTGAGGCCAGTTCCGCGCGCGCTTCCGCCTCAGTAGTGAATCGTCTCCGGATCTGCTTGCGCTTGCCTTCCACAACGCCCGCGTCGACGGTGACCTGATACCGAGTCACTGGCTTCCCAGTGCGCCTGTCACGAACCGCCAGCTTGCGGATCTGCGGAGGTAGTTGCTGCCGCTTCACGGGGTTTCCTCCTCATGCCGGCGGCGTTCCCGGCCGCGGCGCCCGGTCGGATCTACGACTCCGCCCGCGAGCCGGATCTGCGCGTCGAGCTCCCGGCTCCGCTGGCGCTGTGAGTTCAGGAAAGCAGTGAACTCGTCGTCGTCGCTGCTCCAGACTCCATCTGCGCCCATCTTGACCGCGATCCTCTCGCCAGCGGCCACCCGGTCACCAGCCTTCGCGTAGAAGTCCAGCCACGCGGCGCCCAAAGCCCTATCCCGCTCGATGCGCTCGCGGATCAGTTGAAGGAGATGGAGAGCGTCGATTGTGCTCTCGGACAACTCGATTTCATCATCCTGCGGCAGCAGCCGCTCGCCGGTAAACCACGTCAGCGCGACGCTTGACGCCACTTCCTCCCGTGGAAGGACCCGAATCCCACCGTCGGGGACAGACGGATACAGCAACAAGATGGGAGGTATCTCGAGCGCGGCCGCCAGAACCACCAACTCGGCGATATCCAATTTCCCTGCACGCGAGTTACTTTCGATCTTCGAGATAGCCACCCGTGAAATCGGAAAGCCGAGTTCACGGGTCCGCTCCGACAGCTGAAGCGCAGTCAAGCCGGCCCCCTTCCGCCGCTTGCTAAGAGCAGCCCCGAAGTCTCTCGATCTTTCGAGCTGCCACGCCTTGGCCACGTCATCGATGTTCGGCATTGCACCAATATACGTGTCACTACGCACGCATTCGGGAGCATCCGTGTTACGCTCCGATACGAGACATGAACAACGGGTACATGTTTCATTCCAGAACACAGGGAGGTTGTCGTCCCGATGTCCACACGTCTACTCAAGCCGGCGGAGGCGTTCGGTCGCCTAAGCGTTGGCAACAGCAAGGGCTACGAACTGTTGAAGTCCGGCGAACTGCGATCGGTGAAGATCGGCAGCGCGAGACGGATTCCCGAAGACGCGATCAGCGAGTTCATTGCTCGAGCTGAAGCGCAGCCGGAGGCGGTGGGAGCCTGATGCGTCTCGCTAGTGACAGTGATCCGCGCGCAGCCCTACGGGCACAGTCACCCACTCCGGATCGCTTATGCGGCGATCCGCAGCAACGAAGACCTCGGGGGTCTCGAGATGTTCCCCGACCGCACCGACGACCTCGTCGGGGCGCAAAAAGAAGGCCCCGACCCGGCGGCAACCGGTGTCGAGGCCAGTGATCCCAATCCCCAGCAAGAAGATGAAGGAACGCTCTGACATGAAAGCTACCGCACCAGTCCGACAGGCACCAAGCCCGTCGGCAGATCGTGATGTGTTGTTCGAATGCCTCGCGGAGGTCGAACCGAGAACCCTGTCTGACCTGCTGCAACTGGCCGACCTTGCGATCGATGTGGAAGCCGGCCGCTACGAGCTGCAGACGGCGGTGACGGCATGAGTATTGCGACGGCAACGAGGCAGAAGCGCACGGCGAAGACCGAACTCCGGTGCGAGCACTGTGGTGCTGAGGCGCAGATCCTCACCACGCCCGACGAGCTCGACAGCGACATCGTCAACCAGATCGACGAGTGGAACGAGCAGCACGAGAAGTGCTCAGAACCGCTGGCTGCGCGCGTCATCAGTGAGCTTGATGGGCGTTTTGCTGAAGCGCGAAAGGATATGACGGTCACCCAGGTCTTGGAGGAGGGTCGACCGAGCTGGTCCACGTGGGAAGGCGTCGCCTCCAAGGGCAAGGTGATGGCGCATCGGGACTTCAGTTGGCAGAGTCACCCCGTCAGAATTCCTGCACGCCGGTATCGAGGGACGATCCAGAGCGACGGCAAGTTCGCTGTCCCCGAGCATGACCTGAGGCTGCACCAGAGGCGCGGGGAGTCCGACGCCATCGTGGCGATTCGTCGCTACTGGCCGACCAAGAACGAGGATGACGCAGGATACGGCTGGGGGCATGAGCCTGTCGTCGCGCTCACGCTTGACGAGGCGGATGCCATGGCGGAGATCCTGCAGACCCTCGTGTCTCTCGCCCGGGCGGAGCAGAGGCCCGCGGATGAGGCCGGTGATCACCGATGACCGAGCACGGAACAGCAGTCCTGCGCTTGCAACCAGATGGCGAAGTGCACATGAACGACCAGTGCGCGGCGCTCATGTTCGGCGTCGACGTCTCAATCATCAAACGATCCGTCACCGACAACGATGGCCGCGTCGCCGGATCACTCCCGCCCCTGGTGGTGCGCAACGGCATTCGGCGCCGGAAAGAATACGAAGCGATGACCGGCACTACCGACATCGACCTGTCAGACGCGCTCGCGTACTGGGCTCGGCTCGATGGAGTCGAGCTGGTCTACGAAGACGACAACGGCAAGCGCGTCGTGCTCGTACAAGGGCCCGGAGGTGATGCCACGCGGCCTCATTGAGGCCCCTTCGTTTGGGTGGGCGCACGCAGAACCGCGTGCGCTGGGCTCCTGGTCAAAATCTCTACCCACTACCCAAAAGGACCCCGACCTCGGCGGCGTTCGAGGTCGGGGTCCGGAAGGACATCACCAAATGTCTGCACCCCAGTCTACCGATGCGCGAGACGCGTATCCCGAGAATTACATCGACCCCGACGACCAGCAGCAGATGCGACCCGCTTGCCGCGTGTGCGGCCATCCCCTGACCGCCGCGAAGTCAGTTGCCAGACTCATCGGCCCGAAGTGCCGACGCAGGGAGGGCGCAGCATGAGCCCAACCCTCACAGCCTCACTCCTGGCGGCATCGCTTACCGCGAGTCCAGGTGCGATCGTGGCAGCCCTCACGACAGTCACTCCTGACGACGTCCGGCTGTTAGATGCGCCGACCGCTGAGTGTCTGGACGTCATCCTGGCAATGGCGAAAAGGGGCGACCAGCCAGCACCCGTACTCCTCAACGCCGAGATGATGCGTCACGGCCTATACGCCGGCCACCACGGTGAGCTCGTCAAGCAACGCGTGATCGACTCGGTGACGATTGAAGCCCCAGGTGTGCGGTTGATGGAGTACGCCGCGGCGGTACTCGCCGAGGTGGTTCGTGAGCGGATGATCTCCGCCGCTGCCGCCATCGCCGAGCGGGCACGCGACGGCGCGGAGACCGATGCCTGGCAGACATTCGTCCGCGAAGGGGTAGCCGTCCGTGGGCTCTGGGAGCGGCTGTGTCACGCCCGGGGGGTAGCCGCATGACCGAGGAACTCACGCGCAAGGTCCATCTGCGTCGCGCCACAGATGTCCACGACGACGTGCCCACCTGGGCATGGGAGTACAACGGTCGCGGGCGGATAGCCCTCGGGACTGCCGCACTGTTCGCTGGGCGTCCCGGCGCCGGCAAATCGACCAGCGCGCGGTGGCTTTCATCCCAGGTGACGGTCGGCACGCTTGATGGGTGTTGGCTCGGCAAGCCGAGCAACGTCGCCTACATCGCCCGAGAGGAGGCCGTCGAGTACATCGTCAAGCCGAGCTTCCGAGCGCACGGCGCGGATCTCGGCCGCGTGTACTTCCCCGAGGTCGTAGAACGCTACGGGGACGACGACGAACAGATCCTGTCCGCTGTGACCACCCACGACATTCACGCGCTCACCGAACAACTGATTGCCGCCGAGGTGCGCCTCGTGGTCGTCGATCCCCTCATGTCGATGCTCGGCGCCAAGGCGGACGTCAACCGGAACAACGAGGTTCGCGCAATCCTCGACCCCTGGCGGCGGCTCGCTGAGGTAATCGATGGCGTGGTCCTCGGTGTCGCGCACCTGAACAAAGCTGGCAACGGCGACGTCGTAGCCGGCATCAATGGCTCTTCGGCATTCGGGGAGATCGCGCGTGCAGTGTTCGGGTTCGCGAAGGACCCCACGTCCGACGACGGCGAACGCGTTCTGTCGCAGGAGAAGAACAGTCTGGGAGACGAAAGCTTGGCGCTGCGGTATCGCATCGAGTCCACCACCGTCCAGACAGCCTCCGGGAAATCCGCTGATGTTGCCCGGTTCGTCATCCTCGGCGACTCAGACAAGAGCGTGGGCGACGTTCTACGGGAGGCGAGTCGCGGCGCGATGGACAAGTCCGACCAGCCGATTGATGCATGGCTCCTAGAGCTCCTCGAGACCGGGCCGAGTTGGCACGAGGACATCGTCGAGGAGGCCGGCGGCAATGGGTGGAGCAAGGACCAGTTGCGTCGTTCGAAAGACAGGATCAACGCCGCCGGTACTGTCATCCGAGCTGTGAAGTCGGGGGGCAAAGGTGCGCCGTGGTTCTGGCTCCGTGGCGACCTCGTTGGGACTGTCTTGGCAGAGGGGGGTCTCTACGCGTCAGAGCCGCCACCTTTGCCAGCTTTGCCAAGTAAGCAGGTTGGGGGCTCGGTATCGCCTGGCGTGACCAGCAATGATGGCAATCTTGGCAAAGATGGCGGGCCTGAGAGCGACAGGGGGACCTCTGCCGAGACAGCAGCTCTACCCCTCTCGGCGTGCAGTGTGTGCGGCCGGCCATGCAAGCCGACCATCAAGGCACACGTGGAGTGCCTGACGGATCGCGAGTCAGCATGAGGGGGCGCCGCACGACGGCGCGCCGCGAAGCTGGTCCCGTGGCGCTGCTCGTGGAGATACTCGAGGGCACCGAGTCACTGTCAGGCGCCGCGTGCACCCGAGCGCCAAAGCTGTTCGACCCCCGCGATTCCACCGAGGACAGTGCCACCGCGGAACGCCGACACCATGCCGCGGTGACGCTGTGCCTCGATTGTCCCGTCCTGGACACATGCCGATCCTGGGCCGACGCGAGCCGAGATCAGACCCACGCCGTGACCGCGGGTCGCGCCCCGAGACAGCCCGGCCGGCCGAAGAATGGCAGTGATCAGTGACGGCGCGCGCGCTGGGCCCGGCCGTGATGATCGAGGGCGAAAAGACGTTGCAGCTGCTCAAGTTTGCGATCAAGGCTGGCGTCCAGCGGCACGCGTACAACGGGATTCGTAACCCCGAGCTCGATGTGATGTTCGCCGCGGCCACTGAAGCACTCGCCGCCATGTCCGGGTCGGGACAATCGGACGGACCCGAACCCGCACTCGCAGAAGACTGTTCCCAGACAGACCTGATCGACTCCGCGACCGCGGCCCGCATCCTCGGGGTGACTCGCCGCCAAGCAGTCCGATTGGGTGCCACCCTCGAAGGAACCCAGCTACCCAACGGCAACTGGACATTCCACCGAGGCACGGTAGAGGACTACGCCAGGGAGCGGCAGCGTGAACGAAGCAGGGGCACAGGCACATAGTCTGCTCGCGCCTGCGCCGGTCCGCGGCAGCCACGGCGCAACAACCGAACTGAGTCAGGCCCCCGACACCAACAGCCGGGGGCCTGACTCATGTGCCAAGCGCAACCACGGAGGTGCCCCATCGCCACGGAACTAGGCGTCGCCTACATTTCGATCCTGCCCGAAACCAGCAGAATCGCTCCCGGCATCCGCAACGCACTGAACGGCGCTGAACGGGGAGCTGGGCAGACCGGTCGGCGCATGGGGCACACCATGTCCACTGCGCTGGGTACCGCGCTCGGCATCGGAGTCAGTAAGGCCGCAGGCGCCGCGTCGAGCGTCATCCAAGAGGCACTGTCGGCCGGGTACAACCGGATCACCACCCTCGAGAAGGCGGACATCCAGTTCCGCAACATGGGCTACTCCGCTGTTCAGACCAAGCAACAGCTCGCAGACCTGAACAGCATCGTCACCGGCACCTCCACCTCTCTGTCGGACGCAGCGGGCGCGGCCGCAATGCTCGGTGGCGCCGGGGTCAAGGCCGGCGACGACATGAATGCGGCTATCAAGGCGCTGGTCAACATCTCCGCGGCATCTGGAGCGTCAGCCCAGGACATCGGGCTCGTGATGATGCAGATCAAGGCTTCCGGCAAGCTCATGGGCTCGGAGGCGCTGCAGTTGGCCCAGCGTGGTGTCCCGATCTACGACATGATCGCCAAGTCGATGGGCAAGACGACCGCCGAAGTGCGGAAGATGGGCGAAGAGGGCAAGATCTCGTTCGATCAGGTCGTGACCGCGATCAATGCTGGTACAGGCTCTCTCGCGAAGGAAATGGGCGAGACCCTCCCAGCGAAGATCGCGAACTTCCGCACATCCATGGCGCGCCTGTCCGCCGCCGGTATGGAACCATTCCTGCTGCGGGCGAAGGGCGGGGTCGTCGGCCTGACCGACGCGGTGAACACGCTCACCCCGAAGATGAAGGACTTCGCGATCGCCGCGGACGCCAAGATCTTCGACGAGTGGATTCCGAGCATCAAGGGCGCGATGGAAGCGTTGCGCGACACCGGAATGCTGGAACAAGCACAGAACGCTTTCCTCGGCCTGTGGGACGCGCTGGTCGACCTCGGCCCCGCGGCTCGGACCATCGCCATGTCGATCGCTGAAGCGTCGGCATCGCTGGGTGTTGGTGGATGGCAACTCTTCCTCACAACGCTCCAGGCGGCTTCGACTGTTCTCCAAGGGCTCGAGCCGATCCTCTCCGGCGTCGGTGGCCTCATGCAGTCACATCAGGGTGTCGTAACTGGACTCCTCGCCGCGTGGCTGGCGTTCAAGACAGTCCCTGCGATCCTCGGGCGACTCGGTGGCGCCATCACACCGATCACTGCCCGAACCGTCGGTGCGACAACGGCAATGCGCGGGTTCTCGCAACAGATGGCGCTCCAGCAACGCCTAGCCGCGATGAACGGCATCCAGATCGGACGCATGGGCGCAGCAATCGGTGTCCTCGGCACCCGCATGCCGATCATCGGGCAAATGCAGGGCTCGTTCATCCGGGCGTCCGGAAGCGTCAACCACTTCGGACGCACCGCTGGGGTCGCTGCTGCTGCTGGAACCGGACTGCGGGCCGCGGGCTCCGCGGTGGCCGGCGTCTTCGGCGGACCACTCGGGATGGCCCTCGCCGGCGTCGCGGCAGGTGCGACCGTCGTAGCCGCGGAGATGTCCGAGGCCAAGAACCAGATGAAGAGTCTCGATGCCGCGACCAAGGACTACGCGCTGTCACAACGCGCGTTCCAGGCCGAACTGATCAAGAACCGCGGCGACTTGGGCGCGGACTCCTCCGTGACGTCTGGCACCGCCCAGCTGGAGAGTTACCGCAAGCAGATCGACGCCACCGCCGAGTCTCATCAGTCCGCTTTCGAGCAGTTCGCCTCCCTTAAGTGGGGTGACCACACGAAGGAGTACTGGGCAGCAGAGGAGGCAATCCAGACCCGGGACGCGCTAGACAAGCTCGGGTACTCGTCAGAAGAGTTGCACCGCAAAATGTCCGGGTCTGTCAGCGGATACATGCAGGTGCGCCAGCAGCTTCTTGCGATGGGCGAGAATGGTGCGATCGCCGCCCGGGAGATGGGCAACTACCGCGCAAAGGTGTTGGCTCAGCAGGAGACCGCACGGCGAGTCTCCCCAGGAATGATCGAGCTCGGTGACGCTATCGCGGCCATGGGTGACCGCGGAGCCTCGTCGGGTGACAAGTTGTCGAAGCTGAAAGCCGCGATGGACGCCCTCAATCCGGCGCGGTCCAAGAGCGAGGCGATGGCTCAGTACGCCGACACGATCCGCCAGATCTCGACAGCTGGCATCGACCCCACTGCATTCAACGGCGGTGCACTCAATGAGATGTCTGAGGCCGGCGGAAACCTCGCCCGCACCCTCGCGGATCTCGCAGACAAGTCGGGGCAGGTCGCTTCCACCGGCGGCAACATGGGTGCAGTAGCGGCCGAGAACGAGAAGGTGTTCCAGGCACTGGCCGACGCGACGGACAAGCCGATCGAGAAGATCCGCCAGCTCTACGCCGAGCAGGGTGGTCGCACCGTCGACCTGACCGTCTCGCTGGCCGGCCAGGATGAAGCAGTCCGGGGCATGGGCAAGGTGTACGCCGCGTTCCAGGCTCAGCCCGACAAGAAGACGATCGAACTCGAAGCCACCGACGTCAACGGTGAGGCACGCCGGCGGCTCGATCAGTGGGGCATCAAGGTCAAGGAGATTCCCGGAACTTCGCGGGTCAGTGTCGAAGCGCTCACCGACGACGCTAAGACGCGCCTCGACGCATTCATCGGCACCCTCTCTGCGATCCCACCGGGCAAGGCGGTCAACATCTCCGCCCCAGGCGGGTCGAGCGTCCTCGCGATGCTGCAGGCAATGGGCGCCAACGTCCGAACTGACAACAACAAGAACATCGAAGTCCTCGCACCACTGGCGCCGAGTGTTCTGCAGCAGTTGCAGATCCTCGGACTCGAGGTGCAGCGCAACAACAACAAGAGCATCCTCGTTCGCGCAGACGACAAGGACTATGTCACCAAGCTCCCGAAGTGGACGCAGACCGAGTACAAGAAGATCATCGTCGAGGCGGCCGGGTACGGCATCGCTCCGAACGCCCCGGGAATGCCCGGAGTCGCGGGACCGGTCCCGGCCGGCGCGAACGGGTTCATCCGCCGATACGCCAACGGCGGCATCACCGAGCTTGAGAAGTTCGCGAACGGTGGGCATCTCACCGAGCCTCAGATCCTCCCCGGTCGCGGCGTGGGGTCGATGTACACCACTGCGATGGGTCCGGCGATCGCCGCTGAGGGCGAGACGGGCGGTGAGGCGTGGATTCCGCTGACCCCAGGCAAGCGGCGTCGGTCGACGAGTCTGTTGGCGACGGTGGCGGATCTGTTCGGGTTCGACTTGCTCCCCCGGGACAGCATGCCCAACAGCATCTCCGGACTGTTCGGTGCGGTCACTGGTGGTGCGGTCAAGCACGCCTTGAAGGGCGTCGACGGTGTGCGCAAATTCGCCGACGGCGGCATTACCGGTGACGCTCTTCGGCAGTTGGCCAACGGCGTCGGAGCGTCCCGCCCCCTCACCGGAGCCCCGTACGACTGGGGCGGCATCAACTGGGGCGACTGTTCTGGCGCTATGTCGGCATTCGCGCGCAAGGCCGCCGGTCTGGACCCGTTCGGTGGTCGCTTCTCGACCGCGACGATGGGTGGCCAGATCCAGCAGATGGGTGGTCAGCTCGGTCGCGGCGGTTCGGGTGATCTCCGGTTCGGCTGGTACAACGGCGGTGAGGGCGGCGGTCACACTGCCGGCACCCTGCCGGACGGCACCAACATCGAGATGGGCGGTCAAAACGGCGGCGGCATGCTCGGCGGGTCCGTAGGCGCGGACGCTCCGCAGTTCACCGATCACGCATTCTTCCGCATCGCACCTGAGTACGGCGACGGCGCCGGCCTCGGCGAATGGCAGAGCACCCAGGGCAGCCAGTACTACTTCGGCTCAGGTGGATACGGCTCCGGCAGCACGTCCGGTTCCGGTGATGATAGGAGCATTTCGGGCCGGCTTGGTAACGCGGCCAACGCGTTCGTCACTGGCCAGATCGCCGACATGTTCGACGTGTTCTCGATCAACGACCAGCCGGGCTGGTTGGCGGCGCTGACCGAGTACGAACAGATGCAGCGTTCGGGCTCCGAGGGTGGCCGGACGGTGTCCAAGGAGGAGCGCGAGCGTGCGAAGGCCGAGTACGACGCAGCGAAGGACTCGCTGCAGGCAGACTACGACGCGGCGAAGCTGTCGCGGAAACAGGACTACGACGCCAAACGCCAGGATCTCGAGAACGAGATGACGTTGAAGCGGATCGACCGCGGCACATACGAGCGGAAGCTCAACGAACTCACCCACTCCTATGAGCAGGACGAGCTGGCCAAGAAGCAGGAGTACGACTCCCGCGTGGCGGAGGCGAAGTCGCGGTATGACTCGGCGACCGGCAAGACGCCGAAGCCGGGGGAGCCGGGATCTGATCCGTCCGCGGCGCTCGCGCTCTCACAGCGCTACGACAACGAGAAACTGGCGCGCAAGCAGCAGCACGACGCCGAGAAGGCGGCCCGCAAGGAGCGGTACGAGGCGGACAAGAAGGCGCTGGCTGAGGAGAAGAAGAACGGTCTCGGCGAGGAGCAGGCGAAGGCCCGCGCTGACCGGTTGAAGGCGCAGTACGACTCGGACATTGCGGGGATGAAGGCGCGTTACGAGTCGGCTGAGCTCGCGAAGCAGCAGGAGTTCGAGCGCGCCTCTGCGGCTCCAAATCTCGGAGCGTCGGGTGGTTCGGTGACTGATCCGGGCACGACCAAACCCCGACCCGGTGAAGACCTGGGACGTGGCGGCGCCGGCGGTCCGGCGACGGGTAACGCGATCAAGGACGCGTTCCGGTCCGGGCTGCGAGAGGCATGGCGTCAGGGCCCTCCATGGGAAGCGACCGACTGGATCATCAACAAGGAATCCACGTGGAATCCGAACGCCCGCAACGGCAAGTACTACGGCCTGGGCCAGTTCAGCCCCGAGGTGTGGGCGGCCGCCGGGATCGAGCCGACCGCCGACGCCCGCGCTCAGGGCCAGGTGTTCGACGACTACGTCGGCAGCCCGCGGTACGGCGACCCGCTGAAGGCCAAGGCGCACCACGAGGCCAACAACTGGTACGACCAGGGCGGCCTGGCTCACGGGATCGGCGACATGCAGAAGCGCATCCTCGAGCCCGAGCGGGTTCTCTCGCCACGGCAGACGAAGGCATTCGAGGAGATGGTGCGTCGCGACTTCAACGCCCGTAATGGTGATGGAGACGTGGCGGCCAAGCTCGACCAGCTGATCACGATGCTGGCGAAGAACGGCGGCGGGGTGACGATCAACAACCCCACCTACAAGAGCGAATCCGAAGCCGTGAAGCGGCAGCAACAGTATGTGTCGCGGCAGCTGATGAGGACTGGCGGGTAGTGAGCGTCCTCGAATCCATCAGCGACGACATCGCCGCCGAGCTCCAGGCCGCGCGCTACTGGGGAGAGACGCAACGCGTCCTCGACGGCACCAGTACCGACGACCTGATCGACAAGGCCCAACACCTTCTGGCCACCGCCAACCACATCGAACGCACCGCACTACGACAAGAACTCATCCCCTACCTCACAGCACGCGGCATCCCGCCAACAGTCAGTGACTACCTGTCACCGACACAACCCTGAAAGGAACACCCCACCAATGTCCCTCGAATTCCTCGAGTCCCAGATCTCGGACATCCGCAGCAAGGCAGAGCAGGTGCGCAACCAGTACGAGCGCGAGACCCAGGCCATCAACAACGACACATCACTGTCCGACTCCGGCAAGCGTGAACGCGTCAGCGCGTACCACGACGCCGCCAAGGCGAAGATGCAGAAGCTCCGACAGAACGAGGTCAAGCTCGTCGAGGATCGCAAGCAGCAGCTGTCACAGGATCTGTTCGGGTTGAGCTCCACAACCAGCAGCGACCCCAACCAGATCATCGCCTACCGCGACGCACAGGACCGGGCCAGCAAGATCGAAAGCGGTGAGGAAGCCCAACGACTCCTCGACAGCGCAACACTGTCCGGAGACAAGAGCCTCACCTCCGCGATCCTCGCCCGAGCCTTCAACGAAGGTTGGTCCAAGATCATCGACAAACACGCTGCCGACAATCCCCAATCCTTGTCGAAGATGCGGGATCTCAAGAAGCTCCAGGAGTACAACACCTTCGCGAGCGCCGGCTTCACCTACATGGTGAGCAGCCTCCGATGAACGAGCAGCAGAGCGCCGACACGACGCCTCCTCAGCCCCCACTCGTCCGCCTCCGTCACCGCGCGTCCGGCACGATCCTCACGGTCGACGAACAAACCGCCGCGGCATACGAAGGCGGAGCCTACGAACGGATCACCGAGTCATGACCGACGACAACGACCTTCGCGACCTGGCCGCCGACGTCTTCCCCCGCGACACACACAGAGACGTCGACCACCCAAGACGCAACCACGTCGCACGCGAAGGCACGAACGCCGAACCCATCCACGTCAGCAACCTCTTCGGCCACGACCCTGCTCCGAACTCCAGCAGGTAAGACGATCGGTGATGGGGTGGGGGCGGCCACCCCACCCCGCCACCCGTCGCCACTCAGGGCATTGGCCACACCCCCCATCCGTTTTTTCCAACGGGAGGTCTTTGCTCAGCGGTAGATGGCCAAGATGTCCAGTGTCAGGCCGGGTCCTTTCACGAACTGGCCGTCTTCCCCTTCGCCCGGACCACCTCGTTCCAGCTTCCGTCGCTGCTCGCGTGGCATCAGCGATGTCATGCCGGGCAGTGCCAGAACAAGCTTCCACTCGTCGGGTCCCCATCGCCTGCGAACCTTGCCAACGACAGTCACATCGCCCTCGAGGTCCGGATCGCGAACGAACCTCTCTTTGAGGCTGCCAGCGATCTTCCAGTCGTCATCGACTTCACCCACAACGACGAGCTCGGCCGGCATCTGCTTCAACACTGACCGCATGGCATCGCGTTCGCGCTTGGACGGCATGGCTTCGATGCCTTCACCACTCATTCCGCCGAGCGTGTCCATGAGGTCAAACATGTTTCCAAGGTCGCTGCCTCGCTGCAGAACCTTGACCGCGTCTGGGATGTAGATTTCGGCGTCGATTTCCACGATCTCGCCAGCCTTGGCCTCATCGAGCATGGTCGGTTCAAGCACGCGATTCCACAGGTCCGGTTCGTTGGCAGTGAGGTTCACCAGACGGTTGTACTTCGCCTCGATTGTGTCGACAGCCTCCTCGGTCTCTGTGTACTGCCTGCTGCGACCGCCTTCGAGGCGAGCCGGGCCGGGCCCAACTGAACCGCCGAAGTTTCCCGAGCGGCCCTGTTCTCTCTGAACGCTCTCTCTGTTGCCGTCCTCGAGCACGCTGAGGTAATTAACAACAGCCGCCTCGTCGAGGTAGAGGAAGTTGCGAAGACTGATTGTCATGTCTGCATGGTAGGTCGACATCTGGTGTCGGAGCCGTTGTCTAGCATCATCGGCATGAACTACAGCACTGATCAGGGCGGGGATTTGCACTGATGGCCGCATGGAAGAACGCTGCGAGCCTTGATGGTTCAGACATCTGGAGCTTCACTGCGCTGTGGTCGGAGCCGAACGGCCGCGTCGTTCGCGGTCGAGTCTCCTCAATTCAGCATGATGCCGCGGTCGACGACGATGGAGTCGTGACATACGTGACTGTGCAGACGGCCTCGAGCGAGGTCATCGTCGTGCAGCTCTTCGGAACTCCGGTCCCGCTCAGTCTTTCGATCGACGATCTACCGGACGAGCCAGCCTCGACGCATCGGCCCACCTAGACTGCCTGACATGAAGACCGCGCAACTCGCCCTCCTCGGCGTCGCCAGCATCGTCGGCGCTGCGGTGGCCTTGCTGTTCGTGACGTCAATCGAAGGCGCGGTCGCCACGCTGCTGTTCACAGTCGGCGGCGGGCTACTGGGATGCGCGACACTCTCCTGGATCGATGCGCCCAGCAAGACCCGAGCTCGAGTCGCGCGGGACGTGCGTGAGGCGGCCGCTGCAGGGGTGTCCGTGCCCGAGATCGCGGCGGTGAGCCATCTGTCGGAGCTCGAAGTCAACCGCATCCTGCACCCATGACCGGCATATCCTTTCTGTCATGTCCTGGTACAGCCCGCTGTCGAAGTCATCGCTCGCCGACCTCATCGCCAACCCACGGAAGGACCTGACCGCAGACGAAATCGTTCAACTAGCGCAGAACGACATCGCGGTTGTCTCTGATGCTTTCTGGGGCGACGCAGCCCCGGAGGCATACCGCCTGACCCAAGACATCGTCGCCAAACTCGTGCAATCACGGGGGCTGCGCGACGAATGGTGGTTCGAGATTTCCGGCGACATTCGGGACGAGCTCATCGAGCACGGAGGGCAGCGCGTACCCCCGCAGTATCGCGCCGGCGCTTTCGCTTCCGGCCCGTCCTTCCTAGGCGAACTGACATCCTCAGACCAGAGCCTCGACACTCAGCCGTTCAGCGTGGACACCTTCACTCAGGCGTACATCGAACATCGAGCACGCCTCACCGCTCGACCCGGCAACCGCATCTGGATACTCGACCCGACCTACTCCGATCACGTGAACTACTCCGAGCGCGCCTCTGCCGGCCTATTCATGGCCGAAGAGGGCGGAACACCTGAGGCGATCGCGGCCGCTGAGATGCTCGATCCAGGCGGGACTTTCATCTCTGACCCACACGCAGGCGTCGACGCAGACGAGTTCGAGATCTACCGTCTCATCCGGCGACACGGTCCCGCTGTCGTTGAGGCATCGTCGCGCCCCACGTTTGGTAGGTGGTCGGACGTGAACCGATGGGACGGCGAAACAACAGACAGGCTCACCTAGTAACTCTGCCCCCGGGGCGGGGACTCCTCACCGCTCCGCCCGTCACAATCACTCGACGGTGGGACGAAGATGGGCGGGAAGAAAAAATGCTGCGGATAGATCGCGCCTATGCCCTGGGCGGCGCCAGGCCCCGGGGGGAGGGTGGCACCCCCCCACACAGCGGCCGTGGCAGAAGAGCGTGGCAGGCTCATCAATCGGTGATGGTGACGACCTGATGCGACCCATTTAGCGGAACCTCAAACGTGCCGGCCGCGCGATCGTCCGTGTGGCCTCTCATCCAGTGCCAACCGATCGTGTACTCACCCGCGGGAAGGTCAACCTCGAACGGGGCGTCCACAGGTCCAGGGATGGGTATCGACCCCACATCGCCCTGGATACGCACCTGACCATATGCCTCCGACGGCACGCCATGGAAACGGTAGCGGCCATCGCTGATCTCTTCGATTCTCCAGACATCCACGACGTCAGATCGTCTCACAAGGCGTGTCTCCGTGAGGCCACATCCGGGTCTACTCACGTAGGTCGGTGAGGCTCTGGCATCTTGTACCGGCTGATGGCCGAGCGGTTCTTGCTTGCCCCTTCTGCACCTACGAAAGTGTCACGACGTTGTCACAAGTGCAGCCGATGCCGAGCGGAATGCAACGGAGCGCTGCGTGTTGTCCGCGCAGATCGGAGGGCATTCGCCAGACCGCAGCGGACTACCCCGCACAGCATGGCGGCGACTTAAAATCGGCACAGTGTCGGTTCGAGTCCGACTGGGGGCACCAGCGGCACCGAATTCGGTCGCGCGCGTCCGGGGGTGATGTACTCGATGCCATGTCCACACGGGTTGTCCTGCTCGCCGATTCCTCGGTCGCCCTGCTCACCCTCGGGATCTCGGTCTACTCGATCGCTATCCTCGTGTGCCTCGGTATCGCGATCAACGCCGCACGGTTCGGGCGCAGACGGGTCGCGGTGACGATGGCGTGGGTCGTCGGTGTGCTGACTGTTGTCGGCGTCATCGTCGCCATCCTGAGCAGCACCGCGGGAGGTTAGCCCTCCGGCCGCAACTCCGCGCGTTGCCGTGCGATGAACTGCGCGGCAAGGCGATTGGTGAGCCCGGGCGCCAATCTCTGCATGCGCCAGGAGATCCGGGAACGTCGCGGCACGACGAGAAGCGGCCGGTTCGCGGCGATCGCGGCCAGGGTGTCCTGCGCCAACCGGTCGGCGTCGTACGCCTTCGTCGAACCCTGGCTCGCGAGATAGTATCTGCGGCCGACGAATCCGCCGACCGAGCCCTTGTCCAGGATCGGTGTCTCGACTGCGGACGGGCAGACGGCGGTCACGTTGACGCCGTGCCCGGCCGCCTCGGTGCGCAGCGCCAGCGACATCCCGACGACCGCGTGCTTCGTCATGACGTAACTGGTAATCAAGCCGGCCGCCACGAGGCCCGCCATGGACGCCGTGTTCACGATGTGCCCGGACCGCTGACCGATCATCACCGGGTAGGCCGCCGCCACCCCGTGGACGACGCCGCGGATGTTGACGTCGATGATGGCGTTCCACTGGTCCAGCGACAACATCTCGGTGGGTCCGCCCCACGTGATCCCCGCGTTGTTGAACATCAGATCGAGCCGGCCCGACCGCGCGACGACATCGTCGACCAGATCTTTCACCGCGGCGGCATCGGTCACGTCGAGGTGAACGGCCCGGACCCCACCGCGCCCACCGGCCAGCGCCGCCGCCACAAGCTCGGCCGCGGCGAGATCGATGTCCGCACACGTGACATCCGCGCCACCGGCGACCAGCGCCCGGGTCAGTGCCGCCCCGATGCCGGAGCCGCCGCCGGTCACGATGGCCGTCTTCCCCCTCAGATCCGAACCGCCGACACCCGTTCCCCGACTCGCTTCGCGCACGCCATCCCCTGTCGCCCTCACCGGTTTCCGATGATCATGTCGCACCCCTGCCCGGCCGGGACCCGATTGCCCCAGACAGGTCTTGACATCCTCACAGCTCGCTCTTAGTGTTGCTGCCATCACAAATTGAAACGTTTTAATTCGCCGAGACGACCTACTCCCGACGATCTGCGTTTCCCCCCACGTCGTCTGTCAGGAGCAGCCATGTCCGAGCCCCAGCGCGTCTGTTTCGTGCTGCACCTCCGTCCCGAACGCGTCGAGGACTACCTCGAGGCGCATACCGAGGTCTGGCCCGAGATGCTCGACGCACTGCGCGAGACCGGCTGGCGTAACTACTCCCTGTTCCTGCGGAAAGACGACGGCATGGTCGTCGGCTACCTCGAGACCGATGACTTCGCGACGACCTCCGCCGCGATGGAGGCCACCGACGTCAACACCCGCTGGCAGGCCCACATGGCCGAGTACTTCCTCCCCGCCCCGGGCGGCGATGGGGGTAGCGACGGGGGTGCGAACCCGGACACGATCCGCACCGAACTCCTCGAGTACTTCCACCTCGACTGACCCCGCACACACGCAGCACACGACACGTACTGACGGGCGCACCGACATCAACGAACTCCGGTTTGACCTCTCCGATCCCGACCCTCTGTACTGATCTCCGACGCAAGGAATCACCATGAAAGTAGGAGCGCGCTCCACCACCGGCTGGCGGGCGACCATCTCGGTCGCCATGTCGAACTACATCGAAGCCGGCTCGATCATCGCGATCGCCACCAGCCTCGGCTTCTGGCAGGACGAGTTCGGCATCAGCAACTTCGCCGTCGGACTGCTCGCGGCGCTGAGCGCCAACGCCTTCGGTGCCGCGGTCGGTGCCGCGATCGGCGGCCCGCTGTGCGACCGCTACGGCCGCAAGGCGATCTACACCTATGACCTGCTCGTCTACATGGTCGGTGTCCTGCTCGCCGCCTTCGCGCTCAACTTCACCATGTTGCTGGCCGCGTTCGTCATCACCGGCCTCGCGGTCGGCGCCGGCGTACCCGCGTCCTGGACCTACATCGCCGAGGAGGCACCGTCGGTCGAACGCGCCAAGCACGTCGGTACCGCGCAGCTCGCCTGGTCGGTCGGTCCGCTGATCGGATTCGCCCTCGCCGCCGCACTGGCACCGCTCGGACTGCTCGGATCGCGCCTCATCTTCCTGCACCTCTTCGTGGTCGCCGCCGTCGTCTGGTGGATCCGCCAGGGACTCTCCGAGTCGAAGATCTGGAAGGACGAGGCCGTCGACGAGACGCGCGAACTCACCGCATCGGTCGGTGCACGCGGCATCAAGGGCCTGTTCTCCAAGAAGGTCAACATCACCGCGCTGCTGCTGCTCGGCGGCATCTACCTGTTCTGGAACACCGTTGCCGGACAGGCCGGCATCTTCATGCCCCGTGTCTACGAGACCGCGGGTGTCGAGAGCGCCGTTCAGCAGAACCTCCTGCAGGTGCTCGTCTGGGGCTGCACCGTCCTCGCGACCTACTTCGGCTTCATGCGATATGCCGATCGGGTCTCGCAGCGTGCGCTCTACGTCTTCGGCGCCGCACTGGGCATCGTCGCCTGGATCGTGCTGGTCGCGTTCACCGACAGCGGCGTCGCCACGATGCTCATCTTCGCGGTCCTGTGGGGTATCTCCTCAGGTATCGGCGCGCAGGCGTTCTACAGCCTCTGGGCCAGCGAGATGTTCGCGACGCCATACCGCGCCAGCGCTCAGGGTGTGATGTTCTTCGTCGTCCGCACCGCGACCGGCCTGCTGAGCTACTTCTTCCCGACGATGCTGGCCGCCACCGGACTCACCACCGTCGGCATCCTGCTGGTCGCACTGCTCACCGTGGCCCTGATCATCGGTGCCATCGCCGCCCCGGACACCCAGGGCAAGACGCTGCAGGAGATCGAGGTCGAGCGCTACGGCGCACCGCTGTCGCCGGAACTCATCGAGCACCCGGTGTCGACGAACAGCCCGGTCGTGGGCGACGCACCCACTGCAGAGTCCACCAGCAAGACCGCCGTCTGAGTCGTCTCGACCGGGCCGTCCCGCTCGATTGAAACGTATCAGTCCATCGACTTCCCCGCCGCCGGCTGTTCCCCGACGCCGGCGGCGGGGAAACCCAACCGAAAGAACACTGATGACCACCTTTGACGAGACGATCCTCGACAATCTCGAGATCGAGCTCCCCTCCTGGGCGTTCGGCAACTCCGGCACCCGGTTCAAGGTGTTCGGCACCCCGGGCACCCCCCGCACCATTCACGAGAAGATCGCCGACGCGGCCACCGTCAACCAGCTGACCGGGCTCGCCCCGACGGTCGCCCTGCACATCCCCTGGGACACCGTCGACGACTACCGCGCGCTCGCCGCGTACGCGAAGGATCTCGGCGTCGACCTCGGGACGGTCAACTCCAACACCTTCCAGGACGACGACTACAAGTTCGGCAGCCTGACCCACACCGACAAGACCGTGCGCCAGAAGGCCATCGACCACCACATCGCGTGCATCGACGTGATGAACGCGACCGGTTCGCGCGACCTCAAGATCTGGCTCGCCGACGGCACCAACTACCCGGGTCAGGGAGACATCCGCGGACGCCAGGATCGTCTCGCCGAATCGCTGGCGACCATCTACCAGCACATCGGCGACGACCAGCGACTCGTGTTGGAGTACAAGTTCTTCGAGCCGGCGACCTACGTCACCGACGTCCCCGACTGGGGCACCTCCTACGCCCACGTGACCGCTCTCGGTGAGCGGGCGATGGTCTGCCTCGACACCGGCCATCACGCGCCGGGCACCAACATCGAGTTCATCGTCGCGCAGCTGCTGCGCCTCGGAAAGCTCGGGTCGTTCGACTTCAACTCGCGTTTCTACGCCGACGACGACCTGATCGTCGGTGCGGCCGACCCGTTCCAGCTGTTCCGCATCCTCTTCGAGGTCATCCGCGGCGGCGGCCTCGACGCCGGGTCCCCGGTCGCCCTGATGCTCGACCAGTGCCACAACGTCGAGGAGAAGATCCCCGGACAGATCCGTTCGGTCCTCAACGTCGAGGAGATGACCGCCCGCGCGCTGCTCGTCGACACCGACGCGTTGACCGCGGCGCAGGAATCCGGAGACGTGTTGGGCGCGAACGGAATTCTGATGGACGCCTTCTACACCGACGTGCGTCCGATGCTGGCCGAGCGTCGCACCCGGCGCGGACTCCCCGCCGACCCGATGGCCGCCTACGCCGACTCCGGCTACCGGGAGCGCATCGTCGCCGAGCGCGTCGGTGGCACCCAGTCGTCCTGGGGCGCCTGAGCGCTCCCCCACACCTGCTCCCTGCTTTCTCGAACTGCCCGCTTCAGTGAACTCCCCGCTTTCCCGATCTTCAGGAGATCTCTCGCCATGACCAATCCCGCAGTCGCCGCGCTCATCGCGCGCTCCAACCGGCTCGGCTCCGATCCGAAGAACACCAACTACGCCGGCGGCAACACCTCCGCGAAGGGCACCGACACCGACCCCGTCACCGGCGAGGACGTCGAACTGCTGTGGGTCAAGGGTTCCGGCGGCGACCTGGGCACCCTGACCGAGAAGGGCCTCGCCGTCCTTCGTCTCGACCGCATGCGCGCGCTCGTCGATGTCTACCCCGGCCTCGACCGCGAAGACGAGATGGTCGCCGCCTTCGACTACTGCCTGCACGGCAAGGGCGGGGCGGCGCCGTCGATCGACACCGCCATGCACGGCCTCGTCGACGCCGCGCATGTCGATCATCTCCACCCCGACTCGGGCATCGCGATCGCGACCTCCGCCGACGGAGAGGTGCTGACCCAGAAGATCTTCGGCGACCGCGTCGTGTGGGTGCCCTGGCGCCGCCCGGGCTTCCAGCTCGGTCTGGACATCTCTGAGATCAAGAAGAACAACCCGCAGGCGATCGGTTGCATCTTGGGCGGACACGGAATCACCGCCTGGGGTGACACGTCCGAAGAGGCCGAAGCCC
The DNA here is from genome assembly GCF_022206305.1 of Gordonia sp. 'Campus'. Lineage (GTDB taxonomy): Bacteria > Actinomycetota > Actinomycetes > Mycobacteriales > Mycobacteriaceae > Gordonia. The sequence goes on along the minus strand of NZ_JAKOIW010000018.1, from coordinate 78,578 downwards.
ACTCGCTCGAGATCATCGACACCGCCGAGAAGTACATCGCCGCCAACGGCCGCTCGCAGCCGTTCGGCGCACCGCTGGACGGGTACGGCGCACTCCCGGCCGCCGAACGTCGTGCCAAGGCCGCGGCCCTCGCACCGTTCATCCGCGGCCTCGCCTCGATGGACAAGCCGCAGGTCGGCCACTTCACCGACGTCGATCCGGTTCTCGACTTCCTTGCCGCACAGGAGCACCCGCGACTGGCCGCTCTCGGAACCAGCTGCCCGGACCACTTCCTGCGCACCAAGGTCAAGCCGCTCGTCCTCGATCTCCCGGCGTCGGCATCGGTCGACGAGTGCAAGGAACGCCTGTCCGCCCTGCACGAGGCCTACCGCGAGGACTACCGCGCCTATTACGACCGCCACGCGACCGAGGACAGCCCGGCGATGCGCGGCGCGGACCCGGCCATCGTGCTCGTCCCGGGCGTCGGCATGTTCAGCTTCGGCAAGGACAAGCAGACCGCACGCGTCGCCGGCGAGTTCTACCTGAACGCGATCAACGTGATGCGGGGCGCCGAGGCCATCTCCACCTACGCACCGATCGACGAATCGGAGAAGTTCCGGATCGAGTACTGGTTGCTCGAGGAGGCCAAGCTCGCGCGGATGCCGAAGCCCAAGCCGCTCGCCACCCGCATCGCACTCGTCACCGGCGCGGCGTCGGGCATCGGCAAGGCCATCGCGGCCCGCCTCGCCGCCGAGGGCGCCTGCGTCGTGATCGCCGACCTCGACGCCGAGAAGGCACGCGCCGCCGCCGAGGAGATCGGTTCGACCGACGTCGCCATCGGTGTGGCCGCCGACGTCACCGACGAGGCAGCCGTGCAGGCGGCGATCGACGCGACCGTGCTCGCCTTCGGCGGCATCGACCTCGTCGTCAACAACGCCGGCCTGTCGCTGTCGAAGTCGTTGCTGGACACCACCGCTGCCGACTGGGACCTGCAGCACAACGTGATGGCCCGCGGCTCGTTTCTCGTCAGCAAGGCAGCGGCGCGAGCCCTGATCGACCAGAAGCTGGGCGGCGACATCCTCTACATCTCGTCGAAGAACTCGGTCTTCGCCGGCCCCAACAACATCGCCTACTCCGCCACCAAGGCCGACCAGGCCCATCAGGTCAGGTTGCTCGCGGCCGAACTCGGCGAACACGGGGTCAAGGTCAACGGGATCAATCCCGATGGCGTGGTGCGCGGTTCGGGGATCTTCGCCGGCGGCTGGGGCGCCAAGCGCGCCGCGGTCTACGGCGTCGAGGAGAAGGACCTGGGCAAGTTCTACGCCCAGCGCACCCTCCTCAAGCGCGAGGTGCTGCCGGAGAACATCGCCAACGCCGCGTTCGCCCTGTGCACCTCGGACTTCTCGCACACCACCGGTCTGCACGTGCCGGTGGACGCCGGCGTCGCCGCCGCGTTCCTGCGATGAGTCGCTCCACTCGGTCCGCCCAGGTCGCCGCCATCGACCTGGGCGCGACCAGCGGCCGGGTGATGCTCGCCGATGTGTCGCAGGGACGACTCGAGCTCGAACAGGTCGCCCGGTTCGCCAACGATCCCGTGCACGTGTGGAACGGTCGACGGTCGGCACTGCACTGGGACGTACCCGGCCTGTTCCGGGAAGCCTCGGCGGGCCTGGCCGAGGCTGCCCGGCAGTCCGACGACCTCGTCGGCATCGGCGTCGACTCGTGGGCGGTGGACTACGCGTTGCTCCGCGACGGCCGGATGCTGGGTCTGCCGCACCACTACCGGGACGACCGCACGGCCGCGGGCGTCGACGCCGTGCACGCCGAACTCGGGCCGGTGGACCTGTACCTGCGCAACGGCCTGCAGTTCCTGCCGTTCACCACGGTGTACCAGCTGGCCGCGGAGAAGGCCGACGGTCTGCTCGACCAGGCCGACAGCGCCCTGCTGATCCCTGACCTGATCACCTACTGGCTGACCGGCAGGCGGGGCACCGAGCGGACCAACGCCTCGACCACCGGCCTGCTCGCCGTCAACGGCCAGTGGGACACCGCGATGATGGAACGCCTCGGGCTGCCCGTCGGACTCTTCCCCGAGATCGTCGAGACCGGGTCCGACCAGGGACCACTGCTTCCCGATGTCGCCGAGCGGCTCGGTCTGTCGTCATCCACCCGGGTCACCGCCGTCGCCTCGCACGACACGGCCTCGGCCGTGGCGGCGATCCCGATGGACCCGTCGCGGGCGGCCTACATCTCCTGCGGCACGTGGGGTCTCGTCGGTGTGGAACTGACCGAACCGGTCCTGTCCCGCGACGGATGGAAGGCCAACTTCACCAACGAGGTCGGCGCCGACGGCCGAATCCGCTACCTGCACAACGTGATGGGACTCTGGCTGCTCAGCGAGACGGTGCGTCAGTACCAGCGCGAGGGCTACCGGGCCGACCTCGGCGAGCTGCTGGCCCAGGCCGCGGAGGTGACGCCGACCGTCGATGTCTTCGACACCGACGACGCGCGCTTCCTCCCGCCGGGTGACATGCCGGCACGCATCCGCGGGTGGTACGACGAGCGCGGCATGCGACCGCCGATGACCCGCGCCGAGATGGTGCGCGCGATCGTCGAGAGTCTCGCATCCGCATTCGCCGACGGCGTCGAGAAGGCCGCCGCGCTGTCGGGGATCCCGGTGGAGACCGTGCACCTCGTCGGCGGCGGGTCGCAGAACCGGCTGCTGTGCCAGCTCACCGCCGACCGCCTGGGCCTGCCCGTCCAGGCCGGGCCCGTGGAGGCGACCGCACTCGGCAACGTTCTCCTCACGGCACGCGCCCATGAATTGATCGATGGCGATCTCGAGGCGATGCGGACTATCGTCGCCGACAGGTTCCCGCCGCAACACTATGCACCCCGACGCAGTCGCGGCACGCGTGCGCGCGCCGCGGTCGGGGCCGGAAAGGCATGACCATGGACACCGGTTCCGCTATGAAGCGCCGAGTACCCAAGCCGCGCGACCTCGCGCCGCTGATGCAGTTCAAGAAGCCGCAGTTCGATGCCAAGAAGCGCCGCCTCGACGCCGCGCTCACCATCGAGGACCTTCGCAAGATCGCCAAGCGGCGCACCCCCAAGGCGGCCTTCGACTACACCGACGGGTCCGCCGAGGCGGAGCTGTCCATCGAACGTGCACGTCAGGCGTTCTCCGACATCGAGTTCCATCCGGCGATCCTGCGCGACGTCTCGAAGGTCGACACCTCGTCGACCATCCTGGGCGGACGCTCGGAACTGCCGTTCGGCATCGCGCCGACCGGGTTCACCCGGATGATGCAGACCGAGGGCGAGTACGCGGGTGCGCGTGCTGCCGGACGCGCAGGCATCCCGTTCTCGCTGTCGACGATGGGCACCGCGTCGATCGAAGACGTCAAGGACGCGAACCCCCACGGGCGCAATTGGTTCCAGCTGTACATGTGGAAGGACCGCGAGCGGTCGATGGCCCTGGTCGACCGGGCCGCGAAGGCCGGCTACGACACGCTGCTCGTGACGGTCGACGTCCCGGTCGCCGGGGCACGCCTGCGTGACAAGCGCAACGGCATGTCGATCCCGCCCGCCCTCACCGCCAAGACGGTGGTCAACGCGATCCCGCGGCCGCAGTGGTGGATCGACTTCCTGACCACCGAACCCCTCGCCTTCGCGTCCCTCGACCGATGGTCGGGCACCGTGGCCGAGCTGCTGGACACCATGTTCGACCCGACTGTCACCTTCGACGACCTGGCCTGGATCAAGTCGCAGTGGCCGGGCAAGCTGGTGGTCAAGGGCATCCAGACCGTCGACGACGCCAAGGCCGTCACCGGACTCGGCGCCGATGGCATCGTCCTGTCGAATCACGGTGGGCGTCAGCTGGATCGGGCACCGATCCCGTTCCACCTCCTGCCGGACGTCGCCCGGGAGGTCGGCGCGGACACCGAGGTCATGTTGGACACCGGCATCATGAGCGGCGCCGACATCGTGGCATCGGTCGCACTCGGCGCCCGATTCACGCTCGTCGGACGCGCCTACCTGTACGGCCTGATGGCCGGGGGCGAGGCCGGGGTCGACCGGATGATCGAGATCCTGGGCGAGCAGATCGCGCGCACCATGCGCCTGCTCGGGGTCGCATCCCTGGAGGAGCTGACACCCGCGCATGTGACCCAGCTCGAGCGTCTGGTGCCTCGGGCGCGTTCCTGACGCCACGGTGTCGCGGGGGGCCCGATTCTTGCGATCGGGCCCTTCCGCGTCTGATCAGGCGGATCGTGCCCCGACGTCCGGGGACTGTTCGCGTCGATGTCCGAAGTGGTCGACCAGCCCCACCACCAGCGCGATGAGGACCAGGCCGGCGGCGGTCGCGAGCCCGATCTGGAAGGCACGGGCCCAATCGCCGCCGCTGTTGGCGACCTGGGCGAAGAACACCGCACCGACGAGCGCGATACCGGCCGCGGCGCCGATGCGCTGGCCGGTCTGCAGGACGCCTCCGGCGATGCCGGCCTTGGTGACCGGCACCTGGTCGAGGCTCAGCGTGAGGTTCGGCGAGATCACCAGACCCGAGCCGACACCGGCGACGAGCAGCGGCAACGCGGCGGCGTAACCGACGTTGTGGCCCGGCACGAACTGGACGGCGAGGATCGTCGTGATCATCCCGAGGACGACGAGCCCCAGGCCGAGCAGCACCAACGACCGACCCACCCGGTTGACGATGTTGCCGCCGACTGCAGCCGACACCGCGGACCCCAGGGCGAACGGCGTGACCGCCAGCCCTGCCTGCAGCGCCGAGTAGCCCAGACCCTGCTGGACGAACAGGGTGTAGATGAAGAACACCGTGGTGAAGCCCGCGAAGTAGACCATGGCGATGATGCAGCCGAGTGAATACGACCGCATCGAGAACAGCGAGAGGTCGACGAGTTGCTGATGTCCCGCCCGACCCTGGCGGCGTTCCCACAGCACGAACGCGCCGAGCAACACCGCTGCCACGATCAGCAGCAGCCACTTCTGCGCGCCGGGCCACTCCTGTTCCTGCACGAGGGGCAGCATCAGTGCGAACACGCCGACTCCCAGCAGCACCACGCCGACGGGGTCGAAACTCCCGCGCAGTGGTTGCTTGAGCTCGTCGGGCCGGGCCGGGATCAGCCGGATCGCGGCGACGAAGGCGGCGACACCGATCGGCACGTTGACGAAGAAGATCCACCGCCAGCCGTCGACTCCGCCGCCCAGCTGGATGAGGACACCGCCGAGCAGCGGTCCGACCGCCGTCGAGATCCCGATGGTCGCGGCGAACATACCGAAGGCCTTGCCGCGCTCGGCCCCGCGGAACAGCAGCTGGATGAGGCCGGAGACCTGCGGAGCGAGAATGCCGCCTGCAACGCCCTGGATCAGGCGGAAGACGACGAGCTGGGTCGGGCCCTGCGCCACCCCGCATGCTGCCGATGCCAGCACGAACAGAGTCAGTCCGACCAGGAAGGTCACCTTGCGGCCCCGGGCGTCACCGACCCGCCCGGCGGGCACGAGTACCAGACCGAAGGTGAGCGCGTACCCGGACACGACCCACGACAGATCGGCGGACGTGGCACCGAGCCCGGCCTCGATGGACGGCAGCGCGACGTTCACGATCGAGACGTCGAGCAGCGTCATGAATCCCACCACCAGACACACCGCCAGGGCCTTCCACCGGCGCGGATCGGGTTGGTAGTCGGCGGAGAACGGACTGGCCGGAGTCGACATCGAGTCGCCTTTCGTGCTGGAGGTGCCGCGCAGGTGGTGCCCGACGCGCCAGAACGACACCAGAGTGGACGAAACGTGGCGGGACGAAACCTGTTCGTAGTCAACCAGGCCGGGAGATGGGCGACCCTCCCGACTCCGCGTACCGCGTGTACGCGCACCGCGTCTGGTGAGATGAACCCATGAGTGTGAGCATGCGTGACGTCGCCGCCGCGGCCTCGGTGTCGGTGGGCACGGTCTCGAACGTGCTCAACGCTCCGGGGAAGGTCTCCCCGTCCACCGTCGCCCGGGTCCAGGCGGCGATCGACCAACTCGGCTTCGTACGCAACGACGCCGCGCGTCAACTCCGGGCGGGACGGTCCCGATGCGTCGGGCTGGTGGTCCTCGATGTCGGGAACCCGTTCTTCACCGACATCGCGCGGGCCGCCGAACGCCGCGCGGGCGACCACGACCTCACGGTTCTGCTCGGCACGTCCGACGATGACGAGTCGCGCGAGCAGGCCTACCTCGACACCTTCGACGAACAGCGGGTGTTCGGATTGCTCGTCTCCCCCATCGGCGACGATCTGCGCCGGTTCGAGTCCCTGCGACGCCGCGGCACCCCGGTCATCCTCGTCGACCGCGACGCGGGCGGCTCCCCCTTCGACTCCGTTGCCGTGGACGACATCGCGGGCGGGCGCCTGGCGGTGTCGCATCTGTGCGAGACCGGGCGCCGCCGCATCGTCTTCGTCGGCGGGCCCGGGGGACTGCGGCAGGTCGCCGACCGTCGCCGCGGCGCCCAGGACGCGGTCTCCGGCGTCGACGGGGCGACCCTGGAGGTCGTGGACACGACGACTCTGAGCGTGTTGGCCGGGCGTGAGGTGGGCACCGCCTTGCTGGATCGCGGTCCGCACGGCCTCCCGGATGCGGTCTTCTGCGCCAACGACCTCCTCGCCATCGGTGTGTTGCAAGCCTTCACCATGCTCGCCGGAGGTGTGCGGGTCCCCGACGACGTGGCGATCATCGGTTACGACGACATCGACTTCGCCAGGTCGGCCGTCGTCCCGTTGTCCTCGATCCGGCAGCCGACCACCCGGATCGGCGTCACCGCGGTCGACCTGCTGATCAGCGCGGCAAACGATCCCGCGGAACGCCACGAACCGTCGAACCTGGTGTTCCAGCCCGAACTCGTCGCCCGGGCGTCGACCCTGGGGTGATCGCCGGTGTGATGCGCGTCATCGCCGGGTACGCGGTGTGAGGACTCTCCTAAATAATGCATGACTCTGCAACATTGCAGACTTCTGCAACTTCCGTACGGTGGAAGTCGTGCACTCCACCGGCCTCCGCGAAGCGAAGAAAGCGGCCACCCGCTCGGCGCTCGCCCGCGCCGTGCTCCGGTTGTCCACCCGGGCCGGCATCGACCATGTGACGATCGACGCCGTCGCGGCCGAGGCCAATGTCTCGGTCCGGACGTTCCACAACTACTTCAGCGGCAAAGAGGACGCGCTGCTGTATTTCGTGTCGTCGCTGTTCGACACGATCGTGGAACGAATCGAGGCCCGGCCGACGGACGAGAGTTTCTTCTGCTCGGTCCGCACGGCTCTCATCGATGCCGCCACCTCGCCCGATGTCGGCGACCCCGCCGAGATCGTCGCGCTGCTACGCCTTCTCGACACCGATCCCGGGTTGACGGCCAGGTCCCGGGACATGGAGTTGGGCGACACCGTCGAGGCCCGACTCGCCGAACTGTGCGCACAGCGCGGCCAGCCTGCACACACCCTGTACCCGCGGCTCGTCCTGCACAACGCGATCACCACCATCCGTGTCGCCCTCGAATTCTGGGTGACGCATCACGACGACACCGCAGACGAGCCGGCTGACCTGGCCTCGGTCCTGGAGTCCGCCTTCGATCAGCTGGCATCCGGCCTGTCGCAACCGATCCCACCCATGAACGATCTCGCCGTCCCATCCCCCGAGGAGCTTTGACGTGGCAACACACCTGTACCGACTAGGGCGATGGGCGTTCGAGAACCGCCTCAAGACCATCGCGATCTGGGTTCTGGTCCTCATCGGACTGGGCATCGGCGCGAGCCTTCTGGCCAAACCGACCTCGGAGTCGTTCTCGATCCCGGGCATCCCGTCGGAGAAGGCGCAGGACCTGATGGTCGAGCGCTTCCCCGGCGAGGCGACCTTCGGCTCAGACATCGGCGTCACGTATGTCGTTCGCGCACCAGAGGGTTCGACGCTGACCGAGCCCCGATACCAGGAGGCCATCGACTCGATGGTCGCCGGACTGAAGTCGGTCGAGGACGTCAAGAACCCCGACTCGATCACCAACCCGTTCGTCTCCTACGGCACCGAGCAGTCACCGGGTCAGCTCCGCGAACTGTCGGCGGCCTTCCAGGAGAAGACCTTCGGCAAGAACGCCGAGGAGGCGGCCGCCGACGCGCAGGCCACGTCACCGATCAACGCGGCGGGCACCGTCGCGCAGCTCGGCGCCTCCTTGAATGTCGAGGCGTCGTCGGATGTCACCGAGACGATGCGCGAACAGATGGACAAGATCGCCGACGACGCGCGCGCTGCGGGGCTCACCGTCGAGATGAAGGGCTCGGCCACCCAGCAATTCGAGCTCGGGATCACCTCTGAGCTGATCGGCATCGGTGTGGGCGCGCTGATCCTCATCCTCACGTTCGCCTCCCTCGTCGCGTGGGGCATGCCGATCATCACCGCGATCGTCGGCGTGGCGATCGGGATGCTCGGCGTCCAGATGGGCACTCACTTCTTCGATCTCAGCAACGAGACCCCCATCCTCGCGACGATGATCGGCCTCGCGGTCGGCATCGACTACGCGCTGTTCATCGTCTCCCGCTATCGCCACGAGATCCATCGATCGGCGAGCCGGGCCGATGCGGCGGGCAGAGCGGTCGGCACCGCCGGTTCCGCGGTCGTCTTCGCCGGCAGCACCGTGGTCATCGCGCTGGCCGCCCTCGCGATCGTGAACATCCCGTTCCTGACCGCGATGGGTATCGCCGCCGCAGGCACCGTCGTCGCAGCCGTGCTGGTCGCCCTCACACTCCTGCCGGCGATCCTCGGCCTCTTCGGCGGCAAGGCCTTCGCGGGACGGGTGCCGCGCCTCAACGCACCCGATGTCGGACCGGATGACGCCGACCGCGTCCACAACGGCCAACGTTGGGTCCAGCGCGTCGTGGCCCGGCCGCGCACCGTGACGGTCGCGATCGTGGGCATCATGATCGTCCTCGCGATCCCGATGGCCGGGCTCAAGCTCGCGCTGCCCAACGACGGGACCGCGGATCCGTCCGAAACACAGCGCCGCGCCTACGACATGGTCGCCGAGGGTTACGGCCCCGGCTTCAACGGACCGCTTGTCGTCGTCGCGGACGGTCGGGCCATCGAGGACACCGGCGAGCGTCTGCGCGCCTTCGACACCCTCGTCGACGACCTCGGTCGTATCGACGACGTCGCGGTTGCCCAGATCGGCGCGGGTGGTCTCAACGAGGCCCAGGACACCGCGAAGATCACGATCATCCCGTCGACCGCGCCGTCGGACGAGGCGACTCCCGCACTGGTCGAAGCGCTCCGCGAGATGGAGTCCCAGGTGCAGGGCGCGACGGGCATCTCGTACGGCGTCACCGGCCAGACCGCGATCGAACTCGACATCTCCGACCGCCTGTCGAGTTCACTGATCCCCTACCTCCTGGTCGTGGTGGGTCTCGCGTTCACCCTGCTGATCATCGTGTTCCGTTCGATCCTCGTCCCGCTGACCGCGGCCCTCGGCTTCCTGCTGAGCGTCGCCGCGACCTTCGGTGTGACGGTGGCCCTGTTCACCGATGGCGATCTGGGAATCGTCGACAACCCGCAACCGCTGGTGTCGTTCCTGCCGATCATGTTGGTGGGCATCGTGTTCGGGCTCGCGATGGACTACCAGGTGTTCCTGGTGACCCGGATGCGGGAGGCGTACGTGCACGGCGCCGACGCCAAGACGGCGGTGGTCGAGGGGTACCGGCACAGCGCCCGCGTGGTGGCGGCCGCCGCGGCCATCATGATCTCGGTGTTCGCCGCGTTCATGCTGCAGGACATGGCGTTCATCATGGTGATGGGCTTCGCGCTCGCGGCCGCGGTGTTCTTCGACGCCTTCGTCGTCCGGATGACGCTGATGCCCGCGGTGCTCACCGTCCTGGGTGACAAGGCCTGGTGGCTGCCGCGATGGCTGGATCGCATCCTGCCCGAGGTCGACATCGAGGGCGAGAAGCTGGGACTCGGCAGCGCCCCCGCCGGCTCGGCCGCGGGAGCCGACGCGGACCCCGAGGTCCGCGCCGGCCGCTGAGCAGATCAGTCGACCCGGAACTCCCCGAGTTCGGACCAGCTGTCCCCGTCGATCGTCGTGTTGATGACGTCGGGGGTGCGCTGGAGGTACTTGGGGAGTTCCTGCTGGGCCTGCTTGAAGTGCGGAGCGGTGACGTGCGCCTCGGCGGCGTCGTCGTCGAAGGCCTCGACCAGCACGTAGGTGTTCGGGTCTTCCATCGACCGCGACCAGTCGAACCACTTGTTGCCGGGTTCGGCGCGCGTAGCCTCGGTGAACTCGCGTGACAGCTCGGGCCACTCGTCGGCGTACTCGGGCTTGATCGGGAACTTCACGACGATGAGGATCATGACTCGACCCTAGTACCCCGCACACGGACGAAGCGTCGCAGAATGCGACTGGGACGGCTGTCCCAGAATGTGTCACAAAGTGTTCCACCCGGAAGGCGGGGATTCACGAGACCCCGATCGCGGCAGGGCCTAGAGTGTGAAACAGACAACAATTGTCCTCACTTCAGGCTGCAATGGAGGCACCATGCCGGACATCACCAAGTTCTACATCGACGGCCAGTGGGTCGAGCCCGCCGAGCTCAACCTCATTGACGTCATCAACCCGGCCACCGAGAAGTCGGCCGGTCAGGTCGCGATCGGTAGTGCCGCCGACGTCGACGCAGCGGTCGACGCCGCTCGTCGCGCATTCGTCACCTGGGGTCAGACCACCGTCGAAGAACGCCTCGAGGTCCTCAACCGGATCATCGCCGAGTACCAGAACCGCATGGGCGATCTCGCCGCCGCGGTCACCGAGGAGATGGGTTCGCCCGTCGGTCTCACCAACGCCGCCCAGGTGCCCATCGGCCTCGGCCACCTGATGACCGCCGCCGCGCAACTCCCCGACTTCAAGTTCGTCGAGGACCGGGGCAGCTCGCGCATCGCCAAGGAGCCGATCGGCGTGTGCGGCTTCATCACTCCGTGGAACTGGCCGCTCAACCAGGTGATGTGCAAGGTCGCCCCGGCTCTGGCCACCGGCTGCACCATGGTCCTCAAGCCGTCGGAGGTCGCACCGTTCTCGGCCGCGATCGTCGCCGAGATCTTCGACGCCGCGGGCGTTCCCGCCGGCGTGTTCAACCTCGTCAACGGTGACGGCCCCGGCGTCGGTGCCGCGCTGTCGAGCCATGAGGGCATCGACATGATCTCGTTCACCGGTTCCACCCGGGCCGGCATCGAGGTCGCGAAGAGCGCGGCGCCGACCGTCAAGCGCGTCGCACAGGAACTGGGCGGCAAGAGCCCGAACATCATCCTCGACGACGAGGACTTCGCGAAGAACGTCGCGGGCGGCATCGCGACGATGATGATGAACTCGGGCCAGTCCTGCAACGCCCCGAGCCGGATGCTGGTCCCGGCGGGTCGCGTCGACGAGGTCGCCGAGATCGCCAAGGGCGTCGCCGCCGAGCTCACCGTCGGCGACCCGACCACCGACGTGAAGCTGGGTCCGGTGGTTTCCGAGGCGCAGTTCGACAAGATCCAGGGCCTCATCGAGCGGGCCCTCGCCGACGGTGCCACCGCGGCCGTCGGCGGCGCCGGCCGTCCCGAGGGCCTCGAGACCGGTTACTACGTGAAGCCCACCGTGTTCACCAATGTCACCAACGACATGGAGATCGCCCGCACCGAGGTGTTCGGTCCGGTCCTCGTCGTGATCGGCTACGACTCGATCGACGAAGCGATCAAGGTCGCCAACGACACCGAATACGGCCTCGCCGGATACGTCTCGGGCAAGGACGTCGACGAGGTGCGCCGCATCGGCTCGCAGATCCGCGCCGGCTCGATCTCGCTCAACGGCGCGCAGCTCGACCCCAGCGCACCGTTCGGCGGTTACAAGAAGAGCGGCAACGGTCGCGAGTGGAGCGACTACGCCTTCGACGAGTTCCTCGAGGTGAAGTCGCTGCTCGGCTTCGGCGCCTGACACCAAATTTTCCGACGACACCGCCGGGCGCATCCTCACACGGATGCGCCCGGCGGTGCTGTGTGTGGGCACCGGCGGGTCGGTGTCGCCGCGAGCCATCGGGGTCCGATAAGTCGCAACCTCGGGACACGCGCACGGCGGGGACCTAAGCTGGCCGAACGACTTCAGAACGGTCGCGTCCGGCAGATGACCGGTTCGGCATTCTTCGGGGGAAGAAGAGCGTCAGCATGACGCAAACGGGGGGACAGTGTTTCAAGCATTTTCGCGTGCGGACGTTGCCGCACGCCTGGCCGCTGTGCGTGTTTTCGCAGCGAGTGTCGTCGCAGTGGGTCTTGTCGCAGTGAGTGTTGCGGCGATGTGTTCGGCGGCCGGGCCCGCCGCCGGCGCGCCCGCACACTCACGAATCGTCTCGGTTGTGCAGGAGTCCGCGACCCGGGCCCAGGTGTGGGTGTATTCGGCGGCGATGGACAAGCAGATCAAGTTGTTCGTCCTGACTCCTCGGACCACGACCGGGCCACGACCCACGCTCTACCTGCTCGACGGCGCGGGTTCGCGGGGCAACACCAGCGGCTGGCGTGAAGCCGGAAGCGTCGACGAGTTCTTCGCCGACAAGGACGTGACCGTCGTGCTTCCGACGGGAGCGTACGGAACGCAGTACGCCGACTGGGAGCGACGAGATCCCAAGGTGGGCAAGCCCATGTGGGAGACGTTCCTGACAAGAGAGCTGCCGCCGCTCATCGACAGCCGCTTCGAGTCCGACGGGTCGCGAGCCATCGCCGGTGTCTCGATGGGCGGCCAGGCCGCGTTCACCCTGGCAGCGCGTGCCCCCTGGCTCTACCGTGCGGTGGCCTCGCTCAGCGGATGCCCCCCGGTGTCCTCGCCGCAGGGTGAGGCGTATGTCCGGGCGACGCTTGCCCGGGGCGGCTTCGATGCCGACAACATGTGGGGCCCCGTCGGCTCCCGCGGGTGGCGCGATCACGATCCCGCCCGTCACCTCGAGCGACTCCGCGGCAAGACGTTGTACCTCTACTCGGGTGCCGGCCGGCTCGGACCCGCGGACGTCGCCCGAGATGTCACCCCCGAGGAGGGCCTCTATCAAGCCGTGTTGGCGGCCTCCTCGGCCTTCGAAGTCGCCACCGACGACTGTTCACGCCGGTTCGCCGGGCAGCTCCGCGACGCCGGTCTGCCGTACATCGATGGTCTGCGGACTGTCGGAACGCACCATTGGTACTACTGGGCACAGGAACTGCCCCGTATGTGGACGGCCATCGCGCCCGCCCTCTGAGAAGATGTTCTCCCCGCTCGGGACCGAGCATCGCTCGGTGTCGCGCTAAGCCCGCCGATACGATCGGTCCATGCAGATCCCGGCCGGCCCCGACTCATCGACCCTGCTCGACGCCGAGGTGTTCGGCGACGGCGCCCCGCTGCTCCTCATCGAAGGGATGTCGGCCCACCGCGGTATGTGGACCGACGACCTGCTCGACGCCCTCACCCCGCACTTCTCCGTCGCCGTCTACGACCATCGCGGTATCGGTCAGAGCAGCCGCGCCGAGGCCGCCTTCACCATCGCCGATCTCGCCGCGGACGCCCGGGACGTGATCGACGGTCTGGGCTGGGGTTCGGCGCACATCCTCGGCACGTCGATGGGAGGCATGATCGCGCAGGAACTCGCTCTGGGCTTCCCCGATCATGTGCGCAGCCTTGTCCTGGGGTGCACCACCGCGGGTGGTCCCGGATCCATCAGTGCCCCGGGCGCGGCCCGCCTCGTGGACGCGATCGCCTCCCGCGACGCCGCACGCGTCGCCCGCACCGCGTTCGAAGTGAACCTGTCACCGGACTTCGCCGCCCGCGACGGCGCGTTCGACCGATTCGTCACGCTCTCCACGCAGCGGCGAGTGCCGTCGGCCGTCGTCGCCTGGCAGGCGGCGGCCTGCGCCGCCCACGACACCCGCGACCGGCTCGGTGACCTCGCCGTGCCCACGACCGTCGTCCACGGCGATGTGGACGAGGTGATCGGTGTCGCCGAAGGTGAGCGCCTCGCCGGGGCGATCCCGAACGCGGGACTCGAACGCTGGCCGGGTGTCGGGCACATGTTCTGGTGGGAGCGTCCCGACGAGACAGCCGAACTGGTCCGAAAAATTTCTCTGGAGCGGTAACGCAGGTCCCCTCCCCGAACGACATCCCTGATATCGGCACCAGGTGATCGGGTGGCCGCATATCTCAGGAGCTCCATGTCGCACTCGCACAGCGAACAGCCCATCTCGTCCCCCTCTCCCGCTCATGCGGACACCTCGTCGCCACGTCGGTTCTCTCCGCGCCGCCGCATCCTGACGGGCATCTCGGCGGTCGTCGTCCTCACTCTCGGCTTGTTCGGGGCGAGCACGCTGCTCAACTCGTCGAACACCGCGAGCGCGTTGCGCGGGCATCCCGAGGTCCTGCGCCCGGGCTGCACCTGGGACAAGTCGGGGAACTTCGTCCAGAACTGCAAGGTGTGGTCGGAGTCGCAGAAGCGTGAGGTGATCGTCCAGATCCGCGCCTCGAGCGGCAGCGACAGCGGCGTCTACATGCTCGACGGCATGCGGGCCAGCGAGACCCGCTCGGCCTGGACCACCGATGTGCAGGCAGCGAAGGTCTACGACGCCAAGGCCGACACCACCCTGGTCATGCCGGTGGGCGGAGCATCGTCGTTCTACACCGACTGGGACGGTGGCGCCGGTGACAAGAACACCACGATCAAGCAGGAGACGTTCCTGACCTCGGAGCTGCCCGGTTACCTCGAGCGCGAGTTCGGCGTCAGCCGCAACAACAACGCGATCATCGGTCTGTCGATGTCGGGCGGACCGGCGGTGACACTGGCCGAACGGCACCCGGAGCAGTTCAGGGTGGTCCAGGCGATGTCCGGTTACTACCAGACCGACAACCCGGTCGGCGCCCTCGGTGTCATGGCCACTCAGACGATGGTGTCGAACTACGTCAACGGTGTCGTCAACATGTGGGGTGCGCCGGGAAGTACCCGCTGGACCGACAACGACCCGTCGAAGAACCTCACGCAACTGGCCGACAACGGCCAGGTCCTCATCATCTCGTCGGGCAACGGCTTCCTGACCCCCACCGAGATGGCCAAGCTCGCCCCGCAGGACCAGATCAGTGCGATGGCGCTGGAAATCCTGTCCGCGGTGTCGACCGTGCTCATGCAGCTGCAGGCGAAGCAGGCCGGTGTGTCGGTGATCTCGCTGCCGAACTACGGCGGGCACACATGGGAGAACTGGGGACGCGCACTCGGCGGCGGCAAGGACCAGGTCCTCACCGCGCTCCGCAACAACCCGCCGGTGACCACGAAGACCACCGTCGTCTCCTCTTCGGGCAACCCCGACCCGGAGGGCCCCGCCAAGGTGACCCTCGCAGCCAAGAAGGCCGCCGAGACCACTCCTGCACTCGATCTCTCGGGGCTCTCCGCCAGGGGGTCGTCGAGCGAGTCCGGTTCCTCGTCGGAGTCCGCCTCAGCCGACTCGTCGGCTTCTGAGTCGTCCGGTTCGGAGTCGTCCGCTTCCGAGTCGTCGTCGGCCGGGCTCGCCCCGTCGGCAGCGTCGAAGTCGGAATCGGTGGACGCCACCGCACCGGAGTCGGCCACCAGCAGCGAGACCGCGACACGGAGCGCTCCCCGGCTCGCACCCGCAGGCCCGGGTCGCGCGTCCACTTCCGGTAGCAGCTCGAGCAGTACCCCGGTCCCGTCCCGCTGACGAAGGTTCCCGCTTCCGTTTCCGTTCCCGTTCACGCAGGAGTGCGTGAGCGGGAACGGGATACGTGAGCGAGTCGTCTCGGCATCCGCGCCGGCTGCTAGCGTGCAGCCATGCCTGCCGCCGACCTCGCCGACACCATCGGTACCGACACGGCCATCGTGGTGCTCGCCTCCGGCGGGATCCTCGTGTGGGGTCTCGCGCTCGGTGTGTGGAAGTACCACGGCATCCGGACATCTCCGGACCGAAGCGCGCATGTCTACGTCGACATCGCGCACCGCGCGGCACTGATGTATTCGTTCGCCACCTTGGTGCTCGCGGCGCTGGTCGAGCTGAGCGAGTTCTCGACCCCGGTCAACCTGATCGCCGCCGCGGTGCCGATCGTGTTCTTCGTCGCCGCCATCGCCGCGTACTGCCTACACGGCGCACTGCGCGACACCACCAACCAGTTCGTCGACCCGACGCCGGGCACCTACTTGTTCATGCTCGCCCTGATCGTGGGTGAGATCGGTGGCGTGGTCGTTCTGGTGGCCGGCGTCCTGGTGCGACTGCTCTGAGCTATCCCCGCTTCAGGGCGATCCCCGCTTCAGGGCGAGGGCGGCGACCCCGCGGTGTGCCGGGCGAGCCAGACGATGACCTCCTCGAGGACCACGTCCTGTTCCGGCTCGTTGAAGATCTCGTGGTACAGGTCGTCGTAGATGACGAGCTTCTTGTCAGGTGAACCGGCGAGCCGGTCCACCATCTCGCTCCCCCGGGGGTCGGTGAGCTGGTCATCGCTGCCGTGCATGACCAAGAGAGGCAACTGCAGCGACGGCAGGCGATCGGGGAACGATCGCATCGTCGCGATCATCGCGCCGCCGAGCCCGGCCGGGATCTTTCCGCGGGTGACCAGCGGATCGGCGTCGTACGCGGCGACGACCGCGGGGTCGCGCGAGATGCTCGAGCTGCTCAGTTCGGTGGTCGGCAACCCGGGGGCGATCCGGCCGATCAGCGGCGCGAACCGGACGGCCAGGGCAGGCAGGTCGTCGCCGGGCAGCACCGCTGCTCCGGACAGGACCAGCCCGTCGACCTTGTCCTGGTGGTCGAGCGCGTAATCCAGCGCGATGCACCCTCCCATGCTGTGCCCGAGCAAGAACGTCGGGAGCGCGGGGTCGGCGACGTGAGCGAGCACGGTGCCGAGGTCATCGGTGAAGTCGGCGAAGCGGCGTACCCGAAGCCGCTTGCCGCCGGACCGACCGTGACCGACGTGGTCAGGGATCGCCACCACGTAGTCGGCGTCGACGAGTCGCTGCGCGACGTGGCCATATCTGCGCCCGTGCTCGGCGAGGCCGTGCACGATGACGACGACACCGCGTGGCGTGCCCTCGGGACGATGGACGTCGTAGACGATCGTGTGACCGTGGCCGCCGCGAAAACTGTGTTCTTCCGGTGTCATTCCCTGATCTCGCTCAAGTCGTCGGATGCCCGGGCCTGAAGCACCCGAGACGAATCGGTGTGGTCGTTCAGTGCCAGCCGAGTCGCGCGGCCACCGATCTGCCCGCGGCTTCGAGCGCGCCGAGCGGCCGGAGCGCGGCCTCGCCGACACCCACCATGGCCTCGACGCGCCCGACCACGCGCTCGAGACGGCCCACGATGTCGGACATCCGGTCCACGGTGGCGTCCACCTGATCGAGGGTTCCCGACAGGCGGACGAGGGTGTCGTCGAGCTTCACGATCGTCGAATTCAATCCGTCCATGGTCGGACCGATACCTTCGAGAGTCTCCCCCATGTCGGCGAGGATGCTCTCCAGCTGATCCACGGTCACGTCGGCGTTGAGTGCGGCCTGCGCGAGTTTCTTGATGCGCTGCCGTTCCGGCGGTCGCGATGACGAGTGCTCGCCTCTGTCGGCCATGAGGTGGATTATGGCTCATGCCGCCCGTCGTCAGGACCGTGTCGCGAGAAAGAGCCGCGAGAAACAACCGTGCCCGTGCCGACGGATCAGGTGAGTTGCGGCGCCACCTTCGACGCGACGAGCTCCAGGTGGTCCAGGTCGGACAGGTCGAGCGTCTGCAGGTACATCCGTGTCACGCCGAGTTCCCGGTAGGTCTCGATCTTCGCCGCCACCTCGTCGGGGGTACCCGCAGCACCGTTCTCGCGCAGCTCCTCCGGTTCACGACCGATCGCCTCGGCGCGGCGCCGGAACTCGGATTCGTCTTTGCCGCAGCACAATACGAGTGCCGCCGAGTAGGTGAGGCCCTCCGGGTCGCGACCGCTGTCGGTGCACGCGTCCCGCACGCGGCCGATGAGGTCCGCGGCGACGTCGAGCGGCTGGAACACGACGTTGAACTCGTCGGCGAAACGTGCTGCGAGCGCGGGCGTTCGCTTCTTGCCGCTGCCACCGATGATGATCGGCGGGTGCGGGGTCTGCACGGGCTTGGGCAATGCGGGAGACCGGGTGAGTTGAAAGTGCTTCCCCTGGTGATCGAACTCGTCGCCGAGCGGAGTCTCCCAGAGGCCGGTGATGATCTCGAGATTCTCCTCGAGCCGCTCGAATCGTTCCTTCAGCGGCGGGAACGGTATCCCGTAGGCCTCGTGCTCACGTTCGTGCCAACCGGTGCCGATGCCCAACTCCACACGGCCACCGCTCATCTGATCGACCTGGGCGACAGCGATGGCGAAGGGGCCGGGCAGTCGGAAGGTCGCCGAGGAGACCAGGGTCCCCAGTCGGATGCGGGAGGTCTCACGCGCGAGGCCGGCCAGCGTGATCCACGCGTCGGTGGGACCGGGCAGGCCGTCGCCACCCATCCCGGTGAAGTGGTCGGAGCGGAAGAACGCGTCATAGTCGAGTTCTTCGGCCGCCTTCGCGACCGCGAGGAGGTCGTCGTAGGTGGCACCCTGCTGGGGTTCGGTGAAAATTCGCAGCTGCACGTTTCCACGCTACGCGGAGTGGGCACCCGTGCTGGTGCGAGGCGGGGCGCCCATCGTTCCCATCCAGCCCTACGGTCACTCCGAATCGCTCAACGCATGACACATCGTTCCTCGACAACAGGAGTCCGATCATGAAGACAGTTACGCGCACAGCTCTCGGTTTCGTCGTCGCGGCCGCCGGTGCGACCGCAGTGTCCCTCGCTGCCGCCCCGTCCGCGAGCGCAGCACCCACCATCTGTCCGGCGCTGCCCGGACAGTCCGCGTCGGCGGACTCCTGCAGCGCGGAATCCGGCCCCACCGGACTGTCGCTCGCCATCACCGACAACGGCGGCACGGCGACCTCCTCGGCCGACAACTTCGCGGGACCCGCGGCGATCGCACTGGGCCCCGGCGCGACGGTCACCATGAACGGCATCCGCCCCGGTCTGGCCATCGGTATCGCCGGCCCCGGTGGCGAAGTCGTCGTCGACGGCAAGAACGGCCCCACCTGCAAGGGACCGGCTTTCGCCGGTGACTTCCAGACGTTCCGGGGCTGCATCTCCTGATCGTCTCGCGGGCAGTCGGGATTCGGTGGCGAACAACGGTGTCATGTGCCATCGTTCGCTACAGGATCCCGACTCAGGCGATGCGAGGATCGCGGAGCCCGGTGAGCACGACACCGAGGCAGCCGCACCACGTCAGGAGAGCAGACCCCGCACGTACGCGGCCTGACCTACATGCTGGGCGTCGTCGTCGACCACGCTCACAAGACGGACGCCCAGCGTCACCGGCGGGTCCCAGTTGTCGTCGATCACCCGATCGAGATCCGAATCAGACAGCGCCGCAATGTAATCCACGCTGACCGCGTGCGTTGCGTCGTAGTAGGCCCGAAGCAACGCCGGGTCTTCGACGACGACGCGAGCCGCGTCCTCGGCCGACTGCCCGTAACCGATCTCCGACGCCGCGAACGGAAGGTCGAAGCGCTCGGCCCACCCCTGGGTCACCCATACCTCGTCCGTTCCGGCCACGTCGGCGATGTGCGAGTCCTGGACCCGCGTCAGATGCCACACCAGCCAAGCGATGGTGTTGGCACCCGGCGCCGGAGCGCGGTTGAGCACATCGTGTCCCACGCCGTCGAGGACGGCGTGCACATTGTCGGCGACTCGGCCGAGACCGTCGAGTAACACATCGGTGGATCGCATGCGGCAAGTTTAGGTTCGCGATGGGCTCAATGATGGTCACTGCGCGGATCGGTCAGCATCATTCCTCCGGTGTCAGAACCGAACACCTCTCGCAAGATCCGTTTCAACGCCTTCGACATGAACTGCGTGGCGCATCAGTCGCCGGGCCTGTGGCGCCACCCCGCCGACCGGTCGTGGAACTACAACACCATCGACTACTGGGTAGACCTCGCCCGACTGCTCGAGACCGGCGGTTTCGACGGACTGTTCATCGCCGACGTACTGGGCACCTACGACGTATATGCGGGGACCGACGAGGCCGCCATCCGGCAAGGGGCGCAGATCCCCGTCAACGACCCGCTGCTGCTCGTCTCGGCGATGGCGCATGCGACGGAGCATCTCGGATTCGGCATCACCACCGGAACCGGCTTCGAACATCCCTATCCGTTCGCTCGCCGGCTGTCGACACTCGACCACCTCACCCGCGGCCGTGTCGGCTGGAACGTCGTGACGGGGTA
Source organism: Gordonia sp. 'Campus' (assembly GCF_022206305.1). Taxonomy (GTDB): domain Bacteria; phylum Actinomycetota; class Actinomycetes; order Mycobacteriales; family Mycobacteriaceae; genus Gordonia. The sequence goes on along the minus strand of NZ_JAKOIW010000018.1, from coordinate 58,287 downwards.
CCTGCCGGCGGCGGCTCGCAACATGGGCGCCGACGACCAACTCGAACACGACGCGCGCTACGACCACGCCGACGAGTACCTCACGGTGTTGTACAAGCTGTGGGAAGGGTCGTGGGAGCGCGGCGCGGTGCTGCGAGACCGCGACGCCGGCATCTTCGCCGACCCGGCCAAGGTTCATCACATCGGCCACCACGGCACCCACTTCACGGTGCCGGGTATCCATCTGTCGGAGCCGTCCCCGCAGGGGTCTCCGGTCATCTACCAGGCGGGCGCGTCACCGCGCGGTCGACGATTCGCCGCGGAGAACGCCGAGGCGATCTTCGTCGCGGCGCCCACGAAGGCCATCCTGCGCGATGTCGTCGCGCGAACCCGGGAAGAACTCGTCCTCGCCGGCCGCGATCCGTACGACGCGAAGATCTACACCCTGCTGACGATCATCACCGATTCGACGCCGGAGGCGGCGCGGGCCAAGGCGCAGGAGTACCAGTCCTACACCAGCGATGAAGGCGCACTGGTGTTCATGTCGGGGTGGATGGGCATCGACCTCGCGAGCTATCAGCTCGACGAGCCGATCGGCAACGTACACAGCAACGCCATCCAGTCCGCGGTGGCCGCCTTCTCACAGGCGAGTGAGAGCGGCGAGGAATGGCGCGTGCGAGACATCGCGGCATGGGGAGGCATCGGCGGAATGGGTCCGGTGCTCATCGGTTCCGGCGACGAGGTGGCCGAAGCCCTGCAGGACTGGGTGACCGAGACCGACGTCGACGGGTTCAACGTCGCCTATGCGGTGACACCGGGGTCGTTCGAGGACATCATCACCCACGTCCTGCCTGCACTGGAACGCCGCGGTCTCTACGACCGCGACTACGTTCCGGGAACGTTGCGGCACAAGCTGTTCAACCGGGGCGATCACCTGCCCGACACTCATCGCGGCGCGAGCTACCGGGTCGGCGGGGTCAACTCGACGATCGATGATTCCGTACGCGAGAAGAGTCGGCTCATCACGGATGGAGCGACCAGGTGATCGAGGTCGTCGGCCTGACCAAGGTGTTCGGGGTGGGGTCGCCCGACCCGACCACCGTGCTCGACGATGTGGGGTTCACGGTCGACGCAGGTGAGATCTTCGCCGTTGTCGGACCGTCCGGAGCGGGCAAGAGCACCCTGGCGCGATGCCTGAACCTGTTGGAGCGTCCGACATCCGGGAACGTCGTCGTCAACGGTGAGGATCTCACCGCGCTCGGCTCGTCGGGTCTGCGCGACGCACGGCGGCGGATCGGCACCGTCTTCCAGTCGGCGAGCCTGCTCTCGCGACGGACCGCCGCGCAGAACGTCGCGCTGCCTCTCGAGTACCTCGGCGCGACGCGGCGGTCCACTGCCGCGAGGGTCGCGGAACTGCTCGACCTCGTGGGCCTCGCGGACAAGGCCGGCCTCTACCCGCATCAACTGTCGGGCGGCCAGCGTCAACGTGTCGGCATCGCCCGGGCTCTCGCGCTGAAGCCGTCGGTCCTGTTGTCCGATGAGGCCACCTCGGGACTCGATCCGGCTGCGACAGACACCTTCCTGCGACTTCTCGCCGCAGTGCGGGACGAACTCGGGCTCGCGGTCGTCTTCATCACCCACGAGATGGACACGATCGTGCGCGTCGCCGACACCGTCGGCAGGCTCGACCACGGCCGGATCGTGGAGCACGGCCGGTTGCAGGATCTGGTCCTCGATTCAAATTCTGTTCTCGGACAATCACTCCGGCCCCGCGGTCCCAGCGCACCACCTGCATCCACGGAGACCTCGGTGTCGGTCGTCTACAACTCGGCGAGGGTTCCGGCCGATTGGCTGACGCGGCTCAGCAGACGACTGGATCTGCCGATCTCGATGCTGGGGGCCAACATCCAGACGATCGACGGAACCGCGTTCGGCGACCTCACCGTCGCTGTTCCCAGCGGACACGCGGCCGCATTCATCGGCGCCGCGGGTGAGCTGGGCCTGGTGGCCCGCCCGACCGCGACCGCGCAACCGCCCGGCGAGTCCGCGACGAGCGCGGCCGCCGACAAGGACCCCGAGGTGGCGGCGTGAGCACGACGTACCTGGCCAACATCACCGTGCCGCTCGACGAGATCCCCGACCTGCTCATCCCCGCTGCGGTGGACACCGTCCTCATGGTGAGCATCGTGATGGTCGTCGTGCTGGTGGTGGGAGTGCCACTGGGTGCGCTCATCCACAACCTCGCGCCGGGAGGCCTGTTCGCGAACCGCACCCTGCACACCCCGCTGTCCTGGGTGATCAGCATCGGACGATCGCTGCCGTTCCTGGTGCTGATGACCGCGATCATCCCGTTCACCCGCCTGCTCACCGGCACCAACATCGGCATCGCCGCCGCGGTGGTCCCGATGTCGATCGCGGGGATCGCGTTCTTCACGCGGATCGTCGAGAACTCGTTGCGGTCGGTGCCGGCCTCGACGATCGACGTCGCACGGGCCTCCGGTGGTTCGCATGCTCAGATCATCTGGAAGGCACAGGTTCCCGAGGCCCTGCCCAGCATCGTGGGCGGGCTGACGATCAACACGATCGCGATGATCGAGTACTCCACGATCGCCGGCACCATCGGCGCGGGCGGTCTCGGCTACGTGGCGGTCACCTACGGCTACCAGCGATTCGACCAGGGCGTCATGGTCGCCACCATCATCGTGCTCATCGTCACCGTTGCCGTCATCCAGGTCGCGGGTGACGCGCTCGCCCGCAGCCTCAACCCGGTCACATCGCGCCGCGTCAACCACTGACCGCCGCGTATCCAGCCCCACCTCGAAAGGTCCACCCATGTCCCAGGACACCGGTTCTTCCACCGACACCTCGTCCAGCCCTCCCGGCACCTCCACTCCGCCAGGAGATTCCGGCATCGAGCTCGCCAAACGTCGCCGTTGGCCACTGATCGTCGGCGCACTCATCGTCGTCGCGGTCGTCGCGGCCGTGGCCGGTTGGCGGTTCCTCGGCTCGGAGTCGGCCTCCCCCAACGAGACCGCGGGCGCAACTTTGACCGTCGTCACCGCCGAGGGCAATGCCTCCGAGCAAGCACTGGTGGAGTTCATCGGCCGGGAGGTCGCGCCGCGCTACGGCATCAAGGTCGCGTTCAGGGGTCTCGCCGATTCGACGACGCTCAACCGCGCGGTCAGCGACGGCGAGGTCGCCGGAACCGTTTACCAGCACAAGCTCTGGCTGTCGCAGGTCCTCGAGGCCAATCCGGACTTCGAGGAGGTGGCCGCCACCCCCGTCTTCCGATGGGGATTCGGGATCTGGTCGGACCGCTACCGCGACGTGGCCGACCTGCCACAGAATGCGCGCGTCTCCCTCTATTCCGATCCCGCCAACGAGGCGCAGGGGCTCTGGCTGCTCGAGCGAGCCGGGCTCATCACCCTCAAACCGGGTGTCGACAAGTGGAAGGCGACGCAGAAGGACATCGCGACCAATCCGCGCAATCTGCAGTTCGTCCTGCTCGACTTCGCGGCGCAGTCCCGTTCGCTCGCCGACTTCGATGCGACGGTGGGATACACCGAGTACTACCTCGCGGCGAACATCGACATCGCCAAACAGATCTTCGCGCCGCCCGCGCCCGACGAGTTCGCCGGCCAGCTGACCATCGGGACCCGGTGGCAGGACACCGACAACATCAAGAACCTCGTCGCCGCGTTCAAGGATCCGGAGGTGCAGGACTTCCTCCGCACCGACCCGCGCGTGCAGGGAATCCTGTTGCCCCTGTGAGCTCGGTCGGCATCGTCGTCCACTCGGTTCCCGCATCCGGGTCGCTGGTCGCGGCCCGGATGCGGTGCGCATAGGCTCTCCGCGTGAGCCGCACACACCATGGGCACGGTCACACGCACTCGCTGACCGACATCTCCCACACGTTGTCCCCGTTCGCCCGGTGGTTCGTCATCGGGACGCTGGCGGTCACCGCCGCGGTCGTCGCCATCGGGATGATCGTGCTGTGGCCGTCGGATTCCGAGCATCCGATCCCCACCCAGTTCCGGTCGGCCGACGGCGGTCCCATCGCCACCGTCGACGGTGAGATCGTCGACCAGTTCCACGCGAACTGCCTGAACTCGGCGGCGGGAACGGTGTTGGAGACCGCCGACATCCCGATCAATCCGGTTCCCGAGGGCCCGTGCATCCTCAACGCGGTGCGGTTCGACTCGGGTGACGTGGCCGGGCAGTACACCGTTCTGGAGATTCCCACGAACCGGGCTCAGGCCGGCTCGGGTCCCGACACCCCGGCACCGAATCCCGCGACCCTCGACGAGCCGCAGGCCGGACAACCGACGCTGAACGTCGGCGACGCCATCCGGCTCTCGACGGTGCCCGCAGCAGATGGCAACCGGTACACGTTCTTCGACTTCCAACGCGGAACCGCGACGATCTTCTGGGCCATCCTGTTCATCCTGGCCATCGTGCTCGTCGCCGCGTGGCGGGGCTTCCGCTCGATCATCGGTCTCGCATTCGCCTTCGGCATCCTGACGGTGTTCACACTCCCCGCCATCCTCGACGGTTCGTCGCCGGTCGCGGTTGCCGTGGTGTCATCGGCGGCCATCCTGTTCGTGGTCCTCTACCTCGCTCACGGCGTCAGTCTGCGTACGAGTTCGGCACTGCTCGGCACGCTCACCTCGTTGTTGATGGCGGGTTTCCTGAGCTGGCTTGCCATCCGGACGATGAACCTGACCGGGTTGTCCGGCGATCAGACCACGAGTCTGCAGGTGTATCAGGGCAACATCTCGGTCAGCGGACTCTTGCTCGCCGGGTTCATCATCGGCACATTGGGTGTGCTCAACGATGTCACCATCACGCAGGCGTCGGCCGCCTTCGAGCTCGCGGCGGCCGGTGAACCCTCTCGGTTGGCGACGTTCCGCGCCGCGATGCGCGTCGGTCGCGACCACATCGCCAGCACGGTGTACACGCTCGTGTTCGCTTACGCCGGTAGCGCTCTGCCGCTCATGCTCCTGTTCTCGGTGGCCCAGCAACCCCTGGGCGGTCTGCTGACGACCGACGTGGTCGCCGTGGAGCTGGCCCGCTCGTTCGTCGGCGGTATCGCGATCGCACTGTCGGTTCCGCTGACCACCGCCATCGCGGCTGCCCTCACCACTCCGGCCGGGGCACAACGCTCTTCGGGCTCGCACGCGGCTGCGTGACGGTCGCGGCGCTGATCAGCACCTGCCCTTGGGTAGGTCGGCCAGATTCTTGCCGAGCCAATTGCCCAGGCGCGTCAGCATCTTGGTGCCGTCGGTGAACGATCCGCTGCGGGGTATCGCGGCCATCGACACCGCGACCTGACCGCCGGTGGTGGTGATGATGCCCAGCTGGCGGACGAGGTGGCCCTGCGATGTCGACGACGCCGGGCCCCAGCCGCCCTTGACGGCCGTCACGGCGCCCTGCGCCCGCCCGACCCGGGCGATCCCCCACTGCTGATTGGGCGCAACCGCACTCATCAGCCGGATGAGGTGTTCGCTGCCGGGCAGGCACGGGAGGTGCGCACCGAAAACGGCCTGGTCCCGCAGCGCCCACGCGGTGTACCCGGGGTAGGACGGCGGGTTGTCGACCTCGGACGACACGTGCGTGCGGGTGTCATGTCCTTCCCGCAAGACGTTGGTGACGGCGTCGACCGAGGCGTGTCCGCCCCCGAGCAGACCCCAGAGTTCGCCCGCCGCGTCGTTGTCGGAGAACGTGATCGCCCGGTCCTCCATCGTCGCGACCGCCGCTCCGCGCTGTCGTTGCGCCGCGAGCGACACCGGCACCTTCATCGTCGACCAGGCGCGCCCCGTCTTGAGTGTGCCCAGCGAGATCACCTGCTCGCTGCCGACCGGCACGATCGCGATCCCCAGCTGCCCGGGCAGCGACTTCCGCATGGACTTCTGCAACGCCGCATAACTGCGGGCCAGCTTCTTGTCGACCGGTTCGGGCGGCTTGAACCACGACGCGAACGGTTCGGGTAGCGGGGGCAGCGTCGGCAGCGGAATCGCTGTCGCGGAACCCGCACCGATGACCAAGGCCATCACCAAGGCACCGACCACGACCGCGATTCTGGTCACAACTTTCACAATTTTCTCCTGAGTCACTTCCGACACAGAACCCTACGGCTGGACGAGCGATCTCGACCAGGCCGTATATGCAATCGGAACCATCTCGGGACCGGTGCCACACCCTGGGGTCAGGCCGAGCAGCGTCCTCGCGGCAAGCGGGTTAGGTGACGGTCGAGCCAGTTGGCCACAGAGTTCAGTGCCGCCACTCCCCCGGACATCGAGCCGCCGACAGCACTCATCGCCACCGCTGCGGCGGCGCCGTCACGGAAGGTGACCAGTCCGATCTGCCGCACGAGGTAACCGCCGGTTGTCCCCGGTCCCCACCCTCCTTTGACCGCGGTCGCCCTGGGTGCGGGCATGATCTCGACACCCCACTGCTGGTTGCCCGCCACCCGGGCCATCGACGACAGCACGTTCTGGGTCCCGGGCATACACGGCAGATGGGCGGTGAAGGTCGCAGCGTCGGGCAGGGTCCACACGGTCTGACCGAAGATGGTGTAACCGGCTCGGCGTCGAGTCGCCGGCACCACGGTCTTCGTGTCGCCTCCTTCACGCAGCACATCCGTCACCGCATCGGCCGAGGCCTGCCCGCCGCCGAGCGACGCCCACAGGGACTCCGCGGCGTCGTTGTCGGACGCGACGATCGCGGACACGCCCGCCGCGCTCGGTCCGTTCACACGCTCGGCCGCGACAGCCAGGGGAACCTTGATCGTCGACCAGGCAACTTGTGGAGTGCGGTCTCCGAGAGTGAGAGCGGGAACGGCGTCGCCGCCGACCGGGGCGATCGCGACGCCCACGGCCAGGCCAGTCGCCGTCGCCACCCGGCGAAAGCTAGCAGCGAGTGCGGCGTGATCGGACGAGGGAGCCGGGGCGGTCGATGGCCTGGAGGTCGACGGGACCGCCACCGGCGTCGAGGCGGTCACGGTCACCGTCACAGGATCGACGGGACCGGGCTCGGAGTCCTCCGCGCACCCACCGACGACTGCCACCATGCACGACAGCGACAACACTGTGCGCGCGGCCCGGCCAAGCGGGTACCGCTTCAACCTGTTGCCCGTCAATAGATGTGCACCACCGCGTCATTGCCACCTCGGCAGGCCACAATCGCGCCCTCAGGTACACAGGTCATCGCGTATGTCTCCCCGGTGACCGGACTGGCGGCGATCACCACGCGCGACGACCCGGTGGGACCCGAGCCCAGATACGCATCGCGAACGGCGAACGCGAACGGACAACTCGTCACCGACGTACCGACCCCGACCGTCCCGTCGCACGGCGCCGACCCCGCCGGCGGTGCGGCCGGGATCGGTGGCGCCGGGGCAGGTTGAGCCTGGGGAGGCGGTGCCACCGTCTCGGTGACCGTGGGAGTGGTCGGGCTCTCCTCGGCCACATCTGAGCCATTCGATCCGGCTAGTAGCAAGCCGCCGAGGACAGCCAGACCGACCAATGCCACGGCGATGAGACCCAGCAGTACGGGGACGGCCACCGAGCGACGGTTCTGCGCCTGCGGATACACCGGCGGATAGGCCGGCGGGTACGCATTCGGGGGAGGCCCGACGGGCCCCGGCGGGTAGGCGAAGTCCGGCCGCCCGGGGTGATGCTGTGGACCCGTGTACGGCTCAGCGCCCGAGAACTGCTGCGGGCCCGAGAACTGCTGGGGGCCCGAGAACTGCTGGGGGCCCGAGAACTGCTGGGGGCCCGAGAACTGCTGGGGGCCCGAGAACTGCTGGGGGCCCGAGAACTGCTGGGGGCCCGAGAACTGCTGCGGCTCGGAAAAGCGTGCGGTTCCGGCGCCTGCCTCGGGGCCCGTCGTCGAACGGATTTGCGTCCGCTCGTACACGGGGTCGGTGGGCGCGATGACGGTGTCCGGTGCCCGATCGGCGTCGGTCGCCGAGTGGTGTCGCTCGGCCACCGGCGTCGCCGACGCGGAACTCTTGTCGAGTGACAGCCGTACGGGAGGTGCGGGAGGAGAACCACCTGTCAACGCATCCCTGGCGGCGCGGGCGAGGTCGGCGCCGCGCCGCGGGCGTACCACCGGATCGGGGGCGAGCGCCGATCTCATGACCTCATCCATCGCCTCCGGTACATCTCCGTTGACCGCACTCGGTGAGGGTGGGGCGGACAGCAACGCGGCCTTGATCGCCGCACTCACCGTCTTCGCCGGATGCGGTACGCGGCCGGTGAGGCATTCGAATAACACGCAACCCAATGCATAGATGTCGCTGGCCGGACTCACCGGTGTCGCATCGAACAACTCGGGCGCCATGTAGGCGATCGACCCGACAGCGGTTCCCGTCTGCGTGAGGTGGGTGTCCTCGGCCGCATGGGCGATCCCGAAATCAACGAGATACGCGAACTCGCCGGGACCGATGAGAATGTTCTCGGGCTTGACGTCCCGATGCACCAAGCCCTCGGCGTGTGCAGCGTCGAGAGCCGCGGCCACCTGCTCGACGATGGACACCGCACGTTCGGGCGGCAGTCGTTGCTCCCGGGCCAGGGTCGCGCGTAGATCCTCGCCGACGACCAGACGCATGTCGATGAAGAGGACGCCGTCGATCTCACCCCAGTCATGGATCGGGATGACGTGCGGCTCGCCCAATCTCGCTGCGGCGTGCGACTCACGCCGGAACCGTTCCTGAAAGGTCGGGTCATGAGCCAGCGCCGGATCGAGCAACTTGAGCGCGACGACACGGTCTTTGACGGTGTCGTAGGCACGGTAGACCTCTCCCATACCACCGCGGCCGAGGAGCGCATCGAGCCTGTACGGCCCGAACTGCGTGTCGACCCGACTTCCAGCCATGTTCAGGAGCATAAGCGCACAATCGGACACCGTCTGTCGACCGGACGATTGCATCTGGAAACGCCGTCGGCGGATGCTCGACCGACGTCCCGACTGCATGCGCGTGACTACGCTGTGGGTCGAAGGTGCCGGATTTGTCCGGCGCACCCCGAACACGTGAGGAACCACTCCAGACATGCCTGCGCTGAGCAAGGGACAGAACGGTCCGCTGTCGACCCCGGACGTCGTGATCTCGGTGGATCTCGCCACCGCAGCCGACCTCTCCGCGCTCCTGGTCACCGATCACGGGGTCGTGCGCAGCGACGACGACTTCGTGTTCTACAACCAGCCGACCGGACCCGGCGTCCGGCTGCAGCCCGTGCCCGGCGGCACGGCTCGGCTGCACATCTCCACCGCGGGCATCCCCGGAGACGTCGACGCGGTCCGCGCGGTCATCACACTCGACGACGCGTCGTCGACCTTCGGGCGCTTCGCCCCTCCGGTGGCACGGGTCGCCGACGCCCAGGGCCGAGAACTGTACGAGTACGCCATCACCGGACTCGCGACCGAGTCGGTGGTCATCGCGCTGGAGGTCTACCGGCGAAACGGTGACTGGAAGGTGCGTGCGGTCGGGCAGGGTTACGCGGGCGGCTTCGCCGATCTCGTCCGGGACCACGGCGTCAGCGTCGACGACGAGCCCGCGGCCCCGGCACCCGAACCGGTGGCAACCCCGCCTGCACCCACACCACCGGCACCCACACCACCCGCGCCGGCGCCTGCTCCGCCCGCCCCGCCACGCGCTCCCGAGATCAGCCTGAGCAAGGACCGGCCGGTGAGTCTGACCAAGGGCCAGAAGGTCACGCTCCGCAAGGAGGGCGGCGTCCATCTGACCGACATCCGCATGGGACTCGGGTGGGATCCGGTGCGGGGCGGCTTCGGCCGCGGCGGTTCGATCGACCTCGACGCGTCGGTGCTCATGTTCTCCGGCGACAAGTGCGTGGAGACCGTCTACTACGGCCACCTGAACTCCAAGGACCGTTCGATCCTGCATTCCGGTGACAACCTCACCGGCGAGGGAGCCGGTGACGACGAGGTCATCCGCGTTGCGCTGCAATCGGTCCCGGAACGGATCGACGCTCTGATGTTCATCGTCACGTCGTACCGCGGGCACACCTTCGAGCGGATCGAGAACGCCTACTGCCGACTCGTCGACGAGACCACATCCGCCGAGCTGGCGCGGTTCACCCTCCAGGGCGGAATGCCGTTCACCGCCGTCGCGATGGCCGTCATCAGTCGCGACGCCGGCGAATGGAAGCTCCGGGCCATCGGCGATGGGTTCGACGCGAAGACCCCGAAGAAGGCACTCGCGCACGTCGGCCGATACCTCTGATCGCGTTGTGATCTCGCCCGGAGACCGGGCCTGAACGCAACGCGATGCCACGCGACTAGATGACGCCGTGCAGCGGCGGCTCCTCACCGCGGAGCACCCAACGACCGATGTGCTGGTACTTCCATCGCACCGGATCGTGAAGGGTGTGGGTCCGTGCGTCGCGCCAGTAGCGGTCCAATCCCGTTCCCGCCGCGGCGCTGCGGGTGCCGCTCACCTCGAACAGCGCCGACGCCACGGGTGTCGCCACCCGATCCGCCACGGCCTTGGCGGTCGCCACCGCGATCGACGCCTCCGCGACCGCGCTGCGTGCCGCCGTCGGGTGAGCGCCGCCCGTCACCTCGTCGACCCGACGGCCCGCCGCCGCGAGTGTCGCCTCCGCGGTTGCGACGTCCACCTCGAGCTCGCCGAACCGCTGCACCACCAACGGGTCGTCGACGGCACGGTCGACGCCCGCCTCGAACCAGGGCCGCGACTTGGTACGGACGAACTCCGACGCCTCGCGGAGTGCTCCCCGGGCGATACCGACGTCGATCGCGACGTGCAGCAGCTGGGCGAAGGCCCCATATCCCGTCGGCGCCGAGGTGGCCGGCGCTCGCTCGACAAGGTCGTCGATTCCGACGTCGACCCCCGTGAACCGAACCGTTCCCGAGCCCGTCGTGCGCTGGCCGACGGCGTCCCAGTCGTCGACGATCTCCACGCCGGGCGCATCGGCCGCGATGAACGCCACGTAGTCGCCTGCGGGTGAGTGCCCGTCGGTCGACTCCGCTCGGGCCAGCACGGCCAGCGTGTCCGCGAACAACGAACCCGTGCAATAGAACTTCTCTCCGTCCAGAACGAACCGCGAGGCCGAGGCAGCGGGACGCAGACTGGTGGAGATGTCGGCGACCGTCTTGCCGCCGCGCTCGGACTGGGCATTGGCGACTCGCCCGCCGCCCAGCACCTCGGTGAAGATCCGCTCCTGCAACGACTCCCGCGCAGAGAGCCGTACGAGGTTGAGGTAGACGAAGTGACTGTGCGGGATCTGGGCGATGCTCGCGTCCGCGGCTGCCAGGATCGACACCACCTCGGCCAGCACGCTCGGCCGCACATCGAGACCCCCGAATCGTGCGGGCACGGTGAGCGCCAGCAGACCCGACTCCGAGAGCCGGTCGATCTCGGCATGGGGCAGGCGCCGCTCGCGGTCACGTTCGGCCGCGCCGACCGCGAACTCGGCGGCCAGTTCGCGGGCCACCGACAGCGCCTCGGCGTCGGTCGCGATTCGCGCCGCGGTACCGGCCCGGGGCTGGTCCACTGCGGTCACGCCACCCCCGCGGGCGTGTGCGCGGCCTCGATCTCGCGGACGAGCGGCAGGACCTTCGCCCCGAAGTATTCGATCTCCTCCTGGAAGTGCAGGAAGCCACCGAGGATGAGGTCGACGCCCAGGCGTTTGTAGGCGACGATGCGCTCGGCGACCTGTTCCGGTGTACCGATCAGCTGGGTACGGAAGCCGTCGTTGTACTGGACGAGGTCCTCGAAGGACGAGTCGGCCCACATGCCCTTCTTGTCACCGGTCGAGTTGCCTGCCTGCTGGACCGCGTCCCGGAAGCCCTCCACCGCAGGGCGATTGGCCTTTTCGACGATCTCGCGCAAGGTGTCGCGCGCTTCCTTCTCGCTGTCGCGCGCGATGATGAAGCCGTTGAGTCCGAACTTCACCTCGCGCTCGTGGGCACGTGCGACGGCGCGGAGGTCGTCGAGTTGTTCGGTGACCCCGTCGAAATCCTTGCCGTTGGAGAAGTACCAGTCCGCGTGACGTCCCCCGTTGTTGCGGGCAGCCGACGAGTTACCGCCCTGGAACAGTTCCGGGTTCGGACGCTCAGGGGTGTTCAGCGGCTTGGGCTTCAACGTGAAGTCGTGGATGCGGTAGAAATCGCCCCGGTAGTCGACGTTGTCCTCGGTCCAGATCTTGCGGATCACCTCGAGGAATTCGCCGCTGCGCCGGTACCGCTCGTCGTGCTCGAGCCAGGGCTCGCCGAGGTGGGTGAACTCGTCCTTGAACCAGCCGCTCACGACGTTGATGGCAAACCGACCGTTGGACAGATGATCCGCGGTCGCCCCCAGTTTCGCCAGGACGGCCGGATGCCACAACCCCGGGTGCACCGCGGCGATGACCTTCAACCGCTGGGTGGCGAGCAGGAGGGCGAGACTGAAACTGGTGGACTCGTGCTGGAATTCGGCTCCGTAGCTCGCCTCGTACCGCACCTGCGACAGCGCGTACTCGAAACCGTTGTTCTCGGCGGTCTGTGCGAGTTTGACGTTGTACTCGTGGTCCCAGCCGGTGCGCTGCTCGATGGTGCTGGTGACCAGCCCGCCGCTGACGTTGGGCACCCAGTAGGCGAACTTGATCTGGTCCGCGATGGACTCGGTGGACATGGCTACCTCCGCGAGGTGTCGGTGACGTGATGGGGGTGAAAGAGACTGCGGGTCAGGATGATGCGGCCTGCAGGCGCGGCAAGAACGCGGTGCGCACGGCCTCGGACGGGCCGGCCGACTCCGGGTCGAGCAGCCCGAGTCGTGCGAGGGCGGGCCGGACTCCGTCACCGAAGTGATAGGCCTCCTCGAGGTGCGGATACCCGGAGAGGATGAAGTGGTCGAGACCCAGCGCCGCGTATTCGGCGATGAGCGCGGCGACCTCATCGTAGGAGCCGACGAGCGCGGTGCCCGCGCCGCCGCGAACGAGTCCCACGCCTGCCCAGACCCCGGGATGGATCTCGAGGGAATGCGGATCGTCGAGACCTCCGAAACCCGCACCGCGGCCGTGTAGTTCGGACATGCGCCGCTGCCCCTCGGACTCCGAGCGTGCGAGGTTCTGCTGCGCTGTCGCCACCTGGGCGGGGTCGAGAGCCCCCAGCAGACGCGCCGCCTCGGCCCATGCCTGCTCCGACGTCTCGCGGGCGATGACGTGGAAACGGATGCCGTGCTTCAGCTCTCGCCCCTGAGCGGCGGCCAGGCCGTTCACCCAGGCGATCTTCTCGGCGACCGCATCCGGACGCTCACCCCAGGTGAGGTAGGTGTCGGCGTGCTTGGCCGCGACATCACCGGCGGCAGGCGACGACCCCCCGAAGAAGATCTCGGGAGTCGGGTCGGGGCGTCGGCCGAGTTGTGCGCCTTCTACGCGCAGGTACTTCCCGACCACATCGACGGGCTCCTCCTCTGTCCAGAGCCGGCGGATGATCTCCAGATACTCGTCGCATCGCTCATACCGGGCGTTCTTCGCCAGGAAGTCGCCGAACGCGCGCTGTTCGCTCGACTCTCCGCCGGTGACGACGTTCACGAGCAACCGGCCCTGCGAATGCCATTGGAACGTTGCGGCCATCTGGGCGGCAAGGGTCGGCGAGATGAGCCCGGGACGGAAGGCCACCAAGAACTTGAGACTCTCCGTGGCGTCGATGAGAGCCGCGGTGGTCAGCCACGCGTCCTCACACCACAGGCCCGCTGGCGTCAGCACGGCCTCGAAACCGTTGGCCTCGGCAGCGCCGGCCAGTTGCTTGAGGTATCGCAGGTCGGCCGGGCGGTCCCCCGTCATCTGACTCCCGTGCCCGCCCGCGATCAGGTTGCGCGAGTCGCCATAGGTGGGCAGGAACCAGTGGAAATGCAGAGACACCGCGAGGGCACCTTTCGCTCGGTCGGCAGGAGTCGGGCACGACACCGCCACGAAGCCGCGCGGTGTACTCGCCCAGTGTCTGCACGGGTCCGAACCCGGGCCACCATTGAAATCGCGCTGAGGGCAAATCGACAATCACCGGCCGCGAACGCTACGACGACCGGCGGCCGCAGGTCAGTCCGTGGTCGGACGCCACTGCCCCATTCCGAGGAAGACCATGACGAGACGACGTTCGGTGCGCTCGACGATCTCCTTCTCCGCACCCCGCCCCCGGTACTCGCCGTCGAGCAGGTCGGCCACCGCGGTCAGCATGATCGTCACGATCAGTTCGGCCGCGAGTTCGAGGTCGTCGGATTGCCAGCGTGCGAGATCGGGCAACCGCGCCAGGTCGATCGCGAGTTCTTTCGAGAACAGGCGGAGTTCGGTGTCGATGGCACGACGGATCTCCGCGATACCGCCGTGCTGCTCGCGGACGAGGAAGCGGAACTGCGACTCGTTCTCCCGCACATGCCGCAACAGAATGGCGAGCGAGTTCTTGGCCGTGGGCATCGCCTCACGGGCCGCCAGGTCTCGCCGACCGTCACGTAGGGCACGGCGCAGCACCCGCATCGAATCCTCGACCACGGTGACGCCGAGGTCCTCCATCGAGGCGAAATGGCGGTAGAACGCCGTCGGCACGATCCCGGCACCCCGAGCCACCTCGCGCAGGCTGATGCTGCCGAAGCTGCGCTCACCCACCAGCGACCGCGTCGTGTCCAGGAGAGCCTGCCGCGTCTGGTTCTTCCGATCGGCACGCGTCTGAGCGTCGCGCTGGCTCGACTCTCGGGTGCGTGTCACATGCCGAGTCTAAGCGCCGCACGCGGTCGCGAATCCCAGGACCCGTCGGCGGTGGTGACAGCCGTCACATCAGCGAATCCTTGACTCTCACCTGCCGACCCGTGTCACACTATCGGGTGTACACATGTACACCGAAATATCCGGAACGGAGCCCAGCCCATGAGCATCCGCATGCCCCAGAATCCGACCCGCCGCACGGACGGCGCCACCCCCGGTCGGTGGAGCCGCCTGGTCGGGTCGATCGTCGAGGCGGCGCTGTCGCCGCATCCGGTCGACCGCTACCTCGAGCTGGTCGATCCCATGATGACCTGGCGAGACCTGCGCGGTGAGATCGTCCGGGTCGACCACCCCACCTCGCGCACCGTGCGCCTCACCATTCGCCCGACCCGCCAGTGGCGCGGGCACGAGGCAGGACAGTTTGTCCAGCTCAAGGTAGTTGTCGACGGCGTCCGCCACACCCGCTGCTTCTCGCCGGCCAATGCCGCCGCGGGACCCGACGGAGACATCGAGTTGACCGTCACCGCCCACGACGACGGCCTGGTCTCCACGCACCTGCGCGAGCATGCACGCGTCGGCGACGTCGTCGGCCTGTCCAACGCCGAAGGCGAGTTCGTCCTGCCGGACACCGACCCGACCTCGGCCGTGTTCGTCAGCGGTGGCAGTGGGATTACACCTGTACTCTCAATGGCAAGAACACTCGTCGCCCGATCGTACGGTGGTCCGCTCACATTCGTGCACTATGCACGCACCCCGTCCGACGTCGCCTACCGCGACGAACTGGCGGAGCTCGCAGCCGCCCACCCGAACGTCGAGTTGCGCATGCACCACACGCGCGAGGACGGTGACGGACACTTCACCGCCGCCCACCTCGACGACATCCCGGGCCTGACCGACGCCGACGTGTTCGTCTGCGGCCCCACAGCCCTGATGGATGCTGTCGCTGCCGCCCACGAGGAGATCGGCATCTCCCAGCCGCTGCACAGCGAGGCGTTCACGCTGGCAGCTCCGGCGGTGGACCCCGACTCGGTCGACGGCGAGATCACCTTCTCGCGGTCCGACACGTCGGCGACCAACGACGGACGGCCGATCCTCGACCAGGCCGAGGCCGCAGGCCTCTCACCCGAGTCCGGGTGCCGGATGGGGATCTGCTTCTCCTGCGTCGCGACGAAGAAGTCCGGCTGCACCCGCAACGTCCTCACCGGCGAGATCGACGACGAGTCCGACACCCAGATCCAGCTGTGCATCAGCGCTCCCGTCGGCTCGGTCGACGTCGAGATCTGACACGCTGCCTCGCCCCAATCCATTCATTCCCCTCATCTCCTCTCCTCAAGGAGGCACACCGATGACCATCGACATCAGCCGCGACATCGACCCGACCGTCGCCGACAACCTGCCCGCACCGCGTCTCGAGTCGCTCGACACACCGCCCCGGCGCGACGCCAACACCGTTGTCCTGTCCTACGAACAGGTCGAGGCCCTCGGCCGCGATCTCGACGAGCTGCGCAGCCGGATCGTCGCCGATCTGGGACAGAAGGACCGCGACTACCTGTACAAGGTCATCCGCGCCCAGCGTGGATTCGAGATCGGGGGCCGGGCTCTCATGTACCTCGGGTTCTTCCCGCCCGCATGGATCGCCGCCGTCGGCGCCCTGTCGGTGTCGAAGATCCTCGACAACATGGAGATCGGCCACAATGTCATGCACGGCCAGTACGACTGGATGCGTGAGGACACCTACAACTCGCGAGAGTTCGAGTGGGACACCGTGTGTCCGGCCGAACAGTGGAAGCACAGCCACAACTACCTTCACCACACCTTCACGAACATCATCGGCGAGGACCGCGACATCGGCTACGGCATCCTGCGCATGGACCGTGACCAGAAGTGGAATCCCTACTACCTCGGTAACCTCGGGTACGCGACGGCGCTCATGCTGCTGTTCGAGTGGGGCGTCATGCTGCACGACCTCGAGGCCGAGAACGTCATCCAGGGCAAGCGCAAGTGGAGCGACATCAAGGGCCTGCTGAAAGGCATGTGGCGCAAGGCAGGCCGCCAGGTGCTCAAGGACTATGTCGTCTTCCCCGCCCTCACCGGCCCGCTGTTCGTGCCCACGCTCGTCGGCAACGCGACCGCCAACCTGGTGCGCAACGTGTGGACGTACTCGATCATCTTCTGCGGCCACTTCCCCACCGGCGCTCAGACTTTCACGTCGGAGGAATGCGCAAACGAGACACGCGGACAGTGGTACCTGCGCCAGATGCTCGGCTCGGCGAACATCACCGGCAGTCCGCTGTTCCACATCATGAGCGGCAATCTGTCGCATCAGATCGAACACCACCTGTTCCCGGACCTGCCGGCCAGCCGCTACCCGGAGATGTCCGCCGAGGTGCAGGAGATCTGCGAGCGGTACGGGTTGCCCTACAACACCGGCTCACTCAGCCACCAGCTCGCATCGACGTGGAAGAAGATCGCGAAGCTGTCGCTGCCCAACTGGATGACCCGCGACGACGACGACCTCACCGTGATCGTCGAACGCGAGAAGCCGGGCGCCGTCGCCTGACAGTGTTCGCCTGAGAGCGGTCGCCCGGCAGGTTCGCCTGACACCGGAGATCGAGACGGTTTGATCAGTGTGCCCCGGGGGTAGCCTCGGGGCACACTGCTACTGGCACCGTCCCGCAACCGACCCGAGGGGAATCCACGAGACGATGGTCGACAGCATCGAACGCAACAAGGACTTGTTCCAGGAACTGATCGAATCGACAGCGACTCACGTCGGCCGCATCGCCACGATCATCACCGGCGCAGTCGCCGGTGTGACGCGCGAGATCGGTGAGATCGTCACCGACGGCTTCGAGATGCGTGAAGCGGCGCGCAAGGCGAAGGCGGACGCGGGGTCCGGACACGACACCTCCGGGATCATCGACGCCGAATTCGCCGACACACCCGAGGTCGACGACTTCGAGGGCGACCTGGACCAGCCATATGCCGAATCAGAACAGGCGAGAAAGGTGACCGGAGTGACCATGGACGAACTGCCCGACCGCATCGACGTCGGAGAACAGACCGGTATCGACCAGGAGGGCGAGATCTCGCGCCACGCTGAAATGCCCTCCGATGGTGGTGAAACCGATCAGGACGAGCCCGATGTCGCCGATCCCCGGGAGATCGCGGCCGAGGAGCCTCGGATGGATCCCGACATCGATCACCTCTGACGCAGCCCGGGAGGACCGGAACCGGCATCCCTTCGAATCCGGCTGGGTACAACCTTTGCCAAAGCTCGGGCGCGCCCGTAGCTTGGTCCTGGTTTTTCTAGGTCATGGAGGTTCTGTCGATGTCGGTGCGTGAGGTCTTCACCTTTCCCAACCCCGTGAACGACTACGCCGCGCGGACCACCGCCGGCCTGGTCGTCGCGCTGGCCATCGTCGCCGTCGCGATCGACACCCCGGTGCTGTACGGCCTGCTCGCGCTCGGATTCGTCCTGCGCGTCGCCTCTGGACCGACCCTGTCGCCGTTCGGACAGTTGTCGGTCAAGCTGCTGGTACCGAAGGTCGTCCGCAAGGAGAAGCTCGTCCCCGGCCCGCCCAAGCGTTTCGCCCAGGCGATCGGCCTCGTCGTCAGCGGTACGGCCTTCGTGTTGAGCCTGCTCGGTTTCGGACTGGCCGCCCAGATCACCACCGGTGTCCTGATCGCCGCCGCGACTCTCGAGTCGGTCTTCGGATTCTGCCTGGGCTGCACGATCTTCGGTTTCCTGCAGCGCCGCGGCATCATTCCCGACTCGGTGTGCGAGGCCTGCAACAACATCTCGCTTCGCGACCCGGCCGCCGTCTGAGCGGCCCGGTCAGCCGTCGGACTTGACCGCGCGATCAGGCACCGTCATGGCCATCATCATGATCTCGGTCTCGCTGTAGTCGCGGCCGGGGTGTTCGGCCGCCAGGTGCGCCTGCACAGCCGGCACGAAGTCGTTCTCGAGGGCGGTGATGGACTCGCCACAGGGGCAACGCAGGTTGTATGCCATACCTCGCATGGTAACCGGGACGCGCCCGGCTCAGTCGAGGATTCCGAGCGCGATACCGTCGAGGATGTCGTGTTCGCTCACAACGAGTTCGGTGATGTTCGCGCGCTCGGCGAGCACCCTCGCCAATTCCAGGGTGACCAGTGCGCCACCGCCGATGACGTCCACCCGACCGGGGTGCATGGGGCCCAGCACAGCGCGGTCGGCTCGGGTCATACCGATCAGGTCGCGGCAGACCCGTTCGAGGTCGGTCAGCGAGATCCGGGACAGGTGAATCCTGCCCGAGTCGTACTCCGGGAGTCCGGCCCCCAGTGCGGCCAGCGTGGTCATCGTGCCCGCGACCCCGACCCACGTACGGGCGGACTCCACCGGGACGGCCGCGAAGGCCTCTGCCAGACGCTCTCGTGCGAATTCCGTCGCCGCGGCGATCTCCGCTTCCGTCGGCGGGTCCGAGGGCAGAGCCCGTTCGGTCAGCCGGACACAACCGATATCCGCGGAGTGGGCCGCGGTGACGCCACCGGCATCACCCAGCACGACCTCGGTCGATCCGCCCCCGAGGTCGGTGACCACGAAAGGCGCTCCGGCAGCATCCAATTCGCCGACGGCTCCGCGGAACGACAGCCGTGCCTCCTCGTCGCCGGAGATGACCTCGGCGACAGCGCCCGTGGCCACGCAGCCCAACAGGTCGGCGGTCATCGCGAAGAACTCGTCGCGGTTCGAGGCGTCGCGCGTCGCCGACGTCGCCACCATCCGCACCTTCTCGACACCGAGCGATTCCATGGTGTCGACGTAGTCGGCCAGGGCCAGCCGGGTCCGTTCGATCGATTCCGCAGCGAACATCCCCGTCGCGTCGACGCCGTAACCGAGACGCACGACCCGCATCTCGCGGTGCAGATCAACGAGCCGCCCGTCCTCCCCCGGCTCGGCGACAAGGAGGCGGATCGAGTTGGTGCCGCAGTCGACGGCGCCGACGACGGTCATTCGCCGGGCCCCTCGTCGTGCGGTGCGAAGGTCTCGGCCTCCGGCCAGTCCGCGGGAATCGCTGTGCCGCGCAATCCATTCGCCGCGGCGAGGGCCACCGCCTCGTCTCCGAGCGGATTGACCCCCGGCCCCTTGGCGAGGGAGTGTGCGATCAGGACGTGCAGGCACTTCACCCGGTCCGGCATGCCGCCACCGGTGAAATCCGTACCGAGCGACTCGATCGCATCGCGCTCGGCGAGGTAGTCCTCGTGCGCGCGCCGGTAGGCCGCCGCGAGTTCAGGATCCTCGTTCAAGCGGGCGGTCATCCCCCTCATGACGCCCGCCGACTCCTGGCGACTGGCCTCGGCGGTCAGCCGCGGGTCGGTCAGGTAGTAGAGCGTCGGGAACGGGGTGCCGTCGGGCAGCCGCGGGGCGGTCTTCACGACGGCGGGACGCCCGTCGGGCGTGCGATAGCTGATCTCGAGGACCCCGCGCGGTTCGCGACCCAGTTGGCTCGCGACCGTGGCCAGGTCCTCCGCGGAAACACCGCTGCCGGAGGCGTCCACCGTCACCGGCTCACTGCGCCACGGGAGGGGTCGACAGGGTGTCCCAGAGGTTGCCGTACCAGGGTGCGCGGGCGCGCTCCTCGGCGCGTTCGGCGGCCTCGCGACGCGCTTCGTCGGCGGGGAACAACATCACGAGCGGGATCTCTCCTGGTTTGACGAACTGCAGTCTTGTCCGCGCCTGCGCTTCGATGTAGGCGGGATCGTTCTGCTCGTTGACCTTCTGCTGGTAGTCGGCGACCTCGCGCTGCAGCTGTTCGTTCGACGCCGTCAGCTGACGGAACTCGGCCCGCTGGCTGAAGTACGTCCGCAACGGCATCGCGAGGGTCAGCGCCACGACGCACACCACGACGACGGTGATGACCAGCGTCGCGAGCGTCGCCGGGGTCATCTCGAAGCCACGCAACCGCGACCCGAGCCCGGACCTGCCCCGGACCCGGGTGCGTGACGTGCGGGACCGGTCCGTATGTCCGGCGGCGGCGGTGGCGGTGGTGTCGGCGGCTCCGGTCGCATCGGGCACGAGCTCCTGCTCGCCGGTCTCGATCACCGAGTCCACGGTGTCCGGGGACACCGGACGAGCCCGCCGCCGCGTGCGACGGGCACGCTCGCGTGAGCGCGCGTCTACCCGACGATCGCGCCCACGCTGACGCCCGTCACCGCGGTGACGACGCTCAGAAGCCATGCGGACAGCTAATCACGAACCAAACGAGAAACGCGGGAAGGCGAGGTCGCCCGCGTAGCGTGCCGCATCGCCGAGACCTTCTTCGATGCGCAGCAGCTGGTTGTACTTGGCGACACGCTCGGAACGAGCGGGCGCACCGGTCTTGATCTGACCACAGCTGCAGGCGACGGCGAGGTCGGCGATGGTGGTGTCCTCGGTCTCGCCCGAGCGGTGGCTCATCATCGTCTTGTAGCCGTTGTTGTGTGCGAGGGCGACGGCGTCGAGGGTCTCCGTCAGCGTGCCGATCTGGTTGACCTTCACCAGCAGCGCGTTGGCGATGCCCTTGGAGATGCCCTCCTCGAGACGCTCGGGATTGGTCACGAACAGGTCGTCGCCGACGAGCTGTACACGATCGCCGATCGACTCGGTCAGCTTGGCCCAGCCGTCCCAATCGTCCTCGGACAGACCGTCCTCGATCGAGACGATCGGGAAGTCGCTGATGAGCTTCTCGTAGAAGGAGACCATGTCGTCGGCGCCGAGTTCCTTGCCCTCGAGCTTGTAGGCGCCGTTGGAGAAGAACTCGGTCGCCGCGGCGTCAAGAGCGATGACGACGTCACGCCCGAAGTTGTATCCGGCCTTGCCGACCGCTTCGCCGATGACCGCGATGGCCGCCTCGGTGTTCGGCAGGTCCGGGGCGAAGCCACCCTCGTCACCGAGGGCGGTGCTCATGCCCTGCTTGCTCAGGACGCCCTTGAGGGCGTGGTAGACCTCGGCACCGCAGCGCAGCGCTTCCTTGAAGGTCGGAGCGCCCACGGGCGCGATCATGAACTCCTGGAAGTCGATGCCGTTGTCGGCGTGCTCGCCGCCGTTGATGATGTTCATCATCGGCACGGGGAGGATGTGGGCGTTGGGTCCGCCGATGTAGCGGAACAGCGGCAATCCGGCGGACTCGGCGGCACCCTTGGCCACCGCGAGAGAGACACCCAGCAGCGCGTTGGCGCCGATCCGGCTCTTGTCGGGGGTGCCGTCGCAATCGAGGAGCGCCTGATCGACGAGACGCTGCTCCTCGGCCTCGATACCGATCACGGCCGGTGCCAGGTCACCGAGGACACCCTCGACGGCCTTGGTGACACCCTTGCCCAGGTACCGCTCACCACCGTCACGCAGTTCGACGGCCTCGTGTTCGCCGGTGGAGGCACCGGACGGAACAGCGGCGCGGGTGAACGTGCCGTCGTCCAGGACGACCTCGACCTCGACCGTCGGGTTTCCCCGCGAATCGAGAATCTCACGCGCACCTACCTGCTCGATGATTGCCACGGCTCAACCCCAATCTCGGTGTACGGCTTCGCCGGCGATCTCAGTAGCGCATTCGTGCTCTCGGGCCGCCTACGCCGACGACGGTCGGCTTGTGGCGCCGACCGATAGGGATGAGCCTAGTGGCTGCACCGATGCCGCATGTGACAAGGTCGGCGCAATCGCCGGGCCCGCCCCGAACTGCCGGAGACCGGACCGGATCAGAATCGAACGTTGATCGAGTACGCGTTTGCGTGATCGCGGACGTCGAGGACGTAGGCCATCGAGTTGTTGTAGGTCCGGACGGCCTTCTCCCACCCCTCCGGATTCGTCATGTCGTTGCCCGAGGAGACACAGAGGTAGCGCGCCGCCGACAAGGCGGCGTCGTCGATGTTGTCCGGGTCGGGGACGCCGTCACCGCTGGCGTCGACGCCGTAGCGCTTCCATGTCTCGGGGATGAACTGGAACGGGCCCATCGCGCGGTCGTGGGTGGGATCTCCGTCGAGCTCGCCGCCGTCGGTGTCGCGGATCTCCATGTTGCCGCGGGTGCCGTCGAGTTTGGCGCCTCGGATGGGCGGGCTGACGTCTCCGTTCTCGGCGACTTCGGAACCGCGGTACTGGCCGTGTTTGCTCTCGACGCCGGCGATACCGGCCAGCGTCGTCCAGGCGATTCCGCACTCGGGGTGCTGCTGACGCTGGATCTCGGCGGCGTTGCCGTAAGCCTGCAGGGAGACGATCGGGATACCGGTGGACTCCGAGATCGGCACCGCCCAGTCGTGCATCTTGTTCGCGGTGCGCCCGGGGGCGTTGATGTCGATGTAGGGCTGGGGCACACCCGCCCCCGGCGGGATACCCTCCGGGATGTCGGGCCTGGTCAGCGACGGTAGGTCGATGCAGCCCGCGAGCAGTACCGATGACGCGACGGCGACACCCGCGGCGACGACGCCGTTCCTCCACGAGTTCCGACGCTCCGGCCCTCGGCCCTGCACACGCATTCCAGCACTACTCCCGTCTCGGTCCCGTCAGGTCTCGCATGATCGGACTTCTCTGGTGACTCGACCGAACACGATCGCACAGTCGGCGTTGTCGGCGGAAAATCGACACACAGTCACCCTGACAACTGTCGACGGGGTCGTGGGGTTCCCGCGCCCCGGAACGGGTCGGTCAGCTCCTCGACGCGCCCGCGGTGCGGAAGCCGATGTTGCTCGCCGACGAATGCGGCGTGTTGTTCGAGCGGGCGGCGACCCGGTAGCGACGACAGTACGAGTCGTGGCACAGGTGGCTGCCACCTCGCAGCACGCGCGCAGTCCCCCGTTCGGGGCCGGTCGGATCGCGCCGTTGCGAGACGCGGTAGTACCGGGCACTGAACCGGTCGGCACACCATTCCCACACATTTCCGGAGCACTGATACAAGCCGTGGCCGTTGGGTTCGAACTCCCGCACCGCAATCGTTCCGACGCCCGCGTCCGGGCGGTCCGGGAACTCGCCGCGAAAGATGTTGCAGCGCGGCATCTCCGACGACGGGGCGTGATTTCCCCACGGGTATCGCGCCCCGTGACGGCCGCCCCGCGCGGCGTATTCCCACTGCGCCTCGGTGGGCAACGAGCGGCCGGCCCATCGGCAGTACGCCAGGGCATCGGAATGACTGACGTGCACCACCGGGTGATCGGCCTTGTCGTCGACGGTGCTCCCGGGTCCCGTCGGCGCGCGCCAGGACGCCCTGGACACCGCCAGCCACCACGGGGTCGTGGTGACGGGTTCGCCCGGTGCCGTCACGTAGAGATGGAACACCGCCGACCCACCCAGCCGTTCGGCGTCGGTCTCATGGCCGGTTGCTGTGACGAACCGCTCGAACGCGGCGTTCGTCACCGCGGTCGTGTCGATCGAGAACGCGCTGAGCTCGACGTCGTGCACCGGGGTCTCACCGTCGGCGCGATACCCCTCGTCGAAGGCGTCCCCCATCGCGAAGCTGCCGGCCGGGAGGTCGACGGTCTCGACGAGGTGACGCCCGGACCCCTCGCAACCGGTCGTGCGGGCCTGCGGGGCGAATCCGGGTGACGGCCCCGGAGGATGGCAGCAACTCACCCGTCCATGATGCCGCGGTCCATCAGCGCGCCGAGGACCAGCGAGGCCAGTCGGTCGATGTCGGCGCCGGTGGTGTCGAAACGCAGATCCGGCCGTTCGGGACTCTCGTACGGCGCGTCGACGCCGGTGAGCCCGCGCAGTTCGCCTCGCCGGGCACGCTCGTAGAGGCCCTTGGGGTCACGCCGCTCGCACTCGGTCACCGGAGTGGACACGTGCACCTCGATGAAGTCGAGGTCGGCGGCCCGATGGAGTTCGCGGGCGATCTCCCGGTCGGAGTGAAGCGGCGACACCATCGACGCGATCGCGATCACGCCGGCGTCGGCGAACAGGCGCGCGACGTGACCCACCCGGCGGATGTTCTCGGCCCGGTCTCCCGCCGAGAAACCCAGATCGTCGGAGATGCCGTGCCTGATGTTGTCGCCGTCGAGCAGGTAGGCGACCCGGCCTCGGCTGACGACTGCCCGTTCCAGGGCGACCGCGACCGTCGACTTGCCCGATGCGGGCAGTCCGGTCAGCCACACCGTCGCGCCACGCTGACCGGTGTGCGCCCAGCGTTCCGCCCGCGCGAGTGAGCTCGGGTGCCACTTGATGTCGTTGCGAGTCGCCTTGCCCGGGATGACTTCGCGAGGCTCCAGGATCGTTCCCGCCCCGACGGTGTCGTTCGACGCCTCGTCGATGAGGATGAACGCGCCGGTGTCACGGTTGTGGGCGTAGGGGTCCGCGGGCACCACCGACGACGTCCGCAGGGTGACCGTGCCGATGTCGTTGAGTACCAGTTCCCCCGGGCCGACGTGCTCGATCAGCGTGTCGGGGTCGAGGCGGCGTTCCAGCGACTGGACGGTGGCGCGGACGGTCGACGGTCCGTGCTTGAGTGCCACCCGGTCCCCTGCCCGCAGCGGCGTGCCCGACAGCCAACACACGTGGGCGTCGATCTCCCGCGCCGCAACGGGGAGGTGGGCGCCCTCGATCCCACTGACCACGACATCGCCGCGACCGATGTCGAGGTCGTCGGCGATCTGTATCCCGATCGAGAGTGGCGCCACTGCAACGTCTCTCGCAGGGTCCAGGGTGTCCAGGGCGGTGACGGTCGATCGGCTGCCCGACGGGAGCACGACGATCTCGTCGCCGACGCGCAGCGTCCCCGACGCCAGCCTGCCGGTATACGTGCGCCGGTGGGATCCGCCCGGACGCGACACCCATTGGATCGGTAGCCGCAGTTCTTCGGCGACGGGCGCCGGGGCGTGGAGTTCGATGTCCTCGAGGTACTCGAGAAGTGTCGGACCGTCGTACCAGGCAGTGTTCGGCGACCGGTGGACCACATTGTCGCCGTGCTTGGCCGCCACCGGGACCGCCTCGATCTCGTCGATGCCCAACTGCACGGCCAATTCGGCCAGATCGGCGCGGATCTCGTCGAAGCGATGCTGCGAATGGTCGACGAGATCGATCTTGTTGACCGCCGCGATCACGTGCGGAACCCCGACCAGCGTCGCGATCCGCGCATGTCGCCTGGTCTGCCTCAGCAACCCGTGCCGCGCGTCGACGAGCAGGATCGCCACATGCGCATTGGAGGCGCCGGTGAACATGTTGCGCGTGTACCGCTCGTGTCCCGGGGTGTCGGCCAGGACGTAACTGCGGGTGGGGGTCGAGAAGAACCGATAGGCGACATCGATCGTGATGCCCTGCTCTCGTTCGGCCCGCAATCCATCGGACAGGGCCGCGAGATCGATGTCGCCGTCCGGGTCGGTGACCGCCGCGAGATGATCGCTCGGCAGGCTGCCCGTGTCGTGCAGGATTCGACCGATGAGAGTGGACTTTCCGTCGTCGACGCTGCCCGCCGTCGCGATACGCAGGAATTGCCTTGTCGCCGTGTCGGTCCCGTCGAAGGCATGGTGCGCAGTGGTGAGAGTCATCAGAAATACCCTTCGCGCTTGCGATCTTCCATGGCGGCGCTCGATGTCCGGTCGTCGGCGCGTGTCTCGCCACGCTCGGAGACAGTGGATTCGCTGATCTCGGCGATGATCTCGGGAATAGTCGTGGCCCTGGACGGAACCGCACCGGTGATCGTCAGGTCGCCGACGGTGCGGTAACGCACCCACTCGCGCCGTACCACGTCGCCGTCGCGCGGACGCGAGAATTCCGAGACCGCGAGCAGGATGCCGTCACGGTCGAACACCTCCCGCTCGGCGGCGAAGTAGATCGACGGCAGCGCGAGATCCTCGAGTTCGATATAGCGCCAGATGTCGGTCTCGGTCCAGTTCGACAGGGGGAACACCCGCACGGACTCTCCGCGCCGGATGCGCCCGTTGTACAGCGACCACGGTTCCGGCCGCTGTGCCCGCGGGTCCCACTGTCCGAACTCATCGCGGAAGCTGAAGATCCGCTCTTTTGCCCGGGCACGCTCCTCATCACGGCGGGCACCGCCGAAAGCGGCGTCGAATCCGCCCTCCTCGAGCGCATCGAGGAGCGTACGGGTCTGCAGGCGATTGCGAGAACCCGACGGATCAGTCGACTCCCCCACACGTCCGGAATCGATGGACTCCTGGACCGAGGCCACGATGAGCTCGATGCCCCCGGGGTTCTCGGGCGTCGGCGCGACCCGACGGTCGCGGAACTCGATCACCTCGTCGAAATTGTGTCCGGTGTCGACGTGCATGATCGGAAACGGCAGCGGAGCGGGTCGAAATGCCTTCTCCGCCAGCCGAAGCAGAACAATGGAGTCCTTGCCACCGGAGAACCGGAGCACGGGGCGCTCGAGTTCGGCGACCACCTCGCGGATGATGTGCACCGCCTCGGCTTCCAAGACGCGGATCGCGGCGACGTGATCGAACCCCGCGGACCCGGCGCCCTCGGTCGCCCCCTCGTCGAAGGTGGTCACTGTCTCGCCAAGTGTGGTCACAGTGGGTACCCGTTCCGTTCGGCGTCGTCTCGATAGCGTCGGGCCCACTCCTTGGACCGTGAATTCGATTGGGGTTTCAGGGGCGGCGGGGGCGCGAGCGCCGGGTCCTGTCCGATCTTCTCGAGGACCCTGGCGGTGGCTTTCGTCGGATCGTCGACGAGCTCCCGGAACTCGATGTCGAGGGGTTCGATCCCCTCCGCGGCGAACCACTTGCGCCACTGGCGTTCCTGTTCGCGAAGGATTCCGGCGAGGTGCGCGATCCCGACCGCGTGATACTGGGCCCCGTCTTCTTGGGCCCCGTCTTCTTGGGCCCCGTCATCCTGGGCCCCACTTTCTTCGGCCCCGCCGTCGCGCCACACCCGGGTCTGCACCGCCCGCCACATCGACACCGCCTGCGGCACGACATCCTCACGGTGGACATGGACGAACAGCGGGTCCCCGTCGAACAGCCACCGGATGGCTTCTCGGAGTGAGCCGGCGCCGATGCGGGAACGGGCGATCAGCAGCGGCGTCTGATTCCACATCAATTTGCCTCCCCATACGCCGTTCTCGGTGCGCCCGGCCTCGAGCACGTCGGCGCGCCAGGTCTCGGCGTCACGGATGTCGACCTCCCCGGGCTCGACGGGGGCGAGCAAGTCGAGGACGGAAGGATCGGTGACGCCGGCAAACCATTCGCGTGGCTGCGGGGCCCGCGACGTCGCGGGGAAGAACTGGAAGAACTCCTCGGGTCGGCCCGCCACCCGAGTGGCGCCGAGCGATTCCACGAGAAGCGTGCTGCCGCTGCGCTGGCTCGCACACACCAGGTAGTTCACCGGCCTCGGCGGAGACGTTGCTGACATGAGAGTCGAGTCTAACGAGCCAAAAACCGGCCGCAACCTGGACTTTTACGCCCACCGAGCCGAAAACCCTTGACACCGGGGCGCGGTCGTGGGTCCGCTAGATCAACCGTCCCGGACAGGACGGACATCGACATGCCGGGCTCAGCGGTCGCCGGACGTGACCTCTCCGGCCAGCTCGCGCCGGGCCCCCTGCGGTCGCCGTGACGGCAGCACCTCCTCCTCGGTCGCGACCTGCGCGGCCTTGGCGTGGAACGCATCCATGAAGGCCTGCGCGATCGCCGTGCCGGTGGCCTCGTCGGGTAGGTCGTCGCCGGTGTCCGCGCGCCACCGCGCGAGCGAGGCGGCCATGGCCGACCGGATGCCGGCACAGGACGGGTCGTCGGCCAGATTGTTGCGCTCATGGGGATCGGAACGCAGGTCGTACAGTTCGACTCGACGTCGATCCCGTTGTAGATCCTGCTGATCCAGCGATCTCGCGGACAGGCTGTCGGCGACGTCGAGCGGCAGCAGCAACGCCGGCCGCGCCGCATAGTTCTCGATGTAGCTGTACTCCTTGGTCCGCACGGCGCGAATCGGGTCGAACGCGTCGTGGTAGGTCTTCTCGGTGAACACCTCGGTGCGCACGGACCCGCCGCCGTCGTCGTCGAGGATCGCATCGGCGTGCGAGTCACCATCGATCGATTCCGGGATGCCGACGTCGAGCAGCTCCAGCAGCGTCGGAGTGAGGTCGACCCCGGAGAACAAGTCCTCGTACACCCTGGGCTCGAGCCCGCGTCGCGTCGGCGGGCGCATGATCAGTGCGACGCCGGTCCCCTCCGCGTACAGCGTCGATTTGGCGCGCGGGAACGCCAGCCCGTGGTCGGTGACGAAGACGATCCATGTCGACCGGTCCAGACCGAGTTCGGCGACGGTGTCCAGCAGACGTCCCACCGCCGCATCCGCCTTCGTGATGGAACCGTGCAGACCTGCCAGGTCGTCGCGTACGTCGGCGGTGTCGGGCAGAAATCCCGGTACCGCGATACCACTCGTGTCGGCGGGGGTGTACTCATCGGCCGGGTAGGGCCGGTGCGTCTCGAAGAAGCCCGCGGTCATGAAGAACGGCCGGTCGTCGGCGACGTGACGCCGCAACCAATCCTGCGACTGCTCCACCACGTAGTCGCATCGCGAATCGGACACATCCACCGCATCGAATCCGAGCGTGGCCGGGTCCGCGCTCTCGTGCTGCATCCCGAACAATGCCGAACGATAACCCGCACCACCGAGCAGGGCCGGCAGCGTCCGGACGTCGGGAAAGTACTCGAATCCGTGATGGGCCAGTCCCACGAGTCCGTTCCGGTGCGGGTAGCGACCGGTGAACAGCGAACCCCGCGCGGGTGAGCAGAGCGGCGCGGTCGCGTGTGCGTCGGTGAACCGGATGCCATCACCGGCCAACGCGTCGAGAACCGGACTGTCGACCCCGTCGGCGCCGTAACACGCCAGATGCCTGCCCAGATCATGCCAGTGGACGAGGATCACGTTGTCGCGGTCGACGCCGTCGCGGGGGGAGATCATGCACCCATGATGACCCAGACCGCTACCGATCCGATGCCCACGCGCGGAAGCGAATCCGACAATACGCCCACGCCACTGCCCGGCCACATGAAATCACAGTGAGCAAAAGTCCTGGCCGGGGCAGGTTCTCGCGGGGCAGGCGTGGATATGAGGCGATATGCCCTATGCCGGATGCGTTTCCGCAGCTAACGTTTCTCAGGTCAGGCTGAGCGTGGTTAGCCTCAGCGAAGTAGCCGGCGAGATCCGCGCCGGAGGGGATGGGTTCGTGTCAGTAGTCGCTTCGGGCGGCACGTGGTTCGCAGCAGCGGACGGTGCACCGTCGACGTTCACCCAGATGTTCGGCAGCGGCCTGATCGGCCTCCGCGAAGGCCTCGAAACCGGCATAGTGGTCATGGTTCTCGTCGCTTACGTGGTGAAAACCGGCCGACGCGACGCGCTCGTCTGGATCTGGACCGGTGTGGCCGCCGCCGTCGCCATGGTCATCGCGGTCTTCCTGGTGATCCACTTCGGCACCTCCACGATGACGCCGCTCGCTGCGGAGACCATTGCCGGTATCGCGTCACTTGTCGCCGTCGTCATCGTCACCTTCATGGTGTTGTGGATGAGCAAGGCCGCGACGCACATCTCGGCCGACCTCAAGAGCGGGATGTCCCAAGCCCTGGTCGCCGGACGGGCATCGGTCCTCGGACTGGCTTTCCTCGCGGTCGGGCGCGAGGGCTTCGAGACGGCCCTGCTGATGGTCGGATACGCAGAGAGCGTCTCCGGCGGGCTGTGGCCGCTGGTCGGCCTGCTGCTCGGCGTTCTCGTGGCGGTGGCGCTGACGGTGCTGATCTACCAGGGGGCCATCCGCCTCAACTTCAGGCTCTTCTTCACCTACACCGGCATCTTCCTGATCTTCGTGGCGGCCGGCATCCTCACCTACGGCATCGGCGCGCTGCAGACCGTCGGGTGGCTGCCCGGGGGTAACGTCGTGGCCTTCGACATATCCGCCGGCTACGACGCATCGTCCTGGTACGGCACCGTTCTCGGCGGCATCTTCAACTTCCGACCGGACCCCACCGTGCTGCAGGTCATCGCGTGGATCGCCTACGTGGCCGTCGTCACGACGGTCTTCTGGCGGCGACAGCACGGCCCCCTGCCCGCATCGGTCGCGAACCAAGGGACCGCGGCCCCAGACACCGCGCTGCCAGACACCGCGGCAGATCCGAATACCGAACCGCACACCGGGCCCGGCCCGCACACCGCGCAGAGCTCCGCGACCGCGAAGCCCGCGACCGAGAGGAACCCTCAGTGAATCGCAGAACCGGGAAGGCCGCAGCCGCGGCCGCGGTGGTCGTTCTACCCGTGCTGCTGGCCGGATGTACCGAGAAGGCCGGTTCCGACGGCGCCATCGCGGTCACCTCGACCAACGACGCCTGCGATCTCGCGAGCACCGAGGCCTCCACCGGCAACGTCGATTTCACGGTCACCAACTCCGGCAGCAAGGTGACCGAGTTCTACGTCTACGGCAACAACAACCGTGTCCTCGGCGAGGTCGAGAACATCGGACCGGGCCTGTCCAGCAATCTGAGTGTCGAGATCGTCGAACCCGGCACCTACACGGTGGCCTGCAAACCGGGCATGGTCGGAACCGGAATCCGCACCGATCTGACAGTCGGCGGCGAGCGCAAAGAGAAGGCCGACGTGCCGTCCGACGTCACCGCGGCCAAGGCGCAGTACCTCGAATACGTGCGCAATCAGGTGAACACGCTGCAGACACAGGTGTCCGAGTTCGTCGGCAAGGTCAAATCGGGTGATCTCGAGGGCGCTCGCGCCCAGTTCGGTTTGGCCCGTACACCTTACGAGCGCATCGAACCGGTCGCCGAATCGTTCCCCGACCTCGATCCCGCGATCGACATGCGCTGGGACGACACCGAGGACGGCACCCTTCCCTTCACCGGTTTCCACCGCATCGAACGGTTCCTGTGGCCGCCCACGCCCGCGGAGATCGGCGATGCGCCGGGGCAGATCACCCCCGCCGACGCGGAGAACGCACGCGCCACCGACAACCCGCAGGCCATCGCACCGATCGCCGACCAGTTGCTCGCCGACGTCACCATGCTTCGCGACGAGGTCAACAAGCCGGAGTTCGATTTCGAGACGGGCTCTTTCGTCAAGGGACCGCAGGCACTCATCGACGAGGTCGCCGCCACGAAGATCGACGGCGAGGAGGATCGCTACTCGCACACCGATCTCTGGGACTTCGCCGCCAACGTCGACGGGTCCGAGACCGCGATCGCCACCATGCAGCCGATCATCTCGGCCAAGAACCAGGCACTGATGGACAAGATCACCGCCCAGTTCGCCACCGTGCGCGATTCGGTCAACACCTACCGCTCGGGCGACGGTTACGTGTCCTACACCGAGGTCACACCCGACCAGCGTAAAGAGCTGTCGAACCAGATCGACGCGCTCTCCGCCACGCTCTCGCAGGTGCCCGGGATCGTGTTGCAGCAGTGAGCGAGTCGGCTCCCCACCCGCAGTCACCGGCACCCGAGGTGCCGGGCGACCCGACGCGCCGCGGGTTCTCGCGTCGGGCGATGATCGGCGGTGCCGGCGCCGGAATCCTCGTCGCCGCAGGTGGGGTGGCCGTCGGTCGCGCATCGGCGGCCTCCGACGAGCCGCGGCCACAGGTCGTCGCGTTCCGCGGTGAGCGCCAGGCCGGAATCGTCACCGAGGCACAGGATCGTCTGCATTTCGCCAGCTTCGACGTCATCACCGACTCCCGCGACGAGCTGATCGCGATGCTCCGCCGCTGGACCGATGCCGCCGAACGGATGAGCCGCGGGCAGGAGACGGTCGAGGACGGCGCGACCGGCCTCGGGGACTACACACCCCCCGCCGACACCGGGGAGGCCCTCGGCCTCGGCGCCGCCGATCTCACTCTGACGATCGGTTTCGGTCCGGGCCTGTTCGGCCCGTGCGCGGCCGACCCCGATCGGCCCGACCGTTTCGGCATCGCCGAACGCAAACCCGCTGCGCTGGTTGATCTCCCGATGTTCGCGGCGGAGAAGATCGAACCGGCGCGATCGTACGGCGACATCTGTGTGCAGGCCTGCGCGAACGACCCCCAGGTCGCCGTCCACGCGATCCGCAACCTCGCTCGGATGGGGGTCGGCGTGGTCTCCGTGCGCTGGTCGCAACTGGGTTTCGGCCGGACGTCGGCCACCACCCAGACCCAGTCGACTCCGCGAAACCTGTTCGGCTTCAAGGATGGAACCAACAACCTGCGCGCCGAGGACACCGACCTGCTCGATCGCTGGGTCTGGGTCGGTCCCGAGGACAACCCGCCGTCTGCACAGTGGATGACCGGCGGCACCTATCTCGTCGCACGACGAATCCGCATGGACATCGAACCCTGGGACCGTGCGCATCTGCTCGAACAGGAGCAGATCGTCGGCCGCACCAAGGCGTCCGGCGCTCCGCTCGGCAAGACCGACGAGTTCGACGACCCCGACTTCGTCGTCACCTCCGGCGGGTCGCCCGTGATCCCCCGCACCTCGCACGTGCGGCTGGCGCATCCGGACAACCTCGGCGGTGTCCGAATCCTGCGCCGCGGCTACAACTTCACCGATGGATCGGACGGCTTCGGGCACCTCGACGCAGGCCTGTTCTTCATCGCCTTCAACCGAGACACCGGCCGGCAGTTCGTACCGATGCAGCAGACCTTGTCCCGCAAGGACGCGATGACCGAATACCTGATCCCCAACGGATCGTCGGTGTTCGCGATCCCACCGGGGCTGGCGCCCGGCGAATGGTGGGGCCAGCGGCTGTTCGAGTGAGGCGGGGCCGCGACCGGCCGTCCCGCCCCCTGAGGTGCGAGGAGCACCGCGCCATCCCGCCCCCTGAGGTGCGGGGAGCGAAAGCGACGAGCCTCGAAGGGCAGGCGAGACAGCCGCGCTAGGCGTCCGAGGTTCGACGCACCCGCTGCTCGGCGAGCACACCCGCCCACGCCTGGGGCGAGTCGAGGGTGACGCCCCGCTCGGCGGCGAGCGCCTCGGCGGCCCGTACGTCGGACATCAACGCGAGCGCACGGTCACGCGCCTGGGCCTCGATGCTGTCGTTGCCTGCGGTCACGGTGACGGTCAGGGTCTCCGCGGGAATGGTGTCCACGGGATAACCCGCGGCGGTGAGTCGTTCGAGCACCTTCTGCAGCAGCGCGAGGGCGGGCTGGGTGGTCGCCACCCCGTCGAGGACTGAACCGCGCCGTTTCTCGGCCGCCTTGCGTTCCTCCCATTCCCGGATCTGCGTCTCGAGATCGGAGTGCGCACCCGACAGAACGCCGGGGGTGCGGCCCATCACCTTCTCGGTGAAACTGCGGGCGACGTCGTCGATGTCGAACGGCGCCTGCGGATCATCGGCGGCGATCCGCGCGTGGAACAGAACCTGGAGCAGGAGGTCGCCGAGTTCCTCCTTCAGCTCGTCCCGGTCACCGGACTCGATGGCGTCGAGGAGTTCGTAGACCTCCTCCAGCAGGTAGCGGCGCAGCGAGTGGTGCGTCTGGGTGCTCTCCCAGGGGCCGGTACGACGCAGCGTGTCCATCAGGGCGACGGACTCGAGCAGCGCCGACCCCGAAGCCGTTGAGGAGGCGACGATCTCCTCGCCGCGGTCGACGCGCGCACGGACCAGCGGATGGTCGGGATCGGTGCTGACGAGAACCGACTCGGGGTCATCGGCGGTGTCATCGAAAACGGGCTCGACGTGATCGAACTCCCAGAGGATCGTTGCGGGGACGTCCTCGGTGACCTTGACCGGCCCGGCGAGCATGCCGCGCGCACGGATGGGGATCAGATCGGGCCGTGCCGGGTCCAGCAGCACCACCGTCATGCGTCGTACGTCCTTTCGCTACCCCCGCCGTCTCTGATCAACCTATCCCCCACCGATGAAAACCCACCCGCCGGCGCGGCATCTCCACCCGGTCATGAAGGGCGCTTCCCGCCGCTTGTTCAGACCGGCTCCGGCTTGAGCTGGGTGAGGAAGGTCGTCAGATAGTCGATGAGTTCGTCGTCGCGTAGACGTGCCGAACCCACCCCACCGGTCCGCGGGATGGGCAGGGTGACCACGGACGTCGTCGCCCGGAAGGTCGCCGAGGAGTAGAGCCTGCGCAGGCGCACCTGTTCACTGTCGAGCAACGGCAGCGGCGAGATCTTCAGCCCCTGACCGGCCAGACCGATCTCGGTGATGCCGCGCTCGCGGCACCTCAACCGCAGCCTGGCGATCGAGGCCAGACGCGTGGTCTCCACCGGCGGTGGGCCGTAACGGTCATTGAGCTCGACGAGGACGGCATCGACGGCGGCGTCGTCCACTGCCGATGCGAGCTTGCGGTACGCCTCGAGACGCAGGCGGTCGGAATCGACGTATTCGACCGGGATGTGCGCATCCACCGGCAGGTCGATGCGGACCTCCCCGGTCTCCTGCGATTCCACCGGCTTCCCGTCCGCCGCAGCGCGATACGCCTCGACGGCCTCGCCGACGAGGCGGACGTAGAGGTCGAATCCGACGCCGGCCACGTGTCCCGACTGTTCGGCCCCCAGCACGTTTCCGGCGCCACGCAGCTCGAGGTCCTTCAGGGCCACCGCCATGCCGGCACCGAGTTCGTTGTTCTGCGCGATCGTCGCCAACCGGTCGTAGGCGGTCTCGGTCAGCGGGCGTTCGGGACTGTAGAGCAGGTACGCGTACCCGCGTTCGCGACTACGGCCGACGCGTCCGCGGAGCTGGTGGAGCTGCGACAGACCCAGGTTCTCGGCGCGGTCGACGATGAGCGTGTTGGCGTTGGAGATGTCGAGGCCGGTCTCGATGATCGTCGTACAGACCAGTACGTCGTATTCGCGGTTCCAGAACCCCGACACCGTCCGCTCGAGTTGGTCTTCGCCCATCTGACCGTGCGCGACAACGACTCTCGCCTCGGGCACCATCGCGGCGATGTCTTTTGCCGTCTTGTCGATGGTCGACACGCGGTTGTGCACGTAGAACACCTGACCGTCGCGCAACAGCTCGCGGCGGATCGCGGCGGCCACTTGCTTCGGCGCATAGGCCCCGACATAGGTCAGGACCGGGTGGCGCTCCTCGGGCGGCGTGAGGATCGTCGACATCTCGCGGATGCCGGCCATCGACATCTCCAGGGTTCGCGGGATCGGGGTCGCCGACATCGTCAATACATCGACGTGGGTACGCAGGGATTTGATGTGTTCCTTGTGTTCGACGCCGAATCGCTGCTCCTCGTCGACGATGACGAGCCCGAGGTCCTTCCACACGACGCCGGTCTGCAACAACCGGTGCGTACCGATGACGATGTCCACCTCCCCCTTCGACATCGCCTCGGTGATCTCGCGGGACTCCTTGGCGTCGGTGAACCGTGACAGGCCGCGGACACGCACCGGGAATCCACTCATGCGCTCGGTGAAGGTCTGCAGATGCTGTTGCGCGAGAATGGTTGTCGGGACGAGCACGGCGACCTGCTTGCCGTCCTGCACCGCCTTGAACGCGGCGCGGACCGCGATCTCGGTCTTGCCGTACCCCACGTCGCCGACGACGACGCGATCCATCGGTACCGCGCGCTCCATGTCGGACTTGACCTCGGCGATGACCGTCAGCTGATCCACGGTCTCGGTGAAGTCGAAGGCGTCCTCCATCTCCTGCTGCCACGGGGTGTCCGGCCCGAAGGCGTGGCCCGGCGCGGCATGACGTGCCGCGTAGAGCTGGACGAGCTCTCCCGCGATCTCGCGAACAGCCTTGCGCGCCTTGCGTTTGGTGTTCTGCCAGTCCGACCCGCCGAGCTTCGAAAGCGACGGCTGCTCGCCACCGACGTAGCGCGACAACTGATCCAGCGCGTCCATCGGGACATACAGGCGGTCCGCGGGCTGACCACGCTTGCTCGACGCGTACTCGAGGACCAGGTACTCCCGGCGTGCGCCCGAGACCGTGCGCTCGATCATCTCCACGAACCGGCCGATCCCGTGCTGGTCGTGCACCACCAGGTCGCCCGCCGCGAGCGCGAGCGGATCCACCTGGTTGCGCCGCTTCGCCGGAAGTCGGCGCCCGTCACGGACATTCGCCACCCGGGTACCGGTGAGATCGGCCTCGGCCACCACCACGAGACCGGCATCGGGGCAGACGATCCCGGCGCGCAGGGGGGCGCAGAACACCGCCACCTCACCCGGCACCGGACGATGCCCGGGCTCGGCGAGCACGTGGGGCACCTCCGCTTCGGACAACCGTTCGCCGACGCGTTGCGCGGTGCCCTTGCCCGCGACCACGATCGCCGCGGTCTTGTCGTCGGACACATGCGCGCGCAACTGCGCGAAGGTGGCGGCGATCTCCTTCTCATCGCCTCGCGGCGCAGGGCCGGGCGCGAGATCGAGTTCGAGCTCGTTGCCGCTGCCCGTGGAGAGCGGACTCAGGGTCCACCAGGGGCGTCCCGCCGCGAGTGTGGCCGTACGGACCTCGTCGAGTGGCCGGTAGGCGCTGGCCTGGAGATCGATGCCCAACCCCTGCGCGGACCGCCCGTCGATCGGGGCCTGCGCGCCCATCGCGGCCGCGGTCCACGACGCCTCGAGGAACTCCGCGCCGGTCTTCGACAGGTCCGACGCGCGGGTCCGCACCTTCTCGGGGTCGAGGATGAGTACGCGGGTGCCGGCGGGGACCACCTCGGTGAGCAACTGCATCTCGCCGTCGACGAGCGCCGGGATCAACGCTTCCATGCCCTCGACGGGGATCCCCTCGGCGAGTTTGCCCAGCATCTCGACCATCGTCGTGTCGCCGGGGTCGGATGCGGCGAGATCGGCCGCGCGTGCGCGGACCTTCTCGGTGAGGAGCAGTTCACGTCCGGGGTGGATGCGGACCTCGGTGGTCTCGACCTCGGGTTGGCTGCGTTGATCGGCCACCGAGAACGCGCGCATCTCGGTGATCTCGTCGCCCCAGAACTCCACACGAACCGGATGGTCGGCGGTGGTCGGGAAGACGTCGAGGATGCCGCCGCGCACGGCGAATTCGCCTCGACGCCCCACCATGTCGACGCGCTCGTAGGCCATCTCGACCAGTTGCGCCAGCAGCGCGTCGAAGTCGATCTCGATGCCCTCGCGGAGTGTCACGGTGGCGACGTTGCCGAGCCCCGGCGCCATCGGCTGCACGAGCGAGCGGACGGTCGTCACGACGACCCGCAGCGGGGTGTCGCCGGGGTTGGCGAGGCGATGCAGCACCGCGAGCCGCTGGCCCACGGTGTCCGCACTCGGCGACAACCGCTCATGCGGGAGCGTCTCCCACGACGGGAACTGCGCGACGGCGCCGGCGTCGTCGAGCAGCTCGGCGAGCTCGGCCGTCAGGTCGTCGGCCTCGCGACCGTTCGCGGAGACCACGAGCAGCGGCGCATCGTTCGCCGAGGTCAGGCAGGAGACGAGGAAGGGCCGCGCCGCATCCGGCGCGGTGATGTCGAGCGTGCGCTCGTCGCGGCGCGAGTGGACCTCGCCGAAGGACTTGTCCGAACACGCGAGTGCAGCCAGACCGGACAGGGCGCGGAGCGATGACACTCCGCCGATTCTATGGGGCGCCGCTTTCCGGAGCTCCCCCCGGTCATGACGAGTTCTCGCCGTCGCCGCCCTTGTCCTAACCTCAGGCGCATGACCGAGCGGACACCGGACGCACAGGCGTCCCGCATCGCTGTGGGTGACGCGACGATCGACGACTGTGCAGCGGTCGCGGAGATCTACGCGCACTACGTCGAACACACCGTCGCGACCTTCGACTACGTCGTCCCGTCACTGCCCCAGTGGCATGCCAAACATGCCGCGATCACCGCGGCCGGGCGCCCGTTCGTCGTGGCGCGGATCGTCGAGGACGGCGCCGAGAGCGTCGTCGGGTACGCCTACCTGGGGACCTTCCGCGGGATGCCCGCCTACGACCTGTCGACCGAGGACTCGATCTACGTCCGCCCCGGTTACGCAGGTCGCGGCATCGGGTCGGCACTGATGTCCGGTCTGCTCGACCGGGCGGACACCACGAACGTCCGGCAGATCGTGGCGGTCATCGCCGCCACCGGCGGCGAGGGCTCGATCGCCCTGCACGCCCGGTTCGGATTCGAGCAGGTGGGTCGGCTGCGAGCGATCGGCCACAAGGCCGATCAGTGGATCGACTGCGTCTACATGCAGAAGGATCTGTGGCCGGCATCCGACTGACGTCTCGGTGGGGGCTCAGTTGTCGTCGACGGATGTGCGCCGCTGCGACTCCACATAGTCGGGTCCGACGAGCGCCGGGTCGGGATCGAGCCGCGTGAGGCCGTTCCAACAGAGGTTGACCAGGTGCGCGGCCACGACTTCCTTCGACGGCTCCCGCACGTCGAGCCACCACTGCGCGGTGACCGACACCATCCCGACCAGAGCCTGGGCGTACAGCGGGGCGAGCGACGGGTCGAAGCCGCGCCGCTCGAAATCGCCGGCCAGGATGTGCTCGACCTGACTGATGGCGTCGTTGAGCAGGCTCGAATACGTCGCGGTGTCGCTCGTGCCCGCGGTGCTGTCGCCGCGCACGAGGATGCGAAATCCGTCGGTGCGCTCCTCCATGTACGTCAGCAGCGCCAGTGCGACCTGCTGGATGCGGTAGAGCGAGCGATTCTTCGACAGCGACGAGGTGACCATCTCGAGCAATGTCTCCATCTCACGGTCGACGACGACCGCGTACAGACCTTCCTTGCCGCCGAAATGCTCGTACACGATTGGCTTCGAGACCCCCGCGCGCTGGGCGATCTCCTCGATGGAGGTGCCCTCGAAACCGCGTTCGGCGAACAGACCGCGCGCGACCTCGATGAGCTGTAGCCGCCGCTGGGCGCCGGTCATCCGCGCCCGAGGTGCGCGCTGCACCTCGGCCGAACCTTCCGAAGGACGTCCGATCGCCATGTGCCCAGGGTAGGGGGCGGCCACCGGGATCACGAACGGAACGACATCCACGACCCGGCCGCGGCGACACGATGGACGGTCAGTAGAGGCTCGACCAGTACGACCAGAACCGCACCGCGATCAGCACGATGACCACGCCCACCGCCAGGACCAGGATCGGGGCGTGGTTGCGCGCCAGCAGCAGTGCGGCACGAGACCTCGATGTCAGGCCGCTCGCGTGGGCGTTGCGGACGCTGACGAACACGAAGATCGGCAGGGTCACCGCCCACACCACCATGCAGTAGGGGCACAGCGCGCCGATCGAGTAGAGACTCGAGTAGATCAGCCACGAGATGAACACCAGGGCCGCGGTCACACCGACCTGCAGTCCCGCCCAGTACCACCCGGCGAGACGCGCGCCTGCCAGCAGAGCGACGCCGGTGGTGATCGCAACGGCGAAACCGGCGATGCCGAGCAGCGGATTGGGGAAACCGAACAGCGCGGCCTGGGGTTCGGCCATCACCGACCCGCAGCTCAGCACCGGGTTGAAGTTGCACGACGGCACGTAGTTCGGGTCGGCGGCCAGTTCGAATCGTTCGACGGTGAGTACGAAGGACGCCACGAAACCGATGGCGCCCCCCACGCTCAGAATCCAGGCGACCACCCGGGTCCAGGAACGCACCGCGTCGTCGAGGTGCGCGCGGTCGTCGTCTTCGGTCGTCGTCGTGGTCGAGGCACTGTCACTCACGACTCCAGGATGACACCGCGACCTGAGAGTTCGGCTCGGTCTGCGTCGAAGTCACACTGGATCGGTCCAAATGTCGGCGTCCGGTGCGAACCCTGCGTAATGTCGATCCAGACACCGGGGGCGGGAGCGCCGGGGATGGGACATCAACAGTGCAACTGTGGGACTACATCAGCGAGAACGCACGCTCTCTCACGTTTCTGACTTACCAACACGCTTCGCTGTCGTTCCAGACCGTCTTGGTCGGAACCCTCGTCGCGATCCTCATCGCCACAGTCGTGTACCGACTTCCGCTGGTCGGCGCGCTGACCCTGACGTCGAGCCGTGTGGCACTGACCATTCCGTCACTCGCCCTGCTCGCCCTGTTGATCGTGCCGTTCGGACTCGGTGTGACACCGTCGTTTCTGATGCTCGCGTTCTTCGCGACGCTGCCCGTCATCGGCAACGCGGTGGTCGGGTTGCGTTCGGTCCCGCCATCGGTGGTCGAATCTGCCCGTGGCATCGGACTTTCGAGATGGCGCATCCTGCTGACGGTCGAGCTCCCGATCGCGTGGCCGGTCATCCTCACCGGCATCAGGGTCTCGACGCAGATGATCGTCGGCGTCGCGGCCATCGTCGCCTACGTCCTCGGCCCCGGCCTCGGCTCGTTGATCTTCAACGGACTCTCCCGCCTCGGCGGCGCCAATGCACTCGAGATGGCGCTCGCCGGAACCATTCTCATCGTCATCATCGCCCTCGTCTTCGACGCACTCCTGGTTCTGCTCGGCCGACTCACCATCTCCAAGGGACTCTCATGACCGACTCCACCACCTCGTCTCCTGCGGACCCCACGAGCCGCAACGTCACCGGCGAGTCGATCCGCCTCGAAGGCGTGATGAAGCGCTACCGCGGCTCGTCCGAACCCGCCGTTGCCCGACTCGATCTGGAGATCGACGCCGGTGACATCGTCGCCTTCGTCGGACCATCGGGTTGCGGTAAGACGACGACGCTCAAGATGATCAACCGGCTCATCGAGCCCACCGAGGGCCGGATCTACATCGGCGGCCGCGACGTCACCGCCGAGAACCCCGACAGCCTGCGCCAATCCATCGGGTACGTCATCCAGTCCGGCGGGCTCTTCCCGCACTGGTCGGTGAGCAAGAACATCGGCGCGATCCCCCGGATTCTCAAGTGGGACAAGAAACGCATCGCCGAACGGACCGAATACCTGCTCGATCTCGTCGGTCTCGACGCCGCGACGTTCGCCGACCGCCTGCCCAAGGACATGTCGGGGGGCCAGCAGCAGCGCGTCGGCGTGGCGCGCGCACTCGCCGCCGATCCCCCCGTGCTGCTGATGGACGAACCGTTCGGCGCCGTCGACCCGATCACGCGAGCCCGCCTGCAGGACAAGCTGATCGCGATCCAACACGAACTCGCCAAGACCATCGTCATCGTCACCCACGACTTCGAGGAGGCGACCAAGCTCGGCGACAAGGTGCTCATCCTGTCCGAGGGCGGCCGTATCGAACAGTTCGCCCCGCCCGAGGAGATCCTCGCGAACCCGGCGAGCCCCTTCGTCGAAGAATTCGTGGGTTCCGGTGCGACGCTTGCCCACCTGACCCTGACCCGCGTCCGCGACGTCGACATCCGCGATGTCGTCACCGCCCACGTCGGCGAACCCTCCGGCGCTGTCGTGTCCCGCGCACGGGCCGCCGGCGAGGAGTGGGTCGCGGTGGTGGACCAGCACGGCCGCCCGCGGGCCTGGCCCTCCATCGACGAGGTGCGGGCCAAGCCCGAGATCTCGGATTATCTCGATCAACGACTCCCCGTGGTCGCGCAGTCCTCGACACTCAACGACGCTCTCGATTCGATGCTCGCGACCAGTCAGGGCGGGGTGCTCGTCACCGACGGTCGCGGCGCGGTGGTGGGCGCACTGAACATCGCCGCGGTCATGGAGGCCATCCGCGGGCAACTCGCCACGGTGCGCGACGACGACGATCACGTCGGCTACCTCGACCATGCCGAAGGCTCAGCCCCCGTCGAGACCCCGGTCGTCGCAGCCGATGACGAGCCCGGCTTCGAGTCCGCCACCGACGCCGGCGCAGCTCCGGTGGGCACACCCGA
Organism: Gordonia sp. 'Campus'; assembly: GCF_022206305.1. GTDB lineage: Bacteria > Actinomycetota > Actinomycetes > Mycobacteriales > Mycobacteriaceae > Gordonia. The sequence goes on along the minus strand of NZ_JAKOIW010000018.1, from coordinate 15,975 downwards.
GACGAGCGCCGACCGGTGACGGGCTTCATCGCCGAGGAGGCGCGCCTCACCGAGACCTCGAAACCGCCTGCACCGGAATCGGTCCCGAGCGGTTTTCGACGCCGTTTCGCCCGCATCCCGATCGACGTCTGGTTCGAACCGCTCGTGATCGTCGTCGTCGGCGTCGGATTCCTGATCTGGTACCAGAACACGACTTTCACCACCACCGAGAGCGCCTCCATGGCGTGGCCCGCATTGCGGGCCACCATTCTAGATCACATCCAGCTCACGCTCGTCGCGACGATCATCGTCGTCCTGATCGCCATTCCGCTGGGCATCGCGCTCACCCGACCGTCATTGCGGTGGCTGAACCCCATCGCGGTCAACATCGCCAACATCGGTCAGGCCGCACCGGCCATCGGTTTGCTGGTGCTGTTCACCTTCTGGCTCGGCACCGGTTTCAACACCGCGGTTGTCGGTCTGGTCGTCTACGCGGTGCTGCCGATCCTGCAGAACACGATCGTGGGTCTCCGTCAGGTCGATCAACGGACGGTCGAGGCCTCGCGCGGGATCGGGCTGTCGGCGATCCGCACGCTCGTCCAGGTCGAGTTGCCGCTGGCCGTACCGGTCATCCTCAACGGCGTGCGCACCGCGCTGGTGATCCTGGTCGGCACCGCGACGCTGAGCACGTTCATCGGGGCCCCGAGCCTCGGCACCGTCATCACCACGGGGATCACCCTGTTCCTGCCCAAGCTGCTCGTCGCCGGCGCGATCCTGGTCGCCCTCCTGGCGATGACGATCGACTGGCTCGGCCGCCTGATCGAACTCGCGGCCACACCACGGGGGATCTCATGAGAGCGTTGAAGTCCGGCCGCCCGGTCGCGGTCCTCGCCGCGTCGGCCGCCCTGCTGATGATGTTGTCGGCGTGCGGGCTCGTGAGTTCCTCCGGAACGTACCGAGCGGCCTCGCTACCCGGTGGCGAACGCCCCCTCGAAGGCACGTCGATCGCCGTGACGTCGAAGAACTTCACCGAACAGGTCCTGCTGGGCAAGATCACCGCGACGTACCTGGCCGCCGCGGGCGCCGACGTCGACGACCTCACCAACGCACCGGGTTCCATGTCGTCTCGTCAGGCCGTCCTCAACGGCGACGCCGACATCGTGTGGGAGTACACCGGCACGGCGTGGCAGACCTATTTGGGTGAGACCGAGACGATCGCCGACCCGCAGCAGTTGTGGGAGCGGGTGCGGGATGCCGAGCGCCCCAACGGGGTCGAATGGCTTCCGCCCGCGTCGTTCAACAACACCTATGCGTTCGCCGCGGCCTCACCGACCGCCAAGGCCCTGAACGTCACCAAAATGTCCGACATCGCAAAGCTGCCCGAGTCTGAGCGAACCTTCTGCATCAACGACGAATTCCTCTCGCGTGCCGACGGTTTCATTCCGATGCTCAAGGCGTACGACATCCCGCTCGGCGCCCCGGGCGGCGTCCCCAAGGGCAATGTCACCACGATGGACTCCGGCGTCGTCTACACCTCGACCGCGCGCAGCGAACCGTGCAACTTCGGCATGGTCTACTCCACCGACGGTCGCATCAAGAACCTCGACCTGACCGTGCTCGAGGACGACCGCAAGTTCTTCCTCCCCTACAGCGGTTGTGTGGTGATCAACAGCGGCCTCAACGAGTCCAACCCGAAGATCGCCGAGCTGATGGCCCCCGTCTCGGCCAAGCTCACCGACCCGCTGATGCAAGAACTCAACGGCCTCATCGACATCGACGGCGCAGACCCCGCCGATGTCGCCTACGACTGGCTCAAGGACGAGGGGTTCATCGTCCCGGTGGACTGACCGTCGACCGTGCGTCGATTTTCGTCGACCGTGCGTCCAGTTACGTCGACCGTGCGTCCGCTTCCGTCGACCGTGCGTCCGACCCCGTCGACCGTGCGTCCGACCCCGTCGACCGTGCGTCCGACCCCGTCGACCGTGCGTCGGTACTCGTCGGTTGTGCGACAGGCTCGTCCGCTCGCTCGGCGGTGCGAAGCAGCTGAGGTGTTCTGAGACCGCGCACACGTGACGAGTCCCGCACAGTGGGCAGATCGGGACGCACAGTCAACGAAGTGCGACGCACGGTCGACGTGATTGGGCGCACGGCGAACGAAATACGACGCACGCTCGACGAAATCGGACGCACAGTCAACGAGATGGGTTCGGGGCGTAGACCGTCATCCAGTGCGGGTGCAACCGGAAGTAGATGACCTCGACGTCCCAGTCGAAGGCGTCGTCTCCGTAGGTCTTTTTGAAGTGCGCCACCAATTCCGGCCAGTCGTCGGCGCGGTCACCATCGATCGGGTTGAGAATCTCGACGGTCCCGTGCGCGAACACCCCGAGTTCCTCCCCTCGGATGTGCGCGACACTGGCAGCCGGGCGGGCGGCGAGGTGCCGGGCCTTCGCGGCGGTGCGCGCGGTCCCGAACACCCACTTGCCGTGGAGGAAGTGGCCATCGACAGCGCTGATCCTCGGCTCACCCGACGCGGTCACCGTCGAGAGCGCGAGCACCCGCATACCGGTCAGGATCTCGATCAATCGCGGTGCGTCGACGGTGTTCTCGGTGGTGATGATGGAACGCAGGTGGTCGGTCGATCGGGACAGCGACGCATCGAGAAGCGTCTGGAGTTCGTGGAGTTCATCCGGGGTCTCGTACATGGTGGGAGTTCCTCGTGGCCGTTCACCGGCGACGACCGTCGTCGCCGAGGAACCCCATGGTGCCACCGCAAACCGGCTACGAGGGCTGTCCGCGTCCGACCGTTCTTGCTGTCTCGAGGGGTAGACCCAGAGGCGGCGCCTCGGGATGCAGTGCCGCGCCGACGGCGAGGAGATCGACGTCGACGTGGCGCCTGATGCCGGCGAACACAGCGCTCATCGACGACCGCGCACCCGCGCGTGGTCGGAAACCCTCCGCCGCGAAACCGGTCACGTCACCGCCCTCCCAATCCCCATGCGGTGGCGAGCAGTTCGTGCGACGTCAGCCGATGGTCGAAGTCGTGGGTCACGCTGGTGACCAGCAACTCGTCGGCGCCGGTCACCCGGGCGAGCGTCCGCAGGCCGTCCACGACGGTCTCGGGATCACCGACGAACTGGGTGCTCACCCGGTCGTCGACGAGAACCCGCGCATCGCCATCGAGGGGTTGCGCTGTGTCCGGGTCGGGATACGGTTGCGCGCCCGCCCCGCTGCGGATGCCGTGCACCCAGTGCCCGTAAGTGGACGCGCGGTGACGTGCGGTCGGTTCATGCTCGGCGACAACGACATCCGCGGACACGACCACATAGGGTTCGGCCAGAACCTGCGACGGCCGGAACGCACTGCGATACGCCTCGACGGCCTCGAGGACCGTGCTCGGGCTGACGTGATAGTTGGCGACGAACGGCAGGCCCCGCGCACCCGCGGTCTGGGCGCTCTGTCCCTTGCTGCTCCCGAAGATCCATACCGCCACGTCCGCGCCACGCCCGGGCACCGCGGTCAGTTCGACGTCGTGGTGATGGAAGTCGCCCGCCAGGAGCGCGAGCACGTCACCGACGGCGTCGTCGAAATCCGGCGGTGACGCACCGTCGAATTGCGACGCCTCGAACGCGGCGACGACCCGCGGCGCGGTCAGGATCGACTCGACGGGGAACGGCGTCGGAATGAGCAGACCGTCGACGATCTGATCGGGCTGTCGGGGTGCCGGCTCGCGGGGTGCGGGTTGCCGGTCGGCGGTCGACAGCTCGGCGCGACGTTGAGCGGATCGACCGAGACCAAGGTCCAGCCGGCCGGGGTACAGCGCGTCGATCGTCCCGAATGCCTCCACGATCGACACCGGGGTGTGCAATCCGCTCTGCACCGCCGCCGACCCCACACGGATGGACTCGGTCGAGCCGGCGATCAGCCCGATGAGAGTGGTCGTCGACGAACTGGCGACCGCGACGAAGTGATGTTCGGCGAGCCAGAACCTCCGGTAGCCCAGGCGTTCGGCATGCCGGGCCAGGACGACGCTGCGCCGCACCGCCGTCGCGGCGTCACTCCCCTCGGTGACCGGGGCGAGGTCGAGCACCGACAGCGGTATCGGTTCTTTTCCTGTCATGCCTCTCCCCGACCATCTCGAGTCCTCCGCCGAACACGCGTCACCCTGATCACCGAAGCGCGGCGCGCGGGATAACGAAAGGGTTTGACCCACCCCGATCCGATGCCCGTCCCCCGGAATCCTCGTTCCTCGTAGCGCCGTTCTCGACGATGAACGACTACACGACATGGGAGGATTCGATGGCCGAGCACCTGCACCTGGCTGTTGCGTTGGACGGCTTCGGCTCTCACCCGGCTGCGTGGCGAACACCCCGGGCCCGGGGCACCGCTCTCACCACGGCAGCGCACTGGCAGAACCTGGTGGAGGAGGCCGAAGCCGGTCTGCTCGACTTCATCACCCTCGCCGACTCATTCGCCCTGCACCGCGGGCGCCCCCGCACCGACCGGGCGACCGGAGGTCTGGACTCGGTGCTGCTCGCCTCCCGTCTCGCACCGACAACCCGCTCGATCGGGCTGCTCCCGACGGCGACCGCCACGCACACCGAGCCGTTCCACGTGTCCAAGGCCATCGCGACCCTCGATTTCGTCAGCAACGGCCGTGCCGGCGTCGTGCTGCGTACGACCGCGAACCCAGGCGAGGCCGCTCTCTTCGGTCGGCGACGATTCCCCGACGACCCGAAGGTGCTCGCCGATCTCGCGTCCGAGGCCCTCGATTTCGCGACCGTGCTCGGACTGCTCTGGGATTCATGGGAGGACGACGCCGAGATCCGCGACGTCGCAACGGGTCGCTTCATCGACCGAGACAAGCTGCACCACATCGACTTCGCCGGGGACCACTTCTCGGTGCGGGGCCCCGCCATCACCCCGCGCCCACCGCAGGGACGGCCGGTCATCGCCACGACCGGCGCACATCCCACCGACCTGCGGGTGATCGGGCGGGGTGCCGACGTCGGGTTCATCAGCCCACGCGATGTCGATGACGCCGTGCGAGCGGTGGACGCCGTGGGTGCCGCCCATTCGGACGCCGGTCGCGAGATCGCCGACCCTGCACTGCTGTTCGTCGACCTGTTCGTCGTGCTCGCCGCCTCGCGCGCGGAGGCAGAAGGGCGCCGGGCGCAACTCGACGACTGGGCCGGCGAACCGTTCACACCCGACAGTGCGGTCTTCATCGACACACCGACCGGACTCGCCGACGAGATCGAGCGCTGGGCAGCGGTGGAGGGAATCAGCGGAATCCGTCTGCACCCGGCCGCCTTGTCCGAGGATCTGCGCTCGATCACGCAAGAGCTCGTACCGGAACTGCAGCGCCGCAACCTCTTCCGCTCCCGGTACGCCGAGTCGACGCTGCGCGGCCATCTCGGCCTGGACCGTCCGTCCAACCGATTCGCCTCCGGAAGGGCCGGTGTCGCATGACCAAACAGGTACATCTCGCTGCGCACTTCCCCGGGGTCAACAACACCACGGTGTGGAGCGACCCGGACTCGGGCAGTCAGATCGAGTTCGCCTCGTTCGTCCATCTCGCACAGACCGCAGAGCGCGGGAAGTTCGACTTCTTCTTTCTCGCCGAAGGCCTGCGTCTCCGCGAGCAGAACGGGTTGATCTACGACCTCGACGTGGTCGGACGCCCGGACACGTTCACTGCCCTGTCGGCCCTGGCCGCGGTGACGACCCACATCGGCCTCACCGGCACCATCAACTCGACCTTCAACGAACCGGTCGACGTCGCACGGCAGTTCGCGACCCTCGACCATCTGTCCGCCGGACGCGCGGCCTGGAATGTGGTGACCTCGTGGGATGAGTTCACCGGCGAGAACTTCCGGCGGGGCGGTTACCTGCCCGAGGACCAGCGGTACGCACGCGCGAAGGAGTTCCTCACCGCAGCGGCAACGCTCTGGGACTCATGGCGCGACGACGACGTCGTCGCCGACGCCGAGAGCGGCCGGTTCCTGGCTCGTCAAGAGGCGGGTGGATTCGACTTCACCAGTTCACAGTTCGACATCCGTGGGCACTTTCCGACCCCTCGTCCGCCACAGGGGCGGCCGGTCATCTTCCAAGCCGGGGACTCCCGCGACGGCCGGGAGTTCGCGGCCGCCACGGCCGACGCCATCTTCTCCCGGCACGCCACCTACGATGCCGGCCGGGCGTTCTACACCGACGTGAAACAGCGACTCGACTCCTATGGCCGTCGCCCCGAACAACTGCTGGTGCTACCCGCCGCCACCTTCGTCGTCGGCGACACCGACGCCCAGGCCGCCGAAGAAGCCCACGAAGTGCGCCTGCAACAGGTCAGCGGCCAGACGGCAATCAAATTCCTGGAGCAGTTGTGGAATCGCGACCTGTCCGACCACGACCCCGACGGTCCGCTGCCGCAGGTGGATCCGGTTCCCGGCGAGAACACGATCGCGAAGGGACGCGCGAGCGTACGTATGCACCGCGACCCGGTGGCCGTCGCGCGCGAATGGCGCGACCTGGCCGAGGCGAAGAACCTGACGACGCGCGAACTCATCATCGAGGTCAGCGGCCGCCAGTCGTTCGTCGGTTCGCCACAGACCATCGCGCACACGATCAACGACTTCGTGCAGGCCGACGTCGCGGACGGGTTCATCCTGGTACCCCACATCGTGCCCGGCGGACTCGACCGGTTCGTCGACGAGGTGGTGCCGGTGCTGCAGGAGCTGGGCGTGTATCGCACCGACTACGAGGGCACCACGCTGCGGGACAATCTGGGGCTCCCACGACCGCGCGCCGACTCATGAGCTCCGCCACCAGGACTCGAACCTAGAATGCCTGAACCAAAATCAGGAGTGTTGCCGATTACACCATGGCGGATCACTGCGCTGACGATTGTGCCACAGCCTGCGGGCACTCACGCCAGGTGACCACTCGACTCCCAGACCTCGATCGAGGTCTGGGAGTCGAGTCGAAGTCTGCGGGTCGGTCAGTCCTTGGGGCCGCCGGCGACGTAGACGACCTGGCCGGACACGAAGCCCGCACCCTCGCTGATGAAGAACGACGCGGTGTGCGCGATGTCCTCGGGCACACCGACCCGGTTGACCGGGATCTGGCTCGCCGCGGCGCGCTTGAAGTCCTCGAAGGGCACGCCGACGCGCTCGGCGGTCGCCGCGGTCATCTCGGTCTCGATGAAGCCCGGTGCGATGGCGTTGGCGGTGACGCCGAAGCGGCCCAGTTCGATCGCGAGGGTCTTGGTGAAGCCCTGCATGCCGGCCTTGGCCGCCGAGTAGTTGACCTGGCCCCGGTTGCCCAGAGCCGAGGTGCTCGACAGGTTGACGATGCGTCCCCACTCGGCCTCGACCATGTACTTCTGAGCGGCCTTGGTGACGTTGAACGCGCCACGCAGGTGGACGGCCATGACGGCGTCCCAGTCGTCGACCGTCATCTTGAAGAGCAGGTTGTCCCGGGTGATGCCGGCGTTGTTCACCACGACGGTCGGCTTGCCGAGTTCGGCGACGACCTTCTCGACCGCTGCGTTCACCGAGGCCTCGTCGGCGACATCGGCGCCGACCGCGATGGCCTTGCCACCCGCATCGGTGATGGCCTTGACGGTGTCCGCGCAGGCATCGGCATCGAGGTCCAGGACGGCGACGGCCAGCCCGTCGTCGGCGAGGCGTTTGGCCACTGCCGCACCGATTCCCCGAGCCGCGCCCGTGACGATCGCCGTTTTCTGCGTGCTCATTCACAACCTCCGTGTGTTCGATTGACGAACCGGACAACTCCGGCGCGCATGCGTTTCCTCATCCCGCATCCAACACGATCCGACGGCCGTACCGCCGTCTGTTACCGACTGATCGCTCGGGATTCGCGGTCCCTTGTGTTCTATCAGGCCCGGCTGTGACCAACCGTTCCATTCTGCGCAGTGCATTTCTGCCCCCGGCTACCGATGCGTAGGATCGCACCCGACGTGCGACCGTGGACGCTGCCCGAACAGTCCCGCGAACGCGTCGGGCAGACATGATCGTGGCAGACCCGATCAGGAAGAGGGTGGACATTCGATGACGGAGACGTCGACATCCGTGGCCGTGATCGTCCTGGCCGCGGGCGCCGGTACCCGCATGAAGTCCAAGACCCCCAAGATCCTCCACACCATCGGCGGGCGATCCCTCGTCGGCCACGCGCTCCACGGCGCCGCGGGCATCTCGCCCGAGCATCTGATCGCCGTCGTGAGCCACGAGAAGGAGCGCGTCACCGCCGCGATCGCCGAGATCGCCGGCCGGCTGGTTGTGCAGGTCGGCATCGCCGAACAGGATGCGCCCCGCGGCACCGGTGACGCGGCCCGCGTCGGACTCGGCGGACTGCCCGAACAGTTCGACGGAACCGTCATCGTCACCGCGGCCGACGTCCCGCTGCTCGACGCCGGCACACTGCGCGACCTCATCGACACCCACACCGCCGACGGCGGCGCCGCGGTGACCCTGACCAGTTTCGTCGCCGACGACCCGACCGGCTACGGACGCATCGTCCGCGACGGAACCGACGTCGCGGCCATTGTCGAACACAAGGACGCCACCGCCGGGCAACGCGCGATCACCGAGGTCAACGCGGGCGTCTACGCTTTCGACGCCGCAGCCCTTCGGGACGGGCTGTCGCAGCTCTCCACCGACAACGTGCAGGGCGAGTACTACCTCACCGACATCGTCGAGATCGCCCGCGCCGCCGGCCGCACGGTCCGCGGCCACACCGTCGCCGACTCGGTCCTGGTGGCCGGCTGCAACGACCGCGCCCAGCTGTCCGCACTCGGCGCCGAACTCAACCGGCGAATCGTGCGTCGCCACCAACTCGACGGCGTGACCGTCGTCGATCCGGCCACCACGTGGATCGATGTCGAGGTCTCCATCGAGCCCGACGTCCGCATCGAACCGGGAACCCAGCTGCTCGGCCGGACGACCGTCGCCACCGACGCGGTCGTCGGCCCCGACACGACGCTCACCGACGTCACCGTGGGACCGGGTGCCCACGTGATCCGGACTCACGGCAGCGACGCCGTCATCGGCGCCGACGCCAGCGTCGGCCCATTCGCCTACCTGCGGCCCGGAACATCACTCGGGGTCGCCGGCAAGATCGGCACGTTCGTCGAGACCAAGAACGCGACCATCGGCGACGGCTCGAAGATCCCGCACCTCACGTATGTCGGGGATGCGACCATCGGCGAGCACTCCAACATCGGGGCGTCGAGTGTCTTCGTCAACTACGACGGGGTGAGCAAGCACCGCACGGTGATCGGCGACCACTGCCGCACCGGCTCGGACAACATGTTCGTCGCACCGGTGACGGTCGGCGACGGGGCATACACCGGAGCCGGAACCGTCGTGCGGCAAGATGTACCGCCGGGAGCCCTTGCGGTCTCGGCGGGCGAACAACGTGTCATCGACGACTGGGTCGTACGCAAGCGACCCGACACCCCGGCGGCACGCGCGGCCCTGAAGGCCCGCGAGAACGACCCCGGATCGGCCTGACCGGTCCGGACACGACCCCGCCGTCGCGGCGGGCAGCTTTTCCTGATCCGAAACGACACGAACAGAAGAGTTTTCATGACCTGGACCACCGACAACCAGAAGAACCTGATGCTGTTCTCTGGTCGTGCCCATCCCGAACTCGCCGCAGCCGTCGCCGATGAACTGGGCATCAAGGTCACCCCCCAGACCGCCCGCGACTTCGCCAACGGCGAGCTGTTCGTTCGTTTCGAGGACTCGGTTCGCGGATCGGACGCTTTCGTCCTGCAGAGCTGCCCGTTCCCGCTGAACCAGTGGGTCATGGAGGCGCTCATCATGATCGACGCCCTCAAGCGGGGCTCGGCCAAGCGCATCAGCGTGATCCTCCCGTTCTATCCGTACGCCCGCCAGGACAAGAAGCACCGCGGCCGCGAGCCGATCTCGGCCCGGCTCATCGCCGACCTGCTCAAGACCGCGGGCGCGGACCGGATCATCACCGTCGACCTGCACACCGATCAGATCCAGGGCTTCTTCGACGGCCCCGTCGACCACATGCACGCCCAGGGGCAGCTCGCCGAGTACATCCGCGGCAAGTACGGCACCGACAACATCGCCGTGGTCTCCCCTGACTCCGGTCGCGTGCGCGTGGCCGAGAAGTGGGCCGACACCCTCGGTGGCGCACCGCTGGCGTTCATCCACAAGACCCGCGATCCCCTCGTGCCCAACCAGGTCAAGTCCAACCGGGTGGTCGGTGAGGTCGAAGGCCGCACCTGCATCCTGATCGACGACATGATCGACACCGGCGGCACCATCGCGGGCGCGGTGCGCGTCCTCAAGGATGCGGGAGCCGGCGACGTCATCATCGCCACCACGCACGGCGTGTTCTCCGACCCGGCAGCCGAGCGGCTCGCGAACTGCGGCGCCAAGGAAGTCATCGCGACCGACACCCTGCCGATCCCGGACGAGAAGCGATTCGCGAACCTCACGGTCCTCTCGATCGCCCCCCTCCTTGCCCAGACGATTCGCGAGGTCTTCGAAAACGGTTCGGTGACAAGCCTGTTCGACGGCATCGCCTGACCGGCTGAACGAACCAACGAAGGGCCCGGCGAGACGTTCTCGCCGGGGGCCCTTCGTCATGTTCGCGGCAGCGTCACCGACCGGGGTACCGTGTGTCCCGTGGACGCGACGATCTATCACAACCCGAAGTGCTCGACCTCGCGAAAGGCGTTGCAGGCACTGCGCGATGCGGGCGTGGAGCCCACCGTCGTGAAATATCTCGACGAGCCCTACAGCCGGGAACAACTCGTCGAGTTGTTCTCCGGCGCCGGCGTCACCCCCGCCCAGGCGGTGCGCAAACGCGAGGCCCTCTACAAAGAGCTCGACCTCGCGTCCGCGACCGACGAGCAGATCCTCGATGCGATGGTCGAGCACCCGATTCTCGTCGAACGCCCGATCGTGGTGACCGACAAGGGCACCCGTATCCCGCGGCCCATCGAGAAGCTCGACGAGATCCTCTGAGTCACGACCGCTTCGGCCGCAGGGCCGCCGAGCCCACGCCCCGGTCGATCAGGCCGAGAGAGCCGGCGCGGGAAGCGGCCGTTGGATCGACGGCACCGCGAGCGCCGCGACACCACGGATGAGCGCCTTGGTCATGTCGTAGTAGTCGAAGTAGTCACGCCACACCGTGATTCGCCCTTCGCGGACCTCGAAGCGTCCACACACCCAGAACTGCATGTGCAACCGGCCGAAGCGCAGTTCGTCGACGCGCTCGGTGAGCACCACCCCGGCATCGTCGGCGCTGACGTTGATCATCCGGTAGTTGAACCCGACCCCGTCGTTGCGGGCGACCCCGCCGAGCACACCGGCCACCTTCTTCTTGCCGCGGATGGTCGGGAGCGAGACGTTGGTGTACGCGATGTCGTCGTCGATGGTCTCGAGGGCGGCAGGTACGTCGCCGCGCGCGAACTCGTCCAGCAGGGTGGTCACGATCTCGATCGGAGTCTGTGAGGTCATGGCAGACCAGTATCCCCGAGGTCGGGCCGACCGGATAGGGATGTGACATCCCGGCAGGTCATCGGCTACTCTGGCCCCCGTTGTCTCGGCGAGGGTGACCATGTCACCGTGATCGGCGCGGCCATCGCAGTCCTCCTGTGCCCCTCGGGCCGGTGGGTGTCCGCGGTCGGAGCCCGTGCCCGGTGTTGCTCGTCGCGACGCCGACAGACCGCACACCACACCAGGAGATCCCCATGTCGAACCAGGCCAGCAAGCTCACGGTCAACACCCGCACCGAGAAGGGCAAGGGCGCCGCACGTCGCGCTCGCCGCGAGGGCAAGGTCCCCGCGGTGCTCTACGGGCACGGCACCGACCCGCAGCACCTGCACCTCCCCGCCCGCGAGTTCGCCGCGATCCTGCGCAACAACGGCCTGAACGCCATCATCGACCTCGACATCGAGGGCTCGAGCCAGCTCGCACTGACCAAGCAGGTCGACGTCCACCCGATCCGCAACTACATCGAGCACGCCGACCTGCTCATCGTCCGCCGCGGTGAGAAGGTGACCGTCGAGGTCGCGATCATCGTCGAGGGCGACGCCGCTCCCGGCACCCTCGTGGTCCAGGACGCCAGCGTCGTCGAGGTCGAGGCCGACGCCCTGTCCATCCCCGAGCAGATCGTCGTCAGCGTCGAAGGCGCCGAGGTGGGCGTGTCCGTTCACGCCTCGGATCTCGACCTGCCCGAGGGCGTGACCCTCACCGCCGATCCGGAGACCCTCATCGTGGCGGTCAACGAGGCGCAGGCCGCGGCCACCGAGTCCGAGGCCGACGGCACCGCCGACGCAGCCGCCGACGCCGAGGGCGAGAGCACCGAGGAAGCCGCCGAGGACTCGGAGTAATCCGACTCTCACGCCTACTCGGTTCGAGTGGGGAAACTGCACAATCGTGAAACTGATTGTCGGGCTCGGTAATCCCGGGCCCAAGTACGAGAAGACGAGGCACAACGTCGGCGCGATGGTCGCCGACGGCCTCGTCGCCTCCGCCGGGGAGCGCTGGAAGGTACACAAGAAGTCCGGCGCCGAGGTCGCCGAGCTCAGGCTCGGCGGCCACCCGGTCCTCGTGGCGAAGCCACGTGTGTACATGAACGAGTCCGGACGACAGATCGGTCCGCTGGCGAAGTTCTACTCCGTCCCCGTCGATGACCTCATCGTCGTGCACGACGAACTCGACATCGACTTCGGCGCCGTCCGCCTCAAGCGCGGCGGCGGCGAGGGGGGCCACAACGGTCTGCGCTCGATCAGTCAGGCGCTCGGCACGCGTGACTACCTCCGTGTGCGTCTGGGCATCGGCCGGCCGCCCGGTCGTCAGGATCCGGCCGACTTCGTGTTGAAGCCGTTCCCGGCCGCAGCGCGCGCCGAGGTCGATCTGCTGATCGGCAACGGCTGCGACGCCGTCGAACTCTTGACCGGCCAGGATCTGGAGACCGCCCAGAACACCGTGCACACCTGGTGATCCGCCCTCGTCGCTGACACGCGACTTCGCGGCGGACCTGCGCGGGACCGGACGCGGTGCGACCATGGATCGATGTCGGACGCCACCACGAGTCTGATCATCCTGGCGGTGACGGTCGTCCTGTTCGTCTGGAACCGACTGCCCGTCGGGGTGGTCGCCATCGGTTCCGCGATCGCGCTCTATCTGTGCGGACTCATCAGCGTGGACTCGATGACGAGCGGCCTCGGTGCCACCGTCATCGTGTTCATCGCAGCGCTGTTCGTGGTCAGTGAAGCCCTCGAGGCGTCGGGCATCACCGGCTGGATCGGTCGATCGGTCGGTCGCCTCGCCGGTACCGGCCGGGCACGTGCGGTGCTGGCGATCATGACGCTCGCTGCCGTCCTCAGCGCCCTCATCACGGTCAACGGCGCGGCCGCCGCGCTCGTCCCCGTCACCGTGGCCATCGCGCGGCATGCGGGCCTCGTCCCGTCCCGGGTCCTGATCCCACTCGCCTATGCATGCAGCGCCGGGGCACTCCTGACACTGTCGGGCAGTCCGGTCAACGTCATCGTCAACGATGCGGCCGTCGAGCAGACCGGCTCCGGCTTCGGCTACTTCTCCTTCGCGCTCGTCGGGTTGCCGCTGGTCCTCGTGACCGCGGGCGTGTCGATCCTGTTCGGCGATCGGCTCCTCCCCCATCGCGAATCGACGACGCTGCCACGCGATTTCAGCAACTATCTCGGCACGGTCGTCGACCACTACGGACTCGACCGTCGCATCTACCGCCTCCATGTCGGACCGGGGTCGGCCGCGGTCGCCGCCACCCCGGCCGGCCTGATGACGGCACCGGGGGATCCGCCGGCCGGTGAATCCGGCGTGGTCCTCGTCGCCACCGAACGGCCCGGCGCGCGAATCGTCGACGACGACACGCCGCTCGACGTCGGCGACGTGCTGGTGATCTCCGGTGCCGGCGAGACCGTCGAACAGCTCGCGCGCGATCACGGGCTGACCCTCGAAGACGTGGCGGGGCGCCGAAGCCGGCAGGGGTCACTCATCGGCCGGGACGTCGGCATCTGTGAGCTCGTCGTGCCGCCACGCTCCGACTGGGTGGGAACGTCGGCGTTCCCGGGGATGATCCGCGAGGACGGCCTGCTGGTCCTGTCGATCCGCAGGCGCAACCGCGACGTCGGCCCACGGGCCATCACTCTCGAGGAGGGCGACATGGTGCTCGTCCACGGCTCGTGGGGCGCCATCGACGCCCTCGCCGACGACCAGCGCGTCCTCGTCGTCGACTCGAGCGAACAGGTGCGCCGCCAGACCGGCAGGCTGGGACGGACCGCGCCGCGGGCGGGCGTCGTTCTCGTCGCGATGATCGTGCTCCTGGCCACCGGCGTGGTCCCACCCGTCGTCGCCGGCCTGCTCGCCGCGCTCGCGATGGTCCTGTCCGGCGTCATCAACTCCGAGCAGGCCTACCGGGCCGTGTCGTGGCCGACGCTGGTTCTCATCGCGGCCCTGATCCCGATGTCGACGGCCATCTCGACCTCCGGCGGCGCCGAGATGATCGCCCGGCCCATTGTCGACCTGGTGTCCGGACACAGCCCGTATGTGCTGCTCATCGCTCTTTTCCTGCTCACCACCGTGGTCGGGCAGTTCATCTCGAATGCGGCGACCGTCCTCATCGTCATCCCGATCGCGATGGCCGCGGCGGCCGACGTCGGCGTCGACGCGCGGCCGGTCCTGATGCTCGTGTGCGTCGCGGGCGCCGCGTCCCTGCTGACCCCGATCGCCACCCCCGCGAACATGATCGTGATGAACCCCGGCGGGTACCGGTTCGGCGACTACTGGCGCCTCGGACTGCTCACGACGGCATGCTGGCTCGTGATCGCGGTCGCGCTGATCCCGGTCTTCTGGCCGCTGAACGGCTGACGTCGTCGACCGGGCTCTAGAATCGCTGCGGCAGCACATTGCGAAGGGATCGACAACAGTGGTCAACCTCTCGGTGAAGACCGGACATCAGAACGTCTCGATGCTGGGCATCGGCGCATACCGGCCGCGGCGCCTGGTCAGCAACGACGAGGTGTGCGAGGTCCTCGACTCGACCGACGAGTGGATATTCGAACGCAGCGGCATCCGCAACCGCCGGTGGATCAGCGGCGACGAGAGCGCCCGGTCGATGGCGGCGGCCGCCGCGGAGCGCGCGATCGCGAACTCCGGAATCCCCAAGGAGAAGATCGGCGCGCTGATCCTCGCCACGAACAGCTGGAAGACCAAGATCCCGCACGGCGGACCCATCGTCGCCTCCGACATCGGCCTGAACGGCATCGCGGCCTACGACGTCGCCGCCGGATGCGGAGGCTTCGGATACGGCCTCGGCGTCGCCGCCGACACCGTCCGTGCGGGCAGCGCCGAGTACGTCCTTCTCGTCGGCGTCGAGACGATGTCGGTGGTGATGGATCCGACCGACCGCAACACCGCGTTCATCTTCGGCGACGGCGCCGGAGCCGTGGTCGTCGGGCCCAGCGAGGACAACGGCATCTCCCCGACGGTGTGGGGCAGCGACGGGGAGAACGCCGAGGCGATCGGCCAGAACTGGGAGATCCCCGAATACATGGACCGTGCCCAGGCCTATCAGCACAAGGACCCCGCGGCCGATCCTGTCGGCCGGATGGTGGTGACGATGGCCGGACCGAAGGTGTTCCGGTGGGCGGCGATCACGCTCCCCCGCGCCCTGGCGACCGTACTGGAGACCTCCGGGGTGGGCGTCGAGGACATCGAGGTCTTCGTCCCGCATCAGGCCAACGCCCGCATCAACGAGCTGATGAAGAAGAACCTCGGCTTCCCCGACGACCTCCCGATGGCCAACGACATCGAGAACACGGGCAACACCTCCGCCGCGTCGATCCCGCTCGCGATGGAGGAGATGCTCGCCACCGGCAAGGCGGCGGGCGGGCAGACCGCACTGCTCCTCGGCTTCGGTGCCGGACTGAGCTATGCCGGTGCGGTCGTCACCCTC
>NZ_JAKOIW010000017.1 GCF_022206305.1 Gordonia sp. 'Campus' | reverse complement strand
GCTGATGGAGTGGGGGTTGGGGCTGGTGGGAGACGCGAGGCGGTTGCGGCGAGTCGAATCCGCCGGTGGCCTGCGGCGGGCCGGGCACCGACGCGGACGGGGGTGAGTACGGACCATGGGGTTCCTGTTGCCCCGGAGGAGGCCCGGGGAAGAACGGCGCCCCGGGGTGTGGTGGCGCGGAGGCGGTCGCGGGAGGTTCCGGGCTCGCCCACCGCGTCGCGGGTAGCACCTGGGGCGGCTCCGCGGGTGCCGGCCCCGGGTGCCCCGGTCCCTGGGGTCCCGACGACCCTTGATGTCCCCACTCGCGAGGTGACTGCACGTCGTGTTGGGGCCCTGCGGATTCGGGCCGGTGGTGTTCCGGACGGGCATGCGGAGTCGGGTAGCCGCCGTCGACCTCGGGGTCGATCGGTCCGGGCCTAGGCGGCTGGGCTTCGAGGCCCGCGACTCCCGGTGGCGTGAGGTCTGGGTGAGCCCCGCTGACATCGGGCCCCCACATCGGGGCGTCGGTGCCGGGCTGAGGTTCCCTCGAGAGAGTCCCGTCATCCGGACGTTCGGGTGACGGAGGAGGCGCAGCCGCCGGGGGAGCGGGCGGCGGTGGCGCGAACTGCAGCCACGGCGGCGGCGCCGGCGCATCGGCGTGGGAACCGTCGGGCGTCGTGGAGTTCTCGTACGTCATCGGTGAATCCTCTGGTCAAGCGGCCGACGGCGATCTCGTGGATGCGTGATCCCCGTGGCGGCGTGCAGCGAACACCCCTGCTCAGCGATCTGCCTCGGCGGCGTCGAGCGGGAGTCTACCCAAGGCCGGCGACCGGTATCGGTCCACGTCCACAACCCGATAGCTGCACATATTTGACATACCGCATCGCAGGTGTGGTGGCGTTCAGGCGAGTATGGCAGGATCAGGCACTCAGCACATGAGCGCAGCGGGGTGCGCGGTTCCTCACGGATCCGCATGTGGGAGGTCGGGTTCTGTCGAACGAAAATTCGATGGAACCGGAAGGGGCCCCGCCTGCGTCGTATCTGGCGTGAAGGGGGTGCACTGTCCATGACCTACTCCGAGGAGTCGGCGGCACGCGACGACGATCGCGACGGCGACGATCCGTGGGCTGCTCTGCGCGAGTTCTCGACTGCCCGATCGCGGTCCGGTGGTCTCGCGGTTCGAACCACCGCACACGGACTTCCGGTCGCAGTCCGCATCGACCCGTCCGAGTTGCAGAAAGACCCGTCGATGCTGGCCGGTGACATCCTGCGGCTGTGCCGGCAGTCCGCGATGTCCGCGGGAATCCGCCTGCGGGAGAGCCTGCTCGCCTCCGGGGTCGACCGCGACCTCGTCGGGGAGATGAACCTGCCGGACTCCGACGATCTGGCCCGTGCCGAATGGCGTGACGACGAGGAAGCCGACGCGCCGACGTCGTGGTTGCAACGATGAGCTGGGCCATGGACGAGCTCGAGGCGCGTGCACAACGTCAGCTCGACGGGCTGCATTCGTTCCAGGAGACACTTCAGGCGATTTCGATCCGAGAGACGTCGCCTGACGGACTGGTCACCGCCGAGGTCGACTGCACAGGTGCGCTGGTCGATCTGCATCTGGCGCATGGCGCCAACGAGCTCGGCGCGGCACGCCTCGCGGAACAGATCGTCTCGACTTCGGCTCTCGCCGCGCAAAAGGTCTACGCCCGGATCGCCGGGGTGACAGAGCAATTCAACGAATCATTCGCGGACATGCTCGGGGCTCGTCCGAGCGAATGACCTGTCCGACGCACGAGCCACGAACCGACCACACTGACCCACAAGGGGGTTCCAGATGACGAACGTCAAGGTGACACCAGAGGTTCTCGAGGGCTTCGCCGCCACCAACGCGGCGATGGCAACAGCCGTCGGCTCGGCCGGGTCCATCGACGCCGCAGCCAACACCGCGGCGATGGTGCCCGTCTTCGGGCTCATCGGCCAGGAATTCCTCGCGGCGTTCATCGCCGCGCAGGCAAGCCATCTCATGTCGGTGGGACAACTGGCCGCGGTGCATGCGGCCACCGCGGCCTCGACCGCGGCGGGTCTGGCCGAATTCGAGGGCACCGACGCTGCGAGCGCGGCGGCGATCCGTTCGGTGCTGTGACACCTCCGCCACCGGTGCCGGGGCTACCCGGTATCCCCGACGTTCCGGCGCTCAGCCACATGACGGTGCAGCAGATGATCGAGGCCACGCCGCTCGGTCCGATCCTCGATCGGACGGTTGCCGACGTACTCGGCGGGATGGGGCTCCCGCCTCTGCCCGTGCTGCCGCCGCTGCCGCCGATGCCCGGATTGCCCCCGCTGCAACCTCCGAACCTCGACATCTTCATCAAGCCGATGACCGATCTGCTCGGTGGATTCGGCACCGGCGATCTCTCCGGTGGCGGCTTCGACCCGACCATCATCTTCGACAGCTTGACGAAGGTGCTCGAGACGTCGATGACCATGGGCCAGAGCGCACTCAAGCTCGCCGATCAGTTGTGGACGGGGCAAGGGGCGGTGAGCGCCGGCGCGAAGACCGCCGAAGCCGGCGCGAACAGCACGGCTCTGGCGACTCAGGGTTCGGGAATCTCGCTCGACACCAAGGCCGCGGCGGGGATCGTCGCGAAAGGTCTGGCGATCGTGCAGGGCATCATCGCCGCGACGGTAGCGAAGCTCACGACGGTCATACCCATGATCACCTCGCCCGCGATCGGCGCCGGGCTCACCCTGGCGGCCGGGATCGCTTCCATCGGTTTGTCCCAGGCCACCGCGGCGGTCGCCGTGACCCGCGCAGAACTGCTCGCGCCGACAACAGCGATGGCAGTCAACGGAGCCCCCGTCGCCGTCACCGGTGCGCCCACCGCAGCCGCCGGGCAATCGCCGTTCACGCTCGCGAGTTCGATCCTCGACGTCGTGTCGCCTGCCGTCTCCACGGCGACGGAACTACCGGCGTCACTCCTGCAACCCGTCAGCAAGATGCTCAACGTCGACCATTCGGACTCGCCCGCGGTCGTTCCGGCGGCGTGGGGATGATGTCGCCGCTCAGTACATCTCGGCCCACCGTGCCCACGAATTTCGGGGTCGGTGAGCCCGCGCTCGGTGCGTCGACAACCGCCCGCCCGATGACCACGGCGCCCGCGGCCATGCCGATGGGCGGAGCCCCGATGGGTGCGGCAGGCGCGCGGGGAGCCGGCGCCGCCGAGGATCAGCATTCCGTACCCGACTATCTGGTGACCGAGGACAACGGTCGCCGCGTCGTCGGCGAGTCGCCCGAGGTCGCGCCTGCGGTCATCGGTCACGAGGAGACCGCCGACAGCGAACCGAGTCCCGACATCGAACTACGACTGGGTGTGCCCGGTCCCCGACGAAACGAGGAAGTATGAGCAACCCCCAACTTCGTGTCGATCCTGCCGAATTGATCTCGGCGGCTGCCGATCTCGACCGCATAGCAGACCGTCTCGAACTTGTGCTGACCAGTGCCGGCCGTGCGCTCCCGGTCGTTGCACAGGGCCGCGACGAGGTGTCGACGGCGGCCGCGAGGAGCTTCACGGAGGTCGCCGACGCTTTCGAGAAGGACTCGGCCACCGGGGTTCTGGAGATGCGCAAGATCGCGGCAGTGCTGCGCGCGCAGGCGTCCGGATTCACCGAGGGCGACGCCGAGGCATCCGCGGCGTTCAAGGTCGCACTCTGAGCCTCGCTCCATACGACGATCGATCCGCTCGATCACCATCCACGTACATCGAACCCGACACCGCCGAGAGGAGGGCATCATGACCGGCTTCACCGGAGTCGACTGGGACTCACGCACCACCGAACAGCTCGCCACCGACCTCGGCGCCGGTCCCGGACCCGCGCCTCTGGCAGAAGCGGGTCTCGCATGGGCGTCCCTCGCCACCGAGATCGGCGAGGCGGGTATCGAGTACGCGGCTGTGCTCGCGCGACTCGGAGTGCACTGGCGATCTGCGCACGCCAGTGCCGCGTTCGAGAAACTGACCCGGCTCGCGCCCTGGTTCGCCGAGACGGCAACCCGGGCGGCCGACAACGCGCTGCGTGCTGAGTCGCAGGCAGCCGCGATCACCGTCGCGCGTCTGCAGATGCCGGACCTCGCCGAGGTCGACGTGGTCGAGAAACTGCAGGAGATCACCACCACGGCCACAGCCGTCGCCCCGATCATCGCCGGTGCCGCGGCCCAGGCCGAGCGTGCCGTACATCAGCAACGTCTGCGCGCCGCACGTGTGATGCAGACCTACGAGCAGGCCACCGAGCCCGTTGGCACTCCGTGGGAGTCCGGCCGTCCCGCACCGGATCTCGTTTCCGGGCAAGCACTCGCGACCGAACGGGCGGCCGCCGCACATGCAGCCGAGCCGCCTGTCGCCCCGGTCTCGGCACCGGCGGCACTGCCGATGTTCGGCGGATTTCCGGGTGCCCACGTGGCTCCGGCCGAGAAACTCAGATACGCACCGACGGTGGTTGCGGCGGGCCAACCACAGGCAGCACCGCCGGTGCCGACTTCGGGTACGTCGCCGACATCTACAGGGCCCGGCGTTCCGCCTCCCATGGCGCCCGGCGTAGTCCCCGCAGACCGGACGACCGCCATACGGACGGTCGCGGCCGACCCGGCCGCGGATGTCTCCGAGGTCCCATCAGCATCGGAATCGGCCGAACCCGCCACGCCGGTCACCTGGGCGGACATCGCCACCGCAGATCGCCCTGCGGCGCACTATGTGTCGGACCCCGGGCGCGACGACGCATCGGGCGTTGACCCCCGTTATCACTCGGAGACGCTATTGCTCGGCCGGTCGGGAGACAGTCGATGATGCCGATGATCCACGACGCCGGAACAGTATTCGACGCTGCCGTCCTGCGACGCGTCGGCGAACGGTTCGGTGTCCAGACCTGGCCCGTCGTTCTCGATCTGACGGGCGCGGCGGAGTCGGGGTCGGCGGCGACGTCGGTTCGGGAGACCGACGCGGTGATCGATGAACTCGGTCTCGTCGAGCACGGCGAACCGAGCCCGTGGACCGCCACGATCCTCCGCGTCCTGGCCCGGCCCCAGCGGGAGATCGAGATCCGGTCGTACGCCGAGTCCGGGGTACGACGAATCTGCCTGGCACGCAACGGTCATGACCACGTGGTCGCCGTGCGCTGGGGCGACCGGATCGAGCTGTCTGTCGTCGACGTCGCCGACCCGGCGACGCTCGCCGCGCTGGTCCGGGCCCAGTTCGATGCCGACGTCGCCGAGCGTGTACCGCCCGCCGAGTTCACCGCGTTCTCCGCACCGGCTGACGAGGTCGTCACCCGCCTCGGGCGCTGCGCGTCGGGCGCGGAGACCACCGACGCACTGCATGCGCTCGGTGCGACGCCCGCAGACGCGATGGTCGTCTCGTCGGCATTCGCGTCGTGTCGCACCCGAACCGAGATCGTCGCCTCGATGAACGAGGACGGACGGTTCGCTCAATCTTCTGGGGCCATAGCGGTTTTCGACACCGATCGAGGTCGGATCGTGACGAGTCCCAGCAAGTCCCCGGACGGTCGGGTGTGGACCACCCTGTCGCCGGGATCGGGTCATCGAATCGCGCAGGCCGTCGGCCTGTTGATAGAGACCCTGCCCGGCGGAACATGGATGCCATGATCCGCACGGGGGGATTTCGCGGAACAGACCGCCGCGGAAGACAACTGTCAGGGGTATCTGTGTCACGGATACCAACGGGGGCATCGCCGATCGGTGCCGTTACACAGGAGGAGAACTCATGAGTGGATCGATGTTGAATCTACCGTCGACGGACGGTGGCGGCACGGGTGGAGCCGCAGGCGTGGTTGCGAACATTGCGGATGGTCAGGCAACTGCACAGAACGTCTCGCAGATTGTCTCTGAGATGACCACGGTGATCGAACGAATCAAGAGTCAAGCCGCTGACGCAATGACCACGTGGTCCGGCAGAGCCGGAATTGCCTTCGACGGGACTCACAACGATTGGAATAGGGCAGCCGCTTCGATGAACCAGCTGCTCGATCAGATCAGGGCCCAGCTGACCAACGGTTTTGCTGGTTACGAGGACCAGGACGCCTCGGCCGCAAGCGGCTTCGGAATAAACGTCTGATCAAAGCTAGAACTCTGCTGTTCACGACCTAGAGAGGACCATCATGTCCGACATCATCAACTACAATTACGCCGCTCTCGGAGACTTGAGCGGGGCCCTTCGCAACTCGCTAAATCAGCTGGAGGACCTGAACGACCTGCTGAAGGCGCAGGTCGCTGCGTTGGACAGCTGGACTTCCCACGATGCGAAGGCAGCTTACCTCGACACTCAGAGTGCGTTCGACCGAATCTTTGCGCAGTCGCGCGACTCGCTCAACTCCATCGAACACGGTGTAACAAACGCCAGCCGCATCATGCAGGACACCGACTCCGCGATCGGATCGGGCTTCCGCGGTCTTGTCTGATCCGGGCCCGGCCGTCCGGACTCAACTGCCCCGACGGGGGCTCGCGGGGTGTATCCCCGCGGGTCCCCGTTCGCGTCTCGCGGGTCTCGTTCGCGGCCGGCCGTCAGCGCGGACGCGGCCTCGCAGGGACGGGTGGCGGCCGCACATCTCGGGACGGATTCGATCGACACGCGGTCGGGGCATTTGACCGCGGTCCGCAAATGGTTCGGCTAGCGTAAGTGATCGCTTCGCGCCGATTGCCGCAACGGATGCGGCGGGGCCGCGGCCTGCGTTCCAGCCGGACCACGGGAGGACCCATGAGTAATCCGTTCAAGCGCGTCAAATCGGTCGAGCAGTCGATCACCGACACCGACGAGCCGGACACCAAACTCCGCAAGGACCTGACGTCGTGGGATCTCACGGTCTTCGGTGTTGCGGTGGTCGTCGGCGCCGGTATCTTCACGCTCACAGCGCGCACCGCGGGGAACATGGCCGGCCCGTCTGTTTCGCTGGCGTTCGTACTGGCTGCCATCGCTTGCGCGCTGGCGGCGCTCTGCTACGCCGAGTTCGCGTCGACCGTGCCGGTTGCCGGGTCTGCGTACACGTTCACCTTCGCCACGTTCGGCGAGTTCATCGCGTGGATCATCGGCTGGGACCTCATTCTCGAGTTCGCTCTGGCAGCCTCGGTCGTGGCCAAGGGGTGGTCGCTCTATCTGGGCAACATCCTCGGGACGCCCGCATCGATCGAGATCAGCGATTCGATCAGTTTCGACTGGGGAGCGGTGCTGCTGATCGCGGTCCTGACGGTCTTGCTCGCGCTCGGTACCAAGCTGTCCTCCCGGGTGTCGCTCGTGATCACCACGATCAAGGTGTCCGTCGTACTGCTGGTCATCATCGTGGGTGCTTTCTACATCTCCGGGAAGAACTACGACCCGTTCATCCCGCCTGCGGCCCCGCCGGCCGAAGGCGAGTCGGGTCTGCACCAGACGCTGTTCTCCGCGCTCACCGGTGCCGAGGGAAGCACCTTCGGGTGGTACGGTCTCCTCGCCGCCGCATCGCTGGTGTTCTTCGCGTTCATCGGTTTCGACGTCGTGGCCACCACCGCCGAAGAGACCAAGAACCCGCAGAAGGCGATGCCGCGCGGCATCCTCGGATCGCTGGCGATCGTGACCGTCCTCTACGTCGGCGTCAGCCTCGTCGTCTCGGGCATGGTGCCCTACCCCGAACTGGCCGACAAGACCGACCCCGCGACGGGTGAGGTGACCGGTTCGACCCTCACCACTGCTTTCGAGTACCACGGGGTCACCTGGGCGGGCTGGGTCATCGACCTGGGCGCGCTCGCCGGCCTCACCACCGTCGTGATGGTGCTGATGCTCGGCCAGACCCGCGTCGGCTTCGCGATGGCCCGAGACGGACTGCTTCCCCGGGCGCTTGCGCACACGGGTAAGCGCGGCACCCCGGTCCGCTTCACCGTCCTCGTCGGCGTCGTCTCTGGCGTGCTCGCGGCCTTCTTCCCGATGGGAACCCTCGAGGAGATGGTGAACATCGGAACGCTGTTCGCCTTCGTGCTCGTCAGCGTCGGGGTCATCGTCCTGCGCAAGACCCGGCCGGATCTCGAGCGCGGCTTCCGTGTCCCGCTGGTTCCGCTGGTGCCGATCCTGTCGATCCTCGCCTGCCTGTGGCTGATGCTGAACCTCTCCGTGGAGACGTGGATCCGGTTCATCGTCTGGATGGTGCTCGGTGTGGCCATCTACTTCGCTTACGGGTATCGCAAGTCGGTCTTCGCACGGCGCGAGCGCGGCGAACAGGTCGGGACGATCCCCGTCGCAGCAGACCCGGCGAGGAGCGACGGGGAGCGGCGCGACACCTGAGCAGGTCCGGCACCGGCCTTCACCGGAGTGCGAAGTGACGCCGGTCCCACCTGCTCTACGGGCCTAGACGGTCGTTCCGATAGCCTGGATCGAACGCATACGCGCTGGATCAGGTGGCGCCCGAACGCGAACGACAAGGGGATCAGATGACGACTGCTCAGGACGAGCTGAAGGCCGACAGCCGAAACGGAATCGACTACAAGGTGGCCGACCTGTCCCTCGCGGACTTCGGCCGCAAGGAGATCGAGCTCGCCGAGCACGAGATGCCCGGACTCATGGAGCTGCGGCGTGAGAACGCAGATGTGTTGCCGCTCAAGGGCGCTCGCATCTCCGGTTCGCTGCACATGACTGTGCAGACCGCAGTTCTGATCGAGACCCTCACCGCGCTCGGCGCCGAGGTCCGCTGGGCGTCGTGCAACATCTTCTCCACCCAGGACCACGCGGCCGCGGCCATCGTCGTCGGGCCGCACGGCACGCCGGACGAGCCCAAGGGCGTGCCGGTCTTCGCCTGGAAGGGCGAGACCCTCGAGGAGTACTGGTGGGCCGCCGAGCAGATGCTCACCTGGCCCGAGGCCGACAAGCCCGCGAACATGATCCTCGACGACGGTGGCGACGCGACGATGCTGGTGTTGCGCGGCGCCGAGTTCGAGAAGGCCGGCGTCGTCCCGCCCGCCGAAGACGACCACCCCGCCGAGTACAAGGTGTTCCTCGAGTTGCTGCGGCAGCGCTTCGAGACCGACAAGGGCAAGTGGACGGCGATCGCCGAGTCGGTCCAGGGCGTGACCGAGGAGACGACCACCGGTGTCCTGCGCCTCTACCAGTTCGCAGCGGCCGGTGAGCTCGCGTTCCCCGCGATCAACGTCAACGACTCGGTCACCAAGTCCAAGTTCGACAACAAGTACGGCACCCGCCACTCGCTGATCGACGGGATCAACCGCGGCACCGACGTCCTCATCGGCGGCAAGAAGGTTCTGATCTGCGGCTACGGTGACGTGGGCAAGGGTTGTGCCGAGTCGCTCGCCGGTCAGGGTGCACGCGTCCAGGTCACCGAGATCGACCCGATCAACGCCCTCCAGGCCCTCATGGACGGCTTCGACGTCGTCACGGTGGAGGACGCCATCGGCAACGCCGACATCGTCATCACCTCCACCGGCAACCTCGGCATCATCACGCTCGAGCACATGCGGGCGATGAAGCACCAGGCGATCCTGGGCAACATCGGGCACTTCGACAACGAGATCGACATGGCCGGCCTCGAACGCTCCGGCGCCAAGCGGATCGTCGTCAAGCCGCAGGTCGACCAGTGGATCTTCGAAAACGGCAAGTCGATCATCGTGCTGTCCGAAGGGCGCCTGCTGAACCTCGGCAACGCCACCGGCCACCCGTCCTTCGTGATGAGCAACAGCTTCTCGAACCAGGTCATCGCGCAGATCGAGCTGTGGACCAAGAACGACGAGTACGACAACGAGGTCTACCGCCTGCCCAAGCACCTCGACGAGAAGGTGGCGCGCATCCACGTCGAGGCACTCGGCGGCAAGCTCACCAAGCTCACCAAGGAGCAGGCCGAGTACATCAACGTCGACGTCGAAGGCCCGTACAAGCCGGAGCACTACCGGTACTGATCCGGCGCCGAACGCCCGCACGACGACGAAGAGCCCCACCACGGTGGGGCTCTTCTTCTGTCTGGGTTCGTCTTCTGTCGGGATGTTCGCCGGCCGACGGGTCTCCCGCCCGAACGTTCAGGCGCCGATGTCCGGCTCGGCGTCAGGGCAGTAGATCCAGGCGCCGGCCTCATTGCGGAAACGCTCGTTCGACTTCTCCGAAGCCGTTCGCTGCCCGCTTCTCTCGAGGTGGGAAAGCACTTCGGACTGGGCGACGTTGCCGTCGATGACGGTGTCGAGGAATCCGTCGAGAACGATGTCGCCGCCGTCGGCGGGCGGGACATCGGTGATCCGGTCGCGCGACTGGGCGCAGACGGTCGAGCGCATCCGCTGCACGTCGCGGGCGTTGCGGGCCGAGATGTACGCCAGTAGCGCAGCGCGTATCTCCGACTCTGCGGCCGGGTCGTCGGATCCGGGTTCCGAATCGGTTGCGCTCGGCGATGGGTTCCTCGACGTCCAGGTCGGTGCCGACGACGGGTTCGACGTACCCCCGACCACAGAATCGTCCGACGAGGATCGGGTGATGACGACCGTCAGCACCAGCGCGATGACCGCGACGACCGCGACACCGCCGAGCACCCAGGCGACGATCACACCGTTATTGCGACGAGGAGGTGGTAACGGGCCGGTCGGACCGCCGTACCCGGGGGTCCCGGGTCCGGGTCCGTACTGTCCGGGTCCGTACTGTCCGGGAAAGAACGGCGCACGGCCGTACGGTGCTCCGGGCGGTGGCATCGGTCCGCGCCCGGGCGGGGGACCGGACCCAGGACCCGGCCGAACCGGACCTTGTCGACCCGAACCTCGCTGCTGACCCGGGCCTGGCGAACCCGGGCCCGGTCCGCCGGGACCGCGCTGACCGTACGGTGGCGGCCCGGCACCTGGTGCAGGCGGCTGATAGGTCATGAAACGCCTTCCGCAATCGTTAGTCTGACGCAGTCAGGAAGCACCGGTGCAATGGCAAAATCGAGTGTCGTTGAGAGGTCAACTTCCTACGCATAGCGTCAATCCTGAGCTCACCGAAATCGGAGCATGAGACAGGTTACTCCCGGATCCGAGGAAACCGGTTTTCGTTCTCTGAAAGCTTCGCTAACAGTGCGGCTTCTAGGTCGATTCCAGACTGATAAGCTAGCTTCACAACGTAGATCGCAATATCAGCTAGTTCGCCCGGTAGCAAATCCAACAGATGGGCGAACGGAAAGTCGCCGCGATCGTACTTCTTAACGAGATTTGCGAGCTCACCGACTTCACCCGCCAACGCAAGGGAGTTATGCATGAGCGCAGAGGTGTCTTGTTCTGATATCGCAGCGGACCATCGAGTTTCTACTCCGCGTCTTGAGTCAAACTCCTGCTGTCGTCGAACAAACTCGGAGATTTCCATTTGCGCTCCTTCACGACGGTTGCTTCCTCAAAAGTGAGGCAGCGGTTACCAAACTCTGGCTGATGTCGTCCTGTCTCTCCGAGATGGACCGTGCGTGGCTGCCTGCACGCCGATAGTTTTGGAGTTCGGTGAGTGACGTCACGGACCGCTCTACAATCTCAGCGACGTCGACTCTCCAGTTCGCGTCCCGCATCGCGGTGCAGAGGGAGGCGAGTCCGGAGGTCTCCACTATGGTTTCAGGGCGGGCTTTGTCTTCCAGCCATTCGGCAATCCGCGTGTGGTCACACGCGCTAACGGCTGTGTCGATTACACCGCTTGTGCCGTTTGCGATATCGATTTGGCTCTTCTCGAGCGGTCTGATGTCGGGTACTAGGTGGGCACGAAAGGCGTAGATCGTAAATACCCGCGTATGAACGGTGGGCATGTGCGATATGATCCGCTCAGCGATGATTCTCATCTCGGCGCAGTTAACGGGTAGGAACGTGCCGACTTCGAGTGCGCGGTAATATGCCGTCAGATATAGTGTGTTCTGGTTGTCGGCATCGAGTCCGGCTTGAATTAGTAGCAAACTGGGCAACTTGCCGTCCTCGCTGGCCTCGATGTCTCGATTGTCAACTAACGAGACAACAGCACGGTTGGAGGTCGCCTTATTCTTCAACTCTTCGATTGCCCGTTGGATACCGTCACCGAAGCGATTGATGTACTCTCCATGATTGAAGTGCATATTTGGTGGACAGCTCGGTTGTTGCCACAACTCGGCTTTCCTGCGATAGCGTTCGAGAAAAGGATCGCTAAGGGTTGTTCCTGATTCTTCCACAGTTAGAACCATATTGTGAACTGGGCCATCCGCGCATAGCTCTTTCGATTTACTGATAGCTTCGCCGAAGTTAGTCTTGAAGATAGTAGTCATGGTACCTGCAGCTCCGTTGGGACGAAATCGTTTCGATTCTTTTTGTAGATGAATAGGACTCCGCTGAAATTGGTTTCGGATATATTGTAGACTGTGAATTGATTGTTCATGTTAGAGCCGGGAACAAAACCAAGCGACCCAACTCCAAGAATCTTTGTTCTAGTACGTCCGACGGTTAAGACCTGATCGCTGTGTATATCTCCATGAAGCAGGGCGAGCGCACCATGTTGTGACGCGAGCGTCAGAAGCTCGTGCGAGTGCTCAAGGCCGTGGCCACCGTAACGACTGGAAATCGGGCTGTGGTGGGTAACAAGAATTGTCTTAGGTCCGCATGTCGATAAAGCCCGATGGACTTGGTGTAAGTTGATCGACCCGAAGCGATGGTCCCCGTGGTGAGCGCTATTGATTGCGACAAAGTCGAAATCACGAAATTTCGTGACAACGACCGAGCTATCCTCGGTGAACAGCTGTTTCTCATCATTGGTGACCGCGAAAGCGAAATCGTTGAATTCGTGAAACTTCCGACGAGATACACTAATATCGTGGTTACCTGGGCAAACAATGATTTGTGAGAAAAGGCCGCGTTTCAAGACTTTATCTCGCACGTTTCTAACCGCGCTCGAAAAGCCGCCTGTTCGTCCTTTTGTGGTAACGTCTCCTGAAATTACCAGGACAACATTCTCCTGCCGATATCCTAGCCTTGCAACTTGGTCGGCGAACATTTCGAGTGCTTCCGCTGGGTCCAGATCACCATCGTCCGCGTGGAAATGAAGGTCACTGATATGTGCTATTTGAATCGAGTCGCTCATCGGTTCCACCGCCCTAACCAACTAAGCAAGCAGTTCCTCAAGGTTCCTCCTGTATTTTGATAGGCAAGGTCGACCGCTGCACTGATGGAACCGAGCCTGCGAACGCGTTCTGACGCTAATGTCGATGCCAACGCAAAGTAGGCCGCTGGAAGCTCAGACACCGCGCCGAGTTCAACTGAGACATCCAGTGGACTTTCTGATCGGAGTAGATTCTCCGCAAAAGTTTCGAGAGCCGAGAACGCCTTGTGGCTGTCATCCTTCTTGAGCCGGAAGTCGTAGGTCCAGTGTGCGTCATGAGAGGGCCCGTACTCGAATAGGCTGCGATCTCGATCGTATAAGTGGAGACTGTCGCTCAGTTGAGTGTAGTTACCCGGTTGGACGTCGAGCCATCCCGCTAGAACCTCTTGCAGCATTGACCACTGGATAATATTGTAAGGCAGACCCATAATGATGTCGTTGCTGCGGAGGATCTGTGTCCATTCAAGTGTGTTTTCGCTGATCTTGAGTAGAGATGTGACCGCGCACGGTATGTCTATCGATGTCGAGGTGCCGTCCTTATGTGGAAGGTCGCGAGGTGGGTCCCAGATTTGAAGCACGACCTGCCGACTGTCGGGATTCTCGCGCAAGACTGCGTACGCGCGTTCCAATTGATCGATACCATTATAGGAACGCAATCTGGGGCCATAGGCTCCGGTGGTGTGCGCTCCGTGACCTAAAAAGTTCACAATGTTCGAGTTCCACGCTGACAGAAATCCGATGTCGGAGCGGCCCTGTACTATCCAGATCACTTCGGCCACGGCAAAGGCTGGATTTATGGAAGGTATTCGATTGCTGACCCAGCGTTGACGCGAGTCCGCAATCTGCAATAATGCATGCAGAGACTCGGACGTCGGTCCGGTTCCTCCCGCTCGCCGGGCCGAAGTCTTTGACAGCGCTTGCCACAGTTGAAAAGTCACGTCGTTCGCGGTGTCGCCTACCGCGACTGTCGGAGTAACTATGTCAGGACCCCCTCTGGGATCGAGCCATTTTTAAAGTCTTGGCCCGTTGCGTGAGTGCGTGTGATCTTGACGCATGATACGTGTGGCTGGCATACGTGCGGCGTCGAACTCGCGGTGTCTGACTGGTATTTCAGGTGACACGGGCTAGGGTCCTCGTTGTGGACACCTTTTCCGAGGGCAAGTTTGTCGCCGTGGAGGGACTTGATGGCGCGGGAACAACAACTTTGATTGCTAGCCTCGTTGAGTGGCTTCGGTCGCAGTCGGTCCCGGTGGAGGCGACCCATGAGCCAACTGCGGGTCCCGTCGGGAGTGTCATCCGCCAAGCGATTGACCGACGGCTTGACTTCGATGCAGACATCCTAGCGCTGCTGTTCGCAGCCGACCGGCTGGACCACCTGCGAAATGCGGCGAACGGGATTGAGCGGCAGTTGGCGAGCGGTCACTGGGTCATATCCGATCGGTACTTGGCTTCGTCCTTTGCGTATCAAGGGGGCGCGACCGGCGGTGGGGACTGGGTGCGAACCATAAACCGGCACGCCCGTCCACCGGACTTGACAATATACGTAGATACGAGTATCGCGACGTGCCTCGAGCGCATAGCGCGGAGAAGTGGGAAGGATGAGCTGTTTCATCGCGCGGCGTCGCTGGAGCAAGCCAGCGTTAGATATGAGGCGTTCTTTGCGGCCGAAGAACCGATCGGACCGGTGCTGAAGGTTAATGGGGACCAACCGGCGTCTGCCGTGCTTAACGACGCCTTGAAGCTTGTAGGTCCATGGCTTCACAGTACGTAGACGGTAGGGAACTACATCGCCTTGCGCGTCCCGGCGCGTCGATCACCACGGTTGCATCACGGTGGTGTCACCATTGAGGGCATGAAGCCCCGCATCCTTGTCGTCGACGACGACGCCGCACTCGCCGAGATGCTGACGATCGTGTTGCGCGGCGAGGGTTTCGAGCCCTTCGTGGTCGGCGACGGTACGCAGGCGCTGACCGCGGTGCGCGAGATCCGTCCCGACCTGGTGCTGCTCGACCTCATGCTCCCCGGCATGAACGGCATCGACGTCTGCCGCGTGCTGCGTGCCGATTCCGGCGTGCCGATCGTCATGCTGACCGCGAAGTCCGACACCGTCGACGTCGTGCTGGGTCTCGAGTCCGGCGCCGACGACTACATGGTGAAGCCGTTCAAGCCGAAGGAACTCGTCGCCCGGGTCCGCGCGCGTCTGCGCCGCACGGACGAGGAACCCGCCGAGCTGCTGTCGATCGGTCCGGTCGAGATCGATGTGCCCGCGCACAAGGTGACCCGCGACGGCGTGCCGATCTCCCTCACCCCGCTCGAGTTCGACCTCCTCGTCGCGCTGGCCCGCAAGCCTCGTCAGGTGTTCACCCGCGACGTCCTGCTCGAACAGGTGTGGGGATACCGGCATCCGGCGGACACTAGACTCGTCAACGTGCATGTCCAGCGGTTACGCGCGAAGGTCGAAACCGACCCGGAGAATCCTGAGGTCGTCCTGACGGTGAGGGGGGTCGGCTACAAGGCCGGCCCGCCGTGATCGGTCGATCTCGGCGACGGGTCAACAGCACTCTCGGACGTTTCACCCGCACTGCCGGCGCTGTCGGGCGTGTCTTCGGGCACATCTGGCGGCGCTCGCTGCAGTTGCGGATCGTGGTGTCCACGTTGGTGCTGTCGATTGTCGTGCTCCTGATACTCGGTTTCGTGCTCGTCACCCAGATCACCGACCGGTTGCTCGACGTGAAGCTCGCGGCGGCGACCGAGGAGATCGACCGCGCCCGGATCTCGGTGGAACGAGATCTGTCGAGCGGCGCGGGGAACATGTCGGTGCAGAACCGTCTCCGCCAGACGCGGTCGCTGCTGACCGACCGCGATGCCGACACCGGGCAGGCGTCGGGCGCGGTCGGTGCCTTCGACACCGTCCTGCTCGTGCCCGGGGGCTCCGACACCGGCATCGCCAGTGGCGTCGGACCCACCGCGGAGATTCCGTCGAACCTGCGTGACATGGTGCGCGGTGGGCAGGTGGCCTACCAGTACACCCAGGTCCCCGACGGTTCCGGCGGGCGGGCGCCCGCGCTGATCGTCGGTACGCCGACCAACGCGTCGGTCCCGGGTCTCGAGTTGTATCTGGTCTTCCCGCTCACCGCCGAACAGAACACGCTGGACCTGGTCAGAGGCACGTTGCTGACGGGCGGTGTGGTGCTGCTCGGTCTCCTCGCGGCCATCGCCTGGCTCGTGTCGCGGCAGGTCGTCATCCCGGTGCGGTCGGCGTCCCGGATCGCCGTGCGCTTCGCCGACGGGCGCCTCAAGGAACGAATGCCGGTGCGCGGTGAGGACGACATGGCGCGACTGGCGATGTCGTTCAACGACATGGCCGAGAGTCTGTCCAAGCAGATCACCCACCTCGAGGAGTTCGGCGGGCTGCAACGGCAGTTCACCTCCGACGTCAGTCACGAGCTGCGCACTCCGCTGACCACCGTGCGGATGGCCTCGGACGTGCTCTACGAAGGCCGCGAAGATCTCGACCCGGTCCGCAAGCGTTCGGTCGAGTTGCTCGACAAGGAACTCGACCGGTTCGAGACGCTCTTGAACGAGCTCCTGGAGATCTCCCGTCACGACGCGGGCATGGCCGAACTCGCCGCCGAGCGCATGGACATGGCGATTCCCATCGACGGAGCCCTCGCCACCGTCGGTCATCTCGCGGAGGAGACCGGCACCGAGCTCATCCTCGACCTGCCCGCCGAGCCGGTGCTCGCCGAGATCGACCCGCGTCGTGTGGAACGCATCCTCCGAAACCTGCTTGCCAACGCGATCGACCACGGCGAGCGCAAACCCGTCACCCTCACGATGCGTTCGGACGGGGACGCGGTCGCGATCACCGTGCGCGATCAGGGGATCGGTCTGCGGCCGGGGGAGGAGAAGCTGGTGTTCAACCGGTTCTGGCGGTCGGACCCCTCGCGGTTCCGACGCTCCGGTGGCACCGGACTCGGCCTGGCCATCAGCATCGAGGACGCACGGCTGCACCAGGGTCGGCTCGAGGCCTGGGGTGAACCGGGCAAGGGGGCCTGCTTCCGGCTGACCCTGCCGCTCGTACGCGGCCACAAGGTGCTCGGTTCGCCGCTCCCGCTGAAGTCCGTCGGGACGCTGCAACGGACATCGACGTCCAAGCCGTCCGGCCGTGCGGCCGGCGGGTCCGGGGTGGGGGCGGAATGATCGATGGGGGCGGAATGAACCGGACATGCCGGCCGCGCCGTGGTGCCGCAACGCTGGTGCTGATGATGGCGGCTCTGCTCGCACTGACCGCGTGCGGCGCCATACCCAACGATTCCTCGCCGCAGCCGATCAAGTCCTTCGAGCGGCAGGGAGCCACCAACGCCGTACCGGTTCCGCAGGCGGACATGGACCCCGAGGCACTGGTCCGGGCATTTCTGAAATCCACGGTCGACCCCGATTCGAGTCACGGTGCGGCGCGCGCCTTCCTCACACCGGTCGCCTCCCAGCAGTGGGACGATCGTGGCGACGCGCTGATCATGGACGAGATCAACACCTTCGTGGATCAGCGCAACGAGGACTCGGTGCGCATGCGCCTGATCGGCGACAACGTCGGCACCCTCAAGTCCGACGGTCAGCTGCTCCCGGCATCGGGACGCGTGGAGACCAGCATCAGCCTCACCCGGTCGGGAGACCAGTGGCGCATCGACGGGCCACTGCCCAACGGGACCATGATCGACCGCGACCAGTTCGACAGCACCTATCGACCGGTGTCGCTGTACTTCAGCGACCGCACCGGGCGTCGCCTGGTTCCGGACCCACGGTGGTTCTACTCGGGCCAGGCCACCGACCCGACCGTACTGGTGAACCGGCTCATCGGGGGACCGGCGGCCGACCTGTCAGCGGCGGTCGACAGCGGGTTCCCGAACGGTGCCACGCTGCGCGGCCCGGTCGTCGGACTGGCCGGCGGCGGGGTCCGCGTCGATCTCGACGGCATCGGCAGCGCGCCGATCCGGGACCGCACCGTTCTGGCGGCGCAGGTGATCTGGACCCTCGACGGCGCTGACATCGCCGGCCCGTATGTCATCGACGCCGACGGGGCGCCGCTCGCCGCCGAACGGGCCTCCGGGTGGCAGACCGCAGACGTCCGGGCCTTCGACCCCAACTCGACACCCGCGACCGATGTCGGGTTGAACATCATCACGGGTGGGGCCTTGCGCGCGGTCACCGACACCGCGACCGTGCCGGTTCGCGGTCCGCTCGGGACATCCCGCGACCTGCGGTCGGCGAGCATCTCCGACAACGGGGCCCGAGTGGCCGCGGTCCGCAGCCTGTCCGGACCCGACGCCCGGCTCGAGGCGGTGACCGGCGACTACGGCGGTGACGTCGGTCCGATCATCGGCGGGGCGTCCATCACCCGGCCGTCCTTCGGTGCGGACGAGAACACCGTGTACGTCGTCGTCGACGGTCGTCCGATGCAGTGGCAGCGCGACGACGACGGCACCCGGACGGTGCCCGTGGAGGCGTCGTCGATCCCGACCGTGGCGCGCGGTGCCATCACCGAGATGCAGGTGGCCCCCGACGGCGTCCGGGCCGCCCTCGTCGTGGGCGGGCAGATCGTGTACGCGGTGCTGTCGACCAACACCGAGGGACAGGTGTCGCTGACGAGCCCGCGAATCGCCGCCTACAACATCGGCAACCGCGCCGTCTCGGTGGACTGGGCATCGCCGACGACCCTGATGATCGCGCGGGAGGCCCCGGAGTCACCTGTCGTCCAGCTGTCGATCGACGGCACGCCCGCCGTCGGCCTGCTCAGCGGAAACGTCTCGCCGCCGGTGCGGGCCGTCGTCGCCAACACGTCCACGATCTACGTCGGCGATCAGCGCGGCGTCCTGCGTCTGGGCAGCAGCAACGGCCAACCCGACCAGTACTGGACCGAGGTCGAACCGGCGATGATCCGAGGAGCCATCCCGGTCCTGCCGTGAGGCGCGACCAGGTGTGGTGACCCGCTAGGCCGCGGCCACCACGACGACGGCCGCGACGCCGATCCCGGCGTTGGACAGCACCCGAACCGATTCGGCCGCGGTGGCGCCCGTGGTCATGACGTCGTCGACGAGGATCGCGCTCGCCCCGCGGATCGGCTCGGCACCGGCACGGAGTCGCACCGCGCCGCGGAGATTGCGGGACCGCGACCGTGCGTCGAGCCCGGCGGAATCCCGCGCGGTCGCCACCGTCACCAGCAGGGGCGCGACGAGGACCCGCCGACCGAGCCGGCGTGCCGCGTGCGCGGCGAGTGCGGTGACCGGGTCACCGCCGCGGCGACGGGCGGTCAAGCGTCGCGTCGGGGCGGGAACCAGGAGGAGTTCGTCGGCGTCGGGCAGTTCCCGCCAGCCGGCGAGGATGCGGATGCCGTGCGCGAGCGCCTCGCCGAGCGGGGGGATCAGATCGCGCCTGCCGTGTTCTTTGATCTCGATGACCGCCCGGCGGTACGGACCGCGGTAGCGTCCGAGTGCCCAGACCGGGACCCCGGGGGAGACGCGTGGACTCACCGAGATCGGTGCGTCGGACAGGGTGGCGTCACATCGGGGACACCATCGGACCCCGGGTCGGCCGCACCCTCCGCACAGCAGCGGGAACACCAGATCGGCGCCCGCCTCCACCACCTGTCGTCGCCACGTCATCGGCCGACCGTATTCCGTGCGGGCCGGCGCGGACGGGACCTCCGACGCCGCTGTGGACAACCCGTGCCCCCGTCGGGTGGGACCTTGTGCCCCGATTGTCCCGACATGCCGACACCGCTCGGCAAAACGTGGCCGAGACCCGAAGTTGCGGCTACGGTCGGGGGTACAGCAGGTTGCCGGAAAGGTCCGACGAGGACTCGTGCCGGCCGCGACCGCTTTGTCGGGAGGTGATGCCCCTGTCTTTGAGTGTCAGCTGTCAGCTGACATGGACACATCCTCGGTGCCGTTCACATCATCAGTGCGACAACAGATCACGATGATCCACCGGCGTCGGGACAATTCAGGAGGTAGTTGAATGTCCACAGTCATCCATCGCAAAGGCCAGCGCGAACCGAAAACCGCCGACCCCAGGCCGACCGTGGAGGAGGGCCTCGCGCCCGACCATCCGCCCGCCCAGACCGACTCCTACGATCCAGAATTCGCCTTCGTCCGGCCACCGGGAACGGTGGAGTCCGACGACCCGGCACAACCCACCGCCACCCTGGTGTTCAGCGGACGCAACGTCGAGATCCCCGACCACTACCGCGTCTACGTCGGCGACAAGCTCGCGCGCCTCGAGCGATTCGATCCGACGATCTTCCGCTTCGACGTTGAGCTGAACCACGAACGCAACCGCAGGCAGTCCAAGTCCTGTCAACAGGTCGAGATCACCGCGACCGGCAAGGGCCCGATCGTCCGTGCGCAGGCGTGCGGTGAGAACTTCTACGCCGCGCTCGAACACGCACTGGACAAGGTCGAGTCCCGACTCCGCCGGGTCAAGGACCGCAGACGCGTCCACCACGGCAACCGTCGTCCGCTGTCGGTCGCCGAGGCCACCGAGATCGGGGCGCCACCGCTGCGCGACAACCAACTCTCGGTCGACGCGCTCGTCGGCGAGACCGATTCGGGTGCCGGCTCGGCGGATCAGTGGGATGACGGCGTCGAGGAGTACACGCCCGGTCAGATCGTGCGCGTGAAGGAACACACCGCGGTGCCGATGACCGTCGATGACGCCCTCTATGAGATGGAACTGGTGGGACACGACTTCTTCCTGTTCCACGACAAGGAGACCGACAAGGCCTCCGTCGTCTACCGCAGGCATGCGTTCGACTACGGACTCATCCGCCTGACGTGATGTGAGCGGCCGGCCGATCGTGGCCTCGGTGCCCCGGCTCGGAACCCGTGATGACCCGAGAAGGGGCTTCCCGGTGATCCGATCAGGGTCTGCTCAGCTCACCTCGGTACCATGGGATCCGGTCTGTGCGTATGCACGGGCCGGATTCCGTGTGTTTTCTACAGGTGAGGAACTCGATCCACGGTGCTGAACAAGCTGTTGCGTGTCGGCGAAGGCCGCATGGTCAAGCGACTCGACGCGATCGCGTCCCACGTCGAGACCCTGTCCGACGAGTTCGAGGCGCTGTCCGACGCCGAATTGCGCGCCAAGACAGACGAGTTCAAGGAACGGCTCGCCGACGGTACGACGCTCGACGAGTTGCTGCCCGAGGCATTCGCGGTGGCCCGCGAGGCCGCGTGGCGCGTGCTCGACCAGAAGCACTTCCACGTGCAGATCATGGGTGGCGCGGCTCTGCACTACGGCAACATCGCGGAGATGAAGACCGGTGAGGGCAAGACCCTGACCTGTGTGCTCCCCGCGTACCTCAACGCACTGGCCGGTGACGGCGTGCACGTCGTGACCGTCAACGACTACCTGGCCAAGCGCGACTCCGAGTGGATGGGACGCGTGCACCGCTTCCTGGGCCTCGACACCGCCGTGATCCTCACCGGCATGAGTTCGGCGGCCCGTCGCGAGGCCTACGCAGCCGACATCACCTACGGCACCAACAACGAATTCGGCTTCGACTACCTGCGCGACAACATGGCGCACTCCCTCGAGGACCTGGTCCAGCGCGGGCACACCTTCGCCATCGTCGACGAGGTCGACTCGATCCTCGTCGACGAGGCCCGGACCCCTCTCATCATCTCCGGACCCGCCGAGGGGTCCAGCAAGTGGTACACCGAGTTCGCGCGGATCGCGCCGCTGCTCGAGCGCGACGTCCACTACGAGGTGGACATCAAGAAGAAGACCGTGGGCGTCCACGAGGCGGGCGTCGAGTTCGTCGAGGACCGCCTCGGCATCGACAACCTCTACGAGGCCGCGAATTCGCCGCTGGTCAGCTACCTGAACAACGCCATCAAGGTCAAGGAGCTGTTCCACCGCGACAAGGACTACATCGTCCGCAACGGCAACGTCATGATCGTCGACGAGTTCACCGGGCGTGTGCTCGACGGACGCCGCTTCAACGAGGGCCTGCACCAGGCCATCGAGGCGAAGGAGGGCGTCGAGATCAAGGCCGAGAACCAGACGCTGGCCACGATCACGCTGCAGAACTACTTCCGCCTCTACGACAAGCTGTCCGGCATGACGGGTACCGCCGAGACCGAGGCGGCCGAGTTCGACCAGATCTACAAGCTCGGCGTGCTGCCGATCCCGACCAACAAGCCGATGATCCGCAAGGACCAGGGCGATCTGATCTACAAGACCGAAGAGGCCAAGTTCGCCGCGGTCGTCGACGACGTGACCGAACGTCACGAGAAGCGTCAGCCAGTGCTGATCGGCACCACGAGCGTCGAGCGCTCGGAGTACCTGTCCCGGCAGCTCAAGAAGCGCGAGATCCCGCACAGCGTCCTCAACGCGAAGTTCCACGAGCAGGAGGCGCAGATCATCGCCGAGGCCGGCCGGCTCGGCGCGGTCACGGTGGCCACCAACATGGCCGGTCGCGGTACCGACGTCGTACTCGGCGGCAACCCCGACATCATCGCCGACACCCGGCTGCGCAAGGCCGGACTGGATCCCGTGCAGACCCCCGACGAGTACGAGGCGGCGTGGGACGAGGCCATCGAGGTCGCGCGCAAGGATGCCGCCGAAGAGGCGGAAGCCGTCCGCGAGGCGGGTGGGCTCTATGTCCTGGGTACCGAGCGTCACGAGTCGCGGCGTATCGACAACCAGCTGCGCGGTCGCTCCGGACGCCAGGGCGACCCGGGGGAATCCCGGTTCTACCTCTCGGTCGCCGACGAACTCATGCGTCGCTTCAACGGGGGTGCGCTCGAGGCCATCATGAATCGCCTGCCCGACGACGTGCCGATCGAGGCGAAGATGGTCACGAAGGCCATCCGGAGCGCGCAGACGCAGGTCGAGCAGCAGAACTTCGAGATGCGCAAGAATGTCCTCAAGTACGACGAGGTGATGAACGAGCAGCGCAAGGTCATCTACGCCGAGCGTCGCACGATCCTCGAGGGCGAGGACCACCACGAGCAGGTCAAGCAGATGATCGACGACGTGGTGTCCGCGTACGTCGAGGGTGCCACCGCCGAGGGGTATGCCGAGGACTGGGATCTCGACGAGCTGTGGACCGCGTTGCGCGCGCTGTACCCGATCGAGCTCGATCCCAAGGACGTGGTAGGCGAGACCGAATTCGGTGAGCGCGACGACATCTCGGCCGAGGAACTGCGCGAGAAGCTCGTCGCCGACGCCCGCGACGCCTTCGACCGTCGTGAGAAGCAGATCGACGAGATCGCCGGCGAGGGCGCGATGCGGCAGCTCGAGCGAAGTGTTCTGCTGAGCGTCCTCGATCGCAAGTGGCGCGACCACCTGTACGAGATGGACTACCTGCGCGAGGGCATCCACCTGCGCTCGATGGCGCAGCGCGACCCGGTCGTGGAGTACCAGCGCGAGGGCTTCGACATGTTCCACGGGATGCTCGAAGGCCTGAAGGAAGAGGCTCTCGGCATCCTGTTCAATGCCCAGGTGCAGACCGAGCAGCCCGCCCAGCAGCAGCCGCTGCCGAGCGCCGCCGATCTGCGTGCGGCCGTCGGTGCGGGCGCACCCGCTCCGGCGCCGCTCGCCGACTCGGGTAACCAGGCCCCTGCCGCCCTGCGCGCATCGGGCCAGTCGGTCGATCCCGAGGTCACCTACTCCGGCCCGGGGGAGGGCGGCGGTACGGTCGTGCACTCCGAGGAAGAAGAGCTCTCGGGTGCTGCGGAGTCGGCCAGCCGGCGCGAGCGTCGCGCCGCGGCCCGCGCGAACACCAAGGGCACCCGACCCAAGCCGCCGAAGGCCAAGAAGCAGCGTCGCTGACATCCGTCGCCGCCGCCCGCGGCGGCGACGGGGTGCCCGCGCACATTCGTGCGGACATCGATGGAACCGGCTGGGGTGCTGGTGCGTCCAAACCCCATGCACACGCTTCTCCCCGCCCAGACGATCCTCCCGACCCAGACACCCAGGGTCAGGGTCCGCACCGCCCCGCCGTATGAGCCGGCCGGTGCCGATATGGCCGGTCGGGCGGTTACGTCCGAGTCGCGCCGCTCCACCGTGGGGGCCGGCCCGAGCGCCGGCTCCGCGCGCAAGACCGTGGCGGCTGCGGCCGAGGCCCGTCGTTTCTCGATCGCCGTCTCCCGTCTGCTGTTCGAGGTGATAGACCGTCGGCGGGCGATCGGTCATCTCGGCGACGTCGTCTCACCCGCGGTCGCCGACCAGGTCGGGGTGCTGGTCCGGCACGACGCGTTCCGGATCGTCGACCCCGCGTCCCCGCTGACACAGGCCCCGGTGGGAACCGTGCTGCAGCGGGTGCATGTGCAGATGTGCGACATCAGCGCCGCGGAGATCTTCGGTTCGTATGCCGCCGGTGCGCGGGTCCGTGCCTTCGCCGGCCGCATCGAACGCAAGCCGTGCCGTGTCCGCGGCCCGCGGGAGCCCGGCACTCGTCGGTCGCTCGGTCAGGTCGAGTACCGCTGGCAGCTGGTCGCCCTGGAGTTCCACTGATCGGCTCGGGATTCATGATCGGCCCGGGTTTCATTATCGGCGCGAGTTCATGACCGGTACGGGGTTCATGGTCGGCACGGGGTTCATGATCGGCACGGGGTTCATGGTCGAGCCGTCGGTCGTCGCGCATGGTCTTGTCGGGACCGCGCCGCGGAACGTCCGGAACCGGGCCGCACTCGGATCGGGCGACTAGGATCGGCGTCGTGGTCAACCGGCTGTCGCCCCGTGACGCGATGTACTACTTCCTCGACGATTCGCGGTCGACGACGCATCTCGGCGCGTTGCTGATCCTGGAGCCGGCCGGCGCCGACCCCGCTCACGACGGTGGGGACCCATCTGAATCTGGCCCGTCTGTTTCATCCCCGGACGATCCGCCACGGCCGACGCTGGACTACGCCGAGCTGGTATCGCTGGTGGAGAACCGGCTGCAGCTCATCCCGCACTACCGGCAGGTGGTTCGCGAGGTCAGCCTGGGACTCGCGCGACCGGTGTGGGTGGACGACCCCGATTTCGACATCAACTTCCACATCCGTCGCGCCGGACTGCCCCGGCCGGGCGGGGCATTCGATCTCGACGACCTCGTCGCTCGGGTG
The DNA here is from genome assembly GCF_022206305.1 of Gordonia sp. 'Campus'. Taxonomy (GTDB): domain Bacteria; phylum Actinomycetota; class Actinomycetes; order Mycobacteriales; family Mycobacteriaceae; genus Gordonia. Next base: position 101,793 of record NZ_JAKOIW010000017.1, on the reverse strand, counting down.
ATGTCGCGCCCACTCGACCGCACCCGCCCGCTGTGGGAGATGTACCTCATCGAGGGCCTCGCGGACGGGCGGCTGGCCATCCTGACCAAGTCCCACCGCTGCCTCATCGACGGCGACGCGGCGCGGGAGATCAGTGAGGTCATCTGCGACGGCACCGACGCACCCGAATCGCTGCCCGAGGATCTCTGGATGCCGGGGTCGCCTCCCGGCGACACGAGCCTCGTCGTCGGTGCGCTGGCCGAGGCGCTGGCCCGCCCCGGCGACCTGGTCGAGACGATGATTCGAGGCAACGGGCTGGTCTCGGAGATGCGTTCGGCCGTCGGGACCACCGCGCGCCGGGTCGGGGACGTCGTGTCCCAGCTGACCGACTCCGCACCCCGCAGCCCCCTGAACAACGCGGGCACGACGACCCGGTCCTTCACCTCCACGAAACTGCCTCGCCGCGGGTGCGCGAAGATCGCCGAGCGCCACGCCTGCACCGTCACCGATGTCGAGCTCGCCATCATCTCCGGCGTGATGCGAAAGTGGATGCTGTCGTTCGATCCGGCCGAGGGCCCCGCAGACACCGTCCGCGTGGTGGTGCCGTTGGCGGTGCGCGATCCGGGAGTGGAAGTCACCGCCGATCCCGACCCGGGCTGGATCGGTGTCGGCAAGCCCAGCTTCGTGACGGATCTTCCAGTGGGAGAAGACAATCCGACTGTCCGTCTCGCGCAGGTCGCCGGGCTCGCGGACCGCTACGCCCAATCGTCGCGACGGATGACCCGCGGGCCGAGTCCACTCTTCTCCGAACTCGGCGTCGTGCCGTTCCCGGAGATCAGTTCGCGCGCATTCCGCTCGCTCAACAGTCGCGCCTACAACGTGCCCGTCGCGATGAGTTCGGCCCCCATCCCGGACCGGTTCGTCTTCGGCACGCCCGTGCGGCAGATGTACTCCATCCCGACACTCGTGTCCCAGCGGGCGCTCGCGATCAGCGTCATCGAATACGGCGATCATCTCCACTTCGCTTTTGTCGCCGATCGGGGAGTCATCGGGGATCTGCCCGCGATGGCCGACTACGTCTTCGAGTCGTACGAAGAATTGGTCCACTCGGACTGAGCGGGTCCACTCGGACTGGGCGGGTCTCGCCGGTTGTGGCGGGTCGGTGTACCGCGTCCTGCCCCCGCGCCACCGATAGGGTGGTCGGTACCACCGCACGCCGAACCGTCAGGAGACAGAGAACGCATGAGGGTGTACCTGCCGGCGACGCTGGCGATGCTGTTGCAGCTCAACGCCGATGGCGAGTTCCGTCCGCTCGGCGGGACGGGCTTCGCGTTGACACCCGCGCTGCGCGAGGCGTTCGTCTCGGGAGATGACGAGGAACTCTCGGAGGTCGCGCTGCGCGAGGCCGCACGGGCGTCGCTGCGGTTGCTCGCCGGGGAGGCACCTGAACCCGGCGACGCCGACGCGGACGCCGAACTCTCGGCGGACGAGGCGTCGACAGGGCCCGGGGGGACCGCGTCGTTGCCCCCTCGACGGGTCGTGGTCGCCGCCGACGTCGAAGACGTCACGCTGCGGCCCGACCTCGACGACGCCGTGGTCAAGGTCGGCGTCCCGATCCCGCTGTCGTCGATCGCGTCCGTCCACGTCGACGTCGCCGAGGCCGAGGACAAGGTCCGCGCGGCGGTGGTCGTGATCGACGCCGCCGACATGGGCGACCTCGACGCCGAACTCGCCGTCGGCGACGTGGAGGACTTCGATCTGGCCTGGTACGCGACGCAAGAGCTGCCCTTTCTGCTCGAGCTGCTCTGAGTCGTCTCCACAACCTACGGTTGCGTAGGTTACTGTGTTTCGACAGTGCTTCCCTGACGTCGAAGGCGGTATGTGCGATGGGTCTGCTCGAGCGGTTCGAGGAACCGGTCTCCGGTGTCGCAGCCCGCAACCGCGGCACGCAGTGGGTCCGGGCCGCCCTCACCCGCATCACGACGCCGCTGCTTCCTGACGACTACCTGCATCTGGCCAATCCGTTGTGGTCGGCACGGGAACTGCGCGGCAAGGTCGTGTCGGTGACCCGCGAGACGGAGGACACCGCGACCATCCGGATCCGGCCCGGATGGGGATTCTCCTTCGACTACGCGCCCGGTCAGTACGTCGGCATCGGCGTGCTGATGGAGGGCCGCTGGACCTGGCGGTCGTATTCGCTGACCTCCACGCCCGATGCGTCGGCGAGCGACAAGACGATCTCCATCACGGTCAAGGCGATGCCCGAGGGGTTCCTGTCGAGCCACCTGGTGAACGGGCTGACGGAGGGCACGGTCGTCCGCCTCGCGGCGCCTCGCGGCGAGTTCGTACTACCCGACCCACTGCCGCAGAAGGTCCTCTTCGTCACCGCGGGCAGCGGACTCACGCCGATCATCTCGATGCTGCGCACGGTCCGACACCGCAAGCAGCACACCGACATCCGGCTCGTCCACTCGACTCCGACGCCCGGTGACCTGCTCTTCGCCGACGAACTCGCCGAGCTCGCGGCGGACGGGATCATCGACCTGCACGTCCAGTACACCCGGACCGACGGGCAGGTGACGCCCGAGAGCCTCCCGTCGTTGTGCGCCGACTGGCGGGAGCGGCAGACCTGGGCGTGCGGGCCCGCCGGGTTCCTCGACGGTCTCCACCGCCTCTACACCGATGCGCGACTCGGTGACCAGCTGCACATCGAGCGTTTCGCGCTGGAACGCGGCGTCGTGGGCGCGCAGGGCGGCACCGTGACCTTCGGCCGTTCGGGCAAGTCAGCGACCGTCGACGGCGCGACCACTCTGTTGGAGGCGGGGGAGTCGGCCGGTGCGATCATGCCCTTCGGCTGCCGCATGGGCATCTGCCAGAGCTGCGTGGTGATGCTCGACAAGGGCTGTGTCCGCGACCTGCGGTCCGGCGTAGAACACGTCGAGGGTGAGCGCATCCAGACCTGCGTCAGCGCGGCTGCCGGTGATTGCACCCTGGACGTCTGACCAGGAATTTGCGCTCCGTACGGCTCGCCGACGCGGCCGAGCCGGTAGGGTGAGATCCGTGCGTGGTCACCGAAACGGGTTCCGGGAAATCGTCCGCGAAGGCATCAGTGAAGGCTGAGGCACCGGAACTCAGCAGCATTCCCGTCCTGAGCGACGGGGGCGTCACGCTGCGGCCGCATGAGCCCCGCGACCTCGATCGGATGGTCGAGCTGGCAGCAGATCCGGCCATGATGCGGTGGACCCCCATCCCTGCGCCGTACAGCCGTGCTGCGGCTGAGCGCTTCGCGCTGGATTTCGCTCCGCAGCGCTGGGCCGAAGGGTCCCGGATGCTCTGGGCCGTCGAGTTCGACGGGCGGTTCGTCGGCACCGTCGACATCGAGGGCGAGGGGCCGCTCACCCGGCTCAGTTACGACCTGCATCCCGATGCACGCGGATGGGGAGTGATGAAGCGGGCCGTGCTGCTCGCGGTGAACTACGCATTCGGCGAGGCCGGCAAAGAGGTCGTGCGCTGGACGACCGTCGCGGGCAACATCGATGCCTTGCGTGTTGCCCATTCGTGCGGTTTCCGGCTGGACGCGGCGGTCCAGAACGGCATCGAGGTCCGCGGCCACATCCGGGACGCATGGGTCGGGTCGCTGCACGCGACCGACGCACAGCATCCCAAGACCGACTGGCGCACCGACGTGTTCGAGACCGAGCGCTTCCGGCTCCGGCCGCTGGCGGAGTCCGACGACCCGCGCATCCGGGAAACACTCGACGATCCGATCTCGCGGAAGTACCTCTTCGAGCGGCCCGACCCGCTGGAACTCGAGCACGCCGCGGCGGAGCGCCTGCGGAAGTGGTGGACCGCCGCCCAGGGGTTGACCTGTACGTGGGCCGTCGCCGATCGCGAGACCGACGACTACCTCGGCGACATCACCCTGCTGCACATCGACGAGGTGACCGGAGCCGAGGCGGGCTTCTACACCCATCCCGAGGCGCGAGGGAAAGGCGTACTGGGAGAAGCGTTTCCGGCAGCGGTTCAGTACGCCTTCGACAAGCTGGGATTCCGTCGGCTCACCCTGTTCGCCGCCGACAGCAACGAGGGCAGCAAAAAACTCGCCCGCACCGCCGGATTTCGCGAGTTCGGTACGCAGAAGCTCGCGGCCCGCTCGGACGGCGTGTTCGAAGACCTCGTCGGCTTCGAACTCTTCCGCGACGACTACGAGGCCGCCCGCGGCTCCTGACGCCCATCCGCCCTGACGCCCATCCGCACTGACGTCGCCGCACTGGACACATCGCCGTCGCTAACCTACGCTTGCGTAAGTTACGGAAACGTAGGCGTAGGCGGACGTGCTGAGAAGCGCTGCCCGCCGCGCGGCTCACCATCGGCGAAGGGACCACTTGTATGGCGATCTCCGACATCCCCGAATACGCACACCTGACCGACGACGACGTCGCCGCGCTGGGTGCCGAACTCGACGCGATCCGTGCCGACATCGAAGCCGACCGTGGCGAGCGTGACGCCCGCTACCTGCGCAACACCATCCGTTTCCAGCGTGGACTCGAGGTGACCGGACGCGCGCTCCTGTTCGGTTCGACGAAGAAGTCGGCCTGGTGGGCGGGTGCGTGTGCGCTCGGCGTCGCGAAGATCGTCGAGAACATGGAGCTCGGGCACAACGTGATGCACGGGCAGTGGGACTGGATGAACGATCCGGAGGTGCACAGCACCACGTGGGAGTGGGACAACACCGATCCGTCCGCGCACTGGAAGCACACCCACAACTACATCCATCACAAGTACACCAACGTGCTGGGCATGGATGACGACGTGGGCTACGGCCTCCTGCGCGTGACCCGTGACCAGCGGTGGCGTCCGTTCAACTACGGCAACCTCGTCTACAACACCATCCTCGCCCTGGCCTTCCAGTACGGCGTGGCGGTCCAGCACCTCGAGCTCGGGAAGAAGCGCAAGACCCCCGAGGCGCAGGAAGAGTTCCGACGCAACCGCAACGACGTCCTGTCCAAGATCGGCAAACAGGTCGCCAAGGATTACCTCGCTTACCCGGCGCTGGTCAGTGCCGCGACCGGGCATCGGGTCGGCTACGGCCGCGCCTATGCCAAGGCCGCCACGGCCACCGCGCTGGGCAACGTCATCCGCAACGTCTGGAGCAACGCGGTCATCTTCTGCGGCCATTTCCCCGACGGCGCGGAGAAGTTCACCAAGCAGGACGTCGACAACGAGAGCCAGGCTGAGTGGTACCTCCGCCAGATGCTCGGCAGTGCCAACTTCGATGCGGGCTTCGTGCTGGCTTTCCTCAGCGGCAACCTGTCCTATCAGATCGAGCACCACATCTTCCCGGATCTGCCCAGCAACCGGTACGCCGAGATCGCCGAACGCGTCCGCGCGCTCTGCGACAAGTACGACCTGCCCTACACGACGGGTCCGTTCCCGGTGCAGTACGCCAAGGCGTGGCGGACGATCGCCAAGCTCTCGCTGCCGGACAAGTACCTGTCGGCGACCGCCGACGATGCTCCCGAGACCGCGTCCGAGCGTCGCTTCAAGCAAGGCCTTCCCGACGGAGCCCGCCTGCAGGCGACCATCGACGAGAGCTCCGGCACCCGTCGCGGTCTGCGGTCCGCGATCTCCGCGCTGCGCACCCGGAGAAGAGAACGGCTGATCCGTTCGCTGCGCTCCCGACAGGTTCGGGCCGAGGTCACCGACCTGACCGTCCGTCGCGATGAGCAGGCCGCCTGATCCCCGCAGGTCAGGTGGTCCCATCCCGTCGAGAAACCGCATCTGCCCACGACAAGGGCATAATGAGGCGTAATGGCAATCACTGACATCAACGAGTACGCACACCTCACCGACGCCGACGTGGAAGCGCTCGGTGCGGAGCTCGATGCGCTCCGTCGTGAGATCGAGGCGGACCGCGGCATGCGTGACGTCCGATATCTCCGGCGCACCATCCTGGCGCACCGCGCCCTCGAGGTCGCGGGTCGCGCCGCACTGCTCGGGAGCCGGTCGAAACCCCTCTGGCTACTGGGGACCACCGCGCTCGCGTTGTCGAAGATCATCGAGAACATGGAGCTCGGGCACAACGTGATGCACGGGCAGTGGGACTGGATGAATGACCCGGAGGTCCACTCGACCACCTGGGAATGGGACATGGTGTGCGCGTCGCCGCACTGGAAGCATTCCCACAACTACATCCATCACAAGTACACCAACGTCCTCGACATGGACCACGACGTCGGTTACAAGACGTTGCGGGTCACCCGCGACGAGCCGTGGCAGCCCAAGCAGATCCTCCAGCCGGTCACCAACGTGCTGCTCGCGTTGCTGTTCGAGTGGGGTATCGGCCTCCACGACCTCGACCTGAAGGACGCGATCTCCGGCAAGAAGCCGAAGGAGGTCGCGATCCCACAGCTGAAGGTCTTCGCCCGCAAGGTCGGCAAGCAGCTCGCCAAGGACTACGTGCTCTTCCCGGCGCTGACGGGGCCGAACTTCAAGTACACGCTGACGGCCAACCTGAGCGCGAACCTGATCCGCAACGTGTGGGCGTACGTGGTCATCTTCTGCGGTCACTTTCCCGACGGTGCGGAGAAGTTCACCGCGGACACGCTCGAGAACGAGACGCAGGGTCAGTGGTACCTCCGGCAGATGCTCGGCACCGCCAACTTCAACGCCGGCCCCGCGATGGCGTTCTTCAGCGGCAATCTCTGCTATCAGATCGAGCACCACCTCTACCCCGACCTCCCGAGCAGCCGGTACGCCGAGATCGCCGTCCGCGTCCGTGACCTGTGCGACAAGTACGATCTGCCGTACACCACGGGATCGATTGTCGTGCAATACCTTCAGACGCTGCGGACGATCAACAAGCTGGCGCTGCCGGACTCGTTGCTGCGCGCGACGGCCGATGATGCCCCCGAGACCGCGTCGGAGAAGCGGTTCGCCGGGATGAAGCCGCGGGCCACCGGGCTGAAGACCGCCATCTCCGAGTTGCGCGCGCGCCGGCGGCGTCGCTGACCGGTTCCGGTGGTCGTGGCCGGACTCCGCGTCGGCCCGCTCAGCCGGAAGGCTGTGGCTCGTGTGGTGCCTGCTCGTCGCCGGGATCACTCTCGCCAGTCACCGCGGCGAGGAGAGTCCGCACCGCCATGGCTCGTCGGTAGGAGTGCCCCTCGAGTCCGTCGAGCGCGCACTCCGGGTCCGCGGGCGGGCCGAGATGCGTACAGCCGCGCGGACAGTCGTCGATCGCGTCACGGAGATCGTCGAACGCGGCGACGATGTCGTCGGGTCCCACATGTGCGAGACCGAACGATCGGATACCCGGGGTGTCCACGACCCAGCCCCGCGGCACACTGTCCCCGGGGAGCGGAAGCGCCACCGACTGTGTGGAGGTGTGTCGCCCCTTGCCGACTCCCGACACCACGCCGGTGGCCCGATAGGCGTCCGGCACAAGACGATTGACGAGCGTCGACTTGCCGACTCCGGAATGTCCGATGAACGCGGTGATCCGGCCCTGTAGGGCGGCCACGATGTCGTCGAGCGGGTCGTCGCGGCCCGCACAGATGACCGGCAACTCGAGATCGGCGAAAGCCGCCGTGAACTCGGTGGGATCGGCGAGATCGGATTTCGTCAGACACAGGATCGGCGACAACCCACCGACGTAGGCGGCGGCCAGGGCCCGTTCGACGAACCCGGTGCGCGGTGGCGGGTCGGCCATGGCCGTCACGATGAGCAGCTGATCGGCGTTCGCCACGACGATCCGTTCATACGGATCGGAGTCATCGGCGGTGCGGCGCAACACGGTTCGTCGCTCGGCGACGCGCACGATGCGCGACAGCGTGTCGGGTCGTCCGGACAGGTCGCCGACGACCGACACATCGTCGCCGACGACGATGGGGGTGCGCCCCAGTTCCCGGGCGCGCATCGCGACCACCCGCCGGGCCGGGTCGCCACCGAGCACGACGCCCCAGCGCCCCCGGTCCACCGACACCACCATGGCCTGCTCGGCGTCCTCATGCGACGGTCGCGTCTTGGTGCGCGGTCGGGTGCCCTTGCCCGGACGAACCCGGACATCGGATTCGTCGTAGCTCGCCGCGCGGCGGCTCAACGGCGCGCCTGCCCTCGAGAACTCATGCGCGTCCGAGCATTCGCTGCCACATGCCCGGGAAGTCGGGAAGGGTCTTGCTCGTCGTCTCGATGTCGTCGACCTCCACCCCCGGAGTGACCAGGCCGATGATCGCGCCGGCCGTGGCCATGCGGTGGTCGGCGTACGACTCCCAGGTGCCGCCGTGCAGGCTCGAGTCCGTGGTGCCTGCCGTGCCGGTGATGCGCAGGCCGTCGTCGGTCTCGGCGCACGAGCCGCCGAGGCGGGTGATCTCTGTGGTGAGGGCGGCGAGGCGATCGGTCTCGTGGCCGCGCAGATGGGCGATGCCGGACAGTTCGCTGATGCCGTCGGCCAGCGCGCACAGCGCGGCGATCGTCGGCGTGAGTTCGCCGATGTCCCGCAGGTCGAGGTCGACGGCGTGGAGGACTCGCGGCCCGCGCACCGAGAGCGTGCCGTCGAGATGCTCGACGGTGCAGCCCATCTCGGCGAGGACGTCGGCGATCCGCGCACCCGGCTGAGTGGTCACCGCGGGCCAGTGCGGGACGCGGACGACGCCGCCGGTGACGGCCGCGGCGGCGAGAAACGCGGCGGCATTCGACAAATCGGGTTCGACCGTCCAGTCGACGGCGCGAATCGGACCGGGCGCGACGCGCCACACATCCGCTTCAGAGGTGTCGACGGCGACGCCGGCCGTCGCCAGCATGTCCACGGTCATGTCGATGTGCGGGGTCGACGGCACCGGCGGACCGACATGCCGGACGACCAGGCCCTCGTCGAACCGGGCCGCCGACAACAGGAGTCCCGAGACGAACTGCGACGACCCCGACGCGTCGATGACGACCTCGCCACCCGGTACGCGACCGACGCCGTCCACGGTGAACGGCAACCGATCGCCGTCTATGGACACGCCGAGGCCTCGCAGTGCGTCGAGGATGGTGGTCTGCGGCCGTACGCGGGCGTGCGGGTCGCCGTCGAACCGCACCGGGCCGGAGGCGAGCGCCGCCACCGGCGGGAGGAACCGCATGACGGTGCCCGCCAGACCGCAGTCGACGTCGGCGCCGCGCAGGGGACCGGGGGCGAGCGAGACCGTGGTGTCGTCCGCCGGGTCGACCCGGATCTCGACGCCGAGCGCGTCGAGCGCGCCGAGCATGAGGTCGGTGTCCCGGCTGCGCAGAGTGCCCCGAACGGTCGACGGTCCGTCGGCGAGCGCCGCGAGGACCAGCGCACGATTGGTGATCGACTTCGAACCGGGCAGGACGACTGTCCCGTCGAGGTCGTGCGTGCAGGTCGGTGCACTCCAGGAAGTCATGCGGACCAGTTTGTCATGCCCGGGGCGCGCCTCCGGTTGCCGACCGGGAGGGGGTGGCCGGCTAGCGGGTGTCGGCGCGCAACGGGTGGTCCGCCGGAATCTGCACGATGATCAGCGTGCGGCCGTCCGGGTCGGTGGCGTGCATCTCGATCAGGCCCCACGGCTCTTCGCGGGGTTCGCGGGCCACGGTGACGCCCCGCTCGCGGAATTCGCGCGCCACGGCGTCGGCGTCGCGGACCTGCAGCCACAGGACCGCGTTGCTCGTCGTGTCCGGCTCGTCGGCCTTCATGTGCGAGGAGATCTCGACGAGGCCGTTGCCGGCGAAGAACACCACGCCACCCGGGTACTCCCGGTAGACGGGCAGGCCGAGGCTGTCGCGATAGAACGACTGCAAACGTTCGGGGTCGGCCGAGAGCAACAGCACCCGGCTGGACAGGACCTCCATCTACTGTCCCTCGGTGGTGCCGTCGGAGCCACCGAGCGCGTGCCCGCGATTGTGGTCGCTGCCGTGTCCCGCCGCCTCGTACGCCGCGCGTTGCCGTGCGAGTCGCTCGGTCTCGCCGATCGGGGTCGAGTCGCCGAAGGCGAAGGCCGACCGGTGCGGCCACTCGTGCGGGAGGTCGGGGTCGACGATGCGACCGTCGTCGGGGGCTGGCTCGGGGTCACGTCCGGACATGTTCTCCACGATAGGCCGATCCGTTGCCGGGGGAAGGCTTCTACGGCGGGTCGTCGGAACCGCTGCGGACACGTGGTTCGGTGACGACCGATGCCCGATCGTGTGCTCGCCGCAAGGGAAACGCAAGCTGGGAGTCCTAGGGTCGGAGACCGTCGGGGGTATCTCACGAAACCACCGGAGGGGATCAGAATGACCAGCACCGAGCATCGCACCGAGCACCGTGACTTCGCCGAACCCGACGAGGTACGGACCTTCGGGAACGGGCAGACTGAACTAGTCACTGTCGGCCGGTCCGACATCGGCCGGCTGGTCCTGCAGCCCGGATGGCGGTGGTCGGTCGACGTCAAACCGATCGCCGGCACCGAGCTCTGCGAGGCACCGCATTTCCAGTATCACGTCGCCGGCACGCTGCATGTGGCCATGGCTGACGGAACCGAGTTCGAGGCCGGACCCGGACAGATCACCTCGCTGCCCTCGGGCCATGACGCGTGGGTCGTCGGCGACGAACCGGTGATTCTCGTCGACTTCTACGGCGCGAGCAACTATGCGAAAACGACCGGCTGAGCGGTCTTTCGGGGCTGCGCGTGGGCGACCGGGGCGTGGTCGGCCGAGGAACGTCCCCCGAACACGGTCGGAACGGTGACAAGGCCCCGCACAGGTCCGTGATGATGTAGCGGTGATCGCAACCACCTCCCGCCGCAGCGCGGGCATCCTGCTCTACCGGCGTGTTCCGGTGCCCGACGGCAGCGGCGTCGAAGTCCTCGTCGCGTTCCCGGGCGGGCCGATCTGGGCGCGCAAACCGGACGCCGGTTCGTGGTCGGTGCCGAAGGGGCTCGTCGATCCCGGCGAGTCCGACTGGGACGCTGCGCAGCGCGAGTACGCCGAGGAGATCGGCAGCCCGGTGCCCGACGGGACGCCGATCGATCTCGGCGAGGTCCGGCTGAAGAGCGGTAAGACGGTGGTCGGCTTCGCAGTGGAGGGAGATCTGGACACCACGACCGTCGTGAGCAACACCTTCGATCTCATGTGGCCGCCGCGGTCGGGCCGGATGCAGTCGTTCCCGGAGATCGATCGCGCCCGATGGTTCACCCCGGAGGTCGCGCGGGCCAAGCTCAACCCCGCTCAGGCGCCGTTCGTCGATCGGCTGCTCGATGCCCTCGACGTCCCGGCCGCGGGGTCGGGGTCGTCGAGCAGGTAGACGCGGGTGAGCTCACGCCATAACGGCAGGTGGGGATCGGTCAGCGGGTCGCGCCGGTCGATGAGATAGGTCGTGGCCGCGCCGCGCATGCTCGACAGCAGCAACGGATAGAGGTCGGCGTACCGCGGCGACGAGGTCAGCTCCATACCGAGGAAACCGGCGACGGCCCGGCGCACGGTCTGACCGATCTCGCGTTCGGTCGGGAGGAGTGCGGTCCGCAGGTTCGCGTTGGTGCGGGCCGCGACCCACAGCTCCATCGACGCCACGAAGTACGGCTGGTGGAACGTCGACCAGCCGACTTCGGTGGCCAGTGCGATCCGCTCGATCGGGTCGACGGGCCAGTCGACGCGGCTGGGCAACTCGGCGATCCGGGTGCGCGCGAGGTGGCCCACCGCCGCCATCAGGAGCACATCGCGGGACGGGTAGTGGTGCAGCAGACGACCGCGGCTGACACCGGCCTCGTTCTGGATCGCGACCGTGCTGGCGGCCGAATACCCGCGGTCGACGAGCACGCGGATCGCGGCGTCGAGGATTCGGGTCTGTGTCACCCCGCTGCGCTGCTGCCGCGGCGGACGGGCGGCACCGGGGGAGGTGGTCACGGGGGAGATCGTAGTGCGCGCACGATCCCGGTTCGTCCTCACACGTCGAGGATGTGCGGCAGACCGGCGCGGTAGCGATCCCGGTCGATCTGTTTGAGCGGCTCGAGCATCGGAAGTTCCCACAGCGGGAAGACCGTCGCGTCCGGGGCGGGGCTGTCCGCCGCCGCGATGATCGCGTTCGTCACCCGTCGGCCGGACTCGTTGGCGCCCTCCATCGTCGCGAGGTCGATGTTGCTCCGGACGTGGTCGCCACCGATGAACAGGTTGGGAATCGAGGTGTAGGCGTGCGGGCGGTTCTTGTACGACCCCGCGGTGTTGACCATCAGTGGCGTCGCGTTGGCGATCGAGGGCGACCAGGTGATCCCCGGGTCGAGCGACCACGTGACGATCTCCTCCGATCGCAGGAGCTTGCGACCTCCCGAGTTCATCGCGCGGCTCATCTGGGCCCACACCTCCCGGGCGATCTCCTGCTTGGTGCACTGTTTCGCGGGCTTGCCGTACAGGATCCCGGGTTTCTCCCACTCCGAGATGTCGATCGACAGACAGTCCTGGACGCGACCGTCGCCGTATTTGCGCGCGAAGTCGACGTTCCACGGCCGGGCCTGGAACAGTCCGGTCAACGCCCAGGGGGTTCCGAGCGCGGCGATGTGACTCGGCGGCATGTCGGCCCGGCGTGACAGGAAGTACTGGATGCCGACCATCCAGTCGTCCTTGAGTGCGTGGATTCCAGCCAGCGACGGGTCGGCATCGACGAGTTCGGGGGACAGCAGTGGCCGGAGCCGGTCGATGGGCATGGCGGCGACATACCAGTCGGAGTCCACCGACGCGCCCGTCGTGAGTCGAGCACCGCCGACACGTCCGCGGGCGAAATCCAGGTGAGCCAGGCCCGTCCCCATCTCGAAGCGCACACCGCGACCTCTCAGGTGCGCGACCCACGGGTCGATCCACGCATGGTTCGTGGGCCGGTTGAGGATTCGGTCGACGCCACCGTGGACCGGGCCGGCGTCGTAACCGCTGACGAGGCCGGTCGCCGACGTTGCCAGCGCGAGACCGATCTGGCCGATCGTTCGTGCCGAGGCGGTGTCGGGCTTCGCCGCCACGAGGGCCCGCGTGAGCGCACCGACGAGGTATCGCTGATACGCCCGGGACTTTCCCTTGGACTTGACGAACTGCATCCAGGACTGGTTCTCCCACTGGCCTATTCGTCGTTCGGTGCAGCTCGTCGCGATGATCAGTTCGCGGGTGACGAAGAATGTCAGCTCGGGCGGCGGAACGTCGACGACGAACTCCAGACCGGTCATCAACGCGTTGCGCAGGTTGTCGAGCGTGACGATCTCGGGGGCGTGCTCGACGAACCCCATGATCGACGCCGGGGCGGTGGTCGGGGCGTACCCGGCATCGTCGAACGCGATCACGGCGGATTCGACGTTGATGAGATGCCGGTCCCGGACGTTGCTGCCGCCGACGGGGATGCGTTCCATCGTGTCGGGCACATGCTGATAGCAGCCGGGGAAGAACCGGAAGCCGTGTTCGCCCGGCAGAGCCATTCGTCCGCCACGCGCCGTGCCCGGCACGTCGTGGCTGAAGGCCTTGCCGCCGAGTCGGGACGGTTCATAGACGGTCACCGCGAAGCCGCGCTCGATGAGTTCGTGTGCCGCCGACAGGCCCGCCATCCCGCCACCGAAGATCGCGACGTCGCGTCCTCGCCCGCCGCCTCGGCGGGGCACCGCCTGCGCGGACGGGACGGCAACTCCCGGCAACGCCACCGCGGTCCCGGCGAGCACGGCGGCGGCCGCGGACCCGCGCAGCACCGCGCGGCGCGGTAGCCCCTGGTGAAGAGTTGTGCGGGAAGTGTTCTCGACGTCTGTCATCAGTGTGACCCCCTGGTCGGTGACACCGCAGTCGGTGAGAACAGTCAGTGATGACTGATCTGGTGTGATGTCTACCACAGCGCCGAAACCGGTCGGACGGTTTCCGGAAATCGTCTCAGTCGTGTTCTCGTCGACGCCGAACTCCCGCGAAGATCCCGGGGGGTAGGTGTCACCTACGGATCACCCCGAGTTCAATCCTGGACAACCGGATCGTCACCCGCGTTGCATCAGGTGAGAGCAACTCGGGGCCTCCGTGCCTCGACGGAAGAACACGACGAAGGGGACGACACCTGTGTCTGACGAGGACGGCAGGGTGAGGGGCGCACCCACTGTCCGCACGGCGACGGGTGTCTCGCTGCGCGCGGCGACGAGGGCGTGGTTCCTGATCTCCCTGCAGACCTTCGGCGGGCCCGCGGGTCAGATCGCGGTGATGCAGCGGGCGCTCGTCGACGACCGGCGGTGGATCGGTCAGCGGCGATTCCTGCACGCCCTGAACTACTGCATGCTGCTGCCCGGTCCGGAGGCCCAGCAACTCGCCGTCTACGTCGGTTGGCTGCTGAACGGCACGGCGGGCGGCCTCATCGCCGGCATCCTGTTCGTCCTGCCCGGGGTCGTCGCGATGCTCGGGCTGTCGGCGATCTATGTGGCGTTCGGTGCGACGACGATCGTGGCGGCACTGTTCGCCGGTATCGGACCGGCCGTGCTCGCGATCGTCGCGCAGGCGGTCACCCGGGTCAGCAAGCGGGCACTCATCGGTCCGGTTCAGGTCGCGATCGCCGTCGCCGCATTCATCGCCCTCGCGGTGTTCGCCGTTCCCTTTCCGATCGTCATCGTCGCGGCCGGCGTCGTCGGCTGGTTGACCGGGCGCCATCAGGTCACCACCGGCGGCGAGTTATCCGACTCGGAGCCATCCGATGACGGGCCTGCCCCGGTCATCGCCGACGACGCCATCCACACGGCGTCGCCGAGTTGGCGGCGCGCCGGGATCGTGCTGCTCGTCGGCGGTCTCGCGTGGGTGGTCCCCATGGGAATCGTCGTGGCGACCACCGGGGCGGGCAGTGTGTTCACCCAGCAGGGCACCTTCTTCACCTGGACCGCACTGATCACCTTCGGCGGTGCCTACGCGGTGCTCGCCTACATCGCCCAGCAGGCGGTCGACGTCTACGGCTGGGTGTCGCCGGGCGAGATGGTGCGGGGGCTCGGGCTGGCCGAGACGACGCCCGGTCCGCTGATCATGGTCGTCCAGTTCGTCGCGTTCCTGGGCGCCTACCGCGACCCCGGCGGCATCGACCCGTGGGTCGCGGCGACCATCGGCGCGCTATTGACCACCTGGGTCACCTTCGTGCCGAGTTTCGTGTTCATCGTCCTCGGGGCGCCGTTCATCGAAAAGCTCCGCAACAACCGGCATCTCACGTCCGCGCTCAACGGCGTCACCGCTGCGGTGGTGGGCGTGATCGCGAACCTCGCGCTGTATTTCGCCCTGCACACGCTCTTTCGCGACACCACGGTCGTCACCGCCGGACCACTGCACCTCGCGGTACCGCACCTCGATACGCTGCGCCCACTCGCGGTCGTGATCGCAGTGGTCGCAGTCGTCCTCGTCTACCCGCTCCAACAATCGGTGCTCCGCACCCTCGGCATCTGCGCGGCACTCGGGGTGCTCGCCGCCGCGGTCGGGTTGCCGCTGGCCTGAGCGGCAGGTCAGGGGGTGAGGAACGGTCGCATCCAGTCGCCCGACACCTCGCCGGTGATCGCGGCGGCAGTTCTGTCGTCGACGTCGACCATCGCGTAGTGTTCGGCGCCGGCCGCGGTCGCGACGGTCAGGGTGCTGATCCCGTTGCGGCGCTGAAAGATCGACGACCGGTCGGCCCAGCCGAGCACGCCGTCACGGTCGATGACGATGCGTTGGCGGGCGACGGTCGGCGGGGCGATGACCACCGAGCGTGCGGTGACCCGGTGTCCCAGATGCCGGGCACGCACCCCGCCGAGTGCGGTCGAGACGAGAACGGCCAGAACACCCACCGCCACCCACGGCGCGGGCACGGCGCCTGCGACAACCGCGACCACGAGGCCGGCGCACATGATCGCCCCGAACAGGAATCCGCGGGTGAGGCGACGGAGTGATGCCGTACGACCGTGTCGGACCAGCGGTGTGGTGAGCTCGGCCCGCTCGTGGGTCACGAGACCGGCGACGCGCATCGCCTCGTCGATCGGGGCGGGCGGGAGCAGCAGCGGGTGTTTGGTGCTGCCCGTCGCGATCGCGTGCAGGCGCGCACCTTTCAGCGGTCGCATCAGTACGGGCTCGGTGAGGTGGCTGCCGCGAATCCGCTGCTCGTCGAAGCTGATCGCGTTGGTGGTGAGGAGACCACGCTCGGTCCGAAGGGTTCCGTCGGCATGGCGGATGAGCCGGAAGTTCCAGTAGTTCAACACATAGGCGAGGACCGACAGAAGCGCGCCGACGACGGTGACGACGAGCGCCACGCCGGCGATCACGAGGCCGATGGCGGTCTGACGCACCGCGTCGAACGCGTCGCGTGCGATCCCGATCCCGTCGGAGAACACCCCGGCGTCGTTGGCTATCTGTGCGGCGAGGCCGGCGGCGCCCGCCGCCAGCGCGAGTCCGGCCACCGAGAACGGCGAGTACCGGAGCCACGACGTCTCGAACCGGGCCAGGACCTCGGTGTCGTGATCCGCCGATGCCGGGGGCTCGCCGTCCTGTGCGGTCGACATCGCGCCGTGGGGACGGGTGGCCATGAGGTTGTCATGCAGGGCGCGGGCCTCATCGATGGGCAGCGCGGTGAGCGTGACCGCCGACGATTCGTCGTCGCCGCCGGTGCCGATCTTGACCTTCTGCAATTTCAGCAACCGGTGGACCGGCGACGCCGTGAGATCGACGCTGCGGATGCGGTCCCGACGTGCGGTGGCGACGCGACGGGTGACGAGTCCGCTCCGGACCC
Source organism: Gordonia sp. 'Campus' (assembly GCF_022206305.1). Classification (GTDB taxonomy): domain Bacteria; phylum Actinomycetota; class Actinomycetes; order Mycobacteriales; family Mycobacteriaceae; genus Gordonia. The sequence continues at coordinate 85,109 of NZ_JAKOIW010000017.1, read as the reverse complement.
GGACGTGGTCGTCGGTCACCTGATAGCGGGTCGTCAGCCAGGGGACGACGGTGACCAGGGGCACGATCACGGCCGTCGCGATCATGGTGAACAGCGGTGCTCCCTGCCCCGCGAAGACGAGGGCGATCAGGACCGGCACCAGCGACGGGAGGAGCTCGACCGGCTTGACCGCCATCATCCACGGCGACAACCGGTGCCATTCGTCGGCGGTGTCGATGTGCAGTCGGTCAGGTCGCGTCATCGGTGAAAGCCTGTGTGCGGATGGTCAGATCGGCCGCGGTCGTGCGCGCGACCTCGGCGTCGAGGCCGACGATGTGGATGGTCCCGGCCGACGACGCGGTGGTGACCGTCAGCTTCGCGAGCCTGAGGAACTGTTCGATGGGACCGGCTTCGGTGTCCACCACCTGAATCCGCGCGATGGGGATGATCACCCGGTGCCGGACGAACCATCCCGACTGCGAGTACACCGCGTCCTCGCTGACCTCCCACCGATGGAAGCGGTAGCGCCACAACGGCACCACGGTGGTGTACGCGACCGTGAGGGCGGCCGCGGCCAACCCCGCGGTGAGCGCGATCCATCGTGCTTCCTCGACGACCACGGCCACCACGACCGCGGCGATCAGTGTCGGGACCCCGAGGACCAGTGGTCCGATGCGCCACAGGGTCTTCGCGCGCGGGTCGACGCTGTTGGCGGGTTCGCGCAGGGTCGGGTGCACGTCGGGGCGCGTCGGCCGGGGCGAATCAGATGAAGGGTCCATTGCTGTTCAGTCTAGGGGTGGACGAACCCGGATCCCCGAGGTGCGAGCGAAGCGCGCCTCGGAGGGACGGGTGACTGATGCCGCCGGTCCTAGGTGACGGTGATGCCACCGTCGACGGGCAGGGTCTGTCCGGTGACGTATCCGGCGGCGGCCGACGACAACCAGATGGCGGTCGCCGCGAGTTCTTCGCCGTGTCCGGTGCGGCCGAGCAGGACTCGCGGCATCTGCGAGTCGAGGTATCCCGGCTGATAGGTGTCGGTCATCTCGCTCTCGAAAAAGCCCGGCGCGATGGCGTTGACGCGAATGCCCTTGCGTGCGCCCCACTGCTGGGCGAGGTCGCGGGTGAGACCGATGACGCCGGCCTTGCTCGCCGCGTATGCGGCCTGTGGCAGTCCCGCGGTGGTGATGCCGAGGATCGACGAGATGTTGATGATCGAGCTTCCCGGCTGCATGACCCGCCCGCAGGCCTGGGCCATCCAGTACGAGCCGTTCAGGTTGACGTCGATGACGCTCCGGAACTGTTCCGGGGTCTCGCGGGTGGCCGGGTAGGCGGTGCCGACTCCCGCGTTGTTGATGAGCACGTCGACCTTGCCGAAGGTCTCCATCGCGGCGTCGACGACACGCTGGCACTGTTCGGGCTCGACGACGTCGGCGGGCACCACGAGTGCTCTACGCCCCAGTGCCTCGACGGCCGCCGCGGTGTCGGCGAGCTTCTCGGCCCGGCGTGCGGCGAGCACCACGTCGGCGCCGGCTTCGGCGAAACCGCGCGCGAACGAGACGCCCAAACCGGACGACGCGCCGGTCACGATGACCACCTTGCCGGTGGTGTCGAACAGATCCATCACGGACATCGTTGTCTCCCTTGTCTACTCGCCGATGAGCCGACGGGGTGCGCCGGCTGCGGGGTGGAATCGGTCAGAACCAGGCCGGTTCGACGTCCAGTGTCGTGCTGTCCAGGGCCGTCAGCAGATCGAGCTGCGGGCCGGTCTTCGGCAGTTCGTATCGGAAAAAGTATTGCGCCGCAGCGCGTTTGCCGTCGTAGAAATCGCCTTCGCGGCCGTCGGCGGCGAGAAGCTGCTCCAGCCAGATCCACGCCAGGACGATGTGCCCGGTGGTCTCGAGGTAGATCGTGGCGTTGGCCAACGACAGTTTGGGGTCGCCTGCCGACCAGATGTGGGCGGTGACCTTCACCAGGCGGTCCACGGCGGATTGCAGGGTGTCGGCGTAGCCGGAGGCCGCGTCGACCCCGCGCGCACGTGTGATGGTGGCGCCGATGGTCTCCGCGAGCGCGGCGAGTCCGGCCCCGCCCTGCATGATGACCTTGCGGCCGAGCAGGTCGATGCCGTGGATGCCGTGTGCGCCTTCGTGGATCGGGTTCAGGCGGTTGTCGCGGTAGTACTGCTCGACGTCGAATTCGCGGGTGTAGCCATAGCCGCCGAGGACCTGGATGGCGAGGCTGTTGGCCTCGAGGCACCACTGCGACGGCCAGCTCTTGGCGATCGGGGTGAGTACCTCGAGCAGCAGGTTCAACCGGGCGCGCTCGTCGGCGTCTTCGGTGGTGGCCGCTTCGTCGACGAGGGTGCTGCAGTACAACCCGAACGCCAGTGCGCCCTCGACGTAGGACTTCTGGGCCAGCAGCATGCGGCGGACGTCGGCGTGTTCGATGATCGCAACCGGCTTGGTCGCCGGATCCTTCTGGTCCACCGGACGGCCCTGGGTGCGCACCTTGGCGTAGTCCAGTGACGCCCGGTAACCGGCATATCCCAGTGCGGTGGCGAGGAATCCGACGCCGATGCGGGCTTCGTTCATCATGTGGAACATGTAGGAGAGGCCGCGATGTTCTTCGCCGACCAGGAAGCCGACAGCGCCGGGAGCGGAGTCGGCGGGGAACGTGCCGTCGCCGAAGTTGAGCAGGGTGTTGGTGGTGGCGCGGTTGCCCATCTTGTGGTTGAGACCGACAAGCGCGACGTCGTTGCGGGTGCCGTCGGCCAGGTACTTGGGCACGATGAACAGCGAGATGCCCTTGACCCCGGGTCCGCCGCCGGGGATCTTCGCGAGGACGAGATGCACGATGTTCTCGGTGAGTTCGTGATCGCCCGCGGAGATCCACATCTTGGTTCCGGTGATGCGGTAGGTGCCGTCGCCTGCGGGTTCGGCCTTGGTGGTGATGTCGGCCAGCGACGACCCGGCCTGCGGTTCGGACAGGCACATGGTGCCCGAGAAGCGGCCTTCGACCAGGGGGCGGACCCAGGTGTCGAGTTGTTCGGGGGTGGCGTATTCGGCGAGCAGGTTGGCGTTGCCGACGGTGAGGAAGTTGTACGACGACATCGCGGCGTTGGCGGCCTGGAACCAGACGGCGGACGCCTGCCGGATGACGGTGGGCAGTTGCATGCCGCCGAGTTCTTCGTCGAAGGAGGCGGAGATGAGGCCTGCCTTGCGGTACTCGGTGAGTCCGGCCACCACCTCGTCGGGCAGGACGACCTTGCCGTCGTCACCGATGTACGGCTCGTTGGCGTCGCCGATCTTGTTGGCCGGTGCGAAGCACTTCATGGCGAGGTCGGCGCTGAGTTCGAGAACTGCGTCGAAGGTGTCGCGTGAGTGCGCGGAGAAACGGTCGCGCGAGGTCAGCGCCTCGACGTCGAGCCATTCGTACAGCAGGAACTCGAGGTCCTGCCGGGACATGGGTGTGGTCATCGCACTTCCTCGTCGATCGGGCCGGCGGACCGTCTGCTCTGTGACGTCCGCGTCGGGCTCCGTCCATCATGCCTCCGCCCGCCGACGCCGCGAGATCCGGCCCGAACGCGTGGGCGTGGCGGGATGACCGGGCGCTACACGTCGATGCCGAATTCCTTGATCTTGCGGTAGATCGTGGCGCGCGAGATGCCGAGCGCGTGAGCGGCGGCGAGCTTGTTGTGGCCGTTCTCCTCGAGACTGCGGACGATCGCGTCGCGTTCGAGTGCTTCGATGCGGGTCAGGGTGTGTCTGCTCTGCGCGCGATAGGTCGGGGGCAGTTGGCGGACCGTGATCGTCCCGGAGCGGTGGTGGGTGACCACATCGCGCAACGCCTGGCGTAGCTCGGCGACGTTGCCGGGCCACGTGTATTTGCTGAGCTGCCGCATCGCATCGGGGGCGACGGCGAGTTCCCGGCCGCGGGTCAGTTGCCGCAGGATCGTCGGTACCAGGACCTGCAGGTCCTCGATGCGGTGACGCAGCGGCGGGACCTCGATGGTGTGGGCGAAGAACGGCAGGAGGGTGGCTCCCAGCGCGGGCGGGATGTCGCCGGCGCCCAGGGTGATGCCCAGCCAGCCCGCATGTTCTCGACCCTGCAGGACGTCGGCCACGTCGAAGAGCATGTCGTCGTCGAACTCGTCGATGTCGCGCAGGATCACCGCGAAATCGTCGCGTTCGAGCTCGGCGGCGAAGCTGTCGATGGTGTCGGCGTCCTGGAAGTCCTCGGCCGAGAAGACGCGGATGGTGCCGCGGCGGTATTGGCCCGCGGCGGCCCGCAGGACCGCCGATCGCCCGCTACCGCGTTCACCGGAGACGGCGATCCAGCGTCCGGCTCCGACGTGCTGCGCGATGCGGTCGCAGCACTGTCGCCACGACGAACTGCGTCCGACGATGCCGGGCAGGGGGGTCGTCGGGGTCGTGCGCTGCCGCGGCGTCGGTGTCGGTGCCGAATCCATGAGGTGCACCTGGAACACCGCGATCCCGGCGTCGGGATCGGAGAACTCGACGACCGGTGCCAGGCGGAGGGTTCGTCCGCTGGGCAGGGTGTTGACCCGTCGGGCGGCGGAGACGTCGAGCGCCTGGTCGACGGCGTGCTCGAGCATCGACACCTGGTCCTGCGGGTCGATGCTCTGGCGCAGCCTCCGGTTCATCAGGACGACGTCGGCGGCGAGAGCGAGGACCATCATCTGCGGCGCCCGTCGGCATGTCGCGAGATAGGCCGCGAGAAGGCGGGATTCACGTTCACTCGCGTTGGCGAGCATCTGCTGTTCGATCTGCACGGTGGCTGATTTGGCCAGGGACAGAAGCAGGGATCCGCCCTCCTCGACCCATCCGGTGAGGTCGAGAGCTCCGACGATCCCGCCGGAGAACGGGTTTCGGATCGGTACCCCGGCGCAGCTGAGCTGGGCGAGGCATCCGGCGTAGTGCTCGGCGCCGGTCACGAGTGTCGCCTGCCGGGTCTCGAGTGCGGTCCCGATCCCGTTGGTGCCGGCGTGCTCTTCGCTGTAGCTGTAGCCGGGGGCGAGCGAGACGGCGTCGAGCGCGCCGAGCAGCTCCCCGCTGCCGGTGGCCCGGGAGAGCACCACGCCGTCAGGGGAGGTCAGGATGATGCTGACCGGTTCGGCCGACAGGTCGACGGCGAGCTGGTCGAGGACCGGCCGGGCCGCACTCATCAACGGGCTGTCGGTGTTGGGCTCGCGGACGAAGGGGAGTTCGAGCCGGTCCGCCTGCACCTTGAAGGAGCGGGAGCGTCTCCACGACGTCGAGATGGCGTCGCGGACCGTCTCCTCGATCCGGCCGTCGGGAACGGGGTCGTCACTGAGGAAGCGCTCGCGCGCCTGCGCGACGAAAATGGTCGAGTGCTGGGCCTGGGCTGCGGGCTGGTCATTCACCGGGGTAGACAACTCCCTACTGTGATGTACGTCTCACATCACCAGCAGTGTACAGAATCGGCGCTGGTCGCGGGCATGAAACGGGGTGCGCGCAGGGGCGGGCGACTGCGTTGCGGGGTACAGACACCTGCGCCGGGCGCCGACGTGTGCCGGTGGTGGGCCGGTCGCGATCCACGCCGAGAACGAATTCGATCGCGACCGGCCCCCGTCACCGTTGTGCGGTGACGTCCCCGCCGGGGTCGTGCGGCCGGCCGTACGTGTTGCCGGCCGGCGTGTTGATGGCCGAGCCGGGCTAATAGATGTTCGACGGCCGCACCATGCCCTCGGCGAGATCGCCGAAGCCGGGTGCCTCGATGGCGCCGGGGTGGGTGAGCACCTCCTCGACGACTGCCGTCTCCGTCGTGATCAGCAGCGCCGCAATGGATGCCGCGCTCTCCAGCGCGGCCTTGGTGACCTTCGCCGGATCGATCACCCCCTCGTCGAACATGTCGCCGTAGTTGCCGGTCATCGCGTTGAATCCGTGGCCGAGGGGCAAACCGCTGACGACCCTGACCACCTCGTCGCCGTCGAACCCGGCGTTGGTGGCGATCCAGAACAGCGGCTCGGCCATCGATCGGCGTACGACATCGATGCCGACCCCCTCGTCACCGGACACTTCGTCGAACGCCTCGAGCGCCCGATGTGCCTGTGCGAGCGCGGTTCCACCTCCGGAGACGATGCCGTCCTCGACGGCCGCCCGGGTGGCGGCGAGGGCGTCCTCGACGCGGAGCATCCGTTCCTTGAGCTCCACGCTGGTCACCCCGCCGACGCGAATGACCGCGACGCGACCGGTCAGGCGGGCGATGCGCAGTTCGAGACTGTCGCGATCGGCGTCGATCCGGGCGCGGGCGTGCTGCGCCTCCAGCTGGGCGACTCGCGCATCCACGAGGTCCTGATCGCCGCGTGCACCCACGATGGTGGTCGCGTTCTCGGTGACGGTGACGCGGTCACACTTCCCGAGGTGGTCGACCGAGACCTCGGACAGTTCGAGGCCGGTGTCCTTGGCGATGACGGTGCCGCCCAGGGCGACGGCGAGGTCTTCCAGTTCGGCCACCCTCCGGTGCCCGAAACCCGGTGCACGCACCACGACCGACTGCATCGTCTTGTGCATGTTGCCGCCGACGAGGAGCTGCAGTGCGGGACCGTCGACGTCCTCGGCGAGGACCAGCAGCGGCCGGTCGGCGCGCTTGGCCGCCTCGATGCTGGGCATGATCTCCTGGACCGTGGTGATCTTCTTGTTCGTGAGCAGGACCACCGGGTTCTCGAGAACCGCTTCCATGCGTTCGTGATTGGTGACCATGTAGCCCGAGATGTACCCGTGGTCGAACTCGATGCCGTCGACGACGTCGACACCGAGTCCGAGGGTGTCGCTCTCCTCGGTGGTGATGACGCCGTTGCGGCCGACGTATTCGACGGCCGCGGCGATCGCCGATCCGATGACCTCGTCGTCGCTGGCCGCCAGGGTGGCGATGCGTTCGAGGTCGCTGCGGCCGCCCAGGGCGACGGATTGCTCGGACAGCGATTCGATGACCGCGGTGATGGCGCGTTCGATGCCACGTCGCACGCGCATGGGGTTGGCGCCCTGCTCCACTGCGCGGAGTCCTTCGCGAACCATCGCCTGTGCCAGCACCGTCGCCGTGGTGGTCCCGTCGCCGACGACGCCGTTGGTCTTCATCGCAACTTCTTTGACGAGCTGAGCGCCCATGTTGGCGAACGGATCCCGTAACTGGATCTCGCGGGCGATCGTGACCCCGTCGTTGGTGATGGTCGGTGGGCCGGTGAGTTTCTCCAAGACCGCGTTGCGGCCTTTGGGTCCCAATGTCACCTTGACCGCGTCGGCGAGTGCGTTGACCCCTCGCTCGAGCCGCAGCCGCGCTTCGGCGTTGTAGCGCAACTCCTTGGCCATGGTCCTGCCTTTCGTTCGGTGTTCTCGGCTGTGTACTGCGTGAAATGTGTTGTGCTCGCTGCCCTTCGTGGCTCGCTCCGCTCGCACCTCAGGGAGCAGGGGCGCCGTCAGGGGACGAGGATCGCGCGCCCGCGAACCCGGCCGGCGTCGAGATCGTCGAGCGCCTGCTGGAAGTCGTCGAGGGCGTAGGTGCTGGTGTGCAGCGTGACCTTTCCGCGAGCGGCGAGGTCCATCAGTTCCCCGAGATCGTTGTAGGACCCGACGAGGTTGCCGATGTAGTTGATCTCCGTGGAGATGACGTCGATCGTCGGCACGTTGATGTTCTCGCCGTAACCCACGACGAAGAAGTTGCCTGCCCGGCGGAGCATCGCGGTGCCCTCTGCAGTGGCCCCGCCCTCGCCGACGAAGTCGAGCACCGCCTCGGCGCCGTGGCCGCCGGTCAGTTCGAGGACCTTCTCGACGTGCGAACCGTCCGCGACGATGCCGACGTCTGCGCCGATCTGCTCGGCTAGCGCCACTGCGTCGGGGTTGCGGTCGACGACGATCAACCGCAGCGCGGAGATGGCGGCGAGGACCTGAATCCCGATGTGGCCCAGTCCTCCTGCGCCGATCACCACGCAGGTGTCACCGGGCCGCGTCATGCGGGCGACCTTGGCGGCGGCGTGGTAAGCGGTCAGTCCCGCGTCGGCGAGCGCCGCCACATCGGCCGGTTCCAGCGAATCGTCGATCCGGACGACGCTGCGGGCAGTGGTCTTGAGGTACTCGGCATACCCGCCGTTGGTGTCGATGCCGGGGAACTGGCTGTTCTCGCAATGGACGTCGTCTCCGAATCGGCAGGCCCGGCACAGACCGCAGGTGATGAGCGGATGCAGGATCACCTTGTCGCCGACGGCGACATTCGTGACCGCGTCGCCGATCGCGTCGACCCAGCCGGCGTTCTCGTGGCCGATCGTGTAGGGCAGCGCCACACCGGATTTCTCCTCCCACTGGCCTTCGAGGATGTGCAGGTCCGTACGACACACGCCGGCGCCGCCGATCCTCACGATCACGTCGAGGGGACCGGTCACCGTCGGCGTGGGGACTTCGTTGAGCTGCAACTTGTCGTGGTAGCCCACGACCTGGACTGCACGCATGGCTTACTCCTGTTCCGTTCGGAGGTTGGTGATGACCGGCCCGCTCCGGCCGTCGCAGGCGGTGTCGTCGGCGTAACGGGTGGCGAGCAGGCCGCGGCAGAAGTGGCTGTTGCCCTCCATCGAGATCCGCACCGAGCGCGCGAAACGCAGACGCATCGGTACCTGCTCGGGCGGTAGCGGCCGACCCTCCTCGTCGACGACGACGAGGCTGTTGGGGCACACGCTCAGGCCCAGCTCCATCCGTCTGCGCAGCAGTGCCGACTTGCGGTGACCCCGGGGGAGGTCGCGGAGCGCGAGGCGGTCGACCTCGGACACGAGCACACGACCGGCGGTGATCTCGGCCGCGACGCAGCGCTCCATCGCGGCGGTGTGCGCCTTGCGCCGGAACGTCATTCGTAGCTCGTCGAGACTGTCGAGCGCCTCCACCCCGAACGTGCCCCGGTACCCCGCGTGGGCGTCCAGACCGGAATTGATCTTCTCGCTGTCGTGATGATCGTCGAGCAGCACCCGTACCTGACCGATCCCGTTGATGTCCTCGAGCGCGTCGAGGGCGTCCGAACCCATCAGGTAGGCGAAGTTCGGCGAGCAGAACGAGGTCGGCAGGCGCAGATGGACCGTCACCCCGGTGTCGTCGATCAGGATCGACCGGACGAAGGCGAGATCGGTGATCGGCTCGTCGAGTTCGGGGTCGAGGACCGTGTCCAGCGCGGCCAGGACGTCGTGCTCGAGTCGGGTCGCGGGTCCGACGCCGGGCGCCGGACGGTGGGCCAGTGCGGTCATGCGTTCACCGCATCCTTCGCGCCGGCTGCCACCTCGGCCTCCGGATCGGCTGCGCTGGTGGGCAATCGGAGCTCCTCGGGCACCTCGATGTGCGGGTACAGCGCAGCTGCGTTGAGGCCGAGGATCTTCTTCTTCTGCTCGACGGTGATCGGTGCGTATTCGGTCATGTCCTCCGGGATCTGGAAGTCGACGAACTTCTCGACCAGCCACTGCGGGGTCCACAGCGCGTAGTCGCTGGCGAACAGGATCTTGTCCTCGCCGATCCAGTAGAGGAGCTCGCCGATGATCTGGGCGAAATACCGCGGACGGGTGTGGATGAACGGGATGGCCACGGCCAGGCCGCCGAACACATTCGACTCCTGGGTCGCGATCCAGCAGAAGTCCTCGAGACGCGGGAGGCCGACGTGCTCGACGACGAAGTTCAGGTCCAGATAGTCGGTGGCCACCTTGTCGACGTCGGCGACGTCGAAGGCGTCCCGGTCCAGCGGCCGGATGGTGGGGCCCTTGTGGATGTGGACGTTCTTGATGCCGAGCTTGATGCACTCCTCGAGGTAGCGGCGCGACCAGGCGTCGTCGAGTTTGTAACCGCGTGAGTCGCCGAACCATTCGGCGGTGTAGAGCTTGACTCCCTTGAGGTTCATCACCTCGGCGTCACGGCGCAGCTGCTCGAGACCCGCCTCGCCGTGGCGGGGATCGTAGGCGTGGTTGTAGGTCAGCAGACCGGGATTGTCCTCGCACAGCTTGAGCGAGTCGTCGACCTGCGCGAAGCCGTTGACGTAGAAGTCGCTCAACATGGTGGCCTGGAAGATCGCGTGGTCGGCGGGTCCCTCCTCGAAGAGGTCACGCATCAACCGGTCCGGGCCGTAGTAGGTGTAGGTGTCGTAGTCCCACACCTTGTCCTCGGGGCTGAGGTTGCGGTGATAGTCGTAGAAGCAATCGATGAACTGCTTGCCGTGGATGTTCTTCTGGTTGGATTCGCGTCCATCCCAGAGGTGGACGTGGGCGTCGACGATGAAGTACTTGTCGCCGTTCTTCTCGTACATCGGATGCTCCTGACGATCGTGGGCTGTGGTCTCGGCGGATGGGGCGGGGTTGATCGGGATGTGGGCTGTCCCGAAAGGAGATGGCGGGGGAGGGAGTGCGGGTTGTGTTGGTGTACGTCGTGACCGCCGGGAGCGGTCCGCCGGCGGTCACGACGTAGGTTCGGGTCCGGCTCAGCTGGATGCGGTGAGGTCGAAGCCGATGTACTCGGCGGCGTCCTCCGGGCTGGCGAACAGGAAGGTCCGGTCGTCGAGGTGCACCATCCGCCCGTAGTGGGTGGAGCTGATCTCCTCGAAGATCGAGCCGTCGAAGTCCTGGCCGAGCGCGTCGGTCAGCTCGTCGTAGTCGAACTCGAGCCGGTTGACGCCGTCGACCCGGATCATCGACGGGTACTCGGTGAGCTCGACGCCTTCCTTGGCGCCCATCACATCGGCCACCACGCGGCCGATCGGGGTGTTCATGAGGGTCACGCCGCACATGTTGGAGAACTCGGTCTCCGCGCCGAATTGCATGGTCACTTGGTCAACTCCTCGGGAATCGCGACATCGATGGATGTCAGCAGGTCGGTGAACTTGGCGGTCGCCGCGTCCAGGCTGGTGGCGAAGGTGATGGATTTGTCGGCCGGTTGCGACCAGATCGGTTGCAGCGCACGGGCCGCATCCAGGCACCGCGGCACCCACACCGACAGCCATCGGCCGAACAGTTCCTTGTTCTGCGCCCCGAATTGCTCGTCGCGGCTGAGGATGCGGAACAGGTTGCGCGTGTATGCGAGGTCCCGGTCGTAGTCGTGTTCGCCGGTGCCGACGATGGTGGGCGTGATGTAGTCGCCGTTGCGCGCCGCGACCTGCATCACCAGTTCGGACCGGAACAGCGACCCGACGAGCTGCTCGAAGACGATGTTGGTCGCGAACAACAACTCGCACCAGTCGCCGACCGCGGTGAGCCGTTCGACGACCTCGCGGGTGGGCTGCCACTCGGTGGCGGATCGCCACACATCGATGTGCGCGCTGCCGTCGAATGTCTCCTCGGCCTCGGAGAGGTCGAGATTGAACAGTGCGAGGTCCTGGGCGAACCGCATCTTGTGGGCGGCGTTCACCGCCACCGCGGTGTTGATCATGTTGGTCGGACCCGACCGCTGGATCGATGTGAACACGTGCAGCGCCAGGCCGTTCTCGGCGTGCATCCACGCGCCGAGGTTGCGTTCGATGAACTTCAGCCACGGCGCGTTCCAGGAGTCGTAGGCGCGGGCGCGCTTGGCGTTCTGCAGGCACAGGTCGACCTGGTGGACCACCGCGGAGTTGTTGCGGTAGATGGTCTGATCCCATTCCTCGTTGGGGTCGAGAAAGGCGTGCCAGTTGCCGGATCTGGCGACCGTCCATTCCTGGGGATAGCCACCGGGTCCGTCACCGAAGCCGTAGATCCAACCCTGCGTCAGATGACGCTCGGGATCGGGTTGGACGTCGACGGTCACGTCCTCGTACGTCGTCGCACGTTTCTTGGCCGGTTCGTAGTAGCTGTACTTGCGGCTTCGCGAACTGGGGAACTCCTTGGCGCCGGCTTCGGCGTCGGTGAACTCGATGGACGGGAAACTGCGTTCCCGCTGACTGGGTTTGGGTGCGGTGGGTGCGGACATGCTGCGCGCTCCTCGGGGTCTCGGCGGCTGTCGGGGTGTGGGTGGACTAGTCGAATGCCGGGCTGGTGAAACTGTCGTAGAAGATCTGGTCGCGTGGCACCGAATGTTGTTCGGCGAGAGCCAATGCCGCGTCGACCATGGGCGGGGGGCCGCAGAAGTACACCTCCGTTCGGGAGAGGTCGGATTCGCGACCGTCGACGATGTCGGTGACGTTGCCCTCGGCGACCGTGACACCTACGGGTACGTCGACGGCGGATTCGGACAGACACGCGGTGAAGGCGAAATCCTCGATCTTCTCGCCGAGAGCGGCGATCTCGTCGAGACAGAAGAGGTCGGCCGCGCTCCGGGCGCCGTAGTAGAAACGCACGGGGCGCTGAATTCCTGCTTCGCTGATGTGCCGCAGGAGCGACAGCAGCGGCGCCATTCCCGCCCCGCCGCCGATGCAGACGAGCGGGAGCACGTGTCCGTTGCGGAGGGTGCACGAGCCGTAGGGGCCGTTGACCATGATCTCGGTCCCCGGTTCGAGTCCGTTCTCGAGCATCCCGGCGAAGACCCCGCCGGGATATTTCTTGATGAGGAACTCGAGCCGGTCCGGGGTGGACTGGGTGGTGGCGATGGAGAACGACCGCTTCTCCTGCGTTCCGGGGATCATGAGGTCCACGTACTGGCCGGCCTTGAACTCGAAGGTCTCCGGTTCGACGACGTCGAGCCGCAGCGACACGATGTCCTTGGTCATCGGCTCCACCGCGGCGACGCGGGTGCGAACGTCCTGAATTGGTGCGCCGCCGAGCAATTCGTCCTCGTCGAAGTTCAGCAACTCGATGTCGCAGTCGCTGTAGGCATACGTGCGGCAGAGCAGTACGTACCCCTCGGCCTCTTCGGCGTCGTTGCAGGCGAACGTCGAGTAGTCGTCCATCTGGACATCGCCGTCGAGCATGTAGGACTTGCATGCCGAGCACCGGCCCTCCCGGCACCCGTGCATGAGGTGGATGCCCTGCCGGAAGGCGGCGTCGAGGATGGTCTCGTCCTCGCCCACCTCCATCTCGATGTCGACGGGGGCGAAATTGATGCGATGTGTGTCGGCCACGGAAGCTCCTGAGCGAAGGGAAGTGCGACGAAACGGTTCAGTTGCGGATGTGGTGGACGGCGCGGTTGCGGAGGTTCGCGCCGTCCACCACCCCTGCCGCCTCAGGCCGGAACGGCCCCGTTGCGGTTGGCTCGGTAGGCGGCGATGTGCGCTTCCCGCTCTGCGTCGGACATCTCGTTCAGCAGCACGTTGGGGCTGTTGAAGACGTTCCCGCGGACGTCGTCGAGCGTCCACATCTTCTTGGGATCGAGATCCAGGTGCGGTTGCGGGATCAGCGTCTTGCCATCGTCGCGGACGTAACCGAGGTCTTCGATGATGTCGGCGAGATCCTTGCCGTGGTGCAGGGTCTCCCATTCCCGGAACCCGGTGAGGCGACCCATGTTCGGTGTCTCCCGGCCTTCGTACTCACCGCGGAAGGCGACCGCGTCGGTCCAGTAGCAGGTCTCCGAGCAGTAGGTGCGCCACTGGTCGTCGACCTTCTCGGTGACCATGTCCTCACGGATGAGGCAGGGGACCATGCAGGTCCAGCAGCGGTGCGGGTACTCGTAGTCGACGCTCTCGAAGGCGATCGGCTTGTTGCGGCCCGGGTAGGCGAGACGGTTGTAGTTCTCCCACCACTTGCCGAACTTGTTGTACCAACCGGGGTACTTCTCCTCGAACCACTCGAAGTCCTTGTCGGTCATGGCGTCGATCCGCCAGTAATTGACCGGCCAGCCGGTGGCGAAGAAGCGCGCCACCTCGTGGACGTAGTGCTTGTTGGTGATCCGGTTCCAGGCTTCCTCCACCAGGTCGTGCGGGATGGTGAGCCCGTACTTCTCCAGCGGCAGAAGGTAACTGCGGTAGTAGTCGTCGTAGATCCAGCGACGCAACATCTCGGCGTAGCTCTCGCGGTCCTTGCGGCGGTCTTTGGTGCCGTACTCGATGAACGTGCCGATCGCCGCGTCGACGACGCAATGGTTGTTCCACCACGCGTAACGCAGATCCCGTTCGAGCAGCGGGCGATTGCGCTCGTCGGCCAGCGCCATCAGCAGGATGGAGTAACCATTGGAGATGTGCCGCGACTCGTCGGACTGCACCGAGTGGAAGACCGTGGGGAGCAGGTAGTCGCCGTTGGCGGCCGCCTCGTCGGGCATCGCGACGAACAGGGTGTTGGTGAACGCTGTCTCGGCGACGACGGTGAGGTAGATGTTGGCCGCGGTGATGGCGTCACCGGTGATGAATCCCTCACCGAACTGGCGGCCGATGGTGCCGGCGTAGTTGTTGGCGAAGGCCTTCTCGGTGATGTCGAAGCCGGCCGGGTCGATGTAGTTGTTCATGTACAGCTTCTTGAGGTTCATCTGGATCGTCGAATGACGAACCTCGTCGATCATCTGCACGGCGAGACCGTTGTGGATCTCTGGATTGGGGACCGCGTCGATGGCCATCGGCATCGCGCGGGCCGCGGAGATCTCGGGGAAGGGGATGATCGACAGGAACAGCTTCTGCCATTCCAGCCACCGTTCCTGGACCTGACGGAACATGTTGCCGCGGATGGCGCCGTCCATGGCGCCGTACACGCGGTTGTCCTTCTCCTCCTCCATCGGGAAGTACGACCGCATGATCTGCTTCAGCGGATCCTTCTTGGGAGCCTTCTCGAAGGTGTAGTCGGTACCGAACCGGGTGGCCGGGGTCGCGAAGGTGGGCTCCCAGGACAACTCGGTGATCTTCGCATGGGCTTTTGTCAAGCTCTGCCTGCTCAAAGTGCGCCTCCTCTGTGGAGAGCCGACGGGTGCCGGCCCGCATGGACTGGAGCGACTTCGATACAACCGTGTGACGTGGATAACAAACGTCTCACTGTGAGACGGAGACGAAACACCCGTCGTCCGCGGATCGCAGACGACGGGTGTGTCGGGGTGGAAGGCCGGCTAAGCGGGTTGTGCGGGCGCGGCGAACGACCCCGACGGCAACACCGGATCGTTGAGACGCTGCGCGTACTGATCGAAGTAGATCCGGGCGATGAGTTCGCGACGACTGCGTACGCCGGCCTTGTCGAAGATCGATTTCAGGTGATCCTGCACGGTGTAGGCAGACACGTGGAGCGCGGTCGCGATGTCCTTGGTGGCGACACTCTGCAGCACCATCTGTGTGACGTCTCGCTCGCGCGCGGTGAGGCCGAATGCCTCGACCACGAGCGGGATGATCTCCGGCGGCCGCGCCTCCTCGATGGTCACCACGACCTCGCCCACCCGGCCGTCGGCCGAGGACAGCGGCGAGGCGTGGATGACCAGCCACATGCCTGACGCACCACGCACTCGCAGACGCGGCGGGACGGTGGACTCGCCCGTCCCGTAACGCCGCGCTGCGCCGATGAGGCCGTAGATGGGGTTCATCACGGCCGCGCCGTTCGGGCCGGACGACAGGTCGTCGATGCGTTCCCGGCTGCCGGCACTCATCTGGACCACTTCGTTGTCCCGGTTGACGATCAGCACCGCCGGACCGTGCACGGCCGCGGGAACCGGACCGGGCACGTTCGGCATGTCGGCGACCACGCTGCTCAGCAGACCGACCCGGACGCCGTGTGCGAGCGTGCGCGACAGCGAGGCCAGGAACTCCACTTCGTCGGAATCGAACGGCCTGCAACCGGAACCGCTGCGGAACAGCGAGATACCGGCCCACGCCCGGTCCCCGTCGCGCAGCACGAGCCGGGCCTCGTCGTGGAAGCAGTACTCCGGGATCATCAACTGCGACATGCGGTTCGACTGTTCGGGCGCACCTCGCTCCAGCAACTTCATGCCGACGGCGTCGCGCCGCTCGGCGACCATCTGACGGAACGCGGTCGGCTCCACCTGGCCGTACTCGAGGAGACCCCAATCGGGATCACGATGATCCTGGCCGAGCAGTGCGCCGTACTTGCGGGCGCTGGTCAGCAGCACGGTGTTGGGATCGAAGGTGCCGATGCAGAAGGCGTCGGCGGGCACCGCGCGGCCCAGCGAGGCCACGGTCTCGGCGAAGAACTCGTCGAGAGTCAGGCCGGCGTGGGCCACGACCTCGATGTCGCGGCGCACACGCTCGGCGGTCAGACTCGATGTCATCCGACAATTGTCTGCGTGAGCTGCGGTGATGTCTATCCCACAATCGTGGGATCACCCGGTTGGAGGACACCGTTCGGATCGTGGCGACGCCGGATGGTCTCCAGGCGCATCCGCTGATCGTCGGGCCAGAGTGCGGCGCGTTCGGTGGCCGTACGTCCCGAGAAGTTCAGCAGCGCACCGCATGCGTGGTCGGCGAGCGCGTCGTTCACGGCGGCGAGGTGAGCCCCGACCTGGTCGCCGAGCGGCCCCGCGGGCACACCGATCGCGAGCGTGACGAACGCGGCGTCCCGGCCGGTGACCGCGTTGGGCACCCGCTGTGCCTGGCGCAACCGGCCGCCGAGCAACCGGATCTCGACGATCGCGAGCGGACTCGCCACCTGCGGCCCGGCGACGGCGAGAAGTGCGTCGACGGCGGAGGCCGGCAGGTCGGCGAGCGCGCACCCGCGTTCGGCGCTCGGCATGGGCCCGGGGGGATCCATGTGCACCGCGTCGAGTGCGGCCGTCGGCAGGACGTCGATGTTCTCCAGCAGGATCGGGCCCGCCGACCGCATCGGTGCCAGCAGCGCGGCGGCGGCGGACGGGTCACCGGTGTGGGTGTACCGGAGATGGACCGCGATCTGGCCCTGCAGCGGCGCGGGCAGGTTGGGATCGGGCGGGAGCCGCAGGATCGCGATGGACGTCCCGGCCTCCTCGGGGAGCGTCGGCGCCCATTCCCGCCACGCGTGCAGCACGTCGGAGGCCGCGGAGCCGGCGAAGAAGACACCGCCCCCGTAGAAGGTGGGGAGGTCGACGAGGTCGAACTCGATCGCCGTGACGATGCCGAATCCGTCGCGGCCGCCCAGGAGGGCCCAGAACAGGTCGGACCCGGCCGAAGCGTCGACCGTGCGGATGATGCCGTCCGCGGTGACGAGTTCGATCGAACGCACATGGTCTGCGGCATAACCGAATCGGCGCCCCAGGGGACTGAGGCCGCCGCCGAGGGTGTACCCCACGACGCCCACCGACGACGAGGAGCCGACCAGTCCGGTGAGGCCGTGCGGTGCGGTCGCGGCGGCGACGTCGCGCCAGCGCGCGCCCGCCCCCACCCGGGCGGTCTTCGCCACCGGGTCCACCTCGACCGCGGTCATGCGTGAGGTCGTCACGACGAGCGTGCCGCGCCCCTCGATCGGCATTCCGTGGCCGGTGGCGCGCACACCGACACGGAGCCCTTCGGAGCGGGCATACCGCACGGCGGCAGCGACGTCGGCGGCTCCGGTGGCGCCGACGACGACCTGTGCGGCCGGTATCGCGGCCAGGTTGAACCCGGCCAGTTCGGCGGTGTAGCCCTCGTCGGCGGGGGTGAGTACGGGGCCGGCGACCGCCGACAGCAGGGCGTCGAAGTCGGTGGAGCCGACGGGTTCGGAGGTGATGGACACGGTGTTTCCTTCGGGGATCGGGGCGGCGTTCATGGGACTCAGAGTGGCTGACTCCCTTTTGTTCCCGCCATCCCTCGAACGCGGGAAATGCGCCGGCCAGAGTTCTGGACGCGACACCTCCCAGAACTCTGGGGGACGCGGCCGAACTCCCGCGCCGTCCCCGGAACAGCCCCCGAAAACCGCCCGTCACAGCAGCACCGTCGACGATGCGTCACCGGTGCTGCTGTGACGGGCGGTTTCCGGCAGGGTGTTCCGCTAGTCCGCCAGGGCCCGGTAGGTGGCCGCCTCGAAGGCGAGATACCCGTCGACCGCGGCGGGGTCGAAGAAGGGGAAGACCTGCGACGCCCAGAATCCGCCGACGCCGTTGTGCGGGTCGATCCAGTAGTAGAGGTTGGCCAATCCCGCCCAGGACTGCGACCCGGCCGGTCGGCCGGTCGGCGCGTCGGCGTCGTTGACCATGAACGGGTACGACCACGATTTCGGTGTGCCCGAGAAGAATTCGACGTCATGACTCAACGGTGGGATCACGCCGGGCAGGCGGCGCACGGCGAGGTCCCCGATCTGGTTGCGCAAGGCGATCTCGACGGTGTCGGGACGCAGGATCTGCTGTCCGGTGTCGGAACGACCGCCCCGCAACCACATCCGGAGGAATCGGAGGTAATCCGGAACGGTCGAGTACAGGCCTTGCCCGCCCATGTCGATCTCGGGATCGGTGGGTTGTGCCCAACGGTGATTGGGCACGAGCTCACCGCGTTTGCGCATGTGGAGGGTAGCCCGTCTGCGCCGGGCGTCGTCGGAGAGCGCGAATCCGGTGTCGGACATGCCCAGTGGCGTGAGAACCCGATCGTCCATCACGTCGCGGAGACGACGCCCGGCGACGGCCTCGATGACAAGTCCGGCCCAGTCGAGTCCGGAGCCGTACTCCCACTCGGTGCCGGGGTCGAACAACAGCGGGGTGCGCAACGACGCCCTGGTGGCTGTCGCGACGGCGGGCACGCCGTGGTCGGCGGTCAGCCGTCGGTAGGTCTCGTTGAAGAAGTCATAGCCGAAACCTGCAGTGTGCGTGAGCAACTGGTGGGTCGTGAGATCGGCGGCGGGTGGGCGCAGAAGAAGGCCGCCGTCGTCATCGAAACCGTCGATCACCTGCAGCTCACCGATGTCGGGCACATAGGACCGTGCGGGGGCGTGGAGGTCGAGGGCGCCCTCCTCGGCGAGCTGCAGCGCCACGGTCGCGGTGATCGCCTTCGTGGCCGAGAAGATCCCGAACACCGAGTCGACGGTCATCGGCTGCTCGTCGTCGAGCGCCCGGACGCCCGATGCGTCCAGGAACACGGTCCGCTCGGGAGTCGTGACCCCGGCGACGATGCCCGGCACACGGCGTTCACCCTGCACCCACTCGTCGAGGACGCGTCCTGCCTCGGCGGTGAGGCGATCGGTGTCGATCCGTCGCGGGGGCAGTCGATCGGCGGGGACAGAGCTCATGAGGGGACTCCGATGCTGTCTGTGGGTGGGTGGTGGGTGTCAGGGCCGGGTGCCGAGAAAGGTGGCGAGGCGGTCGATCGCCAGCGTGAGGTCGTCGGTGGAGGCCGCGTAGGACAGCCGCACGTAGCGATCGGCGCCGTCGACACCGAAATCCTTGCCGGGGGTCATCGCGACGTGGGCCTCGGCGAGCGCGCGGTCGCAGAACTCCGCCGACGTCATCCCGGTGGCGCTGACATCGAGGTAGACATAGAAGGCCCCATCAGGGATCACCGGGACGTCGAGGCCGATGGCGGCCAGCCCGTCGACGACCAGAGTGCGGCGGCGGACGAACTCCCGACGATTGCGCTCGGCCACCGCCAGCGACTCGGGGGTGAAGCATGCGAGGGCGGCGTGCTGGGACGGGGTCGGCGGGCAGACGTAGAAGTTCTGGGCCAGTCGCTCGAGGACCGGCACCATGTCATCCGGCACGATGCACCAGCCCAGCCGCCATCCGGTCATGCCGAAGTACTTGGAGAAGCTGTTGATGACGACGGTCTCGGCGACACCGGGCGTGTCCGCGGCCAGGATGCTGCGCGGCGGACGCCCGTCGGGTTCCGGGTCGGACAATCCGAGATAGATCTCGTCGACGATCGACCAGCCCCCGCGATCTGCCACCAGGTCGCACATCGTGACGAGTTCGTCGTGGGGCATCGAGGTGCCCGTGGGATTCGACGGTGTGGCGACGATGACCCCGCGGGTGTCGGCGTTCCACGCGGCGTCGACCTCGGCGGAGGTGAGCTGGAACCGACTCGCAGGCGTCGTCGGCAGGAGGGTGACACGTGCCCCGAAAGCGTGGGCGAACTGGCGATTGCAGGGATACGACGGGTCGCCGATCAGGACCTCGTCATCGGGATCGACGAGCGCCGCGCAGGCCATGAGCAGCGCGGCCGACGCGCCCGAGGTGACCGCGACCCGCGACGGATCGACCGAGGCGCCGAAGTGCTGGCCGTAGAATTCCGCGATCGCCGTTCGCAGTTCAGGGAGACCGATCGCGCCGGTGTAGGCCAGCGGGCGCCCGTCGGAGGCCTCCCGCGCCGCGGCGAGTACTGCCGGCGGCGGTCCGAAGTCGGGTTCGCCGATGTTCAGCCGCACGACCGCGTGGCCCTGCGCCTCGAGTTCGGCGGCCTTCTTCGCGAACTCCATCGCGTAGAACGGGGCGATCCCTTCGGCGCGTCGGGAGATCTTCATGACTGTCATTGTGCGCGTTCGACGAAACGCGGCCCGCGACGCCTCCCACACGACACCACCCCGGCGAGGGTGCGCGCGGCCGTGCAGGATGTGAGGGTGCCGATTCCCGAATTCATCCGCGATCTGCGGGCCCAGCTGGGTCACCGTGAGCTGTGGCTGTCCGGCGTCAGCGTCGTCGTCCTCGACGATGCCGGGCGGATCCTGCTCACCCGACGTGTCGACAACGGGCAGTGGGCCGTCGTGTCCGGTGTCCTCGAGCCGGGTGAGGAACCGGCTCACGCAGCACTGCGCGAGGTCACCGAGGAGACGGCCGTCACCGCCGAGATCATCCGGTTGACCAGCGTCGACGTCACCCCGCTCATCACCTATCCGAACGGTGACCAGACCCGCTACCTCGACGTCTGCTTCCTCGCCCGCCACGTCGACGGACAGCCGCGCGCCGCCGACGACGAGAACTCCGACGCGGCGTGGTTCGATCCCGATGCCCTGCCCGAGAACCTCAGCGACACCTCTCGTCTGCGGATCGACAAGGCGCTCAGCGGCGACGAACGGGCGTGGTTCCGCCGATAGGGGACGCCTCAGGGAAGTCCCTGAAGTTCGCCCCAGATGTGGCGTCGGGTGTCGCTTTCGGGCCGACAGCGGCGGAGACTGGTCTCATGAGCACATCCACCAACACCACATCCGGTATGACCTTCTGGAAGGTCCTCGGCATCATCGCGATCGCGTTGATCGCACTGGCCGTCCTCGGCCCGCTGCTCGAGGGTCTGTTCTGGATCGCCCTCGTCGCACTCGCCCTCTACGGCGGCTACATGCTGTTCCGCTCGAACAAGAAGGGCACGCCGCCGACCACCTACTGAGCGATGCGCTTCGACCACCCCGTCGAGGATCGCGACGCGGTCTGTCTCGGGAACCGGGATGCATCGCAACGGGATTCAGGTCCCGTCCGCGCCCGACCAGCCCTGGCCCGGTGCGCGGATACTAGCCCCCGAACAGCAGATACAGCCCGAGGAACGTGTAGAAGACCATCGTCACCATCATGGTGAGCTGCCCGGTCAGCTGGTGCCGGCGGGGGAGGAGTCGCAGCGAGGCGTCGTGCGCGGCCGCCACCCCCATCATGTGTCCGCCGAGGACGAACGCCACCTTGAGCGTCACGGTCACCGTCGGATGATCCGACATCACGTACACGGGGTGAGCGTCGCCGAGCCACAGCACATTCCAGCCCCGGTCCAACGGATCGGCCAGTGCGAGAACGGCCTCCTGACCCTGTTCGACGAGCGACTGCAGGTAGTGCGCGAGGATGTAGCCGATGACGATCGGGACGAGCGAGTGCGCCATCAGTCCCGGGAGTTGTCGCCGGAGATCACGCTTCACGCCGCCGACCGCGCGTGCGGCCGACCAGAAGGTCACCGCCACGATGCCGATGAACACCAGCAGCCCGGCCGTGTTGACCCCGGTGGCGATCGCTCGATCGTCACCGGAGCTGTCGGCGACGATGTCTTGCCACATCGGAAACGCCGAGAAACTGTCGAAAGCGGTGGAGCCCAACAGGATCGCGAGAACCGCGACACTGCCGGGCAGAACCGGCAGTGTGGTCAGCGAGTTCATCGGGCTGCGCAGCATCACGCGTCCATCGGTGGTCCGAGCGAACGGGGCGAGTCGCGACGCGACGGTGCTGTAGACCGCGAACGGGTCCGCGTTCTCGGTCCATCGCAGCCCGCAGACGATGGCACCCACCACGGTGATCAAGACGTAGCACAGCAGCCAGACCCGCACCCACGACACCGAACTCGGTTCCGGTGAGGCGAGTTCCAGCCAGACGAAGGCGAACAATCCGAACGCGGCCGGCCACCAGCCGAGGCGTCGGGGATAGTCCCGGAGGCCGACGACGCCGGGACCGAAGACCCCACGTGCCACCCGGAGGACGGTGCGGATCGGTGACAGCAGTCGCCACACCGGTCCGATGAGTGCGGACAGCACGATCATGCCGACCCACAGGAGCACGTAGAACGCCCCGGTGAGCGGGTTGTCGTCGGTGTCCGGACCGAGCGCCGCGACGATGAGCCACAGCGTCAGGACCAGTGCCGCCGCCGAGATCACGCCGCGGACCCACCGGTTGTCCACGGCCGTCGTGACCCAGTCGGGTAGAGCCCGGCCGGCCTCGGGTCGGCCGTATCGCGGGGTGCGCCAGGCGAAGGCGAAGACCGCGAAGGAAATGGTCAACGCCCATGCGCCACCGATCAACACCGCGGTCAGCGGGACCGGCAGGAACTCCGAACCCCCGAGCCCATGGGCGAGAAGGGTGTCAGTCGGTCTCGCGCTCGGGGTCATCGGCCTCGTCTCGGATCGATGGGTCGGTGGTGGACGCTGCGGCAGGATCGGGAGTCTCGTCCCGGTCCTCGGCTGCGTCCTCGTCGTCGTCCTCGTCGTCCCCGCGCCGGCGGTCGGCGATCGCGATCACGACGATGACACCGACCAGTAGGAAGGCCGGAATCACCGCGGGCAGGGCGAGGATCAGTGGATGGGTCGCCAGCTCGACGACGCTCGGTTCCGGTGAAGGGCCGACGGTCACGGCTGTGGCTGCAACTCGGGCTCCCGCGCGCCGGCGGTCGCCTCGCGGGCATTGATCCGCCCGGCTCCCCAGGACAGTGCGGCGATGAGCAACAGTGAACACACGAGCACCACCAGGGCGGCGGCGCCGAACAGCCACGACGGGTAGTCGAAGGTGCGCTCACGCTGCAGGATCGAGATCTCCGCGACGAACGGTTTCGTCGAGGTCTGCTGCGCGGGTTCACCTTCCGCGCCGATCGCGGGATCCGCCGGAAGGTACACCGGCACACCGGCCATGGTGGTGCCGTCCTGCACGCGCAGGATGGTCTTCCACGAACCCGACACCGGCATCGGTTCGGTGGAGCGGAAGTGGTTGGGGCCCAAGCGATCCAGCCGATCGATGACGATGCCGCGGTCGTTGTCGATCCCGCCCTGCCACGACATCAAGGTGACCCACTCGGGGTCGCCGCCGACTGCGTCGGCCGGGTCGAGATAGACGTCGGCGGTGACGTTCTGGTCGGCGGCTTCGTTGGGTCCCGCCGGTGTCAGGACAACCCGAGCGGTCGTCTCCGCGGGCACGGACACACGCAGGCCGTTCGCGACGGCACCGCCGATCACGACCACCGACAGCACGACCGCGGTGACGCTGATCCAGCGTCGGGGCAGTCGCTCACCGACCGAGACGATGCCGAGCAATCCGCCGCACAGGCCGGCGACGACGCCCACCGGGATGGCCATCGCCAGCGCTTCTCCCCACATGCCCGTGACCCAGGGGAACGGGTATGCCGCGGCGATCCACCACGACTCGATCCAGAGTCCGAGCGTCGCCACACCGAGACCGGCGACGGCGCCGAAGAGCACTCGCCGTTTGAGCAGCGGGGTCAGGGCGAGCAGTTCGATGACCACTGCCGCGCCCAGGTAGAGCGGGAACACGTTGATCGGCGCGCCGAGCGCGGGGCCGACGACGACCGCGACCACGCCGCGGAGCAGGATCGCGAACACCGCGGCGATGAGCGCGCTGCCCGGCCCGAGGGTGATCCGTGCGGCGACGAGCGCGAACGCCCCCGCGCCGGCGATCATCATGGGCTGCAGCACGAGGCGGAACTGCTCGACGCCGAAGTCGTATTCGATCTGGAAGACCGACATGCCGATGACGAGACCGCCGAAGGCGAGGCATCGGACGAGCCACTGCATCCGCCCGTCCTCCGGTGCGTCGGGACCCATCGCGGCACGGCCCTCACGATCGAGGATCACGACCGCGATCAGTGACAGACCCGCCCCGCCGATGAGCATCAGATGCGTCGGACCCCACAGGGTGACGTCCTGACCGAAGATGCGGTGCCAGACGTCGTCCAGGGGGAAGCCGAGCAGTGCGTAGAAGCCGCAGCCGGCCAACAGAATTCCACCGACCGGGGCGTACCAGTGGCGGGTGATCCGGACCGCCGAGCGGCCCGGCTTCTCGAAGGGCAGGAACACCGACAGCATGCCGGAGATGAACAGCAGGAACAGGCCCACCAGGATGAAGTAATGCGCGGGGTTGGCCAGCGGCCCCTCGTCGCGGCCGTCACCGATGTGCAGGCTGACGTCCCAGAGGAAACCGAACAGGGCGCAGATGATCGTGCTGGTGAACAGGAAGATCGGCAGCGCAGCCCATGGTGGGCGGTTCACGCGGCGCGCGGCCCACTCCGACAGGGTGGTCAGCCACGTGATCTTCCGCGCGCGGTGCAGGTAGCCGATCCAGAGCAGACCGATCGACACGACGGCGGCCACCGCGGACATGAGGAAAACCTGGTCGAGCGCCGCCCCGCCGCCCTCGGCGGCCAGCTGCAAAGGCGCGCCATCGCGTGTTGTCATGGTCGAAGTATGCACAACCTCACCCGGGTATCGGAAGCCGATCGGTCAAACCGGATGTCTCGGTCCGACGAGCGGCGTCGGAACCGGGGTCTCATCGACTCGAAAAACCACCCCGCGCATGCGCCCTCGGGGCGGTGCCCGGCGACTTTGTGTCGCCGAGGTGCCGCTGATGGCGCAGTGCCGGGGTGGTTGTGAGGCCGGCTCTCGGCCGGTGTGTTCGATGTCCGTCAGCGGACGGGTGCGCACGACGAGATCGCGCAGATCTCCTCGGGCAATTCCACTCCGGGGATCTGCGGAATGGGCGGAAGCCCGGGAATGCTCGGCAGATCGGGAATGGAGGGATTCTCCGGCTTCGGGGCGGGAGTTGTCGTCTCGCCGCCCGGAACCGTCACACGGATGGGATCCGCGGTCGGCGTCATTGCGGTGAGCGGGGGATTGGTGCCCCAGAACTGTTCGTTCGCGCGGGTGCCCGGCGGCAGGGTGATCGTCGTGCATCCCCAGTAGACGTCATAGGTCCCGTCGGGGATCGTGGTCGAGCCGGTCGGCGCGGGAGGCGTGCCCTGAGAGATGCGCAGGGGCACCGACTTCGAGGAGCCGGGGGAGATGAGCGCGCCGAGCTCCTCCGGTGTCTGGTAGCCGAACACCACCTGCGACGGAGCGTCACCTGCGCGAACGCCGAAGATCTCGCACCCGATACGCTTGGCGGCGTTGTTCGTGACCGTCAGCGATACGGTGTTCCCGGACACCGTGGGGGACGCGGTGACGTCGGTGGGCGCGGCCGATGCCGCAGGTGCGAGGGCCGCCCCGGCGATCGCGGCGGCACCGAACGCCACGCCGGCGGAGATCCTACGGAATCGGGTCTTCATACGATTGTCCTTTCCCCGCGAGGGGGTCGACGGCATTGTCCGAGATTCTGTGTCGGCCGACAGCGTGAATTCGAGACGAATACCGAGAAAATGTATCCGGAATCGAGCCGACCGAGTCTATTCGTCTTTGTTCGCCGAAGGTCGGCACGGACATTCTGGCAGATTTCCGGCATATCGGCAGAATGAGGACTGCAGAATCGGTGATTTCCGAGCTGTTCCGGGCCGCCGAGATCTGGCGGCAATGAGCGGTGGGGTCGGCGTGGGCTCGGTAGTCTGACCCCGACGCAGGCCGACCGAACAGACCGGGGACCCATGCCGACGGTGATCGCGACCATCAGCCTCAAGGGCGGGGTCGGGAAGACCACGCTCACGGCCGGTCTGGCGGCTTTCCTCGCCGGGGTCCACGGCAAGAGGGTGCTCCTGGTCGACCTCGACGCCCAGACCAATCTGACGACGATGATGATCGGCCAGGAGCGGTGGGCCGTGTGCAACGGGCGACGCCACACCGTCGCAGCCCTGTTCGCCGACGTGCTCGACGGCACCCGGTCGTTCGATCTGGAACACAGCGTCCAGCGCGACGTGTCCTCGGTCGACGGTCTGGCCGGGATCGATCTGCTTCCCTCGTCGCTGGACCTGATCGACCTCGCCGAGGAACTCAGCGCATATCGGGTGGCCGCCGACGATCATCTGGCCGGCGTCGAGGCCCTGCGCTCCGCGCTCGCCCCCGATCATCGACGACTACGACTACGTACTGCTCGACTGTCCGCCGAACGTGGGCCCGTTCAGCCTGAACGGGCTGGCGATGGCCGGCGGCTACCTGATCCCGACCATTCCGGACGTGCTGTCCACCTACGCGATTCCCCACATACAGCGGCAGGTCGCGGAGTTCGGCGCCGAACTAGGTCGCGAGATCGTCGAACTCGGCGTCGTGATCTCGAAGTACCGCCCGGCGTCGACGCTGCACCAGGACACGGTTCGTCGTCTGCGGCGGGACCCCACGATCCAGAACGTGCTGCCGGCGTACCTGCATGAGTCCAACGCGATCGGTGCGGCTGCCGACTTCGCGGCCTGGCCGAGCCTGCGCGCGAAGTACGGATACCACGGCCACTTCGATCAGTTCCGGGATCTGACCCGCGCCGTCATGGTCGAGGCCGAGGCCAAGCTCGCCGCCCCGGCGTGAGGTCGGACGATCCGCCACCGCCCGAAGTTCCCGATCCCATTCACACGACCGACGCCCAAGCGCAGGTCGAGCATCTAAATTCATCTCAGCCGCCGACCGGCGGCGCCCTCCACGACTCCACAGGAGCGCCCATCATGCGCAAGGTGCACATCACTTCGATCCTCGGCGCGGCGGCAGTGGCCGTCGCACTCACCGCGTGCGGTTCCGACGACTCGTCATCGTCGGGAAGCACCGACGCCGAGGCCTCGGTGACCGTCGACGGCAAGGAGCTGGAACTGTCCGACAAGACGGTCGGCTGCACCGACACCGCGGGCAAGGTCACGATCGGCATCGGTTCCGGTTCGGGCTCGGGGATCGGCGTGGTGCTCACCTCCGGCGACTCACCCGAGGTGGAATCGGTGGGGCTGGGCTCTCTCGACGGGGTGACCCTCGGCTACCAGAAGGGTGCCGGGCAGGGCAGCGCCGAGGTGACCAAGGACGGTGACACCTACACGGTCTCGGGTGAGGCGTCGGGTATCGATCTCGCCAACCCCACCCAGCAGGTGACGAAGGCCTACGAGATCAAGGTGACCTGCCCCTGACCTGCTGCTCGAGCGTCCAGAGTTCGCTGCTGATCTCGCTGGGGTCACGGTCACGGTGTCGATGTGTACACGGTTTCGACGGATATGTGTGAAGACCCCGCCTTCTGGGTAGCTTCCGCTGTGTAGCGAGTCGAACGATCCGTGGTCGGGGGGATTCGACGATTCGCACAACGGATCAATGACGACCCTAGGAGGCAGACATGCTGGGAATTGGCATCATCGCGTGGATCATCATCGGTGGACTGGCCGGCTGGATCGCCAGCAAGATCATGAAGACCGATGCGCAGCAGGGGATCATCCTCAACATCGTGGTCGGGGTCATCGGCGGTCTGCTCGGAGGCTGGCTGCTGAAACTGTTCGGCGTCGACGTGGAGGGTGCCGGCTGGATCTTCAGCTTCATCACCTGTCTCGCCGGTGCATGCATCTTGCTGTTCCTCGTCGGATTGGTGACCGGTCGCGGTCGTCGAACCCGCGTCTGACAGCTCGTTCTCTCCGCCCCGGTCCGGCACACTCGCACGAGTGTGTCGGACCGGGGCGGAGTCGTGTCCGAGCTGGGTCCCCTGACGTGTGCGTACGTTGGGTGGAGACCGAGCGACCCCCAAGTGACCAGACGAAAGTGAGCATCCAGTGACTCGAGTGGCGATCATCGGCGGACACGGCAAGATCGCGTTGCGGTTGGCGACGATCCTGGCCGCCCGCGGCGACCAGGTGACCTCGATCATCCGAAACCCTGAACACGCGGCCGACGTCGCCGCGACCGGTGCGGTGCCCGTGGTCGCCGACATCGAGACGCTCGACACCACCGGGATCGCGACCGCGATCTCCGAACACGACGCCGTCGTGTGGTCGGCCGGCGCGGGTGGCGGTGACCAGGCGCGGACCTACAGCGTCGACCGGGACGCGGCCATCCGTTCGATGGACGCCGCGGTCCGGGCCGGTGTGCACCGGTACGTGATGGTGTCCTACTTCGGTGCGGGGCCGGATCACGGGGTCCCCGAAGACAACTCGTTCCACGCGTACGCGGAGGCCAAGGCGGCCGCAGACACCTATCTCAGATCCACGGACCTGCAGTGGACGATCCTCGGGCCGAGCCGTCTCACCGACGACGAGGGCAGCGGCAAGGTCTCGCTCGGGGGCGACCGCACCGAGGGCGACGAGGTGAGTCGTGACAACGTGGCCCAGGTGGCGGCGGAGGTACTCGCGCGTCCGGAGACCGCGCACAAGGTCATCGAGTTCAACGACGGTGACACCCCGATCCCCGATGCCGTCGCCCGGGCCTGACGGAATCGACATCGGACCCGGACTCGGACCCGCGGCGGACGCGGGCCGGCGGCCCGGGCTCGACCGACTCCTGTCCCGGCTGCGGCACATCGTCGGTGACGCACACGTCGTCACCGACCCCGATGCCATGGCGGGATTCCTGATCGACTGGACCGGCCGTCATCGGGGTCAGGCCGACGCCGTCCTCCGGCCGCGCACAACCGACGAGGTGTCCCGGGCCGTCGTCGAATGCGCCGAGGTCGACGCGGAGATCTGCGCCCAGGGCGGCAACACGGGTCTGGTGGGCGGCTCCGTACCGCCGTCGGACCGCGCGGGATCTCGTCCGCGGATCGTCATCTCGACCGCGCGGATGACCGACATCGACGACGTGGACGTCATCGGCCGATGTGTTGGCGTCCAGGCCGGCGCGACCGTCGAGGCGATCGATGCCCGGGCCGGCGCGGTCGGGCTGGCGTTCGGCGTCGACCTCGCGTCCCGGCACAGTGCCACCGCGGGTGGTGTGGTCGCGACGAACGCCGGCGGCATCCGCATGATCCGGCGTGGCAACACCCGGGCCCAGGTACTCGGCATCGAGGCGGTGCTGGCCGACGGCCGCATTCTGCGGCGCTGGACGTCGCTCGTCAAAGACAATGTGGGATATGACCTTCCCGGGTTGCTGACCGGCAGCGAGGGAACACTCGCGGTGATCACCCGCGTTCTGTTCCGGCTCGTCGTGCCACCTCGGGCGTCGATCGTGGCGGTCGCGGCGATCGACCGTGTCGCCGACGCGGTCGAGCTCATCGGTACGGCGGCGTCGAGAGGCCTCACCGTCGAGGCCGCGGAGCTGATGACCGAGGCGGGCATCGCGCTCGTGGCCGCACACGGTCACCGTCGTCCCACGGCGGCATCCGGTCCCTTCTACGTCCTGCTCGAGGTGTCCGGTCCCGGCGACGTCGAGTCGGCGGCCGTCGAGCTGCTGCAGGGCGCCGGGGGCCTGATCGATGCGGTGCTCGAGCCGGGCCCCGCCCGTGCTTTGTGGGGTGCGCGCGAGGCGCACACCGAGACGATCGCCAGATCCAGTGTGACGCCGGTGGTGAAACTCGACATCTCCGTGCCCATCCGTGCCCTGGCAGAGGTGTTCGACGAGTTGGGCGCTGTGGGCGACAGGAACGATTCGCCATGCCGGCCTGTGCTTTTCGGACATGTGGGCGATGGCAACATCCACGTCAACCTGCTCGATGTCCCGCCCGACCGTGTCGACGACCTCACCGATCGGGTCTTCGGGATCGTCACCGCCCACGGAGGCAGCATCTCCGCCGAACACGGCATCGGCCGCGCCAAGGTCGCCTGGACGCATCTTGGTCGCGAGGCCGCGGACCTCGCCACGATGCGTGCCATCAAGGGCGCGCTCGACCCGAGGGGCGTACTCAACCCCGGCGTGCTGTTCGCCTGAGCGGCCGGTGTGGCGAACACGGCGCGCGGACCGAAATCCTGAGACCATGCACGAGTGGCTGATGTGAACCCCGATCGGTTGACCGAACTGGCACAGCGTTACGGCGTCGCCACCAGCTACGTCGGATGGGGTGAGCAGACACACGAGGTCGAACCCCAGACGCTGATCGCGGTCCTCGGCGCACTCGACGTCCCCGCCGGGTCCGCGGCCGAGATCGAGGACTCGATCCGCGAGATCGACGAGCAGCCCTGGCGCGAGTTCACTCCCGCCGTCACCGTCGTGACCGAAGGGGGCGGCAACACCTTCGTCGTGCATGTGCCGCATGGTCACCTGGTCAAGGTCTGGATCGTCACCGAGGACGGCGACGACGTGCCCGCGCGGCAACTCGATGCCTGGGTCGACCCGCGAGAGGTCGACGGAGTCCTGGTCGGTCGGGCGACGTTCGCCGTGCCCGACGACCTGGCGCCCGGCTACCACCAGATCAAGGCTCTCGACCTCGACGACTCGACAGCGTCGAGCGCACCGCTGATCGTGACCCCCCGACGCCTGCACACCGCCGACCGGTTGACCGGCCGCAAGCGCTGGGGCCTCGCGGCGCAGCTGTACTCCATCCGCTCGGCGGATTCCTGGGGTGTCGGCGATTTCGCGGACCTGACCGGTATCTGCGAGGTCGCCGGAAGTGCGTACGGTGCGGACTTCGTCCAGGTCAATCCACTCCACGCTGCACAGCCGCAGGCGCCCATCGAGGCGTCCCCCTACCTGCCGGTGACGCGTCGCTTCGTCAACCCCCTCTACATCCGGATCACCGACATCCCCGAACTGGACGGGCTGTCCAAGTCGCAGCGCAAATGGGTACGCAAACTCGGCCGCGGCTTCCTGGCGGAGAACACCGCGACCGACAAGATCAAGCGCAACAAGTCCTTCCGCGCGAAGATGGACGCACTCGAGCTGATCTACGATGTCCCGCTCGATCCGTCGCGTAAGTCTGCATATCGCGCATTCCGGCGTCGAGAGGGCAAGGGACTGAAGCGATTCGCGACGTGGTGTGCGCTCGCCGAACGCTACGACGCCGACGATCCGCGGTGGCACACCAAGTTCGCCGACCCCGCGTACATGAAGAAGAAGCGCGCAAAACTTGCGCGGCGCATCGACTTCCACATGTGGTTGCAGTGGATCTGTGACGAACAACTCGAGACCGCGGCACATGCGGCGACGTCCTCCGGGATGGCGATCGGGGTGATGGCCGACCTCGCGGTCGGCGTCGCCCGTCACAGCGCCGATGCGTGGGCGCTCGGCGATGTCCTGGCCACCGGCGCCACCGTCGGGGCGCCGCCGGACGGATTCAATCAGCAGGGGCAGGACTGGGATCAGCCACCGTGGCATCCGCGCCGTCTCGCCGAGGCGGGATACGAGCCCTACCGGGACATGATCCGCACCGTCTTGCGGCACGCGGGCGGAGTGCGGGTCGACCACATCCTCGGACTCTTCCGACTGTGGTGGATTCCCGACGGGGTCGGCCCGGCGGGCGGGACGTACGTCCGTTACGACAGCGAGGCCATGATCGGCATCCTCGCGCTGGAGGCGCAGCGTGCCGACGCCGTGGTCGTCGGCGAGGATCTCGGGGTGTTCGAACCCTCGGTCCAGGACACGCTGCGTGAGCGCGGCATTCTCGGGACGTCGATCCTCTGGTTCGAACAGGGGCCCGACGCCGCCGTCCCACCCGAGGAGTACCGGGAGTTGTGTCTGACCTCGGTGACCACCCACGACCTGCCCCCGACGGTCGGCTATCTCGCCGGCGACCACATCGCGCTGCGCTCGCGCCTGGGCCTGTTGGCCTCGGGTGAGGACGCCGAGCGGGCCCGTGACGCCCGTGAGCGCGACGCCGTCCTGGAACTCGCCTACGAGCGAGGGCTGCTGGCGCGGGACACCCCGCTCACCGATCCGAAGGTTGTCAATGCCCTGTACGCGCTCATCGCGCGCAGCCCGTCGGTGCTGCTGAGCGTCGCGCTGGTCGATGCGGTGGGGGAGAGAAGGATTCAGAACCAGCCGGGGACCGACAGCTCGCAGTACCCGAACTGGTGCATCCCCCTGGCCAATGCCGACGGCGACGTCGTGCTCGTCGAAGATCTGGTCAGCAGCGAGCGATTCCGCCGGCTGGTGTCGGTGCTCAACGAGTCGGGCGTTCCAGGTTCCTGACCGCCACGATCGTCAGGACGAGGGCGAGCAGGGCGAGCACCGCCACCCCGATGTTGAAGGCGATGCCCGCCGGTCGAAGCCCCCAGGACTGGGCGGTCACGCCCTGTCCGACGATGGGGATCGAGATGGCGACGTAGGCGACGACGAAGTAGGTCGAGGTGACCTCGGCCTTGCGACCGGCCGGGCTCGCCGCGACCACCGACGCCAGTCCCTTGCTGAACGACATGCCCTGACCCACACCGCAGATGACCGCGCCGACGAGCAATGCCGCCGTCGATGCGGCGACGAGCCCGAGAATGGACACGCCCGTCCCCGCGATCAGGATGGCGCACCCGGCGATCAGTGCGGGCTCGGTGGGCATCCGG
Organism: Gordonia sp. 'Campus'; assembly: GCF_022206305.1. GTDB lineage: Bacteria > Actinomycetota > Actinomycetes > Mycobacteriales > Mycobacteriaceae > Gordonia. Next base: position 52,613 of record NZ_JAKOIW010000017.1, on the reverse strand, counting down.
CGGACCACGATCTGGGTCAGCGCCGAGGACGCGAACAGCACGAACACCAGGAACCCGGTGAAGGCGTGGTTGTCGATCCCGAGGATGTTCGTCACGAACGACGGCATGACGCCGGTGAACGTGCCCATCACCGCGAATCCCGCGAAGGCGGCGATCGCCGCACGCAGGAAGACGCCCCGGATGTCGGCGGGGACCGACAGTCGCTGGACGCCGAGCCGGGCGCCGGGTCGGATGTCGACCGTCTCCTGTAGCCGCCAGATGCCCACGAACACGAGTGCCAGGAGCGCGAGGTCGACGACGAACGGTGTGCGCAGCGGAGCGGGGGCATACTCCGCGAGGACGCCGGCGATCAGCGGTCCGAGTCCGAGGCCACCGATGTTGGCGGCGGTGGCGACGGCGGGGGCACGTCCGCGCCACGATGCGGGGGCCAGCTCGATGACCGCGGTGGTCGCCGCGCCGGCGTAGATGCCCGCCGACAGGCCCGAGAGGACACGTCCGACGAGCAGCTGCCACACCGGCCCCGCGGTCAGGAACACCACCGCGCTGACCACGGACAGCACGGCCCCGGCGATGAGCAGTTTGCGTCGGCCGACCACATCGGACCAGCGGCCGAAGCCGATGAGGGCGGCGATGACGCCGGCGGCGTAGACGGCGAAGATCACCGTTGTCGTGGTGACGCCGAACCCGAGTTCCTCGGCATAGATCGAATAGAGCGGCGTCGGCAGCGTCGTGCCGAGCATGATGACGGTGAAGGCATAGACCGCGGCCGCGAAGGACGCGCCGGTGCCGGCTCGTGCGGCGGGGGAATTCGTACTGTCTGGCATGGCAGATGTCACGCTACCGCCGAGGTGCGACGAGCCTCTGGCCCATCCCTGTGTGCTGAGTTACAGTAACTCTCCGTAACAGTTATCGAACCGGGAATTCGGGGTGTTGGTATGCGACCTGACGTCGACGTGGTGATCGTGGGTGCCGGTTTCGGCGGGATGGGTGCGGCCATCGAGTTCAGGCGGCAGGGGATCGACAGCATCGCGATCCTCGAACGCGAGAACGATCTGGGTGGGACGTGGCACGTCAACCATTACCCGGGTCTCGCCGTGGACATCGCCTCGGTCACCTACTCCTACTCGTTCGAGCCCAACCCGGACTGGTCACGGTTGTTCGCGCCGGGCAGCGAGCTGAAGCGTTACGCCGAACACGTTGCCGCCAAGTACGACCTCAGGCGACACATGGAGTTCGGGACGCTCGTCGAATCGGCGGTCTGGGACGACCAGGACCGGTTGTGGCGTGTGCGGACCGCTGACGGAGCCGAGCGCACGGCGCGCTACCTCGTGACCGCGACGGGCTTCCTGTCGCAACCGCACATCCCGGACTTCCCGGGGATCAAGGACTTCGCGGGCACGATTCTGCACACCGCCGACTGGCAGGACGGGTTCGACTTCACCGGCAAGAAGGTCGCCGTGATAGGGACGGGTGCGACCGCGGTCCAGCTGATCCCGGAGATCGCCGAACGCGCCGACGCCCTGACGGTGTTCCAGCGGACGCCGATCTGGGTGGTGCCGAAAGTCGACTTCGCGATCCCGCCCGCGGTCCGGCAGTTGTTCCGTCGCATCCCGCTCACGCAACGGATTGCCCGCGTGGTCAATTCGTCGCTGCTCGAACTCCTGATGGTGTTCGGTGTGCTGCACTACAAGCAGGTCAAACCGGGCAACAAGGTGGCCGCCGGACTCGCGAAAGCGCATCTGCGGTCGCAGATCGCCGATCCCGAACTGCGTCGGAAGCTGACCCCCGACTACGACTTCGGGTGCAAGCGGCCGACGTTCTCCAACACCTACTTCGCCAGCTTCGCGCGACCCCACGTGACTCTCGAGACGAGCGGCATCGCCCGGCTCGAGGCCGATACGATCCTCGCCGCCGACGGCACCCGGACCGAGATCGACACCCTCGTCCTCGCCACCGGGTTCAATCTGTGGGACGTCAACTTCCCGGCCTTCCAGGTCGTGGGCCGCGAGGGTCGCGACCTCGGAAAGTTCTGGCGCGAGGGGCGCTTCCAGGCCTACGAGGGTGTCACGGTCCCCAAGTTCCCGAACTTCTTGTCGCTCAACAGTCCCTACTCCTACAGCGGGTTGTCGTACTTCACGACCATCGAGGGGCAGATGAAGCACATCGCGCGTCTCTTCGCCGAGCTCCGACGACGCGGGCAGGACACCTTCGAGGTCACCGAGTCGGCCAACGACGCGTTCCTCGACGAGGTCACCGACCGCCTCCAGTCGTCGGTGTTCTACAACGGGAACTGCGCCGGGTCGCGTAGCTACTACTTCAACCAGCACGGCGAGGCGACCCTGCTGCGCCCGGCATCGACGCTGCGGACCCTACGGGAGATGGACTCGTTCCCACTGCAGGACTACGCATTCAGCTAGGAGAGTCGGCCTTCGTCACAACGGGTTGAGCAGTTCCGGCCCGTTGTTGGCGACGCGGTTCACCAGGGGAGCGACCTCGCGGATCGCGATGGCATCGACGATGGCCGGGGCGGGTGGCGCGAACAGGTCGTCGGGCGCCCGGTGGTCGGGATCCAGCCATGCATCCCAGTTGTCGTACGGCATGATCAACGGCATACGGTCGTGGACATCCCGCAGTTCGCCGACCGCGTCGGTGGTGAGGATCGAGCAACTGAGCAGCGGCGGCGCCTGAGTCGACGTGTCCCGATCGGAACCGTCCCCATCTGAAGTGGCACCGCCCGTCCTGTCGTGCCAGACCGACCAGAGACCCGCCATGAACAACCGGGTCCCGTCCTGCGGGGACATGAAGAACGGGATCTTCGTGGGCTTGCCCTTGCTGTCCGGGGGCCCCTTCTTCCACTCGTACCAGCCGTCCATCGGTACCAGGCATCGACGTGACTTCACCGACGAACGGAACGAACTCTTCTCCGCCGCGCTCTCCGCGCGTGCGTTGAACAGCAGCGGGCCCTTGCCCACCTCCTTGGCCCAGGGCGGAACCAGCCCCCACCGCATCGCCCGGACGCGCAGGATCGCGTCGTCGTCGGGTGTGTCCGGTGCGTGCCGCTTGACGACGGTCATCACCGTCGTCGTCGGCGCGACGTTGTAGTTGACCCCCGGGGTCCGAGGCGCCGTGTCGAGATCGGTGGCGTCGTCTGCCGCCGGCTCCGGTACCTCGTTGACCGCGTCGATCTCCGCCGCGAGCTTCGCCGGGTCGGTGGTCACCGCATAGCGTCCGCACATGGTGACCATGCTGCCCCACGGTGTCGGCCGACGCGACCGTCCTGCCACGACGCGGTCAGAGTGCGACGTGCTCAGAGGGCGATCGGGGCGACCACGGCCCGGGTCACCGAGACGAGATCGGCAGGTGCGAGCGCGATCTCGAGACCGCGCTTGCCTGCGCTGCACAGGACCCGCTCGAACTCCATCGCCGAGGCGTCGACGACGGTGGGCAGCACGGTGCGCTGACCGACGGGTGAGACGCCGCCGAGGACGTACCCGGTTGTCCTGGTGACCGCCTTCGCCTCGGCCATCGCCGCCTTGGACGCACCCAGAGCCGCCGCGGCCGCCTTGAGTGAGAGTTTCCGCGGTACCGGGACGACGGCGACCGCCAGCCCCGGCCGTTTTCCGCCGGACAGCTCGATGACGAGGGTCTTGAAGATCTGGGCGTCGAGCACCCCGAGTTCCTCGGCGAGCGCCGCGACGGCTTCGGCGCCGTAGGCCTCGGAACGCGGGTCGTGCGCATACCGGTGCACGGTGTGGGCGATCTTCGCGCGTTCGAGTGCGGCGATCGCCGGAGTGGCAGCCATGGAACTCGGTACCTCCTGAACAGTGGATCGGTCTTGGGTCGGTCGAGCAGGCGGCGGGTCCAACGGGGGAGTGGGCGCCGATGAGGAACTGTGACATGGATCGGCCCACCGCGATCGCAACCGTGGTGCGGGAACAAACCGCCCGTGAGGCTCTGTTGTGACTGGTTGCAACGAGATGAGCAGGACCGGAAAGCAGGAGGTCGAGAGGCATATGAGCGCATCTGCCGTGATGGAGTCACCGCAGCGCATCGAACCGGGACCTCTCTCGGTGGGGACGGGATCGGTAAGCTTGATCGACAGCCTCTCCGTGCTGCCTCTCATCGAAGGGATCGTAGTGTCCGAAGCCAAGACAGCCGGGACAGAGCCGGCCGGCGGTGGTTCATCCGGCACCGGTTCATCCGACGCCGGGCCGGCCGACGCCGCCTCGAGCGAGAACCGGGCACCGCGGCGTGCCGATCCGAGCGAGACCCCGGAGCAGCTGACCGAACGGTTCGAGCGCGACGCGCTGCCGCTGCTCGATCAGATGTACGGCGCCGCCCTGCGGATGACACGCAATCCGGCCGATGCCGAGGACCTCGTGCAGGAGACCTACATCAAGGCCTTCACCGCGTTCGCGTCCTTCCGCGAGGGCACCAACCTCAAGGCGTGGCTCTACCGGATCCTCACCAACACCTACATCAACGGCTACCGCAAGAAGCAGCGTCAGCCCGCGCAGTACCCGACCGACGAGATCACCGACTGGCAGATCGCGGCGACTGCCGAACACACCTCCCAGGGGTTGCGCTCGGCCGAGATCGAGGCCCTCGACGCCCTCCCCGACGACGAGATCAAGGCCGCACTCCAGGCGCTGCCCGAGGATTTCCGGATGGCCGTGTACTACGCGGATGTCGAAGGCCTGCCGTACAAGGAGATCGCCGAGATCATGGACACACCCATCGGTACCGTCATGTCGCGTCTGCACCGTGGTCGTCGACAGTTGCGTGAACTGCTGGCCGACGTGGCCCGCGAACGTGGCTTCAACCGTTCCGCCCGCGTCTCGGATGCGGAGGTGGCGCGATGAGCGACCTCGATCCCGAAGTGACACAACTCGATTGCTCCGCGGTCATCGCCGACGTGTGGCTGTTGCTGGACAACGAGTGCGACCAGAACGCGCGTGCGCGTCTGCAGGGCCACCTCGACACCTGCCCGTCCTGCCTGGCGCACTACGGCATCGAACAACAGCTCAAGGCGCTCGTGAACCGGAAATGCGGTGGCGATCAGGCCCCGCAGGGTCTCCGCGACCGGTTGCGGATCGAGATCCGTAAGACCGTCATCGTGCACGAGATCTCCGAGACCGAACGCTGAGATGCCCCGCGGGGAGCGGGGTCGAGACACGAAAAAGCCCGGGCGGCCAGATGGCCGTACCCGGGCGTTTTTCTTGTCTCGCTCGCCCGATCCGCCGTGAGGCGAGGATCAGGCGTTGGGGCGCTTGCCGTGGTTGGCAGCGTTCTTCTTACGAGCACGCTTCTTGCGTCCGCGCTTTCCCATGACGCATCTCCTTCATTGCGGGGCGGGCATCGTCGGTGACAGGCCCGTCGTGTACTGGTCATCCCGCGGGATCGGGACATCACAGTGTCTCAGGCATTCTGCCACGGTCCAAAAAACGGCCGCTCACCACCCGGCGCCGTGCCCGCTCATCGGGTACGGCGACGTGGGCTAACTTAGGTGCATGGCTGAAGACGTGGTCGCAGAGATCGTCGCGAGTGTCCTCGAAGTACGCGTCGCCGAGGGTCAGGACATCGAGGTCGGGGACACCCTGGTGCTCCTGGAGTCGATGAAGATGGAGATTCCCGTCCTCGCCGAGGAGCCGGGCACCATCGACACGATCAAGGTCAGCGTCGGGGACGTCATCCAGGCCGGCGACGTCATCGCCACCTTCCGGTAGCGTTCGCGCGAAACCTTCGCCACCCGCGTCAGATGTCGACCCTCTCCGATCTGCTCGCCGAGCACACCACTCTCTCCGATGCGGCCGCCGCGCACCTGCAGCGGCTCGTCGCCGAGTGGCAGTTGCTCGCCGACCTGTCCTTCGCCGACTTCCTGCTGTCGGTCCGGACCGACGAGGGAGCTGTGGTCACGGTCGCGCAGTGCCGTCCGAACACCGCATCGACGGTCCTGCCGACCGACGAGGTCGGCCGTGTCGTCGACACCGAGGCCCACGCCCAGGTGGTTCGCGCGTTCACGTCCGAACGGATTCTCCGCGACGAGGACCCGACCTGGTTCGGCGCGACGGCCATGCGCCAGGAGGCCGTGCCGGTCGGCTTCGACGGGTCGGTGATCGCGGTGCTCACCCGGGCCGTGGATCTCACCCATCCACGACTGCCCTCGCCGCTCGAGCTCGCATACCAGGACTCGGCGGACGATCTGTGCCAGATGGTCGCCGACGGAACGTTCCCGCACGAGGAGGGAAATCCGAGGGGCCTGTCGACGCCGCGCGCCGGTGACGGTTTCATCCGGCTCGACGGCCACGGCATGGTCACCTACACGAGCCCGAACGCGTTGTCGGCGTTCCACCGGATGGGATGGACCGCCGAACTCAACCACACGCGGCTCTCCGAAGTGGTCAAGCAGCTCATCACCGAACCCTTCGAGGCCGACGACGTCGCCCTGATGCTCGACATCGCCGCCGGCGTGACCGAGGTACCGACCGGGCCGTACCGGGACATCGGAATGCGCGTCGAGGCCGATGCCCGCCGCGCGACGGCGCTGATCCGGGCGGTCCCGCTCCGTCCCCGCGGGGAGGTCACCGGCTCAGTGGTGCTCATTCGCGACGTCACCGAGGTCAAACGCCGCGATCGCGCACTGATCAGCAAAGACGCCACCATCCGCGAGATCCACCACCGGGTCAAGAACAATCTGCAGTCCGTGTCGGCGCTGCTGCGCCTACAGGCTCGGCGTACCTCGAATTCCGACGCCCGCGAAGCCCTCAACGAGGCTGTCCGACGCGTCGCCTCGATCGCTCTCGTCCACGAATTGCTCTCGGGGAGCGTCGATGAAGAGGTCGATCTCGACGAGGTCGTCGACCGACTCGTCCCGATTCTCGTCGACGTCGCCTCGGGGGAGGCGCGGGTGGCGGTGCGCCACCGGGACCGCCTCGGCGTGCTCAGTGCCGAACTGGCGATGCCGCTCGTGATGGTGCTCACCGAACTCATCCAGAATGCCATCGAGCATGGATTCGACGGCGCCCCGCCCGATGACGCGGAGATCGCCGTCATCGCGGAACGGGACGTTCGAGGATTGCGTATCGCTGTGCGCGACAACGGCTCCGGTCTACCTGCGCATTTCGATCTGGCGACCTCGGATCATCTGGGCCTGCAGATCGTCAAGACCTTGGTGTCGATCGAACTCGGCGGCGAACTCGACGTCCGCGCCAATCCCGCAGGGTCGGGAACCGAAGTGGGAGTGTACATTCCCCTGCGCGTCTGATTCCCTGCGACGCAACCCGTTGTGCGGCAACACGTTGTGGGCACGAAAAAACCCGGCCGCGGCCGGGTTTCTTCGAATCCGGTGAATGTCGCCGGCCGGGAAAGGCCTAGACGCTGCTCCGGGTACGCGTACGTGCGGTACGGCGCTTGAGTGCGCGTCGCTCGTCCTCGCTCATCCCGCCCCAGACGCCCGCGTCCTGGCCGGACTCGAGTGCCCACGACAGGCAGTCGGCGGTGACGGGGCACCGCGCACAGACGAGCTTCGCATCGGCGACCTGCGCGATGGCCGGGCCGCTGGTTCCCACGGGGAAGAACAGCTCCGGGTCTTCGTCGCGACAGATGGCCTTGTGACGCCAGTCCATTCCTCTACTCCTTCGGGCGCGCTGACGCGCACCACTCGATAACTAGCTGCTGATGATTGTTGGCTGTAACTCTCAGTTCACGCGGCGCACCAAATGTTTCCGCGCTGTTGCTTGTGAATACTTTCACGAATCCAGCCGAAGTCAATGGGTTTGCTTTGACACGTGTGCAACATCACGTCGGACGCCTAGCACCTCGTGTTCGCTCTCCCACCAGGGGGTGCGGGCGCCTGCTCGGAGCCCGTGTAGTAGCCTACTCGCTCTCTGGGCACCGTGTCGACGAATTCCCGCAGGTCGAGCCGTCGTCGACGCAGGAAAACCCTGTGACGTGGAGCGATGACGCGAGTATCGTCGGACACATGCGTCGACGATGTTGATCCACACCACCTGAGGCCACCCATCGCCGGTTGACCGCAGCCGCCGTGTGTGCGGCGACCCTCGAGGACCTCATCCCGCTGTACCCGTTGTACGCGGTTCTGTTCGCCGACCCCTCGATACCGGGCGCCGGACTCGGCGCTGCCGAGATCTCGACGTTGTTCGTGATCTGGTCCGTGGCATCGGTGATCGTCGAAGTCCCCACCGGGGTCCTCGCGGATCGCGTGTCACGGCGCGCGTTGCTCGTCGCCGGACCGTGGGTGACCGCGTCCGGATTCGCGCTCTGGACTTTCGTGCCCTCGTTCGCCACGTTCGCGCTCGGCTTCGTGTTGTGGGCCATCGGCGGCGCCATGCGGTCGGGCACCACCCAGGCCTTGGTCTACGACGAACTCGTCCACCTCGGCCGTGCCCATGGCTACGCGCGTCTGTCGGGTGCGATGCGGGCAGCGGGTGCGATCGGGGTCATCGCCGGTACCGCGTCGGCCGCACCGCTGTTCGCCTCGGGCGGGTACGTCGCGGTGGGCCTCGGCAGCGTCATCGCCTGCATTCTGTGTTCCCTCGTGTCGGCAGCGCTCCCGGAGACCCGCCGGGCGGCATCCGTCGTCCCCGCGGAGACCGATGGACCCGCCGAGGGTTCGGATGACGGTTCCGTCGGGTGGTTGCAGGTCATCCGCAGCGCGCGGAACTCCCTGCGAACACAACCCGCCGCGAGGAGGCTATTGCTTCTCGGGGTGGGCCTGACGTGGATCGCCGCCCTCGACGAGTACCTCCCGGTTCTCGTCGGGACGTTCGTGTCGCACGCGCCAGACGTGGGGCCCGACCCGCGCGCGGTCGCGCTCCTCATGGTCGTGGTCTCGGTCGGTGACATCGCCGGTGCACTGGCGGCCGGTCGCTTCCGGTCGGTGGCCGCCGTCGGACCCGCCGTCGGGGTGGGCGCGACGGTGCTGGTCGCGGCCGCACTCTGGGGGCACCCGGTGGGTGCGGTCGGGGTCGCCGCCGCCTTCGGCCTACTGGGGTGGGCACGGGTGGTCGTCGACGCGGCGCTTCAAGACCGGTTGGAGTCGGCCTCGCGCGCGACGGTCACCTCGCTGGCGGGGGTGGGTGAGGAACTCGTCGCCATCGCGGCCTTCGCGGGGTGGGCGATCGGATCGGGATGGTCGGGACCAGCGGGGCTCTTCGCCCTCGCGGCGTTGCCCTACGTCGTGCTGTCCGCGGTACTGACGGGGGGTGCGATGACGGCGAGGGCGTCGCGGCGATGACGAAAGCGGATGTCGCGGAAGGCGCCGATGTAGTCCCCGTCCATCTGCACGTCGATCGGGGTGTCCGCCCGAAATCGCACCTCGTCGACGTCGTCGTCCCGAAACAGGTGCCGCGCCTTGGGATTCGCCTGAGTGAGCAGGCGGGTGGCGAGCGGGAGGTTGCGTAGCACGCCGGTCGAGGTGGCCACGAAGACTCCGAGTCCGGTGTGGAATCCGGTGTCCGGGTTGGTACGGATCTCGCGGGGGCCGAGGTAGGTCCAGGGGCTCGTGTTCGACACGAAACCGAACCGGGCGCCGGTGATCGGCTCGCGACCGGGGATCTCGACGTCGAAGGTCGCCGATGTGCCGGACTGCTTGAGAAAGCTGGTGATGGTCGTCCACAGGTAACGCGCCGGCGTCGCGGTCTTGCCCGCGTGGCGCTTGTCCTCCATGGCGTGCACGACCACCGCGTCCATCCCCATGCCGGTGTTGAACAGGAACCACCGGTCGTCGGTGTGGCCGAGCCCGATGCGGCGGCGTTCGCCCGCGTCGAGGAGGGCAATGATCTGCTGGGTCGCCAGCAGTGGATCGGGGTCGATGCCCAGCGTGCGGGCGAAGACGTTGGCACTGCCGCCGGGGATGACCGCGAGCGCGGGACGGTTCCGGGCCGGGTCGCTGCTCGACGGCGGATCCAGGAGACCGTTGGCCGCCTCGTTGACCGACCCGTCGCCGCCGTGCACGACGACGGCGTCGAAGTTCTCGGCCGCCGCACGTGCCGCGAGTTCGAAGGCGTGCCCCCGGTGGGTGGTGAGTTCGACATCCAGGTCGAAATGCGCGCTGAGGGTGTGCGCCAGCGCATCGCGACCGGCCGGGCTGGTCGCGGTGGCGAAGGGGTTGACGATGAGCATGACGCGCACGACACCCGAGGATATGGGGTCGGACGCGTCCGCGCGCAATCGTGCCGGTACCGCACCCGCCGGGTCGGCGAGACCGGCACCAAATATCCTGGGACGGTGAGCACCGAGAAGGACCGCCCGGACGACGCCATCGATCCATCGGTGACCCCGCGCCAGATCAAGTTCGCCGGCGCGGTGACGACCGTTCAGGGGCTGATCGGCGTGGTGGTCGCGGTCACTCTCGTGGTGCGGGGCCTGGCCGGCCACGAGGAGACCACGATCAGCGGGTACGGCACCGCGGCCTGGTTCGGCATCATCGGCGGCGGCGTTCTCGTCGGTGGTGTGGCACTGCTGATCGGTCGCCGCTGGGGACGCTCGATCGCCATGGTGGCCCAGATCCTGTTGCTGCCGGTCGCCTACTACCTCTTCACCAGTGGTTGGCCCGTCTTCGGTGTACCGCTGGGGCTGGCCGCGCTGGCGGTTCTGGTGATGCTGTTCAGCCCGGCTTCCATTCGCTGGCTCGCCGGGGAACTCGAACCCGAGCGCTGAGGTCGGCACCCGCTCGACCCCCGGGTGAGTGCGATCAGCGATGTTCGATCCGGCATTCCCGGCGTGGGGGAGTCTTATCCGACGGTCGTGGACCGACCGGCCGTACAGTAGGGCGCATGACGCGCATCCTCGCGATTGCCAATCAGAAGGGTGGGGTCGCCAAGACCACCACCGTGGAGTCCCTCGGTGCGGCGCTCGCCGACCTCGACGTCTCGGTGCTCGTCGTCGACCTCGATCCTCAAGGGTGCCTTACGTTCTCGTTGGGACACGACCCCGACCAACTGGAGTCGTCGGTCCACGACGTGCTGCTCGGTGACGAGGAGATCGCCGACGTGCTCCTCGACACGGAGGACAACGTCACGCTCCTGCCCGCGACCATCGACCTCGCCGGCGCCGAGGCGTTGTTGCTGATGCGCCCGGGACGCGAGTACGCGCTCAAGCGTGCGCTCGCGGAGGTGAGCGAGGACTACGACGTCATCATCGTGGACTGCCCTCCGTCGCTGGGAGTGCTGACCCTCAACGGTCTGACCGCAGCCGATGAGGTCATCGTGCCGCTGCAGTGCGAGACCCTGGCTCATCGAGGGGTCGGACAGCTGCTGCGCACGGTTCGAGAGGTCCAGCAGATCACCAACCCGAACCTCACGATGCTGGGCACCGTCGCCACGCTGTTCGACGCTCGGACCACCCACAGCCGCGACGTGCTCGCAGATGTGTCCGACCGGTACGACCTCCCGGTCCTCGACCCGCCCATCCCACGCACCGTCCGCTTCGCCGAGGCGTCGGCGTCCGGCACATCGGTCATGCGTGGACGAAAGAACAAGGGCGCCATGGCGTATCGGGCGCTCGCCGAGAACCTGTGGAAGCACTGGGAGGCCGGCGAGAAGGTCGGTACCTTCGACGCCTGACCGGGCGGGTCAGCCCGGCCCGAAGGCCTCGATCCGATTGCCGCGCTGTTCGACGACGATGTCGCCGATGACCCGGAGGCTCACGACGGGGGCGGCCGTTCCCCCCTCGTCCGGCTCGGCGCTGCGAGCCAGTGGGATCGACCGCACCTCGCGCCCGGTCGCGACATCGCGCACACTGATGCCCGATGCGCTCGGCAACAACAGCTGCCCGGCCATCACCTGCCCGGGACCGAGGGTCCCCGGAACCTGGTAGATCGGGTTGAGGGTCTGACCGTTGAGGACGACCGTGGCTCGGCCCGTCCAGTAGGTCACGATCCCGTCGGCGGCTATCGGGACGCTGCCCGGCGGTGGCGTCGCGTTCCCCGCGACGGTGTTGGTCCCCGCGGCGACGCCGTCGGTGTCGAAACGGCGGATGGCCGGTCCGCTCTCTGCGCCGAGCGTCGGGGGTTCGGCAGGACTCGCGCCGCCGTCGTACACGGCGATCCCGGACGACGACATCGCGATCACCACCGGCGGGGGACCACTCACGTCCCCGGTGATCAGGCTGGAACCGTACTTCTCGACCTCGTCGTCCTTGTCGAGCACCGAGCCCATGACCGTCAGGCGATATCCGGGGTCGTCGGCGCACCGTTCGACGACGGCCAGGCGGTCACCGGAGACGGCCGACGAGAACAATGCACAGTCGTTGCGGTCCGGCGCGTCCTCCGGGCGTACGGGCGCCTCGACGCGGCCGTACTCGATTCCGCGGACGAGATTGGAGCCCCAGGTCTCGAGACGTCGCGGACCCTGCGCGACGACGTATCCGGAGTCGGTGCCCAGTGTCAGTTCGGGGTCGGCGTCACTCGTGCGGGCGCCGGTGCGGGCACCGGTCGCGGCGTCGAGGGCGGTGACCTCCGAGCAACCCCTGCTGTTGCGGTAGACCGCAAGTGCCACATCGGAACTCGCCGTCCAGGCGGTGCCGACGGTGCAGAGGTCGAGGTCGCGTCGATACGACCACAGCGCACGGCCGGTGGCGGGGTCGTGACCCACCACCGCGCCGCCGTCGCCGGTCACGACAACGGACTCACCGATGGCGGGCACGGTCGTGGCGTCGGAGGTGGCCTGCCACCGGGGTACGAAGGTGGCGGGCACCGTCTGCGCCGGCTGGACGGCGGCCGGCGCGGAACCGGCCTGCGCGCTGTCGGTGTGACGCACCGGGCTGACGGCCCACGCGATCGCACATGCGGTCACCAGGACCACGATGACAACCGCGGTGATCGCGAGGTCGAGCGGCGTACGACGCTCGGGTCTGACTCGTGCCACGCGGGGGGCCGTCGGTCGTCAGTCGGCGACGGCCGTTGCCGACGCGGCGGACTCGCCCGACCCGGCGGTGTCGGACCCATCGCCCGCGGACTTGCGGCCTGCGCCCCCGCGGCGGCGACGGCGACGACGCGGCTTGGTGCCCTCGCCGTCGTCGGTCGCGGCGTTCTCGCCCCCACGGCCGGTCGACTCATCGCCTGCGGCCGCGGAACCGGATTCTGTGGCGGGCGCGCCATCCCCGGCCGGAGCCGACGACGAGCCGGCGGCGTCGGCCTGGCCGCCGCGCGTGCGGCGGCGCGTCCGGGTGGATCGCTTGCGAGGCGCACGGTCCTCGCGCGTCTCCCGGGTTTCGTCGGGATCGCGCTCGGGCTTGGGCGCCGCGATGCGGCCGGTCTTCGACTCGGGGATCGACAACTCCTCACGCAGGTGCTCGGAGGTCGAGTAGGTCTCGGGCGGGTCGGGGATGCCGAGGCCGAGGGCGTTGTTGATGAGTTCCCAGCGATGCAGCTCGTCCCAGTCGACGAGGGTCACGGCGATACCGGTGCGCCCGGCACGCCCGGTGCGGCCGATGCGGTGGACATAGGTCTTCTCGTCGTCGGGGCACTGGTAGTTGATGACATGGGTGACGTCGTCGATGTCGATGCCGCGGGCGGCGACGTCGGTTGCGACCAGGACGTCGACGGTGCCCTCGCGGAACCGCTTGAGGGCCTTCTCCCGGGCGATCTGGCCGAGGTCGCCGTGGACGGCGCCGACCTTGAAACCGCGTTCGGCGAGGTCGTCGGCGACTTTCTGCGCCGTCCGCTTGGTGCGGGTGAAGATCATCGTGGCCCCGCGACCGTCGGCCTGCAGGATGCGTGCCACCAGTTCGGCTTTGTCGAGGGCATGTGCACGGTAGACGTACTGCGTGGTCCGGTCGTGCACCGCCGAGTCGTTGGCGTTCTCCGCGCGGATGTGGGTCGGGCGATTGAGGAAGGTCCGTGCCAGGGTCACGATCGGCCCGGGCATCGTCGCCGAGAACAACATGGTCTGACGAGGCGTGGGCAGCGCCGACATGATGCGCTCGATGTCGGGCAGGAAGCCGAGGTCGAGCATCTCGTCGGCCTCGTCGAGGACGAGGATCGACACCTTGCCGAGGACCAGATGGCCCTGCTTGGCCAGGTCGAGCAGGCGGCCCGGGGTGCCGACGACGACGTCGACCCCGGACTGCAGCTCGGCGATCTGCGCCTCGTAGGGACGACCGCCGTAGATCGAGGTGATCTTGAGGGGGCGCTCGGTGCCATCGGCCAGCGTGACCTGAAGCGCCGGGGCGACCACCTGCAGATCGCCGGTCACCTGCACGCACAGCTCGCGGGTCGGCACGATGATCAACGCGCGGGGGGTGTTGTCCAGCGGACGCACCCCGGATTCCTCGGCGTGGACGAGCCGGTGCAGCAGCGGGATGCCGAAACCGAAGGTCTTGCCCATGCCCGTACGGGCCTGGCCGATGAGGTCGTGTCCGTCGAGCGCGAGCGGGAGCGTGAGTTCCTGGATCGCGAAGGTGTGGGTCTTGCCGTCCTCGGCGAGGGCGGAGACGATACGCTCGTCGACGCCGAGTTCGGCGAAGGTGGGCGCGGTGTGGGTGTCGTCGACGATGGTCGTCTGCACGGCGGAGTCGCTCATGTGCGGTTGTTTGCCTTTCTGGGCCGATATGCGCGCGGTGTGTTTCGGTGCGCGCACGGAGAAGGCTCGAAAGTGCACGCGCAAATGTCGTAGTGGCACCGGGGATGTGACCGGGTATCGCGACAAAGTCGCAGGTCCCGCGAAGATCTCGCGAGCAACGCCGTCGTCACATCCACACGCTCGCACCGGTGAACCGCGAACGTCGCGCAGCTCGGCGGGCAAGCGACGGGGGGTCCCGTCGGAGTGCACCGGTGTCTACTGTACTTGGTGCTCTCGGGCGGCCCGCTACCATCACCTCATGGCGCCTGCATCCGACCACCCGGGTTCGACCCCGGTAGCTGCGACGTCCACCCCGGTGGCCTCGATCGAGGCGCGGGATTCCGCGATCGGCAAGCTGTTCGCGGTACTGCTCGCCGGCGAGTTCGCCGCCTTCCACCGACTGATCGAGGAATCGGCGATGGCGCCCGACGTGCGCAGCCGGATCGCGATCGCACGGATGGCGGCGTCGGAGGTGGGGCACTTCGACCGGCTGGCCGAGAAGGTCGAGGCGATGACGGGCCTCGAGCCCGACCAGGCCGTCGAGCGCTACCGCTCGGTGTTCGACCAGTACCACCGGGCCACCACCCCCAAGACCTGGTACGAGGCCCTCGTCAAGGCCTATGTGGGCGACGGGCTGGCCGCCGACTTCTACACCGAGCTCGCCGACATGCTGCCGTCGGACTCCCGCACCCTGATGGCCGAGGTGATGTCGGAGACCGCGAACTCGGTCTTCGCCCGTGATCAGGTACGCGCGGCCGTCGAGGCCGATCCGTCGATCAAGTCGGCGCTCGTCCTGTGGGGTCGTCGTCTGCTGGGGGAGGCGATCACCCACGCGCAGTGGGTACTGGCCGCGGAGGAAGAGGTGACCGATCTGCTCTTCGCCGGAGCGACGTCCCTCACCGGGGTGGCGCGCTTCTTCGATGTCGTCGCCGACAAACACGCCGAGCGCATGACCGACCTCGGTCTCTCCTGAGGCTCCCTGACCAGACGGTTCCGAGCGGGGAGGGTTTCGCTCTGAGCGGAGTGGCTGTCCCGTGGGCATCCGGCTGCACTAGCCTTGTGCGGCAAGCGTTGTTAGATCCGGCGTTGACGAAACGCAGCGTTGAGGACACACCTGAGGAGGGCGGCACATGGCCGTGGAAGTGAAGATCGGCATCACCGACAGCCCGCGGGAGCTGACCATCGCGTCGACCCTGACCAGCGACAAGGCCTTCGCAGAGGTCGAGGCGGCATTGGGTGGCAAGCAGCAGCTGCTGTCGCTGGTGGACGACAAGGGTGCCCGCTACCTCATCCCCGTCACCAAGATCGCCTACGTCGAGGTGGGTGCGTCGGAGAACCGTCGCGTCGGATTCGGTTCCTGACCGGCGGTATCCGACACCCACACGACCGGGACCGAGACGACGAGGGTCCTGCGCGCCATCAGGCGGGCAGGACCCTCGTCGTAGGTGCGATGTGGATCAGGCGGATCCGGCCGGGCCGGGATCGGGCGCGGGGGGCTGCTGCGGTTCGGTCGACGGGTTCTGGCGCGGGAAGTGTGACAGTCCGCCCCACAGCAGTGCGACCGTGGTGTCGACGGCGCTCTGCTTGTCGACCGGACGCTTGGCCTCGAGCCAGTACCGGGCATTGACCTGGCTCGCGCCGACCAGACCGGACGCGAGCATCCGCGACCGGTACGGGTCGAGTCCCGAGTCGTGCATGACCAGGCCGTAGACGGCGTCGACGCAGGCCTCGGTCGCGCCCTCCACCCGTCTGATGACGGCCGGATCGGACGCGTCCGAGGAGAAGATCAGTCGATACCCGGAGTTGTCCTGGTCGATGAAGTCGAAGAACGCCTGCACTGCCGCACGCACGCGGCGACGGTTGTCGGTGGTGGTCCGCAGTGCGGTGTTGACATCGCTCACCAGCTTCTCGGCGTGTGAGTCCACGACCGCGATGTACAGGTCGAGCTTGGACGGGAAGTGTTGGTACAGAACGGGTTTGCTCACTCCCGCGTGCACGGCGATCTCATCCATGCCGGCGGCGTGATAGCCGCGTTCGACGAAGATCTCACTGGCCGCGTCGAGCAACTGCATACGTCGTGCGCTGCGCGGCAGACGCGTACTGCGCCCGGGCACTGCGGACGCGTTGGTTGCGGTCGACATGCCCAAGAGAGTACTCGGGAGAGCTTCTTGCGCAGTATCGGCGGTCCGCTGTGAGAAAGTTGTCCGGTGAGCCGCACAGAGGATGGTGGCCCCGGTCCTGAACGTGGCCGGGTGCGTGCCAAGGATGTCGGCCCGAGATCGTCGGGACGCCCCAGACCGGACCAGCCGTTACGAGCGCGCTGGGATCCGACCGACGACAGCGGACGTCCGCGCGTCGACCGGGACGCCCAGCCGGAGTACAAGAAGCAGTCCGCTCTCGGCAGGTTCGTGTCGACCTACGGCTGGCGGGCCTACGCCATCCCGGTGCTCACGATCCTGACGATAGCGCTGATCGTCGTCACCGTGCAGGACGGCCGCAACCAGGCCCTCGCTCCCGCCGATGCGGCGAATCCGGACTCGGCAGCACGCAACACCGACATCAGCAAAGAGACCCGGCCGATCGGCGCTCCGACAGGCGACATCCAGGCGGCGGCGCTCCCCGCGGGCACCCTGCCTCAGGGCGGGCCGTTCACCGATCGCGCGCGCAAGACTTTCCGGGTTCTCCGCGGAGGTGGCCCGGCGGTGGGGACCGGGGGGCAGGTCTACACCTACACGGTCGAGGTCGAGAACGGCCTGAACCCGCAGGACTACGGCGGGGATCCGACCTTCGCGAAGATGGTCGACACCACGCTGGCGAACCCGCGCAGCTGGATCGGCGACGGA
Organism: Gordonia sp. 'Campus'; assembly: GCF_022206305.1. Taxonomy (GTDB): domain Bacteria; phylum Actinomycetota; class Actinomycetes; order Mycobacteriales; family Mycobacteriaceae; genus Gordonia. Next base: position 35,188 of record NZ_JAKOIW010000017.1, on the reverse strand, counting down.
CGCGTCTCCTTCCGGCGCATCGATCGCGGCGAACCGGATCTACGGGTCACCCTCACCTCCACCGGCACCACGCGGGAGTTGTGCGGGTACCAGATCAAGCTCGAGACTTCGTGCTACTACCCGCCGCAGGAACGGGTCACGCTCAACGAGGCGCGGTGGGTGCGAGGTGCCCTCTCCTATCAGGGTGACGACGTCGCCTACCGCCAGTACCTGATCAATCACGAGGTCGGACACGGAATCGGTTACGAGGCGCACGAACCCTGCCGCGAGAACGGCGCGCTGGCGCCGATCATGATGCAGCAGTCGTTCGGCGTGGCCAATTCGGAGATCATGGCGCTCGATCCGCAGATGAAGGCCAACCGCACCTTCGTGTGCCGGCCCAACCCCTGGCCGTTCCCCACACGCTGACGGGAATGTCGCTGCGAGCTCATCCGTTGTGCGAGGAGTCCGCAGTCAGCCCGAACAATGGAGGCGTTCGTGTCGTCGCAAGGGTCGCTCACTGGGTCGTTGCCACCGCTGGTGGAACCGGCGGCAGAACTGAGCAATGAAGAGGTGGCCCGGTACAGCCGTCACCTGATCATCCCCGACGTGGGGATGGACGGTCAGAAACGTCTCAAGACCGCCAAGGTGCTGGTGATCGGCGCAGGCGGTCTGGGATCGCCGACGCTGCTCTACCTCGCCGCGGCGGGTGTCGGCACCATCGGGATCGTCGAATTCGACATCGTCGACGAGTCGAACCTGCAGCGCCAGGTCATCCACGGCCAGTCCGACATCGGGCGGCCCAAGGCCGAGAGCGCGCGCGACTCGATCCTCGAGATCAACCCGTTCGTCACCGTCAACCTGCACGACCAGCGGCTCGAGCCCGAGGGCGCGATCGAACTGTTCTCGCAGTACGACCTCATCCTCGACGGCACCGACAACTTCGCGACCCGCTACCTGGTCAACGACGCCGCGGTCCTGGCCCACAAGCCCTACGTATGGGGTTCGATCTACCGGTTCGAAGGTCAGGCGTCGGTGTTCTGGGAGGACGCCCCCGACGGTCGCGGACTCAACTACCGCGACCTGTACCCGCAGGCCCCGCCCCCCGGAATGGTGCCGTCGTGCGCCGAAGGCGGTGTGCTGGGCATCCTGTGCGCGTCGATCGGTTCGATCATGGGTACCGAGGCGATCAAGCTGATCTGCGGGATCGGGGAGCCGCTGCTCGGCCGGCTGATGGTCTACGACGCGCTCGACATGAGTTACCGCACGATCAAGATCCGCAAGGACCCCGAAGGTGAGCGCATCGCCGGGCTCATCGACTACGACGATTTCTGCGGTGTGGTGTCCACCGAGGCATCCGACGCTGCGGCCGGGTCGACCCTCACGGCGGTGGAGTTGAAGCAGAAGATCGACGCCGGCGAGAAGCTCGCGATCATCGACGTCCGTGAGCCGGTCGAGTGGGACATCGTCCGCATCGACGGCGCGACGCTCATCCCCAAGGGCGACATCCTCTCCGGCGAGGGGCTCGCGCAGGTCCCGCATGACCGTCCGACGGTCCTCTACTGCAAGACCGGCATCCGGTCGGCCGAGGCGCTCGCGGCGCTCAAGCGGGCGGGCTTTGCCGATGCGACCCACCTGCAGGGCGGCGTCACGGCCTGGGCCAACCAGGTGGACAAGTCGCTGCCGGTCTACTGACCTTCTCCCCGGGACGCCGCGTGCCTTCCGGATACGGACAGTGACGCTCGGTAATCTTGCATCGTGAACACCGCCCAGCCGCCCGAACATGTGTTGAACACATTCGGGCTCACCGCCCACCCGCCCATCGCCATGGGAGACACGTGGGTGGGCGGATGGCGGGTCGGTGAGGTCGTGCTCTCGCTGGTGCCCGACCACGCCCGTGCCGCGTGGTCGGCGTCGGTACGCGAGTCGTTGTTCGTCGAGGGCATGCGTATCGCCCGGCCCTTCCGGGCGACCGACGGTCGCTACGTGATCTCGGGCTGGCGCGCTGATACGTACATCGCGGGCACTCCCGAACCCCGGCACGACGAGGTCGTCCTCGTCGCCGACCGTCTCCACGAGGCGACGGCCGCCCTCGAACGCCCCCGGTTCCTGTTGCAGCCACCTGCGCCGCCGCACACCGACGTCGATGTCTTCACCGCGGCCGACCGCGCGGCCTGGGAAGAGGTGCCGTTGCGGTCTGCTCGGGCGGCGGGCATGGCCGAGCCGACCTCACCCGACGGTGTGCAGAGCGTCGACATGCTGAAAACCCTTGCGAAGCTGCGCAAGCCGGTCGACCTGCCGTCTCAGGTGGTCCACGGAGACCTCTTCGGCACCGTTCTCTTCGCCGGTGCCGCCGCGCCCGGCATCACCGACATCGTTCCGTACTGGCGCCCGGCTCCCTGGGCGGCCGCGGTGGCCGTCGTCGACGCGCTCGCGTGGGGCGGCGCCGACACCGAGCTGGTCCAGCGCTGGTCCGATCAGCCCGAGTGGCCACAGATGATGCTCCGGGCGACGATGTTCCGGCTCGCCGTCCACGCCCTGCACCCACGGTCGACCTCGGGCGCACTGCCCGGACTGCAGCGGGTCGTCGAACTGGTGCGTCTGCTCGTATAACTGCAGCTCACAGCGCTATTGCGCACTTGTCGGAGTTCTCACAGCGTCGTTGTCACGAAGTGAGGACAACGTGACCATCAGGTCACCTCGCGGCAAATACGCGCAACACGTCCCCTCCACACTTGGTCTCGAGTCGCTCGACACCGGCGTCGGCGTTCCGCACACGACAGCCACACTGCTCGCGCAGTGACCACAGCAGACCACCAAGTATCGGAGGCGGAGCCTTGGCATTCGCAGACCTCACCGCACATCTGAAACGTGACCACACCATCACCGACTGGGACCCGGAAGACCGCGTCGCCTGGGACAACGGCAATGCCGCGATCGCCAAGCGCAATCTGATCTGGTCGGTCATCTGCGAGCACGTCGGATTCTCGATCTGGTCCCTGTTCTCCGTGATGGCCCTGTTCATGGGCCCGGAGTACGGGATCAGCATGGATCAGAAGTTCGTCATCGCCGCGACGGCCACCCTCGTCGGGTCATGCCTTCGCATCCCCTACACCCAGGCCACCGCGCGGTTCGGCGGTCGCAACTGGGCCATCTTCTCCGCCATCGTCCTGCTCATCCCGACGGCGCTGACGATGATGCTGATGATGAACCCGGGGGAGTTCGGGTTCGGCTGGTTCCTCGCCGTGGCGGCCATCACCGGTTTCGGTGGCGGCAACTTCGCGTCGTCGATGACCAACATCAACGCCTTCTACCCGCAGCGCCTCAAGGGCTGGGCACTGGGACTCAACGCCGGCGGAGGCAACATCGGCGTCCCGGTCGTGCAGGTCATCGGCCTGCTGGTCATCTGGCTCTTCGCCGATCAGCCCGAGATCGTCTGCTCCATCTACCTGGTGGCGCTCGCGGTCGCAGGTGTCGGTGCCGCTATCTACATGGACAACCTCGACCATCAGACGGCCAGCGGCAAGGCGATGATCGACTGCCTCAAGTATCGCGACACCTGGCTGATCTGCCTGCTCTACATCGGCACGTTCGGCTCGTTCATCGGTTTCGGGTTCGCGTTCAGTCAGGTCCTCAACATCAGCTTCACCTCGGCCGGGGCGTCCAAGCCTGCGCTTGCCGCGGCGCAGATCGCCTGGATCGGACCACTTCTCGGCTCGGTGGCACGGCCCTACGGCGGCAAGCTGGCCGACCGTGTCGGCGGCGGCAAGGTCACGCTGTACTGCTTCATCGCGATGGCGGCGTCGGCCTCCATCCTCGTGGTGGCCGGTATGTCGGCCGACGCCAACGGCAAGGTCATCAGCGGCGGTGTCCTGGCGGCCTTCATCGTCGGGTTCATCCTGCTGTTCCTGATCTCCGGAATCGCCAACGGGTCGGTGTACAAGATCATTCCGACGATCTGGGAACACAAGGCCCAGTTCCGCAGCGGACTGAACTCGCACGGCAAGACCACCTGGTCGCGCAGCATGTCCGGCGCCCTGATCGGGATCGCGGGAGCGGCCGGCGGTCTCGGCGGGGTCGGGATCAACCTGGTGCTGCGTGCCAGCTACAAGTCAAATCAGTCTGCGACACAGGCTTTCTGGGTGTTCCTCAGCTTCTATGTGTTGGCCGCCGTGGTGACCTGGTGGTTCTACGCGCGTCGGCCGATCGTCGTCGGCGAGACGACCGATCTCGCGGTGGCGAGCGCCGCCGGGACGAGTGGGACACCGCAGCGCGACATCGCACCCGGCACCGGCCCGGCGGCCGGGGGCATCGACGACAAGAGCATCGACGACAAGGCAACGAAGGAAGCACTGGCCTGACCCGACAGGGTCCAGGCGAGGCAAGGGAGTCAAGAGCAGTGAACAGCGAAACCGTTACGAGTACCACCAAGACGGTCGTGGTGGTGGGTCACGGCATGGTCGGCCACCGCTTCGTCCAGACACTCCGGGAACGTGATGCCACGGACCGGTGGCGGATCGTGATCGTCTCCGAGGAGGCGGACCCGGCCTACGACCGCGTCGGCCTGTCCTCCTATGTCGGAGCGTGGCAGCGGAATTCGCTGGCGCTCGACGGCAACACGTACGCCGGCGACGGCCGGGTCGTCACCCATCTGGGTGAGACGGTGACCGACATCGACCGCGCGGGACGGCGGGTCGTCACCTCGAGTGGACGCGAGATCGACTACGACGCATTGGTTCTCGCGACCGGTTCCTACGCCTTCGTGCCACCGGTGCCCGGTCACGACAACGACAGATGTTTCGTGTACCGCACCCTCGACGACCTCGACGAGATCCGCTCGGCCGCGGAGGCGGCCGGGCCGGGTGCGACGGGCGTCGTGGTCGGCGGTGGTCTGCTCGGCCTCGAGGCCGCCAACGCGCTGAAGTTGCTGGGCATGACTCCGCATGTGGTGGAGTTCGCGCCGCGTCTGATGCCGATGCAGGTCGACGAGGGCGGCGGGGCGGTGCTGAAGAACCTCGTCACCGAACTCGGCCTGACGGTCCACACCGGAGTGGGGACCTCGGAGATCGCCGACGCCGAGAACGGTGCGCTCCGGGTGACCTTGTCGGACGAGTCGTCGATCGATGCCTCCCTCGTCGTCTTCTCCGCCGGTGTGCGGCCCCGGGATCAACTGGCCCGCGAGGCGGGACTGGCCGTCGGCGAGCGCGGGGGAGTGCTCGTCGACGCCGGCTGCGTGACCGACGACGAGAACATCTATGCCATCGGCGAGGTCGCCGCGGTGGACGGGCGGTGCTACGGGCTTGTCGCCCCGGGGTATTCGACGGCCGAGGTGGTCGCCGACCGGCTGCTCGGCGGGGCATCGGCGTTCCCCGGTGCGGACATGTCGACCAAGCTCAAACTGCTCGGCGTGGACGTCGCGAGCTTCGGCGACGCATTCGCCGCGACCGAGAACGCGCTCGAGATCACCTATCACGACGCGGTGGCGGGCAAGTACGCCAAGGTTGTCGTCAGCGACGACGCCAAGACCCTTCTCGGGGGGATCCTGGTCGGCGACGCCTCGGCCTACGCGATGCTCAAACCGATGGTCGGCCGGGAGATCCCCGGTGACCCGGCTGCTCTCATCGCGCCCGAGGGCGGTGCCGGGGTGGGTATGGACGCATTGCCCGACGACGCCGAGATCTGCTCGTGCAACGGCGTTTCGAAGGGCACGATCTGTTCGGCCATCGCCGACGGGGCCTGCGACATCGCCGCGGTCAAGGGCTGCACCTCGGCCGGCACCACCTGCGGCGGCTGCCTGCCGAGCATCAAACAGTTGCTGGCGGCGTCCGGGGTCGAGCTCAGCAAGTCGCTGTGCGACCACTTCACCCAGTCGCGGGCCGAACTGTTCGAGATCGTCGCCGTCACCGGTATCCGGACCTTCTCCGAGCTCATCGAACGTCACGGCACCGGACTGGGCTGTGAGATCTGCAAGCCCACGGTCGCCTCCATCCTGGCGTCGACCTCGAGCGAGCACATCCTCGACGGCGAGCAGGCCGCGTTGCAGGACACCAACGACCATTTCCTCGCGAACATGCAGAAGAACGGCTCGTACTCGGTGGTGCCCCGTATGCCCGGTGGTGAGGTGACGCCCGAGCAGTTGATCGTCATCGGCGAGATCGCCCGCGACTTCGGGCTCTACACCAAGGTCACCGGCGGCCAGCGCATCGACCTGTTCGGCGCGCGCGTCGACCAGTTGCCCGAGATCTGGCGTCGCCTCGTCGACGCCGGCATGGAGTCCGGGCAGGCGTACGGCAAGAGCCTGCGCACGGTGAAGAGTTGCGTCGGGTCCACCTGGTGCCGCTACGGCGTGCAGGACTCGGTGGGCATGGCGGTGCTGCTCGAGAAGCGGTACCGAGGGCTGCGCTCGCCCCACAAGATCAAGTTCGGGGTGTCGGGATGTGCCCGAGAATGTGCCGAGGCCAGGGGCAAGGATGTCGGCGTCATCGCCACCGAACACGGCTGGAACCTCTACGTCGGCGGCAACGGCGGCCAGAGCCCGAAGCACGCGGTGCTGCTCGCGAGCGGAGTGGATGACGAGACCCTCGTCGCCTACATTGATCGGTACCTGATGTTCTACATCCGTACCGCCGACCGATTGCAGCGCACAGCGCCGTGGCTGGAGTCCCTGGAGGGTGGTCTCGACCATCTGAAGGACGTCGTCTGCGAGGACAGCCTCGGCCTCGCCGCCGAACTCGAAGCCGCGATGGCCGCACATGTGGAGGGCTACCAGGACGAGTGGGCGGCAGTGCTCGCGGATGAGGACAAACTGAAGCGGTTCGTGTCGTTCGTGAATGCGCCCGATGTCGTCGACCCGACCATCCGCTTCGCCGAGTACGAACGGAAGGCCCCCGTGTTGCTCGATCTGCCCAAGGTGCGTACCGGCCAGGACGACCCGATCTCCGAACCGGTGAAGGAAGGAGTGCCGACATGACCGTCGCATCTGACGAGGCCGGTGTCGTGGCCGAGGCCAGGGAGGGTTCCTGGGTCGCCGCGTGCCCCCTCGACGACCTCATCATCGGTCGCGGCGTCGCCGTGCTCGGCCCCGGCGGGGTGCAGGCTGCGTTGTTCCGGTTGCCCGCGGCCGAGACCGATCGCGAGGCGGCCCCCGGGCGGTCGCGTCTGTACGCCATCGGCAACGTCGACCCCTTCGGGCGGGCGGCGGTGATGTCTCGCGGACTCACCGGTGATCGCGGTGGGGAGCCCACCGTGGCGTCGCCCCTCGGCAAACAGGTCTTCGCGTTGCGCACCGGTGTGTGCCTCGACGACGAGTCGGTGTCGGTGCCCAGCTTCGGGGTGCGCGTCGTGAACCGGATGGTCGAGGTGTACTTCCCCGCGTGAACACCTCAACTCCCACCGGTGCAGAACCAGCCGGTGCATCACCCGCAGACCCGGACGCCCTGCCGCTCGCCGGCTTCACGATCGGGATCACCGCGGCACGTCGTGCCGAGGAGTTCGCCGCACTTCTCGAACGACGCGGCGCCCAGGTCATGCAGGCGCCGACGATCCGCATCCTGCCGCTGGTCGACGACACCGAGCTCGAGCGGGTCACCGAAGAACTCATCGCCTCGCCTCCGGAGATCATGGTCGCCACCACCGGGATCGGTTTCCGCGGGTGGGTCGAGGCGGCCGACGGGTGGGGTCACGCCGAAGATGTCATCCAGGCGTTGTCGAAGAGCCGCCTGATCGCGCGCGGGCCCAAGGCGAAAGGTGCCATCCGCGCCGCCGGTCTGCGTGAGGAGTGGTCACCCGAGAGCGAGTCGTCGTCGGAGGTCCTCGACCGGTTGCTCGAGCAAGGTGTCGAGGGGGTGCGGATCGCGGTCCAGCTACACGGTGCCACGAGCGAGTGGGAGCCGTTGCCGGACTTCTGCACCGTGCTGCGCGCGGCGGGCGCCGAGGTGGTCCCGATACCGGTGTACCGCTGGAACATGCACCCCGACGTGGCGCGGATCGACAAGATGATCGCCGCGGTCACGCGGGGCGACCTCGATGCCATCACGTTCACGAGCGCGCCGGCCGCGGCATCGATCCTGACGCGCGCGAAAGAACTGGGCAAACTCCAGCAGTTCATCCACGCAATGCGTACCGCGGTGCCGGTGATGTGCGTCGGCTCGGTGACCGCCAGTCCGCTGGAGGCCCTGCAGATCCCGACGATCTATCCGCGGCGGTTCCGCCTCGGGGCGCTGGCACGTCTGATCACCGACGAACTGCCGCGACGCACCCACATGCTCCGCGTCGCCGGGCACGACACGGCCATCCGCGGTCAGGCGGTCGTGGTCGACGGCGAGCTGCGCGAGATGTCGGCGACGAGCCTGCTGATGCTGAAGATGTTGGCGCGCAACCCCGGTCGGGTGGTGTCGCGGCAGGAACTGCTGACCGGGCTCCCCGGCGACAGCTCCGACACCCATGCCGTCGAGGTCGCCGTCGCGCGTCTGCGTGCGGCCCTCGGCGATTCGAAGATGGTGCAGACGGTCGTCAAGCGTGGCTATCGGCTGGCCGTCGACCTCGAGTACGACGCCGAAGACGAGTGAGGAAGGCGAGAACACATGCACCACGACCATGTACGACTTCCACATGGTGACCGCCTGCGCGATGTCAGCCCGGTCATCGTCGCCCACGGCACCCGGAACCCGCACGGTGTCAACGTGATCGCCCAGATCGCGGAGGCGGTCAGTGAGCGGATCGGTGTCACCCGCACAGCATTCGTCGACGTCCTGGGACCCACGCCGAGCGAGGTCATCGCCGACCTCGACCGGCCCGCGGTCCTGGTGCCGGCCTTCCTCGCCTCGGGCTATCACGTGCGCAAGGACATCCCGGAGCATGTCGCGCTGGCCGGCCGGGCCGACACCGTGGTGACGCGCGCACTCGGACCCGATCCCGCCATCGCGGCCGTCGCGCGACTCCGGTTGGCCCAGGCCGGGTGGACACCCGGCGACGCGGTCGTGCTGGCGGCGGCCGGCTCGTCGGACGAGAGTGCCTGTGGACAGGTCCATCTGGCCGCACGACAGCTGGAGTCGCTGATCGGGGGGCGGGTGGAGGTCGGTTTCATCACCACCGCCTCGCCGACGGTGCCCGAAGCCGTCGAACGGGCCCACCGCACCGGGCGCCGCGTCGTGATCGCCAGCCATCTTCTGGCGCCCGGTCTCTTCCACCAGCGTCTGACGACCTACGGTGCTGACGCGGTGGCGGAACCGCTGGGCCCGGACCCACGGATCGTCGACCTGATCGTCACCCGGATGCGTGCCGCGATCAGTCCGTACCGTCGTGTCCCGGTCGCACGCCGGGCCTGACGCCCGTCAGATGGCGGGCGCGTCCCAACGGCATTCGCGGAGCCGAACGCGTTCGTCGGCGATCGGAACACCCTCGGCCCGGAGACGGGACAGCTGACGCCTGGCCAGATGGGGTGCGGGCCTACCGCTCGCGGGCACCACGCGGTGCCAGGGGAGGTCGGCGGTGTCGGTCCGCATGATCCAGCCCACGATCCGGGGGCTCGACAGGCCCGCCGCTGCCGCGAGATCGCCGTACGTGCTCACCATCCCGACCGGGATCGACGCGACCAGCGCGCGGACCCGCTCGACCTGCTCCTCGGTGATGGCCGCCATCGCGGGAAAGCCCCCCTCTCGAAAACCGCTGTCTCAGAGCAACGATCGGATCAGCGAGGCGGTGAGCGCCGGTTCGAGGAAGGGCACCATGTGCCCGCAGTCGGCATGGTGGACCGTGACGTCGGCACCTCGCTCGCTCGCACACGCATCGAGGAACGCCGGTCGCACGAACGGCGGCTGCACCTGGTCTGCGACGACGATGTGGGTCGGCGTGCCGGGAGGCGGCAGCACCGCCGGCCGGACCATCTCACTCCACGTCGCCGCGGCCGCGGGTGCGCTGACCCGCCATCCGACCCGGCCGTTCGCTCGCGGGATCAGGTGTTCGGTGAGTTCGGCCTCCATCAGATCGTCCGGCACCGCCGCCCATCCCTCCGCGCGCTTGGCCGAACGAGCGGCGTCGGCGTCGGCGTAATCCCAGTGATCGAGACTGTCGGTGGCGACCTCGAGGGCGAACTCGGGGTCGAGGCCCTGCGCCGGGTCCAGCAGCAGCAATCCCCGCACGGCGTCCGGACGGTGGGTGGCGAGGTGCAGCGCGAGGGCGCCGCCGAAGGAGTGACCGACCACGACCACCGGCCGGGCATCGGCGGGGATGTGCTCGTCGATGACGGCGGAGAGCGCGCGGACGTGATGTTCGATGCTCCAGGGCGGCCGCCACGGCGATCGTCCGTGGCCGATCAGGTCGGGCGCGACGACACGAACGTCCCCGAGCTCCGCGGCCAATGCCGCCCAGCGGCGGCCGTGACCGGTGAGGCCGTGAATGGCGAGAACCGTGGGACCACTACCGAAGACATGCGTGTTGAGAGCTGACACCCGACCAGTTTGCCGCAGTCCAGTAGACGTGGCCGAGTCAGGTTGCGCGGGCGTGCGGTGCGAGGTTGCCGCACCGGACGGGCGACCTGTCGGTGACCCGTGTGACCCAGTCGGTGACCCGGACAGGCGCTGTCGGTGTCCCGTGATTCGATGGGACGATGAGTCGCATCACGGGCGCGCAGGCGTCGCGCACCGCGTTGCGTGCTCGGCTCGTCTCGGCACCCGCCGCCGCGGATCGCCCCCGCCGCTGGCCGCCGGAGCTCGCGGCCGTCATCGACCCGCCGACCAGCCGACCCGCGGGTGAGGAGCAGGCGTGGCAGCCGATCCGTGTCCACGGCGGGCCGGGGAGCGGCAAGACCGCCCTCATCGTCGACTCGGCGGTCGCGCGACTCGTCGACCCGTCGACCGATCCCGAGTCGGTGCTCGTCCTGGCGTCGAGCCGGCGCGCGGCCGTCGCGCTCCGGGAAGAGATCACCCGTCGTGTGCTGTCGGCGGGCTCAGGAGGCCGACGCGTGCTCGGCGGTGCCCTCCGCGAACCCCTCGTCCGCACGATCCACTCCTACGCCTTCGCGATCCTGCGGTTGCAGGCGCAGGCACACGGCAACCCGCCGCCGCGGCTCATCACCGGGTCGGAGCAGGACGTGGTCCTGCGTGAACTGCTCGCCGGTGACATCGAGGACGGCGCTGCGTACTGGCCCGCACACCTCCGACCCGCCCTGGGTACCGACGGCTTCGCGCAGGCACTCCGCGACCTCATGATGCGTGCGGCCGAACGCGGCGTCGGCCCCGAAGAACTCGCTGCACTGGGGCGCACGCACAAGCGCCCGGAATGGACGGCGGCCGCACGGGCATACGCCCAGTACGAGCAGAACATGCTGCTCCGCGGCGCGGTGGGCCTGGAGACCCCCGGGGCGTCGGCGCCCGCGGTCGACGCGGCCGAACTCATCGGGTCGGCTCTGTCGGCCTTCGCCACCGATCCGGAGCTGCTGAGCGGTGAGCGGCGCCGAATCCGGCACCTCCTCGTCGACGACGCCCAACATCTCGATCCGCAGGCCGCCCAACTCATCACCCTGGTGGGCACCGGAACGCTGTCGACGATCATCGCCGCCGACACCGATCAGTCCGTCTTCGGCTTCCGGGGTGCGAACCCGCGTTTCGCCGATGGCCTGGCCGAGTCGGGATCGCCGCGAGACGTCGTCCTCGAGAACGACTTCCGATCCCGGCCAGAGCTGTCCCGGCTCGGCCGGGCCATCGCGGCCCGCCTCCCGGGCGCACGCCCGCACTCCTATCCCGAGCCGGCGGATCCGCAGTCCCTCGCGGACATGGCGGACGACGCCCCCTCGGGGGACGCTGCGTCGGTCCGTGTCTACGGTTCGGCGGCCAAGGAGGCCACCGCGATCGCCGACATGCTGCGCCGGGCCCACCTCTTCGACGCCGTGCCGTGGTCGGAGATGGCCGTGATCGTGCGGTCGGTGTCCCTGGCGTTGCCGCCCCTGCGTCGCGCGTTCCGGTCCGCCGGGGTGCCGGTGACGACACCCGCCAGCGACCTGCCGCTGCATCGGCAGCGGGCCGTCATCGCGCTGATGCTGGTGCTGCGCGCGGTGGCCGCACGTGCGGACTCCGAGTCGTCAACCGGGCCGGACACCGATCTGTTCACCCCGGAGGACACGCTCACGCTGCTGTCGGGCCCCGTCGGGGGGGCCGACCCGGGTTCGATGCGGCGGCTCCGGCGCGGGGTCCGCAGGCTCGACGATGCGACCGATCCGGCAGGACAACCGGATTCGCTGACCTCCCTCACCCGCGCGATCCTCGATCCGGAGCTCGGGGCCCGCTACCGGCGGACCCTCACCGAGACCGAGGCGGCACCCCTGGGCCGTGTCCTCGACGTCCTCGGCGCCGCGCAGCGCGCACACGACGCCCGCCGCGGGATCGAAGAGACGCTGTGGGCGGCATGGCAGGCCACCGGACTCGAGCGGAGATGGGCAGCGTCGGCCGTTCGCGGCGGGCCCGGCGGAGAACAGGCCGACCGCGATCTCGACGCGGTCATGGCGATGTTCGAGTCGGCTGCGGACTTCGCCGACACGCTGCCCGCCGCCGGACCCGCAGGATTCGTGCACTACCTCTCCCAGTTGCAGATCCCCCGGGACAGCCGGACCCGCACCGCCGCAACGGATGCGGTCACGGTGCTGTCGGCCCACGCCGCGGTCGGCCGGGAGTGGGAGGTCGTCGCCGTCGCCGGCGTCCAGGACGGCCTCTGGCCGTCGCTGCGCAGCCGCGGCGGTGTCCTCGCCACCGGACAACTCGTCGACATCCTCGACGGCATGGATGCCGACGCCGTCGACACCGTCGCCCGTGGCGCGACCGCACTCGCCGACGAGCGCCGGCTCTTCCTGGTCGCCTGCACGAGAGCGCGCAGCCGGTTGCTCGTGACCGCGGTCGAGGACGGCAGCGGCGATGCGTCGCCGTCGCGGTTCATCACCGAGCTCGCCGATCTGGTCGGGCCCTCCGACGACCCGGAGGAGCAGGCCCGCGCGGAAGTCCGCCTCAATCCGGGTGTGGACCGGGTGCTCTCGCTGCCGTCGCTCGTGGCGACCCTGCGGTCGGCGGTGATCGCAGGTGCCGCCGAACCCGATGCCCCGCGAACCCGCGCAGCGGCGCGGCTTCTGGCCGAGCTCGCCGACTCCGACATCCCCGGTGCACACCCGCGTGACTGGTTCGGGCTCGCCGCGCCGAGCACCGAGGAGCCGTTGTGGACACCGGAGCAGGGGGCGGTGGTGCTCTCGCCGTCGAATGTCGAGGCGCTGACCCGATGTTCGTTGCGCTGGGTGCTCGAGCGCAACGGTGGCCGTGACGGCGACGGCACCCCGGCACTGACCGGTAGCCTCGTGCACACGCTCGTGCAAGCCGTCGCAGGCCGGCTGGATCCGGCGGAGGTGACTGCTGCGCTGCGCGGCATCTGGGAGCGGGTCGACACGGGCGCGGGCTGGTACTCCGCTCGTGAGCTCGAGCGCGCCGAGGGCATGCTCGGCCACTTCCGCGAGTGGTTGCGGATCTCCCGTGCCGACCTCGAGGAGGTCGGCGTCGAGATACCGGTCGACGCAACCATTCCCGCGGGACCGACTGGCGAGGCGGACGAACCGCCGGTCCGTCTCCGCGGCCGGATGGACCGGCTGGAGGCCGACTCCGCGGGTCGGCCGGTGGTCGTCGACGTCAAGACCTCGAAGAACCCCATCACCAAAGCCGACGCCGACGAGCACGCGCAGATGGCGGCCTACCAGGTCGCGCTCGCCCATGGTGGTGTGCCGCAATTCGGCGACGCGGCACCGGGCGGTGCCCGCCTCGTGTACGTCTCCAGTGCGAACCGCAATTCCGGTGCGGCCGAACGTGTCCAGCCGCCGCTGACCCCCGAGTTGCTCGACCAGTGGATCGGCGTGGTCCGCCAGGCCGCGCGGGCGAGCGTCGGTCCGGTGTACGAAGCGACACCGAACCCGGGATGCGTCCACTGCAACCTCACCTCGAGCTGTCCCGCGAAGATCCCCGGGAAGGCGGTGACCGATGACTGACGTCGACCACGGGCGCGAGGTGGGGTCGACGACCGGCAGGGCGATGATCGGGGCGAAATCCCTGGCCGCCGCACTGGGGTTGCCCGACCCGACGCCGGAGCAGATCGCGGTGATCGAAGCGCCCCTCGAACCGATGCTGGTGGTCGCCGGCGCCGGGGCGGGCAAGACCGAGACGATGGCCTCCCGGGTCGTGTGGCTGGTCGCCAATCAGCTCGTCGCGCCCGACGAGATCCTCGGTCTCACCTTCACCCGCAAGGCGGCCAGTGAACTCGGCGCCCGTATTCGGCGCCGGCTGTCGATGCTGTCCGGCGCCCCCGCCCTGCGGACGTGGGACCCCGACGGGACACTCGCGGCACGCCTGCGCGGCGCCGACCCCGAGGTCAGCACGTACCACGCCTATGCAGGCCGCCTCATCGCCGACTATGGTCTGCTCCTGCCTGTCGAGCCGTCGTCGACGCTGCTCACCGAGACCGAACTGTGGCAGTTGGCGTTCTCGCTCGTGTCGGCGTGGCCGGGCGAGCTGAACACCAAGAAGGTGCCCGCCAGCGTCACCGAGTCCGTGCTCAAGCTCTACGGCGAGATGTCCGAGCATCTCGTCGACATCGCCGACCTCGCCCGCGCGGGTTCCGAACTCTACGACCTCGTCGACACCCTGCCCAAGGGCCCCAAACAACGTGACAAACCCACCCAGGCGCTGCTGAAGGTCAAAGAGGTGATCGACGAACGGCGAGAGCTCATCCCGATGGTCATCGCGCTCGGCGAGACGATGCGCGCGCAATCCGCGCTCGACTTCGGCAGCCAGATGTCCCTCGCCGCACGGCTGGTCGTCGCCAACCCGGAGGTGGTGACCGCCGAGCGGTCGGCGTTCCGTGCCGTCCTGCTCGACGAGTACCAGGACACGGGCCATTCCCAGCGAGTGCTGCTCTCGACACTCTTCGGCGGTCACGACGCCGGGCGCGCCGCGGTCGCGGTCACCGCCGTCGGCGATCCGATCCAGTCCATCTACGGGTGGCGGGGCGCGTCGGCCGCCAATCTGCCCCGTTTCGCCCGCGACTTCCCGCGACCCGACGGCACGCCCGCCCGACGCCTGGAACTGCTGACCAGTTGGCGTAACGCGGCACAGGGCCTCCGACTCGCCAACCAGGTCTCGGAAGATCTGCGCCGTCGCGGAATCCCGGTCAGTGTGCTGCGGCCCCGGCCAGATGCGCCGCACGGGACCGCGACGATCGCGCTGACCGAGACCGTGGTCGACGAACGCAACTGGATCGCCGACGTCATCGAAGGCCGCTACCGCGCGGCCGAAGCGGCCGATGAGGCGCCGCCGACCACTGCGATCCTGGTGCGCCGCAACGAGGATTCGGCGCCGCTGGCGGCCGAGCTGGAGAGCCGGGGCGTCCCGACAGAGGTCGTCGGCATCGGCGGTCTGCTGCACGTACCCGAGATCGAGGACATCGTCGCGACGCTGCGCGTGATGGCCGACCCCATGGCCGGAACCGCGGTGATGCGCCTGCTCACCGGTGCGCGCTGGCGTCTCGGCGCGAAAGATCTTGCCGCGCTGTGGCGTCGGGCCACCACCCTGGCCGCGGAGAGCTTCGCCGAGGCCGGCGGGGTCGTCACCAGCCGCGAGGAACTCGATGCGGCGCTCGACGCCGTGCTCCCCACCGAGATCGTCGATCGGGCCGGAATCGCCGACGCCGTGGTCGATCCCGGCGAGCCGTCGGCGTACAGCCCGGAGGGGTATGCGCGTATCCGAGCCTTCGGTGCCCAGCTGGAATCGCTCCGGCGGCGCATCGGTCAGCCCCTGCCCGAACTCGTCGCCGACGTCGAGAACACGATCGGGGTCGGCGTGGAGGCGCAGATCCGGGCCCGCAGGATGCGCGGCGCCATCACCGGACGCGAACACCTCGACGCCTTCGCGGACTATGTGAGCCACTACGCGGACCGGCCGGGTGCCAATCTGCCCGGCCTGCTGGCCTTCCTGGATGCCGCCGAGAGCATCGAGAAAGGGCTCGAGCCGGGACGCATCGAGGTGGCCGAACAACGTGTGCAGATCCTCACCGTGCACGCCGCCAAGGGGCTCGAATGGGATGTGGTCGCGATCCCGCATCTGGCGAAGGGGATCTTCCCGAGCGCCAAGGCCGACACGACGTGGCTCGGCAGTGCCCGCGAACTACCTGCCGATCTGCGTGGCGATCTGGCCATCCCCGCCGAAGCGGCCGACGGCGCGCCCGAGGGTTTCCCGGTGCTGAAGATCGACACGGTCGCCGACCGCAAGCAGCTCGAGGAGGCCCTCGCAGACCACAAGGCGGCGATCGGCGAGCGACGCCTGGAAGAAGACCGCCGGCTCCTCTACGTGGCGCTCACCCGCGCCCGCCACGACTTGCTGATCTCCGCCCATCACTGGTCGGAGACCGGCGACAAACCCCGCGGCGGTTCGGATTTCTTCGACGAACTGGTGGTGGGGATCGACGAGGCGGTCGCCGATCCGAGTGCCGACTCCACCGGCATGTCGGTCGCGGTCCGTTGTCCGCCACCGGACCCCGACACGCCGAACCCCCTGGCGGAACGCGCGATCGCGGCTCCGTGGCCGCGAGACCCACTCGCCGGCCGGCGAGACTCCGTGCAGCAGGCGGCCGACGTCGTCCTGGCCGCCATCGCGACCCGGGATGCGCCGGCACTGTTCGACACCCCCGCCGCCGAGCCCGGGGAGCCGGTCGCGCCGCCGCCGGACCCGGCCGACGAGATCGGGATGTGGGAGGCCGAGGTCTCGGCGTTGCTCGCCGAACACCATCAGGCGAACCAGGCGCTCGTGGAGGTCACCCTGCCGACCCACCTGTCGGTCAGTCAGCTCGTGGAACTCGACGCCGACGAGGCGGAGTTCGCCCGGCGGCTGCGCCGCCCGACGCCGTTCCGGCCCAACCCGATGGCCAGGCGGGGCACCGCCTTCCACGCCTGGGTCGAGCGTTGGTTCGGCGCGACGCGACTGCTCGACATCGACGAACTGCCCGGCGCGGCGGACGCCACCGCGAGCCCGGACGCCGACCTCGATGCGTTACGCCAGGCCTTCCTGGACTCGCCGTGGGCCAACCGCAGCCCCACCGAGGTGGAGGTGCCGTTCGAGACGGTCATCGGGGGCATCGTGGTGCGTGGGCGCATCGACGCGGTCTTCGCCGAGAAGGACGGGGGATGGACGGTCGTGGACTGGAAGACCGGTGTCGTCCCCGAACCCGCCCGGCGCGAGTCGTTGTTCATCCAGCTGGCCGCGTATCGGATCGCGTGGGCACAACTCGCCGGGGTCGATGTGGAGAAGGTCCGCGCAGCCTTCCACTACGTGCGCGACGGTCACACGCTTGCGGCCGACGAGCTGCCCGACGAGGCCACGCTGGCGGCGAAACTGGCCAAGTAGACGACATCCCGGCGCGGTGGGTTACATTTCAGCGTGTGAGCGAACTCGACGAGCGCGAGCGCGCCGGTGGCTAACCGTCTGCGCCGACGTTTCGGCGGAACCGAGCTGGCCAACCGACCCGACCACGCGTTGGTCGGGGTCGTCCGCATCCCCGAACTCCAACAGAGTCCGAGCCGGGCGATCGGCAGGCGAGTCTTCTGGGCGACGCTGGCGCTGCTGTTCACCTCGGTCGTCGTCTGGCTGGACCGCGCGGGGTATCGCGACGCGCAGAACAACGAGTTGTCGTACCTCGACGCGCTGTACTACTCGGCGGTGACCCTGTCCACCACCGGATACGGCGACATCACGCCGATCACCCCGTTCGCCCGATTCATCAACCTCGTCATCATCACGCCGCTGCGTGTGCTGTTCCTGATCGTGCTGATCGGTACCACTCTCGAGGTGCTCACCGAACGGTCCCGGCAGGCGCTCAAGATCCAGCGTTGGAGGAATACCGTGCGCAATCACACCGTGGTCATCGGCTACGGCACCAAGGGCCGCACCGCGGTCGACGCGATGCGCGGCGACGGCATCAAGCCCGCCGACATCGTCGTCGTCGACGCCGACGCCACGGTGCTCGAGGCGGCCGCGTCCGACGGACTGGTCACGGTGCGCGGCGACGCGACGAAGTCCGACGTCCTGCGTCTGGCCGGCGTGGCCCACGCCTCGAGCATCGTGGTGGCCACCAGCCGTGACGACACGGCGGTCCTCGCGACGCTCACGGCTCGCGAACTCAACCCGCGGGCCAAGATCGTCGCGTCCATCCGTGAGTCGGAGAACACGCATCTGATGCGCCAGTCGGGCGCCAACTCGGTGGTCGTGTCCTCGGAGACGGCGGGCCGTCTGCTCGGCATCGCGACGATGACCCCGTCGGTGGTCGAGGTCATCGAGGACCTGCTCACCCCGGACGCCGGCTACGCCATCGCCGAACGCGAGGTCGATCCCACCGAGACCGGGGGATCGCCGTCCCACACGCGCGACATCGTGCTCGGTGTCGTGCGCAACGGGGTGCTGCATCGGGTGGACGACAGCAAGGTGGAACAGATTGAGGTGGGCGACCGACTGCTCTACGTCCGCAAGAGTCCGAACGACGACTGACCGCACGCGACACCCAGCCCGAAAGGCCCTCGCCACAGTGCATTTCGACCTTCCCGAACCGCCCCTGCTGTCGCGCGCAGTGTTCGACCGCGCCGACGCGATACGCGACGATGCCCCGCGGATGGCCGCCGGTTGGCCGACGGCGAAGGTGTTGCTGATCGATGCGGCGGGCCGATATCCGGTCACCGACTCCGGTGCGCTGCACTGGGTCGCGGCCACGACGGTCGCCGACGCGCCTCCGTCGGATGCCGTCATCCTCGGCTTCGACCCCGCGGGCGCCCACCTGTGGACGCGCCGGGTGGACCACATCGACGGCCCCACCGACGATGCCCGCCGCGGTGCCACCCGGCTGTCCGCCGACGAGGCCGGCCTGCTCGCCACCGCCCTCGGCATCCTCAACTGGCATGAGACGGCCCGACATTCACCGGTCGACGGGTCGCCGACCCAGCCTGCGCGCGGCGGATGGGTGCGGCGCAGCGTCGACTCCGGACGCGACGAGTTCCCGCGGACGGATCCGGCGATCATCACCGTCGTCCACGACGGCGCCGACCGGATTCTCCTGGGCCGTCAGGCGGTGTGGCCGGACGGCTGGTACTCGACGCTGGCCGGTTTCGTCGAACCGGGGGAGTCCCTGGAGCAGTGCGTGCTCCGTGAGGTGCACGAAGAGGTCGGCATCGTCGTGCGCGAGCCGAGGTATCTGGGCAGTCAGCCGTGGCCGTTCCCACGGTCGCTGATGCTGGGCTTCGCGGCGCTCGGCGACCCTGCCGACGAACTCGCGTTCCTCGACGGCGAGATCGGCGATGCCCAGTGGTTTCACCGCGACGAGGTGCGTGACGCGCTGTCCCGGGGCGACGGCTGGTCTCGCGTCGACGCACCCACCGAGTCAGATGCACCGCGACTACGGCTGCCCGGATCGATCTCCATCGCCCGGTCGATGATCGAGGCGTGGGCCTCGCACGAGATCGCGGGGTAGCAGCGCCGGGGTCAGACGCCCAGCTTCGCCTTCACGTCGGTCACCGAGGGATTGGTGGCGGTGGTCCCGTCGGCGTAGAGGACGGTCGGCACCACGTGATTGCCGCCGTTGACGCTGCCCACGAACTCCGCGGCGTCGGGGTTGAGTTCGATGTCGATCTCCTGCCAACTGATCCCGCTGCTCTTCAGTCCGCGCTTCAGGCGGGCGCAGAAACCGCACCACGACGTCGTGTACATCGTCAGCTCGCCGGAGTCGGAGGTGCGGGCGCCTGCGTCGTCGTCGATCACGTTGCTCATGGCTCCCATAACACCACGGCCCGAGTCCGTGTTCCCGTCGACGGGGCCGTCGCCGGGAGTGCAGCGTGTGGCCGGCACCTCGGGATCGCCCGTCGGGCGGCGTCGGTGGTTGGTGACATAGTGGACGCCGTGCCCCACCCGACTTCTGCCACGAGACCCGAGTCCCTCGAGCGTGCGGCAACGGTGGCGGGCCTCGATCCCGAGCAGAGCGCGGCGGTGCTCGCACCGCGCGGTCCGGTCTGTGTGCTGGCGGGCGCGGGGACGGGTAAGACCCGCACCATCACGAGGCGCATCGCGCACCTCATCGACACCGGACAGGTCAACCCGGGGCAGGTCCTCGCGGTCACGTTCACCGCTCGTGCCGCGGGGGAGATGCGCACCCGGCTGCGGAGTCTGGGCGCAGGCGGTGCCGGGGCCGGCGGAAATGTCGTCGCCCAGACCTTCCACGCGGCCGCGATGCGGCAGCTCCGTTACTTCTGGCCGCGGGCGTTCGGCGACGCGCGGTGGGAGCTGCTCGACAACAAGTTCCCGCTGATCTCGCGCGCTGCACGGCGTTCCGGTCTCGACACCGCGACGGACACCCTGCGGGACCTGTCATCGGAGATCGAATGGGCAAAGGCGTCGCTGATCTCGCCGGAGAACTACGTCGAGGCCGTCGGACGCCTCGGTCGCGAATCGCCGGCGCCACCGTCGAAGGTGGCGGCCGCGTACGGCCACTACGAGGATTCGAAGGTCTCGCCCGACGGTGATCGTCTCCTCGACTTCGACGACATGCTGATCTACATGACCCAGATCCTCACCATCGAACCGGGCGCCGCCGACGAATTCCGTTCGCGCTACCGCTGTTTCGTCGTCGACGAATACCAGGACGTGACGCCGGTGCAGCAGGGTCTGCTCGACGCGTGGCTCGGCGAGCGAGACGACCTCACCGTCGTGGGCGACGCCAACCAGACGATCTACACCTTCACCGGTGCCTCACCGAACTATCTGCTCGACTTCAGTCGCCGGTTCCCGGAGGCCACGGTCGTCCGGCTCGAACGCGACTACCGCTCGACCCCGGAGGTCGTCGACCTCGCCAACCGGGTGATCGGCGCCGCGCGCGGCCGGATCGCGGGCACCCGCCTCCGTCTCGTCGGCCAGCGCCCACCCGGTCCGGCACCGCAGTTCGCCGAGTACGACGACGAGCCGGCCGCCGCGACGTCGATCGCCATCGAGATCAAGCATCTGATCAGGTCGGGTGTCGCACCGTCGGAGATCGCGATCCTGTACCGCGTGAACGCCCAGTCGGAGAACTACGAGCAGGCTCTGACGCAGGCGGGCATCCCGTATCAGGTGCGCGGTGGTGAGGCGTTCTTCGCGCGGACCGAGGTGCGCCAGGCCATGCGGCAGCTCGCCGCGGTGGCCGGCCGTGAGGTCAAGCCCGACGTCGAGACCCTCGATGTGGTCCGCGCCGTGCTCGGCGAACTCGGACTCACCGAGGAGGAGCCCTCGGGTGCCCAGGCACGCAGCCGTTGGGAGTCGCTGAAGGCGCTGGTGCAGTTGACCGAGGACATGATCGCCGAGAACGCCGAGTTGACGCTGCCGGAGCTGTCCGCCGAGCTGGCGTCGCGCGCGGAGGCCCGTCACCCACCGACCGTGCAGGGCGTGACCCTGTCGTCGCTGCACGCGGCCAAGGGTCTGGAGTGGGATGCGGTGTTCCTGGTGGGTCTGACGGACGGTTCGCTGCCGATCAGCCAGGCCATCAAGGGGTCCTGGGAGGACGTCGAGGAAGAACGCCGACTGTTCTACGTGGGTGTGACGCGAGCCCGCGTCCACCTCCACCTGTCGTGGGCCCTCGCACGCAACGAGGGCGGGCGGGCGCGTCGGCGGTCACGCTTTCTGTCCGAGCTCGTCCCCGACGACTCCCCGGCCTCACCGATCGCGAAGGAGCGCACGCCGCGCCGCGGTCCGACATGCCGGGTGTGCGGCTCACGGCTGATGGACTCGACGGCGACGCTGCTCGGTCGGTGTGCGGGATGCCCGTCCGATCTCGACGAGGGCCTGCTCGTGGCACTCAAGGAGTGGCGACGCGGTCGCGCCGCCGACAAGAAGGTGCCCGCGTTCGTCGTCTTCTCGGACAAGACGCTGATCGCCATCGCCGAGCAGCGTCCCACCGATACCGCTGCGCTGGTGTCGATCTCGGGGATCGGCGCGAAGAAGGTCGACGAGTACGGGGAAGACATCATCGAACTCGTCAAAACCGCAGGTCAAAAATAGGTTGTGCGGTTTCCGGCCCACCGTTTACTCTGATTCCCGTCAGTACGGGGAATGGGTGGTGTGCGTCCGTCACGCCGCTCGTCCACAGCTCGAACGGAAGCCACCGAGACCAGAAGGGAGCGAATCAGTGAACGGAATCATCGTGCGCCAGGCCGGCATCTGCCTGCCTGCGGCCAAGCCTGATCAGGCAGCCGTCGCGTATGCCCGTCGCAATCGCTCCTGGATGTCGGCAGGCCGCGCATGCGCGACCGTCGAACACCCGGTCGCCTTCCATGCGGAGGTTCTGCCTCTGGCGGCAGCGACGAGCGCAGCGCGCATCGCACCGCCGAAAGCAGCAGTAGCACCAGCGCCGCAGCGATTCCCCGTTCTGTTCCGAAGTTCTCGGAGCTAGACCTCCGAGACAAATTCGGGCCACGGGCGAATCGCGCAGGCGAAACCCGTGGCCCTCTTTCTGTCTTCCGTTCACACCCCGATCCCGGGGTGTCGGCACAGAACCACATCGAGGACTCGGGTCCAACACCCCAAACGAGCAGATGTGGAGAATCCAATGACTGTCGAATGCGTCCTCGAGTCCTGTATGTCGGCGGACCGCGCAGCGACCGCCCGGCTCGACCTGCCCTGCCAGGTGACCGACGCAGATCTGTGGTTCGCCGAGGATCCCCGTGACCTGGAGCGCGCCAAGGCGATGTGTGCCGAGTGCCCGCTGCGGACCCAGTGCCTGCAGGCGGCACTCGATCGAGCCGAGCCCTGGGGCGTGTGGGGCGGCGAGATCTTCGAGCGCGGAACCGTGATCGCGCGTAAGCGTCCTCGCGGCCGGCCGCGGAAGAACGTCGCGTGACGACAACGCCGGCGCCGCGAGCAGATGCTCGCGGCGCCGGCGTCGGGCATTGTTCCGTGGGCTGTCAGTCGCCCAGGCCGGGCACCCACTCCTCCATGATCGCCCGATACGGCGCGTGTGCCTCGAGCTGCGACGCGATGCCCACGCACCCGCCGAGCACGCGGAACACCATCACGAACCGCTTGGGCACGTTGAGATTTCGCGAGGTCTTGTACACCTCACCGCGGACATCGGTGGCCTTGCCCGCCGCGCGCTGCATCCATTTGCGGGTGAAGTGGAAGGACTCGGAGTACAGCGGATCGACGTAGGGCCGAAGGTAGGCCTCGAGGTCTTCGCTGGTCACCTTCGACGCGTGCGAGGGGCGGATGAACTCGGCCGCGACCATCAACTCTTTGAGCTCGTCGTACTTCTTGTCCCGGGCCAGGCGCAGGATCGGCCCGGTCTCGGGCGGGAGCCCGTCGGGGTAATGGCCCACCGCGCCGAAGTCGAGGACCCCGAATCGGCCGTCGTCGGCGATGAAGAAATTGCCCGGGTGCGGGTCACCGTGGAGCAGACCCACCCGATACGGGGAACTGACCTCGAACTCGGCCATCTTCGCCGCGGCGTCGTCCCGGGTCGGTTGATCGCCGGTGGTGATGATCTTCGACAGCGGGACGCCGTCCACCCACTCCGACACCACGACCTTCGGCGCGCTCGCGACCACCTTCGGGATCAAGAAGTCAGGATGACCGTCGTAGACCTTGGCGAAGGCGCGCTGATTGTCGGCCTCACCGAGGTAGTCGAGTTCGGCCTCGGTCCGGTCGATGAGCTCGTCCATCATCGCCTTGACATCGGTGCCCGGCGAAAGCCGTTGTAGCAGACCGGACATCCGCGAGAGGGTCTTCAGGTCGGCCTTGAGTGCGTGGTCGGCGCCGGGGTATTGCACCTTGACGGCGACCTCGCGGCCGTCCGACCACACGCCCTTGTGGACCTGTCCGATCGACGCCGATGCGGCGGGCTCGTCGGAGAACTCCTGGAACCGTTCACGCCACCGCGTGCCGAGTTGCTGGTCGAGAACCTTGTGGACCTTGGCGGCCGGCATCGGGGGCGCGTCGGCCTGGAGCTTGGTGAGGGCTTCGCGGAAGGGTTCGCCGAACTCGTCCGGGATGGCGGCTTCCATGATCGAGAGGGCCTGCCCGACCTTCATCGCGCCGCCCTTGAGCTCGCCCAGCACCGCGAAGAGCTGCTCGGCGGACTTCTCCAGAAGCTCCTGGTTGACCTCGTCCTTGTCTCTGCCGACCATGCGCTTGCCGAAACCCGCCGCTGCGCGCCCGGCCATACCGATGGGGAGCGACGCCAGTTTCGCGTTGCGACGACCCTGCCCCCGAGTGATGTCGGTCATAGCTTCCTTTCCGCGTCACACAATAGACGACCTGACCCGTGGATCCCCCGCGGGACGACAATCGCAGTCCGGGTGCGGTGACCACCGCGTGATGTCGAGCCGAGCCGGATCATCGCGAAACTCCAATACCCGGTTCAACAGCTGCGGCTCGGGTCGCGCACCTCGACCCGACGCCTGCCCGCCCACGGCGGTCAGCAGCCGCTCGATCTGTCCGTGCGCGATCGTAGCGGTGGTGGTCACGACTGTAGGCGCTGCATGTCCGGCGACACGAATGAGCTGGACCGCCAGGGCGGGCCAGTCCGGGTCCGCGTCGGACCGGTGTCGGTCGGCGCACATCAGACAGCTCGACAGGCCGGGCAACACCAGGGGCCCGACGATGCCCACGCCGTCCCGCGTCCGGACGAGCAGATGCGGTATGCGGGCACGTGTCAGGGCGAACACGACCTGGGGGTCGTGGATCACGAAGTCGGTGAGCACCACCAGATCGGTGTCCATCACATCGAGCGTGCCGTCCGTCCGTCGGCGCATGGTCCGCCGTGCGGGGATCCCGGCCCGTCCGAGTGACGCGATGAGCTGATCGCCGATCGGGCCCTGGCCGTGGATCAGCACGCGAAAACTGCTGTGCTGCAACTCGTGGTCGAGAACGGTCCGACCCGCCGCGACGAGACCGCGCAAGACGGTGTCGAGGTCGTCGGCCTCCACTCCGATCCGGCGTGCTCGACGGAGCAGAGCGTCGTGGTCGCACGGGTCCGCCAGTGATCGGAGCAGCTCCGCCACGGAGTGCGCCGAGATGCTCGGATCCAGCTCGAGAAGCAGACTGCCGGCCGGGTCGAGTCCGACCCTCACGATGTTGCCACGCTGCACGAGGATCGGCGTCCCCGGCAGGAGCCTGGGGACGTCCGTGGACACCGCGGGCGTGGTGGTGGCGCGGACCGGAGCCGTGGCGGTCTCGGTGTGAGCGAGCGACATGCGGCAACTCTGCCAGCGACGAGGCCGTCTCGGCGTCGTCGAAGCGGGTTATCCACAGCATGGGCTGAACCATCCGAGGTTGTGCAGATCCACCACCGCGGCGTCGGGGTCTATGACCCGCTGGGCTCCGAACCGTCGCCACCATCGGCCTTCCGTCCGTCCTGATCGTCGGCGGCGCCGCGCGCCCGTTCGTCGGCGATCGTCTTCTCGAGCTGTGCGATGGGATCGTCGAGTTCGTCACCGCTGAGCAGCCGGTCGATGAAGCCCGCCGGGTTGTCGAGATCGTCCGAGTCGGGCAAGAGGTCGGGGTGGGCCCAGACCCCGTCGCGGGTCGCGAGGTCGGTCGCCTCGAGCGTCCGGCGCCACAGTTCCGAGGCCTCGCGGACCTTCCGGGGACGCAGTTCCAGGCCCACCAGAGTCGCGAAGGTCTGTTCGGCGGGGCCACCGGACGCCCGTCGACGACGCATCGTCTCGGTGAGTGCCCCGGTACTCGGGATGCGGTCTCCGAGAGCGTGGGTCACGACCTGCTCGACCCAGCCCTCGATGAGGGCCAACAGCGTCTCGAGACGGCCGAGGGCCGCCTTCTGCTCGGGCGTCGTGGTCGGTTCGAATGAGGTCGACGAGCTGATGAGCTCCTCGAGTTTCGAAGGGTCGGAGAGCAATTGGGCCGGGTCGATGCCGGAGGTGGCGTCGGTGATCCCGCTGAAGTCGATGCTGATCCCGCGGGCGTATTCCTCGACAGTGGTCAGCAGTCGCTGGCGCAACCAACCCACATGGCTGAACAGGCGGACGTGTGCGGCCTCACGAGCGGCCAGGAAGACGATGATCTCCTGACCGGGCTGTTCGAGTCCCTCGGCGAACTTCGCGATCGCCTCGGGGAGCAGGACGGCGATGCCCTCCGGTGCGATCGGGAGACCGATGTCGGTCGACGACAGGACTTCCTTCGCGAGCTGCCCGAGACCCTGGCCGAGCTGGGTGCCGAAGGCCATCCCGCTCATCTGGGTCAGCATCCCGACCATCGGGCCGGCGAACTGGGCGGCCTCGGCGGGGAGGTTGTCCTGCCAGGTGCGGGCGAGCTGCTCGGCGACCGGGTTGCACAGCCCCTTCCACGTGTCCATCGATTCCTCGAGCCACTGCACCGGTGTCCACGCCAGGGTCTGCGTCACCCCGCTGGGCAGGGTGGTCGCGTCGTCGAGCCAGACGTCGGCGAGTCGGACGGCATCGACCGATGCCGAGATCTCCTTGTCGAGGATGGGTGTGAACGAGCCGATCTGCTGCCGGGCCAGGTTGGTGGCCACCTGATAGTTCACCGGTCCGTCACCACCGCCGGCCATGCCCGCGCCCATCCCGCTGAACATGCTGCCGAGTTGGGCGAACATCTGACCGATCATGTTCGGGTCGAATGCGGACGGATCGAAGTCCGCGCCCTGGCCCCCGAAGCCCTGGCCGGCACCGAATCCGAACGGGTTGGACCCGCCGAAGGGGTTGCCGCCGGGGTTGCCGCCCGGCTTGTTCTTGTCACCGCTGTTCTTGTCGCGGTCGTCGTCGCCGTCACCGGACGCCGAGAAGCCGAAGGGCAGATCACTCATGGTTCCACCGTACCGCCCGTACAGGGGCCGGACCGGTGCTGACTGTTCGCCCTGCGCGTAGTCGACGGGAGCGCTCGCCGGGTCCCGTCGGGCCCTCCCGTCGGGGCACTATCGTGTGCGGAATGAGTTCGAGCCCTCGCTTCCGAAGGATCGCCACGGCCGCGGTCACGACCGTGATCCTGCTGGCGTTGCTGGTGCTCGGCACGCAGGTGCAGGTGCCCTACGCCGCGCTCGGACCAGGGCCCACGCTGAACACACTCGGCACCGCGAAGGTCGACGACGACGGCAAGATCGTCGAACGCAAGGTCGTGCAGATCGACGGCGAACCCACCGATCCGACGACGGGCAACCTGAACCTCACCACGGTGTCGGTGAGTGACGGGATCTCGCTGTTCCGGGCCCTCGGCATGTGGCTGTCCGGGACCTACGCCCTGACTCCCCGGGATCAGGTGTATCCGCCCGACCGGACCACCGAGCAGGTGCAGCAGGAGAACGCCGATCAGATGACGGGATCAGAGGAGAACGCCACGGTGGCCGCGCTGCGCTACCTCGACCGTCCGACGGCGCTGCGCATCGCGAGCGTCGGCCCCGACGGCCCGGCGGTCGACGTCCTGCGGGCCGGTGACGAGGTGGTGAAGATCGGCGGCGTCGCGGTCGAGACGAGTGCACAGCTGCGCAAGGTCGTGGCCGAGAAGTCCCCGGGCACCGAGTTGCCGGTGGAGATCGTCCGGCAGGGGACACCGCAGACGGTGACGGTCACGGTCGGCGCTCGCCCCGGCAATCAGAAGTCGGGCTACCTGGGGGTGGTTCCCGAAGACGTCAACGCCGATCCCGATCTGGACGTCACCTACACCGTCGGCGACATCGGCGGGCCGTCGGCCGGGTTGATGTTGTCGCTGGCGGTGATCGACCAGCTGAGTCCGGGCGAGCTCACCCACGGGAAGTTCATCGCCGGAACCGGGACGATCTCGGTGGACGGCGAGGTCGGCCCCATCGGCGGGATCACCCACAAGACGCGTGCCGCGCGGGATGCCGGAGCCACGGTCTTCCTGGTGCCGGCTCGCAACTGCGCCGAAGCGGTCTCCGACAGTCCCGAGGGACTGCAGCTGGTGAAGGTCGAGACCCTCGGTGGCGCGGTCGACGCACTCGGTGCGATCGGCGAGGGGCGGCCCGCACCGACCTGCTGACCGGGTCGCCGGGGCGTCGTAGACCTCAGTTGTCGGGCACGTCCGGGACAAAGGTGCCGCGCAGTGCGGCGCGCAGCTCGGTCGCCAGCTGCGGGTGGGTCAGGAGCTCGGGCACCTCCTCGGACTGCGGGCGCAATCGTAGGAGCGCCAGATCGGGTCCGTCGCGCAGGACCCCGACGACCAGGCGGGCGGTGTCGCCGCCCGGCCCGGAGCTGTCGGCCGACACGGTGTAGCGGGGGACGGTGTCCTCGTCGGATTCCGGTGCGGCGGTGACGATCTCCATGGACACCGCAGCGCCGGCGACCATATCCGGCCACCACGCTGTCGACAGGAACGCGTCGAGATCAGCGCACTCCTCCTCGATGGGCGTGAACACCGAGCCGTCCTCGGCGACCACCCCGGGTGCGCGCTCGGCGATCAGGACTGTCGGTACGAGCGCGAACACCACGGGCGGCTGTCCCCAGCCGCGGGTGTCGACGTGCTCCATGATCTCGGACAGAGCGCTGCCGAGGTCGTCGGTGGAGAAACCGCGTGGCGGGTTCGGGTTGTCGGACACCCGCCCATCTTGCACCGGACGCGTCCGTTCCGACGGCGGCACGGCCGGTCGACGGGGAACCGGCACGGGTTCGCGATCGTTGAGGGGGCGCCGAGTGAGTTGGTCACCCGGTGGGTGCCAGTACAGTGGGCACCACGCCCAGCGGGTCGTCGTGCGCGGGTGTTGTCCGGATTGAGAGCTTTGGAGAGTGGGTCTGGTGGGCGTCCGAGGGCCGGCGGGAATGCCGACACTGTCACGCAGGAGCAAGATCATCATCGGACTCGGCGTTGCCGTGTTGGTGCTGTTGCTCGTCGGACCACGTCTGATCGGTCTGGCGACCGACTGGCTCTGGTTCTCCGACGTCGGATATTTCGGCGTCTTCAGCAAGGTGATCTGGACTCGGGTGATCCTGTTCCTCATCACGACCGTCGTCGTGGGGCTGATGATCTTCGGGGCGGTGGCGCTGGCCTACCGGTCACGTCCCGTGTTCGTCCCGACAGCCGGGCCCAACGATCCGCTGGCCCGGTACCGCACGGCGATCATGGGCAAGGTCCGGTGGTTCGCGGTGGTACCGGCGCTGATCATCGGCGCTCTCGCCGGTCTGGTGGCGCAGGGGTCCTGGGCCACGGTCCAGATGTTCCTGCACGGTCAGTCCTTCGGTAAGACCGATCCGCAGTTCAACCTCGACATCGGGTTCTTCGCCTTCGACCTGCCGTTCTACCGATTCGTGCTGAATCTTCTCTTCGTCGTTGTGGTCGTGGCGTTCCTCGCCAACCTGGTGACCCACTACCTGTTCGGCGGCATCCGTCTGGGCCAGGGCGGCGGCACCGTGACCACGGCTGCGCGCATCCAGTTGGCGGTTCTCGCCGGGACCTTCCTGCTGCTGAAGGCGGCGGCGTACTGGCTCGACCGGTACACCCTGCTGTCGAGCCAGCGGAAGGCCGAGATCTTCCCCGGTGCGAGCTACACCGACATCAACGCGGTGTTGCCGTCGAAACTGATCCTGCTCGCCATCGCTGTCATCTGCGCCGTGGCCTTCTTCGCCGGCATCGTGCTGCGCGACCTCCGCGTCCCGGCACTGGCCACCGTCCTGATGTTGTTCTCGGCGTTGCTGATCGGGGTCGGCTGGCCCCTCACCATGGAACAGTTCTCGGTCAAGCCGAACGCGGCCCAGAAAGAAGCCGAGTACATCGAACGCGCGATCACGTCGACGCGTGAGGCCTATGGCATCGGCCCGGACAAGGTCATCACGCAGACGGACTGGACCGCGCGTCCCGCCACCCCGGCGGTCGTCAACAGCGACGTGCCGACCCTGTCGAACGTCCGCATCCTGGACCCCAACGTGGTGTCGCCGACGTTCATCCAGCAGCAGCAGCGTCAGAACTTCTACGGTTTCCCGACCCAGCTCGCGGTCGACCGGTACCGGATCGACGGGGAGCTCCGCGACTTCGTCGTGGCGGTTCGCGAGCTCGACCCGAGCCGCTACCTGGAGAACCAGCAGAACTGGCTGAACAAGCACCTCGTCTACACCCACGGTGACGGGTTCGTCGCCGCTCCGGCCAACCGGGTCAACGAATCCAGGGACGTCAACGACGTCGACGGCGGCGGCGACCCCTTCTACTACGTGAGCGACACCTCGAACTACCAGACCGAGGAGTACAAGCGCGACGCCCCGATCAAGGTCAATCAGCCCCGCATCTACTTCGGCGAGCTGCTGGCGAAGATCGATCCGGACTACGCGATCGTCGGTTCCGACGACGGACAGGCCCGCGAGCACGACATCGGCGACGACAAGTACACCTACCAGGGTCCCGCCGGTGTGTCCCTCGGCAACTGGTTCAACCGCGTGCTCTATGCAGGCAAGTACGCCGAACGCAACTTCCTGCTGTCGGGTGAGATCAACTCGGCGTCGAAGATCATCTACAACCGCGACCCGCGAGACCGTGTCAAGAAGGTCGCCCCGTGGCTGACGGTCGACTCCAAGACCTACCCGGCCGTCATGGAGGACGGGTCGATCAAGTGGATCGTCGACGGTTACACGACGCTCGACAACTACCCGTACTCGCAGCCGACGTCGTTGCAGAGTGCGACCGCCGATGCACAGGACCTCAATCCCGGGCAGACGGGCCGCACCCAGATCAACAAGACGGTGTCGTACGTCCGCAACTCGGTGAAGGCGACGGTCGACGCCTACACCGGTGAGGTCGAGCTCTACCAGTTCGACGCCGACGACCCGGTCCTGAAGACCTGGATGCAGGTGTTCCCGGGGACCGTGAAGTCGCGGGCCGACTTCGACGCGCAGACGTCGCTGCGGGAGCACATTCGCTACCCGGAGGACATCTTCAAGATCCAGCGCTCGCTGCTCACGCGCTACCACGTCGATTCCCCGCAGACGTTCTTCCAGGCCAGCGATTTCTGGTCGGTTCCCTCGGACCCGACAGATCCCGACGCCGACCAGCGAGGACTCGATCAGCCGCCGTACTACTTCGTCGCATCGGACCCCGAGAGCGGTCAGCCGACGTTCCAGTTGACCTCGGTGTTGACCCGACTCAACCGGCCGATCCTCGGGGCGTACGTGACGGTGTCGTCGAACCCGGAGAACTACGGGCAGATGACCGTCAAGCAGTTGCCGGGCAACGCACAGCGGTCGGGCCCCAAACAGGCGTTCAACCCGATGCGTACCGACGGGCGTGTCGCCGATTCACTGAAGTCGCTCGAGAACACCGCGAAGGTGACGTTCGGCAACCTGCTGACGCTGCCGGTCGGCGACAACGGAATCCTCTACGTCGTGCCCATGTACGCACAGGCACAGGGGGAGGAAGCGTTCCCGCGTCTGTTCCGGGTGATCACCCGGTATGAGCCGGCCGAACGCGAAGCACGCATCGGCTATGCGCCGACCACCGCCGAAGCGCTGCGTCAGGTCGGGATCACTCCTGCCGCAGGGGTGGTGCCCGGTGAGCAGACGCCGACCGATCCCGAACCGTCGGCGGGTTCCGAGAGCACGCCCCCGACGCCGAATCAGCCTCCGCAGCAGGGGGATTCGCCCGAACGTGACGCCGCCGCGCAAGCTATCGGCAACGCGATCACGGCGCTGCGCAACGCGCAGCAGGGTGGCGACTTCGCCGCTTACGGAGCGGCCCTCGACGAGCTGAGCAAGGCCGTGGAGAGATACGAGTCGCTGCCGGCGAACTGACGCCTGGCCCACCCACCGAGCGCTATGTGCGTGAGGTACCGCTAGCCGCGGTACTTGCGCATGTAGCGCTCGGTCTCGTTGGGGGTGTTGTCGGGCAGCACCGGACTGTGATGATGACGGTGACTCAGCGAGAAGAAGATCGAGACCGCGGCGGCGAATGCGGTCACCATCAGCAGCCCGCACAGGATCGCGGTTCCGACGTGGCCGGCCGCCATGTGGACCAGCCAGAGTGCGGCCATGGCAAATCCGCCGAGCGCCAGGACGAATCCGAGGAAGCTCATCGGGTGGTTGCCATGACTCTCGTGATGGAAGCGATGGGTGGACATGTCTGCTCCTCGACGGTGGGAGATCGCGTGTGCCGAGTGTACGCCGAATGTGACCCACCTCACAGGCGATGGAGTTCGCCGGCTGCCGCCGACTGGTCTGTCGCCACCTGTGGTTTCGGCCGTCGTGTGACCGGCATCACCGGCATTTCCCCAGGTGGGGCGCGGTAGGGATATCGATTTGCATCGCTGACAAACGGGTGTGTAACGTTGTGTTCACCAACGCGGGGTGGAGCAGCTCGGTAGCTCGCTGGGCTCATAACCCAGAGGTCGCAGGTTCAAATCCTGTCCCCGCTACCAACACCAAGAACCCCCGCCCGGGACTCCCGGGCGGGGGTTCTTGCTATGAGCCGGGGCCGGTGCACGGGGGTGTGTCCCGGCGAAACGCGGCCGGCGGGGGAGCGCGACGACGACGCGGCCGGGGTCGGCGTGATGTGGGTTCTCGATCTCGGAAGATCTCCGCGCCGCCGGCCCCGATGCGCGCAATCTCTGACCGGCAGTCTCTGACGGCGCTCGATCCAGGTGTGCGGGCGCGGGGATGTCGGAGATTCCCGAGGTGCGGTTGGCCCGACCGGCATCCTGGGAGTCGACCCGGGCCCGACCGCCGGCGAAAACACACCAAGTCTGCACGGGCGTACCACCTCGGAACGCTTACGACAGCCGCTGACCAGGCGATTTGACGCCGGGGGGGCGCGGTGCGTAACTTATGTCGAGTCAGCGAGCCACGGCGCCGCCCCGGAGGGCCTGAGAGGGTCTGATGGCGGGGAGTTGGAGACCGGGTTTGTCGTTGGCCGCCCCTGATTGTTTCGGTTGGGACATGTTGATGTCTTGGCTGGGTGGTTGGGGTTGCCAGGTCCTTTGAGTTCGGAACTTTTCGGAGTTGCGGACTGCGGATGGGGTCTGGTAGGCTGGAAGAGTTGCCCCGGAGACGGGGTGGCGCGGAAGGTTGACATGCAAGCCTGCTGGTGAGAGCCCTGTAAGGGGTGGGTAGCTGGTGGGTGTGTGTTCTTTGAGAACTCGATAGTGTGATGATGAATTGTCTGATGCCAATTGATGGCATCGAGCATCTATTTTGTGGATGTTGATGTTTGTTTTGTGTGGCGCTCGGCCCCGTCTGGGTGTCACATTTTGCTAGGTTTATTTTGGTCAGGTTTGCTTTCCTGATTGTGTTGAAACACTGGCTCTTTCGGGGGCTGGTTTTGTTTCGCTATTTTTTCATGGAGAGTTTGATCCTGGCTCAGGACGAACGCTGGCGGCGTGCTTAACACATGCAAGTCGAACGGAAAGGCCCAGCTTGCTGGGTACTCGAGTGGCGAACGGGTGAGTAACACGTGGGTGATCTGCCCTGCACTCTGGGATAAGCCTGGGAAACTGGGTCTAATACCGGATATGACCATGGGATGCATGTTCTGTGGTGGAAAGCTTTTGCGGTGTGGGATGGGCCCGCGGCCTATCAGCTTGTTGGTGGGGTAATGNCTGGCTCTTTCGGGGGCTGGTTTTGTTTCGCTATTTTTTCATGGAGAGTTTGATCCTGGCTCAGGACGAACGCTGGCGGCGTGCTTAACACATGCAAGTCGAACGGAAAGGCCCAGCTTGCTGGGTACTCGAGTGGCGAACGGGTGAGTAACACGTGGGTGATCTGCCCTGCACTCTGGGATAAGCCTGGGAAACTGGGTCTAATACCGGATATGACCATGGGATGCATGTTCTGTGGTGGAAAGCTTTTGCGGTGTGGGATGGGCCCGCGGCCTATCAGCTTGTTGGTGGGGTAATGGCCTACCAAGGCGACGACGGGTAGCCGACCTGAGAGGGTGATCGGCCACACTGGGACTGAGACACGGCCCAGACTCCTACGGGAGGCAGCAGTGGGGAATATTGCACAATGGGCGCAAGCCTGATGCAGCGACGCCGCGTGAGGGATGACGGCCTTCGGGTTGTAAACCTCTTTCACCAGGGACGAAGCGCAAGTGACGGTACCTGGAGAAGAAGCACCGGCCAACTACGTGCCAGCAGCCGCGGTAATACGTAGGGTGCGAGCGTTGTCCGGAATTACTGGGCGTAAAGAGCTCGTAGGCGGTTTGTCGCGTCGTCTGTGAAATTCTGCAACTCAATTGTAGGCGTGCAGGCGATACGGGCAGACTTGAGTACTACAGGGGAGACTGGAATTCCTGGTGTAGCGGTGAAATGCGCAGATATCAGGAGGAACACCGGTGGCGAAGGCGGGTCTCTGGGTAGTAACTGACGCTGAGGAGCGAAAGCGTGGGTAGCGAACAGGATTAGATACCCTGGTAGTCCACGCCGTAAACGGTGGGTACTAGGTGTGGGTTCCTTTTCACGGGATCCGTGCCGTAGCTAACGCATTAAGTACCCCGCCTGGGGAGTACGGCCGCAAGGCTAAAACTCAAAGGAATTGACGGGGGCCCGCACAAGCGGCGGAGCATGTGGATTAATTCGATGCAACGCGAAGAACCTTACCTGGGTTTGACATACACCAGACGCGGCTAGAGATAGTCGTTCCCTTGTGGTTGGTGTACAGGTGGTGCATGGCTGTCGTCAGCTCGTGTCGTGAGATGTTGGGTTAAGTCCCGCAACGAGCGCAACCCTTGTCCTGTATTGCCAGCGGGTTATGCCGGGGACTTGCAGGAGACTGCCGGGGTCAACTCGGAGGAAGGTGGGGATGACGTCAAGTCATCATGCCCCTTATGTCCAGGGCTTCACACATGCTACAATGGCTGGTACAGAGGGCTGCGATACCGTGAGGTGGAGCGAATCCCTTAAAGCCAGTCTCAGTTCGGATTGGGGTCTGCAACTCGACCCCATGAAGTCGGAGTCGCTAGTAATCGCAGATCAGCAACGCTGCGGTGAATACGTTCCCGGGCCTTGTACACACCGCCCGTCACGTCATGAAAGTCGGTAACACCCGAAGCCGGTGGCCTAACCCCTTGTGGGAGGGAGCTGTCGAAGGTGGGATCGGCGATTGGGACGAAGTCGTAACAAGGTAGCCGTACCGGAAGGTGCGGCTGGATCACCTCCTTTCTAAGGAGCACACAACGACACATGTTTCGTGGGCGTCTGTTCTGCGGCGTGTGTGTGTTCGAGGGTGAAACATCAGACA
>NZ_JAKOIW010000016.1 GCF_022206305.1 Gordonia sp. 'Campus' | reverse complement strand
CCTGGGAGTGGTACAACCTCCTCGCCCTCGACCCACCCGCACCACCCAGCTACCCCGAATGGATCGCCCCCAAAGGCGCAGACGCCTAAGCGGCGTCCGAACGGTCCGCCCGCCGGACCTTGCGCGCGATCCGCCACCGGCGTGCCAGGTGGATGAACGTGGGCACGACGATGGTGAGCACGGAACCGATGATGAAGATCTCGATGTTGTCGCGGATCAACGGAACGTTGCCGAGGAAGTAGCCGAGCAGGATGATCCCGGCCGCCCAGACGAAGCTGCCCAGCACGCTGAAGAAGGTGAACGTGCGGTGCGGCATGCCACTGAACCCGGCGACCAGCGGGGTGAGGGTCCGCACGATCCCGATGAACCTGCCGAAGAAGACGGTGAGAGGACCGAAACGGTCGAAGTACTTATTGGTCTTCGCGAGGTACTCGGGCCCGATGGTGCGCATCAGCTTTCCCTCGACGACGCTGCGTCCGACCCGACGGCCGATGAAGTAGCCGCACTGGTCACCGACGATCGCCGCCAGGGGCACGGCCAGACACAGCAACCACAGCGGAGCGAACGGATCGGGTTGGGCCGCGAACACGCCCGCGGTGAACAACACCGAGTCCCCCGGGAAGATGAACCCGACCAGGATGCCGGTCTCGACGAAGATCAGCACACACAGACCGATGAGGCCACCGGTCGCGACGAACGACTCGATGTCGAAGGGGTTCACCACGTCCAGAGTAGTGACGTCCGGACACGGCCCGCGCTTTCCAGCAGCCGGATGGCCGAGCTGTCGGCAGACATTAAGACGCCGGTAACCCGCCCCCCGCCCATCCCGGCGAGCACGACGGCGCGGCATGCGGTTTACTGGCGGGAATCAGCGCGTCGCCGACCGACCGACCCGAGCCAGGAGGAGATCACCCGTGCCGACGCAGACATCCGGGCCCACGACGACCTCGGGCCCCACACTCCGTCCGGTCTCCGACACCGACGTCCGAGTCGAGTACCACACCATCCACGGCTACCGTCGTGCGTACCGGATCGCGGGTACTGGACCTGCGCTGCTGCTCATCCACGGGATCGGTGACAACTCGTCGACGTGGGACGAGGTCATCCCGATCCTCGCGCAGCACTACACCGTCATCGCGCCCGACCTCCTCGGACACGGGCACTCGGCCAAACCCCGAGCCGACTACTCCGTACCGGCCTTCGCCAACGGCATGCGCGACCTGCTCGTCGTGCTGGGCATCAGCAAGGTCACCGTCGTCGGTCACTCGCTCGGTGGCGGTGTGGCGATGCAGTTCTGCTACCAGTTCCCGCGGTTCGTCGAACGCCTCGTGCTGGTCGCCGCCGGCGGAGTCACCCGCGACGTCAACCCGGCCCTGCGGTTGTTCTCCCTCCCGGTGATCCCACAACTGTTGTCGACCCTCCGCATCCCCGGCGTGGTACCGGGCCTCACCACCATCGCCAAGGCGGTCGTGGCCGCCCCGGTGCCGCCGCTGTTCCCGTCGTCGGCGACACCGAAGCATCTCCTGGCCGACCACGAGGACCTGATGCGCGTGCTGGGCGGGCTCGCCGACCCCACCGCGTCGGCCGCCTTCCTGCGTACCCTGCGCGCAGTTGTCGACTGGCGGGGCCAGTCTGTCACCATGCTCGATCGCTGTTACCTGACCGAGCGGTTACCCGTCCTTCTCGTCTGGGGCGATCGCGACATCGTCATCCCCTACCATCACGGCGAGCTGGCACATTCGGCGATCCCGCATTCAGAACTCGAAACATTCTCCGGCTCGGGTCATTTCCCGTTCCACGACGACCCGGAACGATTCTGCCGCGTCGTCATCGACTTCATCTCGCGCCACGCCCCGGTCGAGTTCGATCCGCTCAACTGGCGCCACCTCATGACCGAGGGGGCGCACCCCGAGCAGTTCGTCGGCGACGACGACACCGTCGACGAGGTCCTCGAGGCCTTCGAAGACGAGCGCAACGCCACCTGACCCACCGAGGCATCGGGTGTGCCACCATTGCGGGATGACCCACCCCGGTAGCGGCGACCACGGCACATGGCCGTTGCCGCATCAGCCGAACGCGTACGACTCGAGCCCCGGGTTCATGTCCGCGCCGGCCCAATTCCCGACTCCCGGTGCGATTCCCGGGCAGAACATGCCCTACTTCGACGCCGGCGCTGCAGCCCTCCCCGAGCCGCCGTTGGTCGTCATCGGCGACATCACGTGTACCCAGCACTACGTGATCACGCCCTCGGGTACGTTCCCGATCGCGGGTTCGCAGTGGGAGGTCACCGACATGTCGGTGTCGACCGAACAGATGTCCCAGACGGGCCTGGTGCTGGCGCTCGTCGGTTTCTTTCTGGTCTGCTTTCTGAGTCTGCTGTTCTTGCTCATGAAAGAACGCCGCACGACGGGTTACATCCAGGTTCGGGTCCGGGGCGCGGGCGGCGGTATGCACGTCACCAACATCCCGGCCACCTCGCCGTGGACCATGAGCGATGTGTCCGGGCGGGTGTACTACGCGCGCGACCTGGCAACCAGGGCCTGAACGCCCGAACACACAAAGATGAGTCGATCACCCACGAGGAGGACCACCTGATGACCAGTCCCGACAACTCCGGGGACAAGCCGCACGATCCGTTCGTCAAGAACCCTGCACCCTCCGACCAGAGCCAGCCCGGCACGACGCCGACCGACTCGACGCAGGACTCCGGGGCCACGACCGCCTTCGGCGCCGGCCAGGACACCCAGTCCCCATACGGCTCGCAGCAGTACGGATCTCCCCAGTACGGGGCCGACCAGTACGGGTCCCAGCAGTACGGTTCACAGCCGTCCGGCGCGCAAGAGTACGGAACCGGCCAGCCCTACGATGCGCAGCAGCAGTACGGGGCCCAACAGCAATTCGGTGACCAGCAGTACGGGGCCCAGCAGCAGTACGGGGCCCAGCCCTATGGAGCGGCGCCGGCGTACCCCACCCCGGGTTATGGGGCTCCCCAGTACGGTTACGGCGGGGCGCCCGATCCCACCGCGCCCTACGGCCGCGATCCCGCGACGGGTGAACCGCTGTCGGACAAGTCCAAGCTCGTGGCGGGCCTGCTGCAGATCTTCCTCGGCAGCCTCGGCGTCGGCCGCTTCTACATCGGCGACAACAAGACCGGCGCGATCCAGCTGGGCCTGACGGTACTCGGGTACATCACGGCGATCGTTCTCATCGGTTTCGTCATCATCTTCGGTGTCGCCGTCTGGGCACTCGTCGACGGCATCATGATGCTGACCGGCAACGTGCGGGACAAGAACGGCCTCAAGCTCGGCAACTGAGCCGACCGCCTGCACAAATCTGCAGCATCGAGCGCAACCGCCCCTGAAATCCACCCTCCAGAGCGACACGGCCGACATTTCGTCGTCGATAAATCTGTGGAGAGCGGATTTCAGGGGCGGTGTGCGTCAGCCCCTTGAGCATCAACCCCCGCAGCACCCGGTCGACCCGCGGACGTCGCGGGTCACCGTGTTGCGGGCGGCGAGTTCGTCGTCGGCCGGATAGTCGACGCCGACCAGACAGAGTCCGCGAGCCTCGGCGACCGGCACCTCGCTGCTGCGCTCCCGCTTCGCGAGAAGTGCACGGCACCAGTCGATGTCACGTCGGCCATCGCCGACGCTCGCGACCGCGCCGACGAGCGAACGCACCATCGACCAGCAGAACGCGTCCGCGCTCACCTCGCCGATCAGCACGCCGTCGGCATCCCGAGTCCAGGCAAAACGCTGCAGGTCGCGAATCGTCGTCGCACCTTCGCGCCGACGACAGAATGCCGCGAAGTCATTGAGCCCCAACAACTCCGACGACGCGGCGTTCATCGCGTCGACGTCGAGGGGTCGACGCCACGTCGACGTCGTGCGGGCCACCACCGGCTCGGGACCCCACCGCGCATCGGTCAGGCGGTAGCGGTAGTGACGACGTAAGGCCGAGAACCGCGCGTCGAACTCGCCGGGGACCACCCGCACCGCTGTCACCCGTACGTCGCCGGGACACATCTTCGCCAGCCGCCCGACGAGCGTCGAGGGGTCACCGGCGATCGACCGAGTCGCCAGTGCCGAACGCGGAACGTCGGCGTGCGCGACCTGCCCCGTCGCGTGGACGCCGGCGTCTGTTCGGCCCGCCACCGTCAGGCGGACGGGGACGCGCAGCACCGTCGACAACCGTGTCTCGAGGTCCTCGCACACGCTGCGCTGACCGATCTGCCGTGCCCACCCGGCGAAATCGGTCCCGTCGTAGGAGATGTCGAAGCGGAGACGACAGAACCCGTCGGCACCGGAATCGGCGCCGACGGGTTCGGTCTGCGGTTCTCGACTCAGTCGACTACTTCTTGTCACCGTCGACGTCGGCTCCGGCTGCCTCGGCATCGGGAGCGGTTGCCGCGGTCGACTCGTCATCGACAGCTTCGGCGACGGCGTCGGCGTTGGCGACCTGGGCGTCGGTGGCGTCTGCTTCGACAGCCTCCACCACGTTCTCCGCAGAGTCGGAGGAGTCGGTATCGGCGACAACCTCTTCGGTGGCGTCGAGCTTGTCCTCGGCGGCCTTCTTGGAGGCGGCGACGCGGGTCGCACGGCTTGCCTCGCTCGACGCGGTGGTCTCGCGCACCAGCTCGATCACGGCCATGGGGGCGTTGTCGCCCTTGCGCGGCAGCGTCTTGATGATGCGGGTGTAACCACCGGGACGATCGGCGAAGAACGGGCCGATCTCGTCGAACAGCGTGTGCACGACGTCCTTGTTGCGGATGTCCTTCAGCACCTCACGACGGTTGGCCAGCTTGCCGGCCTTGGCGTGGGTGATGATCTTCTCCGCGTACGGACGCAGGCGCTTGGCCTTGGCTTCCGTGGTGGTGATGCGGCCGTGCTCGAAGAGCGACGTGGCGAGGTTCGCCAGCATCGCCTTCTGGTGGCTGGCCGACCCGCCGAGGCGGCGTCCCTTGGTGGGCTTGGGCATTGTCTTCTCCTAGGAGGACCCCGCATCACACGATGCGGAAGTCAGGGGTGTGTGCGAATGACAGCTACCGCCGCTGTAGAGCGACTACAGCTGCTCGGTCTCCGCGAAATCCTCACCGGAATCGGCGTCGAAGGACGCGTCTTCCGACCACGTGCCGGTGGCCGGGTCGTAACCCGCGACCTGCGACGGATCGAAGCTGGCCGGGCTGTCCTTGAGGGACAGGCCGAGCGCGTGCAGCTTGACCTTGACCTCGTCGATCGACTTCTGGCCGAAGTTGCGGATGTCGAGCAGATCCGACTCGGTCCGGGCAACCAGCTCGCCGACGGTGTGCACACCCTCGCGCTTGAGGCAGTTGTAGGAACGAACGGTCAGCTCGAGATCCTCGATCGGCAGGCTGAACGACGCGATGTGGTCGGCCTCCGCCGGCGACGGCCCGATCTCGATGCCCTCGGCCTCGACGTTGAGCTCCCGGGCGAGCCCGAACAGCTCCACCAGGGTCTTGCCCGCCGACGCCAGCGCGTCACGCGCGCTGATCGAGTTCTTGGTCTCCACGTCGAGCACGAGCCGATCGAAGTCGGTGCGCTGCTCGACACGGGTGGCCTCGACCTTGTAGGTCACCTTGAGCACCGGCGAGTAGATCGAGTCGACCGGGATGCGGCCGATCTCGGCACCCGACGCCTTGTTCTGCACGGCCGGAACGTAGCCGCGGCCCCGCTCGACGACGAGCTCGATCTCGAGCTTGCCCTTGTCGTTGAGGGTCGCGATGTGCAGATCGGGGTTGTGCACGGTGACACCGGCCGGGGGCACGATGTCGGCGCCGGTGACGGTGCCCGGACCCTGCTTGCGGACGTACATGGTGACCGGCTCGTCCTCGTCGGAGCTGACCACGAGGCCCTTGAGGTTCAAGATGATGTCGGTGACGTCTTCCTTGACCCCGGCGACGGTCGTGAACTCATGGAGGACACCGTCGATCCGGATGCTGGTGATGGCGGCGCCCGGGATCGAGCTGAGCAGGGTACGACGCAGCGAGTTACCGAGGGTGTAACCGAAGCCCGGCTCGAGCGGCTCGATGACGAACTTCGAGCGGTTCTCGGCAAGGACATCCTCGGTGAGGGTGGGTCGCTGTGAGATGAGCATTTCTGTTTCTCCTTGTGAAGCCCGCTATATGACTTCGTAGAAGGGATACCGAACAGCTGTTTGCTGTCGGACGGTGTGTCTTACTTCGAGTAGAACTCGACGATGAGCTGCTCGGTGAGCGGGACGTCGATCTGAGCACGCTCGGGCACGCTGTGCACGAGGATGCGCAGGGTCGACGGCACGACCTGGAGCCAACCCGGGACCGGACGATCGCCGACGAGCTCCTTGGCGATCTGGAACGGGACGGTCTGCAGCGACTTCGGGCGGACGTCGATGATGTCGTACTGGCTGACGCGGTAGCTGGGCACGTCGACCTTCACACCGTTGACGGTGAAGTGGCCGTGGCTGACCAGCTGGCGGGCCTGGCGACGGGTCCGGGCGATGCCCGAGCGGTAGACGACGTTGTCGAGACGGGTCTCGAGGAGCTTCAGCAGTTCGTCACCGGTCTTGCCGTTGCGACGGTTCGCCTCTTCGAAGTAGCGGCGGAACTGCTTCTCCATGACGCCGTAGGTGAAGCGGGCCTTCTGCTTCTCCTGCAGCTGGAGCAGGTACTCGCTCTCCTTGATCCGCGAACGGCCGTGCTGGCCGGGCGGGTAGGGGCGACGCTCGAACGCTGCGTCTCCACCGATGAGGTCGACGCGGAGGCGACGGGACTTCTTTGTTGCGGGGCCGGTATAACGAGCCATGTCTTATCTCTTCCTTTCCCGCTAGACCCGGCGCCGCTTGGGCGGACGGCAACCGTTGTGCGGCTGCGGGGTCACATCGGAGATGGTGCCGACCTCGAGGCCGGCTGCCTGCAGGGAGCGGATGGCGGTCTCGCGACCCGAACCCGGTCCCTTGACGAAGACGTCGACCTTCTTGACGCCGTGTTCCTGGGCCTTGCGCGCAGCGTTCTCGGCCGCGAGCTGAGCCGCGAACGGGGTGCTCTTGCGCGAGCCCTTGAAACCGACGTGGCCCGACGACGCCCAGCTGATGATGTTGCCGCTGGGATCGCTGATCGACACGATGGTGTTGTTGAACGTCGACTTGATGTGTGCGTGGCCGTGCGGGACGTTCTTCTTATCGCGACGGCGGGTGCCCTTCTTGGGGCCTGCGCTACGTGACTTCGGAGGCATTACTTCTTCTTCCCGGCGATGGTCTTCTTCGGGCCCTTGCGAGTGCGGGCATTGGTCTTGGTGCGCTGTCCACGCACGGGCAGGCCACGACGGTGGCGCAGACCCTGGTAGCAGCCGATCTCGATCTTGCGACGGATATCGGCCTGCACCTCGCGACGCAGGTCACCCTCGACCTTCACCGAGGCTTCGATGTACTCACGCAGCTTCGAGACGTCTGCGTCGGTGAGATCCTTGGCTCGCAGGTCGGGGCTCAGGCCCGTTCCCTCGAGGATCTCCTTGGAGGTGGTACGTCCAACTCCGTAGATGTAGGTCAGTGCGATCTCCAGCCGCTTCTCGCGGGGGAGATCCACACCAGCAACACGTGCCATGTGGCGGATTTCCTTTTCGATTCTCAGAGGTCTGCTCCCAGTCCGTCCCGCGAGCTGGTGCCGAACCGTGTGTCCGGCCTCGTGGGCTCCGGCCTCTGATCCGGAGGTAGGCGGTGACGCGTCTGTCGCCGCTGGTGTTGGGAGGTCCTGTGTTGTTCAGTTGTCGGTCTTCAGTTGTTCTGACTCAAGCGACCCGGAGGGTGCGCGTGATCAGCCCTGACGCTGCTTGTGACGCAGGTTCTCGCAGATCACCATGACCCGACCGTTGCGGCGGATCACCTTGCACTTCTCGCAGATCGGCTTGACGCTCGGCTGAACCTTCACGTCAATCTCTCCTGCTCGGCTCGCCCGCGCGCACGCCGAAGCGGCCGTGCACGTGGGTGTCGGTCTCCTCCCGAACGGATGTCCGGGAAGTCTGTCCCCGGCATCGCCGGGAAAGTCTTACTTGTAGCGGTACACGATTCGCCCACGAGCCAGGTCGTAGGGCGAGAGTTCCACGACGACCCGGTCCTCGGGCAGGATGCGGATGTAGTGCTGCCGCATCTTGCCGCTGATGTGGGCGAGAACCTTGTGTCCGTTCTCCAGCTCAATACGAAACATCGCATTGGGCAGGGGTTCGATCACTCGACCCTCGACCTCGATGGCCCCGTCTTTCTTCGCCATGTCCTCCGCGATCCTGGCCGTGACCACGACATCTCGACGATGCAGCGGCCGTTGACCGGGTTGACTCAGTGTTTGTCCGTTAGGGTGTGGGCACCGATCCGCGAGGACCTGTACCCGGTGTGCGCCGCCCGGGCCCGCGTGCTGACACGCCGATGCCCGGCAC
Source organism: Gordonia sp. 'Campus' (assembly GCF_022206305.1). Taxonomy (GTDB): domain Bacteria; phylum Actinomycetota; class Actinomycetes; order Mycobacteriales; family Mycobacteriaceae; genus Gordonia. The sequence goes on along the minus strand of NZ_JAKOIW010000016.1, from coordinate 118,169 downwards.
GCGATGCGCACCGACGGTCCATGTTACGCGAACGACCAGGCCAGGCCAAATGCGCGCCTGGCGTCGCAGAGAGGCCTCACCGCATGGGCACCGTCGACGACTATCTCCACGGGCTCGACCCCGCCGACCGCGACGCGGTCGCCCACATCTACGACGTGGCTCGCAGCACGGTCCCCGGCACCGAGCAGGGCAAGGGCTACGGCATGCCGGCCCTGACCTATCGAGGAAGCCCGCTCCTCTCGGTGATGCGCACCAAGAAGCACATCGGTCTCTACCCGTTCAGCCCCGAGGCGGTCGACGCCGGACGGCCGCTTCTCGACGGTTTCGACGTGGAGAAGGGCACCGTACGTTTTCAGCCGGGGACCCCTCCGTCCGACGATGCGATCCGCGCGATGATGGACTTCCGCCGTGCTCAGATCGACGGCTGACCTCTGCGCGTCGAACCACCGGTGTTCGGCGGATCGACCTTGCTGGGCTAGGGTCGACGGCGCATGTGGTTCGCCGCGTCGGAGGTCTTTTCAGCTCTCTTTTCGCGGCGTCGAGTCGCCGGCATTCCGCCGGCGGACGAGAGGGAATCCGGTTCGAATCCGGAGCTGTCCCCGCAGCGGTATGCCGTAACGACCACCGTCAACAGCACTGAGCTCCGGCTTGGGAAGCGACGGTCAGTAGGAACCTCGATCAGCGAAATCTCGATCGAGAGCGACGGTGAGCCCGAAGACCTGCCAGGTGTACCGGACGCGCCGCGTCCGGTGGCTCGCCGCCTCGAGGATTGGGCGCAGGTCGAACCGGCGATCGTCGCGCGCTCTCTGCTGCGCGCGGCGTGGGTCCGATCGATCTCCCCTGCTGGGCGGTGAACCATCCACCGTCAGTAGGAGAAGTCGACGTCCATGTCCGACACCGTCCGCCGCAGCTCCGCGGCACCGTTCACGACCACCGTCCTCGGCACCGCGCGCATCGGCCCCCGGCGCGAACTGAAGAGGGCCGTCGAAAGCTATTGGTCCGGTCGCATCGACCGAACCGAGCTCGCCACCGTCTCGCAGCGCCTACGCAGCGAGCAGTGGGCCGAGCTCATCGAGGCCGGCCACGACTCCGTCCCGGTCAACACGTTCTCGTACTACGACCAGGTGCTCGACACCACGGTCCTCCTCGACGCACTCCCGGCGAGGTTCGCCGGGATCGACGATCCGCTCGACCGCTACTTCGCGGCGGCCCGCGGAACCGCCGAGGTGACCCCACTCGAGATGACCAAATGGTTCGACACCAATTACCACTACCTGGTCCCCGAGATCGGCCCGTCGACCACGTTCCGGTTGAATCCGTCGAAGGTGTTGGCCGAGGTCGCCGAAGCCAGGGAACTGGGTCTGCCGGCCCGCCCGGTGATCGTCGGCCCGGTGACCTTCCTGACGCTGTCGAAGGCGGTCGACGGGGCGGGCGCGCCGCTCGATCGCCTCGATGAGTTGGTGCCCCTGTACCGAGACCTTCTGACGCAGTTGGCTGGCGCAGGCGTCGAGTGGGTTCAGCTGGACGAACCCGTCCTGGTGACCGATGCCGCCGCGGACCTGGGTCCGCGGACCGAATCGGTGTACAACGCCCTGGGCTCCCACGAGCGGCGTCCGGCCATCGCGGTGGCGACGTACTTCGGCGACGCCGGTGATCGGTTGGCAGATCTGGCCCGGACCCCGGTCGAGGCCATCGCGGTCGACCTCGTCGACGGCTCGGTCGAGACGGTGGCCGGCACCCCGGGCCTGGCCGACAAGCTGCTGATCGCCGGCGTGGTCGACGGCCGCAACGTGTGGCGCACCGACCTGGACCAGGCCGCGGCCACGCTGGCCACCGTGATCGGTTCCGCCCGTTCCATTGCCGTCTCGACGTCGTGCTCGACCCTTCATATCCCCTACACCGTGGACGCGGAGGACGAGCTCGACACCAACCTCCGCGGCTGGCTCGCCTTCGCCGCCGAGAAGTTCGACGAGGTAGCGGTGTTGTCGTCGGCGTTGCGCGAGGGTCGCGCCGCGCAGGCGGCCGCGTTCACCGAGAGCTCGATGGCGTTGGCCAGCCGCGCCACGGATCCTCGCCTGCGCAACGCCGAGGTCCGCGCACGCCTGGACGCCGTCACCGATACCGACGCGACGCGCGGCCCGGCCGATGATCGCCTCGCCGCCCAGCAGGAGCGTCTGGGACTGCCCCCGCTGCCGACCACCACGATCGGTTCCTATCCGCAGACCTCTGCCATCCGGCTGGCACGGGCCGCGTTCCGGTCGGGCGAGATCGACCGCACCGGGTACGAGAACCGGATGAAGGCGGAGATCGCCGACGTCGTGGCGCTGCAGGAGTCGATCGGCCTCGACGTTCTCGTGCACGGGGAACCCGAACGCAATGACATGGTGCAGTACTTCGCCGAGCAGTTCGAGGGATACTTCGCGACGGCAAACGGTTGGGTGCAGTCCTACGGCTCGCGGTGCGTGCGGCCACCGATCCTCTACGGCGATGTGAGCCGGCCGAAACAGATGACAGTCGACTGGATCACCTACGCACAGACGCTCACCAGCAAACCGGTCAAGGGCATGCTGACCGGCCCGGTGACGATTCTTGCCTGGTCTTTCGTTCGCAACGACCAGCCGCTGTCGGCGTCTGCCGATCAGATCGCGCTCGCCATCCGTGACGAGACCGTCGACCTCGAGAGGGCAGGGGTCGGGATCATCCAGGTCGACGAACCCGCTCTGCGCGAGTTGCTGCCGTTGCGTGACGCGGACAAGCCCGCGTACCTGGCGTGGGCCGTTCGGGCGTTCCGCATCGCGACCTCCGGGGTCCGCGACGACACGCAGATCCACACGCACCTCTGCTATTCGGAATTCGGCGAGGTCATCGGAGCGATCGCCGACCTCGACGCCGACGTCACCTCGATCGAGGCGGCGCGGTCTCACATGGAGGTGCTCGACGACCTCGACGAGGCAGGCTTTCGTAACGCGGTGGGCCCGGGTGTCTACGACATCCACTCGCCGCGCGTGCCCGACCAGGACGAGATCTTCTCGGCCCTGTCGTCGGCGCTGTCGAGCGTCGGCGCTTCCCGTCTGTGGGTCAACCCGGATTGCGGGCTGAAGACCCGCGGGACCCCGGAGGTGGTGGGCTCGCTCACCAACATGGTGGCCGCGGCAACGCGACTGCGCGGGACGATCCCGCTGTCCGGCTAGGCAGTCAACCGGCTCCACAAATGACCCCGGCCGTCGCACTCTCCCGTGAGTGCGACGGCCGCGGTCTGCAATACCGACTGCGTGTTGTGCGTCAACCGATCTCGACGAGCAGATCGCCAGGCGCGACCTGCGTGATCGCGTCGATCGCCAGCCTCGCGACCCTGCCGTCGACGGGTGCGGTGATCGTGGCCTCCATCTTCATGGCCTCGATGGTGCCGATGGCCGCGCCGGCGGCGACCTCGTCGCCGACACCGACACTCAGCGAGACGACCCCGGCAAACGGTGCGCCGACGTGACGGGGGTCGGCCCGGTCCGCCTTCTCCGAGACAGCCACCTCGGCGTCGACCGATCGGTCACGCACCTGCACCGGCCGCAGTTGTCCGTTGAGAATGCCCATGACGGTGCGCATGCCGTTGTCGTCGGGTTCGCTGATCGCCTCGAGCCCGATGAGCAACTCCACGCCCGGTTCGAGCTCGACGCGGTGCTCCTCGCCGTAACGCAACCCGTAGAAGAACTGATTCGCCGACAGCCGTGAGGTGTCGCCGTAGGTTTCCTGATGGTCGTCGAACTCCTTTGTGGGACCTGGGAACAGGAGTCGGCTGAGGGTGTGCTGCCGCTCCGGCCCCGCGGTGTCCAATGCCACCGAGTCCTCGGCCGACAGGTCCTCGGTCGCCGCCGCGTCGGCGCGTCCTTCGAGCGCGACCGTTCGCAACGGTTCCGGCCACCCGCCGGCCGGGTCGCCGAGCTCGCCTCGCAGGAAACCGATCACCGAGTCCGGGATGTCGTGGGACCGCGGATCGGCGGCGAACTCCTCGGCGGTGATCCCCTTGCCCACCAGTGCCAGCGCGAGATCGCCCACGACCTTCGACGACGGGGTGACCTTGATCAGCCTGCCCAGCATGCGGTCGGCGGCGGCATAGGCTTTTTCGACCGCCTCGAATCTGTTCCCGAGTCCGAGCGCGATGGCTTGTTGCCGCAGGTTCGACAATTGCCCGCCCGGGATCTCGTGCGTGTACACACGTCCGGTCGGCGCCGGTAACCCCGATTCGAAGGGCGCGTACACTTTTCGCAGCGCTTCCCAGTATGGCTCGAGATCGCAGACCGCCTGGAGGTCGAGGCCGGTGTCGCGGTCGGAATGCGCGGCCGCGGCGACGATCGCGGACAGCGCGGGCTGGCTGGTGGTGCCGGCCAGCGCGGCGCTGGCGCCGTCGACCGCCGATGCTCCGGCCTGCCACGCCGCGAGATAGGTCGCCAACTGCCCACCGGGGGTGTCGTGGGTGTGCACGTGCACCGGCAGGTCGAACTCCCGGCGCAACGCCGACACCAGCGTTGTCGCAGCAGGGGCACGCAGCAGCCCGGCCATGTCCTTGATCGCCAGCACGTGCGCACCGGCATCGACGATCTGCTCGGCCAGCCGGAGGTAGTAGTCGAGGGTGTACAGATCTTCGGCCGGGTCCGCCAGGTCGCCGGTGTAGGACATCGCCACTTCCGCCACCGCCGTGCCGGTCTCGCGGACCGCATCGATCGCCGGGCGCATCGCCTCGATGTTGTTGAACGCGTCGAAGATCCGGAAGATGTCGATCCCAGTCGCCGTCGCCTCGGCGACGAACGCGGTGGTCACCTTCGTGGGGTACGGCGTGTAGCCGACGGTGTTCGCGCCGCGCAGCAGCATCTGCAGACAGATGTTGGGCACCGCTTCGCGCAGCTGCGCCAGCCGATCCCACGGGTCCTCCTTCAGGAAGCGCAGCGCGACGTCGTAGGTGGCACCACCCCAGCACTCCAGAGACAGCAACTGCGGAGTCATGGCCGCGATATACGGAGCCACGGCCATCAGGCCGGTCGTACGCACCCTTGTTGCCAGTAGCGACTGATGCGCATCGCGGAAGGTGGTGTCGGTGACGCCCAGCGCCGTCGCATCGCGGAGGTCATCGGCGAATCCCTGTGGCCCCGATGCCAGCAACCGTTGCCGCGATCCGTCCGGAGGCGATGCCAGCGTCACCCGGTCCAGGGTGGGTAGCTTGTCGCGCGGGTAGACCGAGGTCGGGCGCTCGCCATGGGGCTTGTTGACGGTGACATCGGCCAGGTAGGTCAGGATCTTCGTGCCGCGATCGGCCGACGATCGCGAGGTCAGCAACCAGGGCCGGTCCTCGATGAACGAGGTCGTGACCCGCCCCTCGCGGAAGTCGACGTCGTCGAGCACCGCCTGCAGGAACGAGATGTTGGTGGCCACACCGCGGATGCGGAACTCGGCCACCGCACGTCGGGCCCGTCGCGCCGCAGTGGCGAAATCGCGTCCTCGGCACGTCAGTTTGACGAGCATCGAGTCGAAATGACCGCTGACCTCCCCACCGAGTACCGCGCCACCATCCAGGCGCACCCCGGCACCCCCGGGACTGCGGTAGGCGGTGATACGCCCGACGGCAGGCCGGAAGTCGTCGGCCGGATCCTCGGTGGTGATGCGGCACTGCATCGCCGCACCGCGGATCTGTAGCCCGTCCTGACTCAGACCGAGGTCGTCGAGTGATTCACCCGAGGCGATCCGCAACTGCGCGGCAACCAGATCCACGTCGGTGATCTCCTCAGTCACCGTGTGTTCGACCTGGATTCGCGGATTCATCTCGATGAACACATAAGGCTTGGACTCACTCGCCCCGCTCGCTGCGCTCCCGGCGGCGGCCTGTTCATCGAGCAGGAACTCGACGGTCCCGGCACAGGTGTACCCGATGTGCCGGGCGAAGGCGACTGCGTCGGAACAGATCTGCTCCCTCAGCGCCGAGGAGAGGTTCGGTGCCGGCGCCAGCTCGATCACCTTCTGGTGACGGCGCTGCACCGAGCAGTCCCGCTCAAAAAGATGGATGACATTGCCCTGGGTGTCGGCGAGGATCTGCACCTCGATGTGGCGCGGGTTGACGACAGCTTGTTCCAGGAACACCGTCGCATTGCCGAAGGCGGCCTCGGCCTCTCGAGAGGCCACTCTGATCGCATCGGCCAGGCCGGCGATCTCCTCCACCCGGCGCATACCTCGGCCCCCGCCGCCGGCGACGGCTTTCACGAACACCGGGAAGTCCATGTCGTGCGCGGCCCGCACCAACTCGTCCACATCCGCCGACGGCTCCGACGACGCCAGCACCGGCAGTCCGGCCGCCTTGGCAGCGGCCACCGCCGTCGCCTTGTTTCCGGTCAGCTCGAGCACGTCGGCCGACGGCCCGACGAAAGTGATCCCGGCCTCCGCGCACGCCCGGGCCAATCCCTGGTTCTCCGAGAGGAATCCATAACCCGGGTAGACCGCGTCAGCGCCGGAGCGTTCTGCCGCCGCGACCACCCCCTCGACCGACAGATACGCGCGCACCGGTTGACCCGGATTCCCGATCTGATACGACTCATCGGCTTTCGTCCGGTGCACCGAATTGCGGTCTTCGTAAGGGAAGACCGCAACCGTTCGGGCACCGAGTTCGAAGGATGCGCGGAAGGCGCGCACAGCGATCTCGCCGCGGTTGGCGACCAGGACTTTCTCGAACACGTGACTCTCTCTCGTCGGGCTGGGATGTGGCGGCTAGGCCGAGGTCAGCGACCGCTGGGGCGATCCGGAGTACTGGCTGAGCGGGCGTATCAAGGCGTTGGAGGCCACTTGCTCCATGATGTGGGCGGTCCAACCGGTGATCCGGCTCATCACGAAGATCGGGGTAAAGGAACCGATGTCGAAACCCATCAGGTAATACGCAGGACCCGTGGGGAAATCGAGGTTGGGTTTGATCCCGGTCCGCGCATCCATGACGGCTTCGAGTTCACCGTAGATCTCGCACCACTTCGTCTCGCCGAGATGATCCGCAACGTCGAGGAGGGCCCTCTTCATGGTCGGCACTCGCGAGTCACCGTTCTTGTAGACGCGATGGCCGAAACCCATGACCTTCTCCCTGGCGTCGAGTTTCGCGGTGAGCCAGGGCGCGGCGCGGTCGGGCCGATCGATGTCGATCATGTCGTACATGACCGCCTCATTGGCCCCGCCGTGCAACGACCCCTTCAGCGCACCGATCGCCGCGGTGACCGCACTGTAGATGTCGGACTGCGTCGACGTGACCACGCGGGCGGCGAAAGTCGATGCGTTGAAACTGTGTTCGGCGTACAGCACCATCGACTGCTCGAACGCCCGGACGATCACCGGATCGGGAACCTCACCGAAGCACATGTTCAGGAAGTTCTCGGCATACCCCAGTCCGTGGTGCGGAGCGATGGGATCCTGACCGCGGCGACGGCGCATGTCGGCGGCGACGATGGTCGGCAGGACGGCGAACATCCGAAGCGACTTGTCGTAGTTGGCTTCCGGGGTGCTGAGTTCTTCGTCAGGGTCCTCGGTGCCCAGGAAACTGATCGCGGTGCGCACCACATCCATCGGGTGACAGTTCTCCGGAATACGGTGCACGACAGACAGGATCGTTCGATCGAGTCGCCGGTACGCGCGTTCACGCTGCGTGAACAGCGCCAGTTGCCCGTCGGTGGGGAGTTCGCCGTGCCAGAGCAGGTAGGCGACCTTCTCGAACGAGCAGTGCTCGGCCAGATCCTGCACGGCGTACCCGCGATAGGTCAGCGAATTGGTCTCGGGGACGACCTTGGAGATGGCCGTGGTATCGACGACGACACCGGCGAGTCCTTTGTAGATGGTGGGGGTCTCGACCGTGTCGGCGGCGCCCGCGTCGGCTGTGGTCATTGCGGTGCTCCCTCGATGGTGAAATTGAACAGGTCGGAGTCGAAGTCGTTGTAGTCCTCGTAACGAAGCAATTCGTACAGCCTGCTGCGGTGCTGCATGTCGTCGAGCATCGCGGATTGTGTTCCCTGCGAGTCGATGTCACGCAGGCCGCGCTCGACCGCGCCCATTGCGATCCGCAATGTGGTCACCGGATAGATGACGGCGTTGTAACCGACACTCGTCAACTGCTCGGCAGTCAACAGGTCGGACTTGCCGAACTCGGTCATGTTGGCGAGCAGCGGCACGTCGACGGCCTTGCGGAACCGCTCGAACTCGCCGAGGTCGCGCAGGGCCTCGGTGAAGATGAGGTCGGCGCCGGCGTCGGCGTAGGCCTTGGCCCGGTCGATGGCGGCGTCGAGTCCCTCGATCGCGCGGGCATCGGTGCGGGCGCAGATGACGAAGTCGCTGTCGCGGCGGGCGGCGAGCGCCGCGCCGAGTCGCTTGACCATATCCCCGACGGGCGCGACGTCCTTGCCGTCGAGGTGGCCGCAGCGCTTGGGATTCACCTGATCTTCGAGGTGACATCCGGCGAGCCCTGCGTCCTCGAGCATCGCGACGGTACGAGCGGCGCTCATCGGTTCGCCGAAGCCGGTGTCGGCGTCGACGAGAGTGGGCAGTTCGGTTGCGCGGGCGATGGTTCCGGCGCGCGCCGCGACTTCGCTGAGGGTGGTGAGCCCGATGTCGGGAAGTCCCAGGTCGGCCGAGAGCACCGCGCCGGAAACGTAGACACCATCGAAACCGATGTCCGCGATCAGTTTTGCCACGAGTGGCGAGAATGCTCCCGGCCAACGCTGGAGGGTCCCGGAATCGAGGCTCGCCCGCAGGGTCTGCCGCTTCGCCGATGCGGAGGTGCTCGACGAGAACAGACCCGAGACCGTGGAGTCGGAGGTGGTCGATGTCATCAGAAGATGCCCTTCCCGGTCTGCGGGGCCTTGTCCAGGACCGCCGGCAGCACAAGCGTGTTCAGCGTGGAGAGACTGCCGGGGGTGAGGGTCTCGAGCTTCTCGACGTCGCCGAGGAAGCGATCCTGCTCGTCGGTGTCGATGACGCCCTCGGCCATCGACCGGAACTTGGCGATGTACTGGTCACGGCCGAACGGGCGGGCGCCGAGCGGATGCGCGTCGGCGACGGCGAGCTCGTCGGTGATGATGTCGCCGTTGCGCAGGGTAATGACCGCCTTTGCACCGAAGGCCTTCTCGTTCGGGTCGGTCGAGTGATATCGGCGTGTCCATTCGGGGTCCTCGACAGTGGAGATCTTCTGCCACAGCGTGATGGTGTCGGGCCGGTTGGCCCGCTCCGGTGCATAGGACTTCTCGTGATCCCAGGTGCCGTCCTGGAGCGCGACGGCGAAGATGTACATCACGGAGTGGTCGAGGGTCTCGCGGCTTGCACTCGGATCGAACTTCTGCGGGTCCCCCGACCCGGTCCCGATGACGACATGGGTGTGGTGGCTGGTGTGCAGCACGATCGACTCGACGTCGTCGAAATCGCCGATCTTCTCGCGCATCCGGCGGGCGAGGTCGATCGGGGCCTGGCTCTGGTACTCCGCGGAGTGTTCTTTGGTGTAGGTGTCCAGGATCGCCCTCTTCGGCTCACCCGGCCCGGGCAGCGGGATCATGTACTCGGCCTCGGGACCACTCAGCAGCCAGGCGATGACGCCGTCTTCGCCCTCCCAGATCGGTGCGGGGGCGCCCTCACCGCGCATCGCCCGGTCGACGGCCTCGACAGCGATCTTGCCGGCGTGCGCCGGTGCGAAAGCCTTCCAGCTGGAGATCAGACCCTTGCGCGACTGGCGGGTGGCCGTGGTCAGATGCAACGCCTGCCCGATCGCCTGGTAGATGGTCTCGGCGTCGAGGTCCAACATGGTTCCCAGGCCCGCGGCCACCGACGGCCCCAAGTGGGCAACGTGGTCGATCTTGTGCTCGTGCAGACACATTCCACGAACGAGGTCGACCTGGACCTCGTAAGCGGTGGCCAGCCCGCGGATCAGATCGTGGCCGCTGGCACCGACGTGCTGACCGACCGCGACCAGCGCCGGGATGTTGTCGCCGGGATGGGAGTACTCCGCGGCCAGGAAGGTGTCGTGGAAGTCGAGCTCGCGCACCGCGACTCCGTTGGCCCATGCCGCCCACTCCGGCGAGAAGCCACCTTCGACCCCGAATACCCGCGCGCCCTGCGCCTTCGGATGAGCCTGCGCCTGCCGACGTGCCGAGGTGACCGGCCGACGGATGACCGAGGCGGCACTCACGGCAGCGTTGTCGATGATGCGGTTGATGATCATGTCGCGGGTGTCCGCGGGCACCTCGACCGGATCGACCGCGATGTCGGCGATCTTCTGAGCAAGGTGCTCAGACTGTGGAAAATCCTCGGAGCTGCGGCGGGTGCGAACGTGGTGAGTGATCATGTTCGCACCGTACGCATCGCTGGTCATCCGTGAAAAGCCCTGGCAGATGCGTACTCTTGCGGATGCGATCAGCCAATCTTGCGAACGTTGTGGATTCCTCGCCCGCTATGCTGCCGTCGTGGTGAGAGCAACGGACGGAACCTCCGGTCGACGGATGTTCGTGGGTGCGCGCCTCCGTCGGCTGCGCGACGAACGAGGGCTGTCGCAGGCCGCGCTGGCCCGGCGCATCGACCTATCGACCAGCTACGTCAACCAACTCGAGAACGATCAGCGACCACTCACGGTGCCCGTGTTGTTGACGTTGTCGCGCGAATTCGACCTCGACGCCGACTATTTCGCCCCGGACGGAGACGCCCGGCTGGTTGCCGACCTCGCCGACGTCCTGGCCGCCCAGCCCGACATCCCCGACATCAGCCGCGCGGAGATCGCCGAACTCGTCGCGCGCATGCCGGCGGTCGGCACGACGCTTGTGAACCTGCATCGCCGCCTGACCGCAGCCGCCGGCGAAGTGGAGAACTACCGGGCGCAGGTGTCCGGCGACGCGGCCCGTCCGGCGTCGACCCCGATGCCTTTCGAGGAGGTCCGCGATTTCTTCTACGACCGACGCAATCACATCGACGTTCTCGACCTGGCCGCCGAGCGGATCTTCACCGAAAACGGCCTCTCGATAGGCGGTCTCGATCTCCAGCTTGCCGAGGTCCTCGCCGCCGACCACGGTATCCGCGTAGCCATCGCGCATGATCCCGATCCGACAGCGCGCGCATACACGCCCAAACGACGGTTCGATCCCGCCGACCGCACCGTGCACCTCGCCGGACGACTGACCGCGGGACAACGCGCGTTCCAGTTGGCGACCCAGTTGGCCATGGTCACCCAATCGGAGGTGATCGACGGGATTCTCGCCGACGCCGATGATCTCAGCGACGAAGCCGTCCCGGTTGCCCGTATCGGGCTGGCCAACTATTTCGCCGGAGCACTACTACTCCCCTACGAGGTCTTCCGGCGGGCCGCCGCCACCGCCCACTACGACATCGAAGTGCTCAGCCTCGGTTTCGAAGTCGGTTTCGAGACCATCTGCCATCGCCTGTCGACCCTGCAGCGCCCGGGCAGTCGCGGAATCCCGTTCATCTTCGTGCGCGTCGACCGAGCGGGGAACATCTCGAAACGTCAGTCCGCTACCGCGTTCCACTTCTCTCGGGTCGGCGGGAGCTGCCCGCTCTGGGTCGTACACGACGCGTTCGCCACACCGGGACGGGTCGTCACCCAGGTCTCGTCCATGCCCGATGGGCGCTCGTACTTCTGGCTCGCCCGCACCACCGCAGAACCCGGCGGATACCTCAGCCCCCACAAGAGCTTTGCGATCGGACTGGGTTGCGACGTCGCGCACGCCGAGCGCCTCGTCTACTCCACCGGAGTGAATCTCACCGATACCCGTACCGTCGTACCGATAGGCGCCGGGTGCAAGGTCTGTGACCGTCCGGCGTGTTCCCAGCGCGCATTCCCCCAACTCGGTCGGCCCATCCATGTCGATCCCGAGGTCAGCGACTCGGTCCCCTACCGTCCCCGCCCGACTCCGGACTAGCATTCTCACCACGCGAGTACGGAAATCAGGCTCGCGAGGTCACCCGATCGCGCGCAGCAGCGGCGCATGCCCAGACGATCTCTCCGAGGACGGCTCCCACCTGGGGCACCAACTGTTGGAACGAGGTCGAGCAGTCCCTGACCCCGAGAGTGGACCCGAACTGGCAGACTGTCGCCCATGCTTGCCTTCCTCGTCCGGACCGTGCTCACCGCGGTGGCGCTGTGGGTCGCGACGCTGATCGTTCCCGGTATCGACTTCGTGGGCGGTTCGACGACCGCCGAGAAGATCGGCATCGCGCTGGTCGTCGCCGTGATCTTCGGTGTCCTCAACGCGATCATCAAGCCCGTCGTGCAGATCATCGCGATCCCCTTCTACATCCTCACGCTCGGGTTGATCCACATCGTCATCAACGCGGCGATGCTCGAACTCACCGCGTGGATCACGCGCAACACGACGCACTGGGGTCTGGAGGTCGACGACTTCTTCTGGTCGGCGATCTTCGGCGCGATCGTCGTGTCGGTCGTCGGGTGGCTGCTCGCCCTCGTCATGCGCGATCCGGCGGATCGATGAGGACCGGCCGCGGAAACCGCACGATCGTGCGGGCGTCGGCACTGGCCGTGATCGCTGCGGTGGCGGTCGTCGTGTCCGGCTGCGGGAGTGACCCGGCCGGCGACCAGCCGCGGTCGGTGACTGTGGTCGGAACGGGACAGGTGACCGGCACCCCGGACACCCTGCGCGCCGACATCGGTGTGGAGGCCACCGCCTCCGACGTCACCACCGCGCTGAACGAGACCAGCGCCAAGGTCACCGCCGTCACCGACGCGGTGGTCGCCGCCGGGGTGGAGCGCAAGGACGTCGCGACACAGCAGGTGTCGGTGAACCCGCAGTACACGAACCCCTCCCCCGGCGCGACGAGCGAGGTCGGGGGCTACCTGGCGACCAACACGATCCGGGTGACCATCCGGGACATCGCGAAGGCCTCCGCCGTGCTGAGTGCGGCCGCCACCGCGGGCGGCGACAACACCCGCATCAGCAACGTGTCCTTCGCCATCGACGACGACTCGGATCTCCTCGACCAGGCCCGCGAGGCGGCGTTCACCGACGCACGCGGTCGCGCCGAGCAATACGCGAACCTCGCCGGCGACTCCCTCGGCAAGGTCCTGACCATCACCGAGAGCACGAGTGGTCAGGAGAAGTCCGCGGCACCGGGCACCTTCGAACGCGATGTGGCCGCGGCGCCGGTCCCGGTCGAACCCGGGCAGCAGGAACTCACGTTCACCGTGAACGTCACCTTCGCCCTCGACTGAGAGCCGACATCGACATGCGCGCCGTACTCCAACGGGTCAGCAGAGCCAGTGTGAGCGTCGACGGTGAGGTCGTCGGTGCACTCGACATCAACGACGGCGGCTCGGGACTCGTCGCGCTCGTCGGGGTCACGCACGACGACACCGCCGACCACGCCGCCAAGCTCGCCGACAAGATCTGGCGTCTGCGGATCTTCGACGGCGACGACGGACCCGAACGGGCAGCCGTCGACGTCGACGCACCGATCCTCGTCATCAGCCAGTTCACGCTCTACGCCAACACCGCCAAGGGTCGACGCCCGTCGTGGAACGCCGCCGCGCCCGGCCCCGTCGCCGAACCCCTGGTCGAGGCGGTGGTCGACGCGCTCCGGACTCTCGGGGCCACCGTGGCCACCGGGCGTTTCGGCGCGCACATGGAGGTTGACCTCGTCAACGACGGTCCGGTCACCCTGGTGATGGATGTGTGAGGCCTAGTTGGCATAGAGTTCAGGAGGTCGCGGCGTAGCCCCACCCCAAAGCTGGGTGCGAGTTCGCTCGGCGGCCCGGTGGATAGACAGCATTGCCCGCACCGACTTGCTGGGTGGCACCCGACGGCCCGCACCCGGAACACAAGACAACTGCAGAACTGCTGAGAGTCAATCTTGGCGCACTCAGGGGCCGTCCATAGCCCCGACTGGAACCTGCAGGTGACAAGATTGGCACATGGACGATGACGTGTTAGTCGATGCGGATGATGCCGAAGAGGAGTTCATACATAACCCGGCGGCAATTCCCGACATCGCAGCTGCGATCGATGCAGCTGCATCAGTCGCCGGACAGACCCTGGATTGTCTCGCTCTCGAAGCGAGTCGAAGGCTTTCACTTCCCCTCGGTGACCCTCTCGCACGCCAGCTACTGGAGCTGTTTCATCACCACATCGCGGTTGCGATGACGGACCCGAAGCGGGCTGGGGCCGAGCTGACGTCAGTCACCTCGGCCGGTTCGAAGAGTTGCTACCCCGTGCCACTTGCCGATGCTCAGGAAGATTCTGTCGAGTTTTGGAGAGCGCTTTCTGCCCAAGTGTCGCACCCACTCGTTGTCGGTTACCTCCACGATATCCTCTTTTCGCGCAGGGACGGAGACGTCGGGGCACACCTGTCGGGTGCTGTGGATGCGTACCTTGAAGCGGCATCTATCCCATCACTCGCGATTTCCGCGCGGACCGAATGCGCGATGCGCGCGTGGAGCTTGTCGCGAAACTCCAAGAATTACGCTGGGGCGGCCGTAAGTCGCCGCTTACTCGCACAATTGACGGAGGAGACGTTTGCCAATCCACAGCCTCTCCCTGGAATAGCATTACCGGCACTTGCAGCGCTTGTAACGCCGACTTCGACACAAGGTCCGGATCAGTTTGATATCGATTCGCTGTTAGATCGCGCCGTAAAGAAACACGGAACCCCCGACCACATTGACTATATAGCGCAGTTGCTCCAAAGAAACGTCATCAATCCTCTACCCGAGGTCGAGGCGAAGAAGCTTCGTATCCGGAGCAGAATTACTGCAGGCGACTCGACGACGGTAAACCACCTCAAACTCTACTGGTACAACGAAGCGGCACGCATCGCGGGAGAACTTGGAGTTCCCGAGCTTCGAGAAACGTCCGTGAAATTGATGCAGGCGATTGACCCGGCAGATTTAGAATGGATACGCTTTCCAGTTGACCTTAGCCCGAGGCCTTATCTCGTTGAGGCGTTCGTTCGGAATATCACTCGTGATCACGATTGGCGACTGGCAATTGAACGATGGCTTGACACCAGCGCCCCTTCCGGTTCCTATCAGAGAAACGTCGACTCAACTAAGACTAGTCTTTCTGGACTAATCTTTCATTCGATTTTTCCTGCACAGCAGTTCGGTGCGCACGGTCTTCCTGAGCGTTCCGAGACGGCCACTGGCGAAGGGGTACCAGATTCCGAAGTGCGGAGAACAGAGTACTTCAATGCCCTCACCATGGGCGGCATGCTGGCGCTAGCCCTTCAGAGAATTGGAGAATACGGTCCCGCAGGGCCTGAGATCGAAGAGTTCTTGCGAAACTCTCTGAAATGCAACGCCAGGGATGCTCATGTGATGGCGAGGGCAATTCTGCTTTTCTGGAATGGGCAATACCTGGAGACTGCGTACTTGATTACACCATTCGTCGAATCAGGAGCCCGAAGGCTACTACTTCTAGTCAACGCTCCATTGTATCGGGTTGAGCAGAATAAGAAGATTGGCCAGTTTCCGGGCCTCGGGGCATTGCTGCCTCTATTAGAAAAAGAAGGGATGGATGAAGACTGGATACGCTTTATTCAAACACTGCTCCTGCCCGAAGGGCAGAATCTTCGGAACCTCATCGCACACGGCTTTACCTACCAGGTCGACCAGATTCACGCCGCACTTCTCATTCGTGCTGCTGCTGTCATGATGCTCATGCCCAACTTGCCTCCGACCGGAGAAGAAGAGAGTTTGCGAAAACGTCGCGGCAGTCAGGGCCGAAAGCGTTCACTTCGCCAACGTTTCGCAGCGGCTGTTGCCGCGGCACGATGGGCTTTCGATGCGTAACTCAGCTGCTTTGAGTGGCACTCGACTTGTGAGGCCATCCCCGTCGACGACCGTCCTACGCACGGACAACTAAGGTCGGAACGGTGGGACGAATCACCGCACGGCGCCGCGTCACCCGCATCCGACGGGATGCCGCCCCGACGCAGCGTGCCGACACCCTCGCGGTGGAGGAACCGCTCGAGATCCGGGTGGGCGGGACGACCATCTCGGTGACCATGCGCACGCCCGGCAACGACTTCGAACTCGTCGCCGGCTACCTCGTCTCCGAAGGCGTGATCACGACCGGCGCGGACTATTCGACCGCCCGCTACTGCGCGGGCACCGACGCCGACGGGATCAACACCTACAACGTCGTCGACGTCTCACTCGCCGCGCACGTTCCCGCGGCGGGTCCCGGACTCGCGCGTGCCACCACCACGACGAGCGCCTGTGGCATCTGCGGCAAGGACAGCATCGAGTCCGTGCACACCGCGTCGGTCCACGACCCCGGCGCCGACCCGATGACGATCGCAGCGAACGCCGTCCTGGATCTGCCCGATCGGTTACGCGCCGAACAGACCGTCTTCGACAAGACCGGCGGTCTGCACGCCGCGGCTCTGTTCGCCGCGGACGGAACGTTGCTGACGGTCCGCGAGGACGTCGGCAGGCACAACGCCGTCGACAAGGTCGTCGGGTGGGCTGTACTCGCCGATCGACTGCCGCTCACCGGCACGGTCCTGCAGGTCTCCGGCCGAGCGAGTTTCGAACTGGTTCAGAAGGCCGCCATGGCCGGCATCCCCATGCTCTGTGCCGTGTCGGCGCCGTCCTCGCTGGCCGTCGACGCCGCCGACGACCTCGGGATCACGCTCGTCGGATTCTCACGCGGCGAGTCGATGGTGGTCTACACGCGACCCGACCGGATCACGGCCCCAGTCACCGAACACGCGGTCACCGAACACGCAGCGGTCGCCCCGAATTCAGTTCGTGGCGGCTCGGATCGTCGAGTGCGACCCCGGTGACGGGATCGAACCAGTAGGTCTCGTCGACCACCGGCGTCAATCCGATTACGTCGCCGGCCTCGATGGTCCGCCGATGGTCGACGCGGACGACGACCCGGCTGTTCCGCAGCGACAGGTCCGCGCTGCAATAGACGAACTGCTCGGCGCCGAGTTCCTCGACGAGGTCCACCGTCGCGGACAGGGTGCCGGACTGGGGAACCGCGGACACCTGCCAGGATTCGGCACGCAGCCCCACGACCACGTCGCGCGAGGTCAGCGACGCGAGCACCGAGCCCGGGACCCGCACGCTCGCATCACCGAGTCGGACCGACTCGTTCTCGACCCGGGCGTCGATCAGGCACATCTGCGGCGAACCCATGAAGGACGCCACGAACAGGTTCGCCGGACGGGAGTAGATCTCTCGGGGCGTCCCGACCTGTTGCAGCACACCGTGATCGAGGACCGCCACCCGGTGCCCCATCGTCATCGCCTCGACCTGGTCGTGCGTGACGTACAGGGTGGTGATGCCGAGTTCGCGCTGCATGGAGGCGATCTGGGCGCGGGTACTGACCCGCAACTTCGCGTCGAGATTCGACAGCGGTTCGTCCATGCAGAACACCTTGGGGCGCCGGACGATCGCACGACCCATCGCCACCCGCTGACGCTGCCCACCTGACAGTTTCGCCGGCTTGCGATCCAGCAGCGCGGTGAGCTCCAGCATCTCGGCCACCTCCGACACGCGGCGCGCGGTGTCGTCCTTGCTCATCCCGGCGTTGCGCAGCGCAAAGCCCATGTTCGCGGCCACTGTCATGTTCGGATAGAGCGCGTAGTTCTGGAAGACCATCGCGACGTCCCGAGCCTTCGGGGCCACGCCGACGACGTCGGCTCCATCGATGAGGATCGCTCCGGACTCGACCGGTTCCAGGCCCGCGACCATTCGCAGGCTGGTCGACTTACCGCATCCCGACGGGCCGACCAACACCATGAACTCACCGTCGGCGACGGCCAGGTCCAGCGCGTCCACGGCCGGTTTCTGACCGTCCGCGAAGCGTCTCGTCGCACCCTCGTAGGTCACCGACGCCACGCGTCATCCCTCCGCTCGTGTTGTGTATCCCTCGAGTTGACGCTGTGCATCATCACGGGAGTTTCGGCTTGATCTGGGTGTCGTAGATCTGGGCGATCTGCCGCTGCGTGTCGGCGAGAGTCGAGGCGACGTCGGCGTTCTGCAGACCGATCCGCTCGTACCCGGTACCGATGATCTTGTCGCCGCCGGGCACGAAGACGCGCGCGTAGTTCTGCGGCTGGGTCCGCGGCAACTGCTCGATGGCGGTCGCGAAGTTCGGGTTCTTCGCCAGGAACGCGACCATCGACGGGTCGTCCTGCGCCGCCTTGCGCACCGGCATGTACCCGACGTTCTGGGAGAAGTACGACGTGTTCTCGGTATTGGTGATGAACTCGATGAACTTGAGGGCGTTGACCTTCCGGTCCTCGGACAGCTTCGCCGGGATGGCCAGTCCGGCGCCACCCGTCGGGCACCCCGAAACCCCCTGCGGCGCGGGCAGGAACGCGGTGCCGAACTCGAAGGTGGCGTTCTCGGTGATCCCCGACAGGTCGCCGGTCGACGCGATCGTCGATGCGATGATGCCCGCACTGAAATCGCCGGCGATGTCGTTGGAGATCTTCGCGTAGCGCTTGGTGTTGATCGAATCGCTCAGGTACTGGGCGGCGGCGACCGTCTTGGGGTCGGTGAACTTCAGTTCCCAGTCGTTGGAGTAGGCACCGCCGAAGGTCCAGGTCGGGCCCTGGAAGGTCCAGCCGAGGTAGTCGACGGCGTTGCCCCACCCATGAGCGCGCTTGTCGCCACCGACCACGGTCTGGATCCGGGGACCCCACTCGTCGAACTCGTCCCAGGTCTGCGGTCCGCGGTCGGGCAGGCCGGCCCGCCGCCACACGTCCTTGTTGTAGTAGAACAGCGGCGTCGACCGGGCGTACGGCAGCGCCCATGTCTGGTCGTTCCACTTGTAGTCGCCCACAAGCGAATCGACGTAACCGGCGGTGTCGACGCCGGCGCGGCCGAACAGGTCGTCGAGCGGGGCGATCGCACCGATGAGCGCGAAGTTGAACCACCACACGTCGGACAGGATCATGATGTCGGGCACCGCGCCACCCGAGAGGGCCGCGTTGAACTTCTGGGCTGCTTCTTCGTAGTTCTTGCCGGCGTCGACGAGCTGGACGGTGATGCCGGGGTTGGCCGCCTCGAATCGCGAGATCAGTTCGCGTTCCACCTCGACCGACTTGCCCGGGTGGTTCGACCAGAAGGTGAGCTTCGAGGCATCACCCGACGACGAGCCGCCGTCGCCCGTGCCGGCGCAGGCCGTGACGAGGGCTCCGGCCGCCGCGGTCGCCGATGCGGCCAGGAAGCCGCGGCGGGACATGTTGATCATTGTCGTCTCCTGTCAATCGTTCTCATGCGAAGGCGTTCTCGTGCGAAGGCGTTCTCGTGCGAAGGTGTTCTCGTGCGAACGCAAGGTGCGTGAGGCATCGGCGGGTGCGGGCAGTGCGCGGTCAACCCTTGACCGCCCCGGACGTCAGGCCCTTGATCATGTGTCGCTGCAACGCCAGGAAGATGGCGAGCATGGGCAGCATCGTGAGCACGGTGGCCGCCATGACCGGACCCCAGTTGGTCAGCCCGTCGCTGTTCTGCAGCTGGGTGAGTCCGACGGGCAGGGTGGCGACGGTGTAGTCGTCGGCCATGAGGAACGGCCAGAGGTACTCGTTCCACTCGTTGACCAGTGTGATCGTCGCGAACGCGACCATCGTCGGGATCGACAGCGGCAGGACGACGCGGGTGAGGAGTCGGAAGTGCCCGGCCCCGTCCATCCGTGCGGCCTCGATGATCTCGGGTGGCAGCGAGAGAAAGTGGTTGCGCATCAGGAAGGTTCCGAAGGCGACGCCCGCGAGCGGGAGGATGATGCCGATAAATGTGTTGCGGAAGCCGAGTTGGGCGACGAGTGCGTAGTTCGTGATGACCGTGATCTGGTTCGGGACCATCAGCGCCGCGATGATGACGACGAACACCACGTTCTTTCCCGGAAACCGCAGGAACACCAGGCCGTAGGCGCTGAGCACGCCCAGCACGAACTTCGATGCGCCGAGGATTCCGGTCACGATGACCGAGTTGCGCAGAAAGGTCCAGAAGGGCACCGACGTCGTGGCCTCGGAGTAGTTCTCGGGACGCCACGCCGACGGCCACCAGACGGCCGGCTGCACGTAGATCTCGGTGCGATCTTTCAGCGAGGCCAACAGGATCCAGATCAGCGGCAGGGCGATGATCACCAACACCACCGCCATCGCGGCGTATCCACAGGCGTCGGCCACCCGTCGTCGGGTGGCCGGGGGCATCCTCGGCACGTCGGGGTGTCCCGGCCTCCTGGCCGACGAAGTCGGAGTCGATGGCTTTCCGGTACTCATCTGCGGGGCATCGGCTTTCGCAACCGAACCGGCGACGACGGGCCTCATCGGGTACCTCGATCCATCATGCGGACCTGGACGACGGTGATGACCAGGAGGACGACGAACATGACCGTTGCGACCGTGGCACCGTAACCGGCCCGGAAGTTGACGAAGCTCTCCTCGTACACCTGGTAGACCATCGTCGTGGTGCCGTTGCCCAGCGGCCCGCCGCGGGTCATCACGTTGATGATGTCGAACACCTGTAACGAGTTGAGCAGCACGGTGATCGACAGGAAGAAGGTGGTCGGACGCAACTGTGGAAGCAACACCTTGCGGAAGTACGTCCACCATCCGGCACCGTCGACCGCCGCCGCCTCGTCGAGGTCGGAACGCTTGCCCTGCAGGGCCGCCAGGTAGATCACGAACGTGTACCCGAGGTTCTTCCAGATGTAGGTCACCGTGATCATGAACAACGCCCAGTGCGGTTGCTGGTAGAAGTCCGGCGCGGTACCGAGTCCCAGACGTCCCATCATGTCGTTGATCAGCCCGAAGCTGGGGTCGAAGACGAACTGGAAGGCGATCCCGACGGCCGCACCGGACAGCACGAACGGCGCAAAGGCCGTCGACCGCACCAGATTGCGGCCGCGCAGCTTACGGTCGAGCAGCAGAGCCAGACCCAACCCCGCGATCATGCTGCCCGCAACGGCGGCCACGGTGAAGATGACCGTGTTGGACACGATCACCCGCGTATCGGCATGGGTGAACCACTCGATGTAGTTGTCCAGACCGATGAACGTGGCCCCCGACTGGGCGATATTCCAGTCGTAGAACGACATCCGTACGTTCTCGACGAGCGGACGATAGGTGAAGACCGCGAGCAGGATCAGGTTGGGCGCGACGAGCAACAGGAACAACCCGTAGCTCCGCCAGGGGCGTCTGCCGGTGGCGGGCAGGACATGTTCGTCGACCGATGGCACTGGCGAAGTTTCGCCGTAGGAGACGACCGGATGGTGAACTCAGGCAGCGACTCCGGTGAACGATGCCTTCACAACCGACGCTTCGGCACCAGTCGAACCCGTGGTGACGTCACGCCTCTTGTGCTCCCTCAGCAAGGATCGAGGCGGCCAGGGCCGAGTCGATGACGTCGAGCAGGGAGACGGTCTCGTCGTCGCTCGTCAGCCAGCGCTGGTAGGCGTACTCGACGATGGCGAGCACCATGCTCACCATCACCCCCGGGCGTAAGTCGACGGCCGTGTCGAGCGACATCCGTTCCCCCGCCAGGCCGATCAGTCTCGCTCGATCGTCGGACCCGATCAGCGCCACCCTCGCGATGACCTCGGGGACGTCGGCCACAACCGCTCGCCACTTCCGCATCTCCACGGCATCGACGTCCGCCGTCTGCGTACGGACCGCCGCGATGAGTGCATCGGCGAGGCCCAGTTCCTCGGCCTGCGACGCGAACCCGGCGACGATGGCCGCACTGCTCGCACGAAGCGGACGCAGCAGCAGATCGTCTTTGGTCGGCACATATCGGTAGTAGGTGCTCGGCGAGATGCCGGCGGCGCGTGCGATCTCCTCGCCCGTCACCGCCGCGTACCCACGTTCGGCGAACAGACCCAGTGCGGCGGCGTCGATGTCCCGCCGCACCCGTTGCCGCTGTTTCGCACGTAATGACGACGCCATGGCACGCCATGATGCCATCTTGTGCGACCTGGACCCAAAGTGATAGTTACTGTCATATGGACTCATACTGTCAGGAGAACGCATGAGCAATGTAGACGTGGACATGATCGTCGTGGGATCGGGCGCGGGCGGGATGGCCACCGCCATCACGGCAGCAACACACGGGCTCTCCACGGTGATCCTGGAGAAATCGCGGTTCTGGGGTGGTTCGACCGCGCGGTCGGGGGGAGGCGTGTGGATACCCGGCAACGATGTGTTGCGCGCGCACCTCCCGCCCGCCGATGCCGAGGCCGCCCGTGCCTACCTGTGCGCCATCGTCGGTGACGACGTCGACCGACGCCGTATCGACACGTTCATCGATCGGGGCGGCGAAGCCCTACGCCACCTGACCGAGAACTCCGGTCTCGACCTGGAGTGGGTTCGCGGCTATAGCGACTATCTACCGGAGGAATCCGGCGGCTCACCCGACGGACGTTCCTGCGAGCCCCGGCCGTTCGACGCCCGACGCCTCGGCGACGACCTCGCGACACTGCAGCCGTTCTACACCCGAACGCCACTCAATGTGGTTGTCCAGCAGTCCGACTACCGCTGGTTGAGTCTCGGTACGCGACATTGGCGGGGGCCCGTGCGAGCGCTCCGGGTGGGCGCTCGCACCGCTGTGGGCAGAGCTCGCGGTGCCAGACTGCTCGGCCTCGGCGGGGCACTGGCGGGCTCGCTGATGCTGGGTGTGCGACGGGCCGGCGTACCCGTACACCTCCAGACCGCGGCGGAAAAACTCACGATGGTCGACGGTCGAGTGGCGGGCGTCGTCTGCGCGGACGGTCGGTCGTTCACGGCCCGACGCGGCGTCGTGCTGGCGAGCGGCGGGTTCGACCACGACGCCACGATGCGCGCACGCCACCACCGACCGCCCGCGGGACCCGAACTGTCCCTCGGTGCCGACACCAACACGGGCGACGGCATCCGGGCGGCGATGGCCGCAGGGGCAGACACAGCGTTGATGGACGACGCGTGGTGGGCGCCGTCCATCCCCTTGCCCAAGGGGCCATGGTTCGCGCTCGCCGAGCGGTCTCTTCCCCGCAGCATCATGGTCAACGGCTCGGGGAAGCGTTTCATGAACGAGTCGTTGCCCTACGTCGAGGCAACACATCGCATCCTCGGGGGCCACCACGGGCAGGGCAAGGGACCCGCCGACAACCTGCCCTGTTGGCTCGTCTTCGACCAGACATACCGAAACCGGTACATGTTCGCGGGGAAACCGGCGCGAGCGACGCTGCCCGCCGCCTGGTTCGACAGCGGCGCGGTGAGTTCGGCGGGATCGATCACCGAGTTGGCGACGGCCATCGGGGTTCCGCCGGACGCCCTGGCCCGGACCGTCGGGACATTCAACCAGTTTGCCTCCGCGGGGCACGATCCCGACTTCGGGCGGGGAGAGTCCGCCTACGACCGGTATTACGCCGATCCCGCCAACCGACCCAATCCCAGCCTCGGAGAGCTCACCACCCCGCCCTTCTACGCGGCCCGGATGGTTCCTGCCGATCTGGGAACGAAGGGCGGCATCGTGACCGACGAGGATGCCCGGGCCCTCACCGCGGATCGGCGTCCGATTCCCGGCCTGTATGCGGTGGGCAATGCCTCGGCCGCGCTCATGGGCCACACGTACGCGGGCCCGGGTGCAACCATCGGTCCGGCACTCGTCTTCGGGTATCTGGCGGCACTGCACGCCGCCGGCTCAGCGGGGTCAGTCGTGTCCTGACGCCGCCAGGCGGACGAGCTGGCCGGCCGTCGCGTCCGGTAGGTACGCCCTCGACACCGCGAGACCGATTCGGGGAAGGTCGGATTCGTCCCGGAACGCGAGGTACACCGGCTCGTACCGCGGATTGAACTTTTTCTTGAACGTGTGCAACGACCGGAATCCGTAGTAGGGCTCGAGGGCCGCCCCCAAGGTGTCGAGAAGTTTGTCCAGCGGTTCCGCGTCCGACTCGCCCGTGCGTGCCAGCGGCGCTCCCGACAGTGAGATGAACTGTGCTCCCTCGTCTTTGAAGGCGACCGCCGACGACGCGATGAGATATTCGACGACCGGCCCGAAGCCGTCCGTCCGTCGTCTCATGATGTCGAGCGTCCAGCCTGCCACCTCGCCGCCGGGCGCATACACCGGCAGCCACGACAGCACACCGTGCACATTGCCTGCTGGGTCGACCGCAAGCGCGACCCGCACGGCGGGGTCCATCGCCTCCTCGACGCTGCCCAGGGTGAAGCCCATCTCGGGCAGCCCCTTGTCCCCCACCCATTCCTCCGAGATCGCACGCACCTGCGTCCGGACGGCGAACGACTCCTCGGACAGCGACACCATCCGCGTCGAGATTTCCTGTTTGGTCGCCTTGTTCATCGCCGATCGCACGTGTTGCCACGGTTTGCCCTTGAACTCCAGTCCCGGCAGGTCGACGATCGTGTCCTCGGCGATCTGCACGCTGAGCCAGCCGCGTTCGGTGACGATCTCGGAGGTGGCCGACCCGATGGAGAACCAACACGGCGTCGTACCCGAACTCTCGGCGAGGTCGACGAAGGCCCCGACCGCGTCTCGCAACCGTTCGGGCGCACAGACCGGATCCGCCAGCGCCAGCATGGTTCCGACGTGCTTCTGGTAGGTCACCACGGCCTGACCGCCGAGGTCACCTTCGGGCCCGGTGAACTGATAGCTGTTGCCGGGCCACGTCGTCATCCACGACATCGTGCCGCCGCCGTGGGTGCGCAACAGTTCTCGGACCCGTTCCACCGGATCGTCGTCGTCACCGACAGTGCCCACCTGCCGCACCCGCCATGGCACGGCGAACGCGAACCGCCCCGGGATGAGGATCGCCAGCACGAGCACCCAGAGAAGCGTGGTACCGAGGGTGACGGCACCCTCGGTCGACACGTCGGTGAAGATGACGAGGAACAGCGCCAGCACGGTCACGATGACGTTCAGCGCGCCGATCACCACGGCGACCCACCAGGCCCATCGTTTGCCACGGCGCAACTGGTCGGCGATGAGAAGGTTGACGGCCAGGCCGATCAACATCGTGAACACCGAGTCGTCGCCGGAGTCCGTCGGCCCCAGGGGACCACTACCGGGGAAGAGGAAGACCAGCAGGTTGGCGCCGGCGATCACCAGAAGCGCGGCGCATCCGAGCATCCGGACCTCGCGCCGGGTGCGCGGCATGAACCCACGCTCGTTGGTCGCGAAGTACTTCTCCCCGACGACGAGCATGATCGCCGCTGCCACAACGTATTCGACTGACGCCAGGGTCCCCTGGAAGAGGAAGGCGATGGCGACGACCGCCCCGGTGAGCACCCGAACACGTAACCGCCACGGCGACCGCACCGTCGCCGAGGCCACCGCGACCGCCGACACGACGAACGCGCCGACGCCGGTCGCGCGCGACTCGGCGAGCTCCTCCGCCCACCGCCACGAGGTCACCTCCGAGGAGAGGAGCCAGAGCAGCAGCACCGTGACGAAGCAGGCGACCAGGTGGCCCGCAAGGCCCACCAGGACCGCCTTCACGGTGCCCAGTTGCCACTCGGCCCAGCCCATTCCGACGACCACGGCGAGCACCGCCACCACGTACAGCCACGGCCCCGGTTCGACGAACGCCGAACTCAGCGGCGTCCACCACTTCCCCTCGCGCAACGCCGGCAGCCCGAAGGCCACCTCGCGGTACCAGGACTTGTCACTCGCCCGGCCCCACATCGAACCGGTGGCGACGCCCACCACCACCAAGGCCACGGCGAGGGCGGCGGTGAACGGGAGTCGGCGCACGGCGGTGAGCCACGACACGTCAGAACGCATGGTCAACGGTACGACGACACAACCTGCAGAGTGCGGTGTTCGTACCGGTTTCCGGGACGGATCCCGCCTTCGGTGACCGGGAGTGGACTCAGGCGGGACGCGGAGTGAGGATTCGCGGTCCGTCCGCGGTGACCGCGACGGTGTGTTCCCAGTGGGCGGAGCGGGAACCGTCGTCGGTGACGACGGTCCAGTCGTCGTCGAGAACCGAGGTGTCCTCGGTACCGAGCGTCAGCATCGGCTCGATGGCCAGAGTCGAGCCGATCACGAGGGTCGGTCCCTTGCCGGGCTCACCCTCGTTCGCGAGGAACGGCTCCATGTGCATCTCGCGGCCGATCCCGTGTCCGCCGTAACCGTCGACGATGCCGAACGGCCGGCCGAACTGCTTCTCGGCGGCTCGGGTACCCAGTTCGATCGCGTGCGAGATGTCGGTGAGGCGTGCGCCGTCGACCATGGCGGCGATCCCCGCCTCCATCGACAGCCGCGTCGCCTCGGACAGGTCCGCGTCGGCGCTCGACAACTCACCGACCCCGAACGTCCAGGCCGAGTCGCCGTGCCAGCCGTCGAGAATCGCGCCGCAGTCGATGGACACGAGATCGCCCTCGGCGAGAACGACATCGGCCGACGGGATCCCGTGGACCACCACCTCGTTCACCGAGCTGCAGATGGACCCGGGAAACCCGTGGTAACCCTTGAACGACGGAACCGCGCCGGCTCCGCGGATGACGGACTCGGCCACTTCGTCGAGGTCGAGCGTGCTCACCCCGGGCCGTGCCGCGTCGCGCACCGCCACCAGCGCGGACCCGACGATCGCGCCGGCTGCGGCCATGGCGTCGAGCTCGCCCGCGCTGCGGAACGGCACGACACGCTTGCGCTTACGAAAACCCATGCGTTACAGCGATTCCCCGGTTGACAGATTGCGCCGTGTCAGGAGACGCCGGCGCCGAGTGCGCTCAGCACGCGCTGGTGAACGCCCTGGATGTCACCGACGGCGTCGATGGTCTTGACCTGGTCGCCGTAGTAGGCGAGCAGTGGCGCGGTCTCGCGGGTGTAGACGTCCATCCGATTGCGGATGACCTCTTCGGTGTCGTCGGCGCGGCCACGCGCGAGCATGCGCTCGACCACCACGTCGGTGTCGACGACGAACGAGAGCACCGCGTCGAGCGAGGCGTCGAGGTTCGCCAGGATGTCGTTGAGCGCATCGGCCTGCTCGGTCGACCGCGGGAACCCGTCGAGGATGAAGCCCTTGGCCGCATCCGGCTCGGCCACACGCGCACGCACCATGTCCACGGTGATCTCCGAGGGGACGAGGTTGCCCGCGTCGAGGTACTTCTTGGCCTCCACGCCGACGGCGGTGCCCTGGGAGATGTTGGCGCGGAAGAGATCGCCGGTCGAGATGTGGGGAATCCCGAGTGCTTCGCTCAGGAGTTCCGCCTGGGTGCCTTTACCTGCTCCGGGCGGGCCGAGGATGACAAGTCTCACTTCAGGAACCCTTCGTACTTGCGTTGCATCAACTGACTGTTGATCTGTTTCATCGTGTCCAGACCCACGCCGACCATGATCAGCACGGCCGTACCACCGAACGGCAGGTTCTGGACGTTGCCGCTGTTACCGATCTCGAGGAACAGGTTCGGGAGTACGGCGATGATACCGAGGTAGATCGAGCCCGGCAGAGTGATACGGCTGAGCACATATCCGAGGTATTCGGCGGTCGGGGCCCCGGGCCTGATGCCCGGGATGAATCCACCGTACTTCTTCATCTCGTCGGCACGTTCCTCCGGATTGAACGTCACCGCCACGTAGAAGTACGTGAAGAAGATGATCATGAGGAAGTAGACGGCGATGTAGACACCGTTGCTGGGATCGGTCAGGTACCGCGTGACGTACTCCTGCCACGTCGACTGCGTCCCATCGGGATTGCGCGTCAGCTCGACGATCAGCTGCGGCAGGTACAGCAGTGACGAGGCGAAGATCACCGGGATGACGCCGGCCTGGTTGACCTTCAGCGGCAGGTACGTCGACGACCCGCCGTACATCTTGCGGCCCACCATGCGCTTGGCGTACTGGACCGGGATGCGGCGCTGGCCCTGCTCGATGAACACGACACCGGCGACGATGATCAGTGCGGCGACGCAGACGAGCGCGAAGACGAGGCCGCCGCGGCTGCTGAGGATGGTGCGACCTTCGGCAGGGATACGGGCGGCGATACCGGCGAAGATCAGCAGGGACATGCCGTTGCCGATGCCGCGCTCGGTGATGAGCTCGCCGAACCACATGACGACACAGGCGCCGGCGGTCATGACGAGCACGATGACGGAGAGTCCGAAGATGCTCGAATCGTTCAGGACCTCACCGCTTGTCGCACAGGACTGCGGGAGGAGCTGACCACGATCGGCGAGGGCAACGATGCCGGTCGACTGCAGCAACGCGAGGGCGACGGCGAGATAGCGCGTGTACTGCGTCATCTTGGCCTGCCCGGCCTGGCCCTCCTTGCGGAGCTGCTCGAACCGCGGGATGACCACGGTGAGCAGCTGCACGATGATGGCCGCGGTGATGTACGGCATGATGCCGATCGCGAACACCGAGAGCTGGAGCAGTGCTCCACCGGAGAACAGGTTGATCAGGGAGTAGACCGAACTCGACTCACCCGACGAGACCTCGTCGAGACACGCCCGCACGGCCTGGTAGTCGACGCCCGGAGACGGGACCGTCGCGCCCAGCCGATACAGGATGATGATGCCGAGAACGAAGAGGATCTTCTTCCTCAGGTCCGGCGTCCGAATGGCCGCGAAGAGGGGGGAAAGCACTAACTCCTCCTAGGAACGACCACGCGAGGCGTACGTCCCGGGTCGTGGGCGACCCGGTCCCCGTGTGCTCGGCAATCGACGATGATCTTGGGATGCGGCGATCTCGGGCGGATGCGGCGGGACAACGACTGCGACTCTAACAGTCACGCCGAAACGCCCCGGTCGGGCGGCAGCTCAGCTGCCGCCCGACCGCGGTGTGTTCCGTCTAGAGTTCGGTGACGCTGCCGCCGGCAGCGGCGATCTTCTCCTTGGCGGAAGCGGTGAACTTGTCGGCGGTGACGTCGATCTTGACCGACAGGTCACCGTCGCCGAGAACCTTCACCAGCTTGTTCTTCCGAACGGCGCCGGCAGCGACGAGCTCGTCGACCCCGATGGTGCCGCCCTGCGGGAACAGGCGGGCGAGATCGCCCACGTTGACGACCTGGTACTCGATCCGGTTGCGGTTGGTGAAGCCCTTGAGCTTCGGCAGCCGCATGTGGATCGGCATCTGGCCACCCTCGAAGCCGGCGGGCACGTTCTTACGTGCCTTGGTGCCCTTGGTGCCGCGACCTGCGGTCTTGCCCTTGGACCCCTCACCGCGACCCACACGGGTCTTGTCGGTCTTCGACCCCGGAGCGGGGCGAAGGTGATGGAGTTTGATGGTCATGCTTGAACCTCTTCGACTGTCACGAGGTGACGAACCGCGTTGATGAGGCCGCGGTTGATCGGCGTGTCCTCGCGGGTGACGGTCTGGCGGATGCCCTTCAGTCCGAGGGTCCGCAGGCTGTCACGCTGGTTGCTCTTGGTACCGATGGTGCCCTTGACCTGGGTGATCTTCAGCTGAGCCATGATCAGACCCCCTGTCCTGCACGAGCGCGGAGCATACCGGCCGGAGCGACGTCCTCGATCGGCAGACCACGACGGGCCGCGACCTCTTCGGGACGCTGCAGCATCTTGAGCGCCGCGACGGTGGCGTGCACGACGTTGATGGCGTTGTCCGAGCCGAGGCTCTTCGCGAGGACGTCGTGGACGCCCGCGCACTCGAGCACGGCACGCACCGCGCCACCGGCGATGACACCGGTACCGGGGCTGGCCGGGCGCAGCATGACCACACCGGCGGCCGCTTCACCCTGAACCGGGTGGGTGACGGTGGCGCCGATCATCGGCACGCGGAAGAAGTTCTTGCGAGCCTCTTCGACGCCCTTCTGGATCGCGGCCGGAACTTCCTTGGCCTTGCCGTAGCCGACGCCGACCATGCCCTGGCCGTCGCCGACGACCACGAGAGCGGTGAACGAGAAACGACGTCCACCCTTGACCACCTTCGAGACGCGGTTGATGGTCACCACGCGCTCGAGCTGGTTGCGATCCTGGTCGCGGCCGCCACGGTCGCGACGGTCACGACCGCCGCCACCGCCACGGCGATCGTTGCCGCCGCCGGCGTTGTTCTGGTTGTTGTCGTTACCGGCGGGTCCGTTTCCGCCGTCACGCTGACGTCCGGGCATCAGAGGTTCCCTCCGGTGTTGTGGATATAGCTGGTGAAGATGGTCATCAGAAGCTCAGGCCTCCCTCGCGGGCGGCGTCGGCGAGCGCGGCGATCCGGCCGTGGTAGTCCTTGCCACCGCGGTCGAACACGACGGCGTCGACACCGGCAGCCTTGGCGCGGGCGGCGATCAGTTCGCCGACCTTGGCAGCCTGCGCGGACTTGTCGCCGCCTGCGGCACGCACGTCGGCCTCGATCGACGATGCGGCGGCCAGCGTCTTGCCGGCCAGGTCGTCGATGAGCTGCACGTGGATGTGGCGCGAGCTGCGCTTGACCGCGAGACGCGGACGAGCGGGGGTGCCGCTGACCTTCTTGCGGAGACGGAAGTGACGGTTGGCGGTCGCCTTACGACGACGCGTCGAGACGTCCTTGCCGACCGGCTTGCGCACTGTCTTGGTAGCTGAATCACTCATGGCTTACTTACCCGTCTTTCCGACCTTGCGACGGATCTGCTCACCCTCGTAGCGAATGCCCTTGCCCTTGTAGGGGTCCGGACGACGCAGGCGGCGGATGACCGCCGAGATCTCGCCGACTTGCTGCTTGTCGATACCCGAGACCGAGAACTTCGTCGGGGACTCCACGGCGAACGTGATGCCCGCCGGGGCCTCGATCGGCACGGGATGGCTGTAACCGAGCGCGAACTCGAGGTCGCTGCCCTTGGCCTGCACGCGGTAACCGACACCGAAGATCTCCATCTTCTTGGTGTAGCCCTGCGTGACGCCGACGACGAGGTTGTTCACGAGCGAACGGCTCAGGCCGTGCAGCGCGCGGCTGCGACGCTCGTCGTTGGGGCGGGTGACGACAACGGAGTTGTCCTCCTTGGCGACCGAGATGGGCTCGGAGACGGTGAGCGAGAGCTCACCCTTCGGGCCCTTCACGGTGACGTTCTGGCCGTCGATGGTGACGTCCACGCCAGCGGGGATCTCGATGGGGTTCTTTCCGATACGCGACATGTTGTTACCTCCCCTACCAGACGTAGGCGAGGACTTCGCCGCCCACGCCCTGGTTGGCTGCCTGGCGATCGGTGAGCAGACCCGACGACGTGGAGATGATGGCCACGCCGAGGCCGCCCAGAACCTTGGGCAAATTGGTGGACTTTGCATACACCCGGAGACCGGGCTTGGAGACGCGGCGCAGGCCGGCGATGGAACGCTCACGGCTCGGGCCGTACTTCAGCGAGACGACGAGGCTCTTGCCGACCTCCGCGTCTTCGGTGCGGTAGTCGGTGATGTAGCCCTCGCGCTTGAGGATCTCGGCGATGTTCACCTTGATCTTCGACGAGGGCAGTGTCACCTCGTCGTGGTACGCCGAGTTGGCGTTACGCAGACGCGTCAAGAAGTCTGCGATCGGGTCAGTCATGGTCATGGGTGACCGTCAACCTTTCTCGTAGCGGTTCCCATACAGCGCCGGACGCGGGGACATCCCCGTGACCTGCGGTGGGCCTTCCACGAAGTGGATAGTTGTTTCTGAAGGTTCTCGCCGCCGATGCCCTTGGCTTTTCGCCGGCACCGGAGACTATTCAGTTGTGTCCCGGACACCTGAGGTGCACAGGCAACCGGTCTAGTGTAGGGAATCCGCAGCGTAGACCCAAATCGACGCCGACAGCACACCCTCCGCGGTTCGGGCACCATCGAGGGTATGGACCGCCGACAGTTGCTCAGAAGCGGACTCCTCGGAGCTGGGCTGGTCGCGGGTACCGCGCTGGTGTCCGGGTGCACCGAGCCCGACCCGCCCCGTACCGGCGCACCCGACGCCGGCTCGCCCGACCCGGCAGGACCCGAGGTCATCGCGTCGGGACTCGAGGTCCCGTGGGCGATCGCGTTCCTCCGCGACGGAGACGCACTGGTGACCCAGCGCGACGCCGCGACCGTGGTCCGGGTCTCCCCCGGTGGCGACGTACGGACCGTGGGGGATGTCGCCGACGCCGCGCCGCGGGGTGAGGGCGGTCTCCAGGGAATCGCCGTCGCACCGGGCGACGACAGCGTCGTGTTCCTCTACTACACCACCGCCGGCGACAACCGGCTGGTGCGAATGGATTTCGACGGCACGCGGCTGACCCGTCCGCGGACGCTGATCAGTGGGCTCGACGCCGCCTACAACCACCACGGCGGCGCGCTGCTGTTCGACGCCGACCGCAGTCTGTTCGTCGCCGTCGGCGACGCGGCGGTACCGGAGGTGGCCCAGGACGTCCGGGCACTCAACGGCAAGATCCTGCGCGTGGACCGCGACGGGCGGCCGTGGCCGGGCAATCCCTTCGACAACGAGGTCTGGTCCTACGGCCACCGCAACGTCGAAGGGCTCGCCCTCGACGCGTCGGGGCGCCTCTGGGCGAGCGAGTTCGGCCAGAACAGTCGCGACGAGCTCAACCTGATCCGCCGCGGCGGCAACTACGGGTGGCCCGAGGTCGAGGGCGAGTCCGACGATCCGCGGTTCGTCTCCCCGGCAGCGGGGTGGACGACGGACGAGGCCTCGCCGGCCGGACTGGCCATCGTCGGCGGGCGCGCGTACATGGCCGCACTGCGAGGCCGACGCCTGTGGGAGATCCCTCTCGACGGCGACACGGCGGGAGCACCGACCGCCCGGTTCACGGGCGACTACGGCCGGCTCCGCGCGGTGGCGGCCGCGCCCGACGGTTCGGTGTGGTTCGGCACGAGCAACAGGGACGGACGCGGCCGGCCCACCGGTTCCGACGACCGCCTGCTCCGCATGCGTCCGGCCTGACCCGGCAGAGGGTCTCGCCTGTCCGAGCACGGGTCCCGGACGCAGTTGGCAGACCTTCGACAGAATGCGATGGGGTACAGCACCTCGGCATATGTTTCCATCCATGTCGCGGTGTCCGCATCTGATCGTGGACATCTTTCGGAACGCATTCGAGAAATCGTCTCTTCGGTCGGGCGTTCACGAAACCACAAAGTGCCGTCCTCGGCTTTTCGCACTACTCGTGTGCGCTATTCCCGGCCTCGGCGAGACCGGCCGGTGAACAACGAACCGGCCTCGATCGACCCGAACGACGTGTCGGCTCCCGCCGGCGGTGCCATGGTGGAACAGTGAATTCGACCCACTTGCCCGAACTCGTCGATCAACTCCTGTCCTCAGCGCGCGAGGCGTCGAGCCGACGCGCGTCGCATACGTTGCACGGCAACTCTTCTCGACATCTCCGGCAGACCGTCATCGCCCTGACCGCCGGTGCGGCGCTGTCCGACCACGAGAGTCCCACCGAGGCCACCCTGCATGTCCTGCGCGGTCGCGTCGTCCTCACCACCGCAGACGGCGATCCGGACGGTTCCTGGAAGGGAGCAGAGGGCGATCTCGTGACGATTCCGTCGACACGTCACGGATTGACCGCCGAGGAGGATTCGGCGATCCTGCTGACCGTCGCAACCCGGTGATCGGGCCGGTCCGGTTCGTGTTCTCCATATGTGCGACGAATGTATTCTCCGGAAACATTCTGCGCCGCACTTGATCGACTTTTCGATTCGCAAAGAAAATCCGGCACGTCGTCCGTAGGGTGACGCACATGGCCCGGTCTGACGACATCCAGGGCACTGCAGCCACAGCCCTGCTGAACATCGGAAAATTCTTCACCCGCTGGGACGAGACGGACGATCGCCGCGCGGTCTTCCGCGAGGGCGGCCGCGCCGGCGACGTGTTCTACCGCGACCGGTGGAGTCACGACAAGATCGTCCGCTCGACCCACGGCGTCAACTGCACCGGATCGTGCTCGTGGAAGGTCTACGTCAAAGACGGGATCATCACGTGGGAAACCCAGGAGACCGACTATCCGTCGGTCGGTCCGGACCGTCCCGAGTACGAACCGCGCGGGTGTCCACGCGGGGCCGCCTTCTCCTGGTACACCTACTCACCCACACGCGTGCGGCATCCGTACGCCCGCGGTGTGCTCGTCGAGATGTACCGCGAGGCGAAGAAGCGCCTGCAGGATCCCGTCCTGGCCTGGGCTGACGTGGTGGGCGATCCGCTGCGCCGCCGTTCTTACCAGCAGGCGCGGGGCAAGGGCGGGCTCGTCCGCGTCTCGTGGGACGAGGCCATCGAGATGGCGGCCGCCGCACACGTGCACACCATCAAGACGTATGGCCCCGACCGTTGCGCGGGCTTCTCCCCCATCCCCGCCATGTCGATGGTCAGCCACTGTGTCGGCACCCGCTTCATCCAGCTCATCGGTGGCGTGATGACGTCGTTCTACGACTGGTACGCCGACCTCCCGGTGGCCAGCCCGCAGGTGTTCGGCGACCAGACCGACGTTCCCGAGTCCGGCGACTGGTGGGATGCGACCTACCTGATGATGTGGGGATCCAACGTTCCCGTGACGCGGACCCCGGACGCGCACTGGATGGCCGAGGTGCGTTACCGCGGCACCAAGGTGGTCTCGGTCAGCCCCGACTACGCCGACAACACCAAGTTCGCCGACGAATGGCTACCCGCGCAGGCAGGTACCGACGGCGCCCTCGCGATGGCGATGGGCCACGTCATCCTCACCGAGTTCTTCGTGCAGCGCTCGACCGGGTTCTTCGACGACTACGTGCGCCGCTACACCGACCTCCCGTTCCTGATCCATCTCGACGAGCAGGGGGACGATCTCCCTGGGCGGTTCGTCGCAGGCAAGTTCGTCACCGCCGACGAGCTCGACGCGGGAGGCCGGGTGTCCGCCGGCGAAGACGTGTGGAAGACCGTCTTCTGGGACTCCGAGCAGGACCGGCCGGTGGTTCCCAACGGTTCGATGGGGTTCCGGTATGCAGAGTCCGGCAAGGGGCGGTGGAACCTCGACCTCGAGGACGCACGCCCAGCGCTGACGTTGCTCGGCGACGCGGCCGAGTACGTCGAAGTCGCCTTCCCCGTCTTCGACGCCCCCGACGGCAGCGGCGCCGTGGTCCGGCGAGGTGTCCCCGCGCGGCGCATCGGCGGGCGGCTCGTCACGACCGTGTTCGACCTCATGCTCGCGCAGTACGGCGTCGCCCGGGACGGGCTCCCCGGCGAGTGGCCCACCGGCTACGACGACGCGTCGGCGCCGTACACACCGGCGTGGCAGGCCGAAATCACCGGCGTCCCGGCGGCTGCGGCGATCCGGGTCGCACGGGAGTTCGCCGCGAATGCCGAGGAGTCGCAAGGCCGCTCGATGATCATCATGGGCGCCGGGATCTGCCAGTGGTTCCACGGCGACGCCACCTACCGGGCGATCTTGTCCCTGTTGATCCTCACCGGCTGCATGGGCCGCAACGGCGGCGGCTGGGCGCACTACGTGGGGCAGGAGAAGTGCCGTCCGATCACCGGCTGGATCTCGCTGGCCAACGCACTCGACTGGACGCGGCCGCCACGGACCATGACGGGGACGTCGTACTGGTACATGCACACCGGGCAGTGGCGCAACGACGGCTACTCGACGTCGTCACTCGCCTCTCCGCTCTCGCGCGGCACGATGGACCACGAGCACACGGCCGACGCGATCGCCCAATCCGCGCGGCTCGGCTGGATGCCCTTCTATCCCCAGTTCTCGACCAACCCGCTCGACGTCGCCGACGAGGCAACCGCGGCCGTGGACCGCGGCGAGGCGACCGACGCCGCCGCCTACGTCGCCGAACGACTGCAGAACGGCGAACTGACACCCGCCATCACCGATGTCGATGCTCCGGAGAACTGGCCGCGCACCCTGGTGCTGTGGCGGTCGAACCTGCTCGGCTCGTCGGCGAAGGGCAACGAGTACTTCCTTCGCACTCTGCTCGGTACCCACCACAACGTGCTGGGCACCGAGAACCCCGACACCCCACGGCCGAGCGAGATCCGTTGGCATGACGACATCCCCGAAGGCAAGCTCGACCTGCTGCTCTCCGCGGACTTCCGGATGACGTCGACCACGCTGCTGTCCGACATCGTGTTGCCCGCCGCGACCTGGTACGAGAAGCACGATCTGTCGTCGACGGACATGCATCCGTTCGTCCATGCGTTCACCCCGGCGATCGACCCGCCATGGGAGGCCAAGTCCGACTTCGACCTGTTCCACCGTCTCGCACGCAAGCTGTCCGACCTGGCCCGAACACATCTGGGGACACGTCATGACCTCGTGAGCGTGCCGCTGCAGCACGACACCCCCGGCGAGGTCGCGCAACCACACGGTCGGGTTCTGGACTGGCAACGGGATGGCGTTGCCGGCCAGCCTGGCCGGAACATGCCCAACTTCAGTGTGGTGGAACGGGATTACACCGCGATCGCGGACAAGCTGGCGTCCATCGGACCGCTCGCGGACAAGCTCGGCTTCACCGTCAAGAACGTGACCTACCCGCTCGAGGAGCAGACACGCAAACTCGCCGAGTCCAACGGCGTGATGCTCGGCGGGGCCGGCGACGGACGACCGGCGATCGACACCGACGAGAAACTCGCCGAGGCGATCCTGACGTTGTCGGGGACCACGAACGGTGAACTCGCAGTGGCCGGCTTCGAACAGCTCCAGCAACGCGTCGGGTTCCGCCTCGACGATCTGGCCCGCGGGTCGGAGGAGAAGCGGATCCGCTTCGCCGACACCCAGAAGGCACCCGTGCCGGTCATCACGTCGCCGGAGTGGTCCGGATCGGAGACCGGGGGTCGACGGTACGCACCCTTCACCGTGAACATCGAGCGGCTCAAGCCGTTTCACACCCTCACCGGGCGGATGCACTTCTACCTCGATCACGACTGGATGATCGACATGGGCGAGTCGTTCCCGATCTACCGTCCGCCACTGGACATGCACCGCCTGTTCGGTGAGCCGAAGCTCGGCGCCGACGGGTCGCGGGAGATCACGGTCCGGTACCTGACCCCGCACTCGAAGTGGTCGATCCACTCCGAGTACCAGGACAACCTGTTCATGTTGTCGCTCTCGCGCGGCGGTCCGATCGCCTGGTTGAGCCCACAGGACGCCGCCTCGATCGACGTCGCCGACAACGACTGGATCGAATGCGTGAACGCCAACGGTGTTTTCGTCTGCCGCGCGATCGTCAGCCATCGCATGCCGGCCGGGGTCTGCTACGTCCACCACGCCCAGGAACGCACGATCGACGTCCCGAAGTCGGAGGCGACGGGCCGCCGTGGCGGCATCCACAACTCGCCGACCCGGTTGCTGGTCAAACCTACCCACCTCATCGGCGGGTACGCCCAGTTGTCCTACGCCTTCAACTATCTCGGGCCGACCGGCAACCAGCGCGACATGGTGTCGACCATCCGCAAACGCAGCCAGGAGGTGACGTACTGATGCGGGTCATGGCCCAGGTCGGGATGGTGATGAATCTCGACAAGTGCATCGGATGCCACACCTGCTCGGTGACCTGCAAGCAGGCCTGGACCAATCGGTCCGGAACCGAGTACGTGTGGTTCAACAATGTCGAAACGCGCCCCGGACAGGGATATCCGCGGCGTTACGACGACCAGGACACCTGGCAGGGCGGGTGGGTGCTCAACCGCAACGGCAGGCTGCGGTTGCGGGCAGGCGGCCGGATCCGAAAGCTGTTGACCCTGTTCGCGAGTCCGGTCCAACCGACCATCGAGGACTACTACGAACCCTGGACCTACGACTACCAGACCCTGATCGACGCCCCGCTCGGCGACGACTTCCCCGTCGCCCGTCCGAAATCGCTGCTGACCGGCAAGGACACCAAGGTCACCTGGTCGGCGAACTGGGACGACAATCTCGGCGGCGCACCCGAACTCGCCAAGCGCGATCCCATCGTGGAGAAACTGCGTCGCGAGTCCGAGGACGCCGTGAAGTTCGGGTTCGAGCAGACGTTCATGTTCTATCTGCCGCGCATCTGCGAACACTGCCTGAACCCGTCGTGCATGGCGTCGTGCCCCTCCGGCGCGATCTACAAACGCAGCGAGGACGGCATCGTGCTCGTCGACCAGGATCGCTGTCGCGGCTGGCGGCAGTGCATCACGGGTTGTCCGTACAAGAAGATCTACTTCAACCACAAGTCCGGCAAGGCCGAGAAGTGCACGCTCTGCTACCCGCGCATCGAGGTCGGGCAACCCACCGTCTGTTCCGAGACGTGCGTCGGACGACTTCGCTACCTGGGCATCTTTCTGTACGACGCCGATGCCGTGACGGCGGCCGCGTCGACCCCGGACGAACGCGATCTCTACGAGGCCCAGCTCGACCTGATGCTCGACCCCGACGATCCCGACGTGATCGCCGCGGCCCGTCGAGACGGCATCCCGGACGACTGGCTAGAGGCCGCCCGCCGATCCCCGGTGTACGCGCTGGCCAAGAAATACCGCGTCGCACTCCCCCTGCATCCGGAGTACCGCACCATGCCGATGGTCTGGTACGTCCCGCCGCTCTCGCCGATCGTCGACCTGCTGGCCGAACAGGGTCACGACGCCGAGGGCGCGGGCACCCTGTTCGGTGCCATCGAGGCGCTACGCATTCCCGTGGAGTACCTGGCCGAATTGTTCACCGCCGGTGACACGGCCGTCGTCGACACGGTGCTGCGCCGCCTGGCCGCCATGCGCTCGTACATGCGCGACGTCACGTTGGGCCGCGAGCCCGACGCCGGCATCCCGGCCGCGGTGGGGATGACCGAGGAAGAGATCTACGAGATGTACCGCCTCATGGCCATCGCGAAGTACGACGACCGCTACGTGATCCCGACCGCGCATCTCGAGCAGGCCGAGAAGCTCGACGAGATGGGCTGTTCACTGGACTACGACGAGGGGCCGGGCATGTTCGACTCCTCACCGTTCGGCGAGGCCAGCGGACGCCCGGCTCCGGTGTCGGTGGAGACCTTCCACGCGCTCAAACAGCGTCAGAACACCGACACCGCGGCCGGCGAGCGCGCGATGGCGGGCCGGACGAACCTGCTCAACTGGGATGGGAACGGCGCCCCGCCCGGCCTCTTCCCCGAACGCATCCCGCGCGCGTCGACGACGCCGGGCGAGGAGACGCGATGAGAGACCTACGGGTCTTCGATCGACGACCGCGGACGACGGCCGAGCCCAGCGTGATCCGGTTGGTCGCGTCCTGGTGCCTCAGCTACCCCGACGACGAAGTGCTCGGCCGCGTCGAGCTGATGCGCGCAGCCCTCGACGAGCAGGACGATCCCCGCGCGACCGAACCGCTGCGGCAGACCATCGATCACCTCGACGGCGGCGAACCGGACGCGCTGCGCCGCAGCTACATCGATCTCTTCGATCTCTCCAAGCGGCACACGCTCTACCTGTCGTATTGGTCCGACGGCGACACCCGTCGGCGGGGCACCTCGCTGGGCGAGTTCAAGCAGGCCTACCGCGACAGCGGTTTCCTCGTCGACCTGCACGGCGAGCTGCCGGACCATCTGCCGATCGTGCTCGAGTTCAGTGCGCGCGCCGACCCGGCCCGCGGCGTCGAACTACTCGAGAAGCACCGCGCGGCAGTGGAGTTGATCCGGTTCGCGCTCCTCGACGCGGATTCGCCGTACGCCGGCGCGGTGCAGGCCGTCTGTGCGACCCTGCCCACCCCGTCCCCGCCCGACAGGGCCGCGGCGATGGCCATGTGCGGCCCCCCGAAGACCGAGACGGTGGGCCTGGAACCCTTCGATCCCCGACTGTTGCCGATCAACCCGACCCGAGCGTGAGGTGACCCGTGGACATCTTCCTGTGGGGCGTGGTTCCCTACGCGACGCTCGGACTGCTCATCGGTGGAACCATCTGGCGCTATCGCTACGACAAGTTCGGGTGGACGACACGGTCGTCGGAGCTCTACGAGTCCCGGCTGCTGCGGATCGCCTCGCCCCTGTTCCACTACGGCGTGCTCGTGGTGATCATCGGCCACGCGATCGGACTGCTGATCCCCGAGTCGTGGACCGAGGCCATCGGCGTCTCGGAGACCGTTTACCACTGGGGCGCGGGCGGTTTCGGACTGCTCGCCGCGGTCGCGACGCTCGTCGGGGTCGGCATGCTGGTGTACCGGCGACGCACGGTGGGGCCGGTGTTCATGGCGACCACGCGCAACGACAAGGCGATGTACCTCGTGCTGGTGACCGCGCTGCTGGTCGGCACCTACATCACCCTGATCGGGACCCTCGATCCCCATGCCGAGGGGGTGAACTACCGCGAGACGGTGTCGCCGTGGTTCCGGTCGCTGTTCGTCCTGCAGCCCGACGTCTCGGCGATGGCGGAGGCGCCGTTGCGCTTTCACGTGCACATCCTCATCGGGATGCTGCTCTTCGCGATGGTGCCGTTCACCCGGTTGGTGCACATCTTCACCGCGCCCGTGCACTACCTGTTCCGTCCCTACATCGTGTACCGGAGTCGCGACCAGAGGTCGATGCCGGGCAATCAGCCGTACCGCCCGGGATGGGCGCCCGTCGGAGTGAAGGATCGTGATCGATGACCACCGAGACCACCGCCACGCCGCCCTCCGTCGCCGCCGG
The DNA here is from genome assembly GCF_022206305.1 of Gordonia sp. 'Campus'. Classification (GTDB taxonomy): domain Bacteria; phylum Actinomycetota; class Actinomycetes; order Mycobacteriales; family Mycobacteriaceae; genus Gordonia. Next base: position 77,714 of record NZ_JAKOIW010000016.1, on the reverse strand, counting down.
GCAGACCAGGAACCTGGTCCTGGCGACCGTCGCCTTCGCGATCAGCTTCTGGGCCTGGAACCTCATCGGCCCGCTGGGGGTCGTCTACACCGACCAGCTCGACCTGAGCGCCACCCAGAAGTCGATCCTCGTCGCCATCCCGATCCTGGTCGGCTCGCTGGGCCGGATACTCACCGGCGCACTCACCGACCGGTTCGGCGGACGCCTGATGTTCACCGTGCTGCTGGTCGTCACGATCCCCTTCGTCCTGTTGGTCGCAGCCGCCGGACACTTCGCCAGTTATGCCCTGCTCCTCGTGGCGGGGTTCTTCCTCGGCATCGGCGGGACGACCTTCGCGGTCGGGATCCCGTTCGTGAACGCCTGGTACGACAAGTCACGTCGCGGGTTCGCGACCGGCGTCTTCGGCGCAGGCATGGGCGGAACCGCGTTGTCGGCCTTCTTCACCCCGCGTTTCGTGTCGTGGTTCGGGTATGTCGCGACGCACGTCATCATCGCGGTCGCGCTCGCGGTGGTCGCCGTGATCTGCTGGCTGTTCATGCGCGACTCACCCAGGTGGGCAGCGTCCCACGACTCGGTGGTCCCCAAACTGATCGGTGCGGCCAAACTGCCGATCACCTGGCAGCTCGGATTTCTCTACGCAGCCGCATTCGGCGGCTTCGTCGCGTTCAGCACCTATCTCCCGACGTACCTGAAGGACGTATACGACTTCGATCTGCAAGCAGCGGGTACCCGGACAGCCGGCTTCGCGATCGCCGCGGTCATCGCACGTCCCCTCGGCGGCATCCTCTCTGACCGCTTCGGGCCACGCATCATCACGGTGATCTCGTGCGGCGGCGCCGCGGTACTCGCCGTCTGGATGATCACCAAACCACCGGTCGAGATACCGGCGGGTATCGACTTCGTGCTGATGGCCGTCTGCATGGGCCTCGGCTCGGGCTCGGTCTTCAGCTGGGTCGCCCAGGCCGCTCCTGCCGAACGGGTCGGGTCGGTCACCGGGATCGTGGGCGCACTCGGCGGGCTCGGCGGCTTCTTCCCCCCGATGCTCATGGGTGCGACATACGACGCGGCCACCCACAGCTACACGATCGGCCTCGCCCTGCTGGTCGTCTTCGCGACCTGCGCGGCACTGTTCACGGTGTTCGGCATCCGGCAGCGCGCCGACACCTGACCGGAGTCCGTTGGAGACGATGACACTCGACCCGTAGAAGCCCGACTGCGCTGGCGGTCAGAGCCAGACCTCACGCACGCTCGGCCGGCATGCGCTGAACCTGCGACTCGATGGTCGTCGGGGCGGGCTGCGTCTCGGTTCGGGTCGTTCGACTGTGGAGAACAGTGGCGACCAGCAGTACCGCGAGGCCCAGGACGGTCACGCCCGCACCCGCCCAGATCGGTGATGTGTAACCGAGACCGGCAGCGATGGTCATTCCGCCGATCCAGGCACCGAGGGCGTTGCCGATGTTGAACGCGGCGATGTTCGCACCTGACGCCAGAGTCGGCGCGGTGGCGGCGTGATTCATGATGCGGGTCTGCAGCGCCGGCACTGTCGCAAAGCCGAATGCGCCCATCAGCAGCAGTGACACGACGCTCATGATCTGGTTCGACGCGGTCGCCGCGAAGACGATGAGCACGACCGTCAGGATGGCCAACGTCGCTGTGAGTGAGGTCGTCAACGCACGATCCGCGAGCTTGCCGCCGACATGGTTCCCGATGAACAGGCCCGCCCCGAACATCACGAGAAGCCAAGGGACAGTGGATGACGCGAACCCGGATACGTCCGTGAGGGTGTAGGCGATGTAGGTGAACGCGCCGAACATCCCGCCGTAACCCAGGATCGTGATGGCGATGGAGAGCCATACCTGGGTGGATCGGAATGCGCCGAGTTCGGCGCGGAGGCTGGTCGGCGCCGCGTGGCCCTCGGTGGCGTCGGGCACCAGCGTGAAGATTCCCACCAGCGCGACGATGCCGATGGCGGTGATGGCCCAGAACGTGGAGCGCCATCCCAGTTGCTGTCCCAGGAATGTCCCGAAGGGCACCCCGAGCACGTTGGCGACGGTCAGTCCCGCGAACATCATCGCGACGGCAGCCGCGCGTTTGGCTGGGCCGACCATGCTCGATGCGACGACCGCACCGATTCCGAAGAATGCACCGTGGCACAGGGCGGCCAGGATTCTGCCGGCCAGCATCGCTTCGTAGGTGGGCGCGACGGCAGAGAGCAGGTTGCCGCCGATGAACAAGATCATCAGCGCCATCAGTACCCGTTTCCGATCGAACCGTATGACAGCCGCGGTCAGCGCGACGCCGCCGACTGCCACGGCCAGCGCGTAGCCCGAAATGAGGTAGCCGGCAACCGCTTCGGTGACACCGAATTCGGCGGCGACCTCCGGGAGAAGGCCCATGATCACGAATTCGGTGAGTCCGATCCCGAATCCACCGACCGCGAGCGCTAGAAGTCCGATGGGCATGCTCGCCCCTTCCAATTTGTTGTGAACACCGATAGCAAGCGTATGCACTAGTTGCACACGCGCCATAGATAGTTGCATGCGCCGTCTATCGGTGCAAGCTGGTAATCTGGACGAGCGCTCGACGACGGGTGCGGGCGACACAGAGGACACCATGGGGATTGCAGACGACGCAGTGGAGATCCGCTCGCAGGGCTGGCGGACCCTGGCCGCGCTCTACGGCACCTTGGACACCGAACTCGAGCGCGCGCTGCAGCGTGAACATGCGCTGTCGGTGGTGGAGTACACCGTTCTCGACGCCCTCAGTCGACAGGACGGGTGGCACATGCGGATGGCGCAGCTGGCTCGCGCCGCCGCCCTCAGCTCGAGTGCCACCACCCGGTTGGTCAACCGCCTCGAGGATCGCAACCTGTTGCGACGCATCATCTGCGCCGACGACCGTCGCGGAATCTACACCGAGTTGACGGACAGCGGACGCGAACTCCTGCGGGCCGCGCGACCGGTGCACGACTCCACTCTGCGCACCGCACTGGACGACGCCCGTCGAATCCCGGAGCTGGCACCGTTGGTGGAGGCCCTGCATCGATTACCCGCGGCGCCGGCGCCCAGCGGAGCAGGCTGAGCCCCGGCGTCGGGGCCCGGGCGGCGCAGCCCGGGAATTGTCGGGACCCCGTGGTGTCATGGTCGCACCGTCGAACAAAGGAGCGATCCATGTCAGACCACGCTGCCGCGATCCGAGGTCTGCCCAGGTGGCATCCCAACCCCGTCATCCGCTCGACCATCGAGACCATCCGGCGTTGCGGATGGCAGGTCACCGCCATCGGCGAGAGCGTGCCCGAGTTCGACGAAGCGTCCACACCGACGGAATGCTGTTTCTCCTACACCGCCGGCCTGTCGCTGCACTCCATTCCCGAGCTGGCCGTCTACGGTCTCGATCCGCTCACCGCGCACTACGTCCTCAACGAACTGGGCGACCTGCTCCATCGTGAGGACTGGCGCGATCTGGTCGCCCGGCGCGCCGACATCCGGCTACAGACGGTGGCGGTCACGGTTCGTCTCATCGAGCAGCTCGACGTAGACGAGTTGATCCTGGCGAACCTGTTGTTCCCGGACCAGCCGAAGCTGCAGGTGGTGTGGCCCGACGACTACGGCCACCTGCCGTGGGACGCCGACTACACCCTGCTGCCGATGCATCAGCCGGTGAAGGGTCTCCCCCAGCTCACCGACGCCGTCGTCGACGAGCCGCGGCTCCTCACCACGGAACCGGGGCCCGACCGGACGCGACCACGCAAGCAGCGCCGCATCTCGGGGCACTGACCTGCGCGGACCCCCTCCGCCCGCGCTCGGCACGACACGCCTGTGGCCGTTGGCCCGGACAACGGGCGCTCGGGGTGCCACCATGGATGATCGGGGGCTCGAACACACCACGGGGGCATGAGGGGAAGGCGGGTCGGGCGTGGCGTACCTCCCGGTCGTGGGTGCCGTCCTCGTCGTCCTCGTGCTCGCCGGCGCCTTCGTCTCGTTCATCTATCGGCGCCCGCAGCGGGGGCTGCTGGTGCTGGCCGCGCTCACGCCGCTCGACGGTCTCCTCGACATCGCCCCGGTCCCCGGGATCGCCTCGGCGTGGAAAGAAGGCGTTCTCGCGCTGACGCTGATCTGCGCGTACAACCGACGCATCCGGCCCGCCGACCGCACCGGCCCACCCCTGCACATGCCGTGGTGGCCGGCGGCGGCGGTGCTGGTCGCCTTCGGTGTCGTGTCCGCGCTCTACGTCTACGGCCCGATCGGCCTGTACGGCGTCAAGGTGACCTTCTTCTATCTGTTCGTCGTCCTCGCGCTGTGGTTGACGCCGTTCGACGCCCGCGATCGCGACCGGTTGGTGTCGGTCATCATGGCGCTCGGGGTGATCACCACGCTCGTGGGAATCGGCCAGCAGCTCCTCGGTCCGGCACGGCTGGTGGAGCTCGGCTACACCTACGGCGAGCAGGTCCGATCCAGCGGCCCGCTGTTCCGGACGTTCAGCACCTTCAACCAGCCGTTCGGCTTCGGGCTGTTCGTGATGCTCGCGCTCCTGGTCGGCGGCGCGGTGGCGTTGTCCGACACCGGCCGTCGTCGCAATCAGCTGTTCCTCGCGTGCTGGCCGATCATGGCGGTCACGATGGCCACGTCGGTGGTCCGTGCGGCCATCCTCGGTCTGGCCGTCGGGGTGATCTGGCTGGCCGCGTTGCGATTCCGCCGACTCATCGCCCCGCTCCTCGCTCTCGGGGTGTTCGCCGTCGTGGCGCTGCCGTTCCTGCCGTCGAGCATCACCAAGGTGTTCTTCTCGTCGAGCAGTCTGAGCCAGCGCGGCTCGGGATGGGGTGACATCTTCGCGAGCATCTGGGTGCACCCACTCGGGACGGGGCTCGCGTCGAGCGGTTCGGCCGCCGACGCGATGTCCGCGGCCCGGGGTGAGACGACACCGACGATCACCGCGGGTGCCGACGGGACGGTGCAGCAGTTGTCCCGGAACTATCAGCCGGACAACTACTACGTGAAACTCCTGCTCGAGCTGGGGCCGATCGGGTTGTGGTTGTTCCTGGCACTGATCGTGACCGCGGTGATCTGGTGCGTGCAGTACTCGCGCCGAATGCCCGACCCGGATGGAGCCTTCGTCCTGGGTGTGAGTGCGTCGATGGTCGCGGCGATGGTGGCGTGCCTGGTCGCCACCTACTTCGAGATCTTCCCGCTCGACTTCTTCTTCTGGTTACTGTTGGGAGCTGCTGGATGCGCGACGGCACAACACGAATCACGTACGGTGCGCTTGCACTTCGTCCCGGAGGAAGCGGAGTCCAGACCTACATCCGCGAACTCCTGAGGGCGCTGCCGGCGCACCTGACCGGCACCCCGCTGTCAGCGGTGGTCCAGACCGATGCGGTCGACGAACTGCCCTCGACGATCACCCCGGTGGAACGTCCCGTCGCCGACGGCGTCCGGCGTGCGGTGTTCGGCGTCCTCCCCATGCGTTCGGCGAATGTCTTCCACGGCCTCGACGTCGATCTTCCCCTCGCCGGGCCGTCGACGACGGTCGCGACGGTGCACGACCTGTCGGTCCTCGACATGCCCTCGGCGTCCAGCCGTTTCCGGGCCGCGGGTGAGTCCGTCCTCGTGCGTGCGACACTTCGACGCGCCGACGTGCTGATCGCGGTGTCGGAGTTCACGGCCGAACGCATTCGCGAGACCTGCGGGCGCGACGCCCACGTCACCGAGCTCGCGCCGGCCCCGTGGGCTCGTCCGCCGGCGAGCGCCGATGTCGACCGCGTCCGCGCGAAATACGATCTGCCCGACCGCTTCATCATGCAGATCGGCACCGTCGAGCCGCGCAAGAACGTCGCGCTGGTGGCCGCGGTCGCACGCCGCCTCGACATCCCGTGCGTCCTCGGTGGCGCCGGGTCGAAGGGTCCCGATGCGCCGTCGTCGGCCGTGGGGCTCGGATATGTCGACGTCGAGGACCTGCCCGCGCTGTACGCGGCGGCCACGGTCACCGCGTACGCCTCGTTCTACGAGGGATACGGACTTCCGCCGGTGGAGGCCATGGCGAGCGGCGGCGCGGTCGTCGCGAGTGCCGTCGGGGCACTGCCCCAGGTCGTCGGCGACGGCGCGGTGCTGGTGTCCGGCCACGACGAGGACGACTGGGTCCGCGCGCTGGAACCGATCGTGCGAGACGCCGACCGACGACAGACTCTCGTGCAGACCGGCGTCTCGGTCGCCGAGAACCTGACCTGGGAGACCACCGCCCGGCGGACGGTCGAGGCCTACCGGGCGTCGGGCATCGACATACCCGCCCCGGGGGCGCCGTGAGCCCTGACGTGACCGGCCCACTGCCCTCCGACCTGCTCGTCGAACAGCAGGCGGAGGCCGAGTTGCAGGCCCGGGCAACGCCTTCCGGCGACCCCGGCCCGCACCCGGCGTCCGACGCCCGGGCCGCCGCCCGCGCGACGGTCGCGATGCTGGTGAGTCGCCTGGTCATCGCGGGGCTCGGCTGGACGGGCAGCGTCATCATCGCCCGCACCCTCTCCCCCGAGGACTGGGGCACCTATTCGTTCGTCTTCGCGCTGCTGGGACTCACCGCGATCTTCACCGATCTCGGGGTCGGTCGCGCGGTGATGGCACGCCTGATCTCCGACGACCCCGACGACGTGGCGAAGACGGCGTCGTCCTTCATCGCCCTGCGGGTCCTGCTCGGATTCATCGGCTACCTCATCGCCGTGCTCTACGTGATCGTCCTGCAGTACCCGGGCGACGTCATCCGGGCGACCCTGATCGCCGGACTCGTCGTCGTCTTCGCCACCCCGGGCCAAGCGCTCACCGTCATCTTCCAGAGCCGCCACCGACTGCTGCTGACCGCGATCGCCGAAAGCCTCGGTCAGGTCCTGCAGCTCGCCCTGACGATCGCCGCCGCACTGGCCGCCCCGGTGCTGCTGATCTTCGTCCTCGCGCCGGTCGCGAACGAGATCTTCGCGCTCATCGTGAAGATCGTCGGCATCGCGCGCCGGTCCTCGGGTCTGCGGCCCTCGCGCATCGTCGAATGGTCGCGCTGGAAGCCGATGCTCACCGATGCCCTGCCGCTCGCGCTCGGGTTCGCGCTCACGATCGCGCTGCAGAAGATCGACGTCCTGTTGCTGAGCCTGCTCGACTCGCTGGACGCGGTCGGCATCTACAGCATCGGCTACAAGTTCTCCGACATCATGGACACCCTCATCCTCGCCGCCGCCGGACCGATCAGCACCCTGATGGTCGCGGCGTGGCCGGACAAGCCCGCCGAACTCCGTCAGCGATGCCGCACCGCCGCGATCGTCTTCGGTGCCGGTGGCGCCGTCGTCGTCGCCGCGTTCTGGCCCAGCGCCACCCAGGTCATCGAACTCCTCTACGGGGAGCGGTTCGTCGTCGGCGCCGATGCCGCACGCTTCCTGGTGCTCGGCGCGGCCATCATGGCCCTGGTGGTGCTGGGAATCTTCCTGCTCGCGGCCACGGGGCACGCGAGCCGGTACCCGTGGATAGCGATCGGCGGCCTCGCGCTGAACGTCGCCCTCAACGTGATCCTGATCCCGCGCTACTCGTACAACGGCGCGGCGGTGTCCACGGTCGTCACCTTCGCCGTCGCGGCGATCGCGCTGTGGGTCGTGATCCGCCGGACACTGCCGGTCACCGGGCTGCTGCCGGTGGGCTCGCTGGTGGCGCTCGTCCTGGTGACCGCCGTGGTGAGCGCTCTCGGGGTCTGGGCGGTGGACTCGGTGCCCTGGCCGGTCGTCTCGGCCGTCGCCGCACTGCTCGTCGCAGGCCCCGCAGTTTTGCTGATCCGGGCGGCGACCTCGCCCCTCGGCCGACACGCGAAGGTGGTTCGATGACCGGTCCCGCACAGCCGCGCACGATCGTCTTCGTCGCCCACACCGGGCAGGTCTCCGGGGCGGAGAAGGTCATGCTCGACCTGATCGACGTCGCGCTCGACCGCGGTCACGCGGTACGGGTCGTCAGCCCCGACGGACCGCTGCCCACACGGCTGCCGCCGGGCGTCGACCACGTGACGATCCCACCGCTCGGTCTGAGCGGCGAGCGCGGCATGGCCCGGCTTGCCGGCGCCGGCCGCCTCCTGGGGGCGTGGGTGCGCGCCGGCCGGATCCTGCGCCGCGTCTCCCGACAACCCGACACCTCGACGATCGTCAACTCGCTGTTCGCACTTCCGGCCGCTCGCGTCGCACGCCCGTCGGGCCGCATCTCCTGGCTCGTGCACGACACGCTGTCGTCGGGCAGGCAACGGGCGGTGATCCGCATCGGCTCCCCCGTGATCCGGCGTGCGGTCGCGGTGTCCGAGGCCACGGCCGCGCCGCTGCTCGAACTGGGGTTGCCGGTCGTGGTCGCGCACAACGGCGTCACCTGGCCGGTACCCGCGCTGTCCACCGAACTCCACGATCCGCGCGTCGTCGGCATCCTCGCACTGCTCACCCCGTGGAAAGGGCACGCCGTGCTGCTCGACGCCGTGGCCGACGTGCCCGGCGTCGAACTCGAATTCGCCGGCGGATCGTTTCCCGGTGACGCCGAACATGTTGCGGCACTGCATGACCGAGCCGAACGGCCCGACCTGGCCGGACGCGTCCGGTTCCTCGGCCACACCGATTTGCGCAGCGCGCTCGAACGCTGGGATGTCGTCGTCTCGGCCAGCGTCACACCGGAGGCCGGGCCGTTGTCGGTCCTCGAGGCCATGTCCTATGGAAAGCCGGTCATCGGCACCGATCACGGCGGCACAACCGAATTCCTCCGGAATGGCGCCGGCATCCTCGTCCCCCCGTCGGACCCGGACGCATTGGCGTCGGCGATCACCCGAATCCTCGGCGACGACGACCTCCGCCACGCGCTGACCAGCGAAGCCCGGCGACGAATCGCGGACGGACACGACAAGTCGGTCACGCTACCGCGTATGCTCGACGAGTTGCTGTCCAGCTGAGGAGAAACCGCGGCCGGACACTCTTCGCGCATTCTGCGCCCTCCCCTCAGATAGGCACCCCATGAGAAGGTCCCTGTACGCTCGGCCCCGGACGGTTCGATCCGCACTCGCGTACGCATGCATCGTCGTCGCCGCCCTGACCACCGTTGTGCTCGTGCGCAACGACGCCCACGCAGCGCCCGCCGCATGCTCGCTCGCCGCCGGTGATCACAAGGTCGCGGCGTCGCCGGGCGCGTCGTTGCTGAGCGCGTCCGACGCCGACCTCGACCGCGAACTGTCGGTGGCCGAGGATCTCGGCATGTGGGCGGTGCGCATCGACGTCGACTGGTCGGTCGTCGAGCCCCGCCGCGGCCAGCGCAACTGGGCGCCGATCGACCGGGTGGTGAATGCCGTCGTCGCCCACGGCATGTGTCCGCTCGGTCTGGTGACCTACACGCCGCTGTGGGCGGCGCGGGCCGGCGACTTCCCGCGCAACAGCCACTACCGGCCCGCCGACCCGCAGGTCTTCGCCTCTTTCGCCGCCGCAGCCGCGCAGCGCTACTCGGCGTCGATCGCGGTGTGGGAGATCTGGAACGAGCCGAACCTGGCGAACTACTGGCTGCCGCGGGCCAACTCGACCGAGTACGGACGGCTCCTGGCAGCTTCGTATTCCGCGATCAAGCGGGCGGTCCCGGGCACCGCGGTGATCTCCGGAGGTCTCGCCCCCGGCACCGACAACGGCCGCGACATCGCGCCGCTGACCTTCGTGCGCAATCTCTATCAGAGCGGATTCAACGACTCCCTGGACGCGCTCGGCGTGCATCCGTACACCTACCCGGCGCTGCCGAACGATCCCGCCGCCGCGTCGTGGAGCACTGCGGCCCGGATGTGGGACATGCGCGACGTGATGGTTGCCGCCGGTGACGGCGACAAGTCGATCTGGATGACCGAGTTCGGTGCACCCACCGGAACCGGGACCAACGCCGTCTCCGAAGACGTGCAGGCCCAGAGCATCGCGATCGCCATGGGCGCCCAGAACGACGCACCCTGGCTGGGCCCGCTGTTCGTGTACTCGCTGCGTGACGCAGGCACCGACCCGAACAACCTCGAGCACAATTTCGGTCTGGTGCGCCGCGACTGGACGCCGAAGCAGGCCTACACGATGCTGGCCTCGCGGTGACCGCTGGGCCGTGATCCGCGCGCGCCACGCCAATCGTCCTCGACCACCATCGCGCGGATCGTTGGTTATGGTGGACTGAAAGTCGATCGAGCACTGCAATGTCCGGGGATGGTCGGGGGGGCATCCGACACCACAGGAGAGACGTGTGAGCTCCAGCCTCGATGCCGGCGGGCGACGCGATGCGCCGCCCTCCATCGATCTGTTCGGGCACTTCCGCGATCTCGCTCGCGTTGCCATCCCGGCGATACTCATCGGCATCCTCGTCGGTGCGTCCGTGTTCGCCTTGCGGAGCGCTCTCGTGCCGAAGGAATACTCGGCGACCGTCACCGCAGAGATCACCCCGGCCGGCACGATCATCCCGGGCGATGCCTTCGTCGAACAGCTGCGTGCGCCGTTCGTCGCCCTGTCGACCGACGAGAACGTGCTGCGACAGGTGCTCACCCAGGTGGATACAGGGTGGACCACCGGCGAGTTGAGTTCACACGTGACCACCACGCCGGGTTCGGCGCCCACGATGATGGACTTCACCGCCACGGCGCCGACGAGCGAGCAGGCCGAGGACGTGGCCCGGGCGATGGTCACGGCCATCTCGGCCGCCTCACTGTCCAACCACGCGCGTGACATCACCCGTCAGATCGACCAGATGCGCGCGCAGGTCACCGCCGAACGCGTCCGTAACCGCGCCCTGCCCGACCGCAGCGACGCCAAGGTCGAGTCGGACGCGACACTCGCCGATCTCGACTCCCAGCTGACTCGCCTGCAGAACTCGTCGTCGGACACCCTCACCGTCCTCGCCGCGCCGTCGGTGAGCGATGTGCCGGTGGCGCCCAATCCCACGCAGGAGGGCGCGGTGGCGGGCATCGCCGCGACCATCATCGCGGCCGAACTGCTCGTCCTCTTCCGTGGACGCCGGGGTCGCCGCCCCAACCCGATCTGGGCGCGGCGTGCCGCGCACCGATTCGGTGCCCAGCTCACCTATGGGAAACGCGGCGAGCCGGCGCTGCCGTCGACATTGCTGCCCGCGTTCGCCCAGCGTCATCGTCGCGCTCAGGTCGCGCTGATCCTGACAGGCGAGAACGTCGACGTCCGTGGTCTGCTCGACGATCTCGCACCCCCTCCCGGCGACACCGGGGCCGGACACCGCATGCGGGTGGAGCAGGCGGCCCTGCAGGACGCCTGGTGGCAGCGCGTCGATCCCGCCGAGCTCGCATTGGCGGTCGTGGTCCTGTCGTCGTCGGGTCGTGACCGGAAGGCGGCCGACGCGGCGCTCTCGCAGCTCGCGGAGATCGGGTCGACGAGATATCTGATCGTGCTGCGGACGGCGAAGTCCTCGGCTGCGACCCCACCCGAGAGCACCGACCCCGGGCCATCGGGACCGACCGAATCCACCACCTCGACCGCACCCACCTCCAACGCCGCCACCTCGTTCTCGCCCGGCTCGACCGAGACCGCCACCCACCCGACCACCGCCCACCCCACCGGCACCCAGTCCACCGGCACCCAGTCCACCGATGTCCCGACCAGCGAGGCCTCCACGCACATGACACGTTCGCCTGCGCACAACGACCCCGGTACTCCCCATTCCCCCGACGCCCCGGAGCCGACCGATTCCGGTCGCTTCCGCGCCGTCCCGGGCGAAGTGGACAGCAATGCCCGCTGATCACGTCGCCGTCGTCCACGAACGGCTCACCGAGATCGCGGGTTCCGAGCACGTCGTCGAGCAACTGGCCGCAACCTGGCCACGCGTCGAGGTGCACGCCCCGATCGCGCGTCCCGCCGGCATCCCGGCGGGCCTCGACGAGCCGCCGGTCACCTCGTCCCTCAACCGCATCTACCGTCTCCTCGGCGAACGGACCTATGCGCCGCTGCTGCCGTTGATGCCGATGGCCTTCCGGCGGATGCCGCTGCGCGACGCCTCGGCCGTCGTCACCAGCCACCACGCCTTCGCCACCCAGGCGGTCCACGCCACCGAGGCCCCGGTCATCGCCTACGTGCACAGTCCGGCCCGCTGGGCGTGGGACCCGTCGCTGCGCGCCGGCGAGGGCGGCGGGGCTGCCGGCGCCGCGATCCTCTCGGCGCTGTCGGTGGTGGCCCGTCGCTGCGAGGTCGAGGCGGCGCCGCGCCTGCACACCGTGGTCGCGAACTCGTCGGCGGTCGCGGACCGCATCCGCGAGCACTGGAACCGCGAGTCGGTCGTGGTGCACCCGCCGGTGGACCTCGACGGTTTCACCCCCGACCCGTCGGTACCGCGGGAGGACTTCTATCTCCTCGCCGGACGCCTGGTGCCGTACAAGCGACCCGACCTCGCCATCGCGGCCGCTGCCCGCGCCGACGTGCGACTCGTGGTCGCCGGCGACGGCCGGGCGATGCAGCAGTGCCGCGAACTCGCCGGCCCCAAGACGACATTCCTCGGGCGCGTACCCCACGACACCCTCCTGAACCTCCATCGCGGCGCACGGGCCGTTCTGATGCCCGGCATCGAGGACTTCGGCATCGTGCCCGTCGAGGCGATGGCGACAGGGACCCCGGTGATCGCCCTCGGCGAGGGCGGCGCGCTGGACACGGTCATCCCGGGGTCCAGCGGCCTGCTCATCGAATCGGGAACCGACGACGAGATCATCGAGCGACTCGCCACCGCGCTCCGACAGTTCGACGCCGACGACTACGACCGGTCGGAGATCCGCGCCTGGGCCGAACGGTTCCGGCGCGACCGGTTCCGCGACGAGATGCGCGAGGTCGTCGATGCCGCGCGCTGACTCCTCCACCGCTCAGGGACGCGCTCGTGCGTCGGTCCTGGACCGGGCACTGTCCACCTCGCGCACGATCTCGGTGACCGGTCCGATGGCACCGTTGGACCTCGATCTCATCCGCACGCGGTTGACGCAGGCGTGTACGCCGACATCTCGACTCACCCTCGTCCCGGACCCGGCTTCGAAGACCTGGGCACATGACGTCACCACCGCGCCGGAGGTCTGCGACCGTCCCGATCTGGCTGACCTGCCCATCGGCGAGATCATGACCCGCCTGCGCAACCGCCCGGATCCGCTGCCCCGGCTGGAGGTGCTGGTGTGCGGGCAGTGGCTGGTCATCGATCACACGCACGGCATGGGCGACGGCCGGCTCGGCATCGAGCAGATCGCGGGCGTGGCCAGTCGTCATGATTTCCCGATGACCGAGCGGTTCGAACGCTCCCTGCCGGCCGATGCGGCGTGGCAGGCATTCCGTCGGCACGTCCTCCGCCATCCACGCCGACTCCGCGACATCATGCGTCTGCGCTCGGCCAATGCGACCGCGCCCGGCGATCACCCCGTCCGCACCATCACCGACTGGCGCTCGTCACGGTGCGCCGTCACCACCGCGATGCGGCCCGGACAGACCGCCGAACTGAAGCGCGCCATCGCCGACACCGGCGTCCGCATGTCGTCGGCTGCGGTGACCGTGGCCCTGTGGCGCACCGCGCTGGCCGCACAGGGCGTCGCACTGGACGAGCGGACCCAGATCCTGTTCGACTGCCGACGCTATCTCGACGCCGATCATGCCGAGGACCACGGCAACTTCGCCGTCGGGATCCCGCTGCGCTTCCCGGCCGGCGCGACACCGATGGAGATCGGCGACCGCATCCGGTCCGTCGCGGAATCCGGTTGGCCGGCCGCGGTTCTCGCCGCCGGAGAACTGCGCGAACGTGTGCGGCCGTCGAAGCCGGGTTCCGACCCCGGTCAGGAGCCGGAACGGGTGGAGGTTCCCGACCGGTTGCGACTGTCGGTCAGCGACCTCGGCCGGATCGCGATCTTCGGCGACATCCCCTGGGAACCCGCGGCGGCATCGCATCACCTGTTCGCCTATGTCGAGCCCGACGGTCCGGACGCGGCCAGCATGCTCGTGAGCGAGATCGACGGCTCGCGTAGCTTCACCACGACGTTCTGCAGCGACTTCATCGGGCGATCGGTGATCGAGGCAGCTCTGGATCACCTGTGTGAAGATCCGGTGTCCCTGCTGAATCAGCTGCTCACGCGGTCATGAGGGTGTCGTCGCGGCACCGTGTGCGCTCTGCCCCCGTGCTCGTGACAGTGCTCGTCGTGGCCGCCCTGCTCGTCGGCGCGTGTTCGTCCTCCCCCGGCGCCTCGACGTCCGATGCCGCTCCGGACACGACGGTGCCCGCGGGAGCCTCGGCCGGCGATCTCGTCGGTTCCCCGATCCCGACCGAGTCCTACATCTCGCTGCGACGGATCGTCGACCGAACGCTGCGTTTCCGGTATCTGTCCACCGATCCCGACTCCGGCGGCCTCACGCCGGTGTCGGCCGCGGTGTTCGTCCCGCGTGGCCGCCCACCCGCGGGCGGCTGGCAGGTCCTGGCCGTGGGACACCCGACGACCGGCACCGCGGGCAACTGCGCCCCGTCACTACACGCAGGTCTGTTGGGCACCGTCAGTCTGGTCGCCTCGATGCTGGAACTGGGATTCGTCGTCGTGCAGACCGATTACCAGGGTCTCGGTACGCCGGGGCGCCACCGCTACCTCGATCCGGCGCCGGCCGCGCGCGCCATCATCGACTCGGTCCGTGCGACTCGCACGATCATCGACGACACCAGCGACCAGTGGTGGGGCTTCGGGGTCTCGCAGGGCGGGCACGCAGTCTTCCACGCCAACGAGATCGCCGGCACCTACGGCCGCGGCCTGACCCTGCGCGGAACGGTCAGCATGAGTCCGGCGCTCGACGTCGCACCGCTGGCCGACGCGATGGCCGCAGGCACTCTCACCGAGGAACAGATCGCCTTCCTCCCGCTGGTGCTCACCGGCCTGCAGACCATCCATCCTGAGCTCGTCATCGACGACTACGTGCGGGGGCCGTTGCGAGAGGCGTTCGGCATCTTCCTCGAGTGCGAAGACGTGGCCCTGGTGCAGAAGCAGGCCGTCGTCGAGGCGACCCGGCCCGAGGACTACCGGCCCGTCGACGCCGCGGCCACCGACCGATTGCGTGGGTGGCTCCGCGAGGTGAGTCTCCCGCAGGGTCGGGCGGCGGCGCCGATGCTGATCGCTTACAGCGACGGCGATGAGGTCATTCCGGCGCCGTGGACGGCGAAGGCCATTGACCAGGCATGCCGTCAAGGTGATGTAATCACTTCGCTCCGGGTTCGTAATCAGCCGCACGGCATACTCGACATCGGCTCCGCGGCGACCGACTGGGTGGCAGCCGTCAGATCAGGGCAGCGCACGCCGAACACCTGCGCATGAGTTTCGTGCGTTGTCCGGGCCGAGCATCCAGGGCAGCGAGAGGAGTTGACGATGAGTTCGAACACCGAGGATGGTGACGCGATGACCGGCGCCGACGACCACTCGCGCGACGCGGAGGCACCGACGCACGACGCCGACCAGCTGGCCGCGTTCTTCGAGATGTCCCCCGAAGCCGGCCTGCACGCGGTCCTCGAAGCCGTCCGCGGACGCAACCCCGAGGTGGAGAACGCACTCCGGGCGATCCTGGCCGATCCCGAACGCATGCGTGCCCTGAAGGACAGCGGGTTGCTCGACGACCCACCGACCCACAGCCTCGACGAGACCATCCGACTCACCATCGATGCCGTCGGCGTTCCACACGTGGCCGTCAACGTCATCACGCCGGAGGAGCAGGCGACCGCGGCCATCGCCTTCCGCTCGGGCCAACCCGAGGGCCCCAGCACCAGGTCCCTGGTCAACTCCCTGTGCGTTCTGCCCGTCGTGAGCGGTTCGCCGCTGATCATCGACGACATCGCCGACCACGCGCTGCTCGCCGATCATCCGACCGCGACCAGCGGTGAGGTCACCTCCTACCTGGGCATCCCGATCGCCGACGACGATGGCCACGTCATCGGCACGTTCTGTGCCTGGGACTCCGAACCGCACCACTGGTCCTCCGCGGAGGTGCAGTTGATGTCCGATCTCTCGGTGCTGGTCCGGGAGCTCATCTTCGGTCGTTGAGACCGTCAGACAGGCCCGTTACAGGACCGTGAACACTCCGGTTCCCAACACGTACCCGGTAGGCGCACATGAGTGGTCGGGTACACCTACAATCGGCGGGAGCGGGGGGCCGTTTTGCGGATGGAGTGGACTTGTCGACCCGTGTATCGCAGGCCGAGAAACCAACGACGACGACGCGTGCCCAGCCGCCCGCGCCGACCGACACCAGACGGGGTTTCGACCAGCTGATCCGTGACGATCCCCTGAGCACCCTCGTCACCGTCTCCATCGACGTGCTGTCGGCGTCGATCGCGGTGGCCATGGGTCTCTGGTGGATCGCGAGCGGCCGGGGCGCACACCCGCCACTGTGGACGCTCCTCTTGTTCGTGCCGATCCTGGTGCTCATCTTCGCGGTGCGCGGGGTGTACCGGCGCGGGTTGAACCGCCGGTTCCTCGACGAGGTCGGCAAGGTCATGACCGGCTGCACGATCACGGCGATGATCCTCCTCTGCTCACTGCTGCTGTCGTTCGCCGACGATCGGCCGGGTGCCGCGGTGACCAAGGTGTGGGTGTCGGCGTTGTTCTGGGTACCGTTCGGGCGGCTGTTGCGCGACACCATCCAGCGGAGTCTTCGTAAACACGGGCACCTGCTGTCGCCCACCCTGATCATCGGCGACGGACCGGTGACCGCACAGGTCGTCGGTCGGATGGTCTCCGCCCCCGAGCACGGTCTGCGGCCGGTGGGTGTCCTGACCGCCGGAGCGCCGCCTCGCTCGGATCGCGACGAGGGACCGTCGAACAGGATCGATCAGCTCGGTGGGGTCGACGACCTGGACGACGCCATCCGCGCGACGAACGCCGAGATCCTGGTCATCGCCTTCGCGGTGACCAATGTCGAACGGCTGACCGCGGCGGTTCGCATCGCCCATCGGCACGGGGTCAAGGTCTGGATCGTGCCGCGCATGTTCGACGTCATCGGGCGTCGCAGCCGCGTCGACCACATCGGCGGACTCCCGCTGATGTCCGTGCCGCACACCAATCCACGCGGGTGGCAGTTCCGCACCAAGCACATCACCGACCGGATCATCGCGGCGATGATCCTCACGGCGATCTCGCCGCTGTTCCTGACCCTCATGCTGCTCGTGCGCCTCAGCTCGCCGGGGCCGATCTTCTTCGCGCAGCCCCGTGTCGGCCGTAACGCGCGCGTCTTCGACTGCCTCAAGTTCCGCTCGATGCGGCCCGAGGATCCCGAGGCGGAGAAGTTCAAACCCACCGAGGGCAGCGCGCCGGGCGGCGTCGAGGGAGTCGACCGGCGCACCAAGATCGGCAAGATCATGCGCTCGACGTCGATGGACGAACTCCCGCAGCTGCTCAACGTGCTCCGCGGCGACATGAGCCTCGTCGGTCCCCGTCCCGAGCGGCCCGAGTACGTCTCACTGTTCGACGTCCAGATCCGCCGCTACGGCGAACGCCACCGCGTCAAGGCCGGCGTCACCGGATGGGCCCAGGTACACGGCCTGCGCGGACAGACGTCGATCGCGGACCGCGCCGAGTGGGACAACTACTACATCGAGAACTGGTCACTCTGGCTCGACATCAAGATCCTGCTGCTCACCGTGTTGGCGGTGTTGAAAAAGGCGGAGTGAGCCTGTCCGCATCCTCAGGGAAACGGGCGTCGAGTGTCGTACGCCGTGCGATACGGCATTCGCCCACGGTCGTCGCGGACGGTGATGATCAGCGTGCGGACGACAACGGCGAGCAGGACTATGCCGCCGACGATCGCGAGAAGTAGTGCGGTCACGGGTGCCTCCCGACGCTCGAACTCGTTGTTCCACCGCAACATTCATCCGTCACGAGACTCTTCTGGTTCGGTGACGATGTGCGGATTCGATTGCCCGCTCATGGTGGCGCACGGCCGACTCCGGGCGCCACTGGTTTTCGGGCCGTCGCGCGGACGACCCGGCTCGAGTTCCTTCGCGAGGAGGTAGAAGCGGCACGCCCACATGGACATCCACCGTGCCTGAAACTACTCTTGTTAGGTCCGTTCAGGCACGAGGAGAGGTGGGACATGGCACGGCCGTCCAAGCCGTTGATCAGCCGCAAGGCAGCCGTGATGGCGTCCATCGAGATCATCGACTCCGAGGGACTCGACGCCTTCAGCCTGCCGCGGCTCGCGAAACACCTCGGAGTCCGCGCTCCGTCGCTCTATCACCACTTCGACGACAAGAACGAGATCCTCACCGAGGTCGCGCGCTACATCGCGGGCACCGCCGTCCGGCGCCCGCGGATGAACCCCGGACCCGACTGGCCCGAGTTCTTCGTGGCGCTCGCCCTGAACTTCCGGCAGTCGATCCTGCGCCATCGCAACGCCGCCCCGGTCCTACTGCAGCACCTCCCTCGTGATCTGTTCACGTCGACCTACGAGGACACAGCCCAGTTCCTGCTCGATTCCGGCGTGCCCGTGGACCTGCACGTCCGCATCCTCGACGGCATGGAGACCCTGTCGATCGGCGCGGTCCTGATGGAAGCGATGCGCCCGCCACGCCCCAAGTCGGCGATCTTCCCGAATGTGTCCGCGGAGTCGCAACCCCTTCTGGCGCAGGCACTCTCGAGTAACGATCTCACCCAACGCCAGCTCTTCGAGGGGATCGTGCGCAGCTTTCTGCACGGGATCATCCGTGATCACGATCTGCCTGCACCGGATGCGGAGCCCGCCGCCGCGGGATGACCGGAGTCGAGGGGCGCCCCGGAGCTCACTCCTCCCCCATCACCGCCCGGCGATCAGAGATCCAGTACCAGTCTCGGTGTGCAGCTACGAGACACACAGACCATCATGCAGTCGTTCGCAGCCTGCTCGTCCTCGGACAGCACCGAGTCGCGATGGTCCGGCACGCCGTCGAGCACAACCTGTTCACAGGTGCCGCAGGTGCCTTCCCGGCAGGAGAAGTCGACATCGATACCGTAGTCGAGCAGCGCGTCGAGCACCGACTTGTCGACCGGCACCGTGACGCTCCGCCCGCTCTGCTCGAGTACCACCTCGAACGCCTCGGCGGTTGATTCACCGTCCTGCGCAACTACTTTGGGGGCGAATCGCTCGACGTGGAGTTCGATGTCCGACCGGCTGCGGCAGACCTCCTCGATTGCGACGAGAAGCGGTTCCGGTCCGCAGCAGTAGACGGCAGTCCCGGCCGGGACCTCGGCGACGGCCCGAGCGAGATCCAGGAGTCCGTATTCGTCTTGGGGTCGTAGCGCGACATGCTCGGGATGTTGTTGCGCCAGCGCCTCGCCGAAGGCCATACCGGCCGCGGTACGGCCGCCGTAGAGCAACGTCCAGTCCGCACCCCGCGCGTGCACCTCGTCGATCATCGGCTTCAGTGGGGTGATCCCGATCCCACCCGCGACGAAGAGATAGGCCGGCGCATCCACGAGCGGAAAGTTGTTGCGCGGCCCCTTGACCGCGATCAGGTCTCCCACCGCCAGTTCGTCGTGGACGCGCGACGAACCACCGCGTCCGGCAGGCTCACGCAGGACGGCGACGCGCAACCGGTCCCGATCGGTCACCTCGCCGCACAGCGAGTACTGCCGGATCAGCTCGGGACCCAGGATGAGATCCAGGTGCGCGCCGGGTTCCCATGCGGGAAGCGGATTCCCGTCCGGATCGACGAGGGTGAGCGACACGACCCCATCGGCCTCCACCTGTTTGTCGGCGATCTGCAACTTGGCATCGTCGAGGAACTCGGTGGCGGTCACAGGCTCACTCATTCGGATTTCCCATTCTCACAACGATTGTCACCAGGCGCGGCCGCGTTCATCGGAACGCCGGCGGCGGGCTCGCACTTGTTCCGACCTGGTAGCAGGAGTGCACGTCCTCCTGCTCGAAGGCGAGCAGGCGGCACATGCGCACCGCACCGGCATCGTCCGGATCGATCCGTAACTGGGAGACCTGGATCCCGGCATCGCGTTGCCGCGCCAGCGCCGCCGTCAGCAGCGTCGACCCGAGTCCGAGTCCGCGTGCCTTCTCCGACAGCACGAGCGCGTGGACGAGTGCGGTCCGCAGCTCGAGGTGCATCCGGTGTTCGGTGGTGTACCAGACGAATCCGAGGACGTCACCGTTTCCGTCGCGCGCGTCGGTGACGGTCCCGCCACCACGGCGGAGGTCCGCGGTCACCCGGTCGTGATGTCGTTCGGGGAGGTCCGCGGACGCCAGAACCTGTGCGATGACGGAATCGTCGGCGACGAGGTCGCGCGGGTCACCGAGAGTGACCCCGTCCGGGACCTCGGACTCGTCGAGCGGCAGTGCGAACGGACCGGCCAGGTGCCGGGCCAGGGTCCACTGCCTGCTCACCGCGGGTATGCCGAATCGTCGGGTCAGTCTGCCCGACGCCGGATGGGTGGCGTACGCCCAGCAGCGAAGTGCGTTGGCTCCGGTGCGTTCCCAGCCGCCCTCTCCGGTCACGTCGAGGCCGACCTCTTCCACCAGCAGGGTCGTGATCCCGCGCGAACGGTAGTCGGGATGGACGACGTACGACACCGTGCCCACCCCGTCGGCGTCGACCGACAGATGGAGGTAGGCGACGATCACCATCGGGACGTCGTCGAGCGGACTGAGGTCGCGGCGGGCCTTGATCGGCAGGTGTGCGACGGTCCCGGTGGCGCCACCGACCTCTCGGACGGTGTCGGCGTCGATGGACGAGAATCCGGCCTCTTCGTCGTATTCCGCTGCGTCCTGGACGAGTTGGAGGACTTCGTCGAGTTCGGCACCGGTCAGCTCCGGGCGCCATTCGTAGGTGATCACTGTGCACTCCTGTCAAGCGGGCTGGAGGACCCCGTCGTCGACGAGTCGGCTGTACTCGTCATCGGTGAGTCCCAGGACCCCGACCGCGATCTCGTGGGTGTCGGCACCGGGCAGCGGGGCCGGACGCAACGGCGCGTCGGGTATCGATCCGAAACGGGCGACCCGCACCGCGGTCGGCAGCGACGCCGGCAACATCGGGTGCTCCAACTGGGTGTACGCATCGCGATCGAGAAGGTGTGGGTCGGTGAGCAGTTCGGGGAGGCGGAGCATCGCGCCGGCGGGTACGCCCGCTTCCTGAAGGAGTGTCATCGCCTCGGTCGGCGTACGTTCGGCGAGCCATGCGGCGAGCACCTTGTCTGCTTCCGCCCGGTTCTCGACCCGGTCGGCGGACCGGGCGAACCGGGGATCGTCGGCGAGGTCGTCCCGCCCGATCAACGCCGTCAGGCTTCGCCACTCGTGGTCGTCGCGGACCGACACCACGACCCACTCGTCCTCCCCTGCACAGGGATAGACGCCCGACGGTGCCTCGAACGGGTCGGCGTTGCCCTCCGCCCGCACCGATCCGGGCGCGAGCGACTCGCGTGCCAGCTGCCCTCCGAGAGCGACGAGCGCGGCATCGGCCTGGGCGATCTCGATACCGGCGCCGCGTCCGTGCGATCCCCGGGCGATCAGCGCCGCGAGGACTGTCACAGCACTGACCTGGGCGCCGATGTGGTCGGGATAGACGGTGGACCCATCGCACAGGCCGGGATCGTCGTCGGAGTAACGCCAGAGCGACGACACCCCACATGCCGCGCGGACCAGCGGGCCGTAGCCGAGCCTGGTGTTCCACGGGCCGATGCTGCCGAAGGCGCTGCCCTCGGCGACGATGATCCCCGGATTGACCTGGCGGAGTTCGTCATACCCGATACCCATCGCATCGAGCGTGCCGGGCTTGAAATTGGCCAGGACCACGTCGGCCTCTGACGCGAGCCGGAGGAAGAGGTCCTTGCCCCCATCGGTCCGCAGGTTCAGTCCCAGCGATCGGCGGTTCCGGTGGCCCCAGGCGACCGACGGCGACAGGGTGTTCGGGCGCTTCGACTGTCGCAGACCGTCGGGGAATTCGCGATTCTCGACCTTGATGACGTCCGCGCCGTGGTCGGCGAACTGCCTGCCGAGCTCGGCCCCGAAGACGACGACGCCGAGATCGAGAACGCGGAGGCCGGCGAACGGGTGGCTACCGGGCGGCTCGCAATCCGTCGACGTCTGCCGAGGCTCCGTACGCGGTGACCAGGCCGGCACCTGCGTGGCGTCGACGCCGGGAACACGATGACGGAATCCGGCTCGCTGCCCGCCGATCCGCGCGTATCCGGAGGGAATCCGCGCACGGACACCCGGGCCGATCTCGGCGTCGACGAGGGTCCCCGCCGCGTCGTAATGGTCGTTGTCGAGGACCTCACCGATGCGAAGGACGCCGCCGATCGGGATGCCCCGGGCCGCCCCTTCGGCGACCAGTTCGTCGCGGGTCCGATCGGCGAACAGCTGCTCGATCAACGGATGCAGCCGGTCTGCCGCGGCGAACCGGGCCGGGATGGTGTCGAAGGCCGGATCGGCGAACTCGTCGGGTTCGCCGAGCCACGCGAACATCGCACGCCACTGACGCTTGGCCAGCAGGCAGATCCGCACCTGCCCGTCCGCGCATCGAAGGACGGGGTAGAAGTTCGCGGCATCGGGGCGCCCACGCGGGAAGTCGTCGCGCCGGCCCGCCGCGGCGGACCCTTGGACGCCGAAGCCGGGGTCGAAGCCGTGGACCACCGACTCGAACGCCGAGATCTCGATCAGTTGCCCGGCGCCGGTGCGGATCCGGTCGAAGTAGGCGAGGAGCGCCGACCACGCAGCATGCACCCCGACCGACTGTTCGACGAGGCCGGGCGGCGGGAGCAGCGGCTCGCGGCCGGGCTCGCCGGAGCGAGACAGCACACCACTCATCGCATAGATCACCGACTCGGTGGCAGTCCAGTTCCGGTAGGGGCCGGTTCGACCGAATCCGCTCACGCTGAGGACGACGAGTGCCGGGTGCGCGGCGGCGAGATCGGCCGGGTCGAGACCCGTGCTGCCGGTGGACGACTCGACGACGATGTCGGCCCCAGCGACCAACTCGTCGAATCGTGCGCGCCCGGAGTCGGTCTCGAGATCGAGGACGACCAGCTCCTTGTTGGCGTTGTTGAGCGCGAACGGGATGCTCACCCCGGCCTCGATCGGCTCGGCGCGTCGCGACCGCGATCCGCCCGGACGCTCGACGCGCACGACCTGCGCACCCAGGTCCGCGAGGAACCGGCCGCACGACTCGCCGAGCCCGTCGGTTGCGTCGACGACACGGACGCCGGACAGTGGCAGATCGCTCATGTCACTCCTGTCGGGATTCTTTGCTGGTGATCATCTGTGGTCGCATCGGAGACGACGGTCACCGAGTGGCGAAATAGACCGACTTGGCGGAGACGTACGGCGCCATGCCCTCGGGGCCGAGTTCTCGTCCGAGACCCGACGCCTTGACCCCTCCGAACGGTGCTGCGAGATCGAGTGCGTAGTGGTTGACACCCACTGTGCCGGTGTGGATTCGGTCGGCGATGGCGAGGCCCCGGGCCTCGTCGGTCGTCCACACCGTGCCGCCGAGCCCGTACTCGGAGTCGTTGGCGATGCGGATCGCGTCGTCCTCATCGAGGTACTCGGTGATGGTGAGGACGGGGCCGAAGATCTCCTCCTGGGCGATCGACGCAGAGTTCTCGACGCCGGCGAACACGGTCGGTTCGACGAACCAACCCTGCGCCTGATCGGCCGGGACGCCGCCGCCGGTCGTGATCCGATGTCCCGCGGCCCGGCCGGCTTCGACATACCCGAGCACCCGGTCGCGTTGCGCGGCGCTGACGAGCGGCCCGATCGCGGTCGCCTTGTCCAGCGGATCGCCGACCCGTAGTGCCCGGACGGTCTCGGTGACCGCTTCCACGACGTCGTCGAATCGAGCTCGCGAGGCGAGGATTCGGGTGCTGGCGTGGCAGGTCTGGCCGTTGTTCACCAGCGAGACGTCGAGCAGGTGCCGCGCGAACTCGTCCAGATCGGCGTCATGCGCCACGATCGCCGCGGATTTGCCGCCGAGTTCGAGGGTCACCGGCCGGAGGAGAGCACCGCAGACCTCGCCGATGGCCCGCCCCGCCGCGGTCGAACCCGTGAACGCCACCTTGTCGATCCCGGGATGGCGGACCAGGTAGGCGCCTGCCTCACGTTCGGCAGGAACGATGTTCAGGACTCCGTCGGGAAGTCCGGCCTCCTGCGCGGCGTCGGCGAACACGAACGCATCCAGCGCCGTCTCCGGCGCGGGCTTGAGCACGATCGTGCACCCAGCGGCGAGCGCCGGCGCGATCTTCATCGCCGCGAGAGGTTGAGGGTAGTTCCACGGCGTGATCGCCGCGACGACACCGACCGGCTCACGACGGACGACGGTGCGTCCACCGAACGCGCTCGGACGCACGTCCTCGGTGTCGGAGGCGCGGATCAGGTTCGCGTAGTACGACAGCATCGCCGCCGGGCCGTATCCGTTGACC
The DNA here is from genome assembly GCF_022206305.1 of Gordonia sp. 'Campus'. Classification (GTDB taxonomy): domain Bacteria; phylum Actinomycetota; class Actinomycetes; order Mycobacteriales; family Mycobacteriaceae; genus Gordonia. Next base: position 53,312 of record NZ_JAKOIW010000016.1, on the reverse strand, counting down.
GACTTGGACAATGCGATCGGCATCCCGTTCTCGCGACTGACCAGCTGGGCCGTGTCACGAGCACGTGCGGTCAGTGCGGCGGCCAACCGGTCGAGGACATCGGCCCGCTCTCGGGGCCCCATCGACCGCCATGGTCCCGCCAGCGCCGACCGCGCGGCGGCGACCGCACGATCGATGTCGGCCGGGCCGCCCAGCGCGCTTCTGCCCAGCGGCTTCTCGGTGGCCGCCTCGATGACGTCGTACCCGGTGCCCGACTCCGCCGGTGTCCACTGTCCACCGATGAACAGATCGTTTCGCTCGAACATGTCTTCTCCCTGCCCTTGTGGTGTCGGGGTCCTGGTGGTCGTGGCTAGACGGTCTCGGCGTGGCCGAACAGCACCGAACTGACGAGCGGCGCCATCGGGCCGCCGATGAACAGCGACGTCCGCACGTCGGCAACCTGATTGGTCGACGTGCCGCGAACCTGACGGACCGCTTCCACGGCCAGATTCAGTCCGTTGATGAACGAATCCGCCAGATTGCCGCCGCTGGTGTTCACCGGCAGCTTCCCGTGGGGTGCGGTCAGATTGTCGACGGTCATCACGGTGCCCGCCGCCTCGCCGGGCGGGCACAACCGGTGATCGATCAGCGCGGCAACCGCCGGACCGCTGAAGTTCTCGTATACCTGGACCACATCGACGTCGTCCGGTCCCAAGCCGGCCGACGCCCAGAGACGCTCGGCTACACCGGGTTTTCCGTTGTTCGCCGGACCGAACCCGGCCGTCGAATACTGTGCGTCGTTGTCGACCCGCTCGCAGAACCCACCCGGCGCTCCCTGTGCGCCGGCGAGCACGAACGCCGGGTCCCGACGGAGATCGCGCGCGCGGTCGGAACCGACGAGCACCAGCGCGACCGCGCCGTCGCTCTCCCGTGAGCAGTCGTAGAGATGGAAGGGCTCGGCGATCATCCGCGAGGACTCGTAGGTCTCCTCGTCCAGCGGCTTGCCGTGGCCCTGCGCCGTCGGATTCTGCTGCGCGTGCTGGTAAGCCGCCAGCACCAGTGAACGCATCGCCGAGCGGGGCACGCCGTCGTGTTCGAGCATGCGCTGAGTTCGCATGGCACAGATCTGGGCGGGCGAACCCACGCCATGCGCGAGGAAGTGAGATCCGTAGTGGTACTTGGCGTACCCCAGGCGACCGGTGTCGGCCTGGGACATCGCGCGGTACACGACAACGCACTGCGCCTGACCCGACGTGATGGCTACCGCCGCATTGGTGATAGCGGCCGCCACGCTCCCGCCACCGCCGCCCCACATCATGTTCGACCAGCGCAGTTCGTCGATCATCAGTGCGGCCCCGAGGATCGGCCCGTCGTTGGAACCGCCTGCGTAGGAGACGAATCCGTCGACCTCACGTGGCGACACCCCGGCGTCGGAGCACGCGTCGAGGATTGCCCGGATCGTCATCTGCTGCTCGGTGAGCGGTGACTGCCCGCGCTTGTAATGCATCTCGGAGACGCCGACCACGGCAGCGCCACCACGAATCCCGTTGCTCATCTGCGTTCTCCGTCGTTCGTTTCGGCCCGCTGCCAACGGAGAAGCGGCCACGGTTCACCGTCGCGCTCCTCGAAGACGCCGACGACGCGATCGCCGATCTTCGGGGTGCTTTCGGGATCGTCGGTCAGGATGCCCAGCACCCGCCGACCACCTGCATTCTCCAGTTCCACGAGCACGCTGACATACGGGAGCCGGTCGGCCAGTTCTTCGATGTACGGATACCAGCTGCGGCTCCAGCTGTAGATCGTGCCGACGGGTTCGACTGTCTCCCAGCCGAGATCGAGCGAGTGGCAGTTCCCGCACACCGACTGGGGGCTCCAGATCCAGGTCGAGCAACTGCGGCAGCGCTGGAGGCGCAACTCCCGCTCGGTCAGCCCATCCCAGTACGGCTGGTCCAGCCCGTCGGCGGCGGGCCACCAGGGGATGTCGGCAGTCGTCATCGCACCGACTCGGGCGCGAAGTTCTCCAGGGACCCGGCTAGCCACTCGCCGTCCCGGCGCTCCCAGATGGAACGTAGCCCGATCTCGCGACCCTCGGTGATGTAGACGGTCTCCCCGATCATCCGATCGCCGTCAGCCCGGACGCCGACGATCCGGTGCGCATCCACCGCGCCGCGCGGGACGTCGACACCGTCGAAGACGGCCGGGATGTTCTCCTGGATCATCTCGGCCACCGCGGCTTTCATGTCTCCCGCGACCACGTGCCCGACATGCTGCTCGTAGCGCACCCGGAAGTCATCCAGTTCGCTCATCGTTGCTCCTCCTCACCACCGGGCCGTGCCCGACGTCATGCCATAAACCTTACGGCTTTAGTTATAAGGCGTCAATCGAGATGTGCGGAGCCGTCGGTAGCCACACGCACCCGTCGTCCCTGAGCCTCGGTGGTCGCGAGTTCGTCCAGGTCGCCGCTGTCGGTGATCACCGCCAGGGTGCGGCCGCCGCCGTGAACGCGACCGGCGACGAATGCCCGCTCAGGGACTCCCGTGCGGTCGTAGGCCACCGTCCAGGTCTCGAGTTCGGCGACACTCTCGTGGGATTCGACCACCTCGACCGTCGGCTCGGCACCCGCCCATGCCCGGTGCACCGTTTCGGTGACATCCTGGCGGCGGAAGCCCTCCGCGGGTGGCTTGGTCGAGTACACGCCGAAGGCGTGCTTCGTGAGGTACCCGCTGTTCGCGGTCACCATGCCGAACGTGCCGGGCGATTCGCGCAGCCGGGTGGCCACCGTGGCGATCGCGTGCGTGCTGTAGTTGTTCCACGGGCCGCCCGCGAAGGTGAGGCCGCCGGTGCATGTCAGCGGACGACTCGGATCATCCACGGGCACCCCGATTTCACGCGCGGCGACCTGGACGGCGGAGGGGAAGCACGAGTAGATGTCGAGGTGAGCGATGTCCTCGAGCCCGACGCCGGCGAGCTCGAGCGCACGGGCGGCGCCGATCCGGATCGGCGCCGAACCGTTCAGGGCGGGACGCGCCGCGACGGCGTCGGTGTCCTTGGATTCGGTTCCGCTGTGTGGGAACACCCACGACGAGGTGGGGATTCCCAGGCGTCGTGCGGTACCGACCGAGCACATCACCAGTGCCGCACCCTGATCCACCATGTTGTTCGAGTTCAGCAGCTTCGGGTAAGGAGACGAGATGAGGCGATTGCCATCGGTCGGAGTCGTGATCTCCCCCGGGGCATACGTACGCCTGGTCCAGGCGTGCGGATTGTCCGCGGCAACCTCGCTGAACGACGACCACAGTTCGCCGAGCAACTTCTCGTGGTCGGCGATACTCCGACCCGCTCCGACGCGGAGAGCCTGCTCGAACAACGGATAGACGAAGGACGGTCTGTCGAGTCCGATCCGCCGCTCGCTCTCCGCCTCCATCGGAACGTCCGGGACGATGATCGGCGCGGACGGCACAGTTTCGTCCTGTCGGGTCCAGTCGGGCCGTTCCCCCTGCGCGCGGAGTTTCATCCGCGTGCGCCAGGCTTCTGCACCCCCGATGAGAACGACGTCGGCGCGGCCCGTGGCAATGTCTTCGGCCGCACCGTTGACCAGCACCTGCGGCGTGCTGCCGCCGTTCCCGGTGTAGCCGGTGTGTCGCGGATCTGCCCCGATCCGTTCGGCCACCAACGCACCGGGGTCGCGGTAGCGCCATGACAACAGGCCGACCACGCGGATGGAGTCGATCAGTTCGAGGAGGCGCGACGTCCCGGCTTCGGCAGCCGCCTCGTGCGCCGCCCGGGCGATGAGATCGACCGGCTCGACGCCACCGTCGTGAGCGGTGATCTGTCCGCCGCCGACGAGGACGGGCGTGCGGGGATCGATGGTCATGGTGGCCTGCCTTCAGTTCGACGAGACGGCGGTGACCGTCCCCTCAAATCTAAACTCGATAGGTAAAAGGCCGCAATCCGCCCCTCGTGGATTGCGGCCTGGCCCCGCGTCAGACGCGCGGGAGTACCTGCGTGGGAGCGTCCTGCCAGATCCGGTCGTCGCGTCGGCGATCCGCGATGTCGGCGGCATGCGCGCGGTTCTCGCCGCGGATCTGGTCTTCTTGTTCCTGGCTGCGGCGGATCGCCTCTTGGGCGTTCTGCGGCAGGTCGGGCAGCATCTGATGGACGCGCTCGCGGTGACGGGCGATCGCCTTGCGTTCGGGCATACCGGGATTGGGCTGCACCTGCGGGATGATCTCGGTGAAGTCCTCCTTGGTACCACCACCGGAGATACCCGCAGCCGCCATCGCCGCCTCCTGGGCGACGAGGGCCTCGTCCTTCTCCTCCGACATACCGATCGGACCGAACCGGTCACCGGAGAGGAACTGCTTGACCACCGGCTGCTCCGAGGTCAGCAACTGCTCACGCGGACCGAACATCACCAACTCCTTGCGGAACAACATGCCGATGTTGTCCGGGATCGTCCGCGCGATGTTGATGTTGTGCGTCACGATCAGGATCGTCGCATCGATCTGGGCGTTGATGTCGATCAGCAACTGGCTGATGTAGGCGGTACGCACCGGATCCAGACCCGAGTCCGGCTCGTCACACAGAATGATCTGCGGATCCAGCACCAGCGCCCGCGCCAGACCGGCACGCTTGCGCATACCACCGGAGATCTCCCCCGGGAGTTTGTCCTCGGCACCGGTCAGACCGACGAGGTCGATCTTCTCCATCACGATGTCGCGGACCTCGTTCTCCTTCTTCTTCGTGTGCTCACGAAGCGGGAACGCGATGTTGTCGAACAGGCTCATCGACCCGAACAACGCACCGTCCTGGAACAGCACGCCGAACAGCTTGCGGATCTCATACAGTTCCTTGGCCGAACACTGCGTGATGTCGGTGCCATCGATGATCACCGACCCCTGCTCGGGATGCAGCAGACCGATCAAGGTCTTCAGGAACACCGACTTACCGGTACCCGACGGACCCAGCAGCGCAGAGACCTCGCCCTCCGGCAGGGTCAGCGAGACATCACGCCAAATGTTCTGCGAACCAAACGACTTCGTCAGGTTCTCCACACTGACTTCAACACCCATCTCGTCCTCCAGCTCTCGTGGTCGTCGTCAGTTGCCCGGAACGGGCGGGTCGGCGGGTGCGGGTTGCTCGGCAGGCGGATTGCCGGGGACCGGTTGTTCACCGGCCGGTGCACCGGGGTTGTCGGCATCGAGGTTCGATCCCGTGCTGCTGATCGCGGTGATCAGCCAGTTCTGGCTCTTGTCCATCGTCACCCGGTAGGTGGCCGTCGACTCGATTCCCGACGGCGCCTGGACATTCTTCGTCTGCACGTTGACGAAAGCGACGACCTGGTAGGTGTTGCCGTCGACCGATTCGACCTTGGCCGCGATCGGCTGCGCCGTCGAGGACCACTGCAGCGGCCGCAGCAACTGCTCCATCTGGGTCGACGCCCGTCGGAGCCGTTCGGAGAGCTCCGGTGATGTGCCCTTGGTGAGCAGGGTCCGCCACTCATCGGGGTTCTCGAAGCTCATGTCGGCGGCACCGGTGGCGTAGTCGAGCGCCACCTTCTCGGCCGCAGCATCGTCGGCGGCGGCCGCGTTCAACCGGTCGACCTCGCTGGAGGCGCTGGACCACTGCCACCCCAGCAGTGCCATCGCTCCGACGACGAGCACAGCGACGGCGCCGATCAGGATTGATCGCAACGACACCGAGGCGGTGCTCAGTCGCCCGCGCTTCGTGGGTTCAGCGCGGTCCGCCGCCGAGTCGCCAGATGCTGCCGTTGCCGTTTCGGTATCCGCCGAGGCCGAGTTCTCGTCGGCGTCGGTCTCGGTGTCCGTGGTGATGGTCTTCGTCATCGCCGGTCTCCTGTCTGTGTCTGCTGGTCGATCTGTGCCGGAGCGCTCGGTGCGCTCGCTGCGGAATCCCGCGTCGTCGTGCGGGTGTCGGTCACCGTCACCCCCCGGCCGGGATGCGGATCTCCACAGCCCCGGAATCGGTTGCGTTGATCAGGTTGTCCAAAACCCGGCCGACATCGACGGTCCGCAGCGACGCCGCACCCGAGCGGGTGGCCGGCAGCAGGTTCTCACCGATGATCTTGAGGTCCGCGCCGCTGTCGTCGAGGAATTTCTGTAGAGCCGCGACCAGCGGCGTCGCCCCCTGAGTGATACCGGTGTACATCGGCCCACTCCAGTCGATGGCGTCCTTGACGCCCGACTCGAGTTCGGCGAATCCCACTCCGAAACCGGCTATGTGCGGAGTCGTCGCCCGCAGCAGCCCGGGTATCGGCTGCGACCGCATGAGCAGCGGTTGCATGGTCGCCAGCAGAGTGGTGAGTTCGTCTGCGCGCGCGGTGAACTCCGCAGCCAGCAGCCGTCCGGCTTTGTTGAGGTCCTCGATGACCTCGATGCCGTCGGGCAGCCCCATGTCGAGTTCGGCGAACACACGCTGGACCTTGTCGGGGTCGGTCTGTCCGAGCACCTCGGTCACCTGTTCGGACAGATCCTTGAACGTGGCGGCGTCGGAGACGTTCTCGCCGTCGATGTAGGCGTTGTCGGACAGGTACGGGCCCCCTGCGGTGGTGGGCATCACCGCGACATAGGCCTCGCCGAGCGCCGACAGGTTGTCGACGCGGAAGTTGCTCTCGACCGGAATGTTCTCCGTGTCGTCGTAGTTCCAGGTGATCTCGGCGCCGCGTGAGGATTGCGAGATCTCGGTCACGTGACCGATCTCGATGCCGCGGAGCAGAACTCGGGAACCGACGAGGATGCCGTTCGTGTCCGCCACCGTGATGGTCGCGTGCCTGGCCGACGGCGAGTTCACGTGTAGTCCGACGCTCAGGATGTAGGCGATGGACAACCCGGCGATGGCGAGCATCGCCACCACCGAAACTCGTGTCTTGGTGATCACTTGATCGCTCCCAACATCCGCAGCAGCATCTTCGTGTCGCCGAGCAACTCCGTCTTGCCTGCCGCCTGAACCGACGGGGCCGCAACCGAGGCGATGTTCACCGATGGCCTTTTCGCGAACGGAATCAGCGTGTCCTCCAAGAACTCGGCCATGGCGGCGCCGGTCGCAGGAGCCTGGTCCCACATCCCACGCCCGGCCTCGGCGGCGTCAGCCGCCGAGTTCAGCAGGGGCACGAGGAACAGACCGCCGGTGAACACCGACCCGACGGAGGGCAGCAGCGTGCTGATGTGGGCCACCAACGATTTCGACACGGTCTTCCAGTAGTGCTCGCCCTGCTCGGAGAACACGTGCTCGATCTGTTGCCGGCTGTCGGAGAACGACCCCGACACCGCGTTCAGGCTGTTGAGCATGCGGTCGAGTTGCGCGGTGTTGCGGGACAGGTCGTCGAGATCCTTCGAGACCGTGGTCGCGATCGACCGCACATTCTTGATCGGCGGCATGGTGCGATTCAGTGTCGCCATCGTGTCCTGGACCTTCTGAATGCTGCCGCCGTTGATGAAATAGGCGAGAACGGCGATGGTGTCCTCGAGGGGCGGCGGAGACGTCGTACGGTCAAGCGGGATCACGCTGCCGTCCCGCAGCAACTCACCACCGCCTTCGGTCGGCGGCTCGAGCGCCAGGTAGGTGTCGCCGAGTGGCGTGTTCTGCCGGATGATCGCCGAGGAGTCGGCGGGGACCGGGCGATCGTCGGTCAGTCCGACCACCACGTCGACACCTTCGTCGGTGGTCTCGGTGTGGTTCACGCGGCCGACCTGGAGCCCGTTCATCATCACATCGGCGCCGTCCGGCAGGTTGAGCACGCTCGCGAACTGCAGTGTGACCTCATAGTCGAGCGGGACACTGCTCTTCACCGACGGCAGCCGGTTCGGACTCAACGCCGAGCACCCGGTGAGTCCGATCACCGCTACGAGCACCGCGGCCAGGCCCAGTGCGGTTCGTCTTCCGATCATTTCTGGAGATCCGCCTTCTGCAACAGGATGGACAGTGCATTGACCGGCGCCGACTGTCCGCCGCCCACATCGATCTTCGGCGCGACATACGGAATCGAGAGCGCACCGGAGGACGATTCCTGCTGGCGCATGGCAGCGGCGACGGACGGCGTCATGGACACGAGTTGGCCGAGTTCGGGTGCACGTTGGGCGCCGTAGGCGATGATGTCTTCGACCGGACCGTGTAGCAGCGGCCACAGGATGTCCTCGCCGTAGTTCCGCTGGATGTCGTACATCAGCGCGATCGTCCAGCCGATTCCCCGGCAGAACCGGGCCACGTCGTAGAACAGGGTCGTGCCCAGCTGGGTGACCGAGGGCATCTGGTTCATGATCGACATGATCTGATCCCAGTTCTTCACGGCGTCATCGGTCAGTGGCGCCATGTCCCGGATTGACGAACCGATGTCGGCGACGAACGCATCCGGGTTCTGGGCGGCACGGGCGGCGTTCTCGAACATCTTCGACGCCTGCGGCCCGGTCCCGGCAAAGGCTCGGTCGGCTCCGTCGAGGGCCGTTTGCAGGTCATCGCCACCGTTGTCGGACAACGACTTCAAGAAATCCGACGCCGACGCGGCCACCTCGGAGATGCTCTTCGGGGTGAACGAGTTCTCCACCCCGATGCACGTTCCCTCCGCCAGGGCTGGTCCGCCTGCATAGTTGCCCACCAGCTCCAGACTCCGGTCGGCCAGTAGCGACTTGGATCTCGTCACGGCCTTGACGTCGGCGGGATAGCTGCGGCCGGGATCAAGCGAGAACGTGATCCGGACATGATCGCCCCTGCTCTCGATCCGGTCGATCGCGCCGACGCGAATTCCCATCTGGGTGACCGGATTTCCTTCATACAGGCCGATCGTGTCGGTGACATCGACGCAGAATCCGTCGCCGCCGGGCGCGCCGTCGTCGACGCCGGTGGCGCCTGCCGACGTCAATCCGATCGTGGTGATCACGCCGAGCAACACCACCACCGTCCCCAGCGAGATGGCGAGTCGCCGTTTTGTGGAGCCAACGATCTCTCGCATCAGCAGTTCCTTCCGGGAATGGGGATGCACACGTCCTCGGTCCACAGGGTGCCGCCACCGACCTGGCGCATCCCCTCGGGCGTTATCCACTGCGCCAGCTTCTTCCGGGTGGCGACCAGCCCGTCGATGGCCGGGCCGAGCTGCTGCTGCAGCCGAATGATGGTGTCTTTCATCTGGTTCACGTGACTGGAGACCAGTTCGCTGTGGTTGAGGTAGAACCGCATGAACGGAGCCAACTTCATGAGGACGTTCGCGAACAGCTTGTAGGCGTAGTTGAAGCCCGCGGAGTTGACGTGGTAGGTGCTCACCACGATGTCGATCTTGCGGATCAGCTCGAAGACGAACTCACGGTTCCCGTTGAACGTCTGCAGGTACTCCGCGGCGAGCGAGGCGATGTCGTGAACCTGGCCGCGTTGCCTGTCGAACACAGCGGTGACCGACTCGAGACCGTTCACGATGGAGCGCAACGAGGTGTCGTTCCCATCGAGTGCGCCGGCGACCTGGTCGAGGTTGGCATTGACCTCTCGGGTGTCGACCGTGTCGGTTGTACTCGGCACGGCCTGGATCACATCGCCGATCGAGTAGGGAACGGTCACCCGGCCGGCCGGGATCGGGCCGGTGAGCTCCTCACGCCCGAGCGGGATCATCGTGATCGCGTATCCGCCCACCGGCGTGAGCATCCGGACTTCCATCTTCGTCTGGTCGCCGACGAACGTGTCCTCATCGATCCGGGCGGTCACCTTCACCCGGTCCGGCTCGAGCGCGACCTCCGACACCTTGCCGATGCTGATCCCGGCGACGCGCACGTCCTGTCCCGACTCGATCGCCGACGCATCGGTGACCTCGAAGCTGATCGTCTTCTGACCCGGCGGACGCAGATAGATGATGGCGAGAGTGCCGAGGAGGGCCGCCACCACGACCAGGACGATCACGCCGAGAACGCCGTCGTGGGAGGTGAATCTGCGTATCCCCTTCTGGTTCATCGATTGCACAGGACCACCTCGCTACCGGTCATCAGGATTCGCACGTCGGAGGGAATGTGCGCGCGACCTTTCGCGCACTGCTTGCTGAACGAGGCATGCGTGTCGATGCCTCGCAGACCTGCAAGCGCATTGGGCATCAGCTGGAAGGACTTCAGCGCTTCCTGCATGGACGAGAACGTGGTCTTGAGGAACACGTCGACATCGAATTCCTCGTTGACACCGAGCGCGACCAGGAGCCGCTCGATCGGTTCGAACAGTGCGGGTCCCGCGCTGGCGGTGACCGCGAACTCATCCAGAACCGTCATGGCGTTGCTGATCGGCAGATCGACCGCTTCCAAGAAGCCCATGACTTGTGGCGACCGGCCGCCCATCGTGTCGGCGATACGAGCCAGGTTCGACGTCAGGGTGGAGATGAGCTGCTGTCGATTCTCGGCAAATTTCGCCAGCTTCTGGGTGCTGTCCAGCATCGGGCCGAGACCGCTGCCGTCACCCTGGAGCAGGGCGATGGCATTCTCGCTGAACTGGTTGACCTCGTCGGCGTTCATCGTCGTCAGAACCGGTTGGAGTCCGTTGAACAGTGACGTGATGTCGAACGACGGAACCGTCTGTGCGGTCGTCGCGTGACTCACCATGGTCCCGGGCGTCTTGCCGGGCTGCAGGTCGAGATACCGCACTCCGGTCAGGTTCTGGTACTTGATCGCCAGGGTCGACGTCGACGTCAGCTTCTGGCTGTCGTCCATGGTGAACTCGACCCGCGCATAGGGGGATCCGTCGTCGTTGCGTTCGAGGTCGACCGACACGATCTTGCCGATCCGCTTCCCGCGGAATCGGACGTCGCCGTTGTCGTGGAGACCCGACGCATCGGTGAAGTCGGCGCGATAGGTCACCACGCTGGCGTCGACCGGGTTCCGCATGGCGTTGACCACGAGCACGAACAACATGACGGTCACCGCCGCGACCACCGCGACCTTCGCCCCGGCGACAACTGTGCTGCGAGATGCCATCTCAGTTACCTCCCGTGCGTTGACCGTCGATGGACCGCATACGTTCCAGCGGACCCGAGACGGCCGGCACGCTGTCGAGGAGGAGGCGCAGCTGCAGCGTCTTGCTTGCATCGTCGCCCGTGAAACTGTTGCGCAACTGCTCGATTGCCTTTCGTGTCTTCGCCATCGACGCACCCCCGCCGATCATCTGCGGTACCGGGTCGATCAGGTACTTGAACGAGGTCACCAGGGGCGTCAGATCGGTCGCATGCGACGCGAGCAGCGTTCCCGCCGCACCGAACAGGCCGCCGGAGGCCACGGTCAGGGAGCGGTTCATGAGATCGTGGTACTCCTCGTCCACTCCTCGCGAACCGTCGGGCATCTTGTTGAAGACGCTGCCGGTGATCGCGTCGAGAGCCTTCATCGCCTCACGGTTGAATCCGGGGAACGCCTCGGCGAGGTCGTTCATCTCGCGCAGCAGCGTGCTGGGTAGGTGGCGCTGGGTGCGCGCCACCTTGTCGGTGAAGATGATCGCGGTCTCGATCAACGGTGAGAGTCCGTCGGCGTAGCGCATCACCTCGTCGAGGCTGTCGATCATGTCCCGCGTCAAGGTGCCGTCCACGACGATCGAACTCCGCTCGATCATCGTCGACATGGTGAAGTCGGGGGCTGCCGAACGGCGAAGAGTCTGTCCGTCGGAGAGTTGCGCCCCGCCGGGCATCGCGACCAGGTTGACCGCGGTGACCCCGAAGTAGTTCTGCGGCCGGTAGTCGACCTCGAACGAATCGGTGAGACTCTCGGCGGCTTGCGGGTCGAGCACCACGTCGACGTGCACCACATCGGGGCCGGTGGAGTCGATCGCCGTCACCTCACCGACCTCCGCCCCGCGCAACAGGATTCGACTCCCGGTGTCGACGCCCGGGCCGAGGGCCGGCAGGACGAGGTGTAGGTCGGTGCCCTTGGGCGCGGTCGCCCGCGGGTAGACCACGGCGAACACCGTCACGATGACGGCGAGGACGGCGACCGCGACGACGCCGGCACGCACGAGCGTCCGCGTCTGACCGCGGGCATCCCCGCGGAGGAAGTCCTGACTGCTGTATGACGACACGTCAACCCCTGAACGGAAGGACCGGATTGAGGCCCCAGATGGCCACGGTCATGAGGAAATTGAGGACAACGATGGCCACCAGGCTGGCTCGGATCGCCCGCCCGGACGCGGCACCGACACCAGCCGGTCCGCCGGACGCGAAATACCCGTAGTAGCAATGGATGATGGTGATCACCGCACAGAAGATGAGGGCCTTCGCCACCGACGCCATCAAGTCGGGTATCGAGACGAACTGGGCGAAGTAGTGGTCATAGGTTCCCTCGGGCTGGTCGTGGAAGAGCTTCACGATCAGTCCACCCGTCAGGAAGCTGACGACCAGGGCCATGAGGTAGCTGGGCAGGACCACCAGCATTCCGCCGATCAATCGGGTCCCGACCACGAACGGGATGGCGCGCAGGCCCATGGTCTCGGTGGCGTCGATCTCCTCCGAGATGCGCATCGCACCGATCTCCGCGGTCATCCGGCATCCGGCCTGGGCCGCGAATCCGATGCCGGTGATGATCGGCGCGACGACACGGATGTTGCCGAACGAGTTGATGATCCCGGTCAGCGCGCCGAAACCGAGGAGGTCGAACGCCATGAAGGCCATGATCGCCACCACCGATCCCACGGCGATCCCGAGGAAGAACATCAGGCTCACCACGCCACCGTCGACGATGATCGAGCCGCTGCCCCAGGCCATGTCGTTCATGGTCTTCATCGTCTGCTTGCGGTAGTGCCGGATCGTCGTGGGCAGCAGGGCGAACGTCTTGCCCACGAACATCACGATCTGGCCGAAGGTGGCGAATGCGTCGGTGAAGCGCTGGCCCAGCGACCGGCCCAGTCGACTCAGGCCGCCGGGTCGAGGAACTGTGTGTGTTGTCATTCTCATCACGCCAATCGGGCCGGGAAGAACATGGCCTGCAGCTGGCTGACCGCCATGTTCGTCATGAAGATGCAGAGGACGCTCAGGACCACCGACGCGTTGACCGCGTTGGCGACACCCTTGGGCCCGCCCTTGGCCTCCAGCCCTCGCAGGCTCGCGATCACCACGACGATGAACGCGAACAGGACCGCCTTGAGGACTGAGAACATCAAGTCCGTCGGTGTCGCGAAGGTGCCGAAGGACTGCCAGAAGCTGGCCGGTACGACGTCGTTGACGTTCGCCGAGATCGCGAGTCCGGCTGCGACTCCCGACGCGATGATCATGACGCAGAGCGCCGGTGCGATCGCCAGCATGGCCAGGAACCGGGGCACGATGAGCCGCTGGACCGGGTTCACGCCGATGACCCGCATCGCCTCGATCTCCTCGCGAATCGATCGTGCGCCGAGATCCGAGGCGATGGCCGACGCCGCGGCGCCGCTCATCAGCAGGCCCGCCGCCATCGGGGCTCCCTGGTTGACCACGCCCAGGCCACTCGCGGCACCGGCGAGTGAGTTCGCGCCGACCTGATCCATGACACCGCCGACCTGAACCGACACCTCGGCGCCGATGGGCACCGCCATGAGAAGCGCCGGGAGCGCGGTGACCTTGAACAGCTTCCACATCTGATCGATCACCTCGGCACCGGCCAGGCGCAACGAGAGCGCGTCGGTGATCGCGAAGCGGATCATCTCCATCGCCAGACGCGCCGAGCGGCCTATGGTCGCCAGACTGCGTGTGATCCGGTCGATCACGCCGCCACCCACCCTGCGGAGCGCGTCAACCGACCTCACTCCTGGACTGCGCTCTCCCAGAGCACTGACGGTCATTGGTGATCCTCTCGAATTGTCGCGGCTTCGACGACGCCCGCCTTCAAGACGCGGTCGCGGAGCGACCGATGGGGGACGCAGAGCTCTGTGGCCTACAACCAATAGGTCAGATAGTGTGACACCGGCCACTTGAGATCGTTAAAAGGCTAGCACTCATGAGACGTATATTGTCAAGTGTCAGCAGCTCGTCATTGTCAGTAGATCGGTTTACGGACAAGAAATACCGTGAATTCCCCTGCGCGAAGGCTTTTTCGACACGGTTCAACTCAACCGAGACGCGGATCGAGTCCGGTCAACTCTTCCGGTACGCCTACTCCCCCGCGCAGCTCAAGAGACGCTTCGGCCTCTACAAAAAGCTCCTAACCTAGGGACACTAGTTATGCAGCCGGGACAACGCTGAAGGCGCCGACCACCACGTGCGGTAGTCGACGCCTTCGGCACCAGGGTTGCGATCACCGGCTCGGGAAGAGCCGGCGGACGAGTATCTACGATCGTTCGATTGGTCCCGACACCCGATCCGGGAACTCCGGCGCACGCTTGTCGAGGAAGGCCTGCACGCCCTCCTGCACGTCCGCCGAGAGGCCGCGCCGATAGAGGACCTCCGATTCGGCGCGGTGGGCCTCTTCCGGGCCCGACGCACCGAGCGCACCCCAGAGCAGCGATCGGGTGAGGGCCACCGAGACCGGCGCCGTCCCCCCGACCATCTCGTTCGCGACGGTCAGCGCACGTTCCAGGACCTGTTCCGCCGGAACCACTTCGCGCACCAGGCCGCGATCAAGCGCCTCGGTCACCGGAACCATGCGCCCGCCCAGCGTCCACTCCGCCGCTGTCGAGATCCCCACCACCCGTGGGAGAAACCAGGTCGAACACGCTTCGGGGACCAATCCGCGCCGGGTGAAGACGAACCCGAACTTCGCGGTGTCCGAGGCGATCCGAACGTCTGCGGGAAGTGTCATGGTCACACCCACGCCCGCGGCGGGTCCGTTGACCGCGGCGATGACCGGCTTCTTGGACCGGTAGATACGGAGAGCCACCTGACCGCCCGCGTCCGGCGGTGCCGAGCCATCGGCTCCCGGTTCGTCCGGGAGGAAAGTGTCTCCCCCGCTCTCGAGGTCGGCCCCGGCGCAGAAGGCCCGACCGGTACCGGTCAACACGACTGCTCGGATGTCGTCGTCGGCGTCGCAGGCATCGAACGCCTCGATGATGCCCACGCGGATGTCCTCGGTGAACGCGTTGAGCCGGTTCGGGCGGTTCAACCGCACGATCGCGACGGCACCGACCCGCTCGAGTACGACCTCCTGTGACACAACAGCTCCCGCGCTCATCGACCCGTCCATTCCGGTGCACGCTTCTCGGCGAAAGCCTGCGGCCCTTCCTTCGCATCGTCACTGGTGAACACGGTGCGGATCGCCGAGGAGTTGATCTTCCACGACTCGTCGTCCCATCCGCGCTGCGCTTTCGCCGTCTCGTGCATGACCCGCTTGCTCTCGGACACCGCGAGCGGTGCGTTGGCGGCGATCTCGGCAGCGAGCTCCAGCGCGACGGCAAGGGCGGTGCCCGACGGCGCCACCCCGTTCACCAGACCCAGCTCGTATGCGCGGGCGGCCGACACGGGTCGACCGGTCAGCGCGATCTCGGCAGCCACCTTCTGCGGGACCTGCCGATGAATCCGCAAGAGTCCGCCTGCGCCGGCGATGAGTCCCCGCCTGACCTCGGGTAGACCCACCGACGCCCCCTCGTCGATCACAGCGAGGTCGGCCGCCAGCATGATCTCGGTCCCGCCGCCCAGCGCGAAGCCGTTCACAGCCGCGACGACCGGCTTGGGAACGTAGTGCCGCACGATCCCGGCGAAGTCCCATTCCCGATGATCCGGGTCGTCGATCCGGCGTCCCGCCGCGATCTCCTTGAGATCGGCACCGGCACAGAAGGCGCGACCGGCCCCGGTGATCACGATGACACGGACCGACGGGTCCTGCGCCGCCTCCTCGAGCGCCGCGCCCGCGGCCGTCGACAGGGCGGAGTTCACGGCGTTCAGAGCGCCGGGACGGTTGAGCGTGATGATCGCGATGTGATCGCGCACCTCGTAGCGGACGACGGACTCTGTCGCCGAGTCGCTGTCGGAAGTCATGGGTTCTCCTGTGGTCGTGATCCGGACGGGTCGAGATGGATACATCCCGGGCCTACCGCCGGCTTCCGCACTAAATCTTATGTGATTAGATAAAATCTGACAATCGCGGTGTCCCCGTAATCGGGTTCCGCAGCGGACGAGAGGAGAAGACGTGGGCGCACGCGCAGCCGACGGGGCCACCACCGGCCTTCTGGACCTGTTCCGAGTGGACGGTCGGGTCGCGATCGTGACGGGGGCGGGATCGGGACTCGGAGCGGGGTTCGCACGTGCGCTGGCCGAGTCGGGTGCGGACATCGTACTGTCCGGCCGACGCCCGGATCCGCTGCGACGAACCGCGGACGACGTACGCGCGCTCGGTCGACGCGCACTCGAGATCCCGTCGGACGTCACCGATCCCGAACAGTGTGACGCGGTCGTCGGCGCTGCGATCGACGAGTTCGGTCGTGTCGACATCCTGATCAACAACGCCGGGCTCACCCACACCGCCCCGGCCACAAGGGAACTCCCGGAGGACTTTCGCGCGGTTCTCGACGTCAACCTCCTCGGGAGCTACTGGATGGCACGGTCCTGTGCACGGGTGATGCGGCCCGGTTCCAGCATCGTCAACGTGGGGAGCATGCTCGGACTCGTCAAATCCGCGCTGCCGCAGGCCGCCTATGCCTCGAGCAAGGCCGGCGTCCTCGGCCTCACCCGGGACCTGTCCAACCAGTGGTCGGGACGCAAGGGCATCCGGGTGAATGCGATCGCACCGGGTTTCGTCGAGACCGACATGATCGCGGAGATGTCCGACGATGCCCGCGCCGATTTCCTACAGGGCTGTTCGCTCGGACGCATGGGCACGCAGCGCGAGATCGACGCCGCCGTGCTGTTTCTCGCCAGCCCGGCGGCGTCCTACATCACCGGGTCGACCCTCGCCGTCGACGGCGGGACGTCCGGACACTGACGCCCCCCTCATCACCACCCCGGCAACGCCGGGCACTCCCCCGATCAGCCCCATCACCACAGGAGAACCAATGCAGACAGATCTCTTCGACGCCGACCACGAGCTGTTCCGGGATTCGGTGCGCGCGTTCGTCAACAAACACGTCGTCCCCAAGATGGAGAAGTGGGATGCCGACCGCCTGATCGACCGCGAGACCTGGCGTGCGGCAGGCTCGCAGGGAATCCTCGGCCTGTCGGTGCCGCTGGAATACGGCGGACCCGGTGAGACGGACTACTGCTTCCGCGTCGCCATCCAGACCGAGATCGCGAGGGTCGGCGCCTCCGCGCTGCAGTCCGGCTTCTCCACCAACGACGACATCGTGCTGAACTACCTGCTCCGTCACGCCGACGACGAGCAGAAGAAGCGCTGGGTGCCGGGTTTCGTCACCGGCGACACCATCGGCGCGATCGCGATGACCGAGCCGGCGGCCGGCAGCGACCTCCGTGCGATCACCACCACCGCGCGGCGCGACGGCACCGACTGGGTGATCAACGGTTCGAAGACCTTCATCACCAGCGGCATCCTCGCCGATCTCGTGATCGTCTTCGCCAAGACCGACGCAGATGCCGGCTCTCGTGGCTTCAGTCTTTTCGTGGTCGAAGACGGGACCCCGGGATTCACGCGCGGCCGCAAGCTGGACAAGGTCGGGCTACACGCGCAGGACACCGCCGAGCTGTCGTTCGACGAGGTACGCGTACCCGCCACGAGCCTGCTCGGCGACGAGGGCGCCGGGTTCGCCTACCTGATGCAGAGCCTGCCCCTGGAGCGGCTCGGGATCGGTATCGCCGCACAGGTGTCGGCGGAGGCGGTCTTCGACTGGACCCTCACCTATGTCAAGGAGCGCAAGGCCTTCGGCAAGCCCGTCGGCGAGTTCCAGGGACTCGGGTTCACCCTCGCCGAACTGCGTACGGCGATCGAGGTGTCCCGGGCGTACATCGACCGATGCGTACGTGAGTACAACAAGGGCACGCTGACCGCGGTCGATGCCGCGAAGGCCAAACTGTGGGCCACCGACCTGCAGGACAAGGTCATCGATGCGGGAGTGCAGCTGCACGGCGGGTACGGCTACATGATGGAGTATCCGGTCGCCAAAGCCTACATCGACGCGCGTATCCAGCGGATCTACGGCGGCACCAACGAGATCATGAAAGAGATCATCCACCGCGATCTGATCCGCGGCTAGACGCGCTTGTCGCCGGACACGCCACCATCCGTGTCCGGCGACAAGCCCACGCGTTCAGCGTTGTTGCTGAACCTCTGCGGGCACGACGGTCGGCAGGAACGCCGGAAGCACGAAGTTGTGCAACATCTCCCGATGCTGCGGATCGTCGGGTCGATCGAAATCCAACCGGCCGACGAGGATGAACTGGACCAGTGCGATCCATTCGGCGATCTTCTCCTTGTCGAGATCCCGCCGGATCTCGCCCCGGTCCATCGCGCGCTCGATGATCGGGTCCCACATCTCCGCGGTCAGCCGCGCCGCGAGACCCGAACTGCCGACCAGCGATTCGGCCAACTGCATGTGTTCCGGACTCACCAGGATCCGGATCAGCGGATCGCGGCGACCTCGCTCGACCAGAAAGATCAACCCCTCGACAAGCTGATCGGCGAATGTCTCGTGCTCGAGAAGGTACTTCCGGGCCTTGTCGAACAGCAGGCGGGATCGCCGCTCGATCAAGGCCGACATGAGGGCGTCACGGTCTTTGAAATACCGGTAGACCGTCGGGCGCGAGACCCCGGCCTCCTTGCCGATGTCGTCCATCGTCGTCTTCGCGACGCCGTACCGTTGGAACACGCGCTCCGCGGCGACCATGATCTGCTTGCGGGCCTCGTCCACATCCTCACTGAGAACGTTGCCCGTCTTCCTGCGCGCCATGTCCACCTCCTGAGGCAATGATACAAGATACAGATCTCGTTCTGTGTCCACCCATCTGCAAAAGCAGGACGGACGCAAATCCTACGGACCGCGATGAACAGACAACAGACGAGGCCACGCCCGGGAGGGCGATGGCCTCGTCTGCTGGTGCGTGGGTCAGCGGATGCGATCGAACCTGGTGTCGACGTCCTTGTACTCGTCGCGGATGACGGTCTTGGCGATCTTGCCACTGGGCAGCCGAGGCAGCGGGTCCTGGCGGATGACGACGTAGCGCGGAACCTTGAAATCGGCCAGCACCTGCTTGCAGTGCTCGACGATGGTCGTCGCGTCCATGTCCTGCGACACGGTCACGATCGCGGCCGGCGTCTCGCCGAACCTGTCGTCGTGCGCGGCGATCACCGCGACCTCCTCGACCCCGTCGATGGCACCGATCGCGATCTCCAGCTCCACCGGCGAGATGTTGATTCCGCCGGAGATGATCAGATCCTTGAGCCGGTCCACGAACTTGACCCGGCCCTCCTCGTCGGCGACGCCCAGATCGCCGCTGTGCAACCATCCGCCGCGGATGGCCTGCGCGGTGGTCTCTACGTCGTTCCAATAACCCGGGGTCACGCCCGGCCCGCGGACCACGAGCTCGCCCTCCTCCCCGGGCGCGGCAGGCTCGTCGTCGGAGTTGAAGACCTTGACCTCGGTGAAGATGGATCCGGTGCCACAGCGGTCCGGGAACTCCAAGGCCTCCTCGCGGACCGTCGCAGTGGCCACGCCGCCGGCTTCGGTCATGCCGTAGATCTGGCGCAGCAGGACACCCTTGTCCGCCCACCGCTTGAGGAGCTGCGCCGGCACGGCCGCCCCTCCGACGATGGCGGTCTTCAGGGAAGACAGGTCGGCGTCGGCGAACTCCGGTGCCCGGGAGATGGCCTCGAAGATGAGTGGGACACCGAAAATTGCCTGGACCGTGTGCTTTTCGAGAAGCGTGACGGCATTCGAGGGGTTGAGCTCGGGTTCCACCACCAAGGTCCCACCCAGAACCGTGGTGATGAGGAGGCCGTACACCAGACCGGGGGTGAAGGCGAGCGGCAGCACGAGCAGTGTGGTCGTACCCGGACGGAAACCCTCTTCGGTGAGGGTGTTCTCCAAGACGATCGACATCAGCGTCCGGTTGGTCAGGACGACCCCCTTGGACAGACCCGTCGACCCACTCGTGAACAGGATCGTCGTCGGCTCATCGGGTTCGAGATCCACCCGGTAGTCGTCGATTCCACCGTCCCGCAGGTCTTCGAGCTCCGCATACGAGACGATCGCGAACGGCCGCCCCACCGCTGCGGTGTCCTCGGCGAGTTGCTCGAAACCGGGAGCGACGACGACGACGTCGATTCCGGCTTCGTCGGCGATCTTGCGCAGTTCTGCGGGACGATAGCGACTGTTCAGCGGCACCAGCACACCACCGGCCTTGAGCACCCCGAGAGCGGCCGCAGGCCACTCGAGTGAATTCGGGCCGAGCAGTCCGACCCGGTTCCCGGGCGCGACTCCCCTGGTCTCGACGAGAAGACGGGCGATACGGCTGCTCCAGTCACGCAACGCGCGGTAGGAGATCTGCGAACCGGAGAACACCACGGCAGTGGTGTTGCCCTTGGTCCGGGCCCACCAGTCGAGTGCCTTGCCGATGGTTGCGGTCATGTTCGTACTTTCTTCTCTGTGGCAACTGAATTCGATGCGGCACGGCGGATCCCGAACCCGCCCAACACATATAGGATAAATCGGACGGTGACGGCCGGGGCCGGCTTTCGCCGATCCCGGCCCCCTCGTCAGGCGTTCAGTTCGGCGCGTCCCTGCGCGACGAGCTTCTTGGTCTCCCGGCGGAAGACCTGATTCGCGATCTCGTTGCGCCCGAGCAGCATGTCGCCGGCATCGGCGCTGCCCATACCGCGCTGCGAGTCGCGCAGCAGGGGGAAATCCTCCTGATGCAGCACGGCAAGCAGGATGTCCCAGTTCTTGTTCCAGATCCGGTCCCATTTCTCCGGCGTCATGCCGCTGTCCTCGACCTTGGGCACCAGGAGACGCTGCTCCATCCGCGACTTCGTGGGGTCGGTGGGATGCGGCCGGAAGGTCAGCAGCTGGAAATGGTCCGGCTGACGCAGCAACGTGCTGTTGGGCAGCAGGAAGTGCGTCTCGGTCACGAACTTGTCGAGTGGGATGTCGCCGGGATCTTCTTCGAGGAAAMGGTCGATCGACTTGCGCGGGGCGATGAACCGGCAGTGTCGGCCGAAGTCCTCGAAGGCCATCACGTTGGTGTGGATGATCTTCCCGGCGGTGTTCGGGTGTGCGTACTGGATGTGGTAGCCGTCCAGGAACGCGTCCTGCATGATCTTCCAGTTGGTGGGTTCGTCGAATCCGCCGGCCCGAAAGCACACGAGCTTGTCCATCTCGTACTCGGCGAGCATCGGATCGATGTCGGGACCCAGCCACGACGCCACGTCGATCTCCGCATGCGCGTTGTCCACGACCCAGATGAATCCGTGGCGCTCTTCGGTGGGGATCTCGATGAGGCCGTGCTCTTTACGGTCCACCTCGCCGAAGGTCGAGTCGCGGGTGATCGTCCGGAGCGAACCGTCCGGATCGTATGACCACCGGTGGTAGCCACACGAGAAGATGCGGCAGCGCCCCTTCTCGCTCTGCTCCAACATCGCCCCGCGGTGACGGCACAGGTTCACGAAAGACCGGACACTGCCGTCCTTCTGCCGCACGACGATGATGTTGTTGCGCGGCATCTGCACCGTGACGAAGTCGTTCGGCCGCGAGATCTCGCTTCCGTGCGCGACGATCGACGGCACGCGGCCGAAGATGTGGTCGCGCTCGTCCTTGGCGAGCACCGGGTCGGTGAACTCGTCGGGTTCGAACTGCACGATGTCGTCGAACTCGTCGGTCGTCTCGTTGCGCAGATGCTCGAGCGCGCGACGGATTCGATCCTGACGGGGAAGCGAAGTGGTCATGATTCCCTCCGTGATGGAGCGGTTGTTGCGAGTGGGACAGTGCTCGCCCGGGCCGGGGCGACACTCCTTAAACCTACAGGAATAAGTTTTAACCGGCAATCAGCGGACGCGATCCGATGGTGAGCCGGTGCGGCGGGGAGGTGAGAGGCAACCCGCCGCACCGGCCGATTCGGTGGCCGGCACACCACCGGCCGGTCAGGACTCGGGCGTGAACCGGATCGGCATCCGCACGCACCCGCGGACCTGGCTGGCATGGAACACCGGCGGATCGGACTCGACGAGTTCATAGTCCGGGATGCGCCGATGCAGTTCTTCGAGAGCGATCGTCAGCTCGATCCGCGCCAGGTGCGAACCCAGACAGCGGTGCGCGCCTCCGCCGAAGGCCAGGTGACGGTTCGGCTTGCGGGTCAGGTCCAGCGCCTCCGGATCGTCGAACTCGTCCCCGTCACGATTGGCCGAGCACAGCATCAGGATGAGCTGTTCACCCTCGGCAATCGTCACCCCGCCCAGTTCGACGTCGCGGGTCGCGCGGCGTCCGGGAACGACGGCGGCCTCGATGCGCAGGATCTCCTCGACAGCGGTCGGGATCATGTCCGGGTCGTCGATGATGCCCTGACGCTGATCCGGATTGTTCACCAGGTGGACGATCGCCCAGGCGAGCGAGCCCTGCACCGTGTGCAGTCCCGCGATGAGCAGGAGGAAGAACATGCGATTGAGCTCTTCGTCGGTGAGCAGACGCAGCCCGTCCTGCATCTCCACCTCGGTGTGGATGAGCTGCGAGGTGACGTCGTCACCCGGGTTGGCGCGCCGCTCGTCGACCATCTTCTGGAAGTAGCCGAGCATCTGCATGCCGGCGATGCCGCGCGCCTCGAGGGATTCCTCCTCGGTGCCGCCGGGCTTGCCGAACAGGACGACGTCGGTCGCCTCGGTGAACAGCGGCGCGTCCTCGATGGGCCAATCCATGAGCGCCAGGAAGATCCGGGCCGGTAGCTCATGGGCGAACGCGGAGATGTACTCGGCCTCGCCTCTCGCGGCGAAACCGTCGAGCAGGTCGTTGACCACGCCCCGGATCTCATCCGTCAGCTTCTTCATCCGCGCCGGACCGAACAGGGGCTGCAACGCTTTGCGATAACCCGTGTGCTCCGGGGGATCGAGCTCGATCGGGATGAACTTCCCGAAGGCCTCGTTGGTCACGAGGTTGTTGGGGTAGCTGGAGAAGGTCTCCGCGTCACGCAAGACCTCATGGATCTCGTTGTAGCGCGTGACGATCCAGTGCCCGCCGTACAGAGGCGAGTACACGACAGGACCCTTCGCGGCGAGTTCTGCCGCACGTTCTTGGAATCGATCGATCGGGGCTGCGATGGACTGGTCGTACACGTCGAAGTCGACGGTGACATCCTCGCGGGACCGTTCCGTAGTTGTCATCACTAGTCCTTGGGTGTGGTGGGTTCGATGGTCTGCAGCGCCAGTGCGCGTTCTGGACACATGGCGACGGCATCTCTGGCCAGGGCTGCTTCGTCCTGCTCGAGAGGGCGGTCGGGCACCACGGGGTCGCCCTGATCGTCGGCATCAATCAGATCGGGGGCGACCCCGTAGCAGAGGCCATGCCCGGCGCACGCCACGCGATCCACGGTGAGGGTGCTGGGCTGGGGGGACATGACTAGGCGTTCGGGTTCTTCTGGTCGAGGTCCTCCGGGAACCACATGCCCACGCGTGAGAGCGTTCCGCCGTCGGCCGAGCCGATCACCTGACCGGACATGTAGGCCGAGTCATCCGACGCGAGGAACAGGGCGATCTTCGCGTTGTCGACCAGTGACGGGGGGCGATTGCGCTTCAGCGGGATCGGCGACACGTACGGATCCCACGGGCCGGCGACCTCTTCGTACGATTGCCCGACGACCGGCGAGCCGGCAGGCATCAGGAAGTTCGGCGACATGCCATGGACCGGCGCGATGCCGTTGACGCGAATGCCGTAGGGACCCAGATCGAGACTGAGGCCCCGGACCAGACCGTTGACCCCGGCCTTGGTCGCCGAGTACAGCGCGATCTGGTGGTAGGCGACGAACGAAGCCGCCGACGAGGTGGCGATGATCGTGCCGCCACCGTTGCGCTTGAGCGCGGGAACCGCAGCCTGCGCGGTGAAGATCACGCCACTCAGGTTCACGCCGAGGACGTTGTTCCAGTCCTCCTCGGTCAGGTCCTCGAAGTCGACCTGCTCGCCGCCGGCGACGCTGGGCACACCGCCGCGGGAGACGACTCCGGCGTTCGCCCAAGCGATGTCGAGCTTGCCGTAGTGCTCGACGGTCTGATCGACCGCGGCGGTGATCGCGGACTTGTCCGCGACGTCGGCGGTGATGGCGATGGCATCGCCACCCTGCTGCTCGACCAGTTTCGCGGTCTGCTCGGCACGATCGGCGTCGATGTCGACCACCGCGATCTTCGCGCCTTCGCCCGCGAAGAGCTGCGAGGACTGCCTGCCGAGTCCGGAACCCGCGCCGGTGATCAGCGCTACCTTGCCTTCAAGCTTCATGACTTTCGATTCCTTGCTCTCGTTGAACGGACCGGCATCTGTCTAAAGGCATTCGCGGACAACGCGATACCGCCGGATCCGGGGATGAGGTGCCCGAGAAGAACATCTCGCTGATGTGACGCCCGCCACCTTCGGTCCCCACCGTAAGCCGAAAGACATGAGACGTCAAGCGATATTTGTCAGCAGCTCGGAGTTTCGAGAACGGTTTTGTGACAATGCTTTACGGAGACCGATCGCCTCTCGCGAAGACCCGGCGGATAGCAGGCATGCCGAAACGGCGTGGCAGGCGCCACGCCGTTTCGGCATGCGGGAGGGTTTGCTACTAGGCCTCCGGCTGGGGCGCCGGGAGATGGACCGTCTTGAGTTCGAAGAACTCGTCGAGCCCTTCGGGGCCCCCTTCACGTCCGACACCGGACTGTTTGTAGCCACCGAACGGCAGCGTGAAGTCGATGACGGACGCGTTCACGTTCACCGTTCCGGTCCTAATACGTTGCGCCACTTCGAATCCGTGTTCGATGTCGGACGTGAACACCGCACCCGAGAGGCCGTACTCGGAGTCGTTGGCGATGGCCACGGCATCGTCCTCGTCTTCATAGGTGATGATCGAGATCACCGGACCGAAGACTTCTTCCTGCGCGATGGTCATGTCGTTGCGTACGTTGTCGACAAGGGTCGGTTGCACGAAGAAGCCCTGGTCGCCGACGCGGCCACCCCCATGGACGATCTCGGCGCCCTCCTTGCGCGCCGCCTCGATGTAACCCTCCACGCGGTCGCGCTGACGCGCCGAGGTCAACGGTCCGAGGAAATTCGTTTCCTCCCAGGGGTTTCCGATGGGGATCATGCCGAGCGCCGCTTTGTAGGCCTCGACGACCTCGTCGTGTCGCGCAGCCGAGACCAGGACGCGGGTCAGGGCGATACAGGCCTGGCCGGACTGTAGGCACCCGGCCATCGGCAGGTTCTGCATGACCGTGTTCAGGTCGGCGTCGTCGAGGATGATGGCCGCCGACTTGCCGCCGAGTTCCAGGGAGACCTTCGCGACCCGATCGCCGGCGAGGTTCATGATCCGGCGACCGGTCGCGGTGCTCCCGGTGAAGGTGATGTGATCGACCCGCGGGTCGGTGACGAGCAATTCGGAGACCTCGCGGTCGGCGACGAGGACGCTGAGGACGCCCTCGGGGACTACGCCCTCGTCGACGAGTTCACCGACCACGTCGGCGAACACGGACGGGGACAGCGGGGCTTCCGGCGAGGTCTTGAGCACTACCGAACAACCCGCCGCCAGTGCCGGGATCACCTTGAACGCAATCGTGCCGATGGGTCCGTTCCACGGGATGATCGCGGCGACCACTCCGCTCGGCTCCTTGAGGATGCGCGAGATCCCGCCGTCGGCGCGCGTCCGATCCTCGCGCAGGTTCACCTTCCGGGCCTCCTCGGCGACCGCGCGGAACAGCCCCACCGTCATCTGCTGCGTCATCGCGCTCACCGGAACCGGCACGCCGACCTCGACGATCCCCAGCGTGGTCAGCTCGGCAACCCGTGCCTCCAACCGGTCGGCGATGGTGTCGATGACCGCGGCCCGCTCGGCGATCGGCATGCGCGCCCACGTCCCCTCATCGAACGAGGTCCGCGCCGCCTCGACCGCGCGTGCCATGTCGTCGGCAGTCGCGGCCCGTACGCGTGCGGCGGTGCGCTCGAAGTACGAATCGACGACTTCGATCCACTCGTCACCCGACGAGTCGACCCACCGGCCGCCGATGAACACCTGGTCGCGATCGGCCACGGTGGCGAGTGGATCGGTGGCTTGTTCTGTGATTGTCATGAAAGGCAGTTCTCCTCGAGAAAATCGCGGCGGACCAGCGCGGACCACACCACTGCGCCGCCTGTGAAGCGGATCACAGCACAGCTTAATAACCGAACGGCATTAGGTCAACAACTGACACCTTCTGTCCGATGTATCGCAGCGGTCGCCGCGGCCTCGACACCCTTCCGTCCTGGACGAGACATCAGACCGACGACGCCTGCGGCTCCGGCGGCGGCGCCACCGAGTGCGAAGACCAGGCCGTACGCCGTCTCCGACGGGTGGGCTCCGCCCGTGACCGTGAGGGTCGCGAAGAGGGAGGCCACCGTCGCGCTCGCGATCGAGCTGCCGACGATCCGCGCGATCGCGTTCACACCATTGGCAACCGCCGTGTCCGCCGCCGGTACCGCGTCGGTCAACAAGGACGGCAGTGCCGCGTAGGAGCCACTGACGAAGACATTGACCACGACGGCCGCGACGATCAGCTGCCACGGCCGGTCGCGGGCGAGGACGAGGAGCACGAACGCGATCACACCGATGACGCACATCGCCGCGAGGATCCGGTCTCCGCGAAACCGGTGGATGAGTCGCCCACTCACCGCGGCGGCGACGAACCCGGCGCCGGCGCCGGGGAGCAGGAACACCACACTCGCCGCCAGCACACTCGCCCCGAAACCGTAACCGGCGACATCCGGTTCTGCCTGGACGAACTGCGCGATACCGAGGAACTGGAAGTACATCGCGGCTCCCACGAGCGCCGCGGCGATGTGCGCGGGAGTCACCCGCCGTCCGGCCAGCGCGCTGGGCGGCACCAGGGGCGCACCGGCCCGGCGCTCGTGGAGACACCAGAGCCCGAGGCACGCCAGGCCTCCGAGACCGACTCCGACGGCGAGCCCGACCGATCGGCGCGGGCCTTCGGCGAGTGCCAGCAACACCGCGCAGAGGCCGATCGCGAGCAGGAGCACACCGGCCACGTCGGCCCCGGGGCCCGGCACTGCCGCGCCCGGCGTCGTAGGGACCGCAACGGACACCCAGCCGAGCGCGAGGACGCTCAGCGCCAGCAACATCCAGAAGACCCGCTGGTAGGGCCCGTCGCCCGCGACCAACACGCCGGCGGCCACCATCCCCAGCCCCGCGCCGCCCGCCATCATCCCCGACATCAGCCCGATGGCGTGCGCGAGTTTGCGGTGGTCCGAGGTCTCGCGGAGCACCGCGACGCCGATCGGGAAGATGGCGAACGCCGAGCCCTGCAGGACGCGCCCGATCACGAGCAGCGGCAGGTTCGCGGCCACTACGCACAGCACGGAACCGAGGACGACCACGACGAGGATGGCGATCAGGACGCGTCGTCCCCCGCGGCGGTCCGCGAGCTTGCTGAGCACCGGCGTACAGATCGCCGCCGAGAGCAGATTGGCGGTCAGGACCCATCCGATCTCGGCGGGTCCGACCCCCAGTTGCGTCGACATCGTCGGGATCACCGGAACGACCGCGGCTTGTAGGACGGACATCGTCGTCACGGCGAAGCAGAGGGCCGCGACCGCCCAGCGGTTCGACGCCGCGGTGCCTTCGGGACGGTTCACCCCTGGAGCCCCTTCCGTTGTCGTATGTCCACAAAACTTATACCGTTAGTTTGATGCGTGCATCATCGACGGAGGGAACGACCATGTCCGACACCACCAGCGCCATCCGCCTACGCGGGGACGGCGTCACCCTGGCGGCCGATCGTTGGGATCCGACGGCGCAACCCTCAACCGGGACCGCGCTCCTCCTGCACGGCGGCGGTCAGACGCGGCATTCGTGGCAGCGCACCGGACAACGGCTCGCCGAACACGGCTGGACCGCGATGACGATCGACGCCCGGGGCCACGGGGACAGCGACTGGGCGGCGGACGGTGACTACTCGATCGCCGCGCACGCCCGGGACCTGGCAGCGGTCGTTGCGTCGCTGGACACGCGCCCGGTCCTCATCGGCGCCTCGCTCGGGGGCATGGCCTCGCTGATCGCGCAGGGCGCCGACCCGACGCTCGCCCGCGGTCTCGTCCTGGTCGACATCACGCCGAGCGCCGAACCGGAGGGCCTGGAGAAGATCTCGACCTTCATGCGGGACGGCCTGGCGGGCTTCGACTCGCTGGACGCCGCCGCCGCGGCGGTCGCCGCCTACAACCCGCACCGACGCCGGCCCCCGCGTCCGGACGGACTGCGCAAGAATCTGCGACGACGCGACGGGCGGTGGTACTGGCACTGGGACCCGCGGATGATGGCGGACCGGTCCAACAGCCCCGAGCAGGCCGGCGTTCGGGAGGAGCAGGCGCGGACAGCAGCGCGGGCGATCACCGTGCCCACGCTGCTGATCCGGGGAGCGCAATCCGACGTGGTCAGTCCGGAAGACGCACGCGACCTCCTCCGGTTGATCCCGACCGCCCGTCAGATCGATGTCGGCGGCGCCGGACACATGGTCAGCGGCGACGACAACGACGTCCTCAGCGAAGGACTCATCGAGTTCCTCGACCAGGATCTCCGGATGTGAGGACCGCGTCGGCGCCCACCTCCGGGCCGACGCGGGACAACCATGCCGCCCCCAGGCCGAGAAGGGCTATGGCGCACAGCAACACACTGAGCCACACGGTCGTGTCGTCGAAGGCGAGCGGCACCGCGACGAGCGGCACGATCGCGGCGCCGAGCGCGTTTCCGGCTTCCCGGCCGAGCCCCAGTCCGCTGAACACATGCCGAGACCGGAACAACTCGGTCACATAGGCACCCATCGGCCCGAAGACCATGCCCACGCCCAGACCGTTGCCCAGGGCGAGAACGAGCCAGAACACGGCCGAGGACCCGTACTCGGAGAGCAACCAGAACGCGGGCCATGCGAACACCGCGCTGTAGACGAACCCGCCCATGATGATGACCCGCCGGCCCACACGATCGGACAGTCCCCCGAACACCGGGATCAGCAACGCATTCGCCACCTGCGCGGCGATCAGACCGATCAAGATGTCGGTACTACCCAGCCCGAGCTGATTGGCACCGAAGGTGCCCATGAACACGAGGTAAAAGTAGCCGATGCCGGTCATCCCGATGGCCATCACCATCACCACGAGCAGCGCCATCGGCTGCTGGTTGATGACGTCACGGACGGGGGTGCGTGCCGGCCCGCCGGTGTCCTCGATCCGATGGAACTCCGGCGTCTCGGGCAGCGAACGTCGCAACCACAACCCGTACGCGAGGATGAAACCGCTGCACAGGAACGGAATACGCCAGCCCCAGCTCATGAACACATCCTCGGACATGACCGTCGAGCAGAGCAGCAGCGCACTCGTTCCCAGCACACCGCCGAGCGCCGCGCCCATACCGGGCAACGACCCGAGCAGGCCGCGCTTGCGCTGCGGCGCGAATTCGACGGCGACAAGGGTCGCGCCGCCGTACTCGGCGCTGGCCCCGATACCTTGGACGACCCGCAGGATCACCAGCATCAACGGAGCGAGCCAGCCGATCTGGCCGTGGCTCGGCAGCACACCGACCAGCATGGTCGCCGCGCCCATCAGGACGAGCGTGAGGACCAGGATGCGCTTGCGCCCGTATCGGTCTCCGAGGCTGCCCAGGATCACACCGCCGACGGGACGCACGACGAAACCGATGGCGAACGTCCCCACCGCCTGCAGGGTGCCGAGGAACGGACTCGATCCAGAGAAGAACACACTCGCGAACACCACCGATGCCGCGGACGCATAGAGACTGAAATCGTAGTACTCCAACAATGTCCCGACGAACGCCGCCCGGCCGGCCTTCTTCGACATATCGGGCGTGGTGGGTGGCGTCGCCGGGGAACTGTCCCGGCTCGCCGATGATGTGGTCTGACTCATGAGATCCTTCGCCTTCGGTACCGGGCATTGCGCCCGAAAAGGACAGTGACCCTGCGAACTTTAATCTAACGTCGTTCGTTTTGTGCCGAACCGGGAAATCTCAGCCATCGCTCCCCGATCCGAGAGCAGCAGTTGGTTCGTGGCTGGTCGCCATCACACCTCAGGAAGCAGTTGCGTTGTGATGCAACCGGATCAGGGAGGGCAGAAGCTTGACCGACCTCAGGCCCGGATGGCCTCGAGAATCCGGTGTCTCGACTCTTCGCGACGCGGCCAACCGCCCAGGATCAACGTCGTCAGACAGGTCGGCTTCCATCTGGTCACGATGTCCTCACAGATCTTGTCGACCGGCCCCACCAGCGCGACGTCCTCGACCATGGCGGTGGGGACCGCCTGGGCGGCGAGATCGGCGCGGCCGGTCAGGTAGAGCGACTGGATCTCGGCGCACGCCTCTCCCCATCCCATGCGGACGAAGACGTCATTGTGGAAGTTCGCCCCCTTGGCGCCCATACCCCCGGCATAGAGCGCCACCACGGGCTTCAGCCGCGCGGCCGCCCGTTCGACGTCGTCGTCCTCCGCGAGCCAGCACACGTTGGCGATCTCGAAGTCGTCGGCCGTCCGGCGCGCGCTCTCGCGGGCGAACCCGTCCGCCAGCGCGGCACGGTAGAACTCATCGGTCTTCGGCGAGAACCACAGCGGTGTCCAACCGTCGGCGATCTCCGCGGCGAGGGCCACGTTCTTCGGCCCCTCGGCACCCATGTACACCGGGATGTCGGCCCGGAGCGGGTGCACGATCGACTTCAACGGCTTCCCCAATCCGGTGCCCCCGTCCAACGGCAGTTGAAAGTGCCTGCCGTCGAACGTGACCGGCTCGTCCCTCGCCCACACCGCACGCATTATCGACACATACTCACGCGTGCGCTCCAGTGGGCGCGGATACGGTGCGCCGTACCATCCTTCGACGACCTGTGGCCCCGACGCCCCGATGCCGAGGATGAGCCGTCCGCCGCTCAGATGGTCGATCGTCTGCGCCGCCATCGCCAGCGCGGTGGGCGTGCGCGCGGCCATCTGGCACACGGAGGTGCCGAGCGCGATGGTCGACGTCCGCGAGCCCCACCACGCCAGTGGCGTCAGAGCATCGGAGCCATAGGATTCCGCGGTCCAGAAGCTGTCCACGCCGAGCGCCTCGGCCTCGGCGAGCGTCTGCTCGATCCGCCGCGGCGGTCCCGCTCCCCAGTACCCGGCCATCACACCGACCTTCATGCCACCACTGCCTCTCTGCTACTTCTCGCCGATACCGTTGTCGCCCAGTGACTCCGGCAGGGATGACTGCTCAGTGATTCCGGTAGACCGCAGGCCGTTTCTCGAGAAATGACAGGACCGCCTCGCGATGGTCTCTGGTCATCGCCGCCAGGATCTGCGTCCGGTTCTCCAGGTCCATCGCCGCGCGGAGACTCGGTTCGACCACATCACTTCCTTGGTCATCCACACCCCGAATGGACTGTTCCGCGCGACGTTCTCCGCGATGCCGATGGCTTCGTCCACGATCTGTTCGGACGGAACCGATCTCGAGACGATGCCCACACGCTCGCATTCGGC
The DNA here is from genome assembly GCF_022206305.1 of Gordonia sp. 'Campus'. Lineage (GTDB taxonomy): Bacteria > Actinomycetota > Actinomycetes > Mycobacteriales > Mycobacteriaceae > Gordonia. Next base: position 21,803 of record NZ_JAKOIW010000016.1, on the reverse strand, counting down.
GGCGTCCACCGGCCGCCCGGTGAGCATGATCTCGGCGGCCCGGGCGAACCCGATCATCCTGGGGAGCAACCAGCTCACCCCGATGTCGCAACTCGACTGCCCGCGGTTGATGAACGAGGCATGCATGGATGCCGTGTCGGACATGATCCGGACGTCGGCCATCAGCGCCAGGGCCATCCCTCCGCCGGCGGCGGCCCCGTTGACAGCGGCGATCACCGGTGGCCGAGCCCCACGGAACGCCTCCATCAGTGAGGCGATGTGTTGTTGCACCCGCATGCCGGCCTGCGCCCGTCCCTCGCCTTCTCGCGCGCCGGGTGGTTCGCCATAACCGCGCAGATCGATCCCGGCGCAAAAGGCCCGGCCGTTTCCGGTGAGCACGATCGCGCGCGTCTCGGAGTCGTGGCGCACCTCCGCAAGCACCTCGTGCAAGGACTCGACCAACCGAGCATTCATCGCGTTCAACGCGTCCGGCCGGTCGAGCCGAATCAGCAGAACGCCCGGGCGGGGCCTCTCGGTCACGATCGCATCCGGCATGCGGCATTCTCCTCGCGTTCGCGGCGCGCCCGATTCCGTGGTGCGCGTCTCGAATTCAGGCTAATGTCTTTAGATTAATTCCTCAAGATCGAAGACCACGGAGCACTCGCGGAAAGGGCCAACGCCATGAACGGACTCGACGGAAAGGTCGCCGTGGTGACCGGCGGCGCCAGCGGGATCGGCGCAGCCACCTGCGGCCTGCTGGCAGCCCGGGGCGCGCGAGTGGTGGTGGCCGACATCGATGACGAGCGCGCCGTGGCCGTCGCGGCCGCTCTCGGCGACCGCGCGGTCCACATCCACGCCGACGTGACCGACGAAGACGATGTCGCTGCAGCGGTTCAGGAGGCCACCACCCGCTTCGGCCGTCTGGACGCGATGATCAACAACGCCGGCCGGGTCGGCAACTGGACCTACATCGCCGACACGTCCGCCGAGGACTGGGATTCGGCGTTCGCCGTGCTCGCACGCAGCGCGTTCTTCGGCACCAAACATGCCTCGCGTGTCATGCGCTACCAGGGATTCGGCACCATCGTGAACGTCTCGTCGGTGGCCGGGTTGCGTACGGGGTTCGGCCCCCATCCGTACGGCGCCGCGAAGGCCGCGGTTCTCGCGCTGACCCGCACCGCGGCGCGCGAACTGGCCGAGTTCGGTATCCGCGTCAACGCGGTGACCCCGGGTGGCGTCGCCACCCGGATCGTCGGCAGCGGTGCGGGATTGGACGGTGACGACCTGGACGCCAGCATCGAGACCGTACGCCGGGGGCTCGCATCGTTCCAACCCGTCCCCCGGGCGGGTGAGGGAGACGACATCGCCGGTGCCATCGGCTATCTCGTCTCCGACGACGCCTCCTTCATCACCGGACAGAACATGATCGTCGACGGCGGTCTCACCCTGGGCAAGGCGTGGCCGCGGAACTACCGCGCGGAAGCCGACGCCGCGGCCGCGCAACACCGGCGGTAGCCCCGGGCCGCGGTCAGACCCCCACGGGCCCGCCGAGCCACACTCCGACCTCCTCGCCGGAGACGTGCCGGCCGTCCTCGCCGACCAGGAAGGAGATCGTCGCCGCGATGGACTCGGCGGGAATCCGCGGCCAGTGCGCGGCCAGGTTCGCCGCGGCGTTCTCGCCGCCCGAGGCGATGATGTCGGTCTCGACGAACCCCGGCATGACGGCATTCACGGTGATGCCGCGGCGGGCGACCTCCTGCGCCAGCGAACGGGTCATCCCCACGAGGCCGGCCTTGGCGGCCGAGTAGGCGCTCATCCCCGGCGACGGTCGCCGCCCGCCGGACGGACTGCTCAGGAAGACGACCCGACCCCACCCGGCGTCGTACATGGCAGGCAGAGCCGCGTGCGCACAGTAGAACGCACCGCTGAGATTGACGCCGATGACCCGATCCCACTCGTGTGGAGACTGCTTGCGCGCCGACGCTGCGAGATTCATCCCCGCGTTGTTGACCAGTACGGTCGGCGGGCCGAGCACCCGTGCCGCCTCGGCGATCAGCTTCTCCGCCTGAGCGGCATCCGAGACGTCGGCACGGATGGCGACCGCGCGTCCGCCGGCCGCGACGATCTCACCCGCCACCTCTTGGGCCGCCGCCGCGCCGGAGGCGTAGTTGACCGCAACCGCATGCCCTTCCGCAGCCAGTCGTCGCGAGATCGCGGCGCCGATGCCCCGCCCGCCCCCGGTGACGACCGCGACCCGTTCCGCGCGATCCACGACCTCACCTGACCTTCGGATAGGTCTGCGGGACATCGGAGTACGTATCCCGGAGCTGCCGCTTGGAGATCTTTCCGCTGGGCATTCGCGGGAGACCCTCGTCGACGAAGACCACGTACCGTGGCACCTTGTAGTCCGCGAGGTTGCGGTTGCAGAATTCGACGATGTCGACCTCGGTGAGGCCCTCGACCTTTTTGACCACCGCCGCGGGTGTCTCGCCGAACTTGTCGTCGGGAACGCTGATCACCGCCACCTCCTCGACTCCGGGGATCCGGTTGATCACCTGTTCGATCTCCACCGGGGAGATGTTCAGACCGCCGGAGATGATCATGTCCTTCAGACGGTCCACGAAAGTCAGATAGCCGTTCTCGTCGAGTGTGCCGAGGTCGCCGGTGTGCAGCCAACCGTCGATCAGTGCCGCGCGGGTCGCGTCCTCATTACGCCAATACCCCGGCATCATGCCCGGACCCCGCAACAGGATCTGCCCGACGGAGTTCGGGGCGCAGTCGTTCCCGTCGGCGTCGACGACACGGATCTTGGTGAAGATGCCGCCGAATCCGCATTTGTCGGGATGCTCGGCCGCCTCCGCACGGGGCATCGCCGAGGCCGATCCACCGATCTCCGTCTGCCCGTAGATCTGCCGCAATTGGACACCGCGGTCCAGCCAGACACCCACCAGCGCGGACGGCACACGCGCGCCGCCCACGTGCGCGGTGGTCAGGTGGGCCAGATCGGCATCGGCGAAGCCCGCCACCCGGGAGATCTGCTCGAAGAGGATCGGTGGGCCGGTGAGAGTCGTTGCCCGGCTCCCGATCAGGACCCGCAGCGCGGACTCCGGATCGAATCCGGGTTGCAGGAGCAACGTCCCGCCGTGCAAGACGGTGCGTGAGATCCCCCAGATGATGCCCGCGGCCGTGAACAGCGGGAGGACGAGCAAGGGGCGCAGGCCGTTCTGCTGGATCGGTTCCATCAGTGACCATTCGTGCATCTCCCCGGCGATCGTCGCGTGCGTGAACACGACCCCCTTCGGCTTACCCGTTGTCCCGCTGGTGAACACGATCGCCGTGGGGTCCGACAACTCGACCACCGGGCTGCGATACGCCGGGTGCGCGACGCCGCGCAGCGGTCGCACATCGGCCTCGAACTCCGCGATGACGAACGTGTCGCGGGTGCTGCGCACCTCCTCCACACGAGAGCGCAGGTCCGCGTCGCAGAACACGACCGCGGGGTCGCAGTCGTCGACGAGGACCGTCAGTTCCCCGGCGAGCATGCGTTGGTTGAACGGCGCCGAGATCGCACCCACCTTCATGGCGCCCAGGGCGGCGACACACCACTCCAGCGAGTTCACGCCGACATAGCTCACCCGGTCGCCTACTCCGACGCCGCGAGACCGCAGGTCGTGGGCGACCCCGTCTGCCCAGGTGTCGAGTGCGCGGTAGGTGACCACATCGCCGGCGAAGTCGATCGCGGCCTGGTCCGGCACCGTGCGGGCCCAGAATCCGAGTGCGTCGACGACGGTTCCGCTCATGTACAGCCTCCTGTTTGGGTGTGGACGTCGCCGACTCGGTCAGGCGCGCGGGGCGGCCCGGGCCGCACCGATCGAAGGTGTCCCGGATCACACCGACTAATCTAAAAGCATTCGGTTATGTTGGCAACCCCGCACCGCGATCAGCGGCGGATCACCTCGACGTTGATCCCGGTGAGATGCGATTGGTTGCTGAGGGGGTCGTACCCCTTCGCCCCGGACGGCGCGAGTTGGTTGACGTTCACCCCCGGATGGCGTCGGGCCACGTCGAGACCGCGCGCCCGGTCCTGGCCCCAGCCATGGGTCATCGCCACCACGCCTTCGCGCAGGGTGTCGTCCCCGACGACCACGGCCGGCAGAGCGCCATGGAGATTGCGCACGGTGACGTCGTCGCCGTCCACGAGATCGCGCCGGCGCATGTCGACGGGGTTCATCCACAGCGGATTGTCCTGATGGACACCCTGTTTCAGAACCGGGAGATTGTGCAGCCAGCTGTTCACCATGAAGTGGTTGCGCCGGGTGATCAGCTTGAGCTGGTCGTCCGGCTCCGCTACGAGACCCTCGAGGATCCGTTCGGCATCGTCGAAAGACCGACGGAACAGATCGGGACAGCAGTCGATCAGGCCGTCGTCGTGCTGCACCGCGATTTCGAAGACATCGCTGGGCACCGCTTCCGGAAGCACCTCGGTCTGACATGGTTTGTCCTTGAGCGTCTCGACGGACAGGTCCGCTTCCCGCAGAACGGCGTCGATCGCCGCGAGAGGGCCGGCCTCCGGGTCGTCGAGAAGGCTCGGTACACCCATCTCCTGCTGGATGCGCGAGAGAATCCACCAGTCGTCACGCCGTTGCCCCACCGGCGCGACGACAGCGGGGGTGTATTGGACGTAGGGCTCCATCGCCACCCCCATCGTGTTCAGGAAGTTGACGTCTTCGCGCTCGAGCCAGTCCGTCGCAGGCAGGATGTAGTCCCCGATCTCGCCCGTCACGGTGCGATACAGGTCCACGGTGACGATCAACTCCAGCGATTCCAGGGCACGCCGCAACCGGTCTCCACCGCCGACCGACAGAAGTGGGTTGCCCGACACCACGATCAGGGCACGGATCGGGTCGTCGGAGCGCTCGATGAAGTCCGGCAGCATGGCGGCGGGGAGATCCCCTCCGACGGTGCGGATCTCCCCGAGCGGACCGGAGAAGAACGGGTCCGCGCGCCGGCGCCGGGAGTTCTGGACGACGTCGGCGACGCCTCGCGAGTAGATGTTGCCGCCGCGGCGTCCGAGGTTCCCGGAGAACAGACTGACCATGGTGAGCATCCAGTAGGCGAGCGTGCCCAGCCTGCCCTGGTTGACGCCGGTGCCCATGTAGATGCTCGCACTCGGTGCGGCGCAGAACTCGTCGGCGACCCGGGCGATGGTCTCGGCGGGGATCCCCGTGACCCCGGCGACCCGCTCCACCGGGTAGCGCGAGACGAAGTCGAGCAGATCGTCGATCCCCCGCGCATGCTGTTCGACTGCGCCACGGTCGAATCCGATCCGGAACACGATCTCGTGCAGGAGCCCGGCCAGAAAGTAGAAGTCGGTGTCCGGGGTGATCAGCAGCACGTCGCCGGTCTCCGGCGTCGACGACTCGATGCGGCGCGGATTGACGAACAGCACTGTCCCGCCGCGCTTGGCGATCGCGCGCAGTTTGGCCATCGGATCCGAGACGTGGATCAACGTCATGTGGGAGACCTGCGGATTGCTCCCGAGACACAGGAAGTAGTGGGTGTGCAGCAGGTCCGGAATCGGGTGTGCCATCGACGCGCCGTAGACGGCCTCGCTCGCCGCGTACTTGGCCGATGTGTCCTGGGTCCCGGCGCTGAACCTCATCCGCGTGTCGAACCCCCGCGCGATCCGCGCCGCGTTCGCATAGTAGAGACCGTTGAACGCCGATGGGTTGCCCTGGTACACCGCCAATGCATTGCGGCCGTACCTGTCTCGGATGGCGCCGAGCCGGTCGGCGATGTCGCGAACCGCCTCGTCCCAGGACACACGCTCGAAGTCGCCGTCCCGGCGGTCGCCGGTCCCGACTCGTCGCAGCGGGTGATCGACCCGATCCGGATCGGAATGGACATCCAGGTAGTGCGGTCCCTTGTGGCAGGAGAAGCCGCGGTGTACAGGATGATCCGGGTCCGGTTGCAATCCCACGATGCGATCGGCGTCGACCGTGGCCAGCAGCCCGCACCCGGGCTCGCAGATGCGGCAGAAGGTGTGGACCTGCCGGGCCGGCGCGCTCATCCCGGAACACCGGACAGACGGGCAGTCCGGGCGATGTTCACCGCCGCCTCGGCATCGACGACTTTCACCCGTGGCCTCCCGGCAGCGCGGCCCTCCTGGCGTTCCCACCTGTCGATGGCCCGCCAGTCGGCCCCGTCCATCGCCTCCGGGCATCGCTCGCGCACGAGTGCGGTCAGATCGTCACCGCTGCCGGCGGGTTCGGGCAGCAGTCCACCGCGGAGATCATCGAGCAAGGAACCCACGGTCTCGACCGCACACCACCGGTTGGTTCCGATCACCCCGGTCGCGCCGCGCTTGATCCAGCCGGCGACGTAGTGCCCAAGCGACGGCGATCCCGTCGCCGGATCGACGACACGACCTCCGACGTTCACGACCGTCGACGACACCGGATCGAAGGGGAGGCCGTCGATGGGGAGCCCGCGGTAGCCGACCGCGCGCAGCACCAGGCCGCAGTCGAACTCGGTGCGCTCCCCGGACCCGGTGTGGCCCGCGGTCAGACCTCGCACGCGGACGGTTCCGATGACCTCCAGCGGGGTCGCCTCGAACCGCAGCACGATCCGCTTGTTCCCGGGCACCGGTACTCGTCGCGAATACTCCTCCAAGAGAAGCAATTTCGCCGATGCCTCCGGACCGGTCGACACCGGCGGGTCGACGATCACGTCGACGCCGGGCAGCGAACCGAGTGCCATCAGTTCCGGGGTGGTGCAGGCTGCGTACTCGGGCCCGCGCCGACCGAGCACCACCACTTCCCTGATCTCACTGCCGGCCAGAGCGGTCAGCGCGTGATCGGCGATGTCGGTGCGCCGCAGTGCCTCCACATCCGACACGAGTATCCGCGCGACGTCCAGGGCGACGTTGCCGTTGCCGACGACGACGGCACGCTCATCCGACAGGTCGAAGGTCCGGTCGACGTGGTCGGGATGACCGTTGTACCAGGCGACGAACTCGCGGGCGGAGTGGCTGCCCGGGAGGTCCTCGCCGGCGATCCCCAGCCGCCGGTCCCCAGAGGCGCCCGAGGCGTGGATGACCGCGTGGTGATGGGCCGACACCTCGTCGAGTGTCACGTCGCGGCCGACCTCGACACCCAGATGCAAGGTGAACCCGTCGCGCCTCGCGGTGCGCCCGAAGACGCGATCCACGGTTTTCGTGTGCCAGTGATCGGGCGCGACCCCGAACCGGACCAGCCCGCCGGCCACCGGAAGCCGCTCGAACATCGTGACCTCGGCGTCGATGTCCCGGCGCGCCAGCAGTTCCTCGGCGGCGTAGAACGCCGACGGACCCGACCCCACGATCGCGACCCGCACCCGCGGCGGATCCGTCACCCCGGCGGTGGCGATCGCCACGGGGAGCGGTTGCACGTGCGCACCTGCCGGGGCGTCTCGTGGATTCCGCCGGAAGTAGTCGGCGTTGAGTTCGAGATAGCGATCCACATCGGGCCCCGTGGAGTCGCCGGGCACGATCGCGTCGACCGGACACACGTCGGCACAGGCGCCGCAGTCGATGCACGTCCCCGGGTCGATGTAGAGCATCTCGGTCCGCGTGTACTCGCGTTCGGCGGGCGTCGGATGGATGCAATCGACCGGGCAGACGGCGACACATGTCGCGTCGTTGCAGCAGTTCTGCGTGACCACATAGGGCATCAGCGCTTCTCCTCGCTCATCAGGGTGACCGTCACCGGTATGCCGTTGAAGACCGGCGACGAGGTGGGGACGTCGAGATGCCCGGTCTCGGTCACCAATGCGTTGTAGTTCGCGCCGGGGGCAGCCACCGCGCGCGAGGTCCGCAAGCCCGGGCCGTGGTGACCCCAGCCATGTGGCATGCTCACCACGCCCGGGCGCATCGCGTCGTCGACGCGGATCTCCGCCACCACGGTGCTCGTCGACGAGGTCACCGCGACGAGGTCTCCATCGACGACCCCGAGTTCGACGGCGTCGCGCGGGCTCGTCAACAACGCGCACTGTCCGTCGTCGTTCTGCGGGAGCGCATTGTGCAACCACGAGTTCATCCCCCGCCGCTGCCGGCGGTTGATGAGCACCAGTCCTCGGGAGGCCGTCGACGCCGCCCGCAGGCGCGGCAGGTCGGCGGTGATCAGCTCAGGCATCAGGTCGATCCGGCCGTTCGGGGTACGCAGCACACCGGGGAGCCGTGGCTGCAGCGGACCGAAGTCGACTCCGTCCGGATTCGATTCCAGGAGAGCCAGGCTCAGCCCTCCCCCATCGTCGTCGAAGCGATCACCATACGGCCCGCTGCGCAGGCGCAGGTCGAGCAGACGCTGAGGCCCGGTGCGTCCGGCGACCGCCGACTCGACGACGCCGGGGTCGCGTCCGGACAGCTTCGCCGCCCGGCGAACCGCCACCGCCGCGACGGCGTCGTCCATCTCCGCCACGGTCCGGCTCGGGGTCCCCTGGGCGATGGCGGCCAGCCGGAGCATGATCTGCCACTCGGCGAGTTCGTCGTCACCGAGGGCGAGCAGCGGCGGGGTGTAGCGGGCGACGTTGCGGATCTGGAAGTGCGACAACGTCACATCGTGGTGTCCGCGGGTCATCAGCGGCGGCGGCGGCAGGATGACGTCGGCGTGGCGGGTGGTCTCGTTGAGATAGCAATCCACCGACACCATGAACTCCAGCGATGCGAGGGCGGCCTCGACCGTACCGCTGTTCGGCAACGAACGCGCGGGGTTCCCCGCGATGGTGACCAGCGCCCGTGTCCGCCCCGGCCCCGGGGTGAGTATCTCCTCGGCGAAACACACCGCGGGCAACTCGCCCAACGCTTCTGGGAGGTCACGGACACGCGACCGCCACCGATCGAACATGAGCTTCGGTGGACGGGTCACCGGCCACGTGTTCGGTCCGCCCGCGGCCGGCAGCGAGAACATCGCGCCGCCCGCACGATCCAGGTTGCCGGTGACGATCGTGAGGACCTCTACGAGCCAGTTCGCCAGCGTGCCGAACTCCTGCATGCAGGTGCCGATCCGGGAATGTGCCACGGCCGACGGGGCCGTCGCGAACCCCCGGGCCACCGCGCGGATGGTCTCGGCTTCGATTCCGCAGGCGTCCGCCACCGATTCGGGTGAGAACTCCCGGGCCATGGCCAGCGCCTCGTCCACGCCGTCGACGACCTCGGGAATCCGCTCCGTTCTGGCCAGCCCCTCCTCGGCGATCACTGCCAGGACCGCCAGCAGGAAGAGCGCATCGGTGCCCGGAAGAATCGGGACGTGCACGTCGGCCATCTCCGCTGTCCGGGTACGTACCGGATCGACGACCACGAGGGTGCCACCCCGCTCCCGCAACGCGCGCAATCTCTCGTGCATCCCCGGCGCGGTGACCGTACTCCCGTTGGACACCATGGGATTCGAGCCCAGGATCAACAGGTGGTCGGTACGGTCGAGGTCGGGCAGACTCAGTCCGAGGCCGGTTCCGTAGAGCAGCATGTGGGCGAGATTCTTCGGCCAGGTGTCGACGCTGGCCGGCGAGTAGACATTGCGGGTCCCGACGGCGGCGATCAGTTCGCCGAGGTAGAAAGTGGCGTCGAGGTGATGGGCCGCGGGGTTGCCGTGGTAGATCGCACAGCTGCCCGGGTCGTCGGCGACGAATTCCGGCAGCCTGCGACCGATCTCGGCGAACGCCTCCTCCCAGCCCACTGCTCGGAAGTCCCCGGACGGCGTCCGCAGGAGCGGGGTGCGGATGCGGTCCGGGTCGTTCTCGATACGGCCCAGCCCGAGCCCCTTCGCGCAGCTGTGTCCGGCACTGAGCGCATCGTCGGGGTTGGGCGCCACCCCCGTCACACTCCGACCGGCGAGTTCGACGACGAGCCCACAGGTCGACTCGCACAACGGGCAGATCCGTCGCCCGACGGTCACCGTCGAGTGTGCTCCGCCGGTCATGAATCCTCCTCCTCGGTGGCCGGGACGATCGCGACGGGAACGGCGGACAGCGTCGGCATGGCGTTGATCGTCTGCACCCCATCGAGCGTCCCGGTCAGGTTGTTGACATTGACCCCGGCAGCGTCCCCGTCGACCCCGCCGAAGCAGTGAGTCATCGAGACGGCACCCCGCGCGAGGGTGTGATCGGCGCGCGCGGTAACGCGCAGGGAACCGGAAGCCGACCGCAGGACGACCTGTGCGCCGTCGGCCACCCCCAGCCGTTCGAGGTCATCGGGATGCACACGTGCCGGATTCCCTCCGCCCGGGACGAGTCCGGGAACCCGGATTCCGGTGGAGTTGACGGCTTCCCGGATTCGCCGCACCACCAGCCGGAAAGGAAAGTCGCCCGCGACCGGCGACGGCTGCAGCGCGTCCTCGAGCTCGGCGCGGACATCGTCGGGCATCAACTCGAGGCGCCGACCGGCCGCCTCCGGGGTCGGCGGCGCGACGACGGTGCCGCTGTCCCCGACGAGCCGACCGTGCTCGGCCGAGACCAGCTCGTCGAACGGCAGACGCCCCCGCTCGGTCATCACCGCCAACAGCTCTGTCGACGTGGGCGGGGACGAGGGATCCAGTATCCGTCCGGCGAACTTGAAGGGCTGCCCGGAGGCGGCCGCGAGGTCGAAGAAGAACCGCCAGTCGTCGACGACCCCGGCCGGCGGTGTGACGACCGAGGACGTGAACTGTGCGAAGCGGCTCGGGAAGAAGGACTCCATGATCGCGGTGTGGTCGGCTCGCTCGTACATCGTGGTGGGGGCGATGATGTGGTGCGCGAGGCGGGCGGTGTCCGACATGTAGGGATCGACACACACGAGCAGATCGAGAGAGCGCAACGCGCGCAACGCCTTCGAGCGGTCCGGTAGGGCCGTCGCCGGATTTCCGCCCGAGACGACCAGGGCCCGGACACGATCCGGACCCGGTTCGAGGATCTCGTCGGCCAGGATCCCGGAGGGCAACTCGCCGCGGATCGCGCGGACGCCCCCGACCCGGCTGCGGAAGCCGCGCTCATACGCCCTGGCGGGTGCGGCGACCTCCGCCCGGGCGGGCACGTGCCGGGTAAGCACGGCACGATCGTCCGCCCGCTCTCCTTCGCGGAGGTACCGTCCGCACACCACGTTCAGGGCGGCGACGAGATGTTCGGCCACGTTCGAGTGCGGCCCCATACACAGCCCGGTCCCACTGGTGGCCATCCCCCGGTTCCCTTTCCCGAAGACACGTGCCGCGGCGCGCACATCCTGCGCCGGGACATCGCAGATCCGTTCCACGACAGCTGGAGTGACTCCACCGACCGCAGCCCGGAGGGCGGGCAGACCTGCGGCGTGACGTTCACAGAAGGCCGGATCGTGGAGGCCTTCGGCCAAAATCACGTGGAGGAGTCCGGCGAGCATCACCGCGTCCGTGCCGGGTCGGGGCGCGAGGTGGATGTCGGCGAGGGCGGCGGTCTCCGTGCGTCGCGGGTCCACGACGATGAGGGTGAGTCCGCGCTCACGTGCTCGCCGCAGGGTGGTCGCCGGGTTCTGCACGACCGCGCCGTCCCCGTCACCGCCGTTGCCGGACACGACGGGGTTGGTGCCGATCAGCAGCCACACATCGGCGTCGGCGAACCGCTGACGCCCACCGAGGTAGGTGCCCATCCGTTCGGCCACAACCCATTTGGCGGACTGGTCGATGGTCATGGTGGAGAAGAGCTTGTGCGAGCCGGTCCCGCGGAACCACGCGCGCGCCGACGGCGGGGTGAGGGCGGCGAAGTTCTGTTGCGTCCCACAGAACAGCGCGACCGCGTCGGGCCCGTGCTCGTCGACGATCCGCCGGAGGCGCGTGGCGATGTCGGCGACCGCGAGGGGTACCGCGATCGGCTCGTGCCGCCCGTCGGCGGTGCGCCGCATCGACGTGGTCAGCCGGCCGGGCCCATGGGTGAGGTCGGCGCCGCGGCGGCCTTTCGGACAGGTGTACCCGCCGGAGATCGGATGCTGCGCATCGCCCAGCACGTCCCGGATGCGTCCGTCCTCGATGTCGAGCAGCACGCCGCACGACGACGCGCACAGCCGGCAGTACGACGTTCGGCGCACCGTCTCGGATCGCACGGTCAATGGACGTCCGCTGTTGTCGGGGCGGGAAGGACACCGTTGTGTTCCCGACGCAGGCGCGCGCCCTCCCGCATGTTCAGCACCCCGAGAGTGACAACGGCTAGGACTGTCGGCATCGCCATGGCCAGGAAGATCGTGCGAGCGTCCAACCCGGCGGCGATGAGTGCCGCACCGACCGTCGGTCCGATGATCGATCCCACCCGGCCGACCCCCATGGCCCAGCCGATGCCCGTCGAACGCGCGGCCACCGGATAGATCGACGCCGCGATCGCGATGATCCCGGCCGAACTGCCCGAGATCCCGAACCCGACGACGCAGATGGCGATCAGCAGCAGCGCGGCGTTCCCGAGCACCATCGCGACGACGCCGATGAACACCGCCCCGAGCGTGTAACCCGCCATGACCACGACATACGCGGCGCGTGTGCCGCCCGACCGCCAGGCCGCTGCCACCCGGTCGGTGATCCACCCGGCGGACAGCGCACCCGCCATACCGCCCAGGTTGAACAACGCGGCCGCGGTGATCGCCGTACTCGAACTCTGGCCCGCCTCGCTGAACAGCGATGGCATCCAGCCGAACAGGAAGTAGATGACGAGGAAGTTGACGACGAACACCACCCACAGGAGCACGGTGTCGAGACCTCTACCAGCGGTGAACAGTTCGCGAACCGGTGAGCTGGTGACGACCTGGGTGTCCTGGGTGAAGCGCACCGGACCGGTCAGGTCCGTCCGCGGGTCGATCGCGGAGACGATGCGGGCGACCTCACCGTGATCGCCCCGCGCCGCCAGGAACTTGCCGGACTCCGGTAGCCAGGCCCAGGCACCGAGGACGGCGACCAGCGGGAGGATCCCGCCCGCGACGAAGATCGATTGCCATCCGAAGGCGGGGATCAGCTGAGCGGCAGCGAGACCGCCGACGAAGCCCCCCAGGGACATCCCGGCGACGACGATCGTCACCATCGTGGCGCGAACGCGGGCCGGGCTGTACTCGCTCGTCAAGGCGATGAGGTTCGGCGTGACGCCCCCGAGCCCGATCCCGGCGAGGATGCGCAGGACGATCAGGACGCCCATCGAGGTGGCGAGGGCCGAGGCCAGGGTGAACACGGAGAAGATCACCGTGCAGACGATGATCACCCGCCGTCGGCCCCACCGGTCGGCCACGGGACCGAACACCAGGCTGCCCACGACCATCGCGCCGCTGCTCAGTGCGAGCAGCAGTCCGAACGACGCCTTGGACAACTCCCAGTCGTCGGAGAGCGCGGGGATCGCGAACCCGATCAGCTGGGCATCCATCCCGTCGAGCACTGCCAGGACGAGGCACATCGCGAAGGCCCGCTTCTGCAGACCGGACACCGGGGCGGTGTCGATGAGGTGGGAGATGTTGACATCACGCGGAGAACCCATCACGGGTGTCCTCTCGGGAGAAGGGGTTGCCGGGTCAGGCGGGAGTCGCGGAGCCCTCGACGGCGAGGGCATCGGCGGGAGGCTCCGGGAATCGTGCTCGCAGCGACGGTTTCGCGAGCTTGCCCGAAAAGGTGCGCGGAAGTGGTTCATCCAGTGCGACCGCATGTTTCGGGCGCTTGAACTTCGCCAGGCTCTCCCCGGCCACATCGGCGATGTCGGCCACGATCTCGGATGCCGGCCGCTCGGAGTGGAACACCACCATCGGGACCTCGCCCCACCTGTCGTCCTTGACACCGATCACGGCCAGGTCCACCAGGCCCTCGATGCCGTGCAGGGCGTTCTCGATCTCGGCGGGATACACGTTCAGGCCGCCCGAGATCAGCATGTCCTTGCTGCGGTCGACGATCCGGAGAAAGCCTGCGTCGTCCTTGATCCCGAGGTCCCCGGTGCGCAACCAGCCGTCGGTCAGGGTCGCCGCGGTCGCCTCGGGTTTGTTCCAGTACTCGCGCAGCACATGCTCACCGCGCACGAGGATCTCCCCCACCTCACCCACCGCGGCCTCGTCGTGGGGTTCGCCGATGCGCACGGAGGTTCCGACCAGCGGCAGGCCGGCGAAACCGGGCCGCGTGACCGCGTCTCGGTACTCCAGCGTGGACACCATCCCGGACGCCTCGGTCAATCCGTAGCACTGCGTCAGCGGGATTCCGTGCGTGCGATAGAAATCGAGGAGAGCGAGGCTGACCGGCGCACCGCCCGTCCCGGCGAAGGTGAATGTCGCGAGCGACCGAGAACCGAAGTCCGGCAACGTCGTCATCCGCTCCCAGATGACCGGCACGGTGGTGGTCGCGGTGATCTGCTCCCGTTCGAGGACGTCCAGAGCGATCTCGGGATCGTATTCCCGGAGCAGGACCATCGTCGCCCCGGGAACGACCACCAGCTGCATGAAGATGGACAGCACCGAGCCGGTGTACACCAGCGGCGCCGAGCAGAGCACCCGGTCGCGGGCGGAGAAACCGAAGGTGATCGTCTGCGAGATACCCGGCGTCATCGCGTTGCGATGGGTGATGAGCGCGCCCTTCTGCACTCCGGTGGTCCCGGAGGTGTAGCAGATGAACGCCGCATCGTCGGGGTCGATGGCGACGACGGGTGCCGGGCCGGCATCCAGGAGCGTGTCGTAAGCCGGGAAGTCGCCGCCCTCGATCGAATACGTCTCGAAGTCGAGTTGCCCGCGGGCGACATCGAGCAGGGGAGCGAACGCGTCCTCGACCACGATCACCCGGGGCGCCGCGTCGATGACCATCGGCGCGAGTTCTCGACCCGTGAGACGGAAGTTCAGCGGTGCACACACGGCCCCGAGCTTGAGGGTCGCGAGGATCAGGTGGGCGAGCTCGGGCCGGTTGAGCATCATGACCGACACCCGGTCGCCCTTGCCGACGCCGCGGGCGGCGAGACCCCGGGCGAGTGCGTCGGTGATCGCGTCGACCTCAGCCCAGGTCTGCCGGGTGTCCCCGAACACGATCGCTTCCTGCTCGGGCCGCGTTCGTCCCCAGAAGCGGGTCAGGTCCGAGAGATTCATTCATACTCCTTCGTCGACGTCGATCCCCCGACCGGCTCAGGGGGTGTGATCCCCCTCACTCAAAGTGAGATTAAACTAACACCTTTAGATGCTCCGCGCAATGCGGTGCGCCGATCGGCGCAGGCATCTCGGATCGGCGTCACGGACACGACAATGACCCCCGCACAACGGCTTTCGTACGGGCGTCAAAGGCGATACGAGTCAGCCGGAGTGCACCCGTCCACCGGCCGCGGGGACGCGCGGATCCGCCGCGACGGCGATCTGGGCGTCGTCGTATCCGGCCACCGTCCGCAACACCTCAGGGGTGTCGGCGCCGACGTCCGGCGGAAGTGGCGGAGCGAACTCCTCCCCCGCGACACGCACCGGACTGACGACGAATTCCAGCTCGCCGACCCCGTCGTGATCCACCCGGTAGGTGTTCTGCCTGGCGCGGAAGTGCGGGTCCACCAACATGTCCCCGACCCTGTTGACCGGTCCGCCGGCGATCTCGTGCTCGAGGAACAACTCCACCCACTCGGCTCGCGTCCGCTGCGCGAAGATCTCGGTGAGCGCACGCCAGATCCGGTCGGCACGCGCTGGAGCGCCGTCGTCGGTGGAGGACAGGTCGACGTCGATCAGATCGTCACGGCCGACGGCGCGCAGGAAGTTGTGCCAGAACTTCTCGACATGGGACCCGAACAGGACGGCCTCGCCGTCCCTGGTGCGGTATGCCTCGAGCCGCGGCCAGTCGGGCAGTCGCCCATCGGGCAGCCAGGTCGGCCGCGCGATCGACCGGTCCTTGTTCAGCTCGGCATCGGCAAGATCCGGCATCCACGCAGCCGCCACATCGATGCCGGCCACCTCCACGTGGCAGCCGACGCCGGCGGCGCGAGCCTTCAGCAACGCGGCGAGCAGGCCCATCGCACCGTAGGCACCGAGGGCGTACATCGCGATGGGCGGCGCCGTCGAACCGGCCATGCCGGACACCGGCGGTTCGGTCGGGGTGCGCACCTCCCGCAGTCCGGCGTACGCGTCGAAGACGGGACCCCCGGTGCCGAGTGTCCGGTAAGGGCCGTCGCCGCCCATCCCGGAGACCGTGCACAGCACGATCGCCGGATTCACCTCTCGCAGAGAGTCGTAGCCGACCCCCAGCCAGTCGAGATAACCGCCGCGCATCCCCTCGACGACCGCGTCGCACTCGCGCGCGAGGTCCAGGAAGGCCTGTCTCCCCTCAGGGCTGCGCAAGTCGAGCGCCACGGACTTCTTGCCACGGTTCCAGCGCAGATGCATGAAGGCGGGCCCGTCCGGGGACCCGACCGCCCGGGCGCCGCCGACGCGCACCGGATCGCCGAGCGGACCGGCCTCGACCTTGATCACCTCGGCACCCAGGTCGGCGAGATGGCCACCCACCGACGAAGGCGCCAGCTGGGCCACCTCGAGTACCCGAATCCCATCGAGAAGGGAATACCCACTCATCGTCAGCCTCTCATGTCTGTGAAATATCCAGTGTCTGTTCAGGTTTGAGTTCGATCCACAGCCCGTGCACCTCGGCCAGCAGGGTCTCACCCGCAAACATCGCGCCGCGCATGGTGCGTTTGCGCCCGCACTGTTCCACCAGCTCGGCGGTGAGCGTCAGTTCCGTGTGCAGGGTGCAGGTGATCGGTAGTCGACGTGGAGGTACGCCGTCCGGCCCCACGGCCGGCCCGCGCTGTTGGCCAAGCGTGCCAGCAGTTCGTCGAAGATCAGTGGGGTGACGCCGCCGTTCATCGCATATCGTCCGGAATGGAATCTGCCGATGGTGACCCGTGCGACAGCGGTGGTCTCGGTGACATGGTCGATGTGCAGTGCCGGCGCAAGTGCGTGCCCTTTTCCCGGGGTCGACCAACGCTTTCCCGCGATCTGCTCGTCCTCGTCCACCTCGTGTGGCCACATGAGACGTGCGACCGCGCGGAGTGCCGCAGAAGCTTCGGCGGCCGCTGTCGGCGTGGGGCGACTACGGGTCACCGCCTCCTGAACCTCCCGAAGCGCCTGCACCATCGACTCGTACTCGTCGTCCCCGCTCGTCGTCGGCCGGAACGGATCCGACCAATCCGGTCGCCACGGGTCGGCGTCCGACATTGCTTCGGAGATGGCGTCGGTCATGCCGTGTCTCCGCTCATTGCTCGGCCGCCGTCCGCCGAAGCCGGGCGTCGCGGTCGGCGAGACCGGCGACCAGCCCGGCGATCTGGTCCGGGTGCGAGTGCGTTCGTGCAGCAGCGATCTCGCGGTCGTAGCGCGTCCGCAGATCCAGCCCCGGTCCGTGCTGCAGCAGCGACTTGATGTCCCGGATGCCCTCCGGCGGGAGTTCGGCCAGGCCGGCCGCCACGTCGACAGCAGCCGACGACACGCCGCCCTTCTCGACGAAACGGCTCAGGAGTCCGATCCGGTACGCCTCCGCCCCGTCGACGGCCCGCGACGTCATCAACAGGTCTCGGGCGTGTCCGGCACCGACGACGGAGTCGAGCAACCAGGTGAGGTTGGCGCCGCCGTACCGCGCGGCCGTCACGGCGAACCGGGTGCGCGGGTCTCCGACGCGGATATCTGCACACACCGCGAGGATGGTTCCCGCGCCGTGTGCCGTTCCGTCCACGGCGGCGATCACCGGCTTCGGGAACGACCAGAACCGCCACATGAGTTCGTCTCGCTCG
Source organism: Gordonia sp. 'Campus' (assembly GCF_022206305.1). Lineage (GTDB taxonomy): Bacteria > Actinomycetota > Actinomycetes > Mycobacteriales > Mycobacteriaceae > Gordonia. The sequence goes on along the minus strand of NZ_JAKOIW010000016.1, from coordinate 4,100 downwards.
GCCGCGGCGTCTGCCGCTTCGCTCGGCGTCCACCTCGCCAACTCGGTGATGTCGTATCCCGCGGAGAAGGCAACCGACCCCGCGCCGGCGATGATGACCGCCCGGATCGCGTCGTCGGCCGCGATCCGGGTGAGCGCTCGGTCGAGTTCGCGCTGGACCGAGAGCGAGATCGCGTTGCGTACCTCCGGACGGTTGATGGTCAGGCGCCGCACACCCGGTGTCGGCTCATCCGTCTCCAGTTCGGGCACGGGCGTCAGTGGGCGGCAGCCGCGGCGGGACGGGATTCACGTTCGCGCTCGAGCGCTTCGACATCACCGGCCACCATCTTGTGAAACAGCTGCCCGGGCAGTTCGTTTCGCCCATAGATCAGTTCGTCGACCTGGCCGAACGCCGCGTTGTCGGTGATCGTCTTGGTGACGAACCAGTCCTCGTCGTGCAAGGTCTCCATCAGCAGTTCCCAGTTCTTGTCCAGGATCCGCTCCTCACGAGGGGTCTGTGGCTTCGTCGGCGACAGCAGCCTGATGGTGCAGTGACTGACGTTCGGGTCGTCCTTGTCCGGGACGATGGTCCAGATCTCGAAGTGCTTGGGCTCGGTGACGAGCATGGTGCCCGGGTACACCGTGTAATTCGCCAGCGAGTAGTCACGGACGTCGAAACTGTCCGGGTCGGCGTCCCTGACCTCGGTGATGGCCTTGCGCGCCACCACGAGTCGCCACGACCGGTCCACCACGTCGAGAGCGGTGATGTTGCCCTCGAGGTAGTTGCACACTGTCTTCGTGTGCAACTGGCACAGGTGATAGGAGTCCTGGACGCCGTCGACCGCGATCTTCCAGTTCATGTCCAGCCGCCAGGTCTCCTTGCGCACCTGGAACGACTCCGCCATCCCGGTGTCGGTGACCTCGTCGTCGTGCTTGTCCCCGAGCACCGACCGGATGTCGAGATCGGCGCCGACCCTCGGCACCACCCAGACGAGTCCATGCCGGACCTCACACGGAAACTCCACGAGTCCGTAGTCGGCGCGGTCCATTCCGTCGAAACCCTCGGCATGCGGCATGCCCCGCAGCGCACCGTCTTTGCCGTAGGACCAGTTGTGGTACGGACACGCGAAGACGCGCTTGCACCCGGACTCACCGAACTCCACCCGCGACCCGCGATGCCGGCACACGTTCGAGAAGGCCTTCACCGACCCGTCACTCTGCCGAACGATCAGCAACGGCGTACCGATCAACTCCGTGGTGACGAACGAGCCCGTCTTCGGCAACTCGTCGACGTGGGCGACGATGTGCGGAAATCTCCGCACCACGTCGCGTTCCTTCACCGCCAGTTCGGCGTCGTTGAACACCGAGAACGGAACTCTCAGCAGATCGTCCGCGTAATCGGTGCTGTCGTTGTCCACGTGGTCGATCAGTCGCCGGGTCAGCCTGATCTTCTCGTCGCGCTCCATGTACCGAGACTGACACACGAGACAATCACTGTCTAGTGTCTTATCTATCTTCTTTCGATTAGGACGCCCTTGCTACGGTCGTGTCGTGGCCGCAAGCACCGACTCCGACAAGCGCACTGACGTCCAGGAAGCGATCCTCCGGGCAGCCGAGGAGTGCTTCGCGCGTTTCGGCATGGCCAAGACCACGATGGAGGACGTTGCACGGGCGGCCTCACTGTCGCGTGCGACCGTCTACCGCTACTTCCGTGATCGCGAAGCGCTGATCACCGAACTGGTGGTGCGCCGCGCCCACACCAACATGGACAAGGCCCGGGCACACATCAACAAGTGGCCGACGGTCTCCGAGCGCATCGTCGAGGGAATCTGCCGCGACATCCGCAAGGGTCATTCCGATCCGATGGTCAACCGACTGGTCGCCCCCGAATCCATGGCGCTGTCGATGCAGTTGCTCAGCGTGTCGGGACGTGCGATCGAACTGACCCGAGAACTATGGGAGCCGGTCCTTCTCGCCGAACAGGCGGCGGGCAACCTCCGCCCCGAGGTCGACATCGAGCTGCTGTGCGAGTGGATCTCCGAACTCGAGATCATGTACATCAGTCAGTTCGATTCCGCCGATCACTACCTCGACCGGGTCCGGATGAAGTTGCGCGCCTTCCTGGTTCCCGCAATCGTCGCCGACTGAGGTGACGTTCGCACCGACGGGCCACACCCGATCCATTCCGCGATCAATCTAACTGTGTTAGTTTCGGCGGCAGCGGGACATTCCTCCGCCCCGAGACGCCAAGGCGCGCTGACGAGTACGTCGCGTGCTCGTGACCTGCTGCGCCACAACATCTCCGTTGTCGTGACCCGGTTGCTCTCGGTCCGACCAGAGAAAGACACCATCGTGCACAGACTCAGTGGAAAAGTTGCATTCATCAGCGGTGTGGCGCGCGGGCAGGGACGTTCCCACGCCATCCGACTGGCCGAGGAGGGCGCATCCATCATCGGACTGGACATCTGTGACCAGATCCCGACAGTGTTCTACCCGATGGCCACGCGTGAGGATCTCGCCGAGACCGAGCGACTGGTCAAGGAAGCGGGCGGGCAGATCGTGACCGCGGTGGGCGACGTGCGCGATCGGGACGACATCCGCTCGGTGCTCGACGCGGGCATCGAACGTTTCGGCCGCCTGGACACCGTGATCGCCAACGCGGGGATCATGCCGGTGATCGGTCCGGGCGAACAGATCCAGGCGTGGCATGACGCCGTGGACGTCATGCTGACCGGCGTGTGGAACGTCCTCGATCTCACCGTCCCGCGACTGGTCGAGCAGAACGAGGGCGGGTCCATCGTGATCACTAGTTCCGCCGCCGGGCTGACGAGTATCGGACTCAACACGTTCGCGGGCCAGGCGGGTTACTCGGCGGCCAAACACGGCGTCGTCGGTCTGATGCGCCTGTACTCCAAACAGCTCGCCAAGAATCTCATCCGCGTCAACACGATCCACCCGACGGGGGTCAACACCCCGATGGTCGCCAACGTCGAATACGGCGAGTTCGTCAACTCCCACCCCGAGGTGGCGAACGACGAGTCGTACAAGAACCCGATGCCGGTCGAGCTGATCGAGTCGGTCGACATCAGCAACGCGATCGTGTTCCTGGCCTCCGACGAGGCCCGCTACATCACCGGGGTGACCCTGCCGGTGGACGCCGGCTACAACGTTCGCTGACACCCGACTGCGGCGGCGAAGCGGTGGTGCCGTGCGGCGCATCGCTCCGCCGGCTGCCGGGCATTCGCGGCGCGTGACACCGGTCGCAACCCTCGACGCCGCGCACCCGGTGACGGCCGATCCAGACTTCGCAGACGGCCGACCGCGACGATTGGCACAATGGACTGCGTGCTCACGCTGACCGCCGGAGAGAACCGCCCACTGCCCTCGCCGGCCGTGACCGTCTCGGTGCGCTCGGTGTCGCCGGTCAACACCTCGGCGATCCTGTTGACCGACGCCGGGCGGGTTCGCTCCGACGCCGATCTCATCTTCTACAACCAGCCATCGGGCCCGGGCGTCTCCTATCGCTCGGCCGGGAACGCCGACATCGTCTCCGTCGACACGACCGCCCTGCCCCGCGAGATCACCACGGTGGTCATCGCGGCCAGCCTGGACGGGACCGGCCCCACCGGTTTCGCCACCGCGGGGGCGCTCACGGCGACGGTCACCGGCGGCGGCGAAGAACTCACGTTCACCCCGACCGGTCTCACCAGTGAGGCCGCCGTCGTCTGCCTGGAGATCTATCGCCGCAACGACCTCTGGAAGGTCCGCGCCGTCGGCCAGGGGTACGACTCCGGTCTGTCCGGGCTGGCCACCGCGTTCGGCATCGAGGTCGACGACGATCCGGTCCCCGCTCCCGCTCCGGGGCAACCCCCGCGCATGCCCGGCAGCCGGCGGAGCGATGCGCCGCACGGCACCACCGCTTCGCCGCCGCAGTCGGGTGGAAGGTCCGCGCCGTCGGCCAGGGGTACGACTCCGGTCTGTCCGGGCTGGCCACCGCGTTCGGCATCGAGGTCGACGACGATCCGGTCCCCGCTCCCGCTCCGGGGCAACCCCCGCGAATGCCCGGCAGCCGGCGGAGCGATGCGCCGCACGGCACCACCGCTTCGCCGCCGCAGTCGGGTG
>NZ_JAKOIW010000015.1 GCF_022206305.1 Gordonia sp. 'Campus' | reverse complement strand
CCCCCTGGTTTCACCGCCTGACCCCGACCCTCGGGCCCCGTTCCCGCCCGCTATGTCGAGAGACATAGAGTTGTTCGCGTGGAGAGCTGGTACTACGAACCCATCGACGCCCCTACGGGATCGGACCTCGACTATGAGTACTTCCGTCCGACCGAGGCGACGCTCAGTGTCTGGTCACCGACGATGCAGCACGGCGGGCCGCCGTCGGCCCTCATGATGCGTTCGCTGCTCCGATGCGCACCGGATCCCGCACAGCACTTCACGCGGGTGACCACCGAGATCCTGGGCCCGGTCGGGTTGGGTGTCAACCGGATTCGTGCCCGTGTGATCCGCCCGGGACGGCAGATCAGTCTCGTCGAGACCGAACTCGAGGTACAGCAGCCCGACGGGTCGTTCCGCGCCGCGGCGCGATCAGTGGGGTGGCGCCTGCGCGGCGCGGACACCTCGGAGATCGCGAACGGACCCACGCCCCTGACCCCGCCCGACGAGTCGCAGTCGGTGATCGGCTTCCCCGACGACAGCGGCGAGGCCGTCGACTGGGGCACGCTCGGCTTCATCGGCACCATCGAGTCGATCCGGGTCGAGGGCCAGAACGGAACGACGCCCGCAGTCTGGCTTCGGCCGGCGATCCCGCTCGTCGGCGGCGAGAAGACCGAAGATCTCGAGGCGATGTTCACCGTGATCGACGTCGCCAACGGGCTCGGTACCCGTCTGCGCCCGAACCGCTGGACCTGGATGAACACCGACACCACCGTCCACCTGACCCGCGTGCCGAGCGGACCGTGGGTCGGGATCGACGCGCACATGCTCGCCGGGCCCGATGGTTTCGGGGCCACGTTCGCCGATCTCTATGACGTCTCGGGCCACATCGGCCGGTCGGCCCAGACGGTGATGCTCAGCGCGGTGGGCGGCTAGAACCGGCAGGACCGGATGTCGGTGGCCAGGATCGCCTTGGCGCCCAGTTCCGACAGCTCATCCATGAGATTCTGGTGACCCTTGCGCGGAACCATGGCCCGGACGGCGACCCAGTCGGGGTCGGCCATCGGCGCCACGGTCGGCGACTCGAGACCCGGCGTCAGGGCTGACGCCTTCTCGAGAAGCGTACGCGGGCAGTCGTAATCGATCATGACGTACTGCTGCCCGAACACGACGCCCTGAACGCGGGCGACGAACTGCCGTTCGGCCTTGGTGAGGTCGGCGTCGCGGCGCGAGATCAGAACCGCCTCCGAGTCACACAGTGACTCGCCGAACGCGACGAGCCCGTGCTGCCGCAGCGTGCGACCGGAGCCGACGACGTCGGCGATCGCATCCGCGACACCGAGCTGGATCGAGATCTCGACCGCGCCGTCAAGGCGGATGATGTCGGCGGTGATGCCGTGCTCGGCCAGGTCGGCGCGCACGAGATTCGGATACGAGGTCGCGACACGCTTGTCGGCGAGGTCGGCGACCGTCCACTCCTGGCCTGCGGGCGCCGCATAGCGGAAGGTCGACGACCCGAAGCCCATTGCCAGTTGTTCGGCGACCTCGGCGCCGGAGTCCCGCGCCAGATCCCGGCCGGTGATGCCCAGGTCGAGTCGACCGGACGCGACGTAGATCGCGATGTCCTTGGGACGCAGGAAGAAGAACTCGACGTCATTGCCGTTGTCGAGGACGGTGAGGTCCTTGGCGTCGGTGCGTTTGCGGTAGCCGGCCTCGGAGAGGATGGCCGACGCGGATTCGGAGAGCGCACCCTTGTTGGGTACGGCAACTCGCAACATTTCGATGTCCTTTACGTGGGGGTGCGCCGCGGGCGCCGGAGTCGTGGGGAACGTCTGGACCGGGTCGAGGAGGTCACAGATGTCGGTAGACGTCCTCCAGTGACAGGCCCCGCTTGATCATCATGACCTGCAGCCAGTAGACGAGTTGCGAGATCTCCTCGCCGAGCGACTCGTCGGACTCGTGCTCGGCGGCGAGCCACACCTCGCCCGCCTCTTCGATGATCTTCTTGCCCAGGGTGTGCACACCCGAGTCGAGGGCAGCGACGGTGCCCGACCCCTCGGGTCGGTTCTGCGCCTTCTCGCTGAGTTCGGCGAACAGCTCCTCGAATGTCTTCACGATTCCTCATTTTGGCATGTGGAGATATGCGCCAGACCGCCGGTCCACGCGTCGGCGACATCGTCGAGACGCAGGCCGGCGAGAGAGTCGCGGAAGACTCGCAGGCGACCGGGTTCGACCGGCGCCGCCGATGCGACGACCAGGGTCGGACATCCGGCGGCCGTGGCAGCCGCAGCACCGGTCGGTGAGTCCTCCACCGCCAGACACTGCGCGGTCGGGACCCCGAGCAGTTCGGCGGCCCGCAGGTACGGATCGGGGGCGGGCTTGCCCACGGCGACCTCGTCCCCGCAGACGGTCGCGACGAACCGTTCCCGGCCGATGGTGGTCAAGGCCACCTCGGTGAGCTCGCGGACCGTGTTGGTGACCAGCACCATGGGAATCCCGGCCGAGGCCACCAGGTCGAGCGCATCGCGCGCGCCCGGACGCCACGGCAGATCCTCGGCGAACAACTCGGTCACCCGGTCCAGCGTCCACCGTCCGTCGGCGTCGGGATCGCGTTCGCGTGGTGGTACGCCGGCCGCGTCGTGCACCTTCGCCAGCGCATCGGGAAGCGAGTTCCCCAAGGTGGATTCCCGCAGTTCCGGCGTCATGACGACACCGTGCCGCCGGGCCAACTCGGCCATCGCGACGTCCCAGATGGGTTCGGAGTCGAGCAGCGTGCCGTCCATGTCCCAGAGGACGGCGGCGGGCAGCGGAACACCCGTTGCGGGCGCGCCGGAGTCGGGATGAGACTGCTGGGCGGTATCGGTCACCCGTCCATCATCCCAACCGCCGTTCGGATGGCACCTCGGCGCCCTCGACGGGGTCAGGACGTCAGGCAGGACTCGATCAACTCCAGCGCGTGACCGATCGTCTTGGCGAGGACTTCCTCGGGCTCGCCGTCGAACACCTCCCGGGAGGCGCTCACGCGCCCACGGTGGTCGAGTCCGAACCACACGGTGCCCGGTGCGGCTTCGTCGGGTTCGGGCCCCGCCTCGCCCGTCACGGCGACGACGAGGTCGGCGTCGAAGAGGCGTGCGGTGGACGCCACCATGGCCCGCGCGGCCGTCTCGCTGACCACCGGCCCTTCCGGGACATCGAGCAGGCTGAACTTGACGTCCTTGTGGTAGGCCACCACACCACCCCGGAACCAGGTGCCTGCATTCGGGGCCTTGCTCAGTTCGGTCGCCAGGTTGCCACCGGTCAGTGATTCCGCGACCGCGATGCGCACACCCGCCTCCATGGCGGCATCTGCCACCCGTGCGCAGGTCTCCGAGAAATCACTCACATCCGACATCTGTGCTCCTTCGCGTAGCTCCGGCGGAACGACCGAGACCGGCCGACGACCATCGGACAACATATCCATTCCGGAGTCCCCCGAAACCCGCACCGGGCCGCGACGCCGCTGGGTAGGCCACCCCGGCGCGATCCCGTCGTGGCCGGTCGTCATCGTCGTAGTCTGGGTGCAGCCCACCACCGCCGACCCGGAAGCCGAGGACGCAATGTCGAAGATCCTGGTGTTCGGACACCGCAACCCCGACACCGACGCCATCGGGGCCGCCATCGGCCTCGCCTCCCTCGAAGCCGCGCTGGGCAGTGACGTGGAGGCCGTCGCCCTGGGCCACCCGAGTCTCGAAACAGCTTTCGCACTCGAGCATTTCGGTCTCGACGCGCCCCGCGTGATCGAGACCGCCGCGCCGTCGGACGTGATGCTCGTCGACCACAACGAACGGCAGCAGAGCGTTGCCGACATCACCGACGTCACCGTGCTGAAGGTCATCGACCACCATCGGATAGCCAACTTCGAGACGGCGGCACCGCTGTACGTCCGCGTCGAGCCCGTCGGGTGCACCTGCACGATTCTCACCCGGATGTACGCCGAGAACGGGGTCGACATCCCGCGCGCCGAGGCGGGCATCATGCTGTCGGCGATCATCTCCGACACCCTGCTCTTCAACTCCCCCACCTGCACCGATGCCGACCGGGCAGCCGCCGCGGAACTCGCCGCGACAGCCGGCGTCGACGTCGACGAATACGGCGACGCACTACTTCGCGCGGGAACCGCCCTCGGGGACGAACCGGCGTCGACGATCATCGGCCGGGACTCCAAGAGCTTCGCCATGGGACCGAAGACGGTCCGGGTGTCGCAACTCACCACGGTCGACGCCGCCGAGGTCCTCGACCGCCGTGACGAGTTCTTCGCCGCGATGACCGCCGAGAAGGACGCCGCGGGCTACGACCTCTACCTCCTGTTGATCACCGACGTCATCGCCTGCGACTCAGACCTGCTCGTGGTGGGTGAACCGACCACCGCCGTCGAGCAGGCACTGGGGATTCCCGTCGTCGACGGTCACGCGTTCGGCAAGGGTGTCGTGTCGCGCAAGAAGCAGATCGTGCCGCAACTGACCGAGGTGCTGGACGCCTAACCCGGCGACGTCCCGTCCCCGTGCCGGCCGGCGCCGTCGGCGAATCTCGTTGCCCCGGCCACGGTGTCGGCAGTCAGCGAGACCATGCCGTGCCGCAGTTCGTTGGCGATGGCCGCCGCGGTGTCCTGCCCGTGCTGCTCTCGGACGGACATGCGGTCCTGCCTCATGCACGTCTGCGGGAAGGCCGCGATCTCGGTGGCCAGTGCGATCGCAGCCGCGAGCGAGGTGCCCGACGGCACGACCCTGTTCGCGAGCCCGATGGCCAATGCCTCGTCCGCGGCGACCGCGCGGCCGGTGAGCACGAGGTCCATCGCGCGACTCTCCCCGATCAGCCGCGGCAGCCGGACCGTGCCCCCGTCGATCAGCGGTACGCCCCAGCGACGACAGAACACCCCGAAGACCGCGTCGTCGTCGACGACGCGCAGGTCGGCCCACAATGCGAGTTCGAGTCCACCCGCCACCGCGTACCCGGAGATCGCCGCGATCACCGGCTTGGTCAGCTCCATCCGTGACGGGCCCATCGGACCGTCACCCTCGGGGTCGACCCGATTCGGGTCGCCGTCGGCGATCGCCTTGAGATCGGCCCCGGCGCAGAATGTCCCGCCCTCGCCGTGCAGGACCGCGACGGCGACCGACTCGTCGGCATCGAACCGGCGAAAGGCGTCGGCCAGCGCGTCGGCCGTGGCCCGGTCGACCGCATTGCGACGATCCGGGCGGTCGATGCCGATGACCCGCACCGGCCCTTCGGTCCGTTCGATCACCGTCATCGCCCGATCACCGTCATCGCCTCTGCCTCCCGCTCACGTGTTGAAGTACTTGGCCTCCGGGTGGTGCAGGACGAACGCGTCGGTGGACTGCTCCGGGTGCAACTGGAGTTCTTCCGACAGCTCGACGCCGATCCGGCCGGGCTCGAGCAGTTCGATCATCTTCGCCCGGTCCTCGAGGTCGGGGCACGCGCCGTAACCGAAGGAGAAACGCGCACCACGGTATTCGAGGTCGAAGAACCCCTGCGCGCTCTCGGGATCCTCACTGTCCATCGCCCGGTCACCGAAGGTGAGTTCGCTGCGCACGCGCTGATGCCAGTACTCGGCGAGGGCCTCGGTCAGCTGCACGCCGATGCCGTGCACCTCGAGGTAGTCGCGGTAGGCGTCCTCGGCGAACAGCTTGTTCGCGAAGTCGGCGATGGGCTGTCCCATCGTGACGAGCTGGAACGGCAGCACGTCGACCTTGCCGGCCGCCTTGGCGTCATCGCGGGACCGGATGAAGTCCGCGATGCACAGGAACCGCGAACGCTGCTGGCGCGGGAACGCGAAGCTGAAACGCACCGGCGCATCCGGATCCGGTTCGGTCAGCACATGAACCGTGTCGCCGTCGCTGACCGCCGGGTAGTAGCCGTACACGACCGCGGCGTGCTGGAGGATGTTCTCCGTCGACAACCGGTCGATCCAGTACCGGAGGCGTGGGCGGCCCTCGGTCTCGACCAGTTCCTCATACGAGGGCCCGTCCCCGCCGCGCGCGCCGCGAAGGCCCCACTGTCCCAGGAACAGCGCCCGCTCGTCGAGGAGCTGCATGTAGTCGGCGATCGGGATGCCCTTGACGATCCGCGAGCCCCAGAAGGGCGGGGTCGGGATCTCGTTGTCGGCGGCCACATCCGACCGTGCCGGCACCTCCACCGGCTCCTCGGCGGCCTTGCGTTTGGCGGCGATGCGCTTGGACCGTTCGTGACGCGCCTTGCGCTCGGCGGTCTTCTGCGCCGCGGCCTTCGCCTCGTCGCTGTCCGGATCCGGTCCCCCGCCACGCTTGGTCGCCATGATGTCGTCCATCAACCGCAGGCCCTCGAAAGCGTCACGCGCATAGTGCACGTCGCCCTCGTAGGTCTCCGAGAGGTCGTTCTCGACATAGGACCGGGTGAGCGCCGCACCGCCGAGCAGGACGGGGTACTCCTCGGCGAGACCGCGCGAATTGATCTCCTCGAGGTTCTCCTTCATCACGACCGTCGACTTGACCAGCAGGCCGGACATCCCGATGACATCGGCACGCTTGTCGGCGGCGACGTCGAGGATCGTCGCGATCGGCTGCTTGATGCCGATGTTGACGACCTCGTATCCGTTGTTGGACAGGATGATGTCGACGAGGTTCTTGCCGATGTCGTGGACGTCGCCCTTGACGGTCGCCAACACGATGCGGCCCTTGCCGTCCTCTCCGGTCGACTCCATGTGCGGTTCCAGATGTGCCACCGCGGTTTTCATCACCTCGGCGGACTGGAGCACGAACGGCAGCTGCATCTGACCGGACCCGAAGAGCTCACCCACGGTCTTCATCCCCGACAGCAGCGTGTCGTTGATGATCTTCAGCGGCGGGACCTGGGTCATCGCCTCGTCGAGGTCGTCGGTCAGGCCGTTGCGTTCGCCGTCGACGATGCGCCGTTCCAGTCGTTCGAACAGCGGCAGCTTGGCCAGCTCCTGTGCGCGCGACTCGCGTGCAGAGGCCGCCGAGACACCCTCGAACAGCTCCATCAGCTTCTGCAGGGGGTCGTATCCCTCGCGTCGCCGGTCGTAGACCAGGTCGAGTGCGACCTCGCGCTGCTCCTCGGGGATCCGGGCCATCGGCAGGATCTTCGACGCGTGCACGATCGCGGTGTCGAGACCGGCCTGCACGCACTCATGCAGGAAGACGGAGTTGAGGACCTGCCGCGCAGCGGGATTGAGGCCGAACGAGATGTTGGAGATGCCCAGCGTGAAGTGCACGTCGGGGTGCGCTTCGTGCAGACGGCGGATCGCCTCGATGGTCTCGATGCCGTCGCGACGGACCTCCTCCTGACCCGTGGAGATCGGGAAGGTCAGCGCATCGATGATGATGTCTTCCTCGGCCAGGCCCCAGTTGCCGGTGATGTCGGCGATGAGCCGTTCGGCGACCTGCACCTTCCAGTCCGCGGTACGCGCCTGCCCCTCCTCGTCGATGGTGAGCGCGACGACCGCGGCACCGTGCTCGACGACGAGTTCCATCATCCTGGTGAACCGCGACTCGGGCCCGTCGCCGTCCTCGTAGTTCACCGAGTTCACCGCACACCGGCCGCCGAGGGCTTCGAGTCCGGCTCGGATGACCTCCGGTTCGGTCGAGTCGAGCATGATCGGCAGCGTCGACGACGTGGCGAACCGGGTGGCCAGCGCAGTCATGTCGGCGGCACCGTCGCGACCCACGTAGTCGACGTTGAGGTCGAGCATGTGCGCGCCGTCGCGCGTCTGGTCCTTCGCGATGTCGAGGCACTTCTGGTAGTCCTCGGCGATCATCGCCTCACGGAATGCCTTGGACCCGTTGGTGTTGGTGCGCTCACCGATCACCAGGAAGCTGGCGTCCTGGTCGAACGGCACGGCCGAGTAGAGCGACGACGTCTCCGACTCGTGCTGCGGAGCACGCTTCGCGGGCGTGACCTCGGCCACCGCCGCGGCGACCTGCCGGATGTGCTCGGGTGTCGTACCGCAGCACCCACCGACGAACTCGAGTCCGAACTCGCCGACGAATTGGGTCATCGCCTGGGCCAGCTCTTCGGGCGTCAGGGGATATTCGGCACCGTTCGCGCCCAGCACCGGGAGACCCGCATTCGGCATGACCGACACCGGGATTCGCGCGTGCTTGGACAGGTACCGGAGGTGTTCGCTCATCTCGGCCGGCCCGGTCGCGCAGTTCAGGCCGATGAGGTCGATCCCGAGCGGCTCCAACGCGGTCAGCGCGGCGCCGATCTCCGACCCGAGGAGCATGGTGCCCGTGGTCTCCACCGTGACGTGGGTGATGATCGGGATCCGGCGGCCGACGCGTTCCATCGCGCGCCGGGCGGCCACCACCGCCGACTTCACCTGGAGCAGATCCTGAGCGGTCTCGATCAGCACGGCGTCGGCGCCACCCTCGAGCATGCCGATGACGCATTCGAGGTAGGCATCGCGGATCGCCGCGTAGGTGATGTGGCCCAGGCTCGGCAGCTTGGTGCCCGGCCCGATCGACCCCAGCACGAAACGCGCGGTGCCGTCGGCCGAGGGTCCCATCTCGTCCGCGACGCCGCGCGCGATCGAGGTGCCCTTGAACGACAGCTCACGAATACGGTCCGAGATGTCGTAATCGCCGAGATTGGGTAGATTGCAGCCGAACGTGTTGGTCTCCACCGCATCCGCGCCTGCTTCGAAGTACGCACGGTGGATGCCCTCGAGGACGTCGGGCCGGGTGTCGTTGAGGATCTCGTTGCAACCCTCGAGGCCACGGAAGTCGTCGAGCGTCAGATCCGCGGCCTGCAGCATGGTGCCCATCGCCCCGTCGCCGATCAGCACCCGCCGCGACATCGCCGACATGAATGTCGTGTCGAAGTCGCGCGGATCGGTTCCGGAGGATTCAGGGGACATGGTTGACAGCGTAGTTCGCCCTCTCTGCGTGTTCGGTCGTAGGCTGGTTAGGTGAACGCTGAGCAGATGTCGAACCTTCCCCAGCTGCGCAGACCCATTCTGCTCGCGGCCTTCGAGGGGTGGAACGACGCGGGAGACGCCGCCAGCAGCGCCGTCGAACATCTCGCGCTGGAATGGGACGCCCGGCCGCTCGCCGACATCGACTCCGATGAATACTACGACTTCCAGGTCAATCGCCCCACTGTGAACCAGATCGACGGGGTGACGCGCCGGATCGATTGGCCGACGACGTCGATCTCCTACTGCAGCCCGCGGGGCGCCGAGCGTGACATCGTGCTCGTCCGGGGAATCGAACCCAACATGCGGTGGCGTGCGTTCTGCGCGGAGATCGTCGAGCTCGCCCAGGAATTGGACGTCGAGACAACGGTGATGCTGGGCGCGCTCCTCGCCGACACGCCGCACACCCGCCCGGTTCCGGTGACCGGCGCCGCCTACAGCAGTGAGTCGGCCGCGAAGTACAACCTCGCCGAGAGCCGTTACGAGGGACCCACCGGTATCACCGGCGTCCTGCAGGATCTGTTCGTCCAGGCCGGGCTGCCCGCCGTGTCGTTCTGGGCGGCCGTCCCCCACTACGTCTCGACACCGCCGAATCCGAAGGCGACGGTGGCCCTGCTGACGCGGGTCGAAGAGGTGCTCGACATCGAGGTCCCGCTCGGCACCCTCCCCGAGCAGGCCGAGGAGTGGGAACGCGCCGTCACCGAGATGACCGAGGACGACGAGGAGATCGCGGAGTACGTCCGCGGCCTCGAGGAACGCGGCGACGCCGAGGTGGATCCGGACGAGGTCATGGCCAAGATCGACGGGGACGCACTGGCCGCGGAGTTCGAGCGGTACCTCAAACGCCGGGGACAGGGCCCGTTCGGCGCCTGAGCGCGGCCGCGAGCAGGTGGGCGGTCAGCCGATCTGCTCGATGGACACCACCGGTGTGGTGATCCGCCACGTACGGACGTCGGGATCGTCGGCAGCCCGCACCCAGAACTGGGCGGACTCACCGAGACGGCAGGACTTCACACCGAGAAGCGGGATGTCCTCGGAATCGCGCCGCAACCGGCTGACGGTCCAGTCCTCGTCGTCGGTGCCGCCCACTCCCGGTGCACGCAACAGCGTCATCTCGGTGAAGTCGAGCAGATAGGTCGATGTCCGGGTGACGACGGTGAACACTCCGGCATCGGTCTCGGGTCGGATCTCTTGCACGCGCGCCACGACAGCACTCTACCCAGACGCCCGCCGGCGGACATCCCGGCGTGGCGTCCGGCGGTTCTCAGGACGCGGCGGACGCCGGAATGCCCAGCAGAGCGTCGACCGCGGCGGCGAGCTCGCCCGGCGCCGACGACGACGAGCCGATGCCGCTGCGGACGTCGGCGCACCAAGCGTCGACTGCGGCAAGCGCTTTGGGGGTGTCGAGATCGTCGGCCAGGTGCTGGCGCACCCGCGCGATGACCGGCGCCGCGTCGGGACCGGCAGGCGCGGCGAAGGCCGAGCGCCACCGCGCGAGCCGATCGAGTGCGGTGTCGAGCACCGCCGAGGTCCACATGCGATCGCCGCGATAGTGGTCGGCGAGCAGCGCGAGTCGAATGGCAGCCGGGTCCACGCCCTCGCGGCGGAGGACCGAGACGAACACCAGATTGCCGCGACTCTTCGACATCTTCTCGCCGTCGAGCCCGACCATGCCGGTGTGCACGTAGTGCCGCGCGAACCGCCGTGATCCGGTGAGCGCCTCGCCGTGGGCCGCCGAGTACTCGTGGTGGGGATAGATGAGGTCGTTGCCGCCGCCCTGGATGTCGAACTCGACGCCGAGGCGGTTCAGTGCGATGGCCGAACACTCGATGTGCCAGCCCGGCCTGCCCGGGCCGAACGGTGACTCCCAGGACGGCTCGCCGGGACGCTGGGCACGCCAGAGGAGCGCGTCGAGCGGGTCCCGCTTGCCGGGACGGTCGGGGTCTCCCCCGCGCTCGGCGAAGAAACCGGCCATCGTCTCGCGGTCGTAACCGGATTCGTATCCGAACTGCTCGGTCGCGTCGGTCCGGAAGTACACGTCGGGGAACTCGGGATCGTCGACGGTGTAGGCGGCACCCGAGGCCAGCAGCTTGCCGACGACTTCCACGACCTCGTTGACCGATTCCACGGCGCCGATGTAGTCCCGAGGCGGGAGGACGCGCAACGCCGACATGTCGTCGCGGAACAGCTGCGTCTCGCGGGCGCCGAGATCGCGCCAGTCCACGCCGTCGCGGTCGGCGCGTTCGAACAGCGGGTCGTCGACGTCGGTCACGTTCTGGACGTAGTGCACCTGGTGGCCCTGGTCGCGCAACACGCGATTGACCTGGTCGAAGGTCAGGTAGGTCGCGGCATGGCCGAGGTGGGTGGCGTCGTACGGGGTGATCCCGCAGACGTACATCGTCGCCGTCTCGCCGGGCGCCACGGGCCGGACCGCGCGGTCGGCGGTGTCGTAGAGACGGAGGGCGGGTCCACTGCCCGGTACCTCGGGGACTTCGACATCGGGCCACGACTGCATGGGTCCACTGTATTGCCCACGGACTCCGGTCCGTTCACGGCCCTGGAGGCGCGGGCGCGGGCTCGGACCGGGTCATCCGACCAGAACGGTCATCGGATCAGAACGGGGGCCAGGGTATGGGCCGGTGTCCCGGCGGGTGCGGCATCGTCGCCGACTCGGCGACGACGATGGCGCGGATGGTCAGCGCGTCGATCTCGTCGGAGGTGATGTGTCGTGCCAGTTGTTCGCGGAGGGCCGATGCGTCGGTCTCGAGGCGCTCGGCGAGTTCGGCGATCTCGGCGACGAGGTGTCCGGGCACCGCCTCCCCGGCCCACCCCCACAGCACCGTGCGCAGCTTGTCCTCTTCGTGCAGGCAGATCCCGTGGTCGATGCCGTAGACGTTGCCGTCGAGGCCTTCGAGGACGTGACCGCCCTTGCGGTCGGCGTTGTTGAGGATCACGTCGAGCACGGCCATGCGCTGCAACCGCGGGTCGTCGGCGTGCACCAGCACCACGGGCTCGCCGTAGGGGTCGAACGCCCGCAGCACCGCGCGGAAGCCGACCGGGACCGCGTCGGGCGGGCAGAGGTCGACGAGGTCGATCCGCGCGTCGGATTCGGGTGCGGGATGGTCGGTGTTGTCGGGTGTCTCGACCCAGCGCTGCACCATCCCCGGCCCCAGGGGCCCGTCGCGATGCACCGTCGCCGGGATCGTGTCCCAGCCGAGTGCGTCGGAGATCAGGAACGACGCCACCTCGCGTCCGGCGAGAGTGCCGTCGGGGAAATCCCACAGCGGCACCTCGCCGCGGACGGGTTTGTACACGCACCGCAGCGACGTGTCCGCGTCGAGCACGGCATCGCAGACGAGCGTTGCGTTGCTCGCCGACGGGATGCGGCCGAGAATGGTGAGCTCGGCGTCGGACAGGATCTCCGAATCCGACCTGTCCCGGCCGGGTTCGGGCGCGGACTCCGGTCGTGGGACGTCCGGCGTCATCGGCGACCCGCGTCAGCCACGGGCGGCGGGCCCGGTGTCACCGGGCTCGTCGGGGTCGTCCGGATCCCCGGCGTCGCCGAAGTCGTCGTCGTCGACGGCCAGGCCCGGATCATTCTGCGCCGCAAGGCTGTTGAAGACATCCGGGTCGATGAAGTCGAGCGACTTGCTCAACTGCGCGTCCCGCTTGTAGCCGTTGGTCCGGATGCACAGGTGCCCCTCGGGGTCGAGCGGTTCGCTGCACAGCGGACACGGCTGACGTCCCGCCGAGATCACCTTGGAGGAACGCGCCGCGAACTCCCGGGCCGCGGACGTGGTCAGGAACACACGTACGGCGTCGGGGCCTTCGTCGGTGTCGTCGAGGACCACGCTCTCGTCGAACTCCCCCTCGGTGACCGCGAGCAGCTCCACGACGACCGCCTCCGATTCGGCGTCCCAGCCCAGTCCCATCGTGCCGACCCGGAACTCCGCGTCGACAGGCATGACGAGCGGGCTCAGGTCGCCGACGCGGTCGGTCTCCGGCGGGATCGGGGTGCCGAAGCGGCGGTGGATCTCGTCGAGCAGCGCGCCGATGCGGTCGGCGAGGATCTGCACCTGCTGTTTCTCCAGCATCACACTGATGATGCGGGCCTCGTGGACCGCCTGGAGGTAGAACGTGCGGTCGCCGGGCTGCCCGATCGTGCCCGCCACGAATCGGTCCGGGCTGCGGAACACGTGGATGGCTCGAGACATCACACCTCCTTCGTCGTCGTGTTCATTATCCCGATGCCGCCGGGATGGTGGCGGCCCCGTCGTGCTTCGCGTCGGCCCCGTCATGCTTGGCATCGACCCCGGTGTCCCCGCCGACGACCGCGTCGTCCGAGGACGAGTGACCGTCGGACGGCGGTGGCGGCTTGGGCACCGAGAGGATCTCGGTGGTGTTGACCGCATGCACGTACGGGCGCGACGAGCCGTAACGGATCACGCTGATCGATGCCGGCTCCACGACGATCCGCTGGAACGAGTCGAGGTGGGAGCCCATCGCGTCGGCGATGATCGACTTGATGACGTCGCCGTGCGAACACGCGATCCAGACACCGGAGCCGTCCGGTCCACCGTGGATGCGATCGAGTTCACGGATGGCGCGCACCGCCCGCGCCTGGACGTCGGCCAGGCCCTCCCCGTCGGGGAACACCGCGGCGGAGGGCTGTTGCTGCACCACCTTCCAGAGCGGCTCGGTGAGCAGTTCGCGGATGGGGCGGCCGGTCCAGCCGCCGTAATCGACCTCGACGAGGTCGTCCACGACGATCTCGGGCGGCGCCTCGCCGCCGGCACCGAGCGCGGCCAGCAGCGGCGCGACGGTCTCGGCACAGCGGTCGAGTGGCGACCGGGCAACGGCCCTGATCTCACCGAGGTGGTCCCCGAGGCGAGCGACCAGGGCGTCGGCCTGCGTACGACCCCGGTCGTCGAGGTGGACTCCGGGGCTGCGACCGGCGAGCACACCCGAGGTGTTCGCGGTGGAACGGCCGTGCCGGAGAAGGATCACGGTCATCCCACAACCATAGGCACCGGCCCCGACGACCCGCACGGCGCGACCGCCCCGGCGACCCGACCCGGCCGCGTGCCCCGGTGTCAGGTCGCCGAGATCACTCCCGTCGAGAGCAGGATGATCACGGTCATGCCGAGGATCACCCGGTAGGCACCGAACCAGTTCATCGAGTGGTCGCTGACGAACTTGAGCAGCCACGCGATGGCCGCATATCCGACGACGAAGGCGATGAGCGTCGCCACCAACAACTGGGATCCACTCGCCTCCATGCCCTCTCCGCTCGGGTTGAACGCATCCGGCAGGCTGAACAGCCCGGAAGCGGTGACGGCAGGGATGGCCAGCAGGAACGAGAACCGGAAGGCGGCCTCACGCTCGAGTCCCAGGAACAGGCCTGCGCTCGCGGTGGCGCCCGATCGCGAGACGCCGGGAATGAGCGCGAGACACTGTGCGCCACCCATGATGAGGCCGTCACGCAGGGTGAGCTGGTCGAGTGAGCGCTGCTTCTGTCCGTACCGCTCGGCCAGCCAGAAGACGCCCGCGAAGACGATCAGCATGATCGCGACGAGCCAGAGATTGCGCCCGGTGGTGCGGATCTCGTCCTTGAAGAGGTATCCGATCAGCCCGATCGGGATGGTCGCGAAGATCACATACCAGCCGATCCGATAGTCGAGGTTGCGTTCGTCGGCATGGCGGAGCCCGCGGAACCACGCGGTGATGATGCGGACGATGTCGCGGGCGAAGAACACGAGGACCGCGGCCTCGGTGCCGAGTTGGGTGACGGCGGTGAACGAGGCACCGGCATCCTCCCCGAACATGAGTTCGGAGGCGATCCGCAGATGCCCGGACGACGAGATCGGCAGGAACTCGGTGAGCCCCTGGATCGCTCCGAGGACGATCGACTGGGTCCACGTCATGGTGTCGGTCACGGCGCCCGATGCTACGCGGGACCGGGCGCCGGGGCTCGACTCGGCGACACGTCCCGACCCGGCTGTCCGTTCCGTGCCGCCGTTCACGCAAGATGGGGACATGCATGTGCCGCGACGACGCCGTCCCCGTCAGCAGTCCCCGGGAACGGGCCCTGGGTCGCCCGGAGAACGAGCGCACCGACCGCGGGCAGCGAGACCTGTCGCGGCTGCCGTCGCGCTCGTGGCGGGCGTCGGCCTGATCACCGCATGCGGTTCGTCCGACGAGGATTCACCGGATGTCCCGACCGTCGCACCGGCCACCGCGGCGCAGGCCCCGGCGAGCCCGGCGGCGGCCCCCGCGGGCTCGACCGTCCCCGCCCCGGCGGGCGCCAGGGCCCTCGCCGCGTCGGGCGACACCGTCGGAGTGGTCTCCCCCGACGGTCGGCAATTGCTGCGGTACGACATCGGGGCCATGACCACCCCGCCGACGGCGATCGACATCCCTGAGGTCACCGCGCTCGCGGCCGGTACCGACGGTGGCTACCTCGGTGTGGGCCCCGGTTCGCTCGTCGTCGTCGACGCCGGTGGGTCGGTACGCACCGTCGATCTCGACGCCGAGAGCCCGACCGCGGTGGTCGAGGCCTCGACGGGCGATGTGGTCGTCGGCACCGCCGACGGACGGGTCCTGGTGTACGACAAGGATTTACAGAAGGACCACGACATCGATTCCTTCGTGCGGGTGGACGCGCTCACCGCCGCGCCGGCATCGGCGGACGGGCTGGACGGTCAGGTCGTGGTCCTCGACCGGGCGCAGTCGTCGGTGACCCCGGTCGATCCGCGTTCGGGCGAGCTGGGCCCCGCGCTGCGCGCGGGCAACGGCGCCACCAACTCGACGGTCGATCGGTTCGGACGGGTTCTCGTCGCCAACACGCGCGACGGAGAGATCCTCGGGTTCTTCGGATCACCGCTGGTGATGCGCTTCCGCTACCCCGTGGCCGACGGCCCGTACGCCGTAGACTACGACGACACCCGCGACCTGCTCTGGGTGTCGACGACCGGCAACAACGAGGTGGTGGCATATGACCTGGCCGACGGTGAACCCACGGAGAAGCAACGGTTCGACTCCGTCGCCCAGCCCGACCGGATCGCGGTCGACTCCGCGGGCGCGGTCTATGTCCTCTCCGCGCGCGAGGGCGCACTGCAGGTGGTTCCCGCTCCCGGAACGTCGCCCGGCGCCACACCCGTCGGACCGGGTCGGTGAGCAGGTCGGATGAGCACTGATCGACGACTCCAAGCCCATCGCGCGCGCACCGCGGCGCGCCTCGGTTCGCGGTATCCCACCGGGTGGGAGGTGACCTCCGAGGATGTCGAATGCATTCTGCTGCGTCTGCCCCCGGAAGTGACCCGGGTGACCGCCTCGATGCGGCTGGCACTCGAAGCCGAGTTCGGCGGATGGGAGCTGTCCCGGGTGCGCCTCTATTCCGACGGGACCCGCAAGGTACTGCTCAAGCGTCGCCGCCCGCCGCGGGGCAGCCGCGGACCCGAGGATCACGAGTCCACCGATCCGACCGGACACGACCCCCGGAGCGCCCGCGCATGTTGACCGCTCGACGCTCCACCGCCGTGCTCGTCGCACTCAACCGGTGGTTGTACCCCCTGCTGCTCACCGTCATGTTCCGGGTGCCGCCGGAACGCATCCATCACATCGTCTTCACGGGCCTGCGCGCGATCGGACGGTTCGCACCGCTATCCTTCGTGTCGGCACGACTTCTCGCACAGCATGATCCGGTGTTGCGCTCCCAGGTGTTCGGCGTCGACTTCCCCGCCCCCATCGGGCTCGCCGCGGGCTTCGACAAGACGGCGGGTGCGGTCGACACGTGGGGGCAGATCGGATTCGGGTTCGCCGAGGTCGGCACGATCACCGGAGAGGGACAACCCGGTAACCCGCAACCACGGTTGTTCCGGCTGCCCGCCGACCGCGCGCTCATCAACCGCATGGGATTCAACAACCCCGGTGCACAGGTGGCCGCTCGGCATCTGTCGGCGCTGCGCCGCGGCTCGGTTCGGGTGCCGATCGGCGCCAACATCGGTAAGACGAAGGTCGTGCCGGTCGACGCGGCCGTGGGCGATTACACGCGATCGGCCCGCCTGCTGGGCCCGCTGTCGGACTTCGTCGTCGTCAACGTGAGTTCGCCGAACACCCCGGGGCTGCGGGATCTGCAGGCCGTCGACTCGCTCCGGCCGATCCTCTCCGCGGTACTCGCGGAGGTGGAGGTGCCGGTGCTGGTCAAGATCGCACCAGACCTCGTCGACGACGACATCGATGCCGTCGCCGATCTCGCCGTGGAACTCGGTCTGGCCGGCATCGTGGCCACCAACACGACGATCGGCCGGGAAGGTCTGCGGACCCCGCAGGACCGCGTCCGCGAGATCGGCGCGGGCGGGTTGTCCGGACCGCCCGTGGCCGATCGCTCGTTGACCGTCCTGCGTCGGCTCTACGGCCGCGTGGGTGGGCGGATCGCGCTGGTCAGCGTCGGCGGGATCGAGAGCGCCGACCAGGCCTGGGAACGCATCTGCGCCGGGGCGGATCTGCTGCAGGTGTACACGGGCTTCATCTACGGCGGGCCGGTGTGGCTGCACGAACTCCATGCCGGGCTGGCCCAGCGGGTGCGCGAGGGCGGATTCGCCTCGATCACCGACGCGGTCGGCTGCGCGGCCCGCTGAGCCCGGGCCCGGCGGGACTCAGACGTTCTCGGCGGCCTGCTCGTAGGTGCCGACCAGGGTCGCCCGCGCGATCGCGTGCGAGAAGAGGTTGAAGCCCAGGTAGGCCGGCGTCGCGTTCTCGGGGAGACCGAGTGACTCGGTGTCCACGGCGTGCACGACGACGTAGTAACGGTGCGGGCCGTGTCCGGGCGGCGGCGCGGCCCCGATGTAGCGGCGCAGGGATGCGTCGTTGGTGAGGGTGACCGCACCGTCGGGCAGGCCGGAACCGTCCTCGTCGCCCGCCCCTTCGGACAGACTCGTGACCGACGCGGGGATGTCGGCGACCGCCCAGTGCCAGAATCCCGATGCCGTCGGTGCATCCGGGTCGTAGACGGTGACGGCGAAACTCTTGGTCTCGGCGGGGAATCCGGACCAACTCAACTGCGGGGAGAGGTCCGCGCCACCCGCGCCCATGATCCCGCTGACCTGGCCGTCGGCGAGTCCGGCGCCGTCGGTGAGGCTTTCCGAGGTCAGGGTGAAGCCGGGCAGGCTCGGAAGCGCCGCGTACGGATCGGGAGTTCGGGCTCCTGGGGACGACATGTGGTCACCTTTCTCACGTTTCGCGCATCAGATCGGTCGGAGAACACGGCGACGGGTGCGGTTTTCATCCGCCTCGACGCCTGCCGCCACTCTATGTGAGTGGTCAGCAATGCCGCAGAAAGTGCTCGAAGACCTTGGTACCGAACAGAACCGACTCGACGGGCACACGCTCGTCCACGCCGTGGAACAGCGCGGCGAAGTCGAGCTCGGGAGGGAGTTGGAGCGGCGCGAAGCCGAAGCAGCGGATGCCGAGCTTGGCGAAGGCCTTCGCGTCGGTGCCACCGG
Organism: Gordonia sp. 'Campus'; assembly: GCF_022206305.1. Classification (GTDB taxonomy): domain Bacteria; phylum Actinomycetota; class Actinomycetes; order Mycobacteriales; family Mycobacteriaceae; genus Gordonia. The sequence continues at coordinate 113,194 of NZ_JAKOIW010000015.1, read as the reverse complement.
ACAGCATGTACGGCACCGTCTTTCCCTGCGGATCGTGTTCGAGGATGGCGGCGTTCATCGCCTCGACGAGGTCACCGTCGAACGTGGTCTCGTACGAATCGAGATGGGTGATCCACTCGCGCCGCACGTTGGGCCCGATGAGTTCGTCGATCTCCTTCTCGAAGGCGGCCTGGCGCCCGGGGAGCACGCGGCAGTCGATGACCGCCTCGGCCTTCTGCGGGATCACGTTGGCCTTGTAACCCGCCTTGAGCATCGTGGGATTCGCGGTGTCGCGCAGCGTCGCGCCGATGATCCGTGCCAGATTGCCCAGTTTGAACAACGACGTCTCGAGGTCGGGCGCGTCGGGACTCAGGTCCAGGCCGGTCTCCGCGCTGACCTCGGCAAGGAACTGGCTGACCGATTCGGTCATCACGAGCGGGAAGGTGTGGCGACCGATACGTGCCACCGCGTCGGCGACCTCGGTGACGGCGTTCTCGTCGTGCAGGAACGATCCGTGTCCGGCGCGCGCCTCGGCGGTCAGGCGCATCCAGGCCAGACCCTTCTCCGCGGTCTCCACGAGGTAGAGGCGCTTCTGTGTCCCGTCCGGCCGGTCGACGGTGAGCGAGAAGCCCCCGACCTCCCCGACCGCCTCGGTGATGCCCTCGAACAGGTCCGGCCGGTTCTCGACCAGCCAGTGCGATCCCCAGGCGCCACCGGCCTCCTCGTCGGCGAGGAACGCGAAGACGATCTCCCGGGGCGGCACCGTGCCGTCGCGCTTGAACTGCCGGGCGAGCGCGAGGGCCATCCCGGCCATGTCTTTCATGTCGACGGCGCCGCGACCCCAGATGTAGCCGTCCTTGATCGCGCCGGAGAACGGATGCACGCTCCAGTCGGCCGGCTCGGCCGGGACGACGTCGAGGTGGGCGTGCACGAGCAGGGCGCCTCGATCGGAGTCCGGCGGTCCGGCCAGCCGCGCGAAGACGTTCCCGCGGCCGGGGCGCCCCGACTCGACGTACTGGGTGGTGTACCCCACCTCCTCGAGCTGTTGGGCCACCCACTTGGCGCAATCCTCTTCGCCTCTGGTGGTCTCGGGTTCACCCGTGTTGGAGGTGTCGAACCGGATCAGCTGGCTGACCAGATCGACGACTTCGTCGGTCGCAGACTGTGAAGACACCCCTCACTCCTACGGGATTTGGGATACGCGGGCAACCTCGGTTAGGGTTATCCCGCTGCAGCGAGACGGGGTCGAGAGACCATCGGCGGGAGACCGGCGGAGAAGCGCGAGCGGCGAGCAGGTCCGAGTGGCGGAATGGCAGACGCGCTAGCTTGAGGTGCTAGTGTCCTATTAACGGACGTGGGGGTTCAAGTCCCCCCTCGGACACCACGATCAACGTAGAAGACCCCGGCTACGGCCGGGGTCTTCTGCATTGTGCGGCAGGCGCTTTCGTCGCCTGCTCAGTTCGCTATCGCGTCGGCGAGGGATCCCCATGCCCGCGAGTACGGCAGGTCGATCGAGTTCTCGACGAAGGCCCGCAGGATCGCGCGGCGCAGGCGCCGCTGCACCGCCCACTGACCGTTCGGCTTGGTTTTCACCGTCAGGCGCAGGACGACCTGGTCCGAGGAGACCTCCTGGACACCGAGCATCTCGATCGGACCCAGGATGTCGGTGGCGTCCTCGGCGACGGCCGCGCGTGCGGCCTCGTCGGCCACCCGCTGCGCCTTGTCGATGTCGGCACCCGGCGCGACCGGGACGTCGACCCGCGCGACAGCGAACTCCTGACTCATGTTGCCCACGCGGGCGATCTCGCCGTTGCGGACGTACCAGAGGGTGCCGTCGATGTCACGAAGGGTGGTGACCCGCAGTCCCACCGACTCGACCTCGCCCACGGCTTCCCCGAGGTCGACGATGTCGCCCACCCCGTACTGGTCCTCGAGCAGCATGAACACACCGGTCACGAAGTCGCGCACCAGGTTCTGCGCGCCGAAACCGACCGCGAGACCCACGATGCCCGCCGAGGCGATGAACGGCGCGATGTTGACGCCGAGGACGCTCAACACCGAGAGCACGACCCACACCAGCAGCACGATCGAGACGGTCGACTTCAGGACCGACCCGATCGTCGCGGCGCGCTGGGCACGCCGAGCCGCGATCGTCGCCGTCCGTTCGGCGGATGCGGACTTGGCGCGAAGGCCGCGCATCAGAGCCGACCCGCGACCGTCGCCCCCGTCACGGGTCCGTGGCCGGGTGGCGCGGTCGATGGCACGGTGGATCACGAAACGGACGATCAACGCGACGACCACATAGGCCACGATTCGAACGGGATTCTCGATCAGCCATTCGCGGTTCGTTTCCGTCCATTCAAAGGCAGAGTCCTGAATCGACATGGGTCCGACCGTACGGACGATGGCATCGTTGTCCAGTCGGGACGCACCCCGTGTCGGTCTCCGAGTCGCGTGTGACGGGGTCGAAAACCGTTGTCAGCCTGCGGGGAACGTGACGATGTTCTGATCGAGGATCATCTGGTCCTCATGTGTGCTCTGGGTCACGCCGGGAGTGAGACGCAGCGGTACCCCCGTCCCCTCCGAGGCGTCGAACGCCGCGGTGTCGGCCACCTGCCCGGTGATCGTGAAAGCCTCGGTCACACTGGGCACACCTTGCGAACCGAGGAACTCCGGCCCGTTCATGACGTGTACGTGCAGGTGCGGTGCCACCGAGTTCCCTGTGTTGCCGACTTTGCCGATGACCTCACCGCGACGCACCCGGTCGCCCGCCGCGAAGCGGACCGAACCCGGTTGCATGTGCGCATAGTTCACGTAGAAGCCGTCGCCGATGTCGAGAACGAGGTTGTTGCCGTCGGCATCGTCGATCGGCAGGCCCGCCGGATACGTCCCGGGCGTCTGTTCGGGCAGATCGTTGCGACTCGCGGCCACGGTCCCGTCGGCGACGGCGAGCACGTCGTCGCCGAAGATCCGGTAGTTCGCGGGGTCCTTCGCCTCACCGACGAAGATCCGTCCGTCGGCGTCGGCCTGCTCCCAGTCCACCGCGTAGCGCTGCGCGAGGACCGGTGACCCGTTCAACGGAAGGATCGCCCGGGTGTGCCGGACCGCGTCGCAGCAGGCGTCGGCGGCGATGTAGCGCTCGCCGGCGAGCGGCGGTCCGAGGACCGGGACGACCGCATCGGAGACGGTGACGGGCGCGATGCGTTCGTCGACGTCGCGCATGGCGGGAGGTGCCCCGTCGGCGCGTACCGAGACCTTGTGGACCAGGTGCCGAGGAGCATCACCCGACAGGATCACGTGGAGGAACAGGACGCCGTTCTGTCCCGACGCCAACACCTCCGAGAACCCCTCCGGTGCGGCGGGAGCCGGCGGCACCGACGGGGTGCCGGTCGGCTTGAGCCGGTTGCGGACCCCGTTCCCGTCGAGTGCGAGAAGCGGCGGGTCGTCGGTGTCGGCATCGAGCACCTCCACGCCGGCGATCGCGACGGGTGTGCGCATGTAGTTGGTCAGCGAGATCTCGTAGACGAGGTGGGTCTTGCCGTCGGAACCGTCGAACGGCGTCGGGGCGAACATCACCGATCCGACCACCGGTGTGACAACGGGCTCCGCGGGCGCACCGCCGGCGACGGCCGTGCCACTCGTCGAGGAGGTGTCCGATGGCGAGGAGCTCCCGCCGCACGCGCCGACCAGCAGAACCGCCGCGGCTCCGAGAGCGACCAGCGCGAGTCGTGTCGAGGCCATCGGTTCCTCCGGGGACTCGTCGGGGCGACGACGTTCGTCCCCGGTTGCTGCGAGCGTAGAGGCCGGTCGGGGTGGTGATGTGCGGTTCGGGCCGGACCGGCACAATTGTGGGGTGACCCAGCGCTTGTTCTTCGACTGCGACACCGGCATCGACGACTCACTCGCGCTGATCTATCTGCTCGCGCGCGCCGACGTCGATCTCGTCGGCATCGCATCGACGGCCGGCAACGTGCCCGTCGACGTGGTCACCGCCAACAACCTCGCCTGGCTCGAACTGTGTGGACGGCCCGAGGTCCCCGTCCACACAGGATCGGCCACTCCCCTGGTCGCCGACCTGATGACGACCGAGGACACGCACGGACCGCTCGGCGTGGGATACGCCGAGCTGCCCACCCCCACCATCGCCGCGAGCCCTGTCGATGCCGCCGACGCGTGGATCGAGGCAGCGCGCGCACACGACGGCGAGCTGGTGGGCCTCGTGACCGGCCCGCTCACCTCGCTGGCCACGGCGATCCGCCGCGACGCGACCCTGCCCGCACGCCTGCGACGGCTCGTGATCATGGGTGGCGCATTCCATACCCACGGCAACACGACGCCCACCTCCGAATGGAACGTCGCCGTCGACCCGGAGGCCGCCGCAGAGGTGTTCACCGCCTTCGGCACCGGCGGTGCTCCCGGACCCATCGTGTGCGCACTCGACCTCACCGAATCGGTCGTCCTGACACCCGACCACGTCGTACGACTCGCCGCGGCCGCCGGGAGCACGCCGGTCGAGTGCCCGGATCCGGCCGACGAACGGGGACTCCGGTCCGCCACCGGCAACGAGATCATCCGGCACCTGGTCGATGCACTGCGCTTCTATTTCGAGTTCCACGACGATCACGACGAGGGGTACATCGCCCACCTCCACGATCCGTTCGCCACGCTCGTCGCGCTCGCGCCGGACACGGTGATGACCCGCCCCGCCCGTGTGGCCGTCGAACTCACCGGCACGCTGACACGCGGGATGACGGTTGCCGACGAACGTTGGATGTCCCCGTCGGGTCCGAACGCGCGCATCGCGACGTCGACCGACATCGAGGCGGTCTTCGACGAGCTCATCGAGACGATCGGTACGTTCGCCCGCGGCCGCGCACTCGACATCGTCGGCACCGCGCCGGGAGAGTCTGCGGGACTAGTCTGAACAGGTGACTCGACTCGGTTACCAGATCCCGAACTTCACCTACCCCGGCGTCGCCGCCGACCGGTTGTTCCCCACGGTGGTCGCGCAGGCGCAAGAAGCCGAGAACTCCGGCTTCGACACCGTCTTCGTGATGGACCACTTCTATCAGCTGCCGATGCTCGGCGAGCCCGGCGATCCGATGATCGAGTGCTACACCCTGCTCGCGGCACTCGCCCAGCACACCTCGACCGTGCGCCTGTCGTCTCTGGTCACCGGCAACACCTATCGCAACCCGACCCTGCTCGCCAAGACGGTCACGGCACTCGACGTCGTCTCCGGCGGTCGGGCCCAACTCGGCATCGGCGCGGGATGGTATGAGCTGGAACATGATTCCCTCGGATACGAGTTCGGGACCTTCACCGACCGGTTCGAGCGTCTCGAGGAGGCGTTGCAGATCATCCTCGGCATGCTCGCCGGGGAGGCACCGAGCCTCGACGGCAAGCGCTACCGGGTAGCCGACGCCCTCAATGTGCCGGCGCCGCTGTCGAAGATCCCGGTGATGATCGGTGGCGGCGGCGAACGCAAGACCTTGCGGATGGTCGCGCAATACGCCGACGAATCGAACCTGCTGTGCGCACCCGCCGACATCCCCCGCAAACTCGACGCCCTCGCCGAACACTGCGAACGGCTCGGCCGGGACCGTTCGGAGATCACCGTGACCGTGCAGACGTCGGCGTGCGTGGCTCCCACCGCCGACGAGGCCGCGGCCGAGCTGGAGGCCTACCTGCAGCGCACACCGGCAGCCGAGGTGCGCCGCGGGTCAACGATCGTCGGCGACCCCGACGAGGTCGCCGCCCGCTATGCCGACATCCTCGCGACCGGGGTCGACGGCGTCACGGTGAACGCACCGGCCAACGGCCATGTGGCGGGACGTGTCTCGCTGCTCGGCGAGACGCTGGCACCGCTGCTGGCCTGAACGTCAGCTCAGCGCTCGTCGAACGCGTCCACGATGCGCTGGGCCGCGAGCGCCGGCGTCAGCGACCCGTCACGCAGCTGCTCCTCGACCTCGCCGCGGATGCCGCGCACGGCGGGCGAATCACCGAGTCGGGACAGCACGATGTCGTTGACCATCGCCCAGGTCCAGTCGATCTGCTGCTGGTTGCGGCGCGCGGTGAACTCCCCCGCCTCGGTGAGCGTTTCGTTGTGCCGCACGACGGTCTTCCAGAACTCGTCCACCCCGGTGTTCTCGATCGCGCTCATCGTGAGGACCGGCGGCATCCACAGCGCGTCGTGCGGATAGATCAGCTTCAGCGCGTTCTTGAGCTCGCGTGCCGCGCTCTTCGCCTCGGTGAGATGCTTGCCGTCGGCCTTGTTCACGACGACCACGTCGGCGAGCTCGAGGACGCCCTTCTTGATGCCCTGCAACGAATCTCCGGTGCGGGCGAGGGTGAGGAACGTGAACGTGTCGACCATGTTGGCGACCGTCACCTCGGACTGGCCGACGCCCACGGTCTCCACGAGCACGACGTCGAAGCCGGCCGCCTCGACGAGGACGATGCTCTCGCGGGTGGCCTTGGCCACGCCGCCGAGCGTGCCCGATGTCGGCGACGGGCGGATGTAGGCGTTCTCGGACATCGACAACCGGCCCATGCGGGTCTTGTCGCCGAGGATCGAGCCGCGGGTACGCGTCGAACTCGGATCGACGGCGAGCACCGCGACCTTGTGACCGAGCTCCAGCAGGTGCATGCCGAGTGCTTCGATCGTCGTCGACTTGCCGACGCCCGGCACACCGGTGATGCCGACCCGGAACGACTTGCCCGCGTGCGGGGTCAGCTTCAGGAGCAGTTCCTGCGCGGCCGCGCGATGGTCGGCGCGCTTGGACTCGACGAGCGTGATCGCGCGCGCCAGGTCGGCACGGCGATCCGCCAGCACGGCGTCGGCCAGCGCGTCGACGTCGATCGGACGCCGAGGTTGGACCGCCATCAGCTCGCGGTCGCCCCGGGCAGCTCCAGGCCGAGCGTGTCCGCCAGCTTGCCGATGAGTTCGACGGCCGAGTCGGCGATGACCGACCCGGGCGGGAAGATCGCGGCGGCGCCGGCCTCGTACAGCTCGGCGAAGTCACCGGGCGGGATCACACCGCCGACGACCACCATGATGTCCTCGCGGCCGACCTCTTTCAACGCCTCCCGCAGGGCGGGGACCAGCGTCAGGTGCCCGGCGGCCAGCGACGACACACCCACCACGTGCACGTCGTTGTCGGCGGCCTGGGCGGCCACCTCCTCCGGCGTGGCGAACAGCGGGCCCACGTCGACGTCGAAGCCGAGGTCGGCGAAGGCGGTCGCGATCACCTTCTGGCCGCGGTCGTGACCGTCCTGGCCCATCTTCGCGACGAGGACACGCGGCTGCCGGCCTTCGGCCTCGGCGAACTGTCGGACGGCCTCGATGGCCGCGTCGATGTTGCTCACCTCGCCCGCCTCATGTCGATACACCCCGCTGATCGTCTTGATCTCCGCCTGATGGCGACCATAGACCTTCTCGAGTGCCTCCGAGATCTCGCCGACGGTCGCCTGGTGACGCGCGGCCTCGATGGCCAGCGCCATGAGGTTGTTCTCCAGACCACCTTCGGATGACGCGGCAGCGCGGGTCAGATCGGCCAGGGCCGCATCGACTGCTGCCGAGTCACGCTCTGCGCGAAGCCGATCCAACTTCTCCAGCTGCTCGGCGCGCACCTTGGAGTTCTCGACCTTGAGGACCTCGATCTCCTCGTCGTCGGCGACCTGGTACTTGTTCACGCCGACCAGCGGCTGCTGGCCCGAGTCGATGCGCGCCTGGGTTCGTGCCGCGGCTTCCTCGATACGCAGCTTCGGCAGGCCCTCGTTGATGGCCTGCGTCATACCGCCGGCCTCTTCGACCTCGCGAATGTGCTTGCGCGCCTTCTGCGCCAGCTGATGGGTGAGCCACTCGACGTAGTTCGAACCGGCCCATGGATCGATCGGGCGCGTGGTCCCCGACTCCTGCTGCAGCAGCAGCTGCGTGTTGCGGGCGATACGCGCCGAGAAGTCGGTCGGCAGCGCGATCGCCTCGTCGAGGGCGTTGGTGTGCAGCGACTGGGTGTGCCCCTGGGTCGCGGCCATCGCCTCCACGCAGGTGCGGGCCACGTTGTTGAACACGTCCTGGGCGGTCAGCGACCATCCGGAGGTCTGCGAATGTGTGCGCAGCGACAGCGATTTCGAGTTCTTCGGCTCGAAGTCGGCGACGAGCTCACTCCACAGCAGACGCGCCGCCCGCAGCTTGGCGACCTCCATGAAGAAGTTCATGCCGATGCCCCAGAAGAACGACAGGCGCGGCGCGAACTTGTCGATGTCCAGACCCGCCTCGAGGCCCGCGCGGATGTATTCGACGCCGTCGGCGAGGGTGTAGGCCAGCTCCAGGTCGGCCGTCGCACCGGCTTCCTGGATGTGATAACCGGAGATGGAGATCGAGTTGAACTTCGGCATCTTCTGGCTGGTGTACTCGAAGATGTTCGAGATGATCCGCATCGACGGCTTCGGCGGATAGATGTAGGTGTTGCGGACCATGAACTCTTTGAGGATGTCGTTCTGGATGGTCCCGGCCAGCTTCTCCGGCGGCACACCCTGTTCCTCGGCGGCCACGACGTAGAGAGCGAGGATCGGCAGCACGGCGCCGTTCATCGTCATCGACACCGACACGCTGCCGAGGTCGATGCCGTCGAAGAGCTGACGCATGTCGAGGATCGAGTCGATGGCCACACCGGCCATGCCGACGTCGCCTGCGACGCGCGGGTGGTCCGAGTCGTACCCGCGGTGGGTCGCGAGGTCGAAGGCGACCGACAGTCCCTTCTGGCCGGCCGCGAGGTTACGGCGGTAGAAGGCGTTGGATTCGGCGGCGGTCGAGAAGCCGGCGTACTGGCGAATCGTCCACGGCTGATTGACATACATCGTCGGGTAGGGCCCGCGGATGAACGGCGCCGCGCCGGGGACCGAGTCGAGCGGGTACGGATGCTCGGCGTCGTCGAGCACGGCGTCGCGCTCGGCACGGGTGTACACCGGCGTGACGTCGATCTGCTCAGGGGTGTTCCAGGTGACCTGGTCCACCGAGTAGCCGTGCGCCGACGCGAGTTCTTCGGTGACCGTCGCGCCGGAGCCGGGCTCGGCGACCGGCGCGTCACCGGTCAGCGGGACCCCGGCGAAGTTCGGGATCGCCCGGGCGGGGTCGCCCTGGACCGATTCCGGTTGCGACAGAGTGGGTTCGGTCTGCGTCATGCCGTCGCTCCCGCCGTTGAGGTCAGCTGATCGAGGAGATCGTCCAGAGTGCTCACCGCGTCGATGCCGACTCGCAGTGATCCGTCCGGACGGTCGTCTGCGTCGGGCCATTCCTTGTCCGGCCCGGCGAGCAGGACCTTCGACAATCCCGCCGCCCGAGCGGCGGCGAGTGCCGCGGGGCCCTCCTCGGCGTAGCGCGCCTTGGTGCCGCAGAGCACCGCGATCGGGGTGCTCGCACCGGCCACCGCGTCACCGATCTTGTCGGCGGTCAGCGGTCCGGGGTTGACCACGGTGATGCCGCCGGCCCCCAGGAAGTTCGCGATGAACGTGGTGCGCCCGTTGTGCTCGGCGACGCTGCCCAACGGTATGAGCAGGACCGACGGCCGCGCGCCCTGTTCGGCGAGGACGACGTCGGAACGATCCCGCAGGGCTTCGAAGGCACGGCCGATGCGGGCCAGCCTCGGGGTGCCGGTCACGACGTCGGTGGCCGCGGAGGCGGGAGCCCCCGGCGTCTCCGAGAGCGCCCGTTCGTCGATGTTGGGGAACTCGTTGACGCCCGTCACCGAGATCCGGCGATGGGCGACCTCGGTGTCGCGGCGGGCGAGCGAGGCGTCGACCTTCTCGGCGATCCAGCCGGTGTCGAGGGCTGCGCGATACCCACCCGCAGCCTCCACCTCGGTGAACACCGTCCACGCATTGGTGGCCATCTCGTCGGTCAGCGATTCGACGAACCACGAACCACCGGCCGGATCGAGGACGCGTCCGATGTTGGACTCCTCGAGCAACAACAACTGGGTGTTGCGCGCGATGCGGCGCGAGAACGACGCACTCGAGGTGCGCTTGTCGGCCGGGATCGTCGCGTCGTAACCCAGGACGGTGAGCTGATCGGCACCGCCGACGCCTGCACCGAACGCCGCGATGGTGCTGCGCAGCATGTTCACCCACGGATCCCGCTGGGAGTACATCGACAGATCGGTGACGCCGTGCGTCAGCGCGCCGCCGGCCTCGGGTGCGCCGACCACCTCGGCGACCCGCGCCCAGATCTTGCGGAGCGCACGGAACTTCGCGATGGTGGCGAACTGGTCGTCGTCGGCCGACACACCGAAGGTGAGCTGGCCCAGGGCCGCCTCGGGCGACAAACCGGCTGCGGTGAGGTCGCGCAGATGGGTGACGGCCGCGGCGACGGTCAGCGCGAGTTCGAGTCCGTTGTCGGCGCCCGCGGTGGCGAAGTCGCTTCCGTCGACGCGGAACGTGCGCACCCCGACGGGCAGACCGGAGGCCGCGAGGGCGGTCGCCTCATCCGGATCGACGGTCGGACGGCCGGAGAACGCCGCGGTCAGCGGGGACAATCCGAAGGAGTGGACGGTGGCGGCCGTGGGTGCGGCGGCGACCGGCGCGGCCTGCGCCTTCTCCTTGAGAGCCACGAGTTCGCGCGCGGCGGCGATCCCCTCGGTGCCGGCATCGAGCGTCACCGGGACCAGATCGAGGTAGACACCGTTCAGCACGGTCGCGAGGTCGTCGATCCCGAGCCCGTCGGCGGGCCTGCTCACCGAGAGCCACAAACCGCTGGTGCCGTTGGCCATGGCCTCGAGGACGAGCTCGTTGAGGTCCGCCGGTGAGGTCGCGTCGTCGCCGAATCGTTCCGTGACACGCCACCCGGTGGTGACGTCCCGGGCGGGGTCGGCGCCGCGGACGAACGGGAACCGGCCGGGAAGGCCGGGCTCGGCGATCTCGTCGCGTCGGGTGTAGAGCGGCCGGATGGTCAGCCCGTCGGCGGTGTCGGTCGAGAGCAGCGCCTCGGGAGTATCGGGCAGCTCGTCGACGTCGACGCGTCGCGACTTCGCCAGAACGGCCGCGGCGGCCGCAGACCAGGCCTGGTAGGCATGATCGAGTTCTGACTCGGAATTGGGCTGGTCAGTTTGCTGTGGCATGTGGGGAAGCACACCTCCGTCAATGCACTGTGATGAGCGCGTACAAGACACTAGCCGATCGCTCGCTCGGCCCGGTGTCGAGGTGGGCGTGACGTGGGACACTCGCAGACCCTGACCGCCGCGGGGTCCAGAGTAGAGTGTCCGGGTGCCCGATCCATCCACAGTCAGCGAGAACATCGCCGACCCGATCGGGACCGAATCCCTCGACGAACCGGCTGCCGGCGCCGGCCGTCGCCGACGATTCGACCGTCGGGTCGTGCGTCGGGCCCTGCTGGGCATCGCGCTCGTCGCCGCAGTTCTGGCCGCGTCGTACTTCGTGCCGTTGCCGTCGGTCGCGAGTGTGCGGGCCTGGGGCGACGACCTCGGCCCGTCGTTCGTGTGGCTGTTCTTCCTCTCCTATGCGGTGATCACCATCGCGCCGATCCCACGGTCGACGTTCACCGTCATGTCCGGGATCTTCTTCGGCCCGCTCGTCGGGTTCGCCGGGGCGATGATCGCGTCCTCGATCGCGGCCGTCGCCGCCTTCGCCCTGGTCCGGGCCATCGGGCGGGACCGCGTCCAGCCGTACCTGAAGAAGCCGGTCGTGAAGTCGGTGGAGTACCGACTGGAACGTCGGGGGTGGCTTGCGGTCGGTTCGCTGCGTTTCATCGCCGCCTGTCCGTTCTCCGTGGCGAACTACTGCTCGGCGCTGTCGTCGGTGCGGCCGCTGCCCTATGCTGCCGCGAGCATCATCGGCATGGCCCCGGGGACCGCAGCCGTGGTCATGCTCGGGGATTCACTCACCGGAGACACCCACCCGTTGCAGTTGGTGGTCAGCGGCGCGTTGTTCGCCGTCGGGATCGCCGGACTGGTGCTCGATTCCAGGCTGCCGGTGTCCCGGGTGGGGCGTTCGGCAGCGGACGGTGCGACAAGTACAGAACCTTGATCTGCTGCTCATCAAGCCCCCACAGCTGATCCCATCTAGTTCTCAGCCTTGATTCTTGTGAATCAAGGCTTTAGGCTTTACCGATGTTCGTCATGACCGTCGATCAGCGAGGCAGTCGCCGCGACGTCGACCGCGTGGGCGCCGCGCTCGCCCTGCTCGACTCCGTCGACACCGTGCGCCGCTTCGAACGCACCGCAGGGGACGAGATCCAGGGCATCCTCGACGATCCCGCCGTGACGGCGCGGATCGCGTTGGAGCTGACCGCGGACGGACACTGGAGTGTCGGTATCGGGACCGGCGCGGTCGACGAGCCCCTGCCCGCATCGACGCGAGCGGGCCGCGGCGCCGCATTCATCCACGCGCGCGACGCGGTCGAGGCCGCCAAACGCCAACGTATCCCGCTCTGCGTCCGCGGCCCGCACGAGCGGTGGTGCCGCCACGCCCAGACCGCGGGGCGGCTCATCGCCGACGTGATGAGCGGCCGGAGCGCCGCGGGCGAGGAGGCGGTGGGGCTGATGCGACGCGGCCTCACGCAGGCCGAGGCCGCCGCCCGACTCGACATCACGCCCCAGGCGATGAGTCAGCGACTCCGCGCCGCGGGATGGGATCTCGAGTCCGACTCCCTGGACCTCGTCGCCGACGCACTCGCCGAGGCAGACCGTCGACCCCAGAACGGAAAGACACAGAACGGAAAAGAGCAGAACGGAAGAACGAAGTGACCACCGCCGCGCTCGCCTTCCTCATCGCCACCGCACTCGCAGCACCGCTCTGGATCGTCGTGACCCGACGGACACGCGACCGGGCGTCGGTCGAGGCCACCAGACGTCTGGGTCTGATCGCGGCCACCGGGCTCCTCGTGTTGGCCGGCACAACTGCCGTCCTGGCTGCCGCGGCGGGACCGATCACCGGGTTGCCGGCGTCGGCGGCTCCGGTCGTCGCCGCACTGGCGGCGATCACCGGTGGTGGCCCGGTCGTGCGAGCGGTGCTGGTGGCCGGCGGGGTCGGCACGGCCGGGCAGCCGGGCCCGGCCCCAGCTCCGGACTCCGCGGACGGTCCTGCTCCCGAGTCCGACTCCCCCAGCCCCGATTCCACCAGCCCCGACGACCCCGGGTCCGACGACCCGAACGGTCCCGGCACGGAACGCCCGGGCGACAACGGTGACGCCGGTCCCCTACGCGGCGGACGGGTGATCGGCTACCTCGAACGTCTCGCGGTCGTGACGACTCTGATGGCCGGATGGCCCGAGGGCCTCGCCATCATCCTGGCGGTGAAGAGCCTCGCCCGCTACCCGGAACTGCGTGCCGCGAATGCGGCCGAGCAGTTCATCATGGGCACCTTCGCCTCGGTGATGTGGGCGGTCGGGATGGCCGGCATCGAACACCTCCTCACCCACTGATCCGCCGCGTCGTTCAGGAGGGTTCGGTCGGCGCGGATTCCGGTTGCTCGGGCGGGACCCAGCCGGTGTCGGCGAGTTCGGCGGGCTCGGAGACGAGTGGTGACGCATGCCGGGACGCTCGCGCCGCGCGAGAGGTGATCTCGGGCGCCACCGGTGTGCGGGCAACGGCCTCGGCCTCGGCGACGGCTTGCGCGACCTTGGGATCGGACGCCAGTGAGAACCAATCCTCGGTCTCGGACTCGTCGATCTCCGACGGCGGCGAGTCGACCGGCTCGTACCGGAACACCCCGTCGTCGCCCTGGACTCCGAAGGACTTCGCGAAACCCTGGAGCGCCGAACCGAAGTCGGAGGGCACCACCCACACCTTGCTTCCCTCGCCCTTGGCCATCTCGGGTAGTTGCTGCAGGTACTGGTAGGCCAGGAGTTCCGGGGTCGGCTTGGCGGCCTTGATCGCGGCGAAGGTCTTCTCGATCGCCTTCGCCTCGCCCTGGGCGTTGAGATACGACGCCGCACGGTCACCCTGCGCGCGCAGGATGCGCGACTGGCGTTCGGCCTCGGCGGCGAGGATCGCGGCCTGCTTGGCACCCTCGGCGGCGAGGATCTGCGACTGCTTGTTGCCCTCGGCGGTCTTGATGGCCGACTCCCGCTGACCCTCGGCGGAGAGGATCGTCGCGCGCTTCTCGCGGTCGGCCTTCATCTGCTTCTCCATCGACTCCTGGATCGACGGCGGCGGCATGATCGATTTGAGCTCGACACGGGCGACCCGAAGGCCCCAACGACCGGTCGCCTCGTCGAGGACCCCGCGAAGCTGGCCGTTGATGGAATCGCGTGACGTCAGGGTCTCCTCGAGAGTCATGCCGCCGACCACGTTGCGCAGCGTGGTGATGGTGAGCTGTTCGACGCCGGCGATGTAGTCGTCGATCTCGTAGACGGCCGCACGCGGATTGGTCACCTGGAAGTACACGACGGTGTCGATCGACAGCGTCAGGTTGTCCTCGGTGATCACGGGCTGCGGCGGGAACGACACCACCCGCTCACGGACGTCGACACGCGCCCGGATCCGGTCGATGAACGGCAGCAGCAACGTCAACTGGCCGGAAACGGTACGGGTGTACCGGCCCAGCCGTTCGATGACCGCGGCCTCGGCCTGCGGGATGAGGGCGACCGATTTGACGACCACCACCACCACCAACAGCACGAGCAGCACCAAGACGATCAGACCGAAGATCTCGTACTCCATGGTCACCTTCCAGCTTCGTCGTTTCCGGTCTCCGGCGCGCGGATGCTCAGGCGCGCCAGACCACCGCGGTTGCGCCGTCGATCTCCACGACGGTCACATGGGTTCCGGGTTCGAGCACCTGGGTCGGGTCCATGGCTCGGGCCGACCACACGTCGCCGCCGATCTTGACCCGCCCGTCACGGGCGTCGACCTGCTCGGTCACCACCGCCGGACGACCCTCGAGTGCTTCGGTGTTCATGAGCACCGCCGGACGATTCAGCAAGTGCCGCCGCGCGATCGGCCGCACCGCCGCCAACAACAGCACCGACACCCCGGCGAAGACCAGCCCGTCCACCCACAGCGGCGGATCGAAGGCCACGTCGACTCCCGCGGCGGCGAGCGCGCCGCCGGCGAGCATCAGCAGGACGAGTTCGCCACCGAACATCTCCGCGACCACCAGGACGATCGCGGCCGCCAGCCACAGGAGGGCGCTCATGCGTCCAGTCTGCCAGAGATGACCGAACCGCAGGCCGCACCGCGGACGGGGTCGGGCCGTTATCGAGCTCGGGCCGTTATCGAGCTCGGGCCGACACCGTCACCTGGGCTCCTCGGCGGCGGTCACGAAGTCGATGAGTTCCTCCACGGACCGCAGCAGGTCGACCTCGAGATCGCGGAAGCTGCTGACCCCGCCCAGCACCCGCCGCCACCCGTCGCGTGGGTGACCCCAGCCGAGCTCCGCGCAGACGCCGGTCTTCCAGTCGGTCCCACGGGGGATACGCGGCCAGGCGTCGATCTTCACCGAGGCGGGCTTCACCGCCTCCCAGACGTCGATGTACGGATGCCCGCACACGAGGACGTGTTCGCCCACGGACGCGGTCAGGTTCGCTTCCTTCGAACCGGCGACCAGATGGTCCACGAGAACCCCGGCACGCCGGTGTGGGGCAGGTGCGAAGTCGGCGAGCGCCTCGTCGAGGTTGTCCAGACCGTCGAGACTGACCACGACCACGCCCTCGGCGCGCAGATCGTCGCCCCACACCCGCTCGAGCAGGGTCGCGTCGTGCACGCCCTCGACGAAGATGCGGCTCGCGCGCGCGGTCCGGGCCCTGGTGCGTGGCGCGGCCCGGGAACCCGATGCGGTCATCGCGGGCTGCTGGGGTCCTCGCGTCCGGGGACGGACGAGCGTCACCGGGCGGCCGTCGATCAGGAAGGCACCGGGGTGCATGAGGAAGACCCTGGTCTGACCTCGCCGGTCCTCGAGGCGGACGAGGTCCCCGGAGTAGCTCTTCTCCAGGCCGACGACGGCACCGCAGAATCCGGTCGCGGCATCTTCGACGACGAGGTCCCGTTCCGCGGCGACCTCGGTGGGACGGGGCTTGGCCCGACGGGGCTGGGACAGCACATCGCGTCCGTATCGGTCATCCATCAAGCGCACCACCTTGTCGATCGGTCCCTCGCATCGCAGCGCACACACCGTATTCGTCCGGAGGTCACGATCCCGGTTGCCACGCCCGGCTCGCCCAGATCGGCGCCGGTATCCTGGCCTCTTGATGACAAGCGGTGAAGCCCCATGAAACGCAGTGAGATCCTCGCGTCCACGGTTGCGTGGCCGTCATGTGCCCTCGGCGCGTGGTCGGCGGCGTGGCTGGCCGGACGCTGCTCCCCCGATGACGTGATCGAGGCGCTGGCCGAATCCGCCGACCGGCACGAGGTCAGATGGGACCCCACCTCCACAGCGGGCGAATCGGGTTCGGCAGCACATGGTTCCGCGAACGGTGTGCTCGATCTGCTCGGCTTGCTCCGACCGGCACGGGGCCTCCTGGTCCGGCTTCCCTCCACCGGCGACCCACAGGGACTCCCCCCACACGCGGCCACGTCGGCGGCGCTGCTCGCGGGTGAGGTGATGCTCGTCGACGACGAATCGGCCTCCGGCACCCTCGCACTCGTCCCCGAGGTGTCCCTCGACCATCTGGACGCCCTCGGCGACGACCCCCGCCATCTCACCTGCCGGTGGACGGTGTACCGCTACGACGCGCCCCTCGACCTCGGCCACCTGGTGTCCGCGGGACCCTCGGCCGGCGACCTCGAACACGAGTTACGACAGGCGGTGCGCGACGCGGCGACCATCATCGGGGGCCTCAACGGGCGCCGGGCCGTGGATGCGACCGACCTGCGCGCGCATCTGGCAACGCTCACCGCCCGTCACCGGGTGACGATGCCGCCACACGCTCTGGACGCGCGCGCGACGCGGCTCATCGACACGGCCGCGCAGGTGGAGGCGATCGTCGACCTGGCGAACCTGCGCAATGCGGAGATCGGGGACAGTGCGGGCCAATGGGATTCGGGTGACTCGGCCTTACGCGGTCTGCAGACGCTCGCCCGGACGGCGCGGGCCGCCGCGGTGAACCAGACGATCGTCGAACTGCAGCGGCGCTGAGTCAGGCGGTGCGTTGCCCCCGGATTCGTGGGGGGCGTTCGGAAACGACGCCGTAGAGCTCGAGCCCGTTGCGATTCTCCGTTGCAAACGGCGCCGCACCCCATTCGTGCACGAACCAGTCGCGCAGCCGTTCGGAACCGGTCCAGGCATAGTACGGGCGGAGAGCCGACACGCAGAAGCGTTCCACCTCGCCCATCAATTCGGTCAGAACACTGCCGCCGCGGGCCTCGGGCATCACGGCCGCGATCCGCAGATCGACGGCGTCTTCGGCCGGCGGGGGGAGACGAGTACTGGTCAACAGTTGGATCGTGCGCTCGCGCAACCCGGGGACCGCTGCGACGGCCGCGAAGTCCGCCGGGACCAGCGGAGGTTTTCCTTCCGGTGACAAGGCGACGTCATGCGCTCGCCAGACCAGGATGCCGACCAGTCCCTTTTGTCGATGCGCGCCGACCACGCATCCGGCATCGACGAAAGGGCGGACCAGGATCTCGGCGAGCCATCTCCGAAGCGCGAGATCGCCGATGTGTTCACCCAGAACCCAGCGGTACAGAGGAATGTCGTCGAGTGAGCTCGCCAACAGTTCGATCGCGGATTCGAGATCGTCGGCGGCGAGTACTCGGACCATCGTCATCGACATGTGTATATGTCGGAGAACCACCATCGTGGCGGGTTGAACTTGCAACCCACCACGACGGCGAATCTAGTCCTACGTCGGGGTATCGCTGCCGCTGTCGGCCGAACCGGTTCCGAGGATGTCGAGGATGGGTCCGAGAAAGTCGATCTCGAGTTCGATGGGTCCTTCAGCCATGGCAATTCCTCTCAGACGGTCGTGCCCCTCTTCGGCCACGTACCCGTTGAGAGTCGCATTTCGATTGAGATGAGGATCACGTTTTGACCCTATCTGTGACCCAATCGTTACGACAAGATGCGTCCGTTCAGCGGGGTCACGACCGACTGGGAGGGCGCCCGACCGATCCCGGACGGGCCGCGGGCACGCAACAGTTCTCCCGGCAGGTGCGGCCGTTGTCCGCGCAGCCCATGGCGGTCAGATCGCCCCCGCCGCCCGCATACGACTCGACGAACTCACCGATCATCTCGATGAACCGCCGGTCGGGTCCGACGGTGCCTGCGCGCGCATAATCCATGCCGAGACGTTCGGCGACCTCTGCCGCCTCGTTGTCCAGGTCCCAGATCACCTCGAGGTGATCGGAGATGAACCCGACCGGGTACACGACCACCCGCCGGATTCCGCGTGCGGCAAGGTCTTCGAGATGATCACAGATGTCGGGTTCGAGCCACGGGACCTGCGGGGGCCCCGACCGCGACTGCCACACCTGGTCGAAGTCGGTGATGCCCAGGGCATCGGCGACCGCCTGCGAGGCGGCCATCACCTGACGTGAGTACAGGTGCCCGCCCTCGGCCGCCGGGCCCGATGCCGCATCGGCCGAGTCCGGCACGGAGTGGGCGGTGAAGACCAGCCGCGGCGCGTCGTCGCCCGGCCCCAGCGACTCGATGGCCCGGCGGACCGCGTCGGCACCGGCGGCGACGAACGCCGGGTGCGACCAGTACTGCGGCAGTTTCCGCAGCAACATCGCGGAGTCGGGGTCCGTCGCCGCGGGCACCGCGCGCGTCAGCGAGGTCAACGCGCGATCGATGTCCTCGTGATACTGGCGGCACCCCGAGTAGCCACCCCACGCCGACGTCGGGAACACCAGCACGCGGCGGTGCCCCTCCCGGTACATCTGCGCCACCGTGTCCTCGGCCATCGGGTGCCAGTTGCGATTGCCGAAGTAGACCGGCAGATCGAGGCCCCGCCGGTCGAGTTCGGCCCGGAGGGCGTCGATCATCTCGAGATTGAGGCGGTTGATCGGCGAGACACCCCCGAAGTGCAGGTAGTGCTCGGCCACGGATTCCAGTCGCTCACGAGGGATTCCGCGACCCCGCGTCACGTTCTCGAGGAACGGCATCACATCGTCCGGGCCGTCCGGCCCGCCGAACGACAGGAACAGGACGGCGTCGAAGGGCTCGGACCCGGCCGTCGCCGATCCACCCGCTGCGGCTGAGGAGCTCATGAGCCGGAGGTCATGCCCTCCGGGAACCAGGTGTTGTGGCTGGCTCCGCCGTCGACGTAGACGATCGACCCGGTGGTACCGGGCAGCCAGTCACTGAGCAACGCGCACACCGATTTCGCGACCACGGTCGGGTCGTCGACGTCCCAGCCGATGGGCGAGGCACCGTCCCAGTACTCGTTGAGCATGGTGAGCTGCTTGGCATCGTCGGTCGCGGTTCCGGCGATGGCCTTGGCGGCGAGCGTCTTGATCGGCCCGGCGGCCACCAGGTTCGAGCGGACGTTCTTGGCGTTGCCCACCTCGCGGGCGACATAGCGGTTCACCGATTCGAGTGCGGCCTTCGCCACACCCATCCAGTTGTAATACGGCATGGCGGTTCGCGGATCGAAGTCCATGCCCACGATGGAGCCGCCCTCGTTCATGGCGGGCAGCACGGCGCGCGCGAGCGATGCGTAGCTCCACGCCGAGATCTCGAAGGCCTTGGCGGCGTCGGGCCCCGGACCCTCCAGGAACGGCTTGGCCTCGGGCCCCATCAGGGTGCGGGGCGCGAAGGCGATCGAGTGCATCACGCCGTCGATGCCCTGCGGTGCCAGCTCGGTGAGCTTGCCGGCGAGCGCGTCGAGGTCGTCTTCGTTGGTGACGTCGAGTCCGATGGCCGGCGGCACCTCCTTCGGCAACCGCCTGGCGATCCGGTCGATCAGCCGGAGCCGCTCGGGGATGCCGGTGATGATCACCGTCGCACCCTGTTCCTGGGCCATGGCCGCCGCGTGGAAGGCGATCGACGCATCGGTGATGATGCCCGTGATGAGGACGGTCTTCCCGTCCAGGATTCCGCTCACGAAGTTGTGCTCCTGGTATCGACGTTGATGGGGTTGTCGGTGGTCTGGTGCAGCGGGCGGGTCAGTGACCCATGCCCATGCCGCCGTCGACCGGCAGGACGGCACCCGAGATGTAGCCGCCCTCGTCGGACGCGAGGAAGCTGATGGCCGCCGCCACGTCTTCGGGCTTGCCGGTGCGGCCGAGCGGGATGGCCTGCTTGGCCATCTCGATGTATCGGTCCTCCATCGAGGCCGTCATGTCGGTCTCGATGAACCCCGGCGCCACCACGTTGGCGGTGATGTTGCGCGAGCCGATCTCACGGGCGATCGACCGTGCCATGCCGATGAGTCCCGCCTTCGACGCCGCGTAGTTGACCTGGCCGGGGATGCCGGACATCGCCACCACCGAGCCGAGGAAGATCATGCGGCCCCACTTGGCGCGCTGCATGCCTTTGGTGGCGCGCTTGGCGCACCGGAAGGCGCCGGTGAGGTTGGCGTCCACGACGTTCTCGAAGGACTCCTCGGACAGCCGCATGAGGAGCATGTTGTCGGTGATGCCGGCGTTGGCCACCAGGATCTCGACCGGCCCCTGGTGCTGCTCGACCTCGGTGAACGCGCGGTCGACCGACTCGGAGTCGGTGACGTCGCACTTCACGCCGAACAGGCCCTCGGGCGCACCGGAACCGCGGTGGGTGACCGCGACCTTGTGGCCGTCGGCGGCCAGACGCTGGGCCACCGCGAGACCGATCCCGCGGTTGCCACCGGTCACCAGGACCGAGCGGGAGGGATTCTGCGCTTCGTTGCTAGCTGCCGTCATGGGTGTTCAACCTATCCGTTCTCGTTGCGGGGGTGACACGGCGGTCGCCGGGCAGGGATGTGTGTGCACCGGGCAGTACAGCGCACGTCAGGGCAGACGACGGTTGATCGCCAGCGCTGCGAACGCCGAGACCAGCGCGAACAACGTACCGGCGATGAGCCACGGCCGCGAATTGTCCCCGCGCCTGGTCTCGTAACCGATGTCGTCCTGCAGCTTCTCGTAGACCTTGTTGAGCTCGTCGAGACTCGCGGCGGTGAAGAACTCGCCACCCGAGAGGTTCGCGATCTTGCGCAGCGAATCGTCGTCCACCGGGACGGGGACGCGGTCGCCCTCGAGTTCGACGGTGCCGGTGCGGGTGCCGAAGGAGATGGTCGAGACCGGGATCTTCTCCTCCTTGGCCTTGCGCGCCGCGGTGAAGGCACCGCGGGGATCGTCCGGGTCGTCGGGCACGGTCTGCTTGCCGTCCGAGAGCAGCACGATGCGCGCCGGAGGTGCGCCCTCGGTGCCACCCAGGACCGCGTTCAGGGTGCTGATCTGTTGCATCGCCGCGAAGATCCCCTCACCGGTCGCGGTCTTGTCGTCCAGTCGGAGTTTGTCGACGGCGACCTTCGTCGCGTTGTGGTCCGGGGTCGGTGAGACCAGGCTGGCCGCTGTCCCGGCGAAGGAGATCAGGCCCAGGTTGATGCCCTCGGTCAGTTCGTCGGCGAACTTCTTGGCGGCTTCCTGTGCCGCCTTGATCCGCGACGGGGACACGTCGGTGGCATTCATCGACCGGGACACGTCCATCACGAGCACCACGGTCGCCTTGTTCCGCGGCACCTTCCGGTCGGCCTGCGGGCCCGTCAGCGCGACGGTCAGCAGCACCAGGGAGATCATCAGCAACGCGATCGGCAGGTGCCGCAGCCGATTGCGCTCGGCGGGGGCCACCGACTTCAGGAGGTCGAGGTTGGCGAAGGTCAGCGCGCGCTGCTTGCGCCGGCGCAGCATGTAGACGTAGGCGGCCCCGAGAAGCGCCACGACGAGCAGCAGTAGCAGCCACCACGGACTGGACAACATCGACTACCCCACCCCCGCCGCGAGTCCGCGTCGGCGCTGGGCGACGAACTTGACGGTGTCGGTGATCCATTCGCGGTCGGTGCGCAGCGTCAGCACCGCGCCACCGCAGCTGCGCAGGGTCCGGTGTACCCGCTGCTGATGCGCACGGGCCGCGGCCTCGAAGTCGCGTCGGAGGTCCTCGGTGATCGTGACGTCGTGGATCTCGCCGGACTCGGCGTCGGCGAGCGTCACCTCCCCGATGGCCGGGAGCTCGAGGTCGCGCGGATCGAGCACCTCGACCGCGAGGAGCTCGTGATGCGCGCCGATCGCGCGCAGCGACCGTTCCCAGTCGATCGGTCCGAGGAAGTCACTGATGACCACGGCGAGACCGCGGCGTCGTTGCGGCCTGCGCAGCGCCTCGATGCCGGCCTTGAGGTCACCGCGCACACCGGGAGCGCTGCGGCGGGTGGTGGCGATGGCCTTCAAGAGGTTCTGCGCGTGCGCGCGGCCGGCGCGGGCGGGGACACGCACCACGTCGTCACCGGTCACCACCAGTGCCCCGTGCCGGTTGCCGCCGCCGGATGTCAGATGGACCAGCGCCGCGGAAGCTGCGACGGCGAGATCGCGTTTGGTACACCCGACGGTCCCGAAATCCAGACTCGCCGATGCGTCCACGACGAGCCACGTCTCGAGCTCGCGGTCGGCGATCATCTGTCGCACGTGGGGTTGGGTGGTCCGGGCGGTCACCGACCACTCCATCCGGCGCACGTCGTCGCCGGGTTGATAGGCCCGGGACTCCCCCGGCTCGGACCCCGGCCCGGGGATCAGACCCAGGTGCTCGCCCTGCAGCACCCCGTCGAGTTTGCGCCGCACGGTGAGCTCGAGCATCTTCAGGGCCGCCGTCAGTTGCGGCTCGTCGAGCAGTCCGGCGCCGAGGCTCGGCAGGTCCCGATTAGCCGCCATACTGCGAAGAATTCCGGTTCACCGGCGCCTGGTTCGGGTTCACCGGACCGGCGGACTGCGGAACCTGTTGTCCCGCATAGCCGTTGGCGCCCTGCTGCGGACCGGGCGCGTGCGACTGTCCGGCCGGGTACTGCCCCTGGGCCATCGGCTGAGCGCCCACCTGCGGCAGTCCGACGGTCTGGAGCACACGGGAGATCACCTGATCGGCATCGATCTCGTCGGCCAGTGCGTCATAGGACAGCACCAGCCGGTGACGCAGGACGTCGGGCATGATCTCGACGACGTCCTGCGGGATGACGTAGTCGCGTCCGCGGACGAGCGCCAGCGCACGCGCAGCTGCGACGATGCCCAGGGTCGCGCGCGGCGACGCCCCGTAGGACAGCCACGACGCGACGTCGTTGAGACCGAGTTCGGCGGGCCGGCGGGTGGCGTTGATGACCCGGACGACGTAGTCGACGAGCGCGTGGTGCACGAAGACGTTCGCCGCGGTCCGTTGCAGACGTAGCATCGCCGCCGGATCGAGGACCTGCGAGGCGGTCGGCGGGACGTTGCCCATCCGGTAGACGATCTCGCGCTCCTCCTCGACCGACGGGTAGTCGACGAGGACCTTGAACAGGAAGCGGTCGCGCTGCGCCTCCGGCAGCGGGTACACGCCCTCGTTCTCGATGGGGTTCTGCGTCGCCATCACCAGGAACGGATCGGGCATGGGGTAGGTCTTGCCGCCGATGGACACGTGCCGTTCGGCCATGACCTCCAGCAGGGCCGACTGGACCTTGGCCGGCGCGCGGTTGATCTCGTCGGCGAGCAGGAAGTTCGCGACGACCGGGCCGAGTTCGGTGTCGAACTCCTCGCGGCCCTGTCGGTAGATCCGGGTACCGATCAGGTCGGTGGGAACGAGGTCGGGGGTGAACTGCACGCGCGAGAACGATCCGCCGACCACGCGCGCGAACGTCTCGACCGCCAGCGTCTTCGCGACGCCGGGAACACCCTCGAGCAGGATGTGACCGCGGGCGAGCAGGCCGACGAGGATGCGCTCGACGAGTTGGTCCTGGCCGACGATGACTCGCTTGACCTCGTAGATGGCCCGCTCGAGCAGGGCGATGTCGGCATCACTCAGTACCGAGGCGTCCGCTCCGGTCGTCCCGGGATCCCCCGTGGCCGCCTTGTCGAGGGAGTGCGATTCGGTCAACCCGTGCTCCTGTTCCTCTGAACTGCTGTTCGTCTGAACTGCGATGCGTCAGCTGGTGTGGGCGCGACCGGTCGGAAACGGCCACGCGACGCGCGCAGGCCGAGACCCCCGCGTGTGCTTGTGCCAGCCTAGCGGTGAGAACTGAAAAGGTGCCAAGAAGACCCGACCGGTGTCGTGCGTTCGGAAGGACGGTCGCCGGACCCCGATCAGAGCAGGCGCACGACGTTCGGCATCGCACCGTCGGTGCGCAGCGGCGACACCTTGACCACGTCGCCCGACTGCGGCGCCTCGACCATCTTGTTGTCGCCGAGGTACAGCGCGACGTGCGCGCTCGCGTTCGGGCCGTAGAAGATCATGTCGCCACGACGCATCTGCGACAACGGGAACTGCGGGCCCGAGGTGTACTGGTAACCCGTGTAGTGCGGGAGTTCGATACCCACGCCGGCGAATGCGTAGATCATCAGCCCCGAGCAGTCGAACCCGATCTTGTTGTAGTCGCCGTAGCTGTCGGCGACACCGCCGTCGCGGATGCCCTGCGTCGGACCGTTGGCGTCACCGCCGCCCCACGCGTAGGGGACGTTGAGCTGCGACAGCGCGCGGTTCACGGCGATCTCGACGGCCTGCGGCCCGCGCAGTCCGGGGCGGACCATCCCGCCTCCTCCGCCGCCGCCGGACGAACTGCCGAACAGAGTGCCCAGGCTGCCCGAACCGAGCCGTGCGCTGAGGGTGTCCCCGCCGCTGCTCCCGGTCAGGTCGGCGCCGCCGATGCCGAGTTCGTTCAGCAGTTCCGACTGGGGCAGCTGCTGCTGTCCGACCAGACCGGCCAGGACCGACTGGCCCACGTCGATCGCCAGCCGGGCAGCGGCTTCGGCCGCCACCGCGAGGGCCTGGTTGTCGGTCGCCGGGGTCTGCGGGAGCGCCTTGAGGACACCGCCCCCGGACGGGTCGGACGGGAAGAGACCGGCGAGCAGGTCACTCGCCGACGGCCCCTCGACGGTCTGCTTGGGCACATAACCGCGAATGGTGTTGAGTCGCTTCTGCACCCGGTCACGCTCGCCGATGAGCGTGGCCTTGCGCTTCTGCTGCGTGGAGATCGCGGCCTTCGCCTCGGTCACCGCGGCCATCGCGTCGTTCTTGCGCTGCTCGGCGCTCTTGGCCGCGAAGGACGCCTGCCTGCGAGTGGCCTCGACCGCGGCGAGCCGGTTGGCCTTCTGGTTGCGGGCGACCTGCAGCTTGCGGATCATCTCCTGCTGCTTCTTGCCGACCTGGTCGAGGAGTTTCATGCGGTCGAGCACGGCCTGGGGGTCGGTCGAGGAGACATAGTTCGACATGGAGACCTGTTCGGGCCCTTGCTGGTACGCAAGGCGAGCGAAGCGGTCGAACTCCTTTTGCGCGTCGACGACCGCGCGGCCGGCGCGGTCTAGTTCGGTGCGGGCACCGCGAGCCGCGACCGAGGCGAGGCGGCGCTGCGCCAGGGAGTTCTGGAAGTCGACGATCGACCGGTTGACCGTCTCCTGACGCGCCGCGAGCGCCTGATCCAGGTCGGCGATGTCCTGGTTGACCGACGCGATGCGGTTGATCAGACCGGACACCGGGGATTCGGGGGCCTTCTTCGGCGCCGCGGTGGCGTGACCGGCTCCGACCGCGCAGATGAGCACGACAGCAAGGGCTGCCGAGATGCGCGTCGGCCAGGACGCACCAGTTCTTCCTCGACTCACCGGAACTCCTCGCGGTTTCGTGCGGGGATGTTGGCGATCCCCGGCTGGCGATCGACGGTCGGGGGACCCGCGATCACACACTGCACTTCAGTAACAAGTGACCCTGTGGGACTCACAGGAAACACATGCGACTTCAGAACCGTACGTCACATCAACCACACGAGAAAACCTTGTCGCAGAATTACAAAGGCGTGATTACCTGCGAAAATGCCGTGAACTGGCAAAAGATCCACGGTTCGCCAAGGTCTCGAATCGGCAACAGAGCGCGGGACACGCGCCGCCGCACGTCACGGGCATCGTCGAGCTGCGATATGCGCGAGGCGTGGGGCCCGCCGGTGAGGCTCCGGCGGGGTCAGGTGTGAGGATCAGGCGCAGGTCAGCGGGACACGCTCGACGACGGTTCGGCCGCGGCCGCCTCGTCCTCGGGACGATCCGGTCCGGCGGTCGCGGCGACGGGCGCGAGCGGGCCCGCCGCATCGTGCCTGCGGGCCCGGGCGGTGCGCAGGCGGGCCAGCACCGCACCCACGAACACCACGAGGATCAGTGCGACACCGACGACGGTCCAGTCGACGTTCGGCCCGGTCATCGTGTCGATCATCTGCCGGGCCGCACCGGGCGGGTCGGTCAGCGTCAGACCGTCGGTCGCCTGCTCCTGGACGACCCGGCTGAAATCGGGTGACGAGCTGCCGACGGAGTTGGGACCGAGGACGATCACGGTTCCGCCGACCTGGTCCTGCAACTGGTTGGCGATGTCGCGATAGAGCGTGAAGCGCGGCTGGACCTGATCGACCACGACGAAGCTGACGTCGTGCCCCTTGGACCGGGCGTAGGCCACGACGTCGAGCATCGCGGGCAGCTGCTCGTCAGTGGCGCCGGCGACGCCGTCGTCGGCGATGTCCCTCGACAACTCGGTCATGTCCACGCCGACCAGGCCGGTGAGTTCGGTGTTCTCCGCGGGAGCTGCCAACACCAGAGTCGTCGCCTGCGGGCCCATCGCCACCCCTGCCTCTCGAGATCACCGGGTTTCCCGGACATGGACACACGGCGTCGAGCCGTGGTCGAGTTCCCACTCGCCGAACCCCGCCCTGCACCGTACGACACAATGGGATCGTCTGGGTATCCGGCCACCAGCCCTTCGGTCCGGCGTGTCCCGGGCACGAGCTTGGTAACAGTACGCTCGTACTGTTAGACTGGACGGTGTTGTCGCGGGTCGCCCTCGCGGACATCCGATGGCGCCGGTGCAGCCCACCGGCGCGGGACCTCGGCGGTGTGCACAAGCGACATGCAGAGAGGACGCAGCCGCCCAGCTGTCCCGCCCGACCGCAAAACCGATCATCGAGTATCGCCGGCGCAGCCCGCCGGTACATGAGGAGAGTGGATTTAGACGTGAGTATCAATTCCTTCGACGCCCGCGGCACGCTGGACGTCGGCGACAACAGCTACGAGATCTACCGTCTGAACGCGGTCGAGGGCACCGGCAAACTCCCCTACTCGCTGAAGGTCCTGGCGGAGAACCTGCTGCGCACCGAAGACGGCGCCAATATCACCAAGGAACACATCCAGGCGATCGCGAACTGGGATCCGAACGCGGATCCGAGCATCGAGATCCAGTTCACCCCCGCCCGCGTGATCATGCAGGACTTCACCGGCGTGCCCTGCATCGTCGACCTCACCACGATGCGTGACGCGGTCAAGGAACTCGGCGGCGACCCGGACAAGGTGAACCCCCTCGCGCCCGCCGAGATGGTCATCGACCACTCGGTCATCATCGAGGCCTTCGGCAACGCACAGGCCTTCGAGCGCAACGTCGAGATCGAGTACCAGCGCAACGAAGAGCGCTACAAGTTCCTCCGCTGGGGCCAGGGCGCCTTCGACGACTTCCGCGTCGTGCCGCCCGGCACCGGCATCGTCCACCAGGTCAACATCGAGCACCTCGCGCGCTCGATCATGGTCCGCGACGGCGTGGCCTACCCCGACACCTGCATCGGCACCGACTCGCACACCACCATGGAGAACGGTCTCGGCGTCCTGGGCTGGGGCGTCGGCGGCATCGAGGCCGAGGCCGCGATGCTCGGTCAGCCGGTCTCGATGCTCATCCCGCGTGTCGTCGGCTTCAAGCTGACCGGTTCGGCCAAGCCCGGCGTGACCGCCACCGACGTGGTCCTCACCATCACCGAGATGTTGCGCAAGCACGGCGTCGTCGGCAAGTTCGTCGAGTTCTACGGCAACGGCGTCGGCGAGGTCCCCCTGGCCAACCGCGCCACCATCGGCAACATGAGCCCCGAGTTCGGTTCCACCTGTGCGATGTTCCCCATCGACGAGGAGACCGTGAAGTACCTGCGGCTCACCGGCCGCAGCGAGGAGACGCTCGCCCTCGTCGAGGCCTATGCCAAGGAACAGGGCATGTGGCTGGAGAAGGACGCCGAGGAGGCCGTCTACTCCGAGTACCTCGAACTCGATCTCGCCGACGTCGTTCCCTCGATCGCCGGCCCGAAGCGTCCGCAGGACCGCATCGAGCTGTGGGACGCCAAGAACGCGTTCCGCAAGGACATCCACAACTACGTCGAGAACGGCAACTCGGCCCCGCAGACGAAGCTCGACGAGGCCGTCGAGGAGACCTTCCCGGCCTCCGATCCCGCGACCCTCTCCTTCGCCGACGATGGCGCCGAGCCGCTGCACTCCGCCGCGAACAACGCCGAGGGCCGCCCGACCAAGCCGGTCCGGGTCGACTCCGAGGAGCGCGGCTCGATGATCCTCGACCACGGCATCGTGACCATCGCGTCGATCACCAGCTGCACCAACACGTCCAACCCGTCGGTCATGCTCGGTGCGGCGCTGCTCGCCAAGAAGGCCGTCGAGAAGGGCCTGACGTCCAAGCCGTGGGTCAAGACCTCGATGGCACCCGGTTCGCAGGTCGTCACCGGCTACTACGACAAGTCCGGCCTGTGGCCGTACCTGGAGAAGCTCGGCTTCTACCTCGTCGGTTACGGCTGCACCACCTGCATCGGCAACTCGGGCCCGCTGCCGGAGGAGATCTCCAAGGCGATCAACGACAACGATCTGACCGCCACCGCGGTGCTCTCGGGCAACCGCAACTTCGAGGGTCGCATCAACCCCGACGTGAAGATGAACTACCTCGCGTCGCCGCCGCTGGTCATCGCCTACGCACTGGCCGGCACGATGGACTTCGACTTCGAGACCGACGCCCTGGGCCAGGACACCGACGGCAACGACGTGTTCCTCAAGGACATCTGGCCGTCCAACGAGGAGATCGAGGCGACCATCGCCTCGTCGATCTCGCCGGAGCAGTACGCCTCCGACTACGCCGACGTCTTCAAGGGCGACGAGCGCTGGCAGAACCTGCCGACGCCGTCGGGCAAGACCTTCGAGTGGGACGACGAGTCGACCTACGTGCGCAAGCCTCCGTACTTCGAGGGCATGCAGCGTGAGCCGGCACCGGTCACCGACATCAAGGGCGCTCGCGTCCTCGCGAAGCTCGGCGACTCGGTGACCACCGACCACATCTCCCCCGCGTCGACGATCAAGCCCGGCACCCCCGCCGCGCAGTACCTCGACGCCAACGGCGTGGCTCGCAAGGACTACAACTCGCTGGGCGCCCGCCGCGGCAACCACGAGGTGATGATCCGGTCGACCTTCGGCAACATCCGTCTGCAGAACCAGCTGCTCGACGGTGTCACCGGCGGCTACACCCGCGACTTCACCCAGGAGGGTGCACCGCAGTCGTTCATCTACGACGCCGCGCAGAACTACGCCGAGCAGAACATCCCGCTCGTCGTGCTCGGCGGCAAGGAGTACGGCACCGGGTCGTCGCGTGACTGGGCCGCCAAGGGCACCAGCCTGCTCGGCGTCAAGGCCGTCATCACCGAGAGCTTCGAGCGCATCCACCGCTCGAACCTCATCGGCATGGGCGTGATCCCGCTGCAGTTCCCCGAGGGCGAGTCGCACAAGTCGCTGGGCCTCGACGGCACCGAGACCTTCGACATCGCGGGCATCGAGGAGCTGAACAACGGCACCACGCCGTCGACCGTGCACGTCACCGCCACCAAGGAGGACGGTTCGACGGTGGAGTTCGATGCGAAGGTCCGCATCGACACCCCCGGAGAGGCCGACTACTACCGCAACGGAGGCATCCTGCAGTACGTGCTGCGCAACATGATCAAGAGCTGACAGGAGGCACGCGACGTGCCCAAGGTCAGCGATGACCGGCTTGCCGCGCGTCGTCGGGAGATTCTCGACGGCGCGCGGCATTGCTTCGCGGAGTACGGATATGACGGCGCGACCGTCAAACGCATCGAGGAGTCCACGGGCCTTTCTCGTGGTGCGATCTTCCATCACTACCGGGACAAGGAAGCGCTGTTCCTCGCGCTCGCACGGGAAGACGCCGAGCGGATGGCCGACGTGGCGGCCGAACAGGGCCTGGTGCAGGTCATGCGCGACATGCTCACCCGGCCGCAGGATTTCGACTGGCTCGGCACCCGGTTGGAGATCGCCCGAAAACTACGGACGGACAACGGCTTCCGGGCGGAGTGGGTGTCGTACGCGGCGGAGGTCGAGCAGGCGACCCTCAGTCGGCTGGAACGGGGCCGCCAGGCGGGACGCCTGCGCGACGACGTACCGACGGACGTCCTGCTGAACTATCTCGACCTCGTCCTCGACGGTCTGATCACCCGGTTGGCCACCGGCCAGCCCACCGACGATCTACACGCGGTGCTCGACCTGGTCGAGGAGTCCGTGCGGGCGCACGACTGACGCCTCACCCGGCGGTCAGTATCGCCACGACCTCCCGGATCGACCGGCCCGCCGACAACCGGTAGGCCCGGACCGCGTCGTCACCCGTCAGCTGGACGACCGGAGTGCCTCTGGTCGTCCAGCGCCTCGTCCCGGCGGTCCCCGACGCCATGGGCCAGAGCTCCGGCGCCGGCCTCCGGGGGTCGTCGTCGACGGGGGCCAGACCCCGTGCCTGCCGCGCCCGTTGTCCGGTGACGGCGACCAGCCAGCATTCGGCGACCGCGACGGGCCGAATCGACGACAAGACCCCGTTCGTACCGTCGAAGGTCATGGTCATGGTGTCGGCGCGCTGTACCCGCATCGATGACCCGAACAGTGTGAAGCGCGCCATGCGGTCGTTGTGCAGGTCGAACTCCGCGCCGAACCCACGCAACGCCTCGGTGCACTCGCCGGTCAGGTACCGAGCCGACGAGTCGCGTTCCCGGCGACGTTCTTCCTCCTCGCGTCGCCGGTCACCGAGAGGGCGGTAGTCGCGTTCCAGCGCGGGCCGGTTCGCTGCCGCGCCGTCGGCGAGCCGCCGATGCAACCATGCCGGATCGATCTGCAGGAAGTACCGGTAGTGGATTCGGTGCGGCGCGTCGGTGACCGACACCGCAGCGTCCTCGACGAGCATCTGCACGCCATGGTCCACCGACCAGACCGCGGCGACCCGGCCGTCGACATCGGCCACCCACGACCAACCGCGCGCACGGATCTCCGGCGCGGCCGCATCGAGCACGACGCTCAACAACGTGCCCGGTGTCACGGTGATCTGCCGCAGGTGGGACGTGACGTCGTCCCCCATCGCCACGCTGTCGCGGTCCACCTCGATCTGCACCGACGCCGTCACGCCGACAAGCCTATCGGGATGGTGATCCATTCCACACCGAGGTCGTTTGTTAGGAGTTCCTAACCTTAGTTGTGCGGGCTAAGGTTTCTCGGTGATCTTCGACAACATCTCGACGCCGCCGGTTTCGCGGCGGACCGTCATCCGTTCCGCAGTGGCTGCCGGGGCGCTCGGCGCCCTCGCCGCCGCCCCCGCGACCTCGCAGGCCGCCCCGGGCCGTACCGCCATCGTCATCGGAACCGGGTTCGGCGGCTCGGTCGCCGCGCTCCGCCTGGGACAGGCCGGATACCGGACCACCGTCTTCGAACGAGGCCGTCGCTGGCCGATCCGCCCCGACGGCAACACCTTCGCGGCGTTCTCGCGGCCGGACAAGCGTGCCGCCTGGTTCGGCAATCGCGCGGGCGCCAACAGCGCCACCTCGATCCCGGTCGAGCCTTATCCGGGAGTACTGGACCACGTCGTCGGCAACGGCATCGAGGCGGTCTACGGTGCCGGCGTCGGCGGCGGCTCGCTCGTCTTCGGCTCGTTCACACCCGTTCCGCGACGACAGGACTTCGAGCACGTCTTCCCGGCCGCGGCCGACTACGCCGAACTCGCCGCCACCTACTATCCGCGGGCCAAGCAGGGACTCGGGGTGTCGGGGATGCCCGCGGACATCCTGGCCCACCCCAACTATGTCGGCGCACGGAACTGGCTCAAAGTGATCGCCCGCTACGGTGCGTCGCCCCACTTCTTCGACTTCGCGATCGACTGGGACATCGTCCGGGACGAGATCGCCGGGCGCAAGAACCCGTCCGTCATCGCGGGCGAACTGAGCTACGGCGTGAACAGCGGGGCCAAGAAGTCCACGGACCGGACCTATCTCGCCGCCGCCGAGCGCACCGGCAACGTCACGATCAAGCCGATGCACGAGGTCTTCGAGATCCGTCCGCGTTCGCGGCGCGCGGGATTCGCGGTGACCGCGCGTGTCCGCGACGAACAGGGCCGGA
The DNA here is from genome assembly GCF_022206305.1 of Gordonia sp. 'Campus'. Classification (GTDB taxonomy): domain Bacteria; phylum Actinomycetota; class Actinomycetes; order Mycobacteriales; family Mycobacteriaceae; genus Gordonia. Next base: position 80,891 of record NZ_JAKOIW010000015.1, on the reverse strand, counting down.
CCGTCCGGACGGTGACGGCTGAGGCCGACCACCTGTTCATGGCGGCAGGCTCGTTCCACACCACCCGGATGCTCGTCGAGGCGCGGGCCAAGGGAACGCTGCCCCGGCTGTCGCCACGCATCGGCGACGGTTTCGGCACCAACGGCGACTTCCTCACGATCCGCAGCAACCCGTCCGAGGACTTCGGCCTGGTGCAGGGCGGTCCCGGCTACGCACGGATCTACGAGGACCATCTCACCGACACGCCGGTGTCGATGGTCTATCAGGCGACGCCTCTGCCGGCCCCGCTCGGCAAGGCGGCCACCACCCACCTCGTGCAGGCGCTCACCGACGAGCGCGGGACGATCGACTTCGATCACGCCACGCGCACCGCGAAGCTCAGCTACCCCCACGCGGAGGGCACCAACGACGTCGATCGGCAGGCCACCGCCTTCATCGCACGCTTCCACCAACGTACCGAGGCCCGCTACGGCCGTCCGGCCAACGGCGTGCCGATCTACACCCGCGCGGTCGGATTCGGTTCGGCGGGAACGTATCACGGGCTCGGCGGCGTCGTGATGAACCGCGCGGCGTCCTATGACGGCGCCGTGCACGGCTACGACAACCTCTACGTCGTCGACGGGTCGTTCGCGCCCGGAGCCGTCGGCCTGGTCAATCCGGCGCTCACGATCACGGCGCTCGCCGAACGCACCATGGACCGGTTCCTGGCGTCGCACTGAGCCCCCGCGAATCGGACACGTCTCTGAGGTAGTGTGACTCACGACACCCCGAACGAGCGTTAGATAGCGCTCGTTCGGGGTGAACATCCCTTCGTTTTCGAGGAGTGCACCCTTGTTCCCAGGAGTCTTCGCGAAGTCCACTCCGGACAAGCCCGCGATCATTCGTGCCGCCACCGGTGAGCAGCTGACCTACCGGCAACTGGACGAGAATTCGACCCGGCTCGCCAACTACCTCGACTCTCTCGGGTTGACGCGCGGCGACAACATCGCGGTGGTCTCGGCCAACGACCTCCACGTGTTCGAGGTCTACTGGGCCGCGCTGCGCAGCGGTCTGTACGTCACGGCCGTCAACCACCATCTGACCGCGGCCGAGACCAACTACATCCTGGGCGACTGCAATGCGCAGGTCGTGTTCGCCGGCGCCTCCGTCGTCGACGCCGTGTCGGCGACGGGCGAGATCGAGGCGCTGTCGGGCGCGGGTCGGCGCGTGGTGCGGGGCGGCGAGCTCGACGGTTTCGAGAGCTACGACAAGATCCTGGCCGACGCCTCGGCCGAACCCCGTACCGATCAGCCGCGGGGCACCGACATGCTCTACTCCTCGGGCACCACCGGCCGTCCCAAGGGCATCAAGACACCGATGCCCGAAGGACAGGTCGACGAGGTTCCCGACGCCTACACGGCGATCTTCGCGCCGATGTACGGCTACGACGAGTCCGCCGTGTACCTCTCCCCCGCTCCGCTGTATCACGCTGCGCCACTGCGCTATTGCGGCATGACAAACTCGGTGGGCGGCACGGTGGTGATGATGGATCGCTTCGACCCGGAGGCGGCGCTGGCGGCCATCGAGAAGTACAAGGTGACCCACAGCCAGTGGGTGCCGACCATGTTCATCCGCATGCTCAAGCTTCCCGACGACGTCCGCACGAAGTACGACGTCAGCAGCCTCAAGATCGCCGTCCATGCGGCCGCGCCGTGTCCGGTGGAGGTCAAGCGGGCGATGATCGAGTGGTGGGGCCCGGTGATCCACGAGTACTACGCGTCGACCGAGGCCGCGGGAGCCACCTTCATCGGACCGCAGGAAGCGCTCGACCACCCCGGCTCGGTGGGCAAACCCCTTCTGGGCGTGGTCCACATCTGCGACGAGGACGGCAAGGAACTGCCCACCGGCGAGGTCGGTCAGGTGTTCTTCGAGCGTGAAGACGTGGCCTTCCAGTATCACAACGATCCGGAGAAGACGCGCAGCGCGCAGCACCCCGAGCACGAGAACTGGTCGACGACAGGCGATGTGGGCTATGTCGACGAGGAGGGGTATCTGTACCTCACCGACCGCAAGGCGTTCATGATCATCTCCGGCGGCGTCAACATCTACCCGCAGGAAGCCGAGAACGTCCTGATCAACCACCCGGCTGTCTTCGACGTCGCCGTCATCGGGGTTCCCGACGCCGATCTCGGCGAGGTGGCCAAGGCCTGCGTGCAGCTCGCGGAGGGCCAAGAGCCCACCGACGAACTCGCCGAGGACCTGATCACCTTCAGCAAGGACAACATCGCCGCATACAAGGCGCCGCGGTCGGTCGACTTCGTCGACGAGCTACCGCGGACGCCCACCGGAAAGCTCGTGAAGGGCGACCTGCGCAAGAAATACTGGCCCGCAACCTGATCCACCGGCCGACAAGGCGCGGGGCGGCGAGGATCAGGCCAGCTCGATGAGCTCCTGGTACTCGTCGCTCCAGTGGTCCTCGGTGCCGTCCGGCAGGAGGATGACGCGCTGCGGGTCGAGGGCGGCGGCCGCCCCGGGGTCGTGCGTGACGAGCACGACGGCGCCGGTGTAGCTCCGGAGGGCGTCGAGGACCTGTTCGCGCGAGATCGGGTCGAGGTTGTTCGTCGGCTCGTCGAGGAGCAGCACGTTTGCCGCCGACGACACGAGACCGGCCAGCGTCAGACGCGTCTTCTCACCACCGGAAAGGGTTCCGGCCGGCTGGTCGAGCTGCGGACCGGTGAACATGAACGCGCCCAACAGGCTCCGGAGATCCTGCTCGCCGGCGTCGGGTGCGGCGTGCCGGATGTTCTCCCACACGCTCGCCTGATCGTCGAGGGTGTCGTGTTCCTGCGCGAAGTAGCCGATCTTCAACCCGTAACCGGGCTCGAGACGACCGGTGTCCGGCTTCTCAACGCCGGCAAGCATTTTCAGCAGCGTGGTCTTGCCTGCACCGTTGAGACCGAGCACGACGACGCGACTGCCCTTGTCGATCGCGAGGTCGACGCCGGTGAAGATCTCCAGCGAGCCATAGCTCTTCGAGAGACCCGACGTCATCAGCGGGGTCTTGCCGCAGGTGGCGGGTTCGGGGAACCGGATCCGCGCCGTACGGTCGGCCACCCGCTCGTCGTCGAGCGCATCGATCATCCGCTCGGCCCGCTTCAGCATGTTCTGTGCCGCGGTGGCCTTGGTGGCCTTGGCACCCAGCTTCGCGGCCTGCGTGCGCAGTGCCGAGGCCTTCTTCTCGGCGTTGGCCCGTTCCCGACGACGCCGTTGTTCGTCGGTCGCGCGCGCGTCGAGGTAACGCTTCCAGGTCATGTTGTAGATGTCGGCCTCACCTCGGACCGCATCGAGGAACCAGACCCGGTTCACCACATCGGCGAGTAGGTCGACGTCGTGGCTGATCACCACGAGCCCGCCCTCGTGGTTCTGCAGGAAGCCGCGCAACCAGGCGATGGAGTCGGCGTCGAGGTGGTTGGTCGGCTCGTCGAGCAGCAGGGTGGTGTCGGACTTCCCGGACCCGTCAGACGCCGCGAACAGGATGCGGGCCAGTTCGATACGCCGACGCTGACCACCGGAGAGCGTCCGCAACGGCTGGTTGAGGACGCGGTCGGGCAGACCCAGGCTGTTGCAGATGCGGGCGGCCTCGGACTCGGCGACGTAACCGCCGAGGGACGAGAAACGCTCCTCGAGACGACCGTAGCGGGCGACCGCCTTGTCGCGGAGTTTGTCGTCGGCGGCCTCGGCCATCGCCGCCTGCTGCTTCTCCATGTCGCGGAGGATCTCGTCGAGCCCACGCGCCGAGAGCACGCGGTCCTTGGCGAGGACGTCCAGATCGCCTTCCTTGGGATCCTGGGGAAGGTAACCGAGCTCACCGGAGCGGCGGATCGAGCCCGCGTAGGGTTCGGTCTCCCCCGCGAGGATGCGCAACGTGGTGGTCTTCCCCGCGCCGTTGCGGCCCACGAGGCCGATGCGGTCGCCGGGCTGGATGCGCAGGGCATCGCCGGGCGCCGACAGCAGGGTCCGAGCGCCCGCTCGTACCTCAAGGTCGGTCGCGGTGATCACGACGTGCCAGTCTACCGGTGTCGCGCCACCCATTTGTCCACGCACTCGTCGTCCAGGGACGCCACCGACCGCGCCCGCGGGAACACGGTGGACCGATACGGTGAGGAGCGTGACGCAATCCACAACGATTCCGCAGAACTTCCCCCAGTCCTCCGACCTCACGGGCCGCTCGGCACTGGTGACCGGTGCCAGTCGTGGCATCGGCGAGGCCATCGCCACCGAGCTCGCCAGACGCGGCGCCTCGGTCGTCATCACGAGCCGCAAGGCCGAGCCGCTCGCCGAGGCCGCGGACCGGATCCGGGCGGCGGTCCCGGGCGCGACGGTCTCGGCATCGGCGGGCAACACCGGTGACGCCGACGATCGCGCGGCGGCCGTGGCGGCCGCGGTCGCGCAGGGCGGTGGGATCGACATCCTGGTGAACAACACCGGTATCGCTCCCCTCGCCGGCCCCTTGATGGACGCCGATCTCGCCGCATACCGCAAGACGTTCGACACCAACGTGGTCGCCGCCCTCGGGTTCGTCCAGGAGGCCTATCGCGCCGGGATGAAGGAGTCCGGCGGATCGATCGTCAACATCTCGTCGGTCGCGGGTCTGCGGTCGACCGGTGTCATCGCGGCCTACGGGACGTCCAAGGCCGCATTGATCCGACTCACCGCCGAACTGGCGTGGGAACTCGGCCCGAACATCCGGGTCAACGCGATCGCACCGTCGATCGTGCGGACCAAGTTCGCGTCGGTCTTCACCGAGGGCGACAACGAGGCGCGGGCCGCCGCGTCGTATCCGATGAAGCGCATCGGCGAACCCGAGGATGTCGCCCGCGCGGTCGCGTTCCTGGCGAGCGACGAGTCGGCGTGGATCACCGGGGAGACCCTCGCGGTCGACGGCGGCATGCTGGCCACCGGTGGTGCGTGACGGAACGGCTGTCGACGGTTGCCCGTCCGGACCGGCGCCGGTGACGAAGGACGGGGTGTGAGCTCCGGAGTCATCGTCGCGGGGGCCGGACCGGCCGGCCGCGCACTCGTCCACCGGCTGGTACGCGCGGGCGTGTCGGCCACGCTCGTCGACCCGAACCCCGAACGGGTCTGGCGATCGACCTTCGCCTGCTGGTCCGACGAGTTGCCCGACTGGCTCGACCCCTCCGCCGTTGCCGCCCGAACCGATCGCATCGGGGTCGCCGGACACGCACTGGAGGAGATCGCGCGCGGCTACACCGTGTTCGACACCCCGGGTCTGCAACGCTCGCTGGCTGTCGACGAAGCGCCGACGGTCACCGCCCGCGTCGTCGACATCGACGGCGGCCGTGTCCATCTCGACGATGGTTCAGTCCTGACCGGCGACGCCGTGGTCGACTGCCGCGGCGCACTCCCCCACGATGCGCCGCGCCAGACCGCATACGGGATCGTCGTCGACTCGGCCACGGCCGCACCGGTTCTCGCCGGACACGAGGCGTTGCTGATGGACTGGCGGGGCGGAGCCGCGGACCGCCGTGCGCTGCCGTCGTTTCTCTACGTGGTACCGCTGGGCGACGGCGAGTTCCTGCTCGAGGAGACCTGTCTCGCGGGGCATCCCGCCCTCGGACTCGACGAACTCGAACGGCGCCTCGCCGAACGACTCGGCGGTATGCCGAGCACGATCCGGCGGGTCGAACACGTCGACTTCCCGCTGACCGGCTCGTCTCCGCGACCGTGGCGCGATCCGACGTTCCGTTTCGGTGCCGCAGGCGGATTCAAGAACCCGACGACCGGTTACAGCGTCGCCAGTTCCCTGATGTGCACCGACGCGGTGGTCGCCGCGCTCGCCGCGGGCCGCGACCCCGCATCGGATCTCTGGCCCGCACAGACCCGCGCCGTGCACAATCTGCGTCTACGCGGGTTGAACGCTCTGCTGCAGCTGAGTCCAGCGCAGACCGTCGCCTTCTTCGAGGCGTTCTTCGCCATGCCCATCGCCGCACAACGCAGTTACCTGAGCGACCGCGACGACCTCACCGGGACGATGGGTGCGATGACCCGGGTCATCAGGTCCGTCGACATGCGGACACGCTCGGTCGTCGCCCGCGGCGCCATGTCGATGCCGGACTGGGCAGGCGACACGACCTAGAGCCGCGAGTCGACCGGCTCGGACTCCAGCGCGAGGACGGCGAAGACCGCTTCGTGAACCCGCCACAACGGTTCCCCGCCGATGTGGCGGGCCAGTGCCTCTCGACCGAGCTGGTACTCGCGCAACGCCATCGATCGCTTGTGCCGCAGATCCCGGCCGCGGAGTCGTCCGATGTCGTCGGTATACGACGGCCCGTAGACGATGCGAAGGTACTCCCGCCCACGCACCTTCACCCCGGGTGCGACCATCCGTCCTCGCCGGTCGCGGGTCATGTTCGCGGCAGGCTTGACCACCATGCCCTCTCCGCCGGCGTCGGTGAGATCGTGCCACCACAGAGCGGCCTCGGCGACCGCGGCGTCGTCGCCGAGGTCGACGTCGCGATGTGCGGTCGTCACGAACAGTTCCGGGTCGGCCGCGCGGAGCTGCCCGGCGACATCGAGATGCCATGCGTGCGGCAGTTCTTCGGCAGTGTGCGACCCGTCGGGTCCGCCGAACGCCAGCACCTCGAAGGGTGCGATGCGCGCTGCCGACACGGTCGCGCCGACCTGCACATGATCCAGATAGGCCCGGGTGAACGCGTCGATGTCCGCCCGCCGCGATGCGGCCGCGGCCACCGGCCCCGTCACATCGAGTCCCCGACCCGCCGCGACGGCGAGTTCGGACGCCAGCAGATCGAGTTCGGGGCCGGCGGCGGCCGCCACACCCGCGAACTCACTGCGGATCAGGCCTTCGCCCTTGATGTTCCATGGCAGCAGTTCCGCATCGAGGATCATCCAGCGACAACCGAGCGAGCCGAACACCGAACGCGCCGCCGACCCGGCCCGCTCGATGATCGACGCGGTGTCGTGGGGACCGAAGAACGACCTTCCGGTCCGGGTGTAGAGGGCACCGACTCCGCCGGTGACACCGAACACCTCCGTCGCGGTCGCCTCGCCGTCGCAGATCACGAGGACCGCGCGAGAGCCCATGTGCTTCTCCTCGCACACGACCCTCGCGACGCCTGAACGCCGGTAGAACTCGAAAGCCGCCTCGGGGTCCTCCAGCAAGCCGTCGGCGGTGCCGGTCACCGGGCTCATCGTCGGCGGCAGGTACCGCAACCACCCCGCGTCGACGGCGAACCGCGACATCACCTCGAGCGCGGCGGCGGCGTGGTCGTCACGCACCGTGATCGACGGTCCGAACCGGTTGCCCACCGCGCGCTTGCCCACGACGTCGTCGAGGCGGATCGTGGACCGCACACGCGCGTCGCCCGTGGTGTCGCCGTACCCCATGGGACGTTCGGACGGCCAGTGCTCCGTGCGCGCAGCCACATCGACGATGTCGGCTTCGGGATACCGCAGCGCGGTGAGCCGACCGCCGAAGACACAGCCGGTGTCGACACACAGCGTGTTGTTCAACCAGGCGGCGGTCGGTACCGGTGTGTGCCCGTAGACGACCATGGCCGTGCCGCGGTAGTCCCGAGCCCATTCCACCCGCACCGGGAATCCCCACCGATCCTTCTCACCCGTCGTCTCGCCGTACATGGCGAGGTTGCGCACGCGGCCCGATGTGCGCCCGTGGTAGCGCTCGGCGAGTCCGGCGTGGGCGACGACGAGGCGCCCGTCGTCGAACACATAGTGGGACACCAACCCGTCGAGAAAGGCGGTCACGTCGGCGACGAAGTCATCGGGCTCGTCGGCCAACTGGGCGATCGTCTCGGCCAGACCGTGTGTCAACACCGTCGACTCCGCGCCTCGCGCGGTGCGCTCGCGCAGGACGCGGAGCAGCTTCTCCTCGTGGTTGCCGCGTACGCACATCGCTTGTCCCGCCGAGACCATGGACATGACCAGACGCAGCACACCCGGGGTGTCGGGCCCTCGGTCGACGAGGTCGCCCACGAAGATCGCGCGTCGACCGTCGGGATGGTCACGCGCGGCGACCGCCCGTCCGTCGGCGTCGCGCACCAGCGACCATCCCAGCGCGGTCAGCAGGTCGGACAGTTCATCGGCGCAACCATGGACATCGCCCACGATGTCGAACGGGCCGTGGTCGTCGGTGCGATCGTTGAACAGGCGGGTGCGCACCAGCTCCGCCGCCTCGATCTCCGCCTGGTCGGACAACACATGGACGAACCGGAAACCTTCTCGTCGCAAGTTCTTTCCGTGCTGACGCAGCAGCTTGTGCTGACGTACGACGACGCCCTCGTCGATGTCCTCGCGGTCGGCCACCCGACCCACCAGCACCGCGACCGGCACGTCGAGCACGATTGCGACCGCGAAGACATCCTCGTCCTTGGCCAGGTCGACCAACACCTTCCGGTCCTCCGGACGGAGCGAGGTGGCATCGACGACGGTCAGCAGGCCGCGGCGCAACCGGCGGCGGGCGACGTCGATCAGCGCTTCGAACGCATCGGCCGTCGCGGTCTGATCGGTCGGGTCGTCGGCGACGAACCCACGGAACGCATCCGAGGACAACACCTCGGTGTCACTGAAGTGGGTGCGCGCGAAGGTGCTCTTCCCGGCACCCGCGACGCCGACGAGTACGACGAGTCCGAGCGAGGGGATCTCGATGCGGCTCATGCGGTCTCGTCCATTCCGGTCGCGGTGACGTCGCGGCGTGTGAAGACAGCGAACTGCGTAGGGGTGCCGTGGTCCGGGTGCGGGTCGCCGATACCGCCGATCTCGACGTCGTAGCGATACTCCACGGCCACCGAGTCGCACCACCGGGTGAAGTCGCCGCGGGTGAACTCGAACCGGTGGTCGGGATGCCGCACGTCGATCCCGTAGTGCGCGTTGTACTCCCGGTTGGGTGTCGTGACGATCACGACGCGAGGTGCCATCCCGTCGAAGACGGTGTGTGCGGCCCTCGGCAACCGATCGAGGTCGACGTGCTCGATGACCTCCATCAGGATTGCGGCGTCGTATCCGCGACATCGGGCGTCGGCATAGACCAGCGACGACTGCCACAACTCCACTCCCCGGACGCGCGCGAGAGCTGTCTCGGCACGACCCAGCGCGGCCATGGACACGTCGACGCCCGCCAGGACGAGGCCAGGGTCGGCGGCCAGGGCGGTGAGCAGCCGACCCTCGCCACATCCGACATCCAGGACCGAACGAGCACCGGACGATCGAACCAGCTCGACGACCCGCTCGATGCGCTGTTGCGCAAGGGATTCGCGCAGGGGCGACCGCGGAGTCGGATGCGGCGACGGGTCGTCGCCGCTCAGGCGGCCCAGCGCCCCGTCCACGAGTGGACGAATGCCCTTCAGGTAGCCCCCGACGATGGCCTCGCGCAGGGGATGGTCGGCCAGCCAGTCCGCGCCGAGCCGGTCCAGCTTCTCGATCTCCGGCTCGTGGACGAAGTAGTGCTGGTCGTCGGCCAGGACGGGTACGAGGATCGCGACGTGACGCAGCGCGTCGCGGACCGTGAACAGTCCGCGCAATGTCACGGTCGCGTAGTCGGAGTCCCCCCACTCGGACGGTCGCAGCTCCTGCGGCTCGACCTCCACAGCCCACCCGAGCGGGCCGAACAGGTCGGCCGGGGTCGCTCGCGCACGCAGCGGAACCGACGGGATGGTCAACGTCATCGACCACCGGTGATCGACGAGGTCGGGCTTGTGCTTGCAGCGTCCGGCGAGTGCGTCTCCGAAAACCTTGCCGATCGCGACGACGAGTCGCGATCCGGCGGCGTGTGCGACGTCGTTCACATAGCGTGCGGAATCGCGCGGCACCCGCGCGCCGGCCCCGTCGACATGGAGCACCGCCCGGCAGGCCGACGAGCCCGCTTCGGGGTAGAAGACCGTGGCACGGCCCTGGCTGGTCGGGAAGGTCTGCACGCGGTCCGGATGCTTGTGGAGCAGGAAGCCCAGTTCGGTGGCCGGGACGTCGCTGTCCCCGGCGACCTGCACGGAGAGGATCACCGTCTCACCGTACGGGCCGTGGCAACCGATTTGCGTCCGGTTGCGCGGTGCGGTTCAGCCCCGCAGCGCCCGCCAACGCCGGATCAGGTCGTCGACGTCGACGGTGTGGGCGACCACGCTGTGCGGCAACGCGATCTGACGTGACGCCAGATGCGCCTCGCGCACACGACGATTGAAGTCGATCAGGATGTCCCGGACCGCGTTCACGTCGGCGATGTCGCGGAGCGATTCCGGAAAATCCTGCGCTTCCCGTCGGAGTTGCAACGGAGCGGGTAACAGTGCCGACGAATCGAGGTTCTCGTCGCGGATCTTGCGCTTGACCCACCAGTCGGGGTCATCGCTGTCGGACAGGTCGAGCGGTTTCCCCGCACCGGGGAGGTTCTCGAACTCGCCGCGCTCGGTCGCCTCGCGGATCATCCGCTCGACGCGCGACTCGAACCAGGACGTCATGGCCGTCGGGCAGGAACCCGACTAGACGGTGAACCCAAGTGCGCGGAGCTGTTCGCGACCGTCGTCGGTGATCTTGTCGGGCCCCCACGGCGGGAGCCAGACCCAGTTGATCTCCAGGTCGGTGCACAGGCCGCTGCTGACGAGAGCGCCGCGCGACTGGTCCTCGATCACATCGGTGAGCGGGCACGCCGCGGAGGTGAGGGTCATGTCGATCTTCGCCACCGCATCGTCGGTCACCTCGATGCCGTACACGAGCCCGAGGTCGACGACGTTGATGCCGAGCTCGGGGTCGACGACGTCGCGCATGGCCTCCTCGACGTCGTCGATCGCGGGAAGCGACGTGGCGGGCGCCGGTGGCGTGCCGGTCACGCCGGTGTCGGTCGGTGTCTGTGCTGTGGTTGCGGTGTCGTCACTCATGCTGTCTCCACTCGTGTGTCATGGCTGTCTATCGTCTGCGCGAGTGCGTCTTTGAACGCCATCCAGCCGAGGAGCGCGCACTTGACGCGTGCGGGGTACTTGCTGACCCCGGCGAACGCGATGCCGTCGCCGATGGTGTCCTCGTCGCCGGGATCCTTGCCGCGTGAGGTCATCATCGTCGTGAAGGAGTCGACGGTCACCAGCGCCTCGGCGACCGGTTGTCCGACGATCAGGTCGTGCAGCACCGAAGTGGAGGCCTGCGAGATCGAGCACCCCTGCCCGTCATAGGAGACGTCGGCGATGGACGTACCGTCCTCGGACACGGCCACACGCAGCGTCACCTCGTCACCGCAGGTCGGGTTGACGTGGTGCACCTCGGCGCCGAACGGCTCGCGGAGGCCGCGGCCGTGCGGGTGCTTGTAGTGGTCCAGGATCACCTCCTGGTACATCTGTTCCATCCGCATGCTCAGACCGTCCCGAAGAACTTCTGCGCCTTGACGATCGCGGCCGCGAGGGCGTCGACCTCGGCGAAGGTGTTGTAGGCGGCGAAGGAGGCGCGAGCGGTCGCGGCGACACCGAACCGCCGGTGCAGCGGCCACGCACAATGGTGGCCGACGCGGATCGCGACGCCTTCGTCGTCGAGGATCTGTCCGAGATCGTGGGCGTGGATGCCGTCCACGAGGAACGCCACCGCGCCGCCGCGCTTCTCGGTGGTCGACGGCCCGATGATGCGCAGACCGTCGATGGCCGAGAGCTGATCCAGGGCCCGCTCGGTCAGCGCGTGCTCATGCGCCGCAACGGCGCTCATGCCGATCGTCTGGAGGTACCGGACAGCGGCGCCGAGCCCGACGACCTGCGAGGTCATCGGCACGCCGGCCTCGAACCGCTGGGGCGCGGGCGCGTAGGTCGAGACCTCCATGGTCACCGTCTCGATCATCGACCCGCCGGTGATGAACGGCGGTAGTGCGTCGAGGATCTCGGCCTTGCCGTACAGCGCCCCGACCCCACTCGGACCGAACATCTTGTGCCCGGAGAAGGCCGCGAAGTCTACGTCGAGAGCCGGAAAGTCGACCACCATGTGCGGAACCGACTGGCAGGCATCGAGAACGACGAGAGCGCCGACGGCGCGAGCACGGGACACGAGCTCGGGTACATCGGCGACCGCACCGGTGACGTTGGACTGCTGGGTGAACGCGACGACCTTGACCGAGTCGTCGAGGGTCAGTGAGTCGAGGTCGATCCGGCCGTCGTCGGTGATCCCGTACCACCGCAGCGTCGCGCCGGTCCGCCGGCAGAGTTCTTGCCATGGCACGAGGTTGGCGTGATGCTCCAGCTCGGTGATGACCACCGTGTCGCCGGGACCCAACGCCGACCCGCCCAGGACCGACGCCGACCGCGCATCACCGAGTGTGTAGGCCACCAGGTTCAGCGCTTCGGTCGCGTTCTTGGTGAACACCAGTTGGTCCGCCGACGCACCCACGAACTGCGCGATGACCTCACGTGCGTCCTCGTAGGCGTCGGTCGCCTCCTCGGCGAGCTGATGGGCGCCCCGGTGCACGGCCGCGTTGTGGTGGGTCAGGAAATACCGCTCGGCATCCAGAACCTGGAGCGGCCGTTGTGAGGTCGCCCCGGAATCGAGGTAGACCAGCGGCTTCTCATCGCGCACCGTGCGGGACAGGATCGGAAAATCAGCCCTCAGTGCGTCGACGTCCAGCGCCGCCGCGGTTGTCCCGTTCGAGGGTGTTTCAGTCGAGAGTGTCACCTACGTACACCTCCTGTGTGCGGACTCTGATGAGCGGACTGTGCTGTGCCGACTCTGGTGTGCAGTACTCGGGCTGAACCGGAAGGCGGCTCAGACGGCCTTGGCCGCCGAGGTGAAACGCTCGTAGCCGTTCTCCTCGAGCACGTCGGCCAGCTCGGAACCGCCGGACTCGACGACGCGACCGTTGACGAAGACATGCACGAAGTCCGGCTTGATGTAGCGGAGGATGCGCGTGTAGTGCGTGATCAGCAGGACGCCGCCGTTGTCGCGCTCCTTGTACCGGTTGACGCCTTCGCTGACGACGCGCAGTGCGTCGACGTCGAGGCCGGAGTCGGTCTCGTCGAGGATGGCGATGCGCGGCTTGAGGAGATCGAGCTGCAGGATCTCGTGGCGCTTCTTCTCGCCGCCGGAGAATCCTTCGTTGACGCTGCGCTCGGAGAACGACGGATCGATCTCCAGCGCGGTCATCGCCTCCTTGGTCTCCTTGACCCAGTGGCGCAGCTTCGGAGCCTCGCCACGCACGGCGGTGGCCGCGGTCCGGAGGAAGTTCGACATCGAGACGCCCGGCACCTCGACGGGGTACTGCATCGCCAGGAACAGACCGGCGCGGGCGCGCTCGTCGACGCTCATCTCCAGGACGTCCTCACCGTCGAGGGTGATCGACCCGGAGGTCACCTCGTACTTGGGGTGGCCGGCAATGGCGTAGGACAGGGTCGACTTGCCCGAACCGTTGGGTCCCATGATCGCGTGCGTCTCACCGGACTTCACGGTCAGGTCGACACCTTTGAGAATGTGGATGGGCTCGGCGTCGGAGTCGGTCTGGGCGACATCGACGTGCAGGTCACGGATTTCCAGTGTGGTCATGGTGTGTTCTCTCTAACAGGCTGTGGGAGTTCGGAGTCGGACGCGGCGAGGCTCAGGCGCCGGAGTGTTCGAGTTCGCGCTCGACGGCGGCGGACAGTCGTTCGCGCAGTTCGGGCACACCGATCTTGGCGATGACCTCGCCGAAGAACCCTCGGATCACCAGACGGCGCGCCTGGTCCTCCGGGATGCCGCGAGCCTGCAGGTAGAACAGTTGCTCGTCGTCGAAACGTCCGGTGGCGCTGGCGTGTCCGGCGCCGACGATCTCGCCGGTCTCGATCTCCAGGTTCGGCACCGAGTCCGCACGGGCGTTGTCGGTGAGCACCAGGTTGCGGTTCAGCTCGAACGTGTCGGTGCCCTCGGCCTCGGCACGGATCAGCACGTCGCCGATCCAGACGGTGTGCGCTTCGCGGGCGCGGTCGCCGGACGGGTCGCCCTGCAGCGCACCCTTGTACACCACGTTCGAGCGACAGTTGGGCTGGCTGTGGTCGACGAGCAGGCGCTGCTCGAGGTGCTGGCCGGCGTCGGCGAAGTAGAGGCCCCACATCTCGACGTCGCCGCCGGGTGCGTCGTAGTGCACGATCGGCGAGAGCCGGACGAGGTTGCCGCCGAAGCTGATCGCGAAGTGACGGACCACGGCGTCTCGGCCGGCGCGCACATGATGCGCGGCCACGTGAACGGCGTCGTCGTCCCAGTCGTGGACATTGACGACGGTGAGCGCGGCGCTGTCACCGACGACGAACTCGACGTTCTCGGCGAAGGTCCCGCCGCCCTTCTGGTCGAGCACCACCACGGCGCGGGCGAACGCCTCGAGCCGGATCTGGATGTGCCCGAAAGCGGTCTCGCCCTCACCGGGACCGGTGACCGTGACGGTCACCGGCTCGGCGAGCTCGACCTCACGGCCGACGGTGATGACCGTCGCCTGGGTGAAGGACGAATATGCCTGTGCGGCAATGCGATCAAAGGGGACACCGCCCTGACCGAGGCGCTTGTCGTCGCGGCCGACGGTCTCGACCGTCACGCCGTCGGACGTCCCGGTCACAGTCGTCGTAGCCTCCGCGGTCCGCTGAGCGGAACCGTCGTGGAGCCCGCGCAGCCGACGGAACGGGGTGAACCGCCACGCCTCTTCGCGGGGACCGGGCACCTCGAAGGCGTTGACGTCGAAGGAGGTGAAGAGCTCACCCTTGTTGACGACAGGGGCGTGCGAACCCGGTGCGGACACCGGGAGTGTGGGATCGGCCATCAGCCGACGGCTCCTTCCATCTGGAGCTCGATCAGGCGATTGAGCTCGAGCGCGTATTCCATCGGCAGTTCCTTCGCGATCGGCTCGACGAAACCACGCACGACCATGGCCATGGCCTCGTCCTCGGTCAGACCGCGGCTCATCAGGTAGAACAGCTGATCGTCGCTGACCTTCGAGACGGTCGCCTCGTGCCCCATCGTCACGTCGTCCTCACGGATGTCGACGTAGGGGTAGGTGTCGCTGCGGGAGATCGTGTCGACGAGCAGCGCATCGCATTTCACCGTCGACCGACTGCCGTGGGCACCGTTGTTGATCTTGATCAGACCGCGGTACGACGCGCGCCCGCCACCACGTGCCACCGACTTCGACACGATGTTGCTGGAGGTGTTCGGCGCAAGGTGCACCATCTTGGAGCCGGTGTCCTGATGCTGGCCCGGGCCTGCGAAGGCGACCGAGAGGACCTCGCCCTTGGCGTGCTCGCCGGTCAGCCAGACCGCCGGGTACTTCATGGTGACCTTGGAGCCGATGTTGCCGTCGACCCATTCCATGGTGGCGCCGGCCTCGGCCTTGGCGCGCTTGGTCACCAGGTTGTAGACGTTGTTCGACCAGTTCTGGATGGTCGTGTAGCGGCAGCGGCCGCCCTTCTTGACGATGATCTCGACGACCGCGGAGTGCAGCGAATCGGTCTTGTAGATCGGCGCGGTACACCCCTCGACGTAGTGCACGTAGGCACCCTCGTCGACGATGATCAGCGTCCGCTCGAACTGGCCCATGTTCTCGGTGTTGATCCGGAAGTAGGCCTGCAGCGGGATGTCGACGTGCACGCCCGGCGGCACGTAGATGAACGAACCGCCCGACCAGACCGCGGTGTTCAGCGCGGAGAACTTGTTGTCGCCCGCGGGGATGACGGTCCCGAAGTACTGCTGGAAGATCTCCGGGTGCTCCTTGAGAGCGGTGTCGGTGTCGAGGAAGATCACGCCCTGCTTCTCGAGATCCTCACGGATCGAGTGGTAGACGACCTCGGACTCGTACTGCGCGGCGACACCGGAGACCAGGCGCTGCTTCTCCGCCTCGGGGATGCCCAGCTTGTCGTAGGTGTTCTTGATGTCCTCGGGCAGGTCGTCCCAGGTGGCGGCCTGCTTCTCGCTGGAGCGCACGAAGTACTTGATGTTGTCGAAGTCGATGCCCTCGAGCCCCGCGCCCCAGCCCGGCATCGGCTTCTTGTCGAAGATCTTGAGTGCCTTGAGGCGCTGATCGAGCATCCACTCGGGCTCGCTCTTCTTGGCGGAGATGTCGGCGACGACCGCAGGCGACAGGCCGCGCTTTGCGCTCGCACCGGCGACGTCGGAATCGGCCCAGCCGTATCCGTACTTGCCCAGGGCGGCGATGGTCTCCTCTTGCGTGAGCGGCGTCGGAGCCGACGGTGTTGTCGTGGCCGGATCGGTGACAGTCATCGCGTGGCCTTTCGGGTTGTCGTGGTCATCGGGTTCGGGAGTGGGGTGCGCCGGTCGGATACGGGCTGGGTATCGGTGATCGGTTCACCCCGGGGTTGTTCGGGTCTGTCCGTGCGGGTCCCGCCTGGCGGCGGATGGATCGGCACGTGGGTGGTGCACGCGCAGTCGCCGTTGGCGATGGTCGCCAGACGCTGGACGTGCGTGCCGAGCAGTTCGGTGAAGACCGCGGTCTCCGCTTCGCACAGTTCGGGGAACTCGGTGGCGACGTGCGCCACCGGGCAGTGGTGCTGACAGATCTGCAGACCCGTCCCGACCTGACGTGTGTTGGTGGCATAGCCCGCACCGGTCAGCGCGTCGGCGATCTCGCCGACGGTCGCGGCCACGGTGTCGGGATCCGTACTCGGTGCCACGTCGGCGACGATGCGCTCGACACGTTCGCGGGCGAACTCGGCCACGGCATCGGAACCGCCGAGATCACGCAGCTTGCGCATCGCCGCGCCGGCGAGGTCGTCGTAGGCGTGCCGCATCTTGCCGCGCCCCGAGGCGGTGAGCTGGAACCATTTCGCCGGACGTCCGCGACCGCGTTGACCGAATCCCGGCGACGCGACTTCGATGTCGCCCGCGCTGGTGAGCGCGTCGAGGTGCCGCCGGACGCCGGCAGCCGAGATTCCGAGCCGCTCACCGATCTCACCCGCGGTCAGCGGGCCGTCCTCGACCAGGAGATTCACGACGGCCTCGCGTGTCTGGCCGTCATGGTGCGGGTCGGCGACACCGGGAGCCGGGTGGGCGCCGTTACCTGCGGAAGGCACGGCGCTGCCGCTGTCTGAAGACAGCACAACATCGTTCCGCATGGTTTTCACAACACGAGTGTGACGTAATTGATTCCGCGCTGCCAGCAAGGGTGCCCTTAGCCTCGGGGCCCGACGCGCCCATCCGGCGCCTCGGGAGGCGGTAAAGGGTGGTCGCGAGCCGTCCGGTCTCGGCCATTACAGTCGTCGTGTGCCCGAAACCACAGCTCCGCGCCGTGTGCCGGACTACTTCGGACTCGTGTGGAACCGGTTCGTCGCCCTCTGTCACCAGCTCGGTGACTACCTCGGCCTGCGCAGACAACGGCCTGCCCGCCCCGAACGCGGCGAGTACGGCAAGACCGTCGCCCGACTGCACGACGACGAGCGCGAGGTCGGCCCCCTCAACGACGAGGAGACCCGACGGCTCCGCCGGATCAAGCTGTTCGGTGCCACCGGATCGGTTCTGATCCTCGTCGGCGCACTCGGGACCGGCGCGGTCCCCGTGCTGCAGAACCCGGTCGCCGGGATGCGGGTCCTGTCGCTGCCGTCGCGCATGTTCGGCACCGCGCTCGCCCTCTCCATCGGCGGCGCGATCACCCTGGTCGTGGCGTGGCTGCTGCTCGGCCGCTTCGCGGTGGGACGGTTCAGCGTCGAGGTCCGCCACGGCCGCAGTCCCGAACGCCGCATGAGCCGGCGCCAGGCCGACCGGACGCTCATGCTGTGGATCGCGCCGATCATCGTCGCTCCCCCGCTGCTCAGCAAGGACATCTACTCGTATCTGGCCCAGAGCGCGATCGCCTACCGCGGCATGGATCCGTACTCGATCAGCCCGGTCGGCGGACTCGGTGTCGATCACATCCTGACCCGCTCGGTGCCCAACCTGTGGCGCGACACCCCCGCGCCCTACGGCCCGCTGTTCCTGTGGATCGGCGAGGGCATCACGAAGGTGACCGGCGCGAACATCACCGCCGCGATCTTCCTGCACCGGGTCGTGGCGCTGGTCGGCATCGCACTCATCGTGTGGGCGCTGCCCCGCCTCGCACGCCGGTGCGGGGTGTCCTCGGTGGCCGCCCTGTGGCTGGGCGCGATGAATCCGCTCGTGATCCTCCACCTCGTCGGTGGCATCCACAACGAGGCGCTCATGCTCGGCCTCATGCTCGTCGGCCTCGAACTGAGCTTCCGGGCGATCTACGGCGCAGACCGCCTCCGCAGACCCGGGACCCTCGTCCCGACCCGTGCCGGGTGGCTGCTGATCCTCGGGGGTGCCGTGCTGGCGGCGTCGGCGATGGTCAAGGCGACGTCGATGCTGGCCCTCGGTTTCGTCGGCATCGCCCTGGCCATGCGCTGGGGGGCGACTCTGCCCGCGCTACGCCACGCGCCGGTCCGTGAGTGGTGGGCCCGCTCTCGATGGTCGGTGTACGCCCTGGGCGTCTCGGCGATCTTCTATGTGGTCATCCTCGGCATCGTGACGGCCGGGATCTCGCTGGCCACGGGTCTCGGCTTCGGCTGGACCGGCACCTTGTCGACCGGCGAGATCGTGCGCTCGTGGATGTCCATGCCCACCCTGCTGTCGGTGACCACCGGACGCATCGGCGTCACCCTCGGTCTCGGTGAACACACCCAGGCGATCCTGGAGGTGGCCCGGCCGATCGCGCAGCTCGTCGCCGCGGTGTTCGTCGTTCGGTGGATGCTGGCGACCGTGGGCGGACGTCTGCACCCCCTGGGTGCACTGGGTGTGTCAATGGCCACAGTCGTGGTGTTCTTCCCGTTCGTGCAGGCCTGGTATCTCCTGTGGGCCGTGATCCCACTCGCGGCGTGGGCGACCGGTGCGTGGTTCCGCATCTCGGCCATCGCGGCGTCGGCCATCATCGCCATCGTGGTGATGCCGACGAGCTCGAACACCAGTGGAGTCGTGCTGGCACAGGGCCTTCTGGCAGGCGTGATCATGGTCGCGGTCCTGACCGCACTCTTCTTCGAAGACCTGTCCCCGGGGCGCCGGCGGCGCCGCGACAACGGCACCGGTTCCGACAAACCGGCCGTCGAGTCGTCCTCGGCCGGCTCGTGATCGTGACCGTGGTGGGCCTGCTCACCGTTTTTCGTCCCTGGGCTACGAGCGCCTAGTCTGACCAGTGTGCGGAGCACGACCTCTCGGCGGATCAACGACGACGATCGCGTGAACGATCGTCGACGCAGCGATCCCGAATCCACCGCCGCGGGCGAGCCGTCTCGAACGCCCTCGTCGGACCACCCGGCCCTCGAGGTGACGGGTCTGGTGAAGCGGTTCGGTGACCGCACCGCCGTGGACCGGCTCGACCTCACCCTTCGACGCGGCGAGGTCTTCGCCCTTCTCGGACCCAACGGCGCAGGCAAGACCACCACCGTCGAGATCTGCGAAGGGTTCACCACCCCCGACGCCGGGACGGTCCGGGTCCTCGGCCTCGATCCCATCGCCGACAACGACGCCCTGCGCCGCCGGATCGGCGTCATGCTGCAGGGCGGCGGCGCGTACCCCGGGGCACGTGCCGAGGAGATGCTGCGCCTGGTCGCGGCGTACTCGGCGAACCCGATCGACCCCGACTTCCTGCTCGAGGCCCTCGGTCTGACCGACGTACGACGCACCTCCTACCGTCGCCTGTCGGGTGGACAGCAGCAGCGCCTCGCCCTCGCATGCGCGGTCGTCGGACGGCCCGAACTGGTCTTCCTCGACGAGCCCACCGCCGGCCTCGATGCCCACGCCCGACTCGTCGTCTGGGAGCTCATCGACCGTCTGCGTGCCGACGGTGTGTCGGTACTGCTCACGACCCACCTCATGGACGAGGCCGAACACCTCGCCGACCACGTGGCGATCATCGACCACGGCCGAGTGGTCGCCGATGGCACCCCGGCAGATCTCACCAGCACGGGAGCCGAGAACGAGCTGCGCTTCACCGCTCCGCGCGGACTCGACCTGTCGATGCTGGTGCTGGCGCTCCCCGAGGGCTACCACTGCACCGAGCCCAATCCAGGTGCCTACCTGGTCATCGGCCCGATGACCCCGCAGGTGCTGGCCACCGTGACCGCGTGGTGCGCCAAGATCAACGTGCTCGCCACCGATCTACGCGTCGAGACCCGCAGTCTCGAAGACGTCTTCCTCGATCTCACCGGACGGGCTCTCCGATCGTGACCTCACCTGCTCCCGCCGGCCTCCCCCGGCCCGCATCCGACGCGCCGACTCCCGGTGTCTTCCCCGACGGCCTGTTCCGTCCGGCACCGCGCGCCGCCTCGCTGCCCGCGATGATCGTCGCGCAGTCCACCCTCGAACTGAAGTTGCTGCTGCGCAACGGGGAGCAGCTGCTCCTGACGATGTTCATCCCGATCACCCTGCTGGTCGGTCTGTGCCTGCTCCCGATCGACACCGGCCTGGGCGATGGGCCGGCCGAACGCGCGACCTTGTTCGTGCCCGCCATCCTGACCGTCGCCGTGATGTCGACCGCCTTCACCGGTCAAGCGATCGCGGTGGGCTTCGATCGCCGCTACGGGGCGCTGAAAAGACTTGGCGCGACGCCGATTCCACGCTGGGGGATCATCGTCGGCAAGTCGGTCGCGGTGCTGCTCGTCGTCGTGGCGCAGTCGTTGATCCTCGGTGGGATCGGCGCGGCGTTCGGCTGGCGTCCGAGCGCGATCGGCTTGTTGATCGGGGCGTTCGTCCTCGTGGTGGGCACCGCGTGTTTCGCCGCACTCGGCCTGTTGCTCGGCGGCACGCTGAAGGCCGAGGTGGTGTTGGCTCTCGCGAACCTGCTGTGGTTCGCGTTCATCGGCCTCGGCAGCCTGGTCGTCGTCGACTCCAACGTTCCCGACGCCGTGCACTGGATCGCGCGGTGCATCCCGTCGGGGGCGTTGAGCGAGGCGCTCGAACTGGCGGCCGAGGGTTCGTTCGACGCCTTCGGGGTGGGCGTTCTGCTGGTGTGGGCCGCGGTGGCCGGCACCTTGGCCGTGAGGTGGTTCCGATTCCGATGACATCCGATACTTCGAAGGCCCCGGCCCCGGTCCGCGACCGGACGACAGCCACGGGCGACCGGCCGGCGACCGGGTTCTGGCGCCGCGTTCCGGGATTCGGACGGCCGACCGCCCGCTTCGTGCACCGATGGGCGATCGCGCTGCTGATCGCGAACGTGGGCATCGTCGCCACCGGCGGCGCCGTGCGCCTCACCGGCTCGGGACTGGGCTGTCCGACCTGGCCACGGTGCACCGACGAGTCCTTCGTGCCGCACGGCGAACTGGGCCTGCACGGCGCGATCGAGTTCGGCAACCGCCTGCTCACCTTCGTGCTGATCGTCATCGCCATCGCGACCTGGGTGGCCGTCCTGCGCTTTGTCGGGTCCGCGCGCCGCGACAAGTGGCTGGTCACACTGATCGCGCTCGGCATCCCCTTCCAGGGCGTCATCGGCGGGATCACGGTGCTGACCCAGCTCAATCCGTGGGTCGTCGCGCTGCACTTCCTGTTGTCGATGGTGTTGGTGTCCGCGGCGACCGTCCTGGTCTTCCGGATGCGTCCGTATCCGACGCCGGCGGCGCCCGATCCGGCCGACTCCGATGCCCCGCCCACCGCGACCCGTCGACTCGGCATCTACCTCGCCTGGCTCGTCTACATCCTCACCTGGGGGACGATCTATCTCGGCACGGTGGTGACCGGATCCGGGCCGCACGCCGGCGACGCCGATGCCCCGCGCAACGGTCTGGACCCGGGCAACGCGACCCAACTGCATGCGGATGCCGTTTTCGCCCTCGTCGGACTGGCGATCGCCGCGTTGATCTACGCGCGCGTCTTCGCGCGTCCGCAACAGCGGTCCGCGGTGGTGTTCATGCTCCTGCTGCTGCTCCAGGGGTTGATCGGGTTCGTCCAGTTCGCCACCGATCTACCCATCGCGCTCGTCATCGCGCACATGTTCGGCAGTGCAGCATTGCTCATCGGCGCCACCTGGCAGCTCCTGGTGGCGAAAGACACCGGCGCGAAGGACGCAGGCACGAAAAAGGCAGACCCGCTGCGCGAGTCTGCCTGATCGGCGCCGGAGGTCAGAGGATGGCGCGATTGCGCGCCTTGGGGAAGCGCTTCTGACGAGCGACCCAGCCGGCCATCTTCCGGTAGTGCGACGGCGAGACGGTCGTCTCCGAGGTCAGATCGCGGTCCCACTCGGCGATCTCGAGGCCGTCCACCGCGTCCACCACGGCCTGTGCGGCGGCGAGGTCGGGCACGACCCGGTCCCCGAGGATGCCGTTGGCATCTCCGACGAGGGTGATCCGGACCCCGGCGTCGCCGATGGCCTGCAGGACCACCTTGGCGCTGCCGCCTTCGCGTGCGACGAACTTGCGGACCGAGGCCACGACCTCGCTGGGCGCCTCGACCGTTTTCTGGCTGGTCGAGTTCTCGTCGGGCGTGGTGCCCGACTTCTCGTCGGTGGTGTCAGTCATGGGGGTCAGCATACCGGTCGCAACCGACGCGTCCGCCGCCAGACGTGCCGAATCGCGACCTCGTCGGACGTGTAGAACGGTGTGGTGCGAGCGATTCAGGTGACCCGCCACGGCGGACCGGACGTCCTGGCCTTCGGCAGCGTCGACGACCCCATTCCGGCCGCAGACGAGGTCGTCGTCCGTACGACCGCGGTGGGTGTGAACTTCATCGACACCTACCTGCGGCGTGGTCTCTACCCGTCGACGCCGCCGTACATCCCCGGCACCGAGGGCGCCGGTGTCGTCGTCGCCGCAGGCCCCGAGGTGACCACCCTGCACGAGGGACAGCGCGTCGCGTGGTGCGCCGCGCCCGGCTCGTACGCCGAACTCGTCGCCGTGCCCGAGTCGAAGGCCGTGCCGGTCCCCGACGGCGTCGACGATGCGGTCGCCGGGTCGTCGCTGCTCCGTGGACTCACCGCGCACTATCTGCTCGACGGGAGCGCCCACCCACGATCGGGCGATGCGGTCCTCGTGCACGCCGGAGGTGGCGGGGTGGGTCTCATCCTGACGCAGCTGGCCGCACGGCGCGGCCTGACCGTCATCACCACCGTCAGCTCGGACGAGAAGGAAGCACTGTCGCGCGCGGCGGGCGCCGACCACGTCCTGCGCTACGGAGACGATCTGGCCGCGCGGGTCCGCGAACTCACCGACGGCCACGGGGTCCAGGTGGCCTACGACGGCGTCGGCGCCGACACCTTCGAACAGTCACTCGCCTCGACCGCGATCCGCGGGACCATCGTGCTCTTCGGAGCGGCGAGCGGACCGGTACCGCCCTTCGACCTGCAGCGGCTGAACGCCGCGGGCTCGCTGTCGGTGACCCGGCCGACCCTCGCCCACTTCACCGCCACGGCACAGGAGCTGACGTGGCGGGCCGGCGAATACTTCGACGCAGTCCTCGACGGCCTCGAGGTCCGGGTCGGACAGAGCTATCGGCTCGCCGACGCGGCGGCCGCGCACACCGACCTCGAAGCTCGTGTCACCACCGGGACGACGGTGTTGCTGCCGCAGCAGAAGTGAACACCGTGGAGTGAGTACGGAAAAGCGAGAAACAGGGGCGTTCGGATAGAGCCGTCAGAAGTACGACGAGATGGTCTGCAGACCGATGACCGCGTCGATCGCGAGGCCGCAGAACACGATCGCCAGGTATTCGTTGGACTGCAGGAACACCTTGAGCGGGGTGACCTCGACTCCGCGTTTGGTGTCTCGGTACAGCTTGGTGACGCGCTCGAGGAACCACGCACCGGCCGCGAGGGCGATGACCGTGTAGATCCAGCTCGTCGCCGGGATCAGCAGCAATGAGCTGATGACCGTGAGCCAGGTGTAGACCAGCATCTGGCGGGTGACGCGCTCTTCGGTGGCGATGACGGGCAGCATCGGCACGCCGGCCGCCTTGTAGTCCTCCTTGTAGCGCATCGCCAGAGCCCAGGTGTGCGGGGGCGTCCAGAAGAAGATGACCGCGAACAGGACGATGGGTTGCCAGCTGATGGAGCCGGTCACCGCGGCCCAGCCCACCAGCGTGGGCATGCATCCGGCCGCGCCGCCCCACACCACGTTCTGCCAGGTGCGGCGCTTGAGGATGAGGGTGTACACACCGACGTAGAAGAGAATGGTCGCCGAGACGAGCAGTGCGGACAGCAGATTGGCTGCGAAGTAGAGGACGGCGAACGAGGCCGCCCAGAGGGCGAGGCCGAAGATCAGCGCGCTACGGGTGGCCACGGCGCGTCGGGCGAGCGGACGGCGCGCGGTCCGCTTCATCTTCTTGTCGATGTCGGCGTCGGCCACCATGTTCAGGGTGTTGGCGCTACCTGCGCCCAGCCATCCGCCGATGAGGGTGAAGGCGATGACCGCGAGGTCCACGTGCCCTCGGTCGGCCTGCAGCATCACCGGAATCGTCGCGACCAGGAGCAGCTCGATGACACGCGGCTTGGTCAGTGCGATGTAGGCCAGCAGCGTCGCACGCACGCGCCCGGCCCACGACTGATCGGCCGGCGCGACTGGATTCGTCGAAACCTGCGGATTCGATGCGGTGTCGGTCGAGTGAGATGCGGCGGAACTGTCCCCGCTCACACGCTCCCCTATCCTCACGAACACTCCTCGTCCGCCCGCACAGACGCCGCGGGCTACTACAGAGCATGGTAGACGTTTGCCTCTGCCAACCGTGAATCGAGGCACCGCCACCGGGACGGCGGACGACCCGGTGCGCGCCGTGACCGGCGGCGATGGATGAACTCGCCGGTAACCTTCGGTCGGCGCGCAGCGCCGGGCCGACGACGATTACTCTGGACCCGTACGCGCCGACAATCGTCGGTTGCCTGGTACGAGTCGGCAGGTGGCGAACCCGCGGTGCCGACGGGCCGCCGGCGTCCACCTCTTCACGTTCACCGATCGCACCGAGCAGGCACAGGAGATATTCAGCATCGTGGCCGACACAGACGAGATCCGCGCTTTGACCACCCCCCGCCATCCGGACGACTGGACCGAGGTCGACACCCGGGCCGTCGACACCGCCCGTGTGCTGGCCGCCGATGCCGTGCAGAAGTGCGGCAGCGGACATCCCGGTACCGCCATGAGCCTCGCGCCTCTCGCCTACACCCTCTTCCAGCGGGTCATGCGCCACGACCCCACCGACACCGACTGGGCCGGACGCGACCGATTCGTCCTCTCGTGCGGACACTCCAGCCTCACGCTCTACATCCAGCTCTACCTCGGCGGGTTCGGTCTCGAACTCTCCGACATCGAGGCGCTGCGCACCTGGGACTCGCTGACCCCCGGCCACCCGGAGTTCCGCCACACCCGTGGAGTCGAGATCACCACCGGACCTCTCGGACAGGGCCTCGCCTCGTCGGTCGGCATGGCGATGGCCGCGCGCCGCGAGCGCGGGCTCTTCGACCCCGACGCCGCTCCGGGCCAGAGCCCGTTCGACCACTACATCTACGTCGTCGCCTCCGACGGTGACATCGAAGAGGGCGTGACCTCGGAGGCCAGCTCGCTGGCCGGCACCCAGCAGCTCGGCAACCTGATCGTGTTCTACGACCAGAACCAGATCTCGATCGAGGACGACACCGACATCGCATTGTCGGAGAACGTCGCCAAGCGTTACGAGGCCTACGGCTGGCACGTCCAGACAGTCGAGGGCGGCGAGGACGTCGTCGCCATCGAGGCCGCGGTCGAGGCCGCCCGGCAGGTCATCGACAAGCCGTCGATCATCTGTCTGCGGACGATCATCGGCTACCCGGCCCCCAACATGATGAACACCGGAATGGCCCACGGGGCGGCGCTCGGTGAGGACGAGGTCGCGGCGACCAAGAAGGTGCTCGGTTTCGACCCGGACAAGAACTTCGAGGTGAGCGACGAGGTCATCGGGCACACCCGCAAGCTCATCGAACGCGGCGCCGAGCAGCGCAAGGCTTGGACCGCGTCGTTCGACGCCTGGGCCGAGAAGAACCCGGACCAGAAGGCGCTGTTCGACCGGCTCACCGCCCAGGAACTGCCCGAGGGCTGGACCGACGCCCTGCCGAGCTGGAATGTCGGCGACAAGGACGTGGCGACCCGCAGCGCATCGGGCAAGGTGCTCGGCGCCCTGGCCCCGGTTCTGCCCGAACTGTGGGGCGGCTCGGCCGACCTCGCCGGCTCCAACAACACGACGATGGACGGCGAACCGTCGTTCGGTCCGACCTCGATCAGCACCAAGAAGTGGTCGGCGAACCCGTACGGCCGGACCCTGCACTTCGGCGTGCGCGAACACGCGATGGGCTCGATCCTCTCGGGCATCGCCCTGCACGGGCCCACCCGCGCGTACGGCGGCACCTTCCTGCAGTTCGCGGACTACATGCGTCCCGCGGTGCGCCTCGCCGCCCTGATGGAGATCGACCCGATCTACGTCTGGACCCACGACTCGATCGGTCTCGGCGAGGACGGCCCGACGCACCAGCCGATCGAGCACCTCGCCGCGCTGCGCGCGATCCCCAACCTCGACGTGGTGCGCCCCGGTGACGCCAACGAGACGGCGTTCGCGTGGCAGCACCTGCTGACCCGGCGCAACCACCCGGTCGGCCTGGCCCTCACCCGCCAGAACATCCCGATCCTCGAGGGCACCTCCGCTCAGGGCGTCGCCAACGGCGGATATGTCCTCAGCGACTCCGAGGGCGATCCCCACGTCGTGCTCATCGGCACCGGTTCCGAGGTCCACCTCGCCGTCGAGGCGCAGAAGGCTCTCGCGGACAAGGGAATCAAGGCGCGCGTCGTCTCCATGCCGTGTGTGGAATGGTTCGACGAGCAGCCGCAGGGCTACCGGGACGACGTCCTGCCGCCGTCGGTGCCGCGTGTCGCCGTCGAGGCCGGCATCGCGATGCCGTGGTACCGGATCGTCGGTGCCGGCGGCGAGATCGTGTCGATCGAGCACTTCGGTGCATCCGCCGATTACAAGGTGCTGTTCACGAAGTTCGGGATCACCGCCGAGGCAGTGACCGCCGCCGCCGAGCGCGCTGTCGCCGGCTGAGCTAGCCGCTGACACCACCGGCAGAGAAGCCATCCACCAGAGGAGAGAATCGTGACCCAGAACGAGAAGCTCGCCGAACTGTCCGCCGCCGGAGTCTCGGTGTGGCTGGACGACCTGTCCCGAGACCTGATCAGCTCAGGTGACCTCGCCGACCTCATCGCGACCAAGTCGGTCGTCGGGGTGACCACCAACCCGTCGATCTTCCAGGCCGCCCTGTCCAAGGGCAACGCCTACGACGATCAGATCAACGAGCTGGCCGCTCGCGGCGCCGACGTCGACGCCACCATCCGGACCGTCACCACCGACGACGTGCGCAACGCGTGTGACGTCCTGGCGCCGACCTTCGAGCAGACCGGCGGCGTGGACGGCCGCGTGTCGATCGAGGTCGATCCGCGTATGGCCCACGACACCGACGCCACCGTCGCGCAGGCCGTCGAACTGTGGAAGATCGTGGACCGTCCGAACCTGCTCATCAAGATCCCGGCCACCGAGGCCGGACTCCCGGCGATCACCCGGGTGATCGCCGAGGGCATCAGCGTCAACGTCACGCTGATCTTCTCCGTCGAGCGCTACAAGAAGGTCATGGACGCCTACCTCGACGGCCTCGATGCCGCCGCCGAGGCGGGCCACGACCTGTCGCGCATCCACTCGGTCGCGTCGTTCTTCGTCTCGCGCGTCGACACCGAGATCGACAAGCGCCTCGACGCGATCGGCACGCCGGAGGCCGTGGAGCTCAAGGGCAAGGCGGCACTGGCCAACGCCCGTCTGGCGTATGCGGCCTACCAGCAGATCTTCGAGGTGGAGTCCCGCTTCCCCGATCTGCTGGCCAAGGGTGCCCGTCCGCAGCGCGCCCTGTGGGCCTCGACCGGCGTCAAGAACCCCGACTACCCGGACACGCTGTATGTGAGCGAACTGGTCGCCCCCAACACCGTGAACACGATGCCGGGCAAGACGATGGACGCCTTCGCCGACCACGGCTGGGTCAACTCCGACTCGATCATCGGGCTCGCCAACGAGTCGCAGGAGATCTTCGACAAGATCTCGGCGCAGGGTGTCGACACCGTCGACGTGTTCAAGGTCCTCGAGGACGAGGGCGTCAGCAAGTTCGAGGACGCCTGGAACGACCTGCTCGGCGCCACCGCCGAGCAGTTGTCCGCGGCGAACAAGGGCTGAGGCGCGGTGGCCGCAGGCGAGGATTCGGTCGGGTCCGGTTCGCAGACCAATCCGCTCCGTGACCCGCAGGACAAACGGCTTCCCCGCATCGCGGGCCCGTGCAGTCTGGTGATCTTCGGAGTCACCGGAGACCTGGCACGCAAGAAGCTGATGCCTGCGGTCTACGACCTCGCCAACCGCGGCCTCCTCCCGCCGTCGTTCGCTCTGGTGGGTTTCGCTCGTCGTGACTGGAGCGACGAGGATTTCAGTGCGATCGTCCACGACGCCGTCCGCGAACACGCCCGCACCGGCTTCCGGGAAGAGGTGTGGGAGCGGCTGGCCGAGGGGTTCCGCTTCGTCCAGGGCGCCTTCGACGACGACGCCGCGTTCGACAGGTTGCGCGACACCCTGAAGTCGCTCGACGTCGAACGCGGGACCGACGGCAATCACGCGTTCTACCTGTCGATCCCACCCAAGGCGTTCCCTACGGTGTGTGAACAGCTCGAGCGCAGCGGTCTGGCGGCCCCCACCGGTGACAGCTGGCGGCGGGTCGTCATCGAGAAGCCGTTCGGGCACGATCTCGAGTCCGCTCGCGAACTCAACGCGATCGTCAACAACGTCTTCCCGGAGTCCTCGGTGTTCCGCATAGACCACTACCTGGGCAAGGAGACCGTCCAGAACATCCTGGCGCTGCGGTTCGCCAATCAGCTGTTCGATCCATTGTGGAGTTCGCATTACGTCGACCACGTCCAGATCACCATGGCCGAGGACATCGGTCTCGGTGGCCGGGCGGGGTACTACGACGGCATCGGCGCGGCACGGGATGTCATCCAGAACCACCTGATGCAGCTCATGGCCCTCGTGGCCATGGAGGAGCCGATCTCGTTCGAGCCCAAGCAGTTGCAGGCCGAGAAGATCAAGGTCCTGGCCGCCACACGCAACGTGCTGCCGATCGACGAGAACACCGCCCGTGGGCAATACGGACCCGGCTGGCAGGGCAGCGAGAAGGTACCGGGACTGAAGGAGGAGGACGGTTTCGCGAAGGATTCGAAGACCGAGACCTTCGCCGCGATCGCCCTCGAGGTCGACTCCCGCCGCTGGGCGGGTGTGCCGTTCTACCTGCGCACCGGTAAGCGTCTCGGAAGGCGGGTCACCGAGATCGCCCTCGTGTTCAAACGCGCCCCGCACCTGCCCTTCGATCAGACCATGACCGAGGAGCTCAGTCAGAACGCGCTCGTGATCCGGGTGCAACCGGACGAGGGCATCACGCTGCGCTTCGGGTCCAAGGTTCCGGGATCGAGCATGGAGGTCCGCGACGTCAACATGGACTTCAGTTACGGCACCGCCTTCACCGAGGCCTCCCCGGAGGCGTACGAACGGCTGATCCTCGACGTCCTGCTGGGCGAGCCGTCGCTGTTCCCGGTCAACGAAGAAGTCGAATTGTCTTGGCGCATTCTCGATCCGGTGCTCGAGCACTGGGCCGCGACGGGGTCACCGGACACGTACGAGTCCGGAACGTGGGGCCCGCGCTCCGCCGAGGAGATGATGGCCCGCACCGGCCGCGCGTGGCGCAGGCCGTGACGAGAAGTCCGCACGACCTCACCGACCGACCCGTTCAGGAGGCCTCCCGATGATCGTCGAACTGTCCGACACGTCGACCGGAAAGGTCGCGAAGAAGATCATCGAGGTGCGCGCCGCGGGTGGGGCGCTCAGCCTAGGCCGGGTGTTGACGCTCGTGGTCTGTGTCGAGTTGGGCGAGCCGATGGAAGGCGCCATCGAGGCGGCGGTCGGCGCGAGCCGCGAGCACCCGAGCCGCGTCATCGTCGTCTACCGCGGTGTGCGCGAGGGTGATTCACGGCTCGACGCGCAGATCCGCGTGGGCGGGGACGCCGGCGCCTCCGAGGTGGTGGTGCTGTCCCTGCAGGGAGAGCTGGCCGACCACCCCGACAGTGTGGTCACCCCGTTCCTGCTCCCCGACACCCCCGTCGTCACCTGGTGGCCGGGCAAGGGTCCCGAACGTCCCGCCGACGATCCGCTCGGCAAGCTGGGCCACCGCCGGATCGTCGACGCCACCAAAGCGGGCGACTCGCTGGCGGTGCTGGCCCGACGACTCGAGACCTACTCACCGGGCGACACCGATCTCGCCTGGACCCACGTCACCCACTGGCGCGCGATCCTCGCCTCCGCGGTGGACCGTCCCCCGCACAGCCCGATCACCGAGGTTCAGGTGACCGGCGCGCAGAATTCCCCGTCGGTCGACCTGCTCGCCGGCTGGCTGCGCTCCGCCCTGAAGGTGCCGACCCGCCGCCTGCGCGGGAGCTTCGAGATCCGCCTGTTCCGCGACGAGGGGCCGACCATCCTCGCCGTGGACGAAGAGAACAACGCGGTCCTGACGATGCCGGGTAAACCCGACGGACGCGTCGCCATGGGCCGTCGTGAACTGCCCGCCTGCATCGCCGAGGAACTTCGACGCCTCGACACCGACGAGGTGTATGTTGCGGCACTCCAGGGTGTGCCCGAGGTCGAGTTCGCAGCCGACACGCAAGGAGTTGCCGCACGATGACCACCGAGACCCTCGTCTTCGACACCAAGCAGGAACTCGTCGACACCGCCGCGTCGCGATTCGTCGATCTGATCACGCGCGCCCAGGCCGAACGCGGCGTCGCCAGCGTGGTCCTGACCGGTGGCAGCAACGGCATCGGCATCCTGTCGGCGTTGGCCGCCGACAGCGGCACGATCGACTGGTCGAAGGTCGACATCTATTGGGGCGATGATCGTTTCGTGCCCGCCGACGACCCCGAACGCAACTCCGGCCAGGCGCGTGAGGCGTTGCTCGACAAGGTGCCGGTCGACCCGTCACGGATCTTCCCGATGGCGCCGTCGGACGGACCGTTGGGTGATGACATCGGGGCCGCCGCCGCCGACTACGCGGCGATCCTGGCCGGCCGGTCCAGTGACGGAGTGGCTCCGGAGTTCGACCTGCATCTGCTCGGCATGGGCGGTGAGGGGCACATCAATTCGCTGTTCCCGCACACGGAGGCCACCGCGGAGACCACGAAGTCGGTTGTCGCCGTCGAGGATTCGCCGAAGCCCCCGCCGCGTCGCATCACGCTGACGCTGCCGGTCGTCAACCGCGCACGCCAGGTGTGGTTCCTGGTCGCCGGGGCCGACAAGGCCGAAGCGGTCGCTGCCGCGCATCGCGGCGCCGACGCGGCCGACTGGCCGGCAGCCGGCGCGCACGGCACCGAGGAGACCATCTGGTTCCTCGACGACGCGGCCGCCGCCGACCTGAAGTGATCTCATAGCTCGAAACCGCGATAGCAGCGGTTTCGAGCTATGGATGCCTAGCCCGAGTTGCGCAGTGCGGTCGCCAGACCGTTCATGGTGAGCTGGATCCCGCGACGCACGATGGGGGTGTCCTCCCCCGCCCGGAACCGGCGGAGCAGCTCGACCTGCAGCAGATTCAACGGCTCGAGGTACGGGAACCGGTTGTAGACGGACCGTTTGAGCGCGGCGTTGTCGTGCAGCAGATCGTCGGTTCCGGTGATCTGCGCACACATCGCGATGGTGCGTTCGTGTTCGTCGGCGATCATGCCGAAGACCTTGTCGCGCAACTCCTCGTCGGGAACGAGCTGTGCATACCGGTGTGCCAACCCCATGTCCGACTTCGCCAGCACCTGCGCCATGTTCGACATGACGGTCCGGAAGAACGGCCACTTCTCGTAGTACCGCCGCAGCGTCTCGAGACGTTCGGGATCGTCGCCGACCCACTCCTCGAAGGCCGAGCCCGTCCCGTACCAACCCGGCAGCATCACACGGGATTGCGTCCACGACAGGACCCACGGGATCGCGCGCAGATCGGAGATCTTCTCGGTCTGCTTGCGGGAGGCGGGACGGCTGCCGATGTTCAGCGCGCCGATCTCCGACAGCGGCGTCGAGGTGGTGAAGTACTCGACGAACCCCGGTGTCTCGTGGACCAGCCGACTGTAGGCGGCTCGTGCCTTCGCGGCGATGTCGTCCATGATCTCGTAGGCCGAGTCGGATTCGTCGCCGAGGCCCTCGACATCGAGCAGCGACGACTCGATGGTCGCGGCGAGCAATGTCTCGAGGTTGCGGCGGGCGGTCACCGGTTCGGCGTACTTCGCCGCGATGATCTCGCCCTGCTCGGTGATGCGCAGCGATCCCTGCACGGCTCCGGGCGGCTGGGCCAGGATCGCGTCGTAGCTGGGGCCGCCACCGCGACCGACGGTGCCGCCACGTCCATGGAAGAGTCGCAGCCGGATACCCGAGCGGGACGCCGCCTCGACGAGGTCGAGCTCGGCCCGATAGAGCGCCCAGTTGGCGGCCATGTAGCCGCCGTCCTTGTTCGAGTCGGAGTAGCCGAGCATGATCTCCTGCATCCCGTTCTGGGACTCGACCATCGCCCGGTAGAACGGCACCTCGAGAACCGCGAGAAGCGTCTCGGCACCTTGCTGGAGGTCTTCGATCGTCTCGAACAGCGGCACCACACGCACCGAGCAGCGCGGGTCATCGTCATTCGGGTCGTAGAGACCGGCCTCCTTGAGCAGGATCAGCGCCTCGAGCATGTCGCTGACCGACGTGCACATGCTGATGATGTAGTTGGGCACCGCCTCGGGACCGAAGGTCGCCACCGCTCGCGCAGCCGCACGCACGATACCGAGTTCCTTGGTCGCGAGCTCGCTGAGCGCCGCATCCGGTCTGGTGAGCGGGCGCCGGGCGCGCAGCTCATCGGACAGGATCGCGACGCGCGCGGCCTCGTCGAGCGACGCGTAGTCCGGGCACACCCCAGCCCAGGCCAGCAGTTCGGCCACCACTTCCTCGTGTGTGTCCGAATTCTGCCGCATGTCCAGACCGGACAGGTGGAAGCCGAAGGTGCGGACCGCTTCCCGCAGCGACGACAACCGATCGTCGGCGATGGAGTCGTCCTTGTTGGCGCGGAGCGCGGCGTCGATCACATCGAGGTCGGTCAGGAGCTCCCCGGCGTCGGCATACGACGGCTTCCCGTCGATGAGGAAGAGGTCGCCTGCCGTGAGGAAGTCGTCGTCGAACATGTCCCGCGCGGTGGCGATGAGCCGAGAGCGGATGTGCCGCAGTGCAAGCCGGAACGGCTCGTCGGCCGACGGTTCGTCGGCCGCCACCCCGGCGAGTTCGAGCAGGGTCTCGTCGGTGTCGATGAGTCGGGCAGACATGCTGAGTTCTTGGGCGAGAGTTTCCAATTCGGACAGATGGTGCCCGACGGCGGTCTGCGCGGCGAGTGTGGTCGCCAGGGTCACGACCTCGCCGTTCACGAACGGATTGCCGTCGCGATCGCCGCCGATCCATGAACCCATCCGGATCATCGGTTCGTCTGCCAGCCCGGCCGCCGGGTATGTCGAGCGCAGGGCCGCCCGAACCGAGGTGTTGATGGCGGGCACCACGTCGAAGAACGACGCCTCGTAATACCGTAGCCCGGAACGGATCTCGTCCTGGATCGTCAGACGCTCGAGCCGGATCAGGGCGGTCTGCCAGAGGGTGAGGATCTGCCGGCGGATCGCTTCGGTGACCTCCGCGTCCTCGTCCGGGGTCAGCTCGGTGCGACCGCGAAAACGCATCAGCTCGGTGATCCGGTTCTGCGTCTCGAACACCGTGCGGCGTCGGGTCTCGGTGGGATGCGCGGTGATCACCGGGACCACGGCGGCGTCGGCGAGAGTCCTGCCGACCTCCTCGTCGACGAGCCCGGCGTCGGAGAGTTTGGCGTAGGTGGCGGCCAGGCTGCTGTCTTGCGGCGGGTCCCCTGCACGCACGTGGATCGCGCGACGGCGTTCACGGTGGATATCCTCGGCCAGATTGGCCAGCAGGGCGAAGTGGCTGAATGCGCGGATCACAGGCACGGCCGTCGAGACGTCGAGGTCGACGAACATGTCGGCCAGCTCGGTGCGGTCGATCTCGTTGCGCCGCACGCGGAATGCCGCTACACGGGCGGACTCCACGAGGTCGAAGACCTCGGTTCCGGAGTGTTCGCGGACGACGTCGCCGAGAATCCCGCCGAGGAGGCGGATGTCTTCGCGCAGCGGTTCGGTCAGCGCTCTGCCCGCGTCGTCGACGACGATGTGGTCGACGATCGAGATGGACGGACGCGATGCCGGAGTCCCCTGCGCGGGAACGGTGTCACTCATGCCGTCGAGTATCCCGGCAGAACCGGGGCGCGGCATCTCGGGGGGAGGCTATCCGGAGAGCTTGATGTCGACGCCGACGCCGACGATGAAGATGACCCAGATGAGGCCGACGAAGATGGTGAGGCGATCGAGGTTGCGTTCGACGACGCTCGATCCGGACAGGCTGGACTGCACACCGCCGCCGAACAGCGACGACAGACCGCCACCCTTGCCGCGGTGCAGCAGGACGAGCACGATCAGCAGCACGCTGGTCACGATCAATCCGATGTCGAGTGCACCTTGCACAGTCACGAGTCGAAACGCCCTTCCGTAAAGCCCTCAAATACAGCTGTAGCAGGTCGGCCCCGGGGTGAACCGAAGCCAACCTGCCACAGTGTACGCGGAGGTTCTGCCCGTCAGGGCAAGGGGCCACCGGCGGCGATCGCCGACAGTGTCGCGAACTCGTCGGACTTCAGCGAGGCCCCGCCGACCAGCGCGCCGTCGACGTCGGGGCGTCCCACGATCTCGCCGACGTTCTTGGCGTTGACCGATCCGCCGTAGAGGATGCGCACCGACGCCGCGGTCTCGGCGTCGGCGATCTCCGCGAGGGTCTCGCGGATGGCCTTGCAGACCTCCTGCGCGTCGTCGGCGCTGGCCACGCGGCCGGTACCGATGGCCCACACGGGCTCATAGGCGATCACGGTCTTGGCGATCTCGGCGGCCGACAGGCCGGCGAGGGAGCCCTTGAGCTGTGCGACGTTGTACGCCACGTGCTCACCGGCCTCACGGACGTCGAGCCCCTCACCGATGCACACGATCGGGGTGAGTTCGTGCTTGAGCGCGGCCTTGGTCTTGGCCAACACGACCTCGTCGGTCTCGTTGTGGAGGGTGCGACGCTCGGAGTGCCCGACCACCACGAAGGTGCACCCGAGTTTCGCGAGGAACGCACCGCTGATCTCGCCGGTGTAGGCACCCGAGTCGTGAGCCGACAGATCTTGCGCACCGTAGGTGAGCAGGAGCTTGTCGCCGTCGACGACGGTCTGCACGCTGCGAATGTCGGTGAACGGCGGGATCACCGTCACGTCGACCTTCTCGAAGTACTTCGCCGGCAGCGCGAACGCGATCTTCTGAACCAGCGCGATGGCCTCGAGGTGGTTCAGGTTCATCTTCCAGTTGCCCGCGATGAGGGGCTTGCGGCTTGCCATCTGATCAGCTCTCCAAGACGTTCAGGCCGGGCAGTTCCTTGCCCTCGAGGTACTCCAGGGAGGCGCCGCCGCCGGTGGAGATGTGCGAGAAGTCGCTGTCGGGCAGACCGAGGGTCCGCACCGCCGCGGCCGAGTCGCCGCCGCCGACGACGGTGAACGCACCGTTGCCGGTGGCGCCGGCGATGGCCTCGGCGACCCCGCGGGTACCCGCGGAGAACTTCTCGAACTCGAACACGCCCGACGGGCCGTTCCAGAAGATGGTCTTGGCACCGGACAGGACTGCGGCGAATCGCTTCACCGATTCCGGTCCGATGTCGAGGCCCATCCAGCCGTCCGGGATCTTGTCGGCCGCCACGGTGTCGGACTCGGCGTCGGCCGCGAACTTGTCGGCCACGACCACGTCGACGGGCAGGTGGATGACGTCGCCGAACCGTTCCAGCAGGCTCTTGCAGACGTCGATCTGATCTTCCTGCAGCAACGAGGTGCCGACCGAATGTCCTTGTGCGGCAAGGAACGTGAACGCCATGCCGCCGCCGATGACCAACGTGTCCACCTTGGGAGCCAAGGCCTCGATGACCCCGAGCTTGTCCGAGACCTTCGAGCCGCCGAGGACGACCGCGTAGGGACGCGTGACCTCCTCGGTGAGCTTGGAGAGCACGTCGACCTCGGCCGCCACCAGTTCTCCCGCGTAGTGCGGGAGCAGCTTCGCGACGTCATAGACCGAGGCCTGCTTGCGGTGCACCACCCCGAAACCGTCGGAGACGAAGGCGCCGTCATCGCCGACGAGCTCGACGAGCGCCTTGGCCAGCGACTCACGCTCGGCCTCGTCCTTGGAGGTCTCCCGCGGATCGAAGCGGATGTTCTCCAGCAACAGGACGTCACCGTCGGTGAGGCCCTCGGCGCGGGCGAGCGCATCGGTGCCGACGACGTCGCCGGCGAGCTGCACGTTGCGACCGAGCTCCTCACCGAGTCGCGCCGCGACGGGCGCCAGCGAGAACTTCGGATCCGGTTCGCCCTTCGGGCGGCCGAGGTGCGCGGTGATGATCACCTTGGCGCCGGCGTCGATCAGTGCGTTGAGGGTGGGCAGGGACGCGAGGATGCGACCCGGATCGGTGATCGTCGACCCGTCGAGCGGGACGTTGAAATCCGACCGGACCAGCACGCCCCGGCCCGAAACACCCTCCTCCAGAAGGTCTTTCAGAGTGGGAACACCCATGTGGCGTTGACTCCCTTTCAGGTGGAACGACGTGGGTGGACTAGAGCGACTTGCCGACGAGACCGATGAGGTCGACGAGGCGGTTGGAGTAGCCCCACTCGTTGTCGTACCAGGACACGACCTTGGCCTGATCGTCGATGACCTTGGTCAGGCCGGCGTCGAACAGCGAGCTGTGCGGGTCGGTGACGATGTCGGAGGAGACGATCGGGGCGTCGTAGTACTTGAGGATGCCCTTGAGCGGACCGTCGGCGGCAGCCTTGAGGGCGGCGTTGATCTCGTCGGCGGTGGCGGTCTTGGACAGCTGCGCGGTGAGGTCGGTGACCGATCCGGTGGGGATCGGCACACGCAGCGCGTAGCCGTCGAGCTTGCCCTTCAGCTCCGGGAGCACCAGGCCGATGGCCTTGGCCGCACCGGTGGAGGTCGGCACGATGTTGATCGCGGCGGCGCGGGCGCGACGCAGATCCTTGTGCGGGCCGTCCTGCAGGTTCTGGTCCTGGGTGTAGGCGTGAATGGTGGTCATCAGGCCCTTGACGATGCCGAACTCGTCGTTGAGGACCTTGGCCAGCGGGCCGAGGCAGTTGGTGGTGCACGACGCGTTGGAGATGATGTTCTGGCTGCCGTCGTACTTGTCGTCGTTGACGCCCATGACGATGGTGATGTCCTCATCCGACGCGGGTGCGGAGATGATGACCTTCTTGGCGCCGGCGTCGAGGTGGCCCTGGGCCTTGGCACGGGCGGTGAAGATGCCGGTGGACTCGACGACGACGTCGACACCGAGGTCTCCCCACGGGATCGCGGCCGGGCCTTCCTTGACCTCGAGCGCCTTGATCTTCTTGTCGCCGACGACGATGGTGTCGTCACCCTCGAGGGTGACGTCGTCGGACAGGCGACCGAGGATCGAGTCGAACTTCAGCAGGTGCGCGAGAGTCGCGTTGTCGGTGAGATCGTTGACCGCGACGATCTCGATGTCGGTGGTGCCCAAAGCCTTTTGCGCTTCGACGGCACGGAAGAAGTTGCGGCCGATCCGGCCGAATCCGTTGACGCCTACCCGAACAGTCACAGTTGTGCTCCTTAGCGGTATTCATGGTCAGGCCTGTGAGTCAAGCCCTGTCTGGCCGCGCCGTGAGCGGTCACCGGCGGCACACAGGAGTGATCACGCCTCCGCCCACGTCTCCCCCAGCCTAGTAGGCCCTGTAGGGCACGGCACACCGCAGGTCCGGGTCGCGACCGCGGGGCGGCCTCAGGCGTCGTCGAGCAGCTCCGAGGTGACCGCGGATTCCGTGTCGGGGATCCCGTCCTGGCGCGCTTTCTTGTCCGCCATCGAGAGCAGGCGACGGATACGGCCGGCGACGGCGTCCTTCGTCATGGGCGGATCCGCCAGCTGGCCGAGCTCCTCCAGGGAGGCCTGCCGGTGTGTGATGCGGAGCTGCCCCGCGGCGATGAGGTGGTCGGGTACCTCGTCGCCGAGGATGTCGAGCGCGCGTTCCACGCGAGCCGCCGCGGCCACGGCCGCCCGC
Source organism: Gordonia sp. 'Campus' (assembly GCF_022206305.1). GTDB lineage: Bacteria > Actinomycetota > Actinomycetes > Mycobacteriales > Mycobacteriaceae > Gordonia. The sequence goes on along the minus strand of NZ_JAKOIW010000015.1, from coordinate 42,652 downwards.
GCCGACCGGCGGAGATTGGCGTCGTCGAAGTTGGCGAGCCGGTTGGCGGTCGCGCGCACCTCGCGACGCATGCGCCGTTCTTCCCAGACCAGCCGGGTGTCGTGGGCACCCATCCGGGTCAACAGCGCACCGATCGCCTCGCCGTCGCGGATGACCACGCGGTCGGCGCCACGGACCTCGCGGGCCTTGGCGGTGACGCCGAGCCTGCGCGCCGCACCGACCAGCGCGAGTGCGGCCTCGGGGCCCGGGCAGCTGACCTCGAGCGCCGACGACCGTCCGGGTTCGGTGAGCGATCCGTGGGCGAGAAAGGCGCCACGCCAAGCGGCCTCGGCGTCGGCGACGCTGCCGCCGACCACCTGCGCGGGCAGTCCGCGAACAGGCCGGCCGCGCATGTCGAGCAGACCGGTCTGCCGCGCGAGCCCCTCACCGTCCTTGGTGACGCGCACGATGTAGCGGGCGGACTTGCGCAGACCGCCGCCGCGCAGCACATGGACATCGGAGGAGTAGCCGTAGAGATCGTGGATCTCGCCCCGCAGGCGCCGGGCCACGTTGCCCATGTCGACCTCGGCCTCCACCACGACGCGCCCGGCGACGATGTGCAGACCACCGGCGAAGCGCAACAGCGCCGACACCTCGGCTCTCCGGCAACTCACCTGAGTCACCGACAGGCGACTGAGTTCGTCCTTCACCGCCGCCGTCATCGCCACCGGTCCCTGTCCTCCTGTCACCAGACCACACGTCCCTCGTATCCACGGCCCGCGCGAGTTTGAGCGCACGACTGCATGTCATCGCACGACGGCATCACCGACATGAGTCAGGCGTCCGCCCGGCCAGAGTAACGGGTCAGTTCACCTTCGCACAGTTCGTTCACGACGGCGGCGACTTTCGCCGGGTCATGGACCTGCTGGCCGAGGACGGCGACGTCGCCGACATTCAGCTCGGCGCCGAACAATCCGGCCGCGCGGACCAGGTGGTCGCGTTCGCGGCCGGCGGGCACCGATGACTCGTCCACGAGCACGTGGTCGACGCGGAAACTGTCGGCGTGGGCGTGCAGGACGTGGAGGTGGCGTTCCACCGAGAAGCCCGGGGTCTCCCCCGGCTCGGGCGCCAGGTTGACGACCAGGACCTTGCGAGCGGGGCTGCGCTGCAAGGCTTTCAGCTGCTCGGGTACGAGTACGTGCGGGATCACGCTGGAGAACCACGATCCCGGTCCGAGCATCACCAGGTCTGCCGATTCGATTGCCTCGAGCGCGGATTCGCATGCCGGCGGCTCGTGCGGCAGCAGTCGCACGCGTCGAACCTTGCCGGGAGTGGTGGCGACCGCGACCTGTCCGCGGATCTCGCGACTGATCCGGGGGTCGGCCTCGAGGCCGGACACGTCCGCCTCGATGTCGAGCGGGACCGTCGACATGGGCAGCACCTGTCCTCGGATCCCGAAGACGTCGCGCAGTTCGGCCAGCGCCGCCACGGTGTCGCCGAGCACCTCGGTGAGCCCCGCCAACAGGAGATTGCCGATCGGATGACCGGCCAGCGCACCGCGTCCACCGAATCGATGCTGGAGCACGTCCGCCCAGAGTTCGTGACGCCGGCGGGTGTCGGGGTGCCCGGCCACCTGAAAGTCCTCGAGCGCCTTGGGCGCACTCATGAGCGCGGCGAGCGCCATCCGCAGGTCGCCCGGCGGGATCAGGCCGAGCTCGGCCCGCAGGCGTCCGGAGGAGCCACCGTCGTCGGCGACGGTGACCACCGCCGTGATGTCGGTGCTCAGGTAGCGCATCGCGGTCAGCGTCGCGTAGAGGCCGTGCCCACCGCCCAGGGCGACGATCCTCGGGTCGCGCGGGGTCATTCGCGCCCCAGGTCGCGATGCATGACGCGCACGTCGTAGGACGCGAGTCCGGCCTCGTCGACGGCTCGACGCAGACGCGCCGACAGTTCTTCGGCGATGGCGACGCTGCGATGCTTGCCGCCGGTACATCCGACGCTGATCGTCATGTACCGCTTCCCTTCTCGCAGATAACCGCGTCCGACGATGGACACCAGGTCGGTGTAGAGGTCGAGGAAGCCACCGGCGTCGGGCTGACCCAGGACGTAGTCCCGGACCGGCGCCTCCTGCCCGTTGTGGTCGCGCAGTTCGTCGATCCAGTGCGGATTGGGCAGGAACCGCACGTCGGCGACGAGGTCGGAGTCGATCGGCAGCCCGTACTTGAACCCGAATGACTGGACGGCGATCGACAACCTGGGCTCGGTGTCGCCGGGCGCCACCCCCTCGACGACCGCGCGCAGCTTGGCGGCCGTCAGTGCGGACGTCTCGACGACGAGATCGGCGACGTTCTTGATCGGCGCCAGGATGGCGCGCTCCCTCGCGATGCCCTCCACGAGCGTTTCCTTGCCCTGCAGCGGGTGTCGGCGCCGGACCTGCTCGAAGCGGCGCACCAGGACCGAGTCGCTGGCGTCCAGGTACAGCAGGCGGGTGCGGATGCCGGACTCCTCGAGCCGGTCTCGCAGCTGCTCGAGTTCGTGCGCGAGGTTCGCGTCAGAGGCGCGCAGGACCATCGCGAGCCTGGTGATCGACGGGTCGCTCTCGCGGACCATCCCGACCATCGTCGAGATGAGTGACGGCGGCACGTTGTCGGCCACGTACCACCCGTCGTCCTCGAGGACGTTGGCCGCGGTGGATCGGCCCGCGCCGGACATGCCGGTGACGAACAGGACGGTGAGTTCACCGTCGGGGCCCGCCCCGCTCGCATCGGGATCGACCGCTGCCTGCGTGTCCCCCGTCTGCGGGTCCCCGGTCGACTTGTCCCCAGTCGACTTGTCCACTGACGTCTGGTTATTCATCGACACCTCGTCGCGGATCGGCGGTCGCCACGGTCATCTCCTTCTCGGCCATGTCCGGGGCCGGGGTCGGGATCTGTTGCGGCGCCGGGGTGTCCCCGGCGAGCGCGGCCTGCACCGCACGCGCCGTGGTGGAGCCGATTCCCGGCACCTGCGATATCTCGTCCAAGGATGCCTCACGGAGCCGGGCCACCGAGCCGAAGTGCGTCACCAGCGCGGTGCGCCGGGTGCGGCCCAGGCCGGGAACCCCGTCGAGCACGGACTCGGTCATCCGCTTGCTGCGTTTGCTGCGGTGGAAGGTGATGGCGAAGCGGTGCGCTTCGTCACGCACCCGCTGCAACAGGAACAGCGCCTGACTGTTGCGCGGCAGGATCATCGGATCGTCGTCGCCGGGAACCCACACCTCCTCGAGGCGTTTGGCGAGGCCGATCACCGCCACGTCGGTGATGCCCAGTTCGTCGAGGACCGCGGCGGCCGCGTGCACCTGCGGCGCACCGCCGTCGACGACGAAGAGATTGGGCGGATAGGCGAACTTGCGGGGCGCAGCGGGGGTGTCGGCGGCCGCGTTGATCTCCCCGGACACCGGCGGTGGCGCGTCCCGGTCGGTGCGGTGCCGCAGGAAGCGGCGGCGGGTGACCTCGGCGATCGAGGCCACGTCGTCGGAGCGCCCCTCGCCGGCGGCGTGCCGGATCGAATAGTGGCGGTAGTCGGATTTGCGCGGGAGCCCGTCTTCGAAGACCACCAGCGATGCGACGACATCGGTGCCCTGTACGTGCGAGATGTCGACACACTCGATGCGCAGCGGAGCCTGGTCGAGCAGCAGTGACTCCTGGAGCTCGGTCAGCGCCGCCGAGCGGGTCGTGAGATCACCTGCGCGCCGGAGTTTGTGCTGCGCCAACGCTTCACCCGCGTTGCGGGCCACCGTGTCGAACAATGCTTTCTTGTCGCCTCGCTGCGGGACCCGCAGACGCACGCGGCTGCCGCGGAGCCCACTCAGCCACTCCTCGAGTTCTTCGGCGTCCGAGGGCAGTTCGGGCACCAGCACCTCGCGCGGGATCGACTCGCCGCGTGCACGGTCGGAACCGACGGCCACCGTGGCGTCGAAATCGACCTGAGCGCCATAGAACTGGGTGATGAACTCCCCCACGACGTCGCCGTCGGTGCCGTTGTCACTGCGTTCGACGACCCAGCCGCGCTGGCCGCGGACGCGACCGTCGCGGACGTGGAAGACCTGGACGGAGACCTCGAGTTGGTCGCCGGCGAGTGCGATCACGTCGGCGGTGGTGCCGTCGCCGAGCACCACGGCCTGCTTCTCCATGGCGCGTCGCATCGCGCCGATGTCGTCGCGCAGCCGAGCCGCCCGTTCGAAATCCAGATCCTCGGCGGCCGCGGCCATGTCGCGCTCCATACGGCGGATCATCAGGTCGGTGCGCCCGGCCAGGAAGTCGCAGAAGTCCTCGACGATCTCGCGGTGCTCTTCGGCGTCGACCCGACCCACGCAGGGTGCGGAGCACTTGTCGATGTAGCCGAGCAGGCAGGGCCGGTCGATCTGACGGTGCCGCTTGAACACGCCGGCCGAACATGTCCGCGCCGGAAAGACGCGTGTCAGCAGGTCGACTGTCTCGCGGATCGCCCAGGCGTGCGCGTACGGCCCGAAGTACCGCACCCCGCGTCGGCGTGGACCGCGATAGACGAAGAGCCGGGGGTATTCCTCGTTCAGCGTCACCGCGAGCATCGGGTAGCTCTTGTCGTCGCGGTACCGCACGTTGAAGCGCGGGTCGAACTCCTTGATCCAGTTGTACTCGAGCTGCAGCGCCTCGACCTCGGTGCCGACGACTGTCCACTCGACCGACGCCGCCGTGGTCACCATCTGTCGGGTACGCGGGTGCAGCGACGTGATGTCGGCGAAGTACGACGTCAGCCGGGACCGGAGGTTCTTGGCCTTGCCGACGTAGATGACGCGGCCGTGCTCGTCGCGGAACTTGTACACCCCGGGATCGGTCGGGATGGTTCCGGGCGCAGGACGGTAGGTTGTCGGGTCGGCCACGAGTTCCAGGCTAGTGGCCGGGCCGGACAGTCCCGCGATAGCGCTCCTCGAGCTCGCGGAATCGCGCCATGGTGTCGATGGCGCGCTGACCGTCACCGGCCTGAACGGCCAGGACGGTGATGTGTTCGTCCGACGGGAACAGCAGCCAGGCGCCGAAACCGCTCTCCGGGTAGGTGAGACCGAGGACACGGTCCCATTCGAAGAGCCGGGTCGTCGCGAGGTTGCGGACCTCGACCCCTTGGGGCCCCACCCGGAGGCGCGGCCGGGTCAGCAGCAGGATCGCGCCCGCGACCAGCACACCGATGAGGATGATGGCGACCTGGTCGGAACCGCCCAGATTGCGGACGCCGACGTCGTCGATCGTCAGCAGCAACCCGAAGGTGATGTGGATGGCGAGCACGACGACCGCGGCCGCCACGGCCCACCGGGGCAGCTTGCGCGGCCGGTACACCAGGTCCCACGAGGCGACGTCTGCATCCCCCGCGGAGCTCACGCCGAAGACCCTCCGGCACCCACCGTTGCAGCCTGGTCGTCGGCGAGGGCCCGCAGCGTCAACGCCGACGCCAGGGCCGCGACGGTGGCCTGCGCACCCTTGTCCTCGGTCGAACCGGGCAGCCCGGCGCGGGCGATGGCCTGGTCCTCGGTGAGCACCGTCAGGACGCCGTTGCCGACCGGGGTCGACTCGTCGAGCGACACCCGCGTGAGACCCGCGGTCACCGCATCGCACACGTACTCGAAATGCGGTGTCTCGCCCTTGATCACGACGCCGAGTGCGACCACCGCATCATGGGTGCGTGCGAGAGCCTGCACGATGACGGGCAGTTCGATGGCTCCGGCGACGTGCACGATGGTCGGTTCGGTCACGCCGTTGTCCCGCGCCGCCCGGATCGCACCGTCGAGCAGTGCGCCGCAGATGGTCTCGTGCCACTGCGACGACACGATGGCCAGGCGCAGCCGGCCGGCGTCGGTGAGTTCCAGGGTGGGCTCTCCGTGCCCGCTCATGCCGGAGCTCCTTCGGAGGGATCGATGCGGTCGATCGGGTTGACGTGCTCGGTCGGATTGTCATGGTCGTCGAGTCCGACGAGGTCGTGGCCCATCCGATCCCGTTTGGTGCGGAGGTACCGCAGGTTCTCGGCGTTCGCGCGCACCGGCATCGCGACGCGGTCGACGATCTGCAGCCCGTAACCGTCGAGCCCCACACGCTTGGCGGGATTGTTGGTGAGCAGTCGCATCGACCTGACGCCGAGGTCGACGAGGATCTGGGCGCCGAGTCCGTAGTCCCGCGAGTCCGCGGGCAGGCCCAGTTCCAGGTTGGCGTCGACCGTGTCCGACCCCGCGTCCTGCAGCTGGTAGGCCTGCAGCTTGTGCAGCAGGCCGATGCCCCGGCCCTCGTGGCCGCGCATGTAGAGGATGATGCCGCGGCCCTCGTCGGCGACCATCTCCATCGCCGCGTCGAGCTGGGGCCCGCAGTCACAGCGCAGGGAGCCGAAGACATCGCCCGTCAGGCATTCGGAATGCACGCGGACGAGAACATCGTGGCCATCGCCGTCGGCGCCGGTGATGTCACCCTTCACCAGTGCGACGTGCTCCACGTCGTCGTAGACGCTTGAGTATCCGACCGCACGGAAGTCGCCGTGGCGGGTCGGGATGCGGGCGTCGGCGACGCGGACGACGTGCTTCTCATGACGACGTCGCCATGCGATGAGGTCGGCGATGGAGATGAGTGCGAGGTCGTGTTCGTCGGCGAACACGCGCAGCTCGTCGGTCTGCGCCATCGCGCCGACGTCTTTCTGGCTCACGATCTCGCAGATCACACCGGCCGGGGCGAGGTTTGCCAACCGGGCGAGGTCGACGGCGGCCTCGGTGTGTCCCGGGCGACGGAGGACGCCGCCCTCCTTGGCGCGCAGCGGCACGACGTGACCCGGCCGGGTGAAGTCGGCGGCGCTGGCGCCTGGGTCGGCGAGAAGCCTCATCGTCGTGGCGCGGTCGGCGGCGCTGATCCCGGTGCCGATGCCCTCGCGCGCGTCGACGGTCACGGTGTAGGCGGTGCCGTGCTTGTCCTGGTTCATCGAGTACATCGGCGGCAGACCGAGTCGGTCGCACGCGTCGCCGTCGAGCGGCACGCAGAGGTAACCCGAGGTGTACCGGACCATGAACGCCACCAGTTCGGGGGTGGCCATCTCGGCCGCGAAGATGAGGTCGCCCTCGTTCTCGCGGTCCTCGTCGTCGACGACCACCACGGCTTTGCCCGCCGCGATGTCGGCTATGGCGCGTTCGATCGTGTCGAACGCGACGCCGGTCCCCTCGGCTGCGGTCACGTCTGCACCGTCTCGCGGCGACTCGCTCATCAGAACCTCACTCGTTGTGCTCATTTCGCCCCCGCAACATCAGGAGTACCAGTCGTGTCCGAACCCAGATGAAGGCGCTCGACGTATTTGGCGATCACGTCGACTTCGAGGTTGACCACGGCACCGGGTCGGGCGGCACCGAGGTTGGTCTCGTTGAGAGTGGTCGGGATCAGCGAGATCTCGAACCAGGAGTCATCGCCCGACCCGCCGACCGCGGACACCGTCAGCGACACACCGTCGACGGTGATCGATCCCTTCTCGACGAGGTAGCGGGTGAGTTCGGCGGGGATCGCGATCCGTACAACCGTCCAGTTCTCGGACGGGGACACTGTCGCGATCGTGCCGGTTCCGTCGACGTGGCCCTGCACGATGTGGCCGCCGAAACGCCCGTTGGCGGGCATGGCCCGCTCGAGATTGACCGTGCTGCCGGCGGCGAGATCGGACAGCGAACTGCGGCGCAGCGTCTCCCGCATCACGTCGACCGTGAACTCACCCGGACGGAGATCGACGACGGTCAGACACACGCCGTTGACGGCGATGGAGTCGCCGTGGCCGGCGTCGGTGGTCACGATGGGGCCGCGAACGGTGAAACGGGCGGCGTCGGAGAGATCCTCGCGGTCGGCGATGACGCCGAGTTCTTCCACGATTCCGGTGAACACGCACTCCTCCTGCTCGCTCGGAGCAGACAGGGCGGCCTTGTGTCGCCTGTTCTCTCGCATCCGGACTGTGACCGTCGGCTTCGGATTCTCACCGAATCTGCTGTCCCTGCCTGTCGGCAGGCGCTCGCGGGCTGGACGATGCGGATCCACCGCACCCTCATCACCGCCGGTGGGGAATTTCACCCCGCCCCGAGAACTGGTGACATCGACGCTAGCACGGCCCGGGAAGTCAGTCGCATTGCGATTCCGGTGAGTGAAAAGGGGCGGGACCATGCGTCGACCTTCACCCGTCGAGTCGGTCGGTGTCCGGGGCCGACAGGGTGATGAGGACATCGTCGCCGAGCCGGGTCACCGAGGTGGTCCGGAACCGTCGGGCGTCGTCGAGTGTGCTGACACCCGGGATCTCCACCGAGCTCCGACCGGCACCGAGGACGAGCGGTGCGACGTAGGCGTGCACCTCGTCGACGAGTCCCGCGGCGACGAACGCCCCGATGATGTGCGGGCCACCTTCGACGAGGAGCCAGAGCGCGTCCGGGAGCGCGGCCAGGACGTCGGCGGGATCGTGGGAGTCGACCCTGACCAGCCGGCCGCCGGCCGTGCCGCGCAGGTTGGCGTCGACGGGGAGGTCGCGGTGACCCAGGACGACCCGGGCCGGTTGATGCGGATGGAGCGTGCGGTCCGGTGTGCGGGCTGTCAGGGTCGGGTTGTCGGCGAGTGCGGTGCCCGTGCCGATCACGATGGCGTCGAGACGCGCGCGCTGGGCGTGGGCGTGATCGCGGGCCGCCGAACCGGTGATCCACTGGCTGGTTCCGTCGGGCGCAGCGATGCGGCCGTCGATCCCGGCGGCGATCTTCGCGGTGACCATCGGTCGGCCGAGGCGCTGCCGGGTGAGCCATGGCCGCASCGGACCGTTCTCGACGGTGTCGACGGCCACTCCCCCGGTCACGTGCACCCCCGCAGCCCGCAACCTGTCGGCCCCGCCCGCCGCGATCGGGTTCGGATCGCTCACCGCGTAGTGGACCTCGGCGATCCCGGCCTCGATGAGCGCCTCGGCACAGGGTCCGGTGCGGCCGGTGTGGTTGCACGGTTCGAGGGTGACGATCGCGGTTCCGCCGCGTGCCGCCTCGCCGGCAGCGCGCAGGGCCATGACCTCGGCATGTGCTCCGCCCGGTGGCTGGGTGGCGCCGACACCGGCGACGGTGCCGTCGTCCGCCAGGATCACCGCACCCACCGGGGGGTTCGGCGAGCTGATCCCCATCGCCTCGGCGGATGCACGGATCGCGCGATCCATGGCGGCGGCGATGTCCATCGGGTCAGGTCTGATTCTGCGTCAGTTTTGGTTTGGGTCAGTTCTGGTTCTGGGCCCGAGCGGTGGCGGCGGACTCACGAAGCGCCGCGACGGCCTGTCCCGGATCGTCGGCGCCGTAGACGGCAGACCCGGCGACGAAGCAGTCGATACCGGCCTCGGCCGCTTCCTCGATGGTGTCGGCGTTGATGCCGCCGTCGATCTCGACGAGGAGCGTCAGATCCTCCGCGTCGATGAACTTCCTTATCGCGCGGGCCTTCTCGAGAACCTCGGGCATGAACTTCTGGCCACCGAACCCGGGCTCGACGCTCATGATCAGCAAGGTGTCGAACTCGCGCAGGATCTCCAGGTACGGCTCGAGCGCGGTGCCCGGCTTGATCGACAGACCCGCCTTCGCGCCCGCCGCACGGATGTCGCGGCCCACGGCGATCGGGTTCTCGGTGGCCTCCGCATGGAACGTCACGTTGTATGCGCCGGCCTCCGCGTACGGCGGCGCCCAACGCTCCGGGTTCTCGATCATCAGGTGGCAGTCGAGCGGGATGTCGGTGGCCTTCAGCAGGCTCTCCACGATCGGCAGCCCGAGGGTCAGATTGGGCACGAAATGCGCGTCCATGACATCGACATGCAACCAGTCGGCGCGGGTGGCACCCGGCTGAGCGACGGCCGCCGCCTCGGCGGCGAGATTCGCGAAGTCCGCGGACAGGATGGACGGAGCGATCATGGGCGCGGAACCGGCGGTGCACATGGTCGACAAGTGTAGGGCGCGGGGTTCGTACGGACGAAAGCGCTCGAGTGTCTCAGAGACCGTGGGCCGGCCAGCCGGGGTATTGGGGCTCAGGGGGACGCGGCGAGCTACTGCGTTGGCCCGGAACGAAGTCTTCCGATACCACCCCTTCGGGTATTGGTTGAGTACGGCAAATCTCCATCTCGGCCGAAAATCGCCCACCGACCGCGATGAATTCGAATTCGTCCACATGCCACCCGCCGAAGACACTCCGTTGCGGTCCGCGCACGGCACCTCGCTGGTCAGCAGGTGGCACCTGGCCTGATCTTCTGAGACCGATAACAGTGGGCACCGCGCTCTTGACGTAGTTCGTCCAAACGCCTCGACCCCCGAAACCTCCGCTGGACGCAAACCCGTATTCGCACAGTATGAACCTGGTTCGGTCACCGCGATCTTCTCGGCTGGCCGCGACAAAGACACTCGTCCCGACGAGCCCCCCATCAGCACTCTCACTAGGTAAGTCACGGACCCGGTCCCGAATGTCCGGTGTCGACGCATCTATGAAGCCTGGATAGCCCCACGCAGTGGACTGCCCCTCGTTTGCGAGATAAAAGGACTCGACATACGCACGCACGAATGTCCCCATCGGACTGAACAGGTTCAAGTCGTCGTTTCCTAGCCAGCGGAACGTAACATCGAATCCAGGTGGCCTATCCTGCATCTGCGTCGAAATGGACGGTGCCGCATCGTAGGCATTATCCGTAGGCTTTTCACTACAAGAGGCGAGAACGAGTGTCATCGCAACCACGATTACGGCAACGATCGGAAAGGCACGCCCGGTCACCATCCGGCACCATCCGGAAAGTCCTTGTCCTTCATTCGGGCGAGTTGACCGTTATAATCCGAAAAGAAGTAACTTCCGTGTCCCCCAATGATGTCCTGCACAACGTTCTTCAACACTTTCTCATCCCAGCCAGCCGGGAGTCCCCCATCTGCCAGCGATTTGAGGAACTCGGGATTCTCTGCACGCGCGCCATAAATTGACCGGAACTCGGCAGAGTCGACAAACTCGGGATGTCGCGAGATGTAGCCTTCGAGAATGTCCTCGTACACAAGACCGTCGCTTGTACTGTGATATAGGCTCGCACGCAACGCGTCGAACTTTGTCGCTGACTCGATTGCGTCCGGATCTGGGGGAAGTCCGATTGCGTCGATCCGCAGCGATGGAGCCGACACGTCGATAACGGCTTTCAAAATCGGACTCAACCCCGGAATGGCCGACCCGGCCGCCTTGATTGAATCAAATGTGGCACCCGCAAGAGCGTAATTTCTTGCCGCATCGTATCGACGATCCGCAGAGTCCTCATCCAACATTGAATTCATTCCAGAAGCCATTCCACCATGCAATCTTGCTACCATCTCTCCAAGATCGGTTCGCTCCGGGTCGTGCCCGAATACCTGCTCCAAGACGTTGGCTTGCCATAGTGCATGGGTGTTCATCACACGTCCCGCGTCAGGGTCCGAGTCGAGGATTTGGAACAGCGCTTTGAACTGGTTCGCTTCGTCGAGCGCGGTCACTCCCCGGGTATCGAACAGCGTGGGGTCCACGCCGGCGAGCTCGGCCACGTACGGACCGATTGCGTTTGCGAGAGTTCGCGTCAGCTCGGCGTTGACTTCACCCAGCGAAGCGGACCCGCCGTTCATGTCCTGGAAGTCACTCTTGTTTTCGGCAATGATCCGAGCCAGCTCACTGGCGACCTCGCCGGACCTTATTCCGTCAGCCATACGCTCGGCAGATACGCCGTCGGGAGTGCTTGCGACTTCCGGCATCCAGTTGAACAACCGATTGATACCGTCGTTCTCGCGTCCCGCCTTGTCGGTCCAGTCGAACTGGAAGAGGTCTTTCATTGCCCGGGATGCGTCGTAGGGCTTTTCGCCGCCGCCAAGGTCGTGAACGATGGGCATCGCCGAATGGGATCCCCCCGTCGTCCCCAACACCGCATCGTGGACGGCAATGTGGTCGGATCCGGCGACTCCCAGCATTCTGTCGAGCAGCCTCTCGACGGACGAGTGTGAGATTGTCTCGTTCCGATCAGAGACGTAGCGCTCGTTGTGATCCCCGCCGGCGATCTCGCTCGCGCGGGCGATGAGCGCCCGGTCGACGTCACTCCCCAGTTGAACCGATTGAGACCCGTATGCGGCGTTACCCGAGTCCTCGGTGCGATGCTCCAACACGTCCACGAGGCTGTTGAAGTCTTCGAAGGAATCGAGGCGCGTGACATCCATCATCCGGGTGCCGTGCTGACCGGACGGGTCGTTGGAGATACTCGCCTTCGACGCTGCCTGCCCACTCAGTAGGTCCCGGATGGGCGCCGGTAGCTCCCGCATCCCGCCGCTCACGAACGGCGGGCTCGTCCTATAGATGTCGGAGAGGACATTCGATTCTGTCTGCTCGGTCCGCAGGTGTGGATTCCCGAGCATGAACACGCCATCGGCGAGCCCTTGCTTGAAGTTCTCTCGTTCCGCGCCGGTGTACTTGTCGCCGAAGGACTTCAGTGCCTCGAGGGAGAACGGCTGTCCTTGCGGGCCCGGACCCCAAGTGGGCGTGTAGATCGCCTTCAGGTAATCGAATTGCTCCTTGGGAATCACCGCGTGATCGCCGCGCGCCAGCGCCGCTCGCTGTTCCGAGGTCAGACTGGTAGCGCGGAAGAACCGCCCCTTCTGCTCGATTGTCGCGGTACCGCTCATGATCGCCTGGACGTCGATGCTCGCCTGCCCGGGCGAATAGCTGGAGCTGATGGGAGCGTTGGCTCCCGCGTCACCGAAAGCGGTGGCGAGAACCCGCGCGCCGTTGCGGTCGTCTTCGCCCATCTGATCGGCCAGAGAGTGCAGCGACAGCGTTGCGGTCCTGGCTTCTTCGGCACGTGCCGCCTGAGCGTCGAGAATTGCCCGTTCGGTCGCGCTGCCCGCCTCGACACCAGTGAGTTCGGCGGCGTAGTCGCGAGTGTCTCGGACAGTCCAGTCGTCGGCCACACTGAACTGGTCTCGTTCCAACCCGAGCGCCTTGATCAGCGCGGTGGTGCGATTCGGGCTGATCGCTGACGCCGTGTCCCGGAGGACGGTGGCGGCGTGGGTGAGGTCGGAGCCGAGTTTGTTGATCTCGACACGATCCGACTCGGTACGGTTCTCGCAGCCGAGTTGCGAGTCCCCCATCCACTTTCTCGAGTCGCCTGCCCGCATCGGCGCATCCGCCATTCGCTGCGTCAGATCACGCAGATCGGTCACCGCCGCGTCGAGCGCCGTGGCCGCGGCATCGAGCGACATCAGGTCCCAACCGTTGACGGTGGACCGCGATGGTCGCGTCATCAGAACTCGCTGATCGCCCGAAAACCGCTGGCCAGCGACTCTTCGGTGTCGGCGACGTCGCCCGCCGCCTGGTAGCAGGTCTGAGCAACCTGATCCATCCTCGCCGCCGCCCGGCCCAGCAGTGCTCGGACGATGTCGTCCTTTCCTGCACACTCTGCTCCGATGGCGGATGCCGGCATGGCGCTGGACGCGTCACCGAATGCCGATTTCCCGGACCAGAGGGCCCGCGTGTCCGCGGAGCATCGTCCCAGGGCGTCCCCGACTCCGGTGATGACACCCAATTCCTCGACACCGAACCGCTCAGCCATACAAACCCCCGAGTTTGCAGCAACAGACGACGTGGCACACCGCCACGACGAACAACTTAATACGACGGAGCGCCACCGTGCCGGTTCCGTCCACAGTCACGCTGCGGCGAGTAGCTGCAGTAGTCGTGTCTCGACCTCGCTGCGAGACGACGGACGATGTCCGATGGCAGCCGGTGCAGCACTGATGTGCCGCCCACCGGTGGGTGTGATCACGTCTATCACGTGCACACCGTCGACGACCCGGGCGTTGTAGCTCCAACCGGCAGCCTCCTTGGCGCGGTTGTGGATGACACAAATTCCATCGGCGTTCTCCGCACTGGTCGGACCGGACCTGCGATGCGCTGTCGCGTGGTCGATCTCAGCAATCGGCGCACCGCAGTATGGGGTTCGGCACCGTTGATCTCGCAGACGGATGTATCGAGCGAGAGCAGGTGGGAAGCCGCGCGATCGCGATTCCATGGCCACAAGCGCGCCGTCGGCCGGGCGGGCGTACAGCCGACGCAAGGTCGATGAGGTCTCATCGCCGGGGGCCATCGAATCGGCGACGAGGAGGCGTGCGACGGTCGCCGGGATCGGGCCGAAACCCGGAACGTCCGCAGCCGAATCGTCGACACCGAACAAAGAGCGGTCGGACAAGACTAGATTCACCGCCACCGGCGTCGGCTCGGCGACAGATCGACCAGTGACACGTTCGATGAGCGTGTCCGTCATGACCTGGGCGTGCGTCCGATCGTCAGAACCGCATACCGAGTCGGCGTGCTTTTTTAGCGCCGCGTACACCGCGATCCCGTCCGTCAGTGGTAGAAGTGCCGATAATTGCGTCATCAGATCGGGTGCGGGCCGGACACTGACGTGACGATCCCTCTCCGCCTTGGCCTTACGAGCCACCACCGCTTCGGCTTCCAACTCGTAGGCATGAGACTTGGCGAGCGCCTCGATCTCGCGATCGGACATACCCACCAGCGTCGCGGAATCTCCACAGATGCGACGGTCCACCTCTTCACGCGATTCACGTGTCAGATAGGCGGTCTCGCGAACCAGGATCGTGGCGCGCCACTCCGTGAGGACTCCTACGGTGAGTGCCGCCATCGTGTGCGGCATCTCATGCCCCAGAGCACGGGCGAAACCGAGGTATTGACTTCCCTTCCGCGGGGACACCTTGCGTGCCAGACCCACTTCGGCGGCGAGCCCACGGCCGCGCTTGCGCTCTGGGACGTTCCGGACAGCCTCGTCCGCCGCACGCAGCTCATCGAGGTTGACGGTCTGCCGAACCTGGGCCGAAGTACACGCCGACTTGATCTCCTCGAGCAGGGTCAAGCGCTGAACCGACTCCGCTTCGTCCGCGCCGGGCCGCATCAGCGCGAGACGATTCATCAGCAGCCGCAGGCCGTCGGCATCAACCTCAGTTTGCGTAGCACCGGTCTCGCTCATACGTTCGATACTACACGAATACCGGCTGCTTCGGGGCCTCATTCACATCAGATGAGACTCGAAGATACTTAGCTATTGAGTTCAGTGACGACCTCTGTGACACTTAGCCACATGGCACATGGTTCAGCCCCTTTGGACGACATCTTCGGCGCGCTCTCCGACCCCACGCGCCGTGCGGTCGTCGAACGCCTGGGGCGCGGGCCGGCCAGTGTCGGGGAGCTCGCCGATCCCTTCCCGATGACCCTGCCGTCCTTCATGAAGCACCTGCGCATCCTCGAGGACAGCGGACTCGTCATGACCAAGAAGACGGGTCGAACGCGAATGTGCACGCTTGACCGTCGTCGGTTGAGGCGCGTGTCGACGTGGCTCGAACACCAGCGCGTGGTCTGGACCGAACGCACCGACCGACTTGAAGACTTCGTCACCCACATCGAGGAGAACGACCGATGATCGACCCCGCACTCGACCTGACCCTGCACCGCGTGATCCGCGCTCCGCGCGAACGCATCTGGGACGCATGGACCCGCCCCGAACAGTTCGCGAAGTGGTGGACGCCGGCGCCGACGGTCACCCGCGTCGACCGGCTAGAGGCGCGCCCCGGCGGCGCGATCGTCACCAGGATGAGTGATGACGGTGCCACGTTCGTCCCGCACATGGACGCAGTGTTCCTCGTCGTGAAGCCCCATCACCGGCTCGTCTTCACCAATGCGGTCGACAGCTCTTGGCGCCCCGCGAGGCCCGCACCGGTCCCCATGACCGCGGAGATCACGCTGACCGAGCACAGCGACGGGACCGAGTACGACGTCGTTGTGCGGCACGGCAATCCGAGCGATTGCACTCGGCACAGCGAGCTCGGATTCCTCGACGGCTGGGGTTCGGTCACCGCCGCACTCGCTGCTCTCGTCGAGAACGTGGCGGCGTCGCATCCCTGAGGATCACTCCCGCGTCAACGCCGCCAGGAACATCGCATCCGTGCCGTGAACATGCGGCCACAGCTGGACATGCGGGCCGTCGCCGAGTAGATCAGCACCGAGCTTGCCCACCGTCACGAGTGGGCGCGCATCGAGCTGACGCACGCCGTCGACCGACGCCACCACATCGGCCACCACAGCCGTCGTCTCGGCCGGATGCGGTGAGCAGGTCGAATAGATCACCACACCACCGGGTTTCACCAGACGCAGGGCCTCGGTGAGCAACTCCTTCTGCAAGACGACCAGTTCATCGACGTCGGAAGGCTTGCGGCGCCAACGTGATTCGGGTCGTCGTCGCAGTGACCCGAGTCCCGAACACGGCGCGTCGAGCAGGATTCTGTCGAACCCCTCATCGAGACCACTCGACCGGGCGTCAGCGACGTGGATCGTCACCGGCAGATCCGACACCACCTTGCGGATCAGGTCCGCGCGATGGTCGGACACCTCGACGGCATCGAGTCGCGCACCGTCGATCTCGGCGAGCGAACCGATGAGGGCGGCCTTTCCACCAGGGCCGGCGCACATGTCGAGCCATCGGCCACCGTCGTCGGCGACCTCGGCCACGGCGACCGCACGCGCGACCAGTTGACTGCCCTCGTCCTGCACACCCGCGTAACCCTCACGGATGGCCGCGACGTCCGCCGGATCACCACCGGGAAGGTACACGCAATACGGCGAGTAGTCGCCGACGTCGCCACCGCTGGTCAGCGCCAGTTCTTCTGCCGTCATGAAGCCGGGCCTCGCGACCAGGTGCACGGGCGGCCGTTCGTCGTCGGCGGCCAGGGCCGCCTGCAGCTGACCGGCCGAACCGCCGAGCGCGTCGCGGAAGACTTCGGCGATCCATCGCGGATGGGCGTACTGGAACGCGAGATAGCCGACGAGGTCTTCGGCAGGCGACGGGGCCAGCTCGTCGACCCACATCTCCTCGGTCTTCTGCGACACCTTCCGCAGTACGGCATTCGCGAACCCCGAGGGCCCCATACCGTTTTCGGAGCGGACGATGTCGACGGAGGTGGACACCGCGGCGTGTGCGCCGACCCTCGTCCTCAGCAGCTGATAGGTACCGAGCCGCAACACGTCCAGGACCTTGCCGTCGATGTCGGCGACGGGCCGCTGGGCAGCCGACTCGATCACCGCATCCACCAACCCCTGCGCCCGTGCCGTGCCGTAGGCGAGCTCGGTGGCGAAGGCGGCATCGCGTCCCTCGATCCGCCTCTCGCGCAGCATTTTCGGCAGAACGAGGTTCGCATACGCGTCACGCTCCCGCACCGCGCGCAGCGTGTCGCGGGCGGCGACCCGAGCCGGGTCCAGATCCTTCTGCCGGAACTTCGCGGTGTTCTTCCCGGGGTTCTCGCGCCGACCGCTGCTTTCTCGTCTGCCGGGGCCGCGTCCGCGGGAGTCCCTTCGTTCCGCGCTCATCCGAGCACCGTCCCGTCGGTCAGGCGCGCGCCGCGCGCCCAGTCGGCGGCCGGCATCGGCTTCTTGCCGGGCGGCTGTACCGTGCCGAGAGCCACCGGCTGTGAACCGGTTCCGACGAACACCGCCTTCTTCGTGACGGCGAGGGTGCCCGGAGGCAGCGACCCGTCACGAACGGCCTCCGGGAGTGCCTGGTCGCCAGCCGCCTCGACAACCCTGAGCGGACCGATCTTGATCCTGGCATCGTCGAGACTCGTCCACGGTCCGGGCGACGGGGTGTATGCCCGGACCAGACGATCGATGATGTGCGCAGGCAGGTCCCACCGGATGCGGGCGTCGTCCACCTCGACCTTGGGTGCGTGACTCACGCCCGTCGACGGTTGCGGCTCGGGCACGAGGCCCCCGGCCTCGAGTCCGTCGAGGGTCGACAGCAGCAGTCCCGAACCGGCGTCGGCAAGACGCCCCAGCAGATCGCCGCTGGTGTCGGTCGGCCGGATCGTCTCGGTGAGCACACCGAAGACGGGGCCGGTGTCGAGCCCCTTCTCCAGGCGGAAGGTACTCGCGCCGGTCACCTCGTCGCCCGCGGCGATCGCGGCCTGAACCGGGGCGGCGCCGCGCCAGGCGGGAAGCACCGAGAAATGCAGGTTGATCCATCCGTGCGTGGGCAGGTCGAGCAGCCCGGGCGGGACGAGCCCGCCGTAGGCGACGACGGCACCGCAGTCCGGGGCCCAGCGACGGAGGACCTCGTCGACGTCGGGCTCGGACAACCGCCGCGGGGTGATCACCTCCAGGCCGTGCTGATCCGCGAGCACCCCGACGGACGACCGGACGACCTTGCGGCCGCGACCGGACACGGCGTCGGGACGGGTGATCACCCCGACGACGTCGTGTGGCGAATCGATGAGGGCCTGCAACGACGGGACGGCGACCTCCGGGGTCCCGGCGAAAACGATGCGCATCATCCGATCGTAGGCGGATCGATCTGCACCCGGATCGGCCCGGTCTCGCGATGAGTGTTGCGACGCACCTGTCCGGCGACGAGCGCCTCCGCCAGCAGCCGTCCGTGCCTGCGCGGCAGGCGAACGAGGATCCGGTCCATCTCTTTGTCTGCGTCGGCCGGGGCAGCAGCCTCCCATTCCGCGCTTCCCGCCGGGGGCCGTACCCCCGGTGGCAACGGGACGGGACCGAGAACGTCGGCGTCGTCGGGCAATTCGAGATGCTCGACGAAATCGGTGATGACCCCAGTGGGGCCGTCGACCGACGCCATCGTCACGGCGGGCGGGAAGCCCAATTCCACGCGCTGATTCAGTTGCATGGTTGCGAAACCGACGGGGTCCCAACGGATCAGGGCCTGCACCGGTGCCAGTGACGAGTCCGCGACGATCACCACCCGTCCGCCGTCACCGTGTGCGGTCACCATGGCCGCCAGAGCCATCCACCTCCGCACCGCGTGTTCTTCGGCGCGCAGGTCGGCGCGATCCAGTTGCGCCCAGGTGTCGACGACGACGGCCGCGCCGTAACCGCCCGGCGCGACGGGTTCGGCGCCCGGCGTCGACACGACGAGGCGCGCGCCCGGTTCGATCTCGTCGAGAATCGTGTCACCACCGCTGGTCACGACCGGGACCCCGGCGAACGCCCGCCCCAGCTCCTCCGCGGTGCGTCGTGCCCCGGTGACCGTCGCGCGCACCGAGGTGTTCCCGCATTCCGGGCAGCGGAAGGACCGTTCCGGCCGCCCGCACCATCGACAGCTCAATCGCTGATCGGCGTCGAGCTGCATCGGTCCGTGGCAGGCCCGGCACCGCGCGTGCTCCCGGCATCGGGTGCACGCCAGGGACGGTACGTAACCGCGACGGGGAACGCTGAACACCACCGGTTTGTCGGCCGCGAACGCCGATCGGGCGGCGTCGAACGCGACTTCGGGGATGCGCGCCGACCGCGCCATCGGGTCCCGGGCGATCTGACGATCGTCGTCGGAGATGGCCTGCACCCGGGGGGTGTGGCGTCGTACGGTCGCCCGTTCGGCGACGAGGTCGTGTGCCCACCCGGACGCGACGAGCGCCTGTGCCTCGGCGCTCCGCGCGAAACCGCCGAGCAACATCCCGCACTTCGAGTGATGCGAACGGAGTACGGCCACCTCGCGTGGGTGCGGGTACGGCGCACGAGGGTCGGCCATGCTGTCGTCGCCGTCGTCCCACACCACGACCAGGCCGAGGTCGGCGACGGGTGCGAACACCGCACTGCGGGTGCCGATCACGAGCTGGGCGGCACCGCGACGCACGGCCAGCCATCGTCGGTAGCGGGCGGTGGGTCCCAGACCCGCCGACAACGCGACCCCGCGATCTCCGATGAGCGGTTCACATTCGGCCCACACACGGTCGAGGTCACGTTGATCGGGGACGACGAGGATGCATCCGCGCCCCTGAGCGAGCGTCGCGGCCGCGAGTTCGGCGAGGCGACGTGGCCAGTCCTCCCCCGGTAGTGCCTGCCAGACCGCACGCGGATGACCGTCGGCGAGGCTCTCGAAGTAGGCATCGGCGAGCTGATATCGCTCCCACCCCGCCAGATCGGGGGTCTCGACGACCGCGGTCGGTTCCGGGGTCGTCTCCCTCTCGGTACGCGCATGCCGAGGCGGGATGGCCAGGCGGACGACGTCGCCCATCGTGCCGGCGTAACGGTCGGCGACCGCGCGGCACAGCACGGCCAGCTCGGGTGTCAGCACCGGCTCGGCGGATACGACACGGTCGAGCCAGCCGAGCTTGCCCGGGTGATCGCTGGTCTCGATGCGCTCGAGGAGATAACCGTCGACGAGACGGCCCGAGAAGCGCACACGCACCCGCACTCCCGGCACCGCACTCTCGTCCTGGTCGGCGTCGACGAGGTAGTCGAACGGCCGGTCCAGGTGAGCGAGGCCCAGAACAGGCAGAACACGGGCCACCGGCAGCTCAGCTGCCGGGACCCGTGCTCCCTTGGGGGTCAGTGACTTTCGCCCGGGTCTACAGACCCGCGGCGGCCCGCAGCTTGTCGGCTCGGTCGGTCCGCTCCCACGGCAGGTCGACGTCGGTACGGCCGAAGTGGCCGTACGCCGCGGTCGGCGCGTAGATCGGACGCAGCAGGTCGAGATCGCGGATGATCGCGAGCGGACGCAGGTCGAAGTTCTCCTTGATGACGCGCTCGATGACCGCCGGATCGACCTTCTCGGTGCCGAAGGTCTCGACGAACAGACCGACCGGGGCCGCCTTGCCGATCGCGTAGGCGACCTGGACCTCGATGCGGTTCGCCAGACCCGCGGCCACGGCGTTCTTGGCGACCCAGCGCATCGCGTACGCCGCGCTGCGGTCGACCTTCGACGGGTCCTTGCCGGAGAACGCGCCACCACCGTGGCGGGCCATGCCGCCGTAGGTGTCGACGATGATCTTGCGTCCGGTCAGGCCGGCGTCACCCATCGGGCCGCCGAGGACGAACTTGCCCGTCGGGTTGACCAGGAGGCGGTAATCGGTGGTGTCGAGGGTAGGCAGGTCGATCTCGGCGAGCACCGCGTCGACGACCTGCTTCTTGATGTCCGGAGCGAGCAGGTTGTCGAGGTCGATGTCGGCCGCGTGCTGGGTCGACAGGACGACGGTGTCGAGACGGACCGGGGTGTCGCCGTCGTATTCGATGGTGACCTGCGTCTTGCCGTCCGGGCGCAGGTACGGCAGCGTGCCGTTCTTGCGCACCTCGGTGAGGCGACGCGACAGGCGGTGGGCCAGCGCGATCGGCACCGGCATGAGTTCGGGGGTCTCGTTGGTGGCGTAGCCGAACATGAGGCCCTGGTCGCCGGCACCCTGGCTGTCGATCTCGTCCTCGGAGATGCCGCTGCGGCTCTCGTGCGAGTTGAAGACGCCGCCCGCGATGTCCGGGGACTGCGCACCGATCGCGACGTTCACGCCGCACGATGCACCGTCGAAGCCCTTGGTCGAGGAGTCGTAGCCGATCTCGAGAACCTTGTCGCGGACGATCTTGGGGATGTCGGCGTATGCGGTGGTGGTGACCTCACCGGCGACGTGCACCTGTCCGGTGGTCACGAGGGTCTCGACCGCGACACGCGCCTTCGGATCGTCGGTGAGGATGGCGTCGAGAATCGAGTCGCTGATCGCGTCACAGATCTTGTCGGGGTGTCCCTCGGTGACGGATTCGCTCGTGAACAGGCGTGACGAGGTGGTCATCAGATCCTCTCGAGATCTACGCGCGTCGGTGGTCGCCGCGCCGCTGGCAGTGTCGGCCAGATCCGACTGGCCGGGTGAATACATCCAACCTAATCGGTCGGTCGAGCTCCCCGACCATCAGGCACCAGTTGTCGCACTTCGTCAAGTATCCGACTCGACATGAGTGTTTTCGACCCGAAGGGCAGCGCGGTCTCGTCGCCGTTGGCGGCGAGCAACCAGCCGGTGTTGTCCTCGGTTCCGAAAGCCTTGCCGTCTCCCACGGCGTTGACCACCAGGAGGTCGCAGCCCTTGCGGGCGAGCTTGGCGCGGCCGTGATCGAGGACACCGCCCGTCTCGTCGCCGGTCTCGGCGGCGAAGCCGACGATCACGGTCTCGTGCGGGATCCGGCCCTCGTCGCGGGCGGTGACGAGTCCGCGGAGAATGTCCGGGTTCGTGGTCAGTTCGATGGGTGCCGGGCCCGCGTCGCCCTTCTTGATCTTGGCGTCGGCGACGGAGATCGGCCGGAAGTCCGCGACCGCGGCGGCCATGATGACGACGTCGGCGTCGGCCGCGCGCTTGGTCATCTCCTCGGCGAGTTGCTCGGCAGTGGCGATCCGGACGATGTCGACACCCGCCGGCATCCCGGGGTCGGCGGTGGATCCGGCAACGACGGTGACACTCGCGCCGCGCTGCGCCGCCGCACGGGCCAGTGCGAAACCCTGCTTACCGGAGCTGTGGTTGCCGAGATAGCGCACGGGATCGAGCGGCTCGCGGGTGCCACCGGCGCTGATCAGCACCCGGACGCCGGCGAGATCGTAGGGCAGCGCATCCGGACGGTCGAGGAGCAGCTCGCCGACCAGCGCGATCTCCTGCGGGTCCGGGAGCCGGCCGCGACCCGAGTCCGTACCCGTGAGGCGCCCGGAGGCGGGAGTCATCACGACGGACCCGTGCGAACGCAGGGTCGCCACGTTGGCCTGCGTCGCGGGGTGCTCCCACATCTCGGTGTGCATCGCGGGGACGAAGAGCACCGGACAGCGGACGGTCAGCAGCGAGGCGGTGAGGAGATCGTCGGCCCGCCCCTGCGCCGCACGCGCCATCAGGTCAGCCGTCGCCGGGGCGATCACGACGAGGTCAGCGCCTTGCCCGAGCCGGACATGGGCCACTTCATCGACGTCGTCGAAGACCGTCGTCGAGACCGGGTTGCCGCTCAGGGCCTCGTAGGTCGCCTTGCCGACGAACTCCAGAGCCGCGCGGGTGGGGACGACGCGGACGTCATGGCCGGACTCGGTGAAGTGCCGGATGACCGAGCACACCTTGTACGCCGCGATTCCGCCGCCGACGCCGATCAGTACACGGCGTCGGGTTCCGGTGGGTGTGGTCATCAACGGTTACAGATAATCAACGGTTACAGATAGCCGCCGGGCCGAGGACTATTCGCCCTCGGTGTGCTCGAGGAGGTCGGAGTGGATCTCACGCATCGCGATCGAGAGGGGCTTCTCCTGCAGGCCGGGCTCGACGAGCGGTCCGACGTATTCCAGGATCCCGTCGCCGAGCTGGTTGTAGTAGTCGTTGATCTGACGCGCACGCTTGGCTGCGTAGATGACGAGCGCATACTTCGACGAAGCGCGATCGAGGAGATCGTCGATCGGCGGATTGGTGATACCCAGCGGCGTGTCGTATGCCGGTGCGTCGGCGATGTCGGTGATGTCGAGGTTGGTCGGGGTGCTCACACAAACTCCTGCGTCGAGGTCTGGGGGTGCCGGGCGTCTGAACCGTTGTCCAGGGTCGATCGGCGGTTGAAGCTCTGGTCTGGAGGGCCGTCAGGTCGCGGGCGCGGTGGGCTGTTCGGGTCCGACCAGCAAGGATACCAACTCATCGGCCGCCTGGTCGACTTCGCTGTTCACGATGACGTGGTCGAACTCGTCCTGGGCGGCCATCTCGGTGCGGGCGGTGCCCAGTCGGCGCTCGATTGCCTCGGGAGTCTCGGTCGCTCGACCGGTCAGTCGCGCGACGAGTTCGTCCCAGCTGGGCGGGGCGAGAAAGACGGTGACGGCCTCGGGGAGTCGGGCGACCACGTTGCGCGCACCGACCAGGTCGACCTCCACGAGTACGGGCTTTCCGGCTTCCAGTGCGGCGAGCACGGGGGCGATCGGGGTGCCGGATCGTTGCAGGCCACCGTGGATCTCCGCCCACTCGAGGAGCTCGTCACCGGCGATCATCCGGTCGAACTCCTCGGCCGAGACGAAGTGGTAGTCGCGACCGTCGACCTCGCCGGGGCGCGGACCCCGCGTCGTGGCGGAGACGCTGAAGTACACCTCGGGGAGCGCGGCGCACACCTTGGCGACCACAGTGGACTTACCGACGGCCGAGGGGCCGACCAAGACAATCAGTCGACCCCTCGTGCGTGCGGTTCCCGCGTGGTCTCGCCGGTCGGTCACCGACCGGTCCACGGTTGCGGCACGCTGCCGTTTTCGGTTCGGCTGCTCACGCTCAGGAGCTGAACTTCTCGAGCAGAGCCTTGCGCTGACGGTCGCCGAGACCGCGCAGGCGGCGGGTCGGGGCGATCTCGAGCTCGGTCATGATCTCCTGCGCCTTGACCTTGCCGACCTTGGGCAGGGCCTCGAGCAGAGCCGAGACCTTCATCTTGCCCAGGATCTCGTCGTTCTCGGCATCCTTGAGCACCTGCTGGAGATCGGTGCCACCGCGCTTGAGGCGCTCCTTGAGCTCCGCGCGGACGCGACGAGCGGCAGCTGCCTTCTCCAACGCAGCGGCGCGCTGCTCATCGGTCAACTGGGGAAGGGCCACGGGTTCCTCCGTCTTTCGTTCTCGATTGGGACTGCATCGTTCGCCCGGGGGCGTCCGAGGCGCTGTGCCGTGCGACCTCGGCTGGGTCGCCATCCCCGGCGTATCGACCGGGTCTGCACCCGGCCGACGCCATTGGAATGTTGGCGGCGATTGCGACCGTACCCACGTGAGCAGGCATTTGCGAGTGCGACCCCCCGTTTTCGCGGCGTTTTCTCATGTTGTAGGGCCCGGTGTGCGTTCAGGTGAGCACAGCGGGAATTCATCAGGAACCGCGCGCTTCTGACTACGCATTATGCGCTGTTTCCGCAGGTCAGCACAGCCGAGACTCGACGCGGTATCGATAGCCATGCGAACGACCCGTGAGCCGCCGGTCGAAATGATGAGACGCGTGTGACAAGTGTGATGTGTCGAAGATCGTCGGGAATTCGACACCGCACCGCGCGTGTCGCGCGTCGTCCGGACCCAGGGGCGACGCCCCGGGCCGGCACCTCCTCGACGTGTGGGATCGGTGCCGACAACCGACACCGATCCCGCACTCTGCCGAAAACATCTCAGCCGAATGCGGCCTCGACCTCGTCTCGGGTCCTGACGAACGCGTCGCGCAACGAGGTCGGGTCCGGCCCGGCGCGAAGAACCCCGCGCGAACTCGCGGGCAGCACCCAGGCCGGATCGGCGCCGTCGAAGACCACCGGCAGATCGGCCGGGGTCGCCCCCTGAGCGCCCAGTCCCGGCGCCAGGATCGGGCCGCGAAGGTCCGCAAGATCCAGGCCGTGTTCACGCGTGGCCCCGACGACCAGTCCGACCGTGGCGCTACCGTCGGCGTTCTCGCCTGCCGCGGCATCGACGATCGACTGCGCGACCGTCTGCTCCCCCGCTCGCGCCCGCTGGATGTCGCCGCCCTCGGGGTTGGAGGTCCGAGCCAGCACGAACACTCCGCGGGAGCCCTCGCGAGCGAGGTCGAGCGCGGGGCGGAGGGACTCGTAGCCGAGATACGGCGACGCGGTCACCGAGTCGGCGCACAGCGGCGACGTCTCCGACAACCACGCCTGCGCGTAGGCGGCCATGGTCGATCCGATGTCACCGCGTTTGGCGTCGGCGATCACCAGCGCACCCGCATCCCGGCAGCCCGCGATGACCCGTTCGAGCACCGCGAAACCGGCCGCGCCGAACGGCTCGAAGAACGCGACCTGCGGTTTGATCACCGCGGCCACCGGCCCGAGCGAGTCGACGCAGATGTCGGCGAAGCGGGACAGGCCGTCGACGGTGACCGGCAGCCCCCACTCCTCCAGCAGCGTCGCGTGTGGATCGATCCCCGCACACAGACGCCCGCGCTCGGCGACCACATGTGCGTAGCGGTCACCGAACCCGGGCGCGTCGATCACGACCGCCCGGCCAGTTCCGCGTGGCGGTTCTGCAGCGACCGGACGCCGATGTCGCCGGTCATCGCGGCCTCGATGCCCTGCACGGCGGCGGAGGCACCCTGCACCGTGGTGATGCACGGGATGTTGACCGACACCGCTGCGCTCCGGATCTCGTAGCCGTCGACACGCGGACCGGAGTTGCCGTACGGGGTGTTGATGACCATCGTCACCTCGCCGCCCCGGATGATGTCGACGATGGTCCGCTGACCCTCGGCGGCCTCGAAGTGCTTGCGCACCGTCTCACACTTGATCCCGTTGCGGCGCAGCACGTCCGCGGTGCCCTCGGTGGCCAGGATCTCGAAGCCGAGGTCGGCGAGGTGCTTGACCGGGAAGATCAGCGCCCGCTTGTCCTTGTTGGCCACCGACACGAAGATCTTGCCGCTGGTGGGCAGAGACCCGTAGGCGGCGGTCTGCGACTTGGCGAAGGCGCGCCCGAAGTCGGCGTCGATGCCCATGACCTCACCGGTCGACTTCATCTCGGGGCTGAGCAGGTTGTCGACGCCGCTTCCGTCGTGTCGCCGGAACCGGTTGAACGGGAGGACCGCTTCTTTCACCGAGATCGGTGCGGTGGCCGGGGCCTCGCCCCCGTCGCCCGTTGCGGGCAGGATGCCCTGCTCGCGCAGGTCGGCGATCGATGCGCCGAGCATGACCCGGGCACACGCCTTCGCGAGGGGTACCGCGGTCGCCTTGGAGACGAACGGAACCGTCCGGCTCGCACGCGGATTCGCCTCGAGCACGTAGAGGATGTCGTCCTTCAGCGCGTACTGGACGTTGAGCAGCCCCTTCACGCCGATGCCCTTGGCCAGCGCCTCGGTCGACGTCCGCACCATCTCCAGGTCGGCGCGCCCGAGGGTCACCGGCGGCAACGCACAGGCGGAGTCGCCGGAGTGGATGCCGGCCTCCTCGATGTGTTCCATCACGCCGCCGATGTAGACCTCGTCACCGTCGCACAGGGCGTCGACGTCGATCTCCACCGCGTCCTCGAGGAACCGGTCGACCAGCACCGGGTGATCCGGCGTCAACTCCGTCGCCCGAGAGATGTAGTCCTCCAGGGACTTCTCGTCGTAGACGATCTCCATGCCGCGTCCACCGAGAACGTACGACGGCCGGACGAGCACCGGATAACCGATCCGTGCGGCCGTGTCGCGCGCCTCGGCGAAGCTCGTCGCGGTACCGAACGCCGGTGCCGGTAGCCCGGCAGCGGTGAGGACCTTGCCGAACTCGCCGCGATCCTCGGCCAGGTCGATGGCGGCCGGGCTGGTCCCGACGATGGGTACGCCGGCCTCCTCGAGCCGATGTGCCAGTCCGAGCGGGGTCTGACCGCCGAGCTGCACGATGACTCCGGCGACCGTCCCCGACTGCGACTCCGCGTGATACACCTCGAGCACGTCCTCGAAGGTCAGCGGCTCGAAGTACAGGCGATCTGCGGTGTCGTAGTCCGTCGACACGGTCTCCGGGTTGCAGTTGACCATCACGGTCTCGTACCCGGCGTCCGACAACGTGAGCGCGGCGTGCACACACGAGTAGTCGAACTCGATGCCCTGTCCGATGCGGTTGGGACCCGACCCCAGGATCAGGACCTTCTCCCGATCGGTCTGCGGTGCGATCTCGCTGGTCGCCGCCGGGTCGAGCTCGTAGCTCGAGTAGTGGTACGGCGTCTTCGCCTCGAACTCGGCCGCGCAGGTGTCCACGGTCTTGTAGACCGGACGCACGCCCAGCTCGATCCGATGTGCGCGCACGGCCGCCTCGTCGGCGAAATCTGTACGCAGCGCCGCGATCTGACGGTCCGAGAAGCCAGTCGACTTGGCCTCGCGGAGCAGGGCCTCGTCGAGGGTGTCGGCGTCGCGCAGCTCTGCTCCCAGCGCGGCGATGCCCCCGATCTCGGCGAGGAACCACGGGTCGATCGCGGTGGCCTCGTAGAGGTCCTCGATCGTCGCTCCCGCGTCGAAGGCCAGCATCAGCTTGTACAGCCGACCGTCCTTCGGGGTCTTGATGTCCTCCAGCAGCGCGGGCAGGTCGACCGTGGCCGGGTCCGGGCGGTTCGGCTCGGCCCAGAATCCACCGGCCTTGGTCTCGAGCGAGCGCATGACCTTGCCGAGCGCCTCGGCGAAGCTGCGGCCGAGGCTCATCGCCTCCCCCACCGACTTCATGGTGGTGGTGAGGGTGTCGTCGGCGCCCGGGAACTTCTCGAACGCGAACCGCGGAGCCTTGACCACCACGTAGTCGAGCGTCGGCTCGAAGCAGGCCGGGGTCTCCTTGGTGATGTCGTTCACGATCTCGTCGAGGCTGTAGCCGATGGCGAGCTTGGCGGCGATCTTCGCGATCGGGAAGCCGGTGGCCTTCGACGCCAGCGCCGACGAGCGCGACACTCGCGGGTTCATCTCGATGACGACGAGCCGGCCGTCGCGCGGGTCCTGGGCGAACTGGATGTTGCAACCACCCGTGTCGACGCCGACCTCGCGGAGGATGTCGATGGAGAGGTCACGCATGATCTGGTACTCGCGGTCGGTCAGCGTCATCGCCGGGGCGACGGTCACCGAGTCGCCGGTGTGCACACCGACCGGATCGAGGTTCTCGATCGAGCAGACGACCACGACGTTGTCGCGGTTGTCGCGCATCAGCTCGAGTTCGTATTCCTTCCACCCGAGGATCGACTCCTCGATGAGGACGTTCGCCGTCGGCGACGCGGCCAGGCCGCCGCCGGCGATGCGGTCGAGGTCCGCGTCGTCGTAGGCCATGCCGGAACCGAGGCCACCCATGGTGAACGAGGGTCGGACGACCACCGGGAAGCCGAGTTCGGCGACGGTGTCGCGCACCTCGTCCATGCTGTGGCAGACCCGCGACCGGGCGCTCTCGCCGCCGACCTTCTCCACGATGTCCTTGAACATCTGGCGGTCCTCGCCGCGCTGGATCGCGTCGAAGTCGGCACCGATCAGTTCGATGTCGTACTTCTCCAGCGAACCCCGATCATGAAGTGCGACAGCGGTGTTCAGCGCGGTCTGCCCGCCGAGGGTGGCCAGCACCGCGTCGATGGGGTGCCCGGCGTCGCGTTCGGCCTCGATGACCTTCTCCACGTACTCGGCCGTGATCGGCTCGATGTAGGTGGCGTCGGCGAACTCCGGGTCGGTCATGATCGTCGCCGGGTTGGAGTTCACCAGGGACACGCGCAGGCCTTCGGCCTTGAGCACACGGCACGCCTGGGTCCCGGAGTAGTCGAATTCGCAGGCCTGGCCGATGACGATCGGTCCGGAGCCGATGACCAGGACGTGGTTGATGTCTTCGCGGCGCGGCATCAGGCCCTCGTTCCTTTCTCTTCGTCGCCCTCGAGCAGGGTGACGAATTTGTCGAACAGATACGCGGCATCGTGGGGTCCGGCGGCCGCTTCCGGGTGGTATTGCACGGAGAAGGCGCGACCGGAGAGCAGCTCGACGCCCTCCACGGTGCCGTCATTGGCGCAGACGTGGCTGACCCGGGCGCGGCCGAAGTCGGAGTCGAACTCCTCCCCCGCCTCACCTTCGAGTGCGAAGCCGTGATTCTGCGAGGTGATCGAGACCTTGCCGGTGGCGTGATCGACGACCGGGATGTTGATGCCGCGGTGACCGAACTTCATCTTGTAGGTCGAGCGGCCGAGCGCGCGGCCCAGGATCTGGTTGCCGAAGCAGATGCCGAACAGCGGGATGTCCTGGCCGAGTACCCCGCGGGTGAGTTCCACGACGTCGTCGGCGGTGGCCGGGTCGCCCGGACCGTTGGAGAGGAAGACACCGTCGGGCTTGAGGTCGGCGATCGCCTCGAGTGCGACCGTCGCGGGCAGCACATGGGTCCGCACTCCGCGTTCGGCGAACATGCGGGGTGTGTTGGTCTTGATCCCCAGGTCGATGGCGGCCACCGTGAACCGGTGCTGGTCGATGGGCTCGACGACGTAGCCGTCGCTGGTGGTGACCTCGTCGGCGAGACGGGCGCCCTTCATGTCCGGCTGGTTGCGCACCCGGTCGATCAATTCGTCGGTGTCGGCAAGTGCCGGACCGGAGAAGATGCCCGCCTTCATCGAGCCGTGGTCTCGCAGGATGCGCACGACCGTCCGGGTGTCGATGCCCCCGATCCCGACGATCCCCTGCTTGGTCAGTTCGTCCTCGAGTGAGGTGGTCGCTCGCCAGTTGGAGACGCGTCGGGTGGGATTGCGCACGGCGTACCCGGCGACCCAGATCTTGCCCGAGTCACCGTCGAGGTCCGTGCTGCCGGCACTGCCGGTGCTCTCCCCGTCCTCGTCGTTCCAGCCGGTGTTCCCGATCTGCGGCGCGGTGGCCACGACGATCTGCCGGTGATAGCTCGGATCGGTCAGGGTCTCCTGATAGCCGGTCATCGCGGTGCAGAACACCGCCTCGCCAAGGGTCTCGCCGACTGCGCCGTAGCTCCGGCCGGTGAACACCTGACCGTTCTCCAGCACCAAGACCGCTGTGTTCATTCCTGTGCCCCTTGTCCCTGTGGACCGTGTCCACTGTCATGCGTCCCGGCGAAGGCGTTCACCCAGCCGGGGTAGATCGATTTGTCGTCGGCGCGCACCCCGGAGTCGATCTCGGTGCCGCTGGGCAGGACCCAGCGGATCGCGAGCACTCCGTCCGCGGTCATCACCTTGCCCGCGATCCCGCGTTCGGTCCGGACCGCGGTGATCGATGAGCGGGGTATCCAGATGTCGCTCGCACCCTGGCGGGCGATGAGGACGCCGCTCTCGAACTCGGTCAGCACCGACGACGCCCGATCGCCGATGTCGCCCACGGTCACCCGGTTCTGCCAACTCGGTGCGATGGTGCTGCCGAGATACAGGCCGGTGTCCGGGCCTCGCAGGACCGCGCCCGGGTCCGCGGGGCACACGGGCAGCTCGCCGATCACGGCCTCCTGGGCTGCGACCTTCTTCTGGTTACCGGTCGCCAGGAGATAGAAGACCGACACCACACCGATCGCGAGCAGCGCGACCACTCCGATGAACCACGCGTTGAAGACTATTTTGCCGTATCCGAGGACGGTGGCGATCACCGAGGCGACCACCAGCACCGCGAGGAGTGCCGGGATCGTCCCGCGCCTCGATGCGATGCTCATCGGGTCACCTGCCCGTCGCGTGCGGTGACGATCCCGCGCAGCACGGTGGCCGTGATCGAGGCCGGCATCGTCATCGTCTCGAACGGGGTGTTGTCCGACAGGCTCGCCAGCTCGCGTCCACGCACCACCCACGAAGCCTCCGGGTCGACCACGGTGAGGTTCGCGGGTTCTCCGACTGCGATGGGACGCCCCTGGTCGGTGAGCTCGACGATCTGCGCCGGCCGCTCGCTCATGACACGGGCCACCCCGCGCCAGTCGAGCAGACCGGGCTTCACGAGCGTCTCGACGATGATCGGCAGCGCCGTCTGCAGGCCGAGCATGCCGGGCTTGGCCTGGGCGAACTCGCAGCACTTCTCCTGCGAGGCGTGCGGCGCGTGATCGGTCGCCACGCAGTCGACGATGCCCTCGGCCAGCGCCTGTCGCAACGCGTGCTTGTCACGGACCTCACGCAACGGCGGATTGACCTTGTTCACCGGGTCGTAGGTGTGCAGGACCGAGTCGTCGAGAAGCAGATGGTGCGGCGTCACCTCCGCGGTGATCGCAATGCCCTGGTCTTTCGCCCAGCGCAGCAACTCGACGGTTCCCTCGGTCGAGGCGTGGCAGATGTGGATGCGCGCACCCGCGTCGCGTGCGAGCAGCGCGTCGCGGATGACGATCGACTCCTCGGCGGCGCGCGGCCACCCGGCGAGGCCGAGTCGGGAGGCGGTCGGACCCTCGTTCGCGACGGCACCGACGGTCAACCGCGGCTCTTCCGCGTGCTGGGCGATGAGGACGCCCAGTCCGGTGGCGTACTCGAGCGCACGGCGCATGAGCAGCGGGTCGTCGACGCATTTGCCGTCGTCGCTGAACATCCGCACCCCCGCGGCGCCGGCGGCCATCATGCCCATCTCGGCGAGCTGCTTGCCCCCGAGTCCGACCGTCACCGCGCCGACCGGGTAGACGTCGACGAGCCCGACCTCGCGACCCGAGCGCCACACGTTGTCGGTGACCGTCGAGTTGTCGGCCACCGGACTGGTGTTGGCCATCGCGAACACCGCGGTGTAGCCGCCGAGGGCGGCGGCCGCCGAACCCGACCGGATGGTCTCGGTGTCCTCACGCCCCGGTTCGCGCAGGTGGGTGTGGAGGTCGACGAAACCCGGCAGCAGGACTCCACCGTTGCCGTCGATCACCTCCGCGTCGTCGGGACCCGTGATGCCGGAAGCGATCTCGGAGATGACCCCGTCGACGACGAGGACATCGACAGGATCGCCTTCGCCGTAGGGTCGGACAGCGGTGAGCAGGACGGACCCGGTCGGTGGGACGGATCCGGTGGCGGCGGTCACTTCTCGACTCCTGGAACGGTCTCGTAGGGGGTCATAGATGGGCTCCCGCGGAATCGGAGCCCACGAGCAGACGGAACAGCACCGCCATGCGCACGTGCACGCCGTTGCGGACCTGCTCCAGCACGGTGGCCTTGGGTGAGTCCGCCACCGAGTAGCCGATCTCCATGCCGCGCAACATCGGTCCCGGATGCAGGACGACGGCATCGTCGGACAGCAGCGACAGCCGACGGTCGTTGAGGCCGAAGCGCACCGCGTACTCGCGGGCGCTGGGGAAGAACCCGCCGTTCATCCGCTCGGCCTGCACCCGGAGCATCATCACGGCGTCGACCGCGGGGAGTTCGGCGTCGAGGCTGCCCGACACACTCACCGGCCACTCCTCGACCCCGGCCGGCAGCAGTGTCGGCGGCGCGACGAGAACGACCTCCGCGCCGAGTGTCGAGAGAAGGTGGGCGTTGGACCGCGCCACCCGGGAGTGGACGATGTCGCCGACGATCGCGACGCGGCGTCCGTCGAGTGAGCCGAGGCGCTGCCGCAGCGTCAAGGCGTCGAGCAGCGCCTGGGTGGGATGCTCGTGTGTTCCGTCGCCGGCGTTGATCACGGCGGGCCCGTCGCCTTCTGGAGACGTTGTCCAGTCGGCGATCTGGGCCGGCGCACCCGAGGCCGGGTGCCGGACGATCAGCGCATCGGCGCCGGCGGCGTGCAGGGTCTTCACCGTGTCGCGCAGCGACTCCCCTTTGCCCGCAGACGAACTCGAGGCACTGACGTTGATGACGTCGGCGCTCATCCACTTGCCCGCGACCTCGAACGAGACCCGGGTGCGCGTCGAGTTCTCGTAGAAGACGGTCATGACGGTGCGGCCGCGCAGCGTCGGGAGTTTGCGGACCTCACGCCCGGTGAGCGCCTGCTCGAAGCGTTCGGCGTCATCGAGCAGCGCGGTGGCGTCCGCGCGACTCAGGTCCTGTGTCGAGAGCAGATGCCGCATCACGAATCGCCCTCGGTCGCAGGAGAATCAGACGCAGAGGAATTGGACGCGGAACTCAGCACGACCTCGTCGGCGCCGTCGTGTTCGACGAGATGTACCGACACCTGTTCGTCGCGGGCGGTCGGGATGTTCTTGCCGACATAGTCTGCGCGCAGCGGGAGTTCGCGATGACCGCGGTCGACGAGGACCGCGAGCTGTACCGCGGCCGGACGTCCGAGGTCGCGCAGCGCGTCGAGCGCCGCGCGCACGGTCCGCCCCGAGAACAGGACGTCGTCGACGAGGATCACGACGGCGTTGTCGACGCCACCGGCGGGCACGACGGTCCGTTCGAGCGGGCGGTGCGGTTTGCCGCGGAGATCGTCGCGGTAGAGCGTGATGTCGAGGGAACCCACGGGCACGTCCACGCCCGCGAACTCGCCGATCCTGGCGCCCAGGCGGGTCGCCAGAGATGTTCCGCGAGTAGGGATTCCGATGAGAACGACGCGGGGTGCGTCGGGCGAGTCCAGGGCAGTCTTCTCGATCACCTGGTGCGCGACACGAGCAATCGTGCGCGACACGTCAGCGGCATCGAGCAGCACCCTGGGAGCGGGGCTGGCCAAAGCCGACCTCCTTCTCCGCCTCGCAGGACGGATCGTTAAAGGATGTCTGTCTCGCGACACTCTACACCGGGCGGCGACGCGGACGAATTCCCGCGACCTACGCCACACCCGGTGCGGATCAGTTCTTCTCCGGCCCCCCGGGTGCGGCTCCGCCGGGCTCGGCCGCGGCAGCCGCCCGCACCTGCGGGGCGAGTTCGGCGATCTTCGCGAGCACGCCGTTGACGAAGGCGGGCGAATCGTCGGTGGACAACTCCTTGGCGAGCTCCACCGCCTCGTCGACGACGACGATCGTGTCGACGTCGAGGGAGTTGAACAGCTCCCACGTCGCCAGGCGCATGATGGCGCGGTCGACCGCGGGGAGCCGTTCGAGGGTCCAGTCCCGCAGGTACGACGAGATGACCGCATCGATCTGGGACTGATCGTCGGCCAGCCCCTGGATCACGGTCGCCGTGTAGTCGTGGATCGAGCCGACGCTCTCGTCCGATCGGACGTACTCACGACGCTCGGTGACCAGCTGCGCGGGACTGACGCCCTTGGCCTCCGCCTCGAAGAGCAGATCCACGGCGCGACGCCGCGCCTTGTGTCGGGTTCCGGGTTGTTTCACAGGTCAGGAGTTGACGCGGCCGAGGTAGCTGCCGTCGCGCGAATCGACCTTGAGCTTGTCACCGGTGTTGATGAACAGCGGGACCTGGATCTCGGCACCGGTCTCGAGGGTGGCGGGCTTGGTGCCGCCGGTGGAGCGATCACCCTGCAGGCCGGGATCGGTCTGGGCGACGATCAACTCGACGGTGACCGGCAATTCGACGAACAGCGGGTTGCCCTCGTTCAGCGACACCTGAACGGTCATGTTCTCCAGCAGGAAGCGCGCGCCGTCGCCGACGGTGGCCGGCGAGAGCGAGAACTGCTCGTAGTCCTGCGAGTCCATGAACACGTAGTCGGTGCCGTCGTTGTAGAGGAAGGTCATGTCACGACGATCGACGGTCGCGGTCTCGACCTTGACCCCTGCGTTGAAGGTCTTGTCGACGGTCTTGCCGCTCAGCACGTTCTTGATCTTGGTGCGCACGAACGCGGGGCCCTTGCCCGGCTTGACGTGCTGGAACTCCATGATCTGCCAGAGCTGGTCGTCCATGCGCAGCACGAGGCCGTTCTTGAAGTCGGCGGTGGATGCCATGTGGTATTCGTTCCCTTGCAGTCAGATGACGGTGAATGTCTTGTCGGTGGCGGTCAGCAGGTCGGGGCCACCCTCGGTGACCACCAGTGTGTCCTCGATCCGGACCCCGCCCCATCCGGGCAGGTACACACCGGGCTCCACGGTGACCGCTGCACCGCAAGGCAGTGTACCCGCCGCGAGTTTGCCGATTCCCGGCGCTTCGTGGATCTCCAGCCCCACCCCGTGGCCCAGGCCGTGCACGTAATACTCGCCCCGACCCGCGTCGGCGATGACGTCGCGGGCCGCGGCGTCGACGGCCCGCAGCTCGGCTCCGGGGACGAGGGCGTCACGGCCCGCCTCCTGTGCGGTGGCAACGAGGTCGTAGAGGTCGCGTTGCCAGTCCGCCGCACGGCGCAGGACGAACGTGCGGGTCATGTCCGAGTGGTATCCGGCGACGACGGCGCCGAAATCGATCTTGACGAAGTCGCCGTCGGCCAGCGCGGTGTGCGTGGGCCGGTGATGCGGGATCGCCGAGTGAGCGCCCGCGGCGACGATGGTCTCGAAGGCGATCCCGTCCGCGCCGAGCCGGTACATCTCCCACTCGAGTGCCCGCGCGGCCTCCCGTTCGGTGGTACCGGCACGCAGGACACCGTCGGCGATGATCGCCGCCAGTGCCGCGTCGCCGATGGCGCATGCCGCCCGCAGGAGGGCGACCTCGTCCGCGTCCTTGACCGCGCGCAGGCGCTGCACGATCCCGGACAGCCCGACGAGCTCGACGCCCGACCCGTCGAGCGTGGCGGCCAGCGCACGGTGCGCCGCGACCGTCTCGGTGTCGGCCTCGAAGCCGATGCGCCGCGCGCCGGCCGCACGGGCGTGTTCGACGAGAGCCGGGACGCAGGCCCGCTCGATGACCGGTGCGATGTCGGGCACCTGGGCGGCGACCTGGGTGATGTACCGGCCATCGGTGGCCACCCGGTCGGCCGACGGATCGTCGGCGTCGATCAGGACGGCCGCGTTCGAACCGGTGAACCCGGTCAGATATCGGACATTGACCAGGTCGGAGACGACGAGAGCCGCGACCGGCTCGTCGGCGGATCTCAATTGCGACCGGAGGCGGTCACGGCGGCCTGCGGTGTCGTGGATGATCGGCACCCTGCCACGCTACGGCGAGTGCTCGCCCCGGGCGAACCGCGACATCGACCAGGTGTGTCCGCAGTCACCACCGTGGTGCGTAGTATGACGCGCATGTCTTCGTGGTTGGTGCGCGGTCTGACGATGACCGCCGTTCACGTCCTCGCCCGTGTGTTGCTCGGTGTGGCGGTGGTGCAGGCTCCCCTGAACTCCACCATCTGGCGGACCATCGCCATCGCCGCCGTCGTCCTCGTGGCCCTGCTGTGGGGTGGCTACGACGGGATCCGCGACGCCCGCGCCAACCCCGATCCCGACGACTACGAGGATCTGACGGTCCGGTGGCTGCAGGCAGGCGTTCTGGCGGGTGTGCTCGCCGGCCTGATCTCCTGGATCCTCGGCACCGTCGTGCTCGCCGGCATCGGCCAGGCCAGCCTGTTCATCGAACTGATCGCGGGGGCCTCGTTCACCGCTCTGCTCGTCTTCGTCCCGGCCTTCGTGGGTGCCGCGATCGGCCGCTTCCTCGTCCGACGCGATCAGAACAAGAACGCCACCGACGACGACTGGTCGGTCCACGAGGATCGGCACGCGGATCACGGTGACGGCACTCGTCGCGACACCACCGCCGACGACGCGCCGACCCAGCAGATCCGGTGAGCCCGTCGCGGTCGGAATCGACCGCGACGGGTGACGCAGCCCGAGGCGACCAGCGGCTGGAGCGGTACGGCGGCTAGAGGAGTACCGAGGTGCTCTTCGCCGCCGGGCCGCCCGCCACCGCGGAGTACGCGGCTGCGATCAGACTGGGGTCGGGCCCTTCCAGGCGGCCCGGCTTGGCGAGCCCGTCCAGGACCACGAATCGCAGAACACCCGACCGGTTCTTCTTGTCCCCCGCCATGCCCTGCAGGAGATCGCCGAACGCATCCGGGTCATACGTCGTGGGCAGCCCCACGAGCTCGAGGATGGCCTTGTGTCGATCCGCCGTGGCGTCGTCGAGGCGTCCGGCCAGGCGCGAGAGTTCGGCGGCGAAGACCAGACCCACCGACACCGCGGCACCGTGACGCCAGCGGTACCGCTCGCGACGCTCGATCGCGTGACCGAGCGTGTGCCCGTAGTTGAGGATCTCCCGCAGGGAGGATTCCTTGAGGTCGGCCGACACCACGTTCGCCTTCACCTGCACCGACCGACGGATCAGTTCCGGCAGGACCTGGCCCGTCGGATCCAGCGCGGCCTCGGGGTCGGCCTCGATGATGTCGAGGATCACGGGGTCGGCGATGAAGCCGGTCTTGATGACCTCGGCGAGGCCGGCGACGATCTCGTTGCGCGGCACCGTTTCCAGGGTGCCGATGTCGATGAGGACCGCGTCGGGCTCATGGAACGAGCCGACCAGGTTCTTGCCCGCCTCGGTGTTGATACCGGTCTTGCCGCCGACGGCCGCGTCGACCATCGCAAGCAGCGTCGTCGGGATGTGGATGACGCCGATGCCGCGCATCCACGTCGCGGCGACGAAGCCCGCGAGGTCGGTCGCGGCGCCACCGCCGAGGCTGATGACCTTGTCGTTGCGCTTGAGTCCGATACGGCCGAAGACCTCCCAGCAGAAGGAGGCGACGGACAGGTCCTTGCCGTCCTCGGCATCGGGGATCTCGACCCGGTGGGCGTCGAAACCCCTGCCCGCCAGGAATTCCCGCACCTGCTCGGCCGTTTTGCCAAGGGGTGGCTGGTACAGGATGGCGATGCGGTCGGCGCCCGCTGCGGCGGCGGCGACCTCACCGAGGAGACCGCGGCCGATCGTCACGTCGTACGGTGCGCCGGCGTTCACCCGGATCGCGATGGGTTCGGTTCCGGTCTGATCGATCCCGGTCTGGTCTGGTTCGGACATGCTCGGCTTCCTCACATCAGTTCACGGGCGAGTTGCACGACGACGGCGTCGGCGACGGTGTCGGGATCGGGATCGGCGTCCACTTCGAAGGAGCACACCGAGGTGTACACGCCGCTTCGTTCGGCGAGCAGTTCCGCGTAGCGCGCAGCGGGATCACCGGTCGCCAGGAGCGGGCGGTCGGTCCCGGAGACCCGCGCGTACCCGCGCTCGGGCGAGACGCGCAGGTAGACGACCCGCTGATCGGTGAGCGCGTCGCGTACCCCGGGGGTCGTCACCGCGCCGCCTCCGAGTGACACGACGCCACCGTGGTTGTCCAGGACGTCGGTGACCACGTTCTCTTCGATGGTCCGAAAGGCGGCCACGCCGTCGGACTCGAAGATCTCCGGAATGCTGCGCCCGGTCCGGCGGACGAGTTCCACGTCGGTGTCGATGAAATCGACACCGAGCCGGTCGGCGAGGACCCGGCCGACCGTCGACTTGCCGGCCCCCATGAAGCCGATCAGCACCGCTGCCGGACGCCTCCCCGTCGTCGCCCGCGTCGGGGACGGGACCGCCGGGGTCGGGGGCTGTGTCATGCGCGCGGCGGCCGCGCCTCGACGGCGGTCAGGTAGGCGCGGAGGTTGGCCGCGGTCTCGGTGACCGAGTCGCCCCCGAACTTCTCGAGCGCGGCCTGCGCGACGACCAGCGCGACCATCGCCTCGGCCACGACACCGGCAGCGGGCACGGCGCACACGTCGGAACGCTGGTGGATGGCGCTCGCGGTCTCCCCCGTGGCCATGTCGACCGTCGAGAGCGCGCGCGGCACCGTCGAGATGGGCTTCATCGCCACCCGAACCCGCAGGTCCTCGCCGTTGGTCATGCCGCCTTCGAGGCCGC
The DNA here is from genome assembly GCF_022206305.1 of Gordonia sp. 'Campus'. GTDB lineage: Bacteria > Actinomycetota > Actinomycetes > Mycobacteriales > Mycobacteriaceae > Gordonia. The sequence continues at coordinate 3,810 of NZ_JAKOIW010000015.1, read as the reverse complement.
CCGCGCGGTTGGTCGACCGCAGGACGCCGTCGGCACCGGGGACCATCTCGTCGTGCGCCTCGCTGCCGCGGCGCCGGGCGGTGGTGAAGCCGTCGCCCACCTCGACGCCCTTCATCGCCTGGATACCCATGAGGGCCGCGGCCAGGCGTGCGTCCAGACGCGTCTCACCGCTGACATGGGACCCGAGGCCGACCGGCACACCGGTCGCGACGATCTCCACGACGCCGCCGAGGGTGTCGCCGTCCTTCTTCGCAGCCTCGATCTCGGCGATCATCGACGCCTCGGCGTCGGCGTCGAACGCCCGGACCGGGCTGGCGTCGATGGCCTCGAGGTCGGAGATGCGCGGCGGCGGACCGACGTAGGGATCGCTGGCGCCGATCGAGATGACATGGGAGACGACGTCGATGCCGAGCACCTGCCGGAGGAAGTTCCGGGCGACCGTACCGGCGGCCACACGCGCGGCGGTCTCGCGGGCACTGGCCCGCTCGAGCACCGGTCGGGCGTCGTCGAAACCGTACTTGAGCATTCCGGAGTAGTCCGCATGCCCGGGCCGGGGACGGGTGAGCGGCGCGTTGCGGGCGCTGCCCTCGAGTTCGGCGGCGTCGACCGGGTCGGCCGCCATCACGGTCTCCCACTTGGGCCACTCGGTGTTGCCGATCTCGATCGCGACCGGACCGCCCATGGTCTCGCCGTGGCGGACGCCACCGAGCACCGTGACCTTGTCGGCCTCGAACTTCATCCGCGCACCACGGCCGTAGCCCAGGCGCCGGCGCGCCAGCTGTTCGGCGATGTCCGATGAGGTGACCTCGACACCGGCCACCATGCCCTCGACGATGGCGACCAGGGCAGGTCCGTGGGATTCTCCGGCAGTTATCCAGCGCAACACAGTGATCGATTGTTCCATGCGGGTCCGGCCGGGCCGACGGCGGCGCCGACGAGACCTCACAGCAGGCCTGCGACGACCACGGTCGCGGCGACGAGGACCGGCCCGTGGGCGTGGGCGGCGGTGTCTCGGCGGGTCACAGCCCTGTACGCGCTGATGCCCAGTGACAACGACGCGGCCACCGCGACCATGAGCAGCGCCGCGTCCCACCTCAGGGTGAGACCGCCGCAGACCGCGGCGAGCTTGACGTCACCACCCCCACACCAGCGTCTGCCGAAGCACAGCGCGTACGGCGCGGCGGCGACGACGGCGGCCACTGCGGGTTCCGGGTGCACGACACCCACCACCGCCACCGCCCAGATTCCCGGCCAGACGAGGCGGTTGGGGATTCGCAGGGTGCGCGCATCGGTGTCCGCGACGGCGATCAGCCACACCAGGATCGACAACTCGGTCATCGACGAAGGGTCCCGCCCGCGGCCGACACCTCGCGGCGTCCATCCCCAACCGACGAGGCCTGGGGAGCGTCCGGGAACCGATCAGCCGGCGGCGGTGAGCGCCTCGACCATCACATCGCGAGGGGCAGGCAGTCCGGTGAACAGTTCGACCTGACGAAAGGCCTGGTTGACGAGCATGACCAATCCCCCGACGACCCGCCCGCCGGCGGCGCCCACGGTGGTCGCGAGCGGCGTCGGCCACGGGTCGTAGATCACATCGACGACTTTGGGCGCGAGCGCCACCGAAGGCGCCAGCGTCGCGGCCGCCTCGGCCGGCACCGTCGACACGACCACGGCCGCGCCGCTGCAGACGCGATCCAGCTCGGGGCCGGGCTCGAACGCGGACACGCGGCCGGCGATCCCCAGTCGCTCACACAACGCGAGAACCGGTGTCGCGCGTCCGGAATCACGCGCGACGACGGTGAGGTCGGTGACGCCCGCACCGGCGAGCGCCAGAACCGTCGGCAGCGCGGTCCCGCCGGCCCCGACGACGACGGCGATCGGCGCCGCCCCGGCGGCGATGTCGGCATCGACGGCGAGATCGGTCAGCGCCCCGGCCATCCCGTCGACATCGGTGCAGTCGGCCCGCCACCCGCCCTCGATCCGCACCAGGGTGTTGGCCGAGCCGACGAGCTCGGCACGCTCGGTCCGTTCCGAGGCGAACGCCAGCGCCGCCAGCTTGTTGGGCATCGTGACCGAGAAACCGATGAAGTCGGGATCGGCCCCGGAGACGACGTCGGGCAATTGCTCGGCCGTGCACTCGATGCGGTCGTAACCCCAGTCGTGGAGCCCGAGCGCGCGGTACGCCGCGAGATGCACACGCGGCGAACGTGAATGTGCGATCGGAGAGCCGAGAACCGCTGCGCGACGGTGATCGCCGTACGGCGAACGGGTGTGGACGGGCGCGGTGTTCACGACAGGCACGCTGCTCACTGACTACATCCCGTGGCCACCAGCTTGTTCCGGCAGGCGACCTCGCGATTGCGCTTGTGTTCTTCGAAGGTGTCGGCGAACAGCGTGGTCCCGGCGGTGTCGACGGTCACGAAGTACAGCCAGGAACCCGGTGCCGGATCGAGCATCGCCTCCAGCGCGGGCACGCCAACCGCGGCGATCGGGGTCGGCGGTAACCCCTTGTACCGGTAGGTGTTCCACTCGTTGTCGGCCTTGTACGCCTCACCGTGCACGTCGATGTTGGTGATGTCGGCGGTGTAGTTCTGCGTCGAGTCCATCTGCAACAACTGATCCCGATCGAGCCGGTTGCGGATCACGCGTGCGACCTTCGGCGCGTCCTCGACGTGGCGCACCTCGCGTTCCACGATCGAAGCGGCGATCAGCGTCTGATATGGATCGAGCCCGGAGTTGTTGCGATCCACGAGACCCCACTGCTGGAACATCGTTCCGCTCTGGGAGATCATCTCCTGCAGGATCTGGGTCGCGGTGTGGTCCGGCTCGACGCGTTCCCATGTCGTCGGTGCGATGAGGCCCTCGATGCGCCGATGGTCACCGGTCATCTCGACGACGTTGCGCCGTGCCCACTCCGGCACGCCGAGCTCCTCCGGGGTCGCCCCGGCGGCCGCCTTCTCGAGGTCGGCGACGGTGACACCTTCCTGCTGTCCGTTGACAGAGAACGAGGTCGCGTTCTCGATGAGCTGGAAAATGCCCGGCGTGACCTTGCCGTCGACACCGGTCTTGGAGTCGAGCTGAAGGCCCGGCGGGATCACCACGCGACCGACGCGGTGCTGTGCCCCGTCGTCGGTCAGCATCTCGACAGCCGTGCTGGCGGGGATCTGGGTGCGCATCTTGTAGAGGCCGCCCGAGATGGGCTGGCCGTCGGCGGCGTCGACGAATGCGCGCACGCTGCCGACCACATCGGCGTCGACGAGGATGCGTCCGAAGTCGGCGAGCGTCGAGTCGTCGGGGATGTCGACGACGACATCACCCGCGCCCGCGGCGGTGGAATAGTCCTTGCGCGACTCGAGCATTCCGGTGGCCCGCAGTCCGTAGTAGCCCACGCCGGTGATCAGCGCCAGCATGAACACCAGGGCGAGCACCAGGACCATGCGTCGCTTCTTGCGGTTGCGGCGCGGCGGGCGCCGGGTCTGTTGGGCCGGCTCGACATCGTCGACCCCGGGCCACCAGTCGTCGTCCGGCGACTCGGACCCATGAGCCTGCGACGGGCGGGTCCGGACGTCGTCATGACCGGCCTCGTCGCGGTACGACGGGGTGTACGCGCCCGGGCGGGCCATCGTGAAGTCGGTGTCGAGGTCGTCCTCCTCGACGGGCGCACTCCGCGGCTGCGCAGGCTGCGGGGTCACCGACCGCGGGGCAGGCGGAGGCGGGGTCACGCGCGGCGGGGCGGGTCGCCGTGGCGACTCCGGATGCGCGGGTGCGTCGGGACGCGAGGGTGCCTCAGGGCGGGGCGGTGCCTCCGCG